>JACIYI010000023.1 GCA_014360005.1 Candidatus Aminicenantota bacterium | reverse complement strand
AACCTCCTCATCATGAACTACCTTAACATCTATCCGTTCCCCCTTAACATCAAGTTCCACCTGACTCACTTTCCAGGGCTCTTCAATCCCCAAAATCTGACGATAAAGTTCTTTAACTTCCATAACTTCGCTCCTTTCGGAGCTATTCTATCTCACTTGCCTACCCATTAAAATGCCGGAAGAGCCTAATATTTAAATACCAATCGTAAAAACGTAACTTTCTTGACTCTAAGGCCCTCCACCTCGCCGATTTCCGATACTTTCCTTGGATTGGATACCATGTCCTCGCCTGAAAGAAATTTCTATTTGACCCAAATCATAATAATATGTTAATCATAAAATAAAATTACTTTAAAGAAAGTCAGTAAAATGCCAGGAATAGCCGGAATTATTACGAAATATCCAGAAGGGGATGAAAGCCAATTAATTTCTTTAATGACAAAAAGTATGTTGCACGAAGACTTTTATAATTATGGTTTTTATCAAAACAATGAAGCGGGCTTTTTTATCGGTTTCTCGGCAATTAAAAACTCTTTTGCTGATTGCATGCCCATATTTAACGAATCAAAAGACTTAGCTATGTTTCTAACGGGAGAAATTTATGAAGACCGAGCAGTAATCTTTAACCTAAAAATGGGGCATGAATTTAATCCTGATAATGCTTCTTCTCTAATTCACAGATATGAGGAATTCGGGGAAAATCTTTTCAATGATTTAAACGGCTGGTATCACGGGGTTATAATTGATCTCCATCAAAAGAAAGTTATTATATTCAACGATAGGTATGGGATAAGACGTCTTTATTTATACGAACATCCAGACTTTTTGGCCTTCGCTTCAGAGGCTAAGGCTCTTTTGAAGGCCTTCCCTGCACTACGGGAAATCTCTTTACAAAGCGTTGGCGAATTCTTAGTTTACGATTGTGTCGTACAACATAGAACTTACTTTCCAAAGATTTCTCTTTTGCCTCCCGGCTCGTTATGGATAATTAAAAACGGATGCATAGAAAAAAAGACTTACATAGATATGCGGGATTTGGAAAATCAGGCCAAATTAGGCCCGGAAGAGTTCTCAGAAGAACTTGAATCTACTTTTGAGAGAATCTTGCCCCGCTATTTTAAAGGTGGACCTATTGGGCTGGGGTTAACAGGTGGATTAGATACCAGGACAATCATTGCCTGCAGGAATCCAAAGCCGGGCGAACTTCCCTGCTATACCTTTACCGGCAGTTATAAAGATATATTAGACGCAAAAATAGCTCCCAGAGTGGCAGATATCTGTGGCCAAAAACACACAAAAATAGTCTTGGACGATAACAAACTTATTAATGAGTATCCTTCTTGGGTTGAAAGAGTCACCTACATTTCGGATGGCTTAGAAGGAACAGATAAAGCAGATGTTCTTTACTTCAACTCTATGGCCAGGAAAATTGCGCCTGTTAGAATGACAGGAAAATATGGTAGTCAGGTGCTTAAAGGAATTTTTGGATTCAAGCCAAGACCTCCGTCTGCTGAAATTATAAGCCCAGACTTTGTTGAACACCTTGATTTAGCTAAAAAAACTGGAGCCGAATTTAAGAATATTAATCCGTTAACCTTTTTGCTTCAGGGAGCAATTCCATGGTGGTGGAATAGTTTTTTAACTCTTGAGACTTCACAAATTGAGATTCGTAGTCCATTTTTAGATAATGATTTTATAAAAGTCCTCTACCAGGCCCCAGAGCTTGAGCCCAACTTCGGAATCAACTTTGAGCTGAGAGTAATTAATAAAAATAAACCTGAATTGATGAAGATTCCAACAACCGGAACTCATGGGGGAAAAGGAATATGGCCATTTCCCCAAATCAAAAGGAGATGGATTTTAGGCAAAATGCTTCTTGATAAAGCATATAATCATGAGGATTTGCCTTATAAACTGACACATACCTTTGCTAAGCTTGATAAAAAGATATTAACTACCTTGCATATTGACCGCCTTATCTCTGGCTACTCTGAATTCAGACGATACCGACGTTGGTACAGGGATGAACTGGCCGATTATATAAGAGACATTTTGTTGAGCGAAAAGACACTCAGCCGACCTTATTGGAATCGTAGCGGACTAGCAAAAGTTGTAAATGATCATATCAACGGAAGGGGAAATTATCTTAGGGAGATAAGGAAAGCTCTGCAAATTGAGCTTATTCATCGGGTTCTGATAGAAGATATTTTTCACTTTTAAAAGTGACCCGATTCGAACAAATTTTTATTCATCTTAATCTCCTTGGTAATAAAAGCTTACCAATCTAATGATCTCTCACCTACTGACAGCTAATAAGACAAACAAAAAACTTGACATTTATTTGAGGATTTTGTATAAGGAAGGTGCGGGAGGAATAGCCAAGGCAAATGGGTGCCTCAGCTAAAACACAATATTATTGTCTTTTTTTGCCGGCTCTGGTATATCTATATCTGCATACAGAATTTAAGACAGGCAAAAGGCAGAGTTTTAAATAAAAAGAAGGGCAAAAATAACATGCCAAACATACCATTTGTTGATTTGAAAAGTCAGTACCGCTCTATAAAGCCTGAAATTGATGCCGCTATTCAATCTGTTCTCAATGACACCGCTTTCGTGGGCGGAAAATACGTGGAAGCCTTTGAACAGGCTTTTGCCGGTAAATACGGGGTAAAACATTGCATAACCTGCGCCAACGGGACAGATGCCATTTACATCAGCCTTAAAGCCGCGGGCATCGGTCCCGGCGACGAAGTAATTACTGCGGCCAACACCTTTATCGCCACCTCTGAAGCTATTAGCCAGACCGGAGCCCGCCCAGTCTTTGTGGATATTGATGAATTTTACCATCTTGACCCAGACAGGCTGGAAGAAAAAATTACCCCAAGAACTAAAGCCGTCATACCAGTCCACCTCTACGGCCAGCCTGCCGCTCTGGACCGCATCAAGGCCGTCTGCGACCGCCATCACCTCCCCATGATAGAAGACTGCGCTCAGTCTCACTTTGCTACCTTCAACGGCCAGAAAACCGGCACCTTTGGCCTGGCCGGCACCTTCAGCTTTTACCCCGGTAAAAACCTGGGTGCTTACGGCGACGGTGGTGCTATCATCACCAACGATGACGACTTTGCCCGCCGCGCTCGCCTCTTTGCCAACCACGGCTCGCAAAAAAAATACATCCACGAAATAGAAGGCATTAACAGCCGGCTTGATGGCCTGCAGGCGGCCATCCTCAGCGTCAAGCTCAAATACATTGACGACTGGAATAAAGCCCGTTATCAGCATGCCCTCAAACTCAACCAGCTCCTGTCAGACATCCCTCAGATAAAATGCCCCAAAATCCGCCCCGGCTGTTCCCACATCTTTCACATCTACTGCATCCGCATCCCAGAACGGGAAAAGTTGATTGACTACCTTAAGGCTCAGGGCATCGCTACCAACATCCATTACCCCTATGCTCTCCCCTTTGCCCCGGCTTATGCTCACCTGAAGCACAAACCGGAAGACTTTCCGGTAGCCTACGAACAACAGAGCCAGATTCTTTCTCTGCCTATGTATCCGGAGCTTACCGAGGAACAGATAGAATATATATCGGACTCTTTGCATAAATTTTATTCCAACCGGGTTTAGCCAAGGACCCGGCCGGAAAAGGGAGCGGAAGACATGATAAATGTCGGAGTTATCGGTTTCGGTTACTGGGGGCCGAACGTAGCCCGCAACTTTAACGCCAACCCGGAAGCCCGGCTCACAGCCATCTGTGACCTGCGGCCGCAGCGGATGCTGCTTGCTACTTCGACCTATCCATTCATCAAGGCCTATTCCAACCCCGATGAGCTGATCAAGGACCCGGAAATTGATGTGGTGGCCGTGGTCACCCCCGTTTCCAGCCACTATGAACTGGCCCGCAGGGCCCTGCTCAACGGCAAGCACGTCTTTGTGGAAAAGCCCTTCACCATCAACAGCCAGGAAGCTGAGGACCTGATCGAGCTGGCCGCCAAAAAGAACCTCAAAATTATGGTGGACCACACCTTTCTGTTTACCGGCGCCGTCCAGAAGATGAAGGAAATCATAGACGCCGGGGAGCTGGGAGAAGTTCTCTTCTATGATTCAGTCAGGGTGAATCTCGGTCTTTTCCAGCACGACGTCAATGTAGTCTGGGACCTGGCCCCGCATGATTTTTCCATCATGTGCCACCTGATAAAAGATAAGCCGGTGGCAGTTTCTGCTCAGGGAGTTTCCCACTACAACGGCGATTTTGAAGACGTGGCCTACATCACGGTCTATTTCAATAATCCCCACCTCATCGCTCACTTCCACGTCAACTGGCTCAGTCCGGTTAAGGTCAGACGGACCATCATCAGCGGCAACCGCCGGATGCTTCTCTGGGACGATATTTCGGCTGATGAAAAAGTCAAGATTTACGACCGCGGGGTGGAGCTAAAAATCCAGACCTCAGAAGAAAAAGTTCATAATATGCTGATTAACTACCGCATCGGCGATGTCTATGTACCCAAGCTTGATACCACCGAAGCCCTTAAAAAAGAAGTGGATTATTTCATTGACTGCCTGCAGAAGAACAGCGAGCCTGTTAACAACGGCCTGGCTGGCTTGATGGTGGTCAAACTGCTGGAAGCTTCCAACAGGTCTATTGTCCAGAAGGGACATCTGGTAAGATTGACAGAGTAGTTTATTTTAGCTGAAGGGAGGACCTGATGGAATACTGTCGCATCGCCCCCGATGTCAAGCTGGGGCAAAATGTCAAAATTTTCGCTTTTGTCAACCTCTACGGCTGCACCATTGGTGACAACACCAAAATCGGAACCTTTGTTGAAATCCAGAAGGGCGCGGTCATCGGGAAAAACTGCAAAATCTCATCTCACACTTTCATCTGCGAGGGTGTGACCATTGAAGACGGCGTGTTCATAGGACACGGAGTTACCTTTATCAACGACCTCTACCCCAGAGCCACCACGCCCGACGGTCAGCTTCAGACCGAACAGGACTGGAAAGTCGTTCCGACTCTGGTCAAAAAGGGGGCTTCTGTGGGTTCCGGGGCTACCATTCTGGCTGGTGTCACCATCGGAGAGGGAGCTATTGTCGGGGCCGGCTCGGTAGTAACCAAAGACGTGCCCCCGCGCACCGTAGTAGCCGGCAACCCGGCCAGGGTTCTTAGAACCCTTGACTGAAAAATTGATATATTTGACAAAAAAATGTTAATATAAAAACACTGGGAACGGGGCCATGCTTAAGGAACGAGATAGGTTCTTAAAGGAAGTTGCTTTCCTTTTTGACCTACTTTTTCTGACTATAGCTTTTATCATTTCTTACGGAATTAGAGAAGCTATCAGTTTGAACTTAAAGCTTGCTCCTTTAATCCCAGAGGCCGAAGTAACAGGCGCTCCCCTTAATACCTTTCAACAGTACGCCCTGGCCTATTTTTTGGGGGTAGCCATCTGGCTGGCCTGTCTGCTACTCAACCGGAGCTATAAATTTCTAAGAATCGAGCCTTACTACCGGACAGCGGTGCGGGTTATCAATTCCTCAGTTATGATGTTTTTCGGCTACGGCACCGCTCTTTTTGTCCTGAAAGCTGCTTACCTCAGCCGGATGTTCTTTTTTATCTTCATAATCACCGGAACTCTGGCTCTTCTGCTTGACCGGGCCCTGGTCATCCTGGCCCTGAGGAAAATCCAGGAGCAGGGCTACAACTGGCGCCACATCCTGGTAGTGGGCACGGGCAACCGGGCCGCCCAGTTCATAACCAAGGTCAGGCAGAACCCGGACTGGGGTCTCAAGATAATCGGTGCCATCAACGATGACGAGCAGCGGGAAATAAAAGAAGTTAACGGAGTGAAAGTAATCGGCGGCCTCAAGGACCTGCTGGCTATTTTCCACAAGGTGCCGGTTGACCAGGTGGTTTTTGTCCTGCCGCGTTCCAGGCTCAATCAGATTCAGGAAGCCCTTCATGTCTGCGAGGTAGAAGGAAAGGAGACCTCCATCGCCATTGACCTCTATGATATGAGAATCGCCCGCTCGGTTATTACTGAAATCGACGGCATACCACTGCTAAGCTATAACACTGTCCGCATCAGCGAATGGCAGTTATTGGTCAAGCGGGCTATGGACATCATCATTTCCTCGGCGGCCATTTTCCTCTTAAGCCCGATTTACGTGGCGGCGGCGGTGGCCATCAAACTGACTTCGCCCGGCCCGGTCTTTTTCAGGCAGGAAAGGCTGGGGCTTCACGGCCGGAAATTTAAGCTGCTCAAGTTCCGCACCATGAGAATTGATGCCGATAAGCACCTGTCACAGGTGAACGACCTGCATGAGATGACCACCCCTAAGTTCAAGAAGAAAAAGCTGCAGTATATAACTCCGGTGGGCAGGATTCTCAGGAATTTCAGCATAGATGAATTCCCGCAGTTTTTTAACGTCCTGGCCGGTGATATGAGTATTGTTGGGCCCCGCCCCACCGTGCCCTGCGAAGTGGAGAAATACGAGGTCTGGCAGCGCCGGCGGTTTTCGATGAAACCCGGCATCACCTGCCTCTGGCAGATATCCGGGCGCAACGAAATTGACCATAACGGCTGGATGAAACTGGACCTGGAATATATTGATAATTTCTCGCTGTGGCTGGATGTCAGCATCATTTTTAAGACCATTCCGGCGGTGTTGTTCGGGAAAGGCGCCTATTGAAGACCGCAGTCTTTAATGATATAAAGGAACGGGGCAAAAAATTGAAGCCTGGAAAATTGGTAAGCAGTTTTATTTTTTTATTGTGTCTTTCTGTCTTCATTATTTCCCCTATTCCGGCGCGGGCCCAGGGGACCAACTGGATGGCCAATGCCGTTCTGGGAATGCTGCGGGCTGCCCCCTGGAAAATGGGGCCGCTCCGGGGATACAGAGCTTTTTCCCTGGGCAATGCCGGCTATGATTCAGATATTTATTATGGCTTCCAGGAGGAAGAATATCCTGATTTCACCTTCACCGCCGGACCGGCTTTCCAGTGGCTGGTGCCCCTGAAAAAGCTGATCATCTTCGACAGCTACCAGTCACTGCAGGGTGCCTTTTATGTCAAAAACGAAAAGGAAAGAGCCTTTAACTTCAGGACCAACAACCAGGTGCACTTCCTTTTCAAGAAAGCTTACGGCAAGACGGCTTTCAGCTACAACAACACCCGCCGTCGCTTCAGCCCCGAACTGATCCTCAATATCAGACAGGAAGAAATTGCCTGGAATAGCCTGTTCCTGTGGCAGTTTTCCAGGTCGGGGGCAGTGGCCTGGCAGCTCAGCACTTCCAGGTTTAATTACAGAAATGCCGAATATGAAGGCCTCTCTATTGACCGGGAGCTCAACCGCCGGGAGATATATGCCGATACCTTCCTCTATTTTCAGCCAAATCCCAGGTACCGATTTTTCCTTAACGGCCAGATGGGCTTTTACAATTTCAAATACATAGAATCAAGAATAAAAGACAGCCGGAGCTACGCCATTCTGGGGGGCCTGGAGTTTACCCCGGAGCTTTCCCCGACTGGAGCCACTTTCCAGGGTGGTTTCAGTGTTGGCTATATTTACCTTGACCCAAAAAGCCCGCTCTATGAAGCGGCCTCGGACCTCGTGGGCAACGGATCGGTCACCATAAATCTCAGCCGCTCCCTGAGCCTCAGGGGATATTATGCCAGGGGATTCAGCGTATCAATCTATTCAACCTTCCTGCATTACCTGAGCACGACCTACGGTGGCGGCTTTATTTTCCGCCTGAGTGATAAGGTGAGCCTGGGCAATAATCTTACTTTTGGTCAGGCCGAGTATCCTCTGGGAAAAGAGGGGCAGGAAACCGCTCCCACCTACAAATTCACAACGCTTTCGGCCAATATCGGAATTAGATTGGGCAGGGAATGGAACCTCAGCCTTTTCGGGAATATGAGCCAGAGAAAGATTCTGCCGGCTGAGCGAAAACTCAACCGCTTTTTTATCGGCTTTAACCTGACCTTTGGCTCGATCCCGGGCGAAAATGCTTTGCCAATTCCTTCCCTGTTATGATATTAAAATATAAATGGATTAAAACGACAAAATATAAGAACGCAATTGGATGGAGTAAGGAAAGAATGAATAGCCGCTCAAAACTACAGGCAATAAAATTTCTTCTCATTTTAGTAGCCCTGATTCTTTCTTCGGGCGCCGGATTTTCTCAGGAGCAGGCCGAGCCGACCAAGGCAGCCCAGGTCATTGATTACCGGATAGGAGCCAAGGACCTGCTGGAGATTAAAGTCTACGAGCTGCCCGAGCTGAACCAGACGGTCAGGGTGGCCGAAGACGGGACAATTACCCTGGCGGTAATCGGCCCGGTGCCGGCTTCCGGGATGACCGCCCAGGAGCTGGAAAAGAAAATAGCGGCCATCCTTGATGAAAAATATACCAAGGGCGCTCATGTGACGGTCATCATCCGGGAACATCAGAAAATTGCCATTCTGGGTGCGGTAGGACGTCCTGGCCTGTACGAGATGGCCGGCCCCACCACCCTGCTCCAGATTCTGTCGGAAGCCGGGGGGCTGACCCAGCAGGCGGGCAAGGAAATCCACATCCTCAGGCAGCAGGATAACGGCGAAAAAGAAAGAATCGTCTTGAACGTGGACGAGCTGCTTAGAAGGAGGAATGATACCAATATTTTGCTCAAGCCCAAGGATGAGATAATCGTGCCGTTCGACCAGACCCTGACTGTTTATGTATACGGGGAAGTCAGGAATCCTGGGGCCATCCAGTTCCTGGAATCCAAAAAATTGACCCTGCTGCAGGCCGTAGCCCAGGCCGGAGGTCTGACCGAGTGGGCCAATGCCGTCCAGATCCTGGTTAAAAGGAAGGACCCCCAGACCGGCAAGGAAAAGAACCTGTGGTTTAACCTAAAAAAGATAATAGACGGAAAACGACCGGACTTCCCCCTTCAGGATGGGGATGTCATTGTGGTTAAGTAATAAGCAAGATGACGCCGGATAAAGAGGAAAACGGCAGGGGCCTTGAAAAATTGGAAATAAAAAGAGCTGTTAGGAAAGAATGGCAAGGAAAGAATTAAACATTCAGGATAAATCATGGATAAAATAACTCCGACAACCCCGACCACCGGCGCCAGGCAGACCCAGCAGAACCTGCTGGAACAGATTCTTTACTACTGGCACGCCGTCCTCAGGTGGAAATGGACCGGCCTGACCGTGGCCGTACTGATTGTGGCCCTGACTCTTGTCTATATCCTCATCTCCCCCCATATCTACACCGCCAGCGGGACCATCTGGATTGACGAGACCCAGAGCGTCCTGCCCTTTGAAGAGCTGAGCCGGTTGAGCGGCGGAATAAATTCTCAGAGTCATGCTATGCTGCTCAAAAGCCGGTCGCTGGCCGCTGATGTCATCGAAAAGATGAAGCTTCATAGCCACCCGGAATTCATCGCCCCAAAGCTGCCGATAAAACTGCAGAAAGAAGGAGTCCAGCCGGATAACCCGGTTTTTAAGGAAAGGCTCATTGATGAGTTCATAGAGAGCCTGAATGTGTCTCCTTTAACCGGAACCAAGTTAATCCAGGTCAGCTTCAACCACAAGAATCCAGAGCTGGCGGCCGAGGTCCTGAACACCCTGCTTGACTCCTACATTGAAATGCTTATCAAGCGGAAATACACTGCTTCCGAGCAGGCTACCGAATTTCTGAGTACCCAGATTTCAGCCCTGAGGAAAGACATTGAAGAGGCCGAGAAGAAGCTGGCCGAGCTGGGAACGGCTCAGGGCATTCTGCCGCTGAGCTCGGCTGAAGCTCCTCTAATCCAGAAAATCACTGAAGTTAACACCGCGCTGACCGCGGCTACCCTCGACCGGGTCAATAAATTCAGCGCCTATAACCAGCTCAAAGCCCTGCGACCGGAAGAACTGCCGGAGTCGCCTTCCAACCCGGCCATCGCCCGGCTGCGCGAGCAATACGCCCTTTTGAGCCGGGAATACGCCAGGCGCCTGGCCACTCTGAAGCCCGAATATCCCGAGATGCAGAAGTTGAAATCCGAGATAGAAGCCACCTACGACTCCTTGACCCGGGAAAAAGAAAACCTTATCAAAACTGCTTACGCCGAGTACCAGGGGGCTCTGGCCAAGGAGCAGAACCTGCAGAGGCTGCTGGATGACCTCAAGGCTCAGGCCTATAAAGCCAACAGCACAGCCATTCTTTATAACAGCTTGAAAATTGAAACCGAAAACAAGAAAGCCCTGCTCGAAGCCCTGTCCAAGAGGCAGAGCGAAACCGACCTGGCTTCCAGGCTGAAGGACCTCCAGGCCCTAAATGTCTGGATAGTGGACCGGGCTTCCCCTCCAGTTAATCCGTCCTTTCCCAACCGCCGCAAGACTTTCATCATCGGGGTGCTTCTGGCCCTTGTAGGCGGCGCCGGCACCTCGCTCTTCATAAATTACCTGGTGGCCACGGTTAAGTCATCGCGCGATATTACCCAGGCAACGGGCTGGCCTACCATCGGCACCATCCCGGCCTTTGAAAAAGAATACAAGCCCCGCGGACCCCGGGCTGAGTTCAGAACCCTGTCCGGCCTGTTGAAAGGCAGACCAGGAATTCTGGATAAAAAGAAAAAGAAGAAACACGGCCCAGCCAAGCCCAAGAGCTTATCCTTGAAAGCCGAGCCGGGGCTCGCTGAAAACGATAAAAATAACCACCAGATTGAGCTTATCATCCAGCGCGAACCCCGTTGCATCCAGTCGGAAGCCTTCCGCTCTATCAGGACTTCCCTGTTGCTATCTTTTGATTCCCCGGCCCGGAAAGCCCTGATTTTCTCCAGCCCGCTGAGCAAGGACGGCAAATCATCCATAATTTCCAACCTGGGACTGGCCCTGGCTCAGGCCCACAAACGGGTGGTCATAGTTGATTCTGACCTGAGGAAGCCGCGGCAGCAGGAGATTTTCAACGTGGATTACACCTGGGGCCTGACCCATTTCCTTAGCTCCATAGTTGATGCTTCAGAAATAATCAGGCCTACGGCTTATACCAACCTGTTTGTCGTCCCCTCGGGCATTAGCCCGGCCGACCCACTGGAAATAATGTTCTCGGAAAAAATGAAGGCCTTCATCAATTTCCTGAAGCAGCAGTTTGACTTCGTCCTGTTCGATTCGCCGCCCATCCTGGCGGTATCCGACGCCCTGGTGCTCGGTAAGCAGGTGGATGGGCTGATTCTGGTGGTCAGGGCTGGCCAGACCCCGGTTAATGCCCTGAAGCAGGCCCGGAACAAGATTGAAGACCACAAAATCAACTGCCTGGGAGTGATCATAAACGGCGTCAGCCTTCTGGAACAGGAGGGCTATTACGCCCGCCAGTATTATCACTATTCCAAGCCACTATAAGGACACCGCCGGGCCGGGATAATTAAAGCCCGGGTCGGGTGGTCGAACCTGGCTGAGCCAGGTGCAAAATAGAGTTATTGGCCTCGATTTCGGGGCAACTGACCCTGAAATTGAAAGTTATAAGACGGGCCTTACACAAGAAGAGAAGGCTTGAATTTGTTTTTGACAAAAAAGAGCCATTATTATATAAGAAATTACTGTGCATCAGAATATCATTGGCAATAACAGTTAAGCAAGGAAGCGATAGATGACCGAAAAGCCCATTTCCCAGGTTTTAGACAGGGTCCAGGACGAATTCATCAAACATCTCCTGGATTATACGACTGATGGCTGCCTTCTTCTCGACCGGGACAAGAAGATAGTTTTCTGGAATAAAGTGGCTGAAGACCTGACTGGCTTCACCAAGGAAGAAATGCTCGGGAAATCCTGCCAGTCTGAAACTACTCTTTACACAGATTATTCAGGCCAGAATATCTGCGCCTCAAACTGCCTCTGCGACAAAGCCCTCCAGGAAAAAAAGCCCCAGGTTCTGGAGGTTTTCATCCAGAATAAATCCGGCTACCGGCTGCCGGCCAGGTTGAAGGCACTGCCGGTGATGAACACCGAGGGACAGGCGACCGGAATAGTGGAAATATTTACCAGCACTTCCCCGGCCATAACCATTCCCCTGCGCATGCCGGAGCTGGAAAAGATGCAGCTTCTGGATATTGACACCGGCATTCCCAACCGCCTCTACATGGAAATGTATTTGAAAAACAAGATTAGCGAATATCAGAAATATAACATTCCCTTCGGACTGATATATGCCGATATCGACAGCTATAACAAGATTCAGGAGAGGTTTGGACGGTTCAACGGAGCCAAGCTCATCCGGATGATCGCCCGCACTTTACAGAAGAATATTCGTTATCTGGATATGGTAGCCCGCTGGGACAACGAAGAATTTATCATCTGCCTGCTGAATATCGACGAAAACCGGCTGGATATAGTGGCCAATAAACTGCGGCTGCTGGTGGCTGAATCCTACATAACAGTGGAAACTGGCCTGCTGAACGCCACCGTTTCCATGGGAGCCAGCCTGGTGCAGCGGTTCGACACGGTGGAATCTCTGGTCAAACGGGCTGAGCAGTTAATGCTACACAGCAAATGGCTCGGCCGCAACCGCGTCTCCCTGACCTTCACCCAGAAAGAAACCTGAGCCAGCTCATTCCTAGCTTACAAGAACCTATGTCTAAAAACATCGGTATTTTGACTTCAATGGCCTCAAAGATATAGCCATAATCAAAACGTTGGGATTGGTCGCACTTCCTTTCCAGCAACTCCCCCACCCCACGAGGGGGCAGGGGAGTTTCCTGAGATACATAGCGGAGGGGGACCCGCAATTCTGATTGCGGGGGAACCGACGGGACTGGTTCCCGTATCTCAGGAAGCTTCCCTGACCCTTTTTTACTGCAAATTTGGAAAAATCAGCGCCGAGAACTTAAGAATTTTTAGATTAGGTTTCTCTTTAGCCATGATCATTGAAAAACTTACTGACAGGTCTTCTTGCCTTACCCCCACCCCACCCAGGGGGCAGGGGAGTTTCCTGAGATACATAGCGGAGGGGGACCCGCAATTCTGATTGCGGGGGAACCGTCGGGACTGGTTCCCCTGTCTCTCCAATCACTCCCCCACCCCACGAGGGGGCAGGGAGGTTCCTGAGATACATAGCGGAGGGGGACCCGCAATTCTGATTGCGGGGGAACCGACGGGACTGGTTCCCGTATCTCAGGAACCTCCCCTGCCCCCCCAAAATAGACGCCCCCTTCCTTCCGGAAAAGGGGCGAGAAAGGAGGGGTTTATAGGGGGTAAAAGGGGGTCAATGAGAAAAAAATGTTTTATATTTCTGGCCGACGCACTCGGCCACAAAAGCCACCCGATTATCCGAGCCGGTTAGCACCAGCTCCACCTCGGTTTCACCCACCAGCCAGCTCGACCTGAATTCCACCTGGCCGGCTCCCAGAGCCCGGCCCCAGTATTCCCGGCGCTCCCGATAGGTAGAATCGAGCCAGATAGTCTGGTCATCAACTGGCAAGCCGAAACGCTGCATCAGGTAGTTTTTCGCCTTAATGAAATCCGAGATGTAATAATTGTTATCAACAAAAGTATCAAGAATAAAGAAACGGGCAGCAGTCAGCTGGTTCTGGATGAAGACATACTCCACCAGGCAATTTCGGTTCATGATTTCTCTCTGGTACTGAAGAACCTCGGTCTCTCCTGACTGGTCACTCCCCAGGGGCTGCCCTTCCACCTCCAGCAATTTTTGCTTCGGCATCCCCCAGAGGTAAGGGAATTCCACTTCCTGGCTGAAATCCAGCTCCTGCGGCTCGGCCACTTCCTGTCCGTTGTAAATCAATTGGGCGTTGACCATCGGGAATAACTTCCTCAGTTGTGGTTCCCAGACATAGCCGGCCAGGGTCTTGCCCTTCTCCGGATGGTAATAATAGACAAAAATCCAGTTACGCCGGAAACGGACGGCGCTGGCCTGGGCCAGGATGGCCCCCCGGGGAACACTGACCACAACTGGGCTACGGTCATCGGGGTCCAGGTGCAGCCTGACCTCTGGAGTTATAACCTGGTACTTTCTGGCCTGGGGGTAAAGCGCAGCAGCGGCCAAAATCAGCAGCAGGAAAATTCCGACCATTAGCTTTTTTCTCGCCTTAGTTCCGAACATAACCGCCTTTACCCTTTCTGGACACGCCTTGAATAGCTTGTTCGCCTCCCAGCTTACTTCATCCTGGAATCCAGGCAATCCCCCCTCCTGATGATTCCGGGGGTGAGATTTTTTAACCCAGGAGGGGTGATAAAAGAGAGGGATAAAAGGGAGAGCCAGCGAGAGGATTCGAACCTCCGACCCGCTGATTACGAATCAGCTGCTCTGCCGACTGAGCTACGCTGGCTTATAGTCAATCTCAGGCAGAAGATTATAGCACAGCCGCCCGAAGGGCGACAACGCGGTCCAGCCCGGTTTTATCCTAAAAAAATAGCCCCCGCCCTTCAAAAACGCCGCTTATTTGATTACAATACTCATCTTAAAGCCGGTCCCCGCTGGTGGTAGGAACCGAAGCAGCCTTAATCCAGGACCGACCCCCAGAAAAGCTGCCGGCCAAATCAGGAAGGAATAGCATCAGATGTTCATAAAGAAACTGGAAGTTCAGGGCTTCAAATCTTTCCCCGACCGCACCAAAATCCTTTTCCACCCGGGAATCACGGCCATCGTCGGGCCCAACGGCACCGGGAAGAGCAACATCGTTGACGGTATCCTCTGGGTCCTGGGCGGCCTCCGTCTAAAATCCGTCCGGGGAGACCGGACCGAAGATTTTATCTTCAACGGCAACGCCAAGAGGCCTCCCCTGAGCATGGCCGACGGAGTCATCACTCTGGGCAACGAGGAAGAGCTGGTCATCAGCCACCGGGTCTTCCGCTCCGGCGAAAGCGAATACCGCCTGAACGGCAAAGCCGTCCGCCTCAAGGACATCCAGGATGAACTGTGGAAACATTCCATTGGCGAAAAGGAATACTTCGTCATCGAACAGGGAGCCATCGGCTCCTTTGTCACTTCCAAGCCGCAGGAAAAGCGGGTTCTGATTGAGGAAGCGGCTGGAACCGCTTATTACAAGGACAAGAAGAGGCAAGCCCAGTCCAAGTTAGAATCGAGCGAACAGAACCTGATCCGCCTGGAAGACATCATCATTGAAGTTGAAAAATCCAAGAATTCTCTCTACCGCCAGGCTCTGGCCGCGGCCCGTTTCCGCCGGTTGCGGGAAAGGCAGCGGGAGCTTACCGCCCATCACTTCTACCGCCGGATGAGGCACCTGGAAACAGCCCTGGAGCAGGTGCAGAAAGAGCTGCAGGAAGCCGAAGTCCGGGAGCAGGCGGCCCTGACTTCAGTCCGGGAAGAAGAGAAGAACCTGGCCCAGAAAAGAAAGGAGCTCTGGGAGCTGGAAAAAAGGCTTAAAGACCGCCAGGAACGGGCTTTCAGCCTCAAGTCCCAGCTGTCGCGGCTGGAAGGCGAAATCGAGCGCGAGAGCAGGCGCCTGGAATACCTGGAGACCTCCAGACAGAAAGCCGAAGCTGACCGGCAGGAACTTGAGACCGAAATTAAGACCCTGGAAGAAGAAAAGGCAGGGATCCTTTCTCGTCTGGCCGAGCTGGAAAAGCAACTGGAAACTACCACCATTCAGGTGGAAGAAAAAAGGCAGGCTCTGGAAGAAGCCAAGAACGCAGTCTCAAACGAAGAAAACCGGCTGGCTGAACTGCGCCGCAGCCAGATGCAGAAAATCCAGGAAGCCACTGAAATCCGCAATAATTTTTACCGGCTGGAAAAGGAGCTGGAACTTTTCCAGAAGCAGGCGGAAAAGCTGTCCCGGGAAAAAGAAAGCTACCTGGCCCAGAAGCAACAGACGGAAACCCGTCTTTCCGGACTGAAAGAAGAACTCGACCGGGTCCTGGAAGCAAAAAACCGGATGCAGGAAAACCTGTCCGGGCTGGCCGAGAATCTGGAGCGGTTGAGCCAGAAGCTGGCCGGACTGGAAACCGAACTGGCCCGGGTCAACCGGCAGCTGGAAGAAAGCGCCCACCAGCTTCAGGCCCTGGAAAAAATTGCCGAGGTCGAAAGGGACCAGGCCGACCGAAACCCTCTCCCCGGGGCTCTGGGCTGGTTCTCAGAGCTGGTAGAAATCCCCGAGGCCGAAGCTCCGCTTTTTGACCTGTTCTGGAAAGAAGAAGCCCGGGCTCAGGCCTTTCTGCTGGAAAATTTCAAGCAGCACCTCCCGGCCGGCGACCGGAGAACTTTACTGCTGCTTTCAGAAAGAGTGGAAACCAGCGTTCCGGATGGCCTGCTCCAGGCTGAGGGAGTTCTGGGGCTTCTCAAACAGAAAATCAAATCCAGGCCGGGCCTGGAAAAATACACCGCTTCCCTGCCCGAAGCAGTCATTGTCAGAGATCTGCTCACCGCCATTAGCCTCTGGGAGAAATACCACGGGTTTAATTTCATCACGGCTGAGGGAGATCTCCTCTACTCTTCTGGCCTGCTCAAAACCGGTCAGAAGAAAGAGGGGCTTTTCAGCCTGAGCCAGGAAAAACGGAAGCTTCTGCAGGAACTGGAAAAACTGGAAGCGGAAAAGAAGCCGTTGATAGAAGAAATAGAGACCGCCAGCCGGGAAAAAGCCGAGCTGGAAAAGAACCTGGAAGAAACCAGAAACAGACTCCTCCAGAGCGAGCGGCAGATATCGGACCTGGAAAGGGAACAGAAATTCATCAACCAGGAACTGCAGAAAATCGGAACTGCCCTGGAAATCCTGGCCCGGGAAGAAAGAATCCAGGCCGAGGAAAAATCCGCTCTGGAGCAGAAACACGAAGCCGCCCGGTCTGAGCTGCAGCGGATGGAGACGGAACTTGAAGAAATCAAGGAGAAAATCAAGCAGCAGGAAGAATCCCTGTCGCAGCTTCAAGAAAGCCAGAAAGCCGAAGAAGAAAAAGCCTATCAACTCCGGTCTGAGTTTCACCTGCTTCAGGAAAAGATAAATGGCATCCGCTCCAGCCTGCACTCGCTGGAAAAAAGGCAGCAGGCCATCACCAATAAACTCGGTCTCCTGGAAATGGAGGTCTACACCGGCCAGGAAGAAAAAGAACGGCTGGGAAAGTTAATAGAAGAGCTAAAACAGAAATCGGTGCAGCTGGAAGCGGAAGCTCTAAGGGAAGAAGAAGGGCTTCACGACCAGGACAGCCAGGTGCTGGAGCTACAGAAACAGCTTGACGAAATGGAAGCTCGGCTGAAGGAGCTCCGGGAAAAGGAAGAACAATCACGTCAGGACAAGACCCGACTGGAAATTCACCGGGCTGAAGTGGAAAGAGACCGGGTCAACCTGGAAGAGACCTGCTGGCAGGAGCTCAAGAAAAACCTGCTGGAACTCAAGCAGGAGATTGAAACCGGTGGCCAGGAAGTCCAGCCCGGAGCGGAAAGCGAGGAGCTGGCTAAAGCCCTAACCGAAGAGGGCGAAGAAGCCGAAGAAGAAGCAGCGGAAAAGCCCGAAGAAAAAGAAGAAGAAAAAGCAGCCGAGAAAGCCGGAGAAAAGCCCCGGGAAAGAAGAAGGGGCAAACCGCCGGTTCCGGCCCGGGAACTCAGCGACGAAGAGCTGGAGAAAGAACTGGAAACCATCCGCGACACCCTGCAGCGCTACCGCCAGGTCAACATGATGGCCGAAGAAGAATATCTGGAGCAGAAAAAAAGATATGACTTTTTGATACAGCAGCGGCAGGACCTGCGCGATTCCATCAACTCCACCCAGGAAGCCATCAAGAAAATAGACGAGGAAAGCAAGGCCCAATTTCTCAAAGCCCTGGAGGAAGTGAACAAGAATTTCCAGGAAATTTTTGCCCTGCTGTTCCGCGGTGGGACAGCCGAAGTCAAGCTGCTGGAGCCGGAAAACCCGCTGGAAAGCGGGGTGGAAATCGTGGCTCAGCCGCCCGGCAAAAGAGTTCAGAATTTGACCCTGCTCTCGGGCGGGGAAAAATCGCTGACCAGCCTGGCCTTCCTCTTTGCCCTGTTCCGCTACAAGCCATCGCCGTTCTGCATCCTGGATGAGGTGGATGCCGCCCTGGACGAAGTCAACCTCGGTCGGTTCCTTAACCTGATGAAGGCTATCAAGCATCAGACTCAGTTCATCATCATCACCCATAACTACAAGACCATGGAAGTGGCCGATTACATCTACGGCACGACCATGGAAGAGCCGAATGTCACCAGGGTTTATTCGGTCAAGATGGAAAGGAAGGACTCAGGCCTGGCAGAAGAAGCCGGAACTGAAGCTGACCCGGCCCCGGAAGCCACCCCCGCACCGTCTCCCAAGACTCTGCCCACCACTTCCGAGGAAGAGATCGAACCAATAGAAGAGCCCAAGGAAGAGACCTGAGTCCAGATAAGATAAATATTTTGACTGAAACCTGGGCTTTAAGCTATCATCTCTGACGATGTTTTCTCCGAGCAGGTTTGGCCTTTCCTGGATTCCCCTGGAACCGAGCTTGCCCGGTCTTTCTCTTCATCCCAACATCCATAAGGAGGCGGAATGACCTTCTATCTCTACATCATTCTTGGTTATCTCCTGGTGCTGACTGTCATCAATTTCCTCCGGGCCAAGAAAGTCAAAAGCCAGGAGGATTTCATGGTGGCTGGCCGCAAGCTCAAGTGGTCGGTGATGGTTTTCACCCTGATCTGCACCTGGATCGGCTCGGGCACCTTCATTTCCGGGGCTGAATTCGCCTCCAAGGCCGGATTTTCGGCCCTGTGGCTGGCTGCCGGAGCCTGGGTCGGCATCATCATTATCTATTTTCTGGCAGCCAAGATTCAGACTTTCGGCCAGTACACTATCGGCGACATCCTGGAAGTCAGGTATGGTCCGCTGGCCAGGCTGTTTGGAGCTATCGCCCTGGTAATTTCCTTTACAGCCATTGTTTCCTACCAGTTTGTGGCCGGCGGTTTCATCCTGAACGTGGCTACCGACGGAGCTATTTCCGACCAGATGGGCATCTACCTGGCCGCTACCTTTGTCATCCTCTTTACCGCCCTTGGCGGGATGGTGGCCGTGGCTTATACCGACCTGCCCAACGGCATTATCATTGTCCTGGCCTGCCTCCTGTCGGTGCCCTTTGTCTATGCCGCAGCCGGCGGTCTGAGCGGGGCCCAGGCCAGCCTGCCCTCGGGATATTTTGCCGTGGTTAACGAACAGTTCGGAGCCAACCCCACTCTCAAGGCTCTCGGGTATTTCCTATCGACCATGTTCCTGCTGCTGGGCGTCCAGAGCATGTACCAGAAATTTTACAGCGCCCGCAGTCCCAGGGATGCCAAGAAAGCGGTGATTTTCTGGACCATCGGAACCATCTTCGTGGAGACTGTGGTTGTGGTCATTGCCGTCTTCTCCTACAGCATGTTCAAGGACCAGATAAATTTGAGCATTCCCAGGGAAGGCGGTAAGGTGGTGCTGCTGGCCGCCCGCAACCTGGTGCCGCCTCCCATCGGGGTGCTGCTGCTGGGCGCAGCCTGCGCTGTGGTCATTTCCACCGGAATGAATTACCTCCTCTCCCCTTCCAGCAACCTGATCAGGGATATCTATCAGAGATTCATTAACCGTTCGGCTGATGACCGCAAACTGGTGGCTCTGCAGAAGCTATTTATCGTCATCATTGGCGTCGTTGCCTTCTTCTTCGCCCTGCGCCTGAAGTCAGTCCTGGAAATGAGCTACTTTGCCTATACCATTTACGGCGTGGCCATTACCCCGGCCCTGATTGCAGCCCTGGCCTGGAAGAGAGCTACCAAGGCCGGCGGGCTGGCCTCCATCATTTCCGGCACCGTGGTCAGCATCGGGATGAAAGTTCTGGCCGAGGTGCTGCCGCCGGAAAAAGCCCCGGAAGGTGACCCCTGGGGCATACCGCTGATTTTCCCGGCCCTGGCCGTGTCCCTGCTGAGCCTCATCGTGGTCAGCTTGCTGACCAGGCCGCCCAAGGAAGAGGACCTGGCCACTTTCTTTCCCAAAAAATGACCCGGAGCGGATGAAAACCGGAATCGTTTTTGATAAGCGCTTCGCCCTCCACCAGATGGGCGAAGAGCACATCGAAAGCCCGCTGCGGATTATCGCCCTTTACGAGCTGCTGCAGACCAGGTTGAAATCCGGGTTTACCCTGGTTGAGCCCAGGCCGGCTACCCCGGAAGAAATCCAGATGGTGCATTTGCCGGAATACGTGAGTTTTCTAAAGGAAACCGCCGGCCAGGAGGGTTATTACCAGTTTGACCCGGATACTATCGCCGGTCCTTACACCTACGAAGCCGCCTGCCTGGCCGCTGGAGCCGGACTGACTGCGGCCGACCTGATTCTTGAAGGCAAGCTGGATAATGCCCTGGCCCTGGTCAGGCCGCCTGGCCACCACGCCGAGAGCCACCGGCCGATGGGTTTCTGTTTCTTTAACAACATCGCCATCACTGCCGAATACCTCCGGCGGAAAAAATCAATCCGGCGCATACTGATAGTCGACTGGGACCTGCACCACGGCAACGGCACCCAGAAAGCCTTTTATGGCACACCCGAAGTTCTTTACATTTCGCTTCATCAGAGCCCGCTCTTCCCCGGGACCGGCTCGGCCGCTGAAGTCGGGGAAAAAGAGGGCCTGGGTTATAACCTCAACCTGCCCCTGCGGGCCGGGAAAACGGATGAAGATTATCTTTACCTGTTTGAGAAAGTCATCCGGCCCGTGGCCGCCAGCTACCAACCTGAATTTCTACTGGTATCGGCCGGGTTTGATATCATGCGCTGGGACCCTCTGGGGCGGATGGAGCTTTCAGCCGAAGGCTGCGGGGACATCAGCCAGGTGCTAACTGACATTGCCGCCGAATATGCTTCGGGACGGCAGATAGTTTTTCTTGAAGGTGGTTATAACCTGAAAGAGCTTAAAGAGGGGGTGGAAGAGGTCAGCCTGAGGCTCAACGGAAATAAAAGGCGGGAACTCCCCGACCTCCCCTGCCCCCCGGCCCTGGCGGCAGAAATCAGCCCATACCTGAAGATTTTTCACAACTTCTGGAAAGAAATTCCAGTCGTTCAGGGCCAGAGCTGAAAAAGGCCGAAAATTAACCCTGGGGATAAGAGGCGATATAGATAGAAACAAAGGCGCAGCCCTGCCGACGCCTGTTGGGACAGACGGATTAATTTTAGGGGACTACCAGCGTTTCGGGAAGCTGCGTCTATTCTGGACCCGGTTACATCCGAGCCAGATGAGGCCCACGGGCGATAAATGATCTGTTTCAGGGTAAAAGGGCGGATTAGATGACAGGCGTCATCCAGAATAGACACCAGCCAGGTCTAAAAAAGCCTTTTTCCCCTGTTATTTTGGCCTCAAAACTGGCACAAAATATGCAGTAAAAAGGCTGTAAAGGAGCTTAAGATGATTAAAAAAAGCTTTTGGCTGATAACGGGCTTAATCCTTCTTGTGGGTCTGTATCCCCCGCTGCGGGCCCAGGAAGAACTGCCCCAAATAGAGCAACCCCAGGAAGAGACTAAATATACCAATCAGTCAGTCGGGCGGGTCAGTTTTCTTGAAGGCAAGGCTTTCATCCAAAGAGCGGCCGAAATCGGCTACGAAGAAGCTGTGGTCAACGACCCGGTGACTGAGGGCGACCGCCTGGGCACCTCCGAGGGCCGGATGGAAATCCAGTTCGGGCGCCGCAATTACCTCAGGCTGGATAGTGATACCAAACTCGATGTCATGAGCCTGCCGCGCCGGGATAAAGACCTGATCAAATTCCGGCTCTGGTCCGGTCATGCCTATTTCACCATCAACACCCTTGATAGGGAGAAAGCCATTGAGGTTCACACCCCGGACTCTTCTTTCTACGTTCTGGAAAAAGGCATTTTCCGCATTGACGTAGAAGAAGGCCGCGGGACCGAAATTCTGGTGTTCAAAGGTCTGGTAGAAGCCGCCGGTGAGCAGAATTCTTACCTGGTTAAAGGCGAGCAGCGTCTGGAAATTGCTGAAGGCCGCTTTACTTCCCGGCCGGTCAGTTTCCGTCCGGTGGCCGATGACGGTTTTGACCGCTGGAACCAGTCTCGAGAGCAGCAGACTAGCCGCCTCTACGCTAGACGTTACCTGCCAGAGGACCTGGCCGAATTTGAAGGCGAGCTCAACGAATACGGCGACTGGGTATACGTCGCTCCCTACGGTTATGTCTGGGTTCCCAGAAACGTGGCTGATGACTGGCGTCCTTACTACTACGGGCGCTGGGTATGGGTGCCGCTGACCGGCTGGACCTGGGTGCCCTACGAGCCCTGGGGCTGGGTGGCTTTCCACTACGGTCGCTGGCACTGGGGTGTGGGGGTTGGCTGGTACTGGATTCCGACCGCCTACTGGGGCCCGGCCTGGGTCAGCTGGTGGTGGGACATGGACTATTTTTGCTGGGCACCTCTGAGCTGGTACGGCTACCCGGTGGTGGTCATCAACAACGTTTTCTACGACAGGTACGTCGGTCATTATCCGATTCATTCCCGGGCGCTGGTGGCCGTCAGAAAAGACCAGCTCCGGGCCCGTGATATTTCCCGGGCCGCCCTGCGACCGGAAAACCTGAGGGCCGCCAATCTGGATAAGAAGATTTCCCTCACTCACAAGAGCCTGCCTTTCCGTCCCGAAGGCTCAAAGTTAACGGTGGAGAAGCTGGACGGCAAGAGGGTTCTGGTCAGGCAGAATCGGGAGGGCGGAGGCCTGAAACCCGGTCTAACCGGGACGCCTGGCAGCAGGGGGAAAATCAACCCGGAAAATCTCCGGCCTTCTTCAAGGCCTGGGGAGAAGGCTGTGGCCGCTTCCGGGGATAAGGCAAAAACTGTGCAGTCAAAGTCCGGAAGCACTAGGAAAGAATCGACCGCGACCAGGCCCTCTTCCAAGAGCACCCCGGCTTCGGGCAAAGTGACTCCGAAAAAGATTAAGAAGAAGGAAAACTCGCCGCTGGCCTCCAGGTCCTATGGTTCTTCCGACTCCGGGCGGACCATAAGAACCTATCCATCTTCTTCCAGCATCAGTTCCAGGAGCACCAGCCGCCCGAACCGTAGCTACCGTTCCAGCTATTCAGCTCCGAGCCGTAGCTACAGCCGTCCTTCAGGTTCATCCGGGAATAGCCTGTCGCGTCCAAACAGCACTTACCAACCCGAGCGCTACTCGCCTTCCAGGCTCAGCTCTCCCCGGATAAGTTCCAGCTCCTCGCTCTCCAGCTCCGGTTCTTACCGGATCGGCTCGAGAAGCTTGCGGCCCAGTTCCGGTTCATCAAGAATTGGCTTTTCGAGCTCTGGCTCGCGCTCGATAGGCTCTTCCCGCAGTTCTTCTTCCTCCAGGTCGGGTTCGGTTAGCCGCAAGAAATAAGAAGCCGGTAGCAGTCCGGCACGAGATAAAAGGCCCTCTCTTAAATTAAGATGATTAAAGGAGAGAGCCCTTCTTTTTTTAGAAAAATGAGTTTCCGCATTTAATCACCAGCCCATCTTCCCAGATAAGAATGAACCAGACCACTCAAAGGAATGATTAGGCCGGGTTCCGGGCTCCAGGCCTGGCGGCCCCAGGAATGTTCTCAAGCCAATTTATCCAACGCGACATATGAATAGTTGTTCATATATTATCAGTCGGTATCGTCTCGGTCGGTGTAACCTCATTGTCTTTCTTCCCGGGCCTTCCGTTCTGAATAATAATCCAGCACCCGCAGATGGTCCTGAAGCGAACAGTACCGGTTGGGCTCGGTCCCGGGCAAGAAGACTTCCTGGAAG
Source organism: Candidatus Aminicenantota bacterium (assembly GCA_014360005.1). Lineage (GTDB taxonomy): Bacteria > Acidobacteriota > Aminicenantia > Aminicenantales > Saccharicenantaceae > Saccharicenans. The sequence goes on along the minus strand of JACIYI010000023.1, from coordinate 6,398 downwards.
GGATATTTGCAGACGGGCGAAGCCAGCAGCCCGGTCTTGCGGTCAATGGTCACGAAGACCAGGTTAGGTGGCACCTCGAAATCCTCAATCAAGATGGCTTCCTGGTTGGTTAGGGTTGACGTTTCTTCCGTGGTGGCCTCAACCGGCTGGGAGGCAGCAAATTCTTTTTTCTTATCTTCAATCACCCGGGCAAAGAAATCCCGCCAGATAGGCAGAGCCACCACCGCCCCCGATTGCCTTTCTCCCAGGGTAAACTTGGTATCATAGCCCACCCAGACCCCGGCACAGAGCGAGGGTGAAAAGCCGACAAACCAGGCGTCAGTAAACTTATTGGTGGTGCCGGTCTTACCACCAAGGGGCCAGTTCAGAGAAGCAGCCGCGACCGCCGTTCCGCGCTGCACCACGCCCTGCAGCAGATAGGTCATCATGTAGGCTATTTGAGGCGAAATGACTTCCTCGGTCTGGGGAATGTTTTCCTCCAGGATATTTCCGTCTTTATCTTCAATCCTGACAATAAAATAAGGCCTGGCCCTTAATCCCTTGTTGGGGAAAACGCTGAAGGCTGAAACCAGTTCCTGCAGGGTGATTTCAAAAGAGCCAAGGGCCAGCGACAGATAAGGATAAATGGTGGAAGTTATCCCGAACCTGCGGCAGTACTCCACCCCCACCTGGGGCGAGAGATAGTCGAGGAGCTTAGCCGTAACCACATTCCGGGAGCCTTCCAGTCCGGTTCTCAGGGTAACCGCCCCATGATATTTGCCGTCGTAGTTCTTGGGCGACCAGGGCTCACCGGTCCATTTATCAACGAAGTTGGTCGGTTCATCGACGATGACGCTGGCCGGGGTAAATCCTTTTTCCAGAGCCGCGGTGTAGAAAATGGGCTTGATGGCCGAGCCTGTCTGGCGCAGGGCCTGGGTAGCCCGGTTAAACTGGCTGCGCCTGAAGGAATAGCCGCCGACCATGGCTTTAATCTGCCCGGTGGCTACGTCCAGGGCAATAAAGGCGCCTTCAACCGCCGGTTCCTGGTCAAGGTTGACCCGGGCCGTTTTTTCGGCTTCATTTACCGTCTGCACTTCAACCAGGATGACGTCGCCGGGTTTAATCAGATTGGTCAAATACCTGGCTTTAGTCCACTCAATGCCCTTATTGGTCAGGAGCCCAGTATAATTTTTTAGCTTGACTCTGGCTTCAGCCCGGCCGACTTCCAGGACGATGGCTTCCTCCGCCTTCCCCGGAACCGGCTCCAGGCTGTCCCAGCTATCGAGCCAGACCTTATCCAGTTCGGTCTTACCCTCGGCCAGCAGGTTGCGCTTGTCCTGTCGCCAGCCATTCTTTTTGTCCTGGGCCCGAAGACCACGGTCGACCGCTTCCTCAGCATATTTCTGATAGTCCAGGTTGAGGGTGGTATAGATTTTCAGGCCACCCCGGTACAGGACCTCGTCGCCGTATTTTTTCTCTACGTACTTCCTGACTTCTTCGTAAAAATAGGCTCCTGGTTCGGTGCTCCGGCGGCGCAGCGGCAAAACGCCCAGGGGAAGCTTTTTCATTTCCTCGGCCTGCTGCGGGTTGAAAAAACCTTCTTCGGCCATCCGGTTAAGAACGTGATTGCGCCGATTCAGGGTAACCTTGGCATTATTATACGGAGAATAAATGGCCGGACCACGAAAGATACCGGCAATCAAAGCGGCTTCAGGCAGGGTAAGGTCAGAAACACTCTTACCGAAATAGAGCTGGGCCGCCGCCTCCACCCCCCAGGTCCCGTGCCCCAGGTAAAACTGGTTGCAATAAAGTTCCAGGATTTTTTCCTTGGTATAGCGCCGCTCGATTTCCATGGCCACGAAAATTTCCTTGAGCTTGCGGCGGACGGTCTGCTGCGGGTAGAGAAACAGGCTGCGGGCCAGCTGCTGGGTGATGGTGCTGCCGCCGTGCAACCGGCTCTTTCTCAGGATTATCCGGAAAAAATCTTCCTTCAGAGCTCTCAGAATACCGCGGTAATCAATACCTTTATGGGCAAAAAACCTGGGGTCCTCAGTAGCGATGATGGCCTGCTTCAGGACCTCGGGAATTTTCTCGTAAGGAACCTGGATTCTTCTCTCGGCCGCAAATTCCTGGGCCAACTGGCCGTTGTCGGCATAGACGGCTGAGATTATCTTGGGTTTAATCTTCTCCAGCTCGCCCACATCCGGCAGGTTTTCCCTGATGGCCAGGTAGGCCCCGAAAAAACCACCCAGAGCCAGGGCCATCAGCAGCACCAGGGAAAGGAGCAGCCCTTTCAGGACTTTTTTCCGGTTTGATCTGGGAATTTTAATTTTGAAAACGATCTTTTTTCTTTCAGACATCTTTTTCCAGCTACGGGCCGAAAAACAGCGATAAGTTAAACAATATATCAGATTACAGGTATAAAAAACAATGCCGGCCAGGCTATTTCAGCTGGGGAAATTTCTTAAGGAGCAGCGACCAGATTTTCCGGTGGATGACGGCTGCCGGCGGGCGCCCGTCCACCACCACCACCTCCGGGTCGCGGAAGGAAAGGAAGATTTCCCTAACCTTTTTCAGGTATTCTTTTTCCTCGAAAAGGCTGTAAATAACCGGGCGGTCTTTAATCCGTCGCAGCCCGGTTCTGACCGGGACATCCAGGATAAACACCAGGTCCGGCACGACGGCAAATTTCTGGTGGCGGCGCCTGATTTCCTCCAGCGGCAGTCCCCGGGCCCCCTGGTAAGCCAGGGTAGAGTAATAATAGCGGTCAAGAACCACCGTCCGGCCGGCTTTCAAGGCCGGCTTGATATTCCTGGCGACATTTTCCCTACGGTCCCTGATAAAAAGTTCCAGTTCATCTTCAGGCCTAAGCGAACCGCTGGTTTTAGAAAGTTCCCTTATCTTGCGGCCCCACTTCCCCTGGGTGGGCTCCCTTAACGTGACTACCTGAAGTCCCAGGCGGCACAGGCGGCGGGCCAGCAGTTCCACCTGGGTGGATTTGCCCGAACCGTCAATGCCTTCTATTACCAGGAACAGGCCCCTCCGGGTTGGATGGCGCCGGGCAGGCTGGGTCATCACTTTTTTCTTCATTCTGTCTTATCTTACCGATGAATTATTTGCATTTCAACCTGCAACCATTCGGGGCAGAACCTGGTTAATCATACAATCGGGTGATAGTAGCCCGGTGTCCGTTGAATTTTATGGCTGATTGTGTTAATTTTAATTATATCTGAGGGAGGTTTAGCATGAAAAAATACCTGTGGATTGGCGCTATCAGTTTTTTAGCCGGTATGCTTGTGACCGGATATATTTTGCTATCACCGGATAGGCCAGCAGCCGTCCCCAGCCCGGAAAAACCGGGCCAGAGTCTTAATAACCACCTGCTGGCGGCTGAAAAACCAATTCCAGCCCCAGAAGTATCGCTTAACCAGGATTTCGTCCGGGTGGTGGAAAAGGTAGGCCCGGCCGTGGTTAGAGTAGTAGCCGAGAGAGTGGAGCAGATGCCGGCTTTCGGCTTTGATGAGGACTGGCCTTTCCAGGATTTCTGGGACAGATTTTTCGGCAACCCTCCCCGTTCCCGCAACCGGGAGCGCGAGTACCGCTCCCAGGCCGAAGGCTCCGGTTTCTTCATTTCAGCCGACGGTTATATTCTGACCAATAACCATATCGTGGAAAATGCGGTTAAGGTAAGAATCACCACCATTGAGGGCAAGGAATATGAAGCCAAACCGATCGGACGGGATGCCGCCACCGACCTGGCCCTGCTCAAAGTGGAAGACAAGAATCTCCCCTATGCTGTCCTGGGAGATTCTTCAACCATCAAGGTCGGTGAATGGGTCCTGGCCATCGGCAATCCCTTCGGCATGGAGCACTCAGTGACCGCGGGGATCATCAGCGCCAAGGGGCGCCAGCTGGGACTGGGCGGCAATACTCCAACTTACGAAGATTTCATTCAGACTGATGCTGCCATCAACCGCGGTAACAGCGGCGGACCGCTCATCAACCTGAAAGGTGAAGTAATCGGGATCAACAGCAATATCCTGACCCCGAGCGGCGGCAATATCGGCATCGGCTTTGCCATTCCCTCCGACCTGGCCAAAAAAGTCGTGGCCCAGCTCAAGGAGAAAGGACGGGTGGTCAGGGGCCGCCTCGGCATCAGGGGCCGTGATATAACCGAGTCCATCAAGAGGCAGTTCAACCTGACAGTTAACAAGGGCGTCATCATTTCCCAGGTGGAACCCGAGGGCCCGGCCGAGAAAGCCGGCCTAAAGAAATACGATGTTATCGTGGAAATCAACGGCCAGCCGGTGGAAAACTGGAAGGACCTGCGGTTCAAAGTGGCCGACCTGCAGCCGGGTGACCTGGTGACCATCAAAATCATCCGCGACGGCAAGGAAATGACGGTCAAGGCCCGGGTGGATGAACTGGAACCGGTGGAAGCGCCCAGCCAGAAAGAAAGCCTGGATAAGGACGTTGGGATGAACTTGACCGCCATTACCCCATCTCTAGCCCGGCGCTATGGCCTGAGTACCACCGAAGGACTGCTCATAACTGAAGTCAAACAGTACAGCTCGGCGGCCAGAGCCGGACTCCAGGTCGGGGATATCATCCTTGAAGTCAACCGGATGAAAGTGACCTCAGTCAGAGAATTCCAGGACATCCTGAAGAAGACCGAATCCGGAGAAGAAATCATCCTGCTAGTCAGAAGAGAAAGCGACGGCGAAAAGATTGATTTTATCGTCACCCTGAGAGTGCCCTGATGCGTTTTGCCAAGCTTCATGCCCTGGGCAACGACTTCCTGGTGATGGAAAACCGCCAGAAGCTGGATGAAGCCAGCCTGGCCGATTTGTCCCGCCGGCTGTGCGACCGGCACACCGGCGTGGGGGCCGACGGGCTCATCCTCTACTGGCCGGTGGAGGGACGGGAGGGTCGCTTCGGCTTTCGCATCTTTAACGCTGACGGGTCAGAAGCCGAGATTTCGGGCAACGGGCTGCGCTGTGCCGCAGCTTACCTTTTCTACCAGAAACGGTTAACAGGTACTAAAATAGACTTCGAGACCGGGGCCGGGCAACACAGCTGCGAACTGGAAAAACAGGACGGGACTCACCTTGAAATCAGAATCGAGCTGGGAGAACCCCGCTTTTCTTCCCGTGATATTCCCTTCGACGACGGGCAGGAATATGAATTCATAATTGATTACCCCCTGTCTATAAACCGCAAGGTCTATCATATCACCTGTGTTTCGGTCGGCAATCCCCACTGCGATATCTTCGTCGAAAGATTCTTCCCGGCCAGGATTGAGTGGCACCAGGTCGGGCAGGAGCTGGAAAACCATCCTTTCTTCCCCCGCCGGACAAACGTGGAATTCATCCGGGTTCTAAACGGCCAGGAAATTGAGGTTTTGTTCTGGGAACGGGGCGTGGGCGAAACCCTGAGCTCGGGCAGCGGCTCCTGCGCTGCGGCCGTAGCTTCCATCCTGAAAAAACTGACTGAGCGGAAGGTCAAGGTCTGGACCAGCATGGGCCCGCTGGTGGTCGAATGGGAAAAAGACAAGATTTACCAGACCGGGCCGGCCCAGTTAGTTTTTGAGGGTAATTTCCTGGCCTGAGTAGGGCCGCCTGAGCGGATAAGACGCTGCCCCCAAAACCTAAATCCAGCAGAATATCTTCCGACTTCCTGCTTTAGGCTTAGGAAAAAGCGGGCTGGCTCCCCTCTTCCCTTTTTAAGGAAATCAACAACCTAAGACTTAATATCCGTTTTATTAGGAGGCTATCTGTATGCAGTCGGCTAACCTGATGACTTGGGTCCCGAACCATCCCCGAATCATCAGGGTCAAGAACAGCTATCCAGCAAACCCAGAACCGCCGCTCTGGATAAGAGGATTTTAACGACCCCAGACAAAACCAACATTAATGGGCTTTTCTGGCCCGCCCTGAACCGACTCTGATAATCTTCCTGGTTTTACTAACGGTATTTTTCCGCCGCTTCGGATTGGCCGCCATCACCACAACCTCCTGAGAAAAAGGTCTGGCCAGGGCTTCCCGGAAAACCTGCTTTATGTCCTCGACAAAAATGAACTGCATCTCCTGGCGGATTTTGGCCGGGATATCAACCAGGTCTTTCTTGTTGGGCAGAGGCAAAATCATCTTCTTGATGCCGGCTCGCTGGGCGGCCAGCACTTTTTCCTTGATGCCGCCCACCGGCAGGACATTGCCGCGCAGGGTAATCTCGCCGGTCATGGCCACATTCCAGCGCACCGGAATATTGGTGCAGACCGAAATGAAGGCGGTGGCGATGGTTACCCCGGCCGAGGGTCCGTCCTTGGGGATGGCCCCTTCGGGAATATGGATATGGAAATCATTTTCCATGAAGATTCGCGGCTCTATACCGAATTCCCCGGCATGAGCCCGGGCATAGCT
>JACIYI010000022.1 GCA_014360005.1 Candidatus Aminicenantota bacterium | reverse complement strand
CATGCAGAAATTGTCTTTGAAGGCGGGAACCATGTAAGCGGGAGGTGGGAGAAATACCTAAGCGGGACGAACATTAAAGGGGTAGAGGGATTAGGCATAGACGACATTCTATCCCTAGATGAATTTAACATTAAATACGTCTGTGCATCAGAAGAGGTTAGGCTATCTGGACAATTTCCCAAAATTGGAAAGCTATACCACCTTCACGGCGATGAACCTAAAGTCACATATTCAAGCGTCAACGTTGCAAGAAACGTATTTATGCGATTAAGGCACAACACAATCTTTGGACACTTTCACAAGAGCCAAGAATATTACGCTAGAGATATATCAGGAGACGTAATGGCGTGCTGGAGTGTGGGTTGCCTTTGCGATTTAAACCCAGCATTCAGACCTATAAATGACTGGAACCACGGTTTTGCTATCGTGTATTATTACGAAGACGGAACATTCACAGTCGAAAATAAGAAAATTATAGACGGATATGTAATATAGTTAGCCATTTCCTTTTTAAGGCTATTTACAGCCACGTAGAGCTATCATGTTTGTGTTAGGCATATAAAACTACCTTTAACATAAACTTTATTGCTCTAAGGGGCAAATTTTGGGGGGTTTTTGAAAATGGGAGACTGGTTGAAAGAGAATATTGAGAGCTCCGACATATTGGCGGCTCTTATTTTGGTGGCGATTGTAATCATGGCGCTCAACAATGTGGGTGGAGATGACTTGCCTAAAGTGGTTATAGGAGGCTTGGTTGGTTATCTCTCTAAAAGGGTGACGACAAAATGAAGAAACTAATACTGGGTATAGGTATTGTCATTCTATTGTGTGGTGGATATTTCGCTTGGATAAAAGGCTGGCACGAGGTGGTGCTGGCTTTTCTTGGTTTGGTGGCTGGTGGATTGCTTGGCTCTAGCAGTAAAGCCAAAAGAGACCTCGAACAGAAGAAAAAAGAAGTAGACACTATCACTAGGGAGCTGGCAAAAGAAAAACTAAAGCTACAGATAGAGCGCGCTATGCACGACAAGGAGGTGAAAGAGGTAGATGAGAAAGATTATAGCGACATGTCTATTGATGACCTTCTTGCTAGCGCCAACGCTCGCGAACGCAGAAGAAAATCCGATAAAACTGACTAGCGATGGCAAACATATAATAATGCCAGTAGAGGTGTTTAAGAACAGAGAGATAGACTTGCTTCGCCTCGAGGCTAAAGTGCAAGCATTACAGAAGGCCCTTAAGGAAGAGAGAGATACCACCGATGAATATTTAGCCAAGATGAAACAATTAGAACAGGCAATAAACGAAGAGAGAAAGTCTTATCAAAACTACACCATGAGCACAGCAGTGAAATGGGGAGCAATGGGTTTGGCGCTAGGGGTAATTATAGGCGTTATGGTTGATTGACAAAACATTTGTATTCTTGTATAATAATACACATGAGATGAACACCTCCTTGGTGTGCACCTCTCGTTCCCTCCTTTCTGTGCGGGGTGGCTGGATGCACCAGCCACCTTTTTTATTCTAGAAACTCTTCAAACATAAATTTGTGGCTATCTGGTAGCACATTATATATTTCCCTTACAAGAATATTAAACTCCTTTAGTGCTGGTGGCTTAGCTCTAAGTTGGAATATATGCCTTAGTTCTCTTGCGTTAACAGTCATCACCAAATCAGTATACATGCATTCCGGAATAATATACTTGCCTACGTCATTTCCAAACGCCTCAGCTAGTGTTCGTGCTTGTTGTAGCTGTTTCAAGGCTACCTCTATATACTTATCCCTATCAGCGCCCTCTAGCTCCTCTGGAACGTAAAACAACTCCTCCATAACCGTTCCGTCTAACACCCTGTCCAGCGCCCACCTCGTGCTTTGCACACTCAAAGATATCAGCCTATGTCTTGCTAGCTGTTGTAATAACCCTCTAGTTATGTCCTCTATCTTGAACGTATAAACCACATGTTCGATAACACTTTCATGTCCAGCCCTGAGCAGGCGATTAATAAACGTCTCTGGGAATGCAAGGTAATGAGGCAGCTTATCCAATCTGTCCGTACACGTAAGCCCAGCATGGATTATATTACTCAATGGAGAATGGCTTAACAATTCTACTTTCATGATATCCCTCCCATATTAAAGGCCTGCGGAGAAGCAGGCCATATTAACATAAACACTACATAATGAGATTTACAAAAAAGGAGCGCCTTTCACCTCCTTTTATATATTTTTAATCTTCATTTAAAATATCCATAATGGTTATTTGCCCTTCTGCGTCTTCTTCTTTTCCCCTGGTTATCACCCTCCTATCCCATAATATACAACCCTCTTTCGGTACTTTTGTCACCCCCTTCTCACATTTTCCGTCTTCCGTTGCATGAGCGCAGTCTGCACACCATTGTGATATTACCATTTCCTTTTCATTGCCCCTTTCTTAAGAGCCTCTATAGTCTCATAATCTGTCAATGCTATCTTCCATTTGCCCTCCAGGTGTTCGAAGATATTTAGAGGGTTCTTTCCCATTGTCCTTTTGATGTACCTAAACGTTTCTGGCTTTTCGTTAGGCACAGGACCTCCAGCCTTTATCCAGTAAAGACATATATCGTAGGCTTCACCCCTTCTAATAGGGGGGCGTGGTGGCTTGTTCACAGTCTCGCCACGCTCAAGGGCTTTTCTTTTTTTCTCTCCAATGTAGCCATATTTCTTGGCGACCGCGTACACAGTTTGTAGGGAGCGGTGGGGCAAGTGTGACATCATCTCTGTTACACTCCACCCCTTCTCTACGCAATCTTTTATAAACTCATGCTCCCAATCAGCTATCGGTCTCTTCTGTTTCTTCTTTGCCACACACACCACCCCCTTTTGCGAATGATTTTGGTCGTCTCGGGTATGGCTTTTTGTTAATTGCCACAAGGCTAAAGCTGCCAGCTTCCTTTCTAATCTTCTCATAACTGTACTCAAAAACAAAATCTCTTACAATTGCCAGCTCGTCTATCATTTGTTCGGTTAATTTTGGGTCGCAAGCATAGTCTATAGCGGCGTACATGTCGCTTAATATGTCATAGATTTGCCTCATCAGGGTGTTGTGAGTTTGTATCCTGGCTTTATATGCGGCGTATCCGCCCTTACCTACACTCATATCACCCACCCCTAGAATGGGATTTCTATTTCGTCTCCGCCATCCTTTACTCTGCTTGGGTCCCTAATGAGCTTGGCTTTTTCTACGTTAAAGGAATATTCGTAGGCTCCGCTCATGGGGTTTTTCCTTTTGGAGACGTAGCATTTAAACTCATATTGACATCCTTCTCTAACATCTTCACCACAATTAAACCAGTTTATGGGCATTTTTAGCCTGTCGTTGTCGAGGTCTTTTACCCATAAATTGACTCCTCTTTCTTCCTCACCAAATTTGTTCCTGTAGAAAAACTCTCTAGGCTCCTTTATCACTTCAGCCTTCACAAACAACCATGCCATTTTAAATCCTCCCTATGCAAACAGTTTAAGCGACTTCATGAAAATTACGGCAGGCAAGTAGGTAACTATCAATCCGCTAGCCACTAATAATACCGCCGTGCCAAATACCAACCAAAAGTTGCTCACGCTAACTGCTGATTTTATATCTCTCCTCGCTATAAGGGCGGTCAAACACATCAGCATTCCCAAGCCAAACAGCACTAACCCCAATCCAGCCATTCCATAGTTAACATTAACAACCATCACTTACCCCTCCTCCCGAAAAATCCTGCATGTTCCTCTTCCAACTTTTCAAGCTGTCTATGCCCGCCTCTTTGCCAGTATAGCCAGCTTGTACACCTACGCTCCATTACAATCAGCTCTCCCTTCCCCTCTATTATTATCACTTCCCAACCACACCATGGGCATTGCGAAGGGTTGCAATTAGCACATACTTTTTCTTGTTGCATATACCGTCTAGCATCCAACGGTCTAATCTTTTCGTGCCCCACGGCGGTTGGGAACTTGCGCTGTAAGTATTCTATCGCCTCCCTTTTAATTCCTTTTCTAAACTCCTCGTAGCTATCATACTCTGTATATTTCTGAACAATCTCTTCAACGAGAGCCTCCATTCCTTCGCCTGCATGTTTCATTCTTTTTCCTCGTTCCATCCCGTCCCCTCCTTGGCTTGCTTCTTTCTGGCTCTAGCCTTGCATCGCTAATTTTGGGAGCCGTACGCCTTATATTGTCAGCTCTTTCTCTTACTTTGTCAATCCATTCTGGGCCTAAAGTCTCATTTAAGATGTCTATCTTAGCCAGAAATTCGTATAAGTCCTCGGTCGCTAGGTATAGCCTGTCTCTGTGGGAAAACAAAGCTGGCAGATATCCATCATATGTATTGACTTGCGCTTGCCTAAATGCCTCAAAGACATTCAACCGCTTTCTGTTTTTTGCTTCCACGCAGTATGGAAATTTTAAAGTCGAGCCGTTACGTATCCATAGGTCGCACCCCGGGGCGGATTTGCTACGCACGTTTACGTCGCCATCTGGAAGGTGTAAGGCTAACGTGATAACCTCTCTACACCAAAACTCAAACTGCCTGCCTTTGGTTCTACCATTGCCCATTTCATCAGCACCCACTTTCTTTTATTCAGCGTCTTTTCTCGGTTTGAACATCGGGCAAAAATTAGCGTACCGACTTCTTATTCATTTCAGGATATGTCACCATTATTCGCCACCTCCAAAATCTTCCTCAACCGCTCAACCTGCCAGTTGCGCTCAGCGTCCCATGCGGCGTCCCATGCGGCGTCCCCTGCGGCGGCCTCTGCGGCGTTCCGTGCGGCGTACCGTGAGGCGTTCAGTGCGGCGGCCCGTGAGGCGTTCAGTGAGGCGGCCCATGCGGCGGCCCATGCGGCGTCCTCTGCGGCGGCCCGTGCGGCGGCCCATACGGCCTCTTCGGCGGCCCATACGGCGGCCCATGCGGCGGCCCATGCTGCGGCCCGTGAGGCGTCCCGTGAGGCGTTCAGTGCGGCCTCCCATGCGGCGGCCCGTGCAGCGGCCAGTTCCTCCACATCCGCTTTTCCCTCGGCGTACCGCCGGGCTGTCTCAATGGCCTTACGAGGTCTATCATCGTCGTAACGCGCCTCGTATAATGGCAACACCCGCTCCGCACAGTCGCAGGCAAAAAGCCGGGCCGTGCGCTCATTCCAGCCTGTGCACTCACGGGTAAGCCGACACGTCCGGGTAACAGATTTATTGTCTGCATGCACAATCTCGTCGCCGGGCTCAACCTCGAAAATCCGCTCACCGAGCCAATCCGGCAGTTGCTCCAGCGTCACCACATGATAACCGTTCCGGCACGGCTTCAGTTCACCCTCGATTTCCGGCATCCATTCGCCGGGTGTCCATGTGCCGTCGTCGTTCTGTGTCGGCAGTGACCATTCGGCATTGCCGCTATGACAGGAACGGCCGTTCCTGTCTAAAACCTTGTAATATTTTGCCATCACTCACTACCTCCCCTCAAAACTCTCCAACTTTCCGAGAACATCCTGTCTCGGTTGGATTTCCAGAACGGCTTACCAATCTCAACGCGGGACTGGCTAGAATCTACGGGCTGTACCTTAATCATTTTTTCTTCGAAATCTATGTCTACGACTACGAACTCAAGCCCATTATCATACATAGGATTTCGGTACACATCCCCAACATGTATCTCCCTGATTGGCATCATCACTCGCCACCTCCTTCTAGCTCTTTTCTAAGAGCTTCTACTTCGTTTAGCTCCTCGATGCGCGCCACCGCGGCCAACGTCTTCTAGCTCTTTTCTAAGAGCTTCTACTTCTGTCGCAAGCTTCTGTATTTCATTCATGACTTTTTCGAGCTGGAATTCAACTGCATATAACTGTGTCGGCATTTTTTTAGCCATCACTCGCCACCTCCAAAATCTTCCTCAACCGCTCAACCTGCCACTGTCGCTCAGCGTCCCATGCGGCGTCCCCTGCGGCGTCCCCTGCGGCGGCCTCTGCGGCGTCCCGTGCGGCGTACCGTGAGGCGTTCAGTGCGGCGGCCCGTGAGGCGTTCAGTGAGGCGGCCCATGCGGCGGCCCATGCTGCGGCCCGTGAGGCGTCCCGTGAGGCGTTCAGTGCGGCCTCCCATGCGGCGGCCCGTGCAGCGGCCAGTTCCTCCACATCAGCTTTCCCATCGGCGTATCGCCGGGCTGTCTCGATGGCCTTACGAGGTCTGTCATCGTCGTAACGCGCCTCGTATAATGGCAACACCCGCTCCGCACAGTCGCAGGCAAAAAGCCGGGCCGTGCGCTCATTCCAGCCTGTGCACTCACGGATAAGCCGACACGTCCGGACAACTGACTTGTCGTCCGCATGTACAATCTCATCCCCCACCTCGACCTCAAAAATCCGCTCACCGAGCCAATTCGGCAGTTGCTCCAGCGTCACGACGTGGTAACCGTTCCGGCACGGCTTCAGTTTACCCTCCACCTCCGGCATCCATTCGCCCGGTGTCCACGTGCCGTCCGCATTACGCGTCGGCAGGGACCACTCAGCCTCACCGCCGTGGCAAGAGCAGCCATGCTTGTCGAGAACCTTGTAATATTTCATGCTTCCCCCTCCGCTTCCTCGTGCACTTCCCGCAACACATCGTTCACGTTCTCCTTAATAAACTTAATAACGTCTTTAGCGTCACAACCAGGAGCAAGCCTGCCAGTGCTCCCGTAGTAAAGCCTTATATATTCCGAATATACTTTTGCCAAATCTCCATTCGCATTTTCGTATGCTTTAATAGCCATAGATGGTATCACATTCCCCATAACGTTCACCTCCACCTAATCCCACCATGTACCGTCTTGTTCTTCCCCATAGAGCATGAGGCTTACACCTATAGACATTCCCTTTATGTATGCCTCCCACTCCCTTTTAGAGAAACCTATCCATAAGTCCTCTAGGTAATCTATTTGTTGGGCAAATTCTTCTACGTCCAGTACTTTTAACCACCCTTTAATGTGTTCCTCTTGTATGCCCTTTAGCCTCATTTCTTCGCAAGTCTGTATCATTCTTGCCATTCCTCGGAGACGGCATACGTCTATTAAATTTGGCTTAGCTATCATATTTGCCCCACTCCTTTACCTCTTCCTTGCTAACAAACAAATACGGGTCTAGGTATATAACTGGCAAAGCGAACTCGTCGGCAACCTCAAGCTCAGCCTTGACGCCAGCCGACGAAAGCCAGCCATCTAGGCATACAACCATTACCACATCGCACCTCTTGAGTAGCTCTATGTCGTGCTCTAAAATGTCCTCGCAATCAAAGCCATTGTTCTTGAGCACGTGCCCCTGAATTACAGGGCACACAACAATGTTACCCTCCTCCATCAACTTACCAGCTACCGCAGTAGCCACCCTAAACGACTTGTACTCCATCCCTGAATATGGGATTGACAAATAAACCATCGTTGAATTTGAGCTCATTTTTTACCCTCCCTTGTAAATCTCAAATCTAGTAATTGCTTATCAGTATAACACACCTTCCATTTGCCACGCACAGACTGAAAAACGTGATTATTCCCCGTTTTCCCCAAGTATCTCAATTTTACTTGCATATCCTCATCATATCCCAAAAGTGTGATTATCTCCCCCTCTCTGAATTCAAATGGGACTGGGCTTATGCCCAAATTCCCAAGGCTCTGCTTTTCGATAGAGCAGACTTTTCCTCCCGGGATGCGTTTATTTACCGAGTATACAGAACGCCCTAGAATGTCTGCTATTTCTTGCCTTGTCTTCCCCTCTCGATGGAGTTTTGCTATTAGCATTTCCTCCTCGTGCGTCAGCTTGCCCTTTACTTCAACTTTCCTTGCTCCCCTTGCCCGTAATACTAGTTGCAAGGTGCACTTAGATATATTAAACTCCTCTCTTATCTCCTTCTGTGTCTTACCGCCTAAGTATTCCTCCACAATTTTATCTTTTTCTTCCTCGGTCAAATCTCTATATCTCTTCATGCACATTTCCCCCCCTTATGATTTTCCATTTAAGGCTATAAATTTAAACGCTAGGGGGTCATCTTTTGTTTAAAGGTGGTTTGCATAGGGTTGTGTGGTTTTGTTTAAAATAGACCCCTCTATTGTTGAGTTGTACACACTAAAGCCCACGATAGGATTTCTTGCGCTGTTCGTATGTGCCCTCGAGGACCTTTGTAAAGTTGTTCTCCCACTTGAAGAGCCAATTGAAGGAGAACCAATTGCGACCTTCGTCAAACGACCTCATTATGAATGTGCAGTCGTCCCTAATATACTCGAACAACGCCCTAAAGTCCTCTGCGGTGCTCAATCCATCACGCTGTTTGTTCCATTCTCGCTTAATCCATGTAGCCCTAGCTTTCGTGATTTCTCTCACTTTCGGAACAGGCGTCCGAGCAAAAACTTCATTCCAGGCTTGGATTATTTCCTTTACAGGGACCCTATTAGCGGGCTGCTCTAGCCGTTCAACATCGTTGGACGGCAAACTCTCGTCGGAATTTTGACGAGAGTAGTATATATATTTTTCTTTTTCTTCTTTTTCTTTTTCTTTGGTTCTTTCTTTTTCTTTTTCTTCTTTTTCTTTTGTGGGTGTGTTAGATGGTGTGTTAGATGGTGTGTTAGCTTTATCTTGTGAAAGCGTGTAGATTAAGTCTTCATCTACGTTTACGTGCTTCCTTTGGTGTGTTAAAGGGTGTGTTAGGTGGTGTGTTAGGGGTGTGTTAGGTGGTGTGTTAGGTCTGCCAATGTGATATTTGCAATCCAGCCAACCAGCTAACATAAAGAGGCTTCCTTGGTGTGTTAGATGGTGTGTTAGCACTTTTGTTTTTTCTAGTCTCTTGATAGCCGTTCTAACATTTTGCAAAGAAACCCCAGAATGTTCTTGTATTTTTCTCAAGGACGTCTTGAATTCGGCATCATAACCTGGAGCCATTGCGATTAGTGTAATCAAGACAACTTTATGTTCCGCAGACAAGGATTTCCACACGTCACTCTCAAGAAACTCTCTGGAAAGGGATATTACGTCCATTTCACCACCACCTTAAAGGGTGGCGGGTTGCCCCGCCTACCCTTGTTTTTCCTGTCTCCTGCGCTCTATGTCTTGCTCTAACGCCTCTAATTGCTCTTGCGTCCATTGCTCTTTTGGCGTGTCTCCAACAATCTTTCGTATAGCGTTTTTCGCATGAGCAGGTACGTTGTCGCACACATCGAGGTATCTAGCCCATATCTTCTTTAACCGCTCTGTGTTGACGGTTTTAATCTGAACTTCATCTCCAACGTCTTGTATGGCGTCTGTGTCCTCATCAGTGTTGAGGCCAAAAGCCATACATAGTGTGTATCGTTTTGCGTATGTAAGGGCTGCTCCGTACTCCTGTATGGGCAACATGTGCCCAGAGCGACCTATAGGTGCAGAGAATTTCACCCTTTCAGAGTGTCCCGCTTGGTGTGTCACCACACAGGAAACCTCGATGGTGTTTGCGTCCCTTTGCTCTGTCTCGTATCTAACCGAAAATCCATACTTTTTTAACATTGGTTTAAGGGTTTCCAGTATGGTGTCCAGGCTAGCGTAGCTGTACCGCACGGAGCCGTCCCTGTTTTTCACCACCTTATCCTTGGGAATTGGCGGCATCTCTGTTTGAAGCTCTGAGAGAGCTTTGTAGTATTCCTCCCTTGCCCACTCGTTTTTGAGTTGTCGCCTCATTTCCAACAGGGAGTTAACTGCCTCTATGGAGTTCTCCCGAGATAAGGCAACTTCTAGCAGTGGTTTGATTGCAAGGTCTGGCGGTGTTGCCTTAACTGCCAAAGCCTTGCTTTCGGTCTCCTCTACTACCTGCGCCTCTATGATGTCCTCTTTCTTTTTAGTCATTGTTTTCATCTCCTTTCTTTACGCCATCACATATTCCTAGCCTCTTGTAGCTGCAATATGAGCAACACCAGCTAGGCACCTCGTTTGAAACGCCCAGGTGATTGAACGCCCACCCTATTTTTGGCGGCATTGTTGGAGCGTTTAAAATAAACTGTGCCTTGTTGAGGGTTTCTTTGATAATCTCCTCGTCAATGTCAAGGACCTCTATTGTATAATCTGACGTGTCCTTGTTGACGCCCACAATTGCCACCTTATCCACATGAGGCCCGGTTGATGTCTGGCGGTTTATTGCGTAGGCGTACACATTGACTTGAATAAAATAACTCAGCTTGTTATCGATGGTTCCGCCGTCTAGCCAATGTTTGTATGCCCGACTGTTCATACTCTTAATGTCAGCTAGTATGCGCTGTCCGTCTTTTTCGATTATACAGTCAGGGTGTCCTCGCAACTCCCCACCCTGTAGGGGCACATTGAGCTCCCACTCGGCATCTTGGGAACCTTCGTTCCAGTAAACGTCCCAGCCGTCCTCACGTAGCCACTTGACCGCTACTTGCTCAACCAGGTTTCCTAGGTCAAAAATCCTCAAGGTCTTTTTGTCAAAAGTTTCCTCGAGCCCCATGGTGCTTAGCCATATATTCCTTATGCACGGGAACCCTATTTTACTTGCTCTGATTACTCTCATTATGTGATGCCTCCTCTAATTTTCCCTTTATCTTGGCTCTTTCCTCCTTTAAAATATCTCTCACCATGTCTGGTAATATATCCTCGGCTTGGTATATAGTGAGGTGTATTTCGGGGTGTGCATAATCAGCTACGCATACCAACATGCCCACTTGCTCTAGGTTGAAAAGGTCATCGTTGTCTATTGCATCAAAGATACCATCAAGCACAATATCTCCATCAAATATACCAAGAGGAAGAGCTACATAGCCACTAGTGCTAACGGCAAACCATTCTTCTTTGTATTTAACCTCATGCATCAAAACCCCTTTAGTTAGCTTACATATATCCACAGAAATCGCCCTTGCTCTCTTTACTGTATTGATTTGCCTCAACCAAGGAAACTCAAGTAGCAATGCTTTTTTAATCATTTTTTATCTCCTCCTTTAATCATCACATGCTTCTGGCTTTATCATGTGGGCATTGCATACCCACTCCTCCTCTGCTTCCTGCTTCATTCTCAGCTCCTGGACTTCACTGTCTATTGCGTCGTCCATAACCTTAAGCATGTCTGTTGTTCCGTATACAGTTATAGAGACGCTAGATTTCGTGAAGTCCTCAATGCGCACAAGGTAGCGGGCTTTGTCAAGTGGTGCTCCCATCTCCAAAAGGCAGTCACCTAAACAATCCCCCTCCCATGCGGGAATAGGAATTGTTAGGGTGTCCTTCCACTCTATTACGGGGACCTCGTCCTCGCCCTCGTCGTCTATCACCTCTATGTTTTGTGTAGAGATGAGGTACCACTCTTCATTGTCTCTAACAGTCATTGACAGGTCGTAGGGTTGTAGGTTATAATAATCAAACCTTACTTGCCTTGCCCTTATTATACTTGCAATGGTACCCAGAAATGGGTACTCTTTATATAATGCATTTTTAATCATATTAGCCCCTCCTTAATCCCATAATTTAAACTCGTCCTCGAGTTCGGCAAACATTTGGTGCAAGGCGTCGTCGATATCGTTCAAGTATTCGTAGTAGTGATTGCACTCTTCGGGGTCGTCCTTGCACCTGTCGTAATGCTGGCAATGACGGCACACTTGGTTGGGGGTCAGTTTTTCAAAGTAGCCGTCAATTGCCCACTGTGCAGCTTCACTGACGTTGAACACCATTACCATATTATCCCCTCCTTTAGTTTTCTGCGCCTAGCCTTGCTGGTTAGGCGTTTAACCTTTTTACGACTTTTTGAAGAGGTGGCTGTGTAAAGCC
Organism: Candidatus Aminicenantota bacterium; assembly: GCA_014360005.1. GTDB lineage: Bacteria > Acidobacteriota > Aminicenantia > Aminicenantales > Saccharicenantaceae > Saccharicenans. Next base: position 24,453 of record JACIYI010000022.1, on the reverse strand, counting down.
ACCTCTCCTGCTTAGTTATGGGTTTCATTTTTTCTCCCCCCTTAAAAGATAATATAAGCTAGTTTCTTTTGCTTGCCTTGATGAATATATTTGACAAGCAAAAGAAACTCCTCTCCATCCTTGTATACATTCCACTTTAGCCGTCTTGTCTTTGACTTTTTAAAGTCAAAGCAAATCGGGCTTTTTGACCGCCATATGTGGTCAAAATCGTTTGGGCTAATCTCTAGCTTCTCCCTCTTCATGTGCTTCGTTCTCATTTCCTAAACCCTCCTCCTCCATATCTAAGTATTCTTCAAATGCTTTATAGAGGTTATTTGTGCCCCTTGCATCATTGTATCGGGCACGAAAAAACCTAGTCCCCCAAAACATGTCATCGCCCCCTTTTTGTAATGGCACGAGGTTCCTACCCTCGCATCTCATTTCACGATATTTAATTGTCAAGGTGCCGTTTCTGTGTTACAAGCCCATCATAGCACATCAAAAAATTCTGTCAAGCCCTAATGGTAAAGTCTAAATATTCTAAATTGTTTTACAATTTTGCCGCGGTTCTTTCTGTGTCGTGCGTCGCGGCCATATCCTTTTAATGCTTGCAGCGTTGTATATACTTTGAATTGTATGCGATAAGGTGAAGTATGGAACTTAGAATATTCTGAATATTCTAAGTTTTCTGGATTGTATGCACAACGAGGGCATGCGGGCAAAATAAAAGGCGGGTTGCCCCGCCTATCATGACTTTTTTGGCGCCAAGTTTTTCGCACTCCACACGGGTAAGGCGCGCAAGAGTGCAAGCCCGCTCCCAAACTTGGCGGTCCGTTGGGAGCTCTTCAAAAGTCAGGAGCTCCCTTATCTCCGCAAAAAAGAGCGGGCGCTAGGCCCGCTCATCTTCAACCTCGATAGTGAGGACGCCTATACTGTCCCCACTCTTGAGCATCGCCCGGAGCTGGGCGACGAAATCGCTGTACACATCATCAGGCATCTCCACCCAATCCTCGCGCTCTTCCACATCCTCCCGCACGACATCGACGAAATCTTCCAGTTCGTCGATGTCTGAATTTGCCCACGCTTGGCTAGGCTGGATGTCGTACATTTTCCGCCATCCTGGGGTCCATGTGTTTTCCCCAGGGTATACCACTACACGCCATTCTCTTGTCTTCATTGTATACTCCCCCTTTCAAGATATAAGGGGCGGTTGCCCGCCCTTAATGCCTCTGCTCCTTCACCCAACGGTGAAAGAATTTTTTTAATGATTGGTACGGAAGAACGTAAGATGTACAGTTTTCCCCCCAATCTCCCATATCCTCCACCCATCGAACGACCCAACTTTCCACAAAAACGAAGTCGTCCTGTGGGGCGTTCGATGAAGTCACTATGGCAAACACAGTGACCTCATCGTCTTTTTCGGGTGAATACCAGGTGCCCACCCGGCGAAGCTCGGTCCACTCTTCCGTACCGTTCATGTAGTACGGATAATAGGACCACCCGTCGTCCACCTCTGCCCCGCCAATGGATATCCCATCGGCTTTGCAAATGTTTAACAGCATATCTGTTGTCAGCACTCTCTCCTCTGACATGCTATATCCCTCCCTATCCCTATATTTTCTTTTCAAGGTACGATTATATCTTACCACACAGCGCCAGCGTGTCAACCCCTAATAAAAAGTCTAACTATTCAGAATATTCAGACATGTATACATAAACGTTCTATGTGGATAACTATTGTGGATAACTTGTGGATATGTGGATAAGTTGTGGATAAGTGTATGGTGTTATATATATGCTGGTTACGTGTAGGAATTGTCTATAATTGTTTATGTTTGTATAGACAAATAATACAAGTAGGAGGATAACATATCCTCTAACATTAAATTTACATTATATACACTAAACTATACACACTAGTATGTTTATTAAGCTATATATACATGGTATTTATATATATTTATATATGCCTTATACTAGGCTTTATTAAACTAAATAAACTGGTTAAGTATGTGTGATTTACTGTAGTGTGTATTAGTGTATATGTGTTACGTACACTATTAAGCTGGTTAATATTGTGTAAATGTATGTGGTAAATGGTAATGGCTGGTAATTGTGGTAGTTTACTGTGTTGTGGAATGGGGGGGTGGGTGCCCCCAAATGAGTGCGTGTGTGACGTATAAAACACTCACACGCTATATAATAAAAATTTTATAAATTATAACCAGTATAGGGGTTAATATCTTCTCTCTTAATGTGGGGTTTATTAGGTGGGGTATATATAACTCTCATAATAGTTTATATAAATACACACGACCAACGGGAGTGTGTATAAAAATACCCTCATAAGGGTTTATATATTCCCTCATGAGGGTATTATAATAATCTAGAAAACTATAATATTCTTTCGCCCTCAAACCTCAAAGGGCGGCAAATATATATATACAACATGCACCAAAATTTGTCAAGTCATTTTTTGCCATTTTTGACCAAAAACTCAAAACTCAACAATAGAAGGCCCTATTTTAAATTTCAACTCGCGAGTAAGGTATTTATACCTCTTTTGAAAAGATGACCCCTTAGCGTGGCTAAAAATGGCCTTAAACGAAAAATTTCAAAGACACCTTATCCCTTATTTTGGTTTGTCGGGAAACAGGGCTTGCATTGTATGAAAGATTATGTTATAATTATTTTGGGGTGACATAGATGAACTACTGGGATAAAGACAGTAACGGCAATTGGTTCCTCTATGGAGGTAAGGCTGATGAAGAAAGTAACTCGCAGGAAAGATGCATTGAACGTAAAGAAGTTCAAGTTAATGGGAGGTCCTGAAGATGCCAAAGGGCTACGAAGAGATGAGGGACAAGTTCATGAAAGAGGGGATGAGCAAGGAGGCGGCGCAAAGGAAAGCCGCTAGAATTTGGAACTCTAAACACCCTAATAGCCCTGTAGGCAAAGGTGAAAGGAGGAAAAAGAAATGATATTTGAGGGTTCTGTTGGAGCTCAAGTTATCAAAGCTATGTTGGCTGTAGCTCTACTTGGTGGTTTTATTTATTTCATGAAGTTCCACAAAAAGAAAAAGGAGTAGTGTTTTACAGGGAAAACGAAGGGCGTAAGTTGGGGACAATGCCATAAGAGAGAGCGGGCGAGGGTGGGGCCCGTGGCATAAATACTAGGTGGTGATGCAATGGACAAACTGCCAGAAATGCCTGACCATGTCAGGAAATATTATGACTATTACTTGGCACTAGGGCCAGAAAGAAGCCTTAATAAAGTTCACCAAGACCTTGGAGGATATTCTTATCCTGCAATTCGCAAATGGTCAATCAAATACAAATGGCGAGAAAGGTTAGCTAGAGACCTAGGCGAGTTAAGCGATATAGACTTAGAGCTTGATAGCAAGTCTCTTAATAGAGATACTCTTAAAACTATAGACAAGATTATTAAGAGCATACAGAACAGGCCAGAGAAGACCGAAAAAGATGCTGCGGCTTTGTACAAGCTAATCGAGCTGAGAGCAAGAATAGCCCAAAAGATAGACGAGGCAGAAGAGAAGAATAGGCTTAAGATAGCTGGCGACTTTGTTCAAAAACTAGTAGCAGCGTTGGAGGAAGAACTTGCGAACGTTGAAATTGTTGAGGCCAAAGCTAAAGGCTAAATATTTTTACCTAAAGCTATTCAAGAAAGTGTGTCAAACCGGAAACGACAGGGTGGCGATAGAAGCAGCGCGCTGGCTCTGTCGTAATGATTTATTTTTCCTCCTGGTCTACGTTCTAGGAAGGCAAGACGTAGACAAACCTCCCAAGCCAACATTCAACACAAACTGGGGCTTTGACAGGTGCAGAGATGTACAGGAACACCCAGACGGACACCTCGACCTGTGGGCTCGAGAACACTTCAAAAGCTCGATAATTACATTTGGATTAACTATCCAAGAGATACTGAAAGACCCCAACATTACAATAGCAATCTTCTCTCACAAGCGAGAAATAGCCCAAGGCTTCCTACAGCAGATTAAAAGAGAGCTAGAAACCAACGAATTGCTAAAAGCTCTATTCCCAGACATACTGTACGAGAACCCAAAAAAAGACTCACCGAAGTGGACAAATGAAGCAATTATAGTCAAGCGCGACGCCAACCCCAAAGAGGCAACAATTGAGGCATGGGGGCTTGTGGACAACCAGCCTACTAGCCGACACTTTGATTTGATGATATACGATGACGTTGTGACTCGTGAAAGCGTAAGCACCTCCGAGATGATAGAGAAGACCACGTCGGCATGGGCAGACTCGCTCAACCTGTCCAAGGCTGGCGGTCGCATAAGATACATAGGGACACGTTGGGCGTTGAGGGATACATACAGCGAGATAATCAAACGTGGAGCTGCTAAACCAAGGATATATCCGGGGGTTCTGCCAGACGGGACGCCGGTCTATTGGGACAAAGAAGAGGTCGCATTTAAGCGAGAAGCCATGGGTCCTCATACATTCGCGTGTCAGATATTACTCAACCCGTCTGCTGCCGTTGAGTCGTCTTTTAGGTTGGAGTGGTTAAAGTTCTGGGAGCCAGACAACCTGGAGGGATTGAATGTATACATTGTCGTTGACCCTGCCGGAAGCAAAAAGAAAGACCGAGACTTTACGGCAATGGTGGTGTTTGGAATAGGGGCTGACGAAGTCTACAGAGTTATCGACATGGTTAGAGACAAATTAAACCTAGAAGAGCGAACAAGCACGCTCTTTGGTCTTGTGAAAAAATACAAGCCAATATTGGTTGGATACGAACAATACTCGATGCAGGCGGACATAGAGCACATACAGTATGTCCAAAACAAGATTAACTACATGTTCAACATAGTTCCGCTGAGCCTTAGGGTGGCAAAAGCTGAACGTATAGCGTGGCTAATCTCGCCATTTAAGAACGGACGAATACTCTTGCCCAAGTCTATCATTAGGCGCAACTGGGAGGGCGTAGAGGAAGACGTTGTAAAAACATTCATTGACGAAGAGTACTCCGTATACATTCCTGGCTTGCAAATGCACGACGATATGCTTGACTGTATGGCAAATATGTTTCATCCAGACCTGGGAGCGTCACCGCCTATGGAGTATACGGAAATGCAACGTGAAGTAATAAATAGTTTTGACCCTTTTGCAAATGATGGTTTTATGATATAATTAACTAACAACAAGATTATTATGGGGTGATTAAAATGGGAGTTGCTCCGTTGATAGGTCTCGCCGCTGCGGGGGCTACAATTTACGCGGTCAGAGAGCAAAAGAAGGCTCAGGAGGAGGCAATGAGAAGGGCTTTGGAGGCAGAGAGAAGGGCCAAAATGGAGGCTGAGGCTGCCAGAAAGAGAAGCACCCTAAACCCCTCCATCTCACCGAGCGAAGCCGCATTAGATGCGGCGGAAATTGAAAGAGAACTACAAAAAAAGCGCAAGCGTGCTGGATACATGTCAACCATTTTAACCGGCTCGCAGGGGCAGTCTTTGGGGAGCGTTTCTGGCACAAAAGTGTCCAAAAAGACGCTCCTCGGCGTGTAAGGGGGTGTTTGTTGTGGCAACGACGCCAAGCCTTTTTGGTAGTTTTGTTGTGGCTAGGGATAAGGCTAACGACCCATGGGAGACATTGTATGAAAAGGTGTCAACTGCTTCCCAGGAAGCGACCCAGAAAGCGAATCGTTTTGCTACGGCTAACGACCCACGGAGTACATTGTATAAAGAGGCTTTGCCAACTGCTTCCCAGAAAGCGACACAGAAAGCGAATTATTTTGTTTTGGCTAGGGCTACGGCTAACGACCCATGGAGTACATTGTATAAAGAGGTTTTGTTAACTACTCCCCAGAAAGCGAATCATTTTGTTTTGGCTAGGGCTACGGCTAACGACCTATGGAGGACATTGTATAAAGAGGAGGTTTTGTTAACTACTCCCCAGAAAGCGAAAGACTTGTGGAATTTTTACAAAATAAAAGACGACTGGCAAAAGATGCGCGCATTTGAGGCGAAGCTGAATGAGGTAAAAAAAGAGAACCCGAACTACAAGCTTCCAGACGAGTATCAAAAAATGTATGAAGAACAAAAGGACAAGTTAGTACAAAAACGGCTTAGTCAAAACAGCGTGTCGCCGTATGAGCCACAGGGAGAGCAGGTGATTATAGACAAGGATGCGTCGTATAGCAGGGCTAGAGCTGGTGCTGCTAGCAACAGAAAGAAAAGGGCAACAACCATACTAACAGGTGGCAGCGACAGTTCACTAGGGCTTGGGTCTAAATCCGTAGGGAAAGTAACGCTATTGGGGATATAGCCATGAAGGAGAATGCTATCCAGAAAATACTGGAGAGATATAATCAGCTAAAAAATATACGCATTCCTTGGCAGGGGCATTGGGCGGAAATATCAGACTACATTATCCCGCTTCAAAATATTTACCCCAGAGCCAGGGGTGGAAAGCGCACAACTTATATCTACGACTCAACTGCCTTAAGGGCTCTATCTAGGCTTGCTGCAACACTCCACTCCATGCTGACCAACCCCTCACAGCGTTGGCTTGCAATTAAGACTAATCCGATGGAGCTAATGAGCCTCAATGAAGTTTCAAGATGGGTGCAAGCAATAGAGGATATAAGTTTGGAGGCTATAAATTCCAGCAACTTTCACATGAAGGCTCAAGAGTTTTACTTGAGCTTAATTGCTTTTGGAACTGGCATTTTGTTCCTAGAAGAAGGGCAAGACCCAAATGGCCCAGCATTGATATTTAAAACTCTCCCCGTCTCAGAGTGCGTTATAGCAGAAAACGAAAAAGGCTTTGTAGATGTTCTTTTTAGGGAGTTCACAATGTCTGCACGCAATGTTGTGAGGCAGTTTGGGGCGGAGGCGTGCAACACAAAGATACTAGAGCTTGCCGACAAGCGACCAGATGAGGAAATTAAGATGCTCCACGCCATATTCCCTAAAGACGACTACAACAAGTTCAACAAGCTAGACAAGCCTTATGCTTCCGTATGGATAGCCTCTGAGTGGAACCATGTACTGAGAGAGAGTGGGTACTACGAGTTTCCAGCATTTGTAACTAGGTGGAGTACGGCTCCCGGTGAGATTTGGGGGCGTGGCCCTGGAATGGAAGCCCTGCCAGACGTTAAGACGGTTAACAAGATGACCAAGGATATTTTGGAGGCTGCGTCTAAAATAATAACTCCACCTCTTGATGTTGAATATAAGAGTTATCTAACTCCACTTGACGCAACTCCTGGAAAGATAAACACCAGAGCCAAAGGGGCAACGCCAGTACAACCGCTGTATATCGTAGACGGCAAGGCTATTCCTCTAACCGACTCCATGGTTGAGAAGATTAAACAGTCCATAAATGAGTCGTTCTATTATGACGCTATCTCTCTAGTAAGAGCGGACAGAATGACCGCAACAGAGGTCATGCAGAGGGTTGAGGAGAATGTAAGGATACTAGGGCCTACATATTCAAGGCTTGTGCATGAGTATTTGGAACCACTAACCAGAAGGGTAATAGGTATTATGGCTAGAAAAGGAGCGCTGCCAGAGCCTCCACCGTCTCTACAGAGATACGGGGCAAAAGTGAAGATAGAATATCTGTCGCCAATGAGTAGGGCCCAGAGGATGAGCGATGTAGCCGCCATACAGAGAGCACTTTCCTTCGTGGCAACTATGGCGCGGGTCAACCCAGATATGCTTGATGTATTTAACTTTGACGAAACCGCAAGGCACATTGCTGATATTACTGGTGTTCCTGCAAGGCTGTTGCGGAGTAGAGATGAGGTAGATGCACTAAGGCAACAGAGGGCGCAAGCTCAGATGATGCAACAGCAAATGCAGATGTTAAAAGACGCCGCCGAGGTAGGCAAAATAGCCTCGGAAATTAAACTGTGAGGTGTGCCATGGATTTAGAAACATTAATGCATGATTATTACATAACGTTTTCAAGCAAAGAAGGGGGTGAGGTGTTAAAGGATTTAGCTAATATCTGCTATTACAATGTATCACCTTATGTTCCAGACTCAGTGAGAGAAACAGATAGACGCATAGCCAAGCAGGAGGTTTTTATGCACATAATGGAAATGCTTGGTGAAGAGAATTTTAAGAAATTACAAACGGAGGTTTTAAATAATGGCGAATGATTTCGACCCCCAAGGTGGGACACTCGAAACTGGAGTAGAACAGCAACCAGAAGCAACGCTATTGGGCGGAGCTGAGCCTGCGCAGGCTGGCGTTGCGCAGAGCCCATCAAGCAACACACCGTGGTGGGAGAGCCTGCCAGACGAACTAAAGAACGAGCCAACTGTGCGCAAGTATACAAGCGTAGAGGAGGCTATTAAGGGGCTAGTAAACGCAAGCAAGTTGATAGGCAAAGAAAAAGTGCCTATCCCAAAGCCAGACTCACCACAGGAAGAGTGGGACTTGTTTTATCGTGCAATAGGGCGCCCTGATACCCCAGATGGATACGATGTCAAAATCGAAGGGGCAGACGAAGAAATATTAAACGAATTTAAGCAATTCGCACATCAAAAGGGGCTAACTAAACAGCAGGTAGAAGCGCTTGGAGAGTTTTGGAACAACCTCCAGCAAAAGTCTACAGAGATGTTAGAGCAACAGATAGAGCAGCTAAGAGAGACTGCTCTAACCGAGCTCCAAAAAGAATGGGGCAAGGATTTTGATAAAGAACTAGAAGTAGCAAGGCGAGCAGTGCAAGCGCTAGCGGACGAGGAAACAATGGAACTACTAAACGCTGGACTAGGCAATGACCCAAGAGTTATACGGCTGTTCAACAAGGTTGGCAAGATGTTAGGGGAAGATACGCTATCAGCCCTTCCCGCGATGAGTGGACATAGTGCCGACGCCAAAGCTGAACTAGCCAAGCTTAAGACGGACCCAGAGTTTATACAAGCCTTACAAGACCCGATGAACCCAGCACACGAAGAAGCGGTTAAGAAGTTCAAGAGATTACACGAGCTAGCGTTTGGAAGCTAGGGAAAGCCTAGCATTTTATCAGGCCCCGAAAGGGATACCCTGCAAACACCATAAACTAAAAAAGGGGAGCTGATAAAAATGTCTGTCGAAATCACGAATGCGATGGTACAACAGTATAAGTCGGGCATCGAGATATTGTACCAACAGACAAAGAGTAAACTGCGTGATGCAGTGAGGTTAGAGCCGGTTGATGGCAAGTATGCGTTCTTTGACCAGATAGCCGCCGTTGAGGCAACCACCAAAACCACTAGGCATGCTGACCTTGAGGTTGCCAACACTCCACATAAGAGACGGCGTGTCTCTGTGGTTGACAAATATGTCGCCGACTATATTGACCAGGAAGACCTATATAAGATACTCAATAACCCCACTAATGCTTACGCAATGAATTTTGCAATGGCGTTGAATAGGGCTATTGATTCAGAAATAATCTCTGCTGCTCTTGGCAATGCCTACACGGGCGAAAAGGGCGACACGATTGTCCCGTTTGATAGCAATATGACTGTTGCTGTAGATGTTGGTTCTACTGGTGCAACCGGAATGAACATCGACAAGCTGTTGGCAGCTAAAGAGCTGCTTGACGCTAACGAGGTTCCCGATGATGAAAGATACATTGTCATAGCGCCCAAGCAGCTTATAGAACTCTTGAGCACTACTGAGGTGTCTTCTGCTGACTACAACACCGTCAAAGCCCTTGTGGCTGGAGACTTGGATACCTTCCTTGGGTTTAAGTTTATCAAGAGCAACAAGCTATCCACAGACGGGAATGGCTATCGTGAGTGTCTCTTCTGGCACAAGAACGCAATGCTTCTTGGCGTTGGAAGGGAAATAGGGGCGTCTATAGACCCAATTCCTCAGAAGGGGCAGGCTTTGCTAGTCCAGGCTTGGCTCGGAATGGGTGCCACCCGCATGCAGGAAGAGGGCGTTGGCAAGATACTCTGCGCCGAGTCCTAGGGATTAGGCTATTAAGGGGGTGTTAAATAATGGCGACGGTATACGGAGTTAACAAGACCAAGTTTGATGGAGGCGATATCCTTGACCCTGGGACTTGGAACGCTAGGGTGAAGGTGTCGTTTGATGAATATGAGGCCAGCTCTTTGGCTGCCGGGAGCACTATAGTTATGATGCCTGTTCCGAAGGGCGCAAAGATACTTGGAGGTAAGCTCTACTTTGATGCTCTCGGGGCTTCAACTACTTTGGCTGTGGGTGATGGGACAACCGCAGATAAATATTTGTCTGCGACTGACACGTCTACTGCTGGTTCTGCGGAGTTCGACAAAATAGACAACCTGTTTAAAGCCTTGAGCGCTACAGAGAATATAACTCTAACTCTTGCTGGCGGTGCTGCAACAGGCACCATAAAGCTGATGGTAATGTATGTGCTTGAGTAGTTATTATAGGGAGGCGGGGAACCGCCTCCCCCACTCAAAGGTGGTGACATAAATGGCTTTAGATGCTGTTTCTATATGCAATAGAGCGTTGACCTTCTTGGGAGTAAGCAACATCACATCTTTAACTGATGACAGTAAAGAAGCTAGGGCTTGCTCCCAAGTTTTTTATGAGTGCTTTTGGGAATTTCTAGGAGAGGCTGATTGGTCGTTTGCAACCAAAACCAAAAAGCTCACGAACAACGGGAACACGCCAACGGACGGCTACGCATATGAGTTTGACCTTCCGTCAGATTTCCTGCGTGGGTTACAGGACACATCGAAGACTGTAGCCGAGACTGAAGACTGGGAGTTTGTGGGGAGCACAATACATGCAAACGAGCCAGAGATAACGTTGACGTACATACACGCTACGCTAACGTTAATGGATATACCAGCAAAAGCTAGGGCTGCTTTGGCTTATTTGATAGCGTCACAGATAGCGGTAAGCCTTACAGGGAGCACAGAGCTGGCTAGCTTGTCATATCAACTCTATGAGAAGACATTAACTGACGCTCTATCTGCTGATGCTGGAATGAGGAAATATCAACCGGAAATAACAACGCCATATACAGACGTGAGGTGGTAGCATGAAAATGTTTGACCACTTCTTGACAAACTTCACAGCAGGCGAGCTATCACCAAATATGTTGGGTAGAACCGACGTAGACAGATACTACAACGGTTGCCTTACGTTGGAGAATTTTATAGTTCTACCTACAGGTGGCGTTGTGCGTAGACCTGGGACTAGGTTTGTAAGTGAAGTCAAGGACAGTTCAAAACAGACTAGGCTTATTCCGTTTATTTTTTCTAATGAACAAAGCTATATATTGGAGTTCGGCGACCACTATATGAGAGTATGTGTAGATGGCGGACACATAATACACACAACATCGACAACAGACCCGTGGGCAGTAAGCACCGAATATAAGGCTTATGATTATGTCAATAATGGCGGGCTAGTATATAGGTGTATATTAGACCATACTTCTACAGCCGACAACGAGCCCGGTGTAGGGGCAAACTGGGAAACCTATTGGGTACAAGATGACATTCTGGAAATATACTCTCCATATGCTTCTGAAGATTTAGACTTGATTAAATACGCCCAATCTGCTGACGTGTTGTTTATGGTACACCCAGACTATCCTCCGCAGAAGCTTTCAAGATTTTCTAATACTAACTGGAGGATAGAAAAGTTCGAGTTTAGGAATGGTCCCTTCCTTGATGAGAGCTTTGTTCAGGGAGTGGGGACATTAGATGGCACTATAACTATAACTGGTGGGAGTGGGCAGATAGGGGACACCGTAACGGTTACCGCAAGCGAGCCCATTTTCACAGACACAGATATAGATAGGTGGATAAAGGTGAGGTACGTTGTTGAGGCGGAGAGTTTGTCGTCTGGGGTGCATGGTGGCAACGGCACTCCGTGGGCTTCTAGCCCATGGGATGTTGATGGGGAGTGGGAATTTAGGGCAACGTTTAGCGATGCCCCAGTGGGGGAAATTTGGTATTTGCAGTTTTCTATAGACAATGGTACAACATGGCGCAATTATTACGCCATAGACGACAGAATAAACACAACAATTGAGGGTGAAACTAGGGCGGAAGACCTTGGTGTATCTAGTGGTGTTTTGCCTAAATTTAGAATATACACAGAAAACGCACGAAGTGAAATAACGTGGAACTTCAGGGTTAAGAAGTCTGTGAGGGTGGGATATATAAAGATAACAGGATATACATCCCCTACACAAGTGACCGGAGTTCTTATGTCTACTTTAAGATGGCTAGACCAGCCAACATACAGTTGGGCTTTAGGGGCATGGAGTTATACTACTGGTTTTCCAAGAAGCATAACATTCCACGATGGTAGGTTGTGGTTCGGTGGAACGTACGCCGCTCCAAATAGGATTTGGGCATCTAAGACCGACGACTACTCCAACTTTGACATTGGAGATGGAGAGGCAACTGACGCCCTTGACCTTCAGCCTATAGCTAGCGAGGTTAACACGGCTATCTGGCTGGTCTCTAAGGGCAACATGATAGTCGGCACTGCTGGCGACGAGTGGGTGCTTGACGGGAGCAATGTTTCTCCAGACAACCCACCAAAATTAAGAAGGGAAACAAACTTTGGTAGCGAAGACGTGCAGGCGGTTGTCGCTAATGGATACGCCGTGTTTGTTCAAAAGGGCGGAAAAACAGTAAGGCACATTCAATACGATTGGGCTAGTGATACGTATTATGCATTTGACTTAACTGTCATGAGCGACCACATTTGCGGAGACGGCATAGAGTGCCTGTCTTATCTCAAATCTCCATGGTCGTCTGTTTGGGGCAAAAGGAAAGATGGAGTTTTGCTTGGGCTAACTTACGTCCCAGAGCATAAGGTGTATTCGTGGCACAGGCACATCACGTCTACATCTGCGGGGCAGAGTTTTGTAGAAAGCATCGCAGCCATACCAGGCGAATTATGGCTGGTTGTAAAAAGAACAATAAATGGTGAAGAGAAGAGATATATTGAATATATAGTTGACTGGGATGGAACACTCGACAACTCTGTATATGCAGATTGCGCTGCTCAATATCTGGGTGCTCCAGCAACTACAATATTTGGGCTGTCTTACCTCGAAGGAGAAACCGTTGCGGTTGTAGCAGATGGTAAATATATTGGAGATAGAGTTGTATCTAATGGTACAATTACATTAGACGACGCGGCAAGCAACGTGTGGGTTGGTTTAAACTATACCAGCACATTAAAAACAATTAACATAGAACACGCCACGCCTCCAGAAACAACTCAGGGGGTTATCCGCCGAACAGTCCACGCCATACTGCGATTAGTCAACACGGTTGGTGGTTATGTCGGATTTAGTGAGAACGACGTAAGGCGTATCCCTTATGTTGGTAAGAGTGGAAATCCGCTAGTTGTGCAACCTACCCTATTCTCTGGAGATACGCAACCAATACTTGTAGATGCTCCGTCAGAGTATGGGCAGTACATCACAATTGTCCAAGATGAGCCTTATCCCATGGGGATAACGGCTATAATCTTAAGGTTGGTGTTGCCGCAATGATTGAGGTTGTTGAATATCGAGCAAAACACTTAGAGTGTCTTGGCGTTAATCCAAAAAATGTGTCGCTAGATGACGACACTATACCGGGGGTCACAATAATGCTAGATGGTCTCCCTATAGCGTGTGGTGGGTTGCGTATATCATCTGGAGGCATAGCGGAGGCGTGGCTAGTGACAGGCGATGGTTTTATCGAGAACTACATAACAGCATGCAAGATTATACGCAAAAAACTTACACAGCTTGCGGAAGAGAACAATATAAGAACACTCACTGCGTCGTACGACATGGATAACGACACGCACAGAAGGTTTATCCATTGGCTAGGTTTTACAGAGCCGATTGGTATATTTTATCATTTGGGCGGCGCATTTGCCGGCAAAACGTTTATGGTGGTGATGAAACCATGAGTTGGGCTCCAGTAGCAATGCAACTTGCCTCAACCTTTATGCAGGCGTCAGCCCAAGCAAAGGCGGCTGGGGCACAGGCGGCAGAAGCCAGAATACAGTCTAGGGCATTCGATGAGAACGCTAGGCTTACAGAAAAGGAAGCCGAGGCGATTATAGAACGTGGGTCTTATGAGGCTGCTCTTATAAGAAAGATGGGCGCCAAGCTGTTGGCTGAACAGAGAGCTGCGTACGCCTCTGCTGGATATTCGACGTCCACAGGAACCCCATTGACTATGGCGTCAGAGACGGCTAAAAAGATAGAAATGGATAGAATGTTAAAGATGTCAGAATATGATGTGGCTTCTGGCAAAAAGTGGTCTGAGGCGGAGCAGTATAGAAGAAAGGCATACAGCCTGTTGGCGTCGGCGGACATTTATGAGCGTTCTGCTAAGTTTGGGACAATCTCTACTATGGCTACAGGGTTGGGCCAGGCGTATATGTCTGGAATAGAGTTGGGTTTATTTAAAAACCCATTTAAACAGAAGTTAACAACGCAACCGGGAACATCGACAGCCCTATCTATACCATACGAGCCTACTGGGACGCTCTTAACGCAGTCGCCACGCACGCTCCCCCCAAGTCACCCCATTGCTTTGCCGTTTTAGCTAGGAGGAGGTGGAGAGATGGCTAAAAAAATACCTACATACGACCAGCAACAACTTCCAACGGCAGATGTTGGGGAAGCTAAAGCACAATACTCAATGGACGACTCGGCAAAGGCTGAAGCGTTCGGCGCACAGACCTTACAGGAAACTGGCCAGCGCGCATACTGGCTTGCTAGCGATATGTTCAAATTAGCCAAAAAGGAAGCAGAAAAGCGCATGGCTATAGAGTTCTCATATGCGAGAGCTCAAGCGATGAAAGAGGCAGCTAAGGCCGCCCAAGAGGCTCTGCAAGCTGAGCCTGAAAAGGCAGCAGAAATATGGGAACAGAGCAAGCAGAAGGTATACAGCGCTGTAAGAAATACATTAAAAGATGATGAAGTAGCTTCTCGTTTCGATGAGTGGTGGAGCTTACACTCTGCCAATCTTGACATAGAGGTCTCTGCTGGAATAGTAGAACGACAGAATGATATAGCCATAGGCAAGTTTGTAGAGACTGCCACAATGTATGCAAACGAGGGTAACATAGACGAGCTAAAGAATTTATTTGCAGATGACACTCCACCTCCAGGAATGAAGTACTCTGCCTACAAAAAGATGCAATCAGAGTATATGAGGAGCGCCATAATCAACACCGAGCTTGCCAAAATACAATCCGACCCTCAGAACTACAAGCTACCAGAGCCTAATGAGTATCTAGACCAAAAGGATATAGAATATCTAGAGGGACAGAAAAACAGCGAGATTAGGCAAATAGAGCAAGCGTTTAACCAGCAAAGCGAAGACTTGGCAATGGATATGATTGCGTCATATGAGGAGACTGGAAGGCTGAAATATTCTGCCTCGGATTGGACAAGATTGTACAGAGATGGAAAGATAAATGCAAGCTGGTACACTAGGGGGCTGTCGTTTATAGAGGAGACACAAAAGGCTCTTATGGGCAAGTCTGCGAGCTTTACCCCAGAACAAGAGCTCTCCATTATTGATAACTATTTAAAGCTTGCTTTAGACCCAACAACCAATCTGAGAGAGCTTAAAGCTTCTTTTGCTACAATATCCTCAAAACTAAACAATAAATACTACAAAACGTTAGTTAATGATATCATAAAGCAAAGGTCAGATGTAGAGAAAAAGATAGCTGAAGGCAAGAGTTTATCTGGTTTGGGGTTAAATGGAGACGCTGACGCTGTGGCTAAAAGTTATGGCTTAAAAGAGATTAGCTCTATAACTCAAAAGGCATGGGGTACAATAGAGGATATGAGAGCAAGCGGTGTAATAAGCCCTAAACAAGAGATGGAGCTCAAAACAGATGTTGCAGAGTTGGCTAAATTGTATTTATTTACAGGGACACAGGAAGGCTTTAAGCCGTTAGACTTAGAGACAAAAATAAGTGAAATAATCAGCAAGAGGGCTTTAGACGGCTTCTTTAAGAGGGATATTAAAAAGGAAGATGAGGCAATAAAATATATAAGTGATATGCTATATAGGTACGGATTACAACAGGGGCATTTAGATTTGGCGACGTACATAATAAAGGGGCAAATAGACAGAAGCAATCTATCAGAGGCAGAGTTATCCGTATTAGACAAAATTAGCTCTCCGTCCTTTGAGAAGACAATTGACATAGAAGAGCCAGAAGAACCTCAAGCTCCAAAGCAGCCTAGCCCATTTGGCGGCAAAGGGTAGGTGACATTATGGGATTTGCTACCGGAGTAGGAAAAGATATAGACAAAATATTAACTCAGTCTATAGGCGAAGATAGAAGCACAGAGAAGATACAAGAAGCACAAGAACAGGCGTCTCTTGCGGAGCAAGGGGCAGATGTTATTTCTAGCTACAGGGGGCCAGTCTCCATTGTATCATCTATCCCAGAAGGAGATGTTAGCTATGGAGATATATACAACTTAGCTCCTAACCTTGCAGATGACATTAGAAAATTAGAGCAAGAAGGCACCCCTGCAACGACAGCATTTCGTGCTATACAGAGCAGGATTATAAAAATGAGAACGCAAGGGGCAACTGACATAGATATACAAAACGACCTTGGGTTTACCCCTGAAGGGCTAGCGCAAGTTAAAGCCAGTCTTGAGGCTAAGGATAATGAACTTTTAATGCAGTTGGGGATAAATAAAGACAAAGCTAAACGGTCATTCTATTATGCAAGGTTCTTCGGTGTTGACGACCCCAAATTGGTATATGAGCATTTTGATGAATTTGACAAAAGATATAAAAATATACCAAGCCAGGATAGGCTGAAGAAAGCGAAAGACCCAACATTAGCAGCTCAGCAGATAGCGTATGAGAAATGGGTAGAGAACAATAAGCTCTCTTCAGAGAATAGGCGCTTTGTAAACAGTATAAATGCATATGCAAAGACAGATAAGGTTTATGCGACCGTTGTCCGCCCATTCTTATCCAATGCCTTTAGAGTGCTTGATGTTATAGAGGGAACTATAGAAAAAGACATGAACACCCAATGGAGCCTAATGGCAGAGGCGCTAGAAGAAAATGACACCAGCAAGCTAGAATGGGCAACAACACAATTCGTCTCTGCCGGTGCATCTACAGCCATATATGCTCTGTCGTATTTTGGGATAAGAGCCTTACTAATGGGCGCTGGAGCTATGCTTGGCCCAATAGGCATTACGCTTGCAAATGTGGCATCTCTAGCTGTTCCTGTAGTGTTAGAAACCCTTACGGACAGTAGAGATGTGTATAGAGAGATTTATAACAAAACCGGCAATGACGATTTAGCCATGAGAATGGCGACCAGAAATTTTATAGTAGAGGGTGCTATCACTGCTGTAACGGATAAGCTAGGTATATTTGCCCCTAGAGGTGGACAGCCCTTTCTTTCCAGGTTTATTAAAAGCGCTATGGCAGAAAGCACTCAAGAATTTTTACAAGAGATTACGTCTACCGCATATAGTCAAAATATACCATTTACAAGCAAAGAAGCCATAAAAAATGGGCTACTTGCTTTTGCGTTCTCCTTTCCTTCGGCTGGATTGATAGGAGCGGCAACCACGTTGAGGACATCTGCAAGAGACACAGCAGACCCAACGATACTTGCAAAGCTTGACGATGAGATAATGGCAGAGCTTGATGGTGAAGAAAAAGTAGATATGCCAGAAATTACGACAGAACAGGTAAATGAGATTATTAAAACCGCACCAACAAAAGAAGAAATTATTGATTTTAAGAGCGCGATTACGGATGTCATTAAGGAATATTCGCCAAGCATAGAAACCGAAGGACAAAGCATAGACACCATTGTTAATCAGATTGCAACCGATGAATTTGTAAAACAAGCGAACGACACACTCAAGTATGTAAACATAAAACAAACGTTAGACAAAAGCAAGATTAAGCCATTATTAAAGAGTTATCTTGAGAACAAGCCTATAGACCCAACGTATAAAAAGCTATTTGATATACAGTTGTTTGGTGCCAAGAAGAGCGGGTTAGAAGATATCACCATAGGATACATTAACAAGCAAAGCAAAAAGAGAGTGCTAGCTAATTCCATAAAGGCGCTACAGACACGTAAGGAAGAAGCTATATCTAATGGGGACAAGGAAGCTGTAAAAGAGATTAACAATCAACTCAACAGAGTGTTAAGTATAGCTCTGGCCTCAAGAGATGTGGCTTCTAAAATAAACAAGATAAACAAAAACATATCTAAAATATCAAAAGTAGTTAGCGGGAGAGAGACGTCAACGTTGTCGCCTAATATTGCCCGACCTCTTGGGCGCATAGCAAGGGCATTCAATGAGGCAAAAAATACCAAGAGAGACATAAATGTGAGAGCTCGTTTTATACAATCAGGGAAGGACGCGGTAGCGCTTCTTAAAGATGCCTACCAAGACCTGTTTGTTGACTACTCTCCAGCGCAAATTATTTCTGCTATAGAGAAGGGAAGTATGGAAGAATTAACTTATGGCGAATTAGATGCATTCCATAAATTCCTGCGAGACGCCAATAGAGTTGGAAGGGTAGAGAAAGAAGAGATACGGGCTAATGTTTTAGCTAAAGCCAATAGAGCTATAGCCGACACTGTCTCTAGATTGTATCACCCAACCAAAATAATCGATGGGTTGAAAAATATAGCCAAAGAGCGTGGCGTCACAACCAAAGAGCTCACACAGTATGTCAAAGAAAAGACTGGCATTAAGTTATCCACCAACAAACTAATAGAGGCAATTAAGCAAGGCGAAACAGACGACACTAAGCCTATTCTCGACGCTGTAAGGGAGAAGCTTAAATTAAAAACAGATGAAGCTTTATTAGATAGGATAATACAGTATGCTGGTATTCCTGGCGGACGTGGCGACTTTGCTGGCAAGCTGAAAGATGCATTGAGTTGGACTATAAACTACATGCGCCTTGGAGAATACATTACTGGCTCTGAAAATTCACCATTGGCGAAAGCTCTTGGCGAAGATGTAAATAAGGCAACAGAAGCATACAATGCGGGGACAGACAAAAGAACCAAATGGATAAAGCGTCTTATAGAGCAAACATATGGCAAGATAGAGAATTTGGCAGAAAAAATAACGATAAATGGTGTCACTAATACAAGAGAAGCATTCATTGCAATGTATCTATACTCTAGGCAGCCAGAAGGGTTTAGGGCGCTTGTCGAAGACAATGGCTACAGCCCAGAGTTTGTCAATAGCCTTGCAGAACATCTATCAGAGAAAGACAAGCAGTTTGCCGATACTCTCTCAAAAGAGCTCATGTCTCATTTTGAGGATATAGCTAATGCCACGTTTATTAGGACTGGTAAGGTGATTACCCCAGAAGAATACTACTTCAGAATGCTTAGGCTGTCTTCTAGGGCCATCGTAGAGGGAACATATATAGACGACCCATTTGTAGGGTTAATAGAACCAGATAAAGCAATAGACGGCAAGCGAGCATCAATAGAAAAAAGCAGGACACAATCTGCCAAGCCTAGGTCCCCATTATCGCTTGACTTGCTTGGTATTTATTTATCAACTATAGAGCTTCAAGAGAGGATTAAGGCGTACAGCGAGCCTGTAGCTGTGATGAATGTGATATTGAATAATGACACCTTTAAAAACGCAGTAACCGCAGCTTATGGCCCGCAAATGATAAGCACCTTGGCAAGATATAGAGACATAATGCTTAATCCAAATATAATGTATGACAAAGGGGCTATAGCGTCAACGCTTAGGAAACTCCGACACTTTAGAGCTTTAGGGGTGTTGGTTGGGAATGCTGTTTCAGTCATGAGGCAGTTCCCATCGATTGTGTTGACGCTCCCATACTGTAATGCAAGGGGAGTGTCTGTTGCGGTATCTAAGATGATGAGCAACCCTATTGCCACATGGAAGTTTGTAATGGAGCTTTCGCCAACAGTTAGATACAGAACATTCAACCTTGTTTCAAGAGAGGCCAAATCGGCGATACAGTATTCTGACAAAAACTATAAACGATGGATAGCTAAGTTTGAAATGCTAGGAATGTCCCCGCAGGCCGCCGTTGACGCTGCCGCTGTGACGCTGGGCTGGCTATCAATGTATGAAAGCGCAAAGCTCACCATGAGCGAAGAAAAAGCAATTAAATACGCTAACATGAACATAGTTAAAACTCAGCCTCAAGGTGAGGCTGTATATCTAAACAGGTTGAGGACTATAGGCGGGCCAGGTGGAGAGTTTATTAGAAATTTCGCTTTGTTTACAAACCAGCTTACACAAAATTTCAACATTATGGTTAATGATATACCTAACGCTTTCAGGGAAGGCAACCATGCACTGGCAACAAAGTTAATAGCGTCTCAACTTGTAGCTAATGCTTTCATTGTAGCTGTCGGCATGGAGATAAAAGACCTAGGCGAATTTGCGTGGCAAATGTTAGCCAACTTAATAAAAGCTGTTCCTTTATTGGGCCCCGTGATGTCTTCTGCTATATCTGGCTATAACTTTAGACCAAGTTATTCTGGGTTAGATGTGTTTTATGACGTTGGCTATATAATAGAAGCAATGAAAGATAAGGATAATGAAAAAATGATGAAGGGTATTAAGAACCTATTTTATAACAATGGACCCCTTCCCGGGGTGGCTATAAAGAGGATACAGAAGTTTATGGATACCGAAGATTTAGCCGATTTAATAGGCTACAAGAAAGCTCAATAGGGAGGTGCGTTAGGTGATATTGCCAGCGAACTATGACGACTTTGAGCCTGTAATTAGAGGCTACTCGTGGGACACTAGCTTTATATTCCAAATAGAAAGCACTCCAGTAAACCTTACAAGCTATTCTGCCATAATGAGGATATTTGACAGCTTTGAGGACGCTAATCCAATAATCACCTTATCAAGTGCATCTGGAGATATAACGCTAGGTAGCGATGGGAGTGTTACGATACAAATGACGCCACAACAAACTGAAACAATACCCAGAGGAGGAAAGTATTATATTATTGATTTAATCTACCCGGGTGGTTCTCCGAAGTACCAAATATTGGTTGGCAGAATGCGTGTCGTAGAAAGGGGGTAGAATAGATGTCAACACCAATTATTAACGTAACACAAGCACAACCAGCTATCATTCAGCCCAGAATGCCAGTAGGCCCTCAGGGTCCCAAAGGAGACCCAGCTCCAAACGTGCTTATACAGTTTTCGGCAGACAACGCCAACTGGCACACGGATTACCAGCAAGGCGATGCTTATGTTAGGTTCAGCAATGACAATGGCGTCACTTGGACAAACGGTGTTCCTGTTGCTGTAAACGCTGACACTGTAGACGGCTACCATGCATCATATTTCCTAGCGATGATAAACCAAAACGTTTATGAGCGTGGAAGCGTGCCCGCAATTAAAGGCACCTCTGTTGCCGCTGACAGGTATACGTGGGTTTCGCCGAGTGGCGGCCTTGTCGTTGGCATTAACGGCGCAGTGTACACGCTCACGAGCCAGATCGAACTAGACTTGAGCAACCCCGCGCACTGGGATACCACATCTCCTGACTACACCGTTGCGGCAAACAGGAAAGGGAAGGATTTCTACGTCTACGCTTGCGAGCCTACGTCGGGCAATACGCCTGTTCTGTTATTGTCTGCCAACTCGACCTACCCCGCTGGCTATACGGCCGACACAAGTCGCAAGATAGGCGGGTTCCATTGTTTGTGCGCGGATGTCGGGACGATTGAGGGGCATCCTTTGTCTGGTTTCGTTGCTGGTGACATTCTGCCGCTTTCTGTGTGGGATTTGAAACATCGTCCCAAATCAGCTTCACCTGAAGGGATGGTATGGTGCGAAGCAGCTAACATCTGGGTGGATATCTATCTCCAGTCAGGCACAGGCGCAACCACTGCATCGGCTTACGGTGCTACCATCACGGATGCGAGAACATGGATGGATCACGTAGACGATTTGGCTGCTGTCGGGAAACGTCTGCTTAGCGATGACGAATTTCAGATAATAGCCGCGGGAGGAAACGAGGAAACGAATATCGCCGGAAGCGCAGACCCCGGCACGACCGGAGGGCATATCGATACTAATGGCAGGCGAATGATATCGTATATAGGTTGCGAGGATTGCGCAGGAGTCGTGTATCAGTGGCTTAGCGATCAATCGTACAGACAGGTAACTACAGAAAATTGGGGTTGGTACGACCTACCCGGAAACAAGGGGTCGCTTTTTAACGCCGATGGAGCCCGTGGCATAGCGGACGTGAAGCTTCGGGCGGGCGGTGATTGGAACGATGGCGCGTATTGCGGCTCGCGTTGTCGACTTGCGGATGGCTATCGCCATCGTGCGGAGTCTTCCGGAGCGCGGGGGGCGGCGGAGCCCGCGTAATATTTTTGGTTTTGCGGTCTCCCCTTTAGCTTCGACAGATATTACACATTGACTTAGGAGGTGTCTTATTTGAGAGGGTTTCCGAAACATATCAATACGCGGCGGGATGTTGAGATTTTGCTCAAGGCATATCCAGACGAGACTAAAAAGTTTTTGCAGGAATGTATCAATGAAAGCGAAAACTGGATAAATCCAGTCAAGCTCGCAGACGGCGAAGCGGGAATAGAGGACGCCACGCACTGCATCAGGATAGAGGAAAACGGCGAGCGGTATCAGTTGGAATGGGGATTCGACCCGGGGTGCAAGCTAGCAAGACTTGGGATCAGCGTGGCAGAAGCGGAGGCGATGATTAATGCAGCCCAGGAAGCCTAGCGCGTATCACATATGGGACGGCAGTAAGTGGGTTCTCGACCTCGACAAACTCAAGGCTGAGAAACGCGCCAAAATCTCCGAGGCGAGATGGCGCGCAGAAACTGGCGGCATAACCCTGCCCGACGGAACCGTAGTAAAAACCGACAGAGAAAGCCAATCGTTGCTTATGGGTGCTGCCTTGTTTGCCAAGGAAGACCCCACATATGCGGTCAATTGGAAGGGTGCCAATGGTTGGGTTACCCTTGATGCAAGCACAATACTACAATTAGCCGCAGCCGTGCGTCAGCACGTACAGGCATGCTTTGACAAAGAAAAACAACTTACAGAAAAAATAATGGCAGCCACCTCAATTGAGGAACTGGAAGCTATAAAGTGGGGATAGGACAATGAGCAGATTTGATGAGGTTATAAAGATAGTGTTAGGTTTCGAGGGTGGTTACTCCAACGACCCAGACGACCCAGGAGGCAAAACTAACTACGGCATAACAGAGGGAACATTCCATGCCGCCAAACAGGAAGGCATTATCCCATACATGCTGGATATAACAGAGCTAACGCCAGAGCAAGCCATGGATATATACCGTATTAAATACTGGGAGCCTATTAAAGGAGACAAGCTTCCACCACCGCTAGACTTAATTGTCTTTGACACAGCGGTTAATTCTGGTGTAGGAACAGCGGGCAAATTGCTACAGAAGACACTAAACAATCTAGCCAACAGCAAATTGAAAGTAGACGGGGCAATAGGACCTAAAACGTTATCCGCACTTGATAATGCCCTGGTTGGCAAAAACAACAACATTATGTTACAATTAATTTGTAATAACTATCTACTCTATAGGGTTAAGCTCTATAGTGATATATGTGACGCTCGTCCGTCCTCTAGGAAATTCTTAAGGGGGTGGATAAAGCAACGCATAGTCAATCTCTCTCGAAAGGCTGGTGTCTTAGATGATTGAGGAGCATCCCTTAATTAACGCTGGCGGCATAACAATAGACGATTTAAACAACCAAATAAACAACATATCTGCCAGGGTGTCTTCCCTAGAGGATTGGCAGCGTAGACAAAATGGCACCATTCACCGCGTAGAGGAAAAGGTAGACAAGATGATGTACCTACACTACACGGAATTAGCCGTAATCGTGGGAGCATTATTGGCATGGCTACAGAGCGCAATGAACTAACCAAAGCAGAAAAGATATGCGGAGCCTATATAGCCAATCCCAACATCACAATATCAGAGCTAGCTAGAAAATACAGCACCAGCCGAGCACAGGTAAGAAGAGTGCTAAAGCGTGCTGGGATATACAACAAGAGAACTCTTCCCCCACTAATTATCCCAGCACCTAAATATAAAAAGAAGATTAAAGATATAGAGCTGTTTATATGCGACTTGCATATTCCCCACCATGACGAAAAAGCATGTAGTGCAATGTACAGAGAGGCGCTAGACCTCCAGCCGACAATCATATACCTAGGCGGAGATGTGTTAGACTTCCACAAGATATCCTTCTTTTGCAAAGACCCAGAAGAACACGATATAGCAGACGAGATAGAGAGCGCTAAGCGTTTCTTTCACCAACTACATCAAGACTTTCCACATGCAGAAATTGTCTTTGAAGGCGGGAACCATGTAAGCGGGAGGTGGGAGAAATACCTAAGCGGGACGAACATTAAAGGGGTAGAGGGATTAGGCATAGACGACATTCTATCCCTAGATGAATT
>JACIYI010000021.1 GCA_014360005.1 Candidatus Aminicenantota bacterium | reverse complement strand
TTTATCACGACTCAGCCACTTTATAAGATAAAATATTATTCTTTGCCTTTGATAGTGATTTAAACCCCGCGAATAAGAAAAGTCTGCTCATTCCAGGCGATGATGAGGATAAAAAACAATCACCAGACAATTTTTGATAATATTAGGGCCATGGCTAAGTCCTAAGACTCAACTTTCTTTTATGCTGTCAAGCAAAATTAAGTGTGGTAATAAAACAAAACATTTAACGGCGAAAAAATATAATGGAAACCTATTCCAGCCAGGCCTTTAAAGATAAACTTAAATGTTTTTTAATTTATAAAGCAAATTCAATGCTCAGGCTGAGGCCAGCCCGGCTTCAGCTTTCTTTTTGCTGCGGGCCCGAATCAGGGTCATCAGGGCAGCCACCACCAAGGTGCCGGCGATAATAGCCACAACATACATCAGCCTGTTATCCACCACCGGCAGCACAATCGGTCCGCCGTGGGGAGCATGGTCGCCAACCTTACCCAGCATGGCAATGACCGAGCCAACGCTGGAGCCAGCCATAATCACCGGAATGACCCGGAAGGGGTCAGCCGCAGCAAACGGGATAGCTCCTTCAGTAATACCGATAGCACCCATAGCCAGGGCCGCCAGACCGGCATCCCGCTCCTGCTCGGTCCAGAGTTTCCTTTTAAGCAACGTGGCCAGCCCCAGACCAAGCGGGGGAATGCAGATAGCGGCGGCGCAGGCTCCCATAACGAAATAATTCCCCTGCTGAATCATGGCCGCCCCAAAAAAGAAAGCCACCTTGTTGACCGGTCCGCCCATGTCAAAGGCAATCATTGAGCCGAGGATGATGGCCAGGATGATTTTGTTTCCAGTGCCCATCACCTGCAGCCAGTTGGTGATGCTGAGCATCAGGTCGTGAATCGGCGCCCCGATTATTTTGTACATAATGAAACCGATTACCAGTGAAGATATCACCGGGTAAACCAGAATGGGCATCACCGGCCTGATGTAATGGGGCACTTTTATTTTCTTTAGGTAGAAAACAAGAGCCCCGGCCAGCAACCCTGAGATCAGTCCACCCAGGAAACCGGCTCCCACCTGATTGGCAATATAACCGCCCACGAAACCTGGCACCAGGCCCGGGCGGTCGGCAATGCCGAAGGCAATGTAGCCCGAAAGAACTGGAATCAGCAGCGAAAAAGCAGCTGTGCCGATGTCGTTGATGAGTTTTAGAAAGGGAGCACGGCTGAAATCCGGGCCCTGGGAAGTCATCGGAGCAAAAGCGATTGATATGGCAATTAGGATTCCGCCCGAAGCCACAAAGGGAATAGCATAGGAAACGCCGGAAAGAAGATATTGCTTGAACCTGCTGATTTTCATGGCTACCTTCTCAGAATGAATTTTTGACAATTATAAAAAAAGGGGGCGTTATTTACAATCAGGCCAGTTATGAGACAATCAATGGCCGGTCAGCTTGAGGGCGGAGGGGCAGACGGCCAGGCCGCCGCGGGCCGTGCACCTGAGCTCCGGTGGCAGCATTTTCCCGGTGGCGTAAACGGCATCTATGGTTTCATCCAGGTTAATTGGGTTTTCATAGCCACCCAGGATGAGGCCGGCGCAGAGAAAGGCCTGGGCCGCACCCAGGGCGTTCCGCGTATGGCAGGGAATCTCCACCTTTCCCTGGACCAGGTCGCAGACCGAGCCCATGATATTCTGAAAAGCTATGGCCGCCGCATCAGCTGCCTGCTGAACACTCCCTCCATAGGCATCGACCACTGCCGCCGCGGCCATGGCTCCGGCTGCTCCGATTTCTACCTGGCAGCCGGCAACTTCAGCCGCAAAAGTGGCCCGGCTGTCAACGATGACTCCGATGGCCCCGGTTGCCATAAGGGCCCGCAGCACCGCTTCCAGTCTCAATCCTTCATCTTCGAGCAAGGTTACCAGGACACCGGGTAGAGTTCCAGCCGACCCGCCAGTTGGAGCGGCGCAGACCACTCCCCTTTTCCCGTTGATGTGCATCACGGCCATGGCCCGGGCTGCTGCCCTTAAATACGGGCCGCTCACAGCCGCCGGCAGTTTTCCCTGTGTCTCCAGCCGGAAGACATTACCGGCTGAGGCCCGCAATAACTGAATCGTTTCTCTTTCGAGTTCCAGACCGCGGTGGACAGCCTGCTGCATTATTTCGAAACGTCTTCCGGCTTCTCTTATCACCTCTTCTTTTGACATTCCCAGGACCTGGGCTTCGTATTCCAGGGCCAGCTCTCCCAGAGTCAGCCGGCGCCTGGCAGCCAGTTCGACCATTTCCTCGGCACTGCGAAAAAGAGGCTCCCGCTTGATGACCGGGCAGACCGGTTCTATTATCCAGGTCTTTTTAACCCCGGGAACCAACCTAATTTCCTGGAGGAGTTCAGCCGGAAAAAGCTCCCGGCTCCTGGCCGAGACCAGAGCCCGGTTTCCCTGGCTCTGCACTCCGGGTTTTTCCAGTAAACCCGACTGGGATTTGAGTTTTTCCACTATTTCTTGAACCGAGGCCGATTCTGCCTCAACCGCCAGCTCGTGAAAAGTCCCGGTGAAATACACTTCCCAATCTTCTATTCTTTTAATCTCAACCGAACCGCCGCCAACCGAAGCCGCCCGCAGCCTGAGCTTTTGACCTGTTTGAGAAGCGAGTTCAATTTCCAGAGTATTTGGATGTTCCGGCCGTTCCAGTTTTTCTATCCTGAACTCAATGTCCACTCCTGCTTTTCTGGCCGTCTCCAGGGCCTTAAAAAAGAGGTCATCCACTAACTCTATCCCGAGTAATCCACAGGCAAAAGACAGGTCGGCTGCCTGTTCCTGGTAGGTCCTGGCGTAGGAACCGTCGGGATCAAATGTGATTACCGCCCTTTTTACCCTATCATTAAGCAGGGACCTGGCTATTTTTCCGATAAAATAAGCCCCGGCCGTATGAGAACTGGAGGGGCCCCGCATCACCGGACCTATAACCTGGTTAAAAATGCTGACGTACTTCATGCTTCCCCGCTCAGAAATAATTTTTCCCGACTCTCCCGTCTCTGGCTTTAAGATAAGCGCCAACCGCCACCACTGCATCTTGAACGGCCAGTCCCACTGACTTAAAAACCGTTATTTCTTCGGCTGCTCGACGGCCCGGTTTCTCTCCGGCAATTACTTCTCCGATTTCGCCTTCTACCGTATCCCAGGTTATAACACCTTCTTTTACCGGGATTATGATATCGCCGGCCTCTTCTCGGGCCGCCTCCAGGTTATCCACGAAAACCCGGCTTCTGCTGATAGTTTCGCTATCAAGTTCGCGAACTTCCGGCTGGAAAGACCCAATAGCCGTTACATGGGTTCCTGCTCTCAGCCATTCTCCCTTAAAAACAGGTTCCCTGGAATTGGTGGCGGTAATCACCACTTCGGCTTCACCAACCGCTCTTTCTTTATCCCCGGTAATTACCACTTCCAGACCCAACCTGGCACTCATCTCCCAGGCCAGGTCTTTTTCCCGTGGGTCCTGGTAGCTGACCAGGTAACATTTTTTAACCGGAAGAACGCTGGCTGCGGCTTCCAGCTGGGTTCTGGCCTGGGGTCCAGCGCCGAACAGAGTGACGGTCTCAGCCTCTTTCCTGGCCAGGTATTTAAGGGCCACCCCGCCAGCCGCCCCGGTGCGCAGGGCCGTCAGGAAATGGGCATCCATCATGGCTACCGGGGTCCCGCTTTCCGCCTCGAAAATAATCGTAAAGCCCTGGAGGGCTGGCCGGCCGAAAAGCTGTTGATTATCAGGGTAAACAGTAATTACCTTGGTCACCAGGAATGGCTTTTCTTCTCCCATCACCACCGGCATAAAAAGAAGCGAGCCGCGGTGAAAAGTGGTGGGGATAACCGCCCTGGGGGGCATTAGAACTTTTTTCTGATGAAGCCACAGGAAACCTTTCTCCACCAGCTCTATGGCTTCCTTCATACTTAAAAGTTGCTGGAGGTCGTCCCTGCTCAGAAGCACCATGATTACCTCTCTGTCTTCTGCATTAAATATATTGGATTATAAACAATTTTGCATCCTAATGTTCACTCAGCTCCACTTGGTTCGCCTGAAAACTAATTTCACATCAGCGCCAGCCGGCCATTCAAGAAACCTGAAATTTCCACTTCTGACCCGGCCTTTTACTCAACCGATTGTCAGTAAATTTCCTTCGGCTTCTGCACCCGTTCAGGCTATAAAGCTCAGTAGTCAGTTTCAATTGGCCACCGGGACGAATCTCATTTTATAACTCTGGCCCGGCTGAGTCTCGAAAGAAAAAAGATTGATATCTTTCCTGGTTACCGCCAAACCGGGCGGCACCTCACCGACTTCGGCCGGGAAAGGAGTCCGGATAAGGCAGGGCCGCCCCAGGTCTGAAATGACTTCAACCACCAGGCCCTGTTTCTCGTCCCAGCGCAGGTTCAACTGGAAGCCGCCGCGGGCCCTGAGCCCGGTTATTTTTCCTTTTTTCCAGGATGAAGCGATGGCCGGCAGAATAAAAATTTCTCCCTCGTGCGACTGCAGCAGCATTTCGGCCAGGGCGGCGGTCATTCCAAAAGAACCATCCACTTGGAGTGCCTTGGAGCAGATGGAAAACAGGTTGTCAAAGGTATAGTGATGAAGAGCATAGGCAAAATTCTCCATGGCTTTTTCTGGTTCCCTCAGCCGGGCCCAGCAGGCCATCTTCCAGGCCGAAGACCAGCCGTTTCCTTCAAGCCCTCTCTGCTCCAGGACAGCCCGGGCCGCCGCAGCCAGTTCCGGGGTGCGGCGCAGAGATATCTGGTTTCCCGGGAACAGGCCATAGAGGTGGGAAATGTGGCGATGGCTCTTTTCTTTCTGGCCCCAGTCCTCAAGCCATTCCTGAAGTTCGCCCTTCTTATTAACCTGCATGGGGGCCAGTCTTTTTCTCGCCTCCAGAACCTTTTGCCTGAAGGGCTCATCCAGGCCGAGGATTTCCGAGGCCTGAGCCACGTATCCAAACAGGTCGTTGAGAATCTGCAGGTCAATGGTCGAGCCGGCACAGATGGTCGTGCCCGGGCTCATCCAGCCCGTTACCTCATCAAAAAAGCGGCCGTTACCGGGCCGGTCAGGAAAATTCTCGGGGGAAGTGGAGGGGTTGGTGACCAGCCAGCCGTGGACTGGATGTTCTTTCAGAAAGTCAAGAAAGAACTCCACGCTGCCCCTCATCACCGGGTAATACTTCCTCAAAAAATCCAGGTCGCCGCTGTAAAGAAAATGTTCCCAGAGATGGGTACAGAGCCAGGCTCCGCCGGTGGTGAAAGTACCCCACTGCGGGCCGTCCATGGGAGCGGCCACCCGCCACAGGTCGGTATTCTGATGAAAAACCCAGCCGCCCGCTCCGTAGTGTTCCCTGGCCACTTCAGCTCCCTGGTCGGTCAGCTCTTCAATCATCCTGAACAGAGGTTGGGCACAATCGGACAGGTTGGCTACCTCGGCCGGCCAGTAATTCATCTCGGTGTTGATGTTGGTTGTGTACTTAGAATCCCAGGAAGGATTCTGATACTGGTTCCAGATACCCTGGAGGTTAGCCGGCTGGGTGCCGGGCCGGGAGGAAGAAATCAGCAGGTAGCGTCCGAACTGAAAAACGAGAGCAGCCAGGTTCGGGTCGTTTTTACCGTCAAATTTCTTGAGCCTTTCATCCGTGGGCAGGAATGAATTGCTGGTTGAGCCCAGGTCAATCGCCAGCCGCCCGAACAATCGCTGATGTTCCCTTGTATGGTCGTCTTTTATTTTTTCGTAAGGCTTATTTTCAATCTGGCTTAAGGTCTCCTCAACCCGCCGGTGCGGGTCGGCACTGACCTCCTTGTAGTTTACGAAATTGGTAGCCGCTGCCAGGTACAGGGTCACGGCATCAGCCTGCTTTATGATCAGGTCAGTATCCTCCACCAGGATGGACCCGCCTTCAGCCTTTGCTTTTAACCGGGCTTCGTAGCGAACCTGACCCTGGACGCCCAGGTAATCGGCCGACTTTCCCCGCAGGATCAGGCCGTCCGGGCCGTAGCCATCCATCCTGAAATAATCGGTGGCATAGTTGGAATGGGCCTGGTTGCGACAGCCCCGCAGGTTGACCACCAGGGAGAGGCTTCCGGGTCTGTCGGCAGTCAGTCTTATCACCACCACCTGGTCCACCGGGCTGGAGAAGACTTCACGCTGGAACTTGATTCCTTTATTTTCATAGGTAACCCGGGCCATGGCTTCATTGAGGTCGAGTTCCAACCTGTAGTTTTTTACTTCAGGCCCATGACCCAGTTTCAATATCACATCGCCCATTGATTGGTATTTTTGCTGTTCAACCGGATAGCCCATCAGGTACCGCCCGAAAAGCTTATGAGCCTTGATGTATTCACCGTTAAAAATCAGCGACTGGATTTCGGGCAACACTTTGTAACCGCCCTTAACCGTCTGAGAATAAGGACCGCCGCTCCAGTAAGTTTCCTCGTTGAACTGGATTCTCTCTTCATTTACCTGCCCGAAGACCATGGCTCCTAACCGGCCGTTACCCACGGGCAGGGCGTTTTCCCACCTGTCGGCCGGGTGGCTGTACCAGAGAACTGTGGTGGGGTCTATTTCTGCGTTTGGCGGAGTGTTAACCGACCCCGAACGGCAACTCAGGGTGAAGGCCAGAGCACTGGCCAGCAGCCCCACGTTCAGCATCCTTAATAATGTTTTCATCATAAAACTCCCTCCTTCTCTCAGAGAGTTGGCCAGGCTGGCCCTCAGTTCCTGACAGCCAGGCCTGTAAATCAAATTTTTAATCTTTAATTTAACTTAATTTAAAATTAAGGCGCTTTCTGCGACCAACACCAGCTTCCTCTTAATTGACCGGCAGGTTTTTCAGGAAAAAATTGAGCATAGTCCGGTAAAGATGCAGGCTGGTGTTCTTGCCCTCTGAAATGCTGTGGGAGCGGTTGGGGTAGGCCATCATGGAGAACAACTTGTTCTGGGCAATGAGTTCGTTGACCAGCCTTTCAAAACTCTGGTAGTGGACGTTATCATCTCCCGTCCCATGAATGATGAGCAGCTGGCCCTTAAGATTCCCGGCAAAATGAATCGGCGAACCTTCCCTGTATCCCTCGGGATTATTTTCTGGCAATCCCATATACCGTTCCTGGTAGATGGTGTCATACAGCAACTGGTCGCTGACAAAGGCTACAGCAATTCCGGCGCGGTAGAGTTCCGGGTATTTGAACATGGCGTTGAGAGTCATCTGGCCGCCGCCGCTCCAGCCCCAGACCCCGATGCGGTTTCCATCCAGCCACGACCACTTCTTCAGCAAGGCTTTGATGGCCGCCGCCTGGTCGGCCGGGGCCAGGATTCCCACCTGGCGGTAAACGCATTTCCGCCAGTTGCGGCCCTTGGGCGCGGGAGTTCCCCGGTTATCGATGCTCAGGACGACATAGCCCTTCTGGGCCAGCAGCAGGTGCCATAAATAGGTATTGCCTCCCCAGCGGTCGAGAACAGTCTGAGCCGCCGGCTCGCCGTAAACATAAACAATAACCGGATATTGCCGGTTTTCATCGAAATCCGGGGGCTTGAGGCACCAGCCATCAAGCTCAGCCTGACCGATATTGACCTTGAAAAATTCGACGGGTTTCCGCTTGAGAGCCTTGAGCCTGGACTCCAGCGCTTGATTGCTGGCCAGAGTCCTCAGAACACGGTGCCGGGGAAGGTCGACCAGGTCGATAACGGGAGGGGAATCAAAAGTTGAATAGGTGTGAATGGCGAATCGGCCATCGGGAGACATCTGGTAAGCATGGGTTCCGGCCAGGCCGGCTGGAGTAACCCTTTCCGGGCTGGAACCCGGTTTTAACCTGACTCGATAGAGATACCTCCGGGTAGCATCATCCGGCGAGGCCATAAAATACAGCCAGCCTCTCTTTTCGTCGAGGCCGCTGAGGCCTACCACATCATACCGGCCGCCGGTTACCTGCCTGGCCGGCCGGCCGTCAAGAGAAATCTCATAAACCTGGTTCCAGCCATCCCGCTCAGAAAGCCAGAGCAGATTCTTTCCTCCATTGAACCAGACAAAACCATCCATGACTTCAACCCAGGCTTCATCCTGGTCGGTGTAAATGGTTCTCAATTCCCGGCTGGTTAGGTCGAAAAGCATCAGCTGGTTCGTATTCTGCAGGCGGTTTAAGCGCTGGAAACTGATTTTTCCAGAATCCTGGGTCCAATCCATGGCCGGGAGATAATAATCCTGTCTCGAATCTCCGGGCAGCGTTATCCAGTCTATCTTTCTGGTTTCGACATTAACCAGGCCCAGCCTGACTTCTGAATTCCTGGTCCCGACCTTGGGATACTTGATGGGGATGATTTTTGGGTAGAGAGAGTCGGTGTTGTTGATAAGGTAATAATCCTGGATCGGGCTGGTGTCAAATCTCCAGAAAGCCAGGTGCCGGCCGTCCGGACTCCAGCGGAAGCCATCTCTAAGGCTGAATTCTTCTTCGTAGACCCAGTCGGCCGTTCCATTGATTATGGTCTCAGAGCCGTCGGAAGTTAACTGGTCAAGCTGTCCGCTCTCGATATCTTCCACATAAATATTGTTCCGGTAAACATAGGCCACTTTCCTGGCGGCCGGAGAAAATTTAGCGAACATCAGGCTGGACGGTTCAAATTTCTTCCCCAGCTTTCTTAAACTCCCACTGACCCGGTCGAAAACCCAGTAATCACCCCTGGTGTTGAGCCGCCATACTCGCCGGCTATTGGTAAAAATCAGCAGCAGCCGGCCATCTTTTGACCAGCTATATCCCTCAATCCTCAGCGGGCTTCTCTTTTCCGGGTCGAGGAGAGAGGTAGCTGAGACCAGGATTTTTCTTTGGCCGGTGCCAGCGTCATAAGCAACTATCTCCATCCCGCCTTCAACCTGGCCTGACTTCTCCACCGTGGTATAGGTGCGACCGTCGGGCAGCCACCTGGCCGGCCCGAAACTCTCTGGAGCAAATTCGCGGTTCTGGAAAATTCTCTCAGGCGATAGCCAGGGGTCAAAGTTTTTCTCCTGGCCCGCCAGCCACTGGCCAGCAGGCAGGATTAAAAGTCCGATCAGGATTAAAAGGAAACTTCTTCTTCTCATGTTTAGATTTCCTATCAGAATTTTATAAAAACCTTCATCACCCTATCGCCGGATTTTTCCAGGAATCGGTAAGCTTTAGGATAATCTTCGAACCTGAAGGTTCTGGACATCAGCGGCTTGAGCCTGATTTTGCGGGCATTTATCAATCTGATGGCAGTCCGGTAATCTTCCGCCTTATACATCAGGCTTCCCAGCAATTTCAATTCTTTGTCCTGGATGAGTCCGACATCGGTCCTGGGTTTCTCGTCAAAAACCCCGACCACGACGATTTCCGAGCCTTTCCTGGCCACTTCTATGGCCTGGTTGATGGTCTTTCCTTCTCCCACGCATTCCAGGATGAGGTCAGCCCGGTTCGGTCCGAAAGCTTTTTCCAGTTGTTCCGGCAAACTGGCCCTGGCTACATTGACCGTATGGACAACCCCGCATTCCCTGGCAATTTTCAAGCGGAGGGAGCTAAGATCGGTAATCATCACCGCCCTGGCTCCCAGGGCCCGGGCCACCTGGGCTGTCAGATTGCCGATGGTCCCGGCTCCCAGAACCAGAACCTGGCGACCTTTTATCCGGCTGGCCTGGCCCAGAGCATGCACGGCCACGGCCACCGGCTCGACCATGGCGCCTTCCTCAAAACTCATTTTCTTCGGCAGTTTAACCACCAGGTTCATATCCACTTTCAGGTATTCCTGGGCCGCCCCCTCGGCCTGGCAACCGATAACTTTCAGGTTCTGGCAGATATTGTAATCACCTCGTTTACAGAGGTAGCAGCGACCACAAACGAGCTGGGGTCTGACTGTGACCTTGTCCCCTGTTTTTAATCCCTTAACTTTCCGCCCTTTAGCCGCCACCACACCCGAAAATTCGTGTCCCTGGACTATGGGGCACTTTATGTAGGGATGCTTCCCGTAATAGGCTTTTATATCCGAGCCGCAAATTCCGATTCGTTTCACCTTGATTAGCACTTCCCGGTTGGAAATGACCGGTTTTTCTACTTCCCGGAAAATAATTTTTTTCGGGCGTTCCAAGATTGCTTGCTTCATTGGCTCCTCCTGTAAGCAAACTATTGCGGTTTAATTTCTATGTTTATTGGCCTGGAAGATTTCGTTTCAACCCAGACTACCAGGTCGCTGCCTCCCATTTTTCTGATGTTGCCCAGCCTGAGACCTTTACCAGTTTCCTGTCTTTTCCCATCTATCAAGACCTGAACACCTGTCTCTCCCCAATCCTTTATTACCAGGCACAGGTTACTCAGGGGTTGTTCCGGGTTAGCCTTGATAAGGCCTTTCAGGGCCCCTGGCCGGCCCGGGTCATTAGCCTTCAGCACATAGGCTCTCTGGGAGAGGTCATAACCAAAAAACTCGAAGTTTCCGGAAGATAGAACTAACTCCGGAGCCTTGATCCAGGATCTGGCCAGCCCGGCCAGTTTTTCCGGGCTGTCCACGGTCGTCCCGTAGACCCAGGTCGCCCAGTAGACCAGACCTTCTCCTTTATGAATGGGAGGACCTCCCCAGGCCAGGGAAAAGTGCGAGGCTCGGTCCGGAGCCTGAGCATAGCGACCATCGGAGGGAATCTGGGCCACGGGCCAGTGATTCCACCAGGGAAACGGCGAAACATGGCCGCGGACTTCTATGCCGAAAACCCTCATCCGACAACCAGGCTCAAAAATCAGAAAGGGTTTGGCTTTCGATTTTAAGTTAACCACCTGGATGACGGGGTTAACCGGCTTTCCCGGGTCCAGCTTCGGCGGCCCGGCAGCCCAGGAATAGACCTGGCTCTCTCCCTTAAGATTGACCAGGGTTATGGCATCCATGTTCACATTATCCTCCGGCCTGGTCCCGGGCTGGCAAAGAATGATGGTTTCCTGGGGACCGAGCGGTTTGCCCGAGGTGTACATAATGACTTTTCTTACCCCGATCCCATCCGGGTAGAAGGAGTAGTATTCATCCACGGCATCCGGCCAGCCGGTCAGTTCATCCACCTGGGAGAATTTCTGGCGAACGCTGACTGGAATGTAACGCCAGTGGACAACCACTCTGGCCGGGGTGTTTTCAATAATCCTGACGTGGGAATAAAGACACTTAGCATCCAGCATATGCTCAAAACAGCCATCTTCATTGGTAAAAGATTCGGCGCTCTGGTCGGCCATCCATTGACCGTTTTCCATGACCCAGACCGGCGAGTATCTCGTTCCCCGCCAGAAAACCACTCTGATGGGCGAATTATCAAACTCCACCACTACATCGGCGTAATCCCCCACCCGCCAGAGGGCCTCCCATTCCTCATAATATTTAAGCCTGGTGTAGTAAGCGCCAAAACGCCCGGGCCCGGTCGGTCCGGACGGCATAATGCGAGCCGGGAGGTCCGGTTCAGCCACCTGGCCGGCTGAGGCATAAGATTGACTGAGTGCTACCTCGTTTAAAGCCCGTCCGTAAATTTTTATTTCATCAATTATGCCATCAAAAGAATACCTGGCCGGAAGCGTGGCCTGAGGTCGAACCGGGTCAGAAGGAATTACTTTTTCATAATTCATCCCAATCACCAGGTCGGAGCCCATGGCCTGAACGAATTTACCAGAAACTTTGGCCTCCTTAACCGGCTTACCGTTTATGTAGATTTTAACTCCACGCTCATGGTCAAAACTGGCGGCAACCTGGCTCCATTTTCTAAGAGGAATCTTTTCCTCCGAAATTATCATCTGCCACTGGCCGTTGAGGGCCAGGCCCAGACCAACTTCTCCTCTCGGACCCAGGGCGAAATAAAACCCGGCCTCCTGTCCCCGGTGCTGGGCCACTACCGGGCACCAGTTCCAGGGGTAGGCCGCCGGAGCTACCCAGGCCTCAAGGGAAAAATCCTGATTCAGGGCCGGGAAGTCGGGGCCTTTCCTGGTAATCAGGGTGGTAAAGCCATCGAACCTGATGGCCTGGCCTGACAGACCTCTGACCAGCTTAAAATTTCCGGTTATCAGGTCATCCTTACCCCCGACCGCTTCGGAAGTCTTTTTATCTTGAACCGCATCCAATTTCCACCAGGCCAGTAGATTCTTCTGGCTGTCAGCTCCCGTCCCGGCCAGCCTTCCGGCGCCTGAGAACAGCAAGGTCAGAAAGAGGATAGCTATTGCTTTTTTCATCCGCCACCTCCATGTCGATTGATATTTTTTAATTTCAGTTATCGCCTGGCCCCGAACCGCTCAAAAGCTCTGGAGTAAAAGTTTCTCCACCTCCTGGCGTGACACCACGTAGGGATGGTTCTTGTAATCGGGTAGCACCAGTGAAGCCCTGGCCAGGAGCTTCAGTTCCGATTCCATTACTCCCAGTTCTTTCAGAGATTTCTTGATACCCAGGGCCTTAATAAATTTTTCCAGCTCGTCGCCCAGCAGGCGGGCGGCTTCCTTATCGGGCCTGGAGGTCAGAGAGGGATTCATGATCCGGGCCACCCTGGCAAATTTTTCCGTGGCCGATTTATAGGTATATCGCATAATGACTGGATAAACCGAGGCCAGAGCCTGGCCGTGAGCAACTGATGGATAGAGACCGCTCAGGGCCATGGCTATGCCGTGGGGCAGAGTGACGGCTGAATTGGCAATGGACAACCCGGCCAGGGTATCGGCCCAGGCCAGCTTTTCCCGAACTTCGAGATTCCCGGTCTTTTTTACGGCCGTTAAAAGATGTTTAACCACCAGCCTGAAGCATTCCAGGGCCAGGATTTCTATGTAGGGCGAACACTTAGGAGTGATATAGCTTTCAAAGGCATGACAGAAAGCGTCAAAGCCGGTCACGGCAGTCTGATAAGGTGGCAGGGTTAACATCAATTCTGGGTCCACTATGGCCACTCGCGGAAATAACCTGGAGTTATAAAGGGCCGATTTATTCCGTTCCTCGGGATTGGTCACCACTGCCACCTGAGTGAGATGGGAGCCGGTCCCGGAAGTGGTGGGGATAGCCACGATGGGAAGCGTCCGGTCTGTCGGTTGCGTTTTCCGGAAAAAGAGATAATCCCAGCAGCTTCCTTGATGAGTGGCCTCAACAGCAATGGCCTTGGCTGTGTCAATACTCGACCCACCCCCAAAACCGATGACCAGGTCGGCTCTGAATCTGCGGGCCATTTTAGCCCCGGAAGATACAACCTCCACCGTGGGATTGGGAACGACCTGGTCGAAATGCTCCACCTCAATCTTATTTTTCTTGAGGGCCGATTTCAGCCGTCGCCAGGCCGGCTCGAATTCCGGGAAGGGCGGCACTGTCACCAGCAAACAGCGACGGCCGAACCTGGCCGCTACCTCTCCCGCTTCTTTTAACCTTCCAACACCAAATAAAATTTCAGTGGGTTGCAGATAATTAAAAAATGACATGTTCTCCTCCGCCAATTTATTTCTACCTCAACCGTTCCGTCCCGGCCAGATTGGCTATTCTCCAGTTCAGGACGCCGGTCTAACCAAATCCGAAACATTCACCCAGGCCCCCGGCCGGGTACAGACAAAACTGGCCAGCTGGTTGGCCAACTTGCTGATTTCGTCAAGCTTCATACCCCTTAAAAGTCCTTCAACCAGCCCGGCTGTAAAAGCGTCGCCAGCCCCAACCGTATCCACCACATTAACCAGATAGCCGGGATGCCTTGACTCTCCATCGCGGGTTATTATCAGACTGCCTTTGCTCCCAAGGGTCAGGGCAATGACCTGGAGCGAGAATTTCTCCATTAGAGAGCTAAGCACCTGGCCTTCTTCTCCACTCAAGGATAAGAGCCTGGAGATGGTCCTTAATTCATCTGAATTAAGTTTTAAGACGTCTGCCGCCTGCAAAGAGAGCTCTATGACCTGCCGGTCAAAAAAAGGCTCCCTCAAATTGATGTCCAGAACTTTTAAGCATCCGTCTCCAGACCGGGCCAGCAGCTGCTGGATTAGCCTTCTGCTCTTCTGGTGTCTCTGGGCCAGGGTGCCAAAACAAAGGGCCCCGGCTCTTTCCACCAGCGAGAACAGGGCCTCCTCTTCTTCCAGATAATCCCAGGCCACGTCCTTTTCAATCTGGAACTTCGGAATGCCCTGGTCATCCAGCTCAACCCGGACCGTTCCAGTTGGATGGCAAAGATCTTTCTGAATAAAATCTGTAACCAGACCAGCCGCCCGGCAGGCAGCTAAAGCCTGAACTCCCAGAGAATCCTGGCCGACCCGACTGACCAGGGCAGCTTTTGCCCCCAGTCTAGTAATGTAATAAGCGAAATTGGCCGGGGCTCCTCCTATTCTTTTTTCATCGGGAAAGATATCCCACAAAATTTCCCCGATAGCCACAATTTCTGGCTTTATCTTTTCCATCATTTCCCTGATTTAGGTGCTCTATCTAAAAATAAAATATAAAACCACCATTAAGGCAAACAACAGGCCGGCCTGCACTCTGGGATCAGACCAGCCTTTGTAGGCCCCCTTGTTAAGAATGTAGCGCGGGCTCTTCCAGGTTACCTCTTCCACCTTGTCAGCCGCCGGCCTCGGTGTCAGCAGACTGACCACAACAAAAATCAGGCTGCAGATCACAAACATCCACCAGGCTTGCATCATAAAGTGAATGCCCAATTTTTCGGTGATGATTTTTTCGGTCCCGAAAACGGGCAGGTCCAGGATGAAGGCCGTAATACCCATCATGAACCCGATAATCAGCGTGGCCAGGGCCGCCTGTTTTGTTCCCCTTTTCCAGAGAACACCCCAGAGAAAGACCGTAGTGATGGGCGGCGCCAGGTCAGAGGCGATAGCATTGATGGCTTCAAAAATGCTCGAATATCTTCCCCCCTGGGTTGACCAGGCAATGGCCAGCAACATGATGACTACGGCGCTGACCCGGCCGATGTTAACCTGTTGTCTGTCTGATAACTGGGGTTTGATGTTTCTGGCCACATCGATGGCCACCAGGGTGGCCGCGCTGTTAAGGGCGGCGGAAATGGTGCTCATCAGGGCGGCCAGCAGAGCCGCGGCGATAACTCCCCTGACTCCGACCGGGATCAGCTTCAATATCAGAACCGGCAGGGTCTCGTTGGCATTGTTGCCGATGATGTCTTTGAAAAGAACATAACCGAGCACCCCAGGCAGGACCATGATGAAGACCGGGGTGATCTTCAGCAGCCCGGCGAACAGGGGCCCGTGCTGGGCATCGGCTTCGGTCCTGGCTCCGAGGACCCGCTGAACGATGGTCTGGTCGGTGCACCAGTACCAGATACCCAGAACCGGGTATCCCAGGAAGACCGCGTACCAGTTCAACCCCACCCGACTGTTGGTGTGGAGCATGCTCAACTGTTCAGGTCGCAGGGCTGCCTTCAGCTGGCCCAGGCCGGTAATGCCATGAGCCGGCAAGGCCAGAAGGCAAAAGACAGTCACCACCACCGCCCCCACGATGAGGATGACCGTTTGAATGGATTCGGTAACCACCACGGCTTTCAACCCACCCAGGACGGTATAGATGGCTGTGATGATGGAGATGATCAGAATAGAAATTATGACATTAATACCAAAAAATGTTTTGAACACTATGGCCCCGGCATAAATACTCATGCCGATATGAATGAACAGGGCGGCGACTATGGCCATAATGGCCACAATTATCCTGGCTCCCCGGCTGTATCGCTTTTCCAGAAATTCCGGAAGCGTCGATATTTTCGTTCTGAAATAAAAGGGGGCAAAGACCAGGGCCAGGATTATCAAGCAGAAAGTGGCCATCCACTCAAAATTTCCCCAGACCAGACCTTCGTTATAACCGGAGGCAGCCAGGCCCACCAGGTGAATAGTGGAAATATTGGCCGAAAAGAGAGCGGCTCCAACCATGAACCAGGGAAGAGATTTTCCAGCCAGAAAATATTGCTGGCTTGATAACTGAACTTTGCGAACGGAAAGAAGGCCCAGGGCCAGGACGGCGATAATATAAACCGCTATTATCACCATGTCTAAAACCGGCATCGTTAAACCAGATGGATTCATATCATTTTTCCCCTGTTTTTAAAGCTTTTAAGGAAAGAGGTGCAACAAGAAATTTGGTAAAAGTAATAATCGGGCTGTATTCTTCTGATTGGGCTATTGATTTTAATTTAAAAGGACAGGAATTTGACAGGAACTTAAAAATCTTAGCCAAGAATGATTCATCATTGAAGTATATTTTTTTTAAGAGCCATTTAGCTAAAAACATCAGACCTAACTTTGTTTCTTAAATTAAATAAATTGCTCAGCAAAAAAATCTCAGGCCAGGAAAATTTTCGCTTGCCATTTCCCTATATCAAAGAATCAGAAAAAAATAATTGAACTATCTGGCCTGATAACTCCCAATATTATTTCTCCTTTGATAGAAAACACTCCAGTTCCAGGTTAAGCAATTTGTTCATAACCAGGGACACAGCCCCCATGGCCGCAGCTTTCAGTCCGAAAGTTGCCGGCAGCAATGGTACTCCCCGGGCGCTCCTGTTGAGAGCCCTGGCCCTGATGGTCTTACGAACATGGTCGAATAGTATTTCTCCGGCCTGAATGACCCCGCCACCCAGGACCACAACTTCAGGATTAAACAGGTTGATGAGGGCCGAAATGCCAAGGCCGATGTATTCTGCGGCCTGGCTGAAAATATTCCAGGCCAGAGAATCTCCTTTCTTGGCGGCCCTGGCCACCATTTCTGCGGTTACCTTATTGATGTCGCCTGCGCACATCTCCAGCAGAATGCTCTGGGCTCCTTTTTTTAACTCATTTCGGGCCGCCCGGGCAATCCCCTGGCCTGAAGCCAGGGCTTCGAGGCAACCGAAATTCCCGCAATCACACTGGGTCTTACTGTCCTTATCAACCGTAATGTGCCCGAATTCCCCGGCCATGCCAACCGCTCCGAGCAAAGGTTGCCCGTCAATGATGATGCCGGCTCCGATACCATAACCGACATTTATGAAAACGAAATTCTTATATTGCTTGCCCACTCCGTAACAGAGCTCTCCCAGGGCCATGACCCGGGTGACGTTATCAAAATAAATCGGGAGGCTAAACCTCTGGCCCAGAGTGCCTATGATATCGACATCGTGCCAGTGGAAGTTCGGGGAGAACTCGACTATGTTGCGGTTCTTGTTGATCAAACCGGCCACAGCCATACCGATGCCGCACAATCTTTTTTTCTTTTCGGCGGTTTTCTGGCTGAGCAGGTCTATGATTTCAGCGGTCTGGTCCATTATGCTGAAAAAGCCTTCTTCCAGCTTGGTCGGGCGCTTTTCTTCATGAATGATGCTGGCATTCAGGTCAGCCAGCACCCCATAGATATTGGTCGTCCCCAGGTCGATGCCTATTATGTAGTTATCGGCCGCAGCCAAGCGCAGCAATTTCGGGCGCCGACCGCCGGTCGACTGGCCAACCCCGACTTCTTCCACCAGCTTTTCCTCTATAAAACCATCCACAATCCTGGAGACGGTGGGAGCACTGATTCCGCTGACCTTGGTTACTTCAGCCCTCGAAATTGACTTGCTGTTATAGATGAGGTTCAGGACCTTTTTTTTGTTTACCCGGAGGATATATTTGGAGTTGCCTACAGGGATCATTTATCATTCCTTTCCTTGCCCGTTCAAGAACCAATCCTTGCCAGCCAGGAAAAGTTCTCCTTGCCAATCAGTTTCATTAAGTATAA
Source organism: Candidatus Aminicenantota bacterium (assembly GCA_014360005.1). Taxonomy (GTDB): domain Bacteria; phylum Acidobacteriota; class Aminicenantia; order Aminicenantales; family Saccharicenantaceae; genus Saccharicenans. The sequence continues at coordinate 19,495 of JACIYI010000021.1, read as the reverse complement.
CAGACTCCAATTTCTGTCAAGTATCCCGAGTTTTCTTCACCAGCCGGAAACATGATGGGCATCATCTCCGCCTTTCCAGACTCGACAAAGCTCGTCTCCGACTTGGCCGGCAGTGGAAAACGGGGAGGAGCTATCGCTCCTCCCCATCGCCACCTAATTGTATTGTCCTTAGAAACGGTACAGGACAGAAAATCTGAACTGTCTGGAGCCGGAGAATCCTCTAAGCCCCAGGGAGCCCGGAGTAAAAGTACCATCAGAGCTACCTTCCGCCACCGGTCTCCAGGTGCCAGCCGGGTTTTTGTTAACAGTCAGGGTATAAGCCCCAAGGAGGTTAAAGATATCAACGTAGAGTCCAAACCTTCCCGGACCGAGGCGAAAATCTTTCTGTAACCTGACGTCAAGATTGTCATAGGCTTCATTCCACCTGGTTCCAGGGGTTTCCACGTTGATGGTATAGCCAACCGGACTGACGTTATTTTCTTCAGCCCAATCAGTCGGCGGCAAAACTCTGACCGTCCTTGCCCAGGGGGAGCCGCTGATGTGCTGGAAGATGAAAGAAAACATGATCTCGTAGGGCAGGTTGAAGGTACCATAGAGTTTGATGATGGTCGGACGGCTGTACGGCATTTCCCCATAGCCATTGACAAATTTGTTAGCGTTGGAAAAAGCCCCAAAGGAGAAGGAACTCTGCCAGCTCACTGGATAATTACCTGGATTCTTGGAAAAATTCACCGAACCGCCGAGCTGCCAGCCATTGGACATCCGCTTGTTGAAAGCAATTTCCAGAGACCGGAATTTCCAGCTGGCCTCAGGCACGTTGGTCAGACGGTAAAACTGATCCGGAGCATCATTGGATAGGAAGTACATGGTCACCTGCTGCTCGGGGAAAATCCCGTAGGCAGGAACGATAGTGGTAAACGGAACCCACCATTCTGGCGCTAGTTCGTGGTTATACCAGTAGCGGTTGGTCTCCTCGTCCCAGAGAACGCTACCCAGGAGGTTGCCCCTATTCTTAATAATGTAATGAACGCTCAGCTGGAAATCCTTGATCAGCTCGTGTTCCACTCCGAAATTGAATTCGTTCACATAGGGAACTTTCAAGTCAGGGTCGATGGCCTTCAAATAAGCATCTGAAACCATGGCCAGCGGGGTATCTCCATAGGCTTCTTCATAATCATCAACCCCGGGCACGTCCGGAATGCCATTGTCGTTAAGATCCCACCAGTTAAAGGTGTAAGACCTCCAGGTTAGCGGATGCATGGCCGAGAATGTCCCGGTTGGAAACGGTTCCGCTTGATGGGCAAAAGAAGCTTTCAGCGCGGTCTTGTGATTGCCAAACAAATCATAGGTCAACCCAACTCGCGGTGAGAAAAAGGTGCCATAAGGAAAGGCATTATCCCATTTCTCATAGGAAATTTCATCGTAGGGATTAATACCGTAATACGGTTCAAAGTAAGTCTCGCCAATGGCCAGAGCTACCGGGTCGGAGGTAGCACCTTTTACTCTGGCTGGAGCCCAGGCTTTGATGTAGTCAAGTCTGGCCCCTAAATTAACTGTCAACCGATTCAGCTTGAAAGAATCCTGGATGAAACCGCCGATCCTGGAGGTTATTCCGCTTTCAAAGCCGGAGCCGGAGGTGGTGCCCATGGCCAGATATTCCAGCAGGCCATCTCCGTAAATCGGATCGGTCACTCCGCCGTTCTGAGCCCGCCAGTAATAGGGGCTGCCGTCATAATAGTACCAGAACAACGGCTGCTTCATGTAGAAGCCCCAGTCGCCCCTGTTTTTCTCCCATTCCAGGCCAGCTTTTAACTCGTGTTCTCCACCCAGGAAGTTATCCACGTATCTGGTCAGGGATAACACAATGTTGATCTTGGGTTTCCAGGTGTATTCTTCAGGTCCGGTATTGCCCCAGATGTAGCCAGTGTAACTATCGATAAAATGGGGTCCGTCGGGGTTAGCCTCGGCAGTATTAGTGCCGGTCCACTTGAAATACATGCCGCCAGCTCTCAAGTTCAGGATGGTATTGTTATCTATAAACCAGGAAACGGTACCGGCATAGTTGAGCCGCCGGGGTTTATTATGCTTATTGGCTTCATCGGTCAGGTTCCAGCCGCTGTAGTAGTAAGGGACATCCTGCATGCTGTAATGTCCCATCAGGCTGCCCCTGACATTCTCTGCCAGCTGGAAGGTCAGCTTCAGATAGCCGATATAATTGGGTCGGGGACGGTCATAGTTGTTATACTGCTTGCCGTTGATGACCGTGGGTCGGAAATTCCCGGTATACTTGGAGTTTATGTACCTGAACTCGGCCATGTACCAGATCCTGTCCTTAATGATGGCTCCACCCACTGCGGCCGAGCCGTCATAAGAATAAATCGGGATCGAAGGCTTGGCCAGGTTGAGGGTAGCCAGGTCCGGTTCGGGCAGGTGAATCTGCACCAGGTCCTTGTTGGTATAATAAAATGAGAATTCTCCGCTCAGCTTGTTCCCGCCTGATTTCATGACCATTATCGTCTGGCCCAGAGAGGAGCCATAATACTCGGCCGAAGAGCCCGAGGTGATCAATTCAGCTTCCTCAACCATATCCCAGGCCATGCCAACATCCGTCCCGATTCCAACCGCATTCTGGTCTGAATCATTGGCCTGAATACCATCGATCACCGCACCTGATTCGCCCCGGCCGCTTCCATAGATGCTCGTCCCGGTAGTACCGGGGGCAATGGTAAGAATTGAACTGAAGGTACGGCTCAGAGGCAGCGAGGACAGGATCTCCGTGGTGACCAGAGTTGATTTTGTCGACCGCACCACGTCTACGGTCGGGGATGGGGCGATAACGGTAACCTCTTCTTTAAGGCTGGAGGGATTCATCTTAAGGTCAACTGTCACCGTCATGCCCACCCTGATAATAAGGCCTTTCCTGATAACGGTTTCAAAGCCATCGAGTTCTGCTCTGACCTCGTAGTTAGAACCAGGAGGCAACCCAGGAATCCTGAAGGCACCCTCCTGGTTGGTCACCGCGGTCATCTTTCCGAGAAGCGCCGGGCCGGTGATCACAACCGATACTCCAGGCAGAGGGGTGTCCTTGTCGTCAGTAATCTTGCCCCTGATCGACCCGGTCTGCATTTCCTGCGAGAAAGCCAAACCGGATAACAGCAGCAACAGGCTGACGACGAACAGCAAGATTTTGTTGTTTTTCATTTTTCCTCCTTCATCATGCTATTTTTTTACCTTGCCACAAACGGTTGTTACTGAAGACACTCATTTCTCACCTCCTTCTCATATAGATTTTTTTATGATCCTCATGACAGCTGAAATTTCAGACCGACTGGAAATAGCAAAAGCTGGGACCAGCAGCCTCTTTTAATATCTTTCTGGGGATGCTTGTTAGAACTTTTCTTAAAAAGCTGAGTCTGGTTCAGCCGCATTTTTGTAATAGGGCAGGAAACTTTAAGGGGTTGTATTTTGTTAACGGTCTGGCAGGATTTAGTGAATTTAATTCTCATTCCGGGCCGTCCGGCACAAAAATAATTTATATGTAAAGCATAAGCTCATAATTGACTTTGTTTCTATAGTTAAATAAGTAATCAAGATATAAATGTCAAGCAATTTTTTTAAATTATAGATTTTTAGTAATTTACAGTTGATTTTTAATTCGCTTAGAAGCAAATTTTTTTGAAGGGCAGGTCTCGATATTGATTACATATCTAATTTGTTACTTATGATATGTAAAAATGTTCTTTTGACCAGTCGTTGTTATCTCCGCAACCTGAAAATCACAGTCACCGTGAAGGTCACCGACCGGGGCCGACCGTTGATAATCATCGGCTCGTAGACCCACTGCCTGACTGCTTCGATAGCTGCTTCATCCAGGAACGGCTCCGAGCGCAGAACGCGGACACTCTGGACCCGGCCGTAGATATCGGTGGTGGCTTCAAGAATTACGATGCCTTCCTTCCGAGCCTGCCGGGCTATCTCGGGATAAACGGGTTCAACCCGGCGGATAAGGCGCGGCGGTCTGATTTCACCCATGGCCCGGACTGGCTCTTCTTCTTCCTGGCCGAAAGGGGTTATCAATTTCTCAAGTTCTTTACCCCAGACGGGAGTCTCTTCTCCATAATCTACTCCCCAGGAAACACCGGGCTTGTGGCCATAGCCGTTGATTCCTTCCTCGGGAATATCTTCCGGTATATCGACCGGAGCCACCAGGACTCCTGGAGCCACAGCCGGCTGAGCCTTGATCGGTGTCTTTTTGCCAGAGCCTCCCGGGCGGCCCTTGGGCGGAGCCGGTGGTGGAGCGGGAGATGGTATCGGGGCCAGGAAGGCGCTATAAACCTGGACTGGTGGAAGCGAACCCGGATTCATCAACGGAACACCAATGAGCAGGGCCCCGGCCATCAGATGAATCAGGCCGGAGATGGCTACGGCCAGAATAATCAGCTTGAAATTCTTGCTGATGACTATAAAAGAATCCTTGAAAATTTCCGGCCTGGGGAGCTTATCCAGATTAGCTCTTCTCAGCGGTTTCAGCCTGACCTCTCCCCCCTGCAATTCTTTTACAGGCTGCTGTTTTAACCCCTCAGTCCCGGATACCCTTTTCCTTTTGAGGATGCCAATTACTCTTTTCATTGCTCACCCCCTGTTTCCACTTATGAAAGCTGCAACTTTTATGCCAGACTGAAAATTGCCGGACCCGGCAAAAAGGCCTCCGGTAAAAGGGGAAATTGAGACTAGCTTCCCCGAGGCCAGGCTAATTTCAACATAAAATTTCTTAACTCCTTAAAAAATATTTACACCAATAGCCTCCTGGCCGGCATTTTTCCCCGGAGGCCCCAGCTTGATAGCTGTAGCTGACCTCCCCGGGGGGAAGGCAGCCCGGACAGGGTTAAGAAGCCAGAAAATTAGAAAAGGCAGGTTTCCGAGCATTGAAACCCCCGAGCTTGAGCCATCCTTCGCTCTATCCATCATCTTTTCTTCTCAACCAGAAAGCGATGAACCTGGGCCTAAAGTTATGATGTTGGCTGGAAAGCGGGCAGAGGGAAATGTTTCATTATGAAAAAAACTTTATTAATTTTTACAAATTTGATAAAAGACCTCAGAAAAAAAATTTTTACAGGCTGATGATTCTTGAGATTTAAGCCAACACCGGATCTCAAGGGAAGGAGCTTCTTATGAGAAAGACAGAAAAGATGCTGGGAATAATTTTAGCCTGTGTTCTATTATTTCCAGCCTGGTGGAGCGGTCAGAATCAGATTGAACCACACTGGGAGACCATCGCCAGGATAAGGGAAGAAGGGCTGCAAAGGTCACAGGTTATGGACATAGCTGGTTACATTGTTGATGTTCTCGGAGCACGCCTGACCAATTCCGAAGCCATGAAGAAAGCTCAGCAATGGGCTGTAGCCAAGATGAAAGAAATCGGCCTGGAAAATGTGGTCGTTGAGCCCTACATGGATTATGGGGTGAGCTGGGATAATGAGTATTTTTCTCTTCATATGCTGAAACCAGACTATCAACCGATGACTGGCTTCCCGCTGGCCCATACTCCTGGAACAAAGGGCAAAGTCGTCTGCCCGGTGGTAATCGGTGATATTAAGTTAAAATCACAGATGGCTCAGCTCAAAGGCAAATTGAAAGGGGCGGTTGTTTTAAGCAGTCCTCCGTTGCCCATAACGCAGGCTAATTTATCGCGTGGCGTAAGTCGGCTGAGCGATGAAGATTTAAAGAAACTGGAACAGGATGTTATCCCACCTGTTCGGCCTGCTCCTGCTCCTCCCAATCCGGATTTACTCACGCAGGAAGAAAAAATTGCTTTCTTCAAATCCGAAGGTGCCGTGGCGGTCTTTCAATGTGAACGTGGCAGGCCAGGTGTAGTGGTTGGGTTTTCCCGACCGGGTAGCGTTAAGGATAAATGGTCGAGAGAAAAAACTCTGGATTCATTGCCGATTGTAGCTGTTACGCCCGAGCATTATAACCGGATGTACAGAATTGTTAAACGAGGCCTCCCGGTTAAGGTGGAACTTGAGATTCACAGCAAGATTGGAAAGAAAGTAGAAAAAGCAGCCAATGTCATAGGTGAGATACCAGGCACTGACCTGAGGGATGAAGTGGTCATGATTGGGGCACATTTTGATAGCTGGCAGGCCAGTCCTAACGCCAGTGACAATGCTTCTGGCTGTGCGGTGGTGCTGGAAGCGGCCAGGATTCTTAAAGCCATCGAAGCCTCGCCCCGGCGAACGATAAGGGTGGCTCTCTGGAGCGGAGAAGAACAGGGGCTGTTCGGTTCTACAGAATACGTAAAGAAGCATTTTGGTAATCCTAAAGATCCGGCTAACCCAGCCACCAGAGAGTATGAAAAATTTCAGGTCTATTTTAATCAGGATTATGGAGCCGGGCAGTACCGGGGCCTTTATCTCCAGGGCAACGAACATGTGCGCCGCCTTTTCCAGGCCTGGATGGAGCCTTTCAGAGATTTTGGCATGACCACTATCTCCATCAGAAGCGTCGGCAGCACTGACCATGTACCTTTCGACAAAGCCGGTCTGCCGGCTTTTCAGTTTATTCAGGACAGAATCGCCGGCACCGCCGGTCATACCAACCTGGATTTTCTTGATACTCTTTCACCGGAAGATTTGATGAAAAACGCGGTGGTCATGGCTGCTTTTGCTTACGAAGCGGCTATGACAGACGTCAAGCTGCCCCGGAAGACTCTGAAATAACAAGAAAGCTGCAGCCTGGCAAATTAGTTAACACGTTGATGATAAAATTTTTATAAATTTTTTTCTGGCGGCGGCAGATAACCTTTTTCAATAATGCCCATGAGCCCTAACAGCGCTCCCCAGTGGTAGAAGGCGTCACTCCATCCGGCATCATCGCCCTGACCGGTCTCGGCGTTATAATTTTCAAACACATGTTTGTCTTTTATCCAGGAGGCTAATAGCAAATCTCTGGACTTCTCCACCAGCTCTTTTCTGGCTTCAGGCAGGTTATAATTCCTGAGGCCTAAATACACCAGAAAATTCAACGGAGCCCAGACCCTTCCTCTCCAGTAAAGATTGTCCTTATAGGCCGGGTCGTTTCGGGCGATGGAAGGCAAGATATATGTTCCCCAGAATTCTTCCGGGTTGTAAAAGTGTTCTTTAATCATTCTTTCTGCCTGTGGCTGGTCAGGTACTCTGGCCAGCAGTGGATAAAATAAAGTGGGTGATAAACGATAACTGAATTTTCCGGTTACCAGGTTTTTATTCAGATAAAGGCCAAACCTGTCATCCCAGAGAGTCTGAAGTTTTTTAGAGTATTTTTCTGCTCGTTCTTTTAGTTCTCTGGCTATCTCAGGTTCGTCCAGGATGCGGGCGATTTCCGCAAGACTCAGACAGTCAGCAATATAAAGACTCATTAAACCCACGTCAGCCAGCAGCAGGCGATGTCTGGTAGTGTCAAAAATCGCCTCTTCCCACATCGGAGAATTATCCAGCCCTGATTCCCATTGGGCTCCTATCCTGGTGCCAATTCCTTTAATTAAACGCTCAGGAAGCTTCCCGGGAGAATAAGGGTCAGACCCCCAGCATAAGTAACCGTCAATATCCCGATAATTGGCCCAGAAGCGATTCCAGGAAAGTAATTCATTAAATACTTCCTGCAAGAACCATTTTTCACCGTATTTTTTATAAATTTCTTTGATTATCAGAGCACCCACCGGTGGTTGAGAGCGGTCTTCACTTCTATACCCTGGATGGACGACATTGGGCACGAATCCTCCTGGAGTAATTGCTCTGGTCATGGCCAGCGCATTGGAATAAGCCAGGTCCTTGTTGTCCAGCGCTAACATGTAGGAGGCAAAATAGGTGTCCCACTCAAACAAAACCCAGCCGCCGGCAGAAGCTGACCAGTTGCGGCTTACTGGAGTAATTACTCTGTCATTGTCAGGGTCGTAAATAGTATTCCAGGACAGAACAGTGTGCAGGGCGTTGTATTCTTCCGGTGCTTCGGGACATACGAGCTTACTATCAGGAACTTTTTTCCTGGCCTTTGCCAGTATTTTTGCTATGTCATCTGGTGACTTTAATTTTTGCGATGAAATCGTAATGGCTTTATCTAAGGATAGAATGATTTTATCTACGGTTGTTTCCAGCTTATTTCCATCAACATACAGGGAAATATTCTGATTTGGGGTTTTCCCGATAATCTGGTTCTGTTTCAGGAATATTTCCCCTTTTCTTCCCCATAGCATTTGCGGGACAACAATCAATGAATCCTGTGGGGAAGCCTCAAGTGGGCTTATCAGCAAATAAAGTTCGTTATTGAAAGCTGCGCTCTGAACGCGGATGTAGATGCCTTGCCATTTTACTTCCAGCTCAGTATATGAACCATCATAGGTTCGTGGTCCGGGGATAACCTGTTCTCTTGAAGCGAAGTCTTCTCGGCCAATCAAAGCTTCGGTCAGGGTTTCTCCTGATTCATGGTCTTTGAGCATGAGTTTAACGGCGAAACCTTCTGGCAACAGAACATGAGTTAAAACACTCCCGTTTTCCCAGGTATTCCAGCCCCGGGCTAATTTTTTCTGCAGGGCAGCGGCTTGAGGGCTAATGGGCGCTGACGGGGCCGACTTTTTCTCGTCAATTCCAGAGCTGCAAGCAAAGAAAAACAGGATTAAAAGAATGATTAAAAAACAAAAAATGGGTTTAATAGTTTTCATTTTTATTCTCATTATTTAACTTCAAGCTCTACGTCGTAATAGAAAGCGGACAGCGGTCTTTTGGAAATGGGTTCAGTATTATCTAACCTGACGATGGCGTGATAATAGCCTGGGTTGAGACCGGCGGTATTAATTTTATTGGTAACAATCTGGTTTTTCCCCTGTTTTTTAATTTCTACCCTAAGCCAGGCTGGAAATGACCCGTGAACCTTCCAGAGTGGCAAATCAACTGTTCCGGCATTATGAATGGTTAAAGAAGCGGAAAGCTTCTCCGGCCTGGAGCTTTTTGAGCGTAGCGAGATAAGATAAGTGTCGGCACTGATAATCGGCGGAAGCGGAAACTCTTTGGTTCTGGACAGACGCAGCATGATTACATCATTCGGCGGGACGGTCACGGAAAGGCCACCGGTTATCGGTCCGGTTGTCTGGTGTTTCCAGAGGTCCCGGACATAAAGACTGGCTTCGCGGCTGAAGCCGAATTCATCCCAGCTAATGGTGACTTCAGATGGCGAATTGTTATGGTTGAAAACGAGTACGGCCTGACTGCCATCGAACAATTTCTTTTGACCCCAGATACTGACCTGGCCATCATTCTTGATGATGCGTCCCTGAATCCCGAGCGGGTCCTGGTCTATAGCGATGGCTTCTAAGTTGGTCAGGATTTGCCGGGTGGATTCGGTCATCTGGCGCAGGTCATTTCCAGCTATAAGCGGTGCGGCCATCATACACCACAGGCTGAAAAGACTGCGGTTTTGGGCCTGGCTCAGTCCGGGCATGCCGACAATCATCATATCCGGGTCATTCCAGTGACCCGGTCCAGCATAGGCAAACAATTTCTCGTTGGCCGAAACTATTTTCATAGCTGAGCTCCAGTCGGCTTTTCCTGGTTCACAGATATCACCGGTTGTCCTCCACAGATGCCCCACTGCGGCCGCCCACTTCCAGGGTTCTCCCACTCCCCAGGAACAAAGGCTATGGATAAGGGGACGGCCGGCGGCGCGCTGGGCTTCATCCAGCAGAGAGTAGGTCTGGATGATATCCTGTCCTTTCGTGTTGCACCAGTCGATTTTCAAGTAATCAGCTCGCCACACGGCAAACTGGCGCATATCCTCAAATTCATAACCCCTGGTGCCGGGCATGGCCTTGCTGCAGGTGAGGGTGCCGGCGTCAGTGTAGAGGGCGTATTTGAGGCCGCGTTGATGAATGTAATTTCCAAGCCCGCCTAAGCCGCTGGGGTAGCGCTCTAAATTGGTAGTTAGCTTCCCGTTCTCAGCTCTATAAAAACAAATGCCTTCATCGGGTCCGATGTAAGCATAGCCCGCTTCTTTCATTCCGCTGCAAAGCAGGGCTTCAACCATTTCCTTGATTAACTTTTCATTCTGTGGTTCCTGGCCAAAAGTATTCCAGGGGTACCAGCCCATAGGCGGGGTCAGAGCCAGCCCGTCATAGTCAGCTCGGAGCTTAGCAGCAGGCTGGTCGCTTGAAGCAAAGATGAAAATAGAGATGAGTAAAATTCCCAGGGCCAGAGTTCCAGTTAGCTTAGGCATGCTTTTCTCCTTATTAAAGTTCCTTGAGTTCTGGCTGCACCTATTAGTATTTTTTCTTGTTATTTTTAAGATTTAATTTAGCCAGCAGGCTTCTGCCATAAATATAAAACACTGAGCTCGTTATTTGCAAAAAATAAAAATCTGAACCTGATTATCCATTCTGGGTTTATTCTTGATTAAATTGGCTAATTTTTGGTGAGCTTAATTGAGTATAGAGTTTGATTTAATTTTTTTTCTCAGGGAAAGGAGTATCTTTTTTCAGGTTTTCTACCAGTTCCTGGAAGAAAGGGCTGGCCTGCTGAAAGAAGCGCTGGTAAGACTGGCAGAGAAGACTTTTTTCTGGTTCAGGCCAGTAACCTCTTTCCTTTGGACATCCGCCCCGGCAATAAGGCAGCCATCGGCATTTTTTACATTCTTCGGGCAGAAGAGATTTTCGTTTACCAAATTTTCTCTGGGTAGCAGAGTTAAGCATATCAACCAGGCGCTTTTCTTTTACGTTTCCCAGCTTCCACTCAGGCTGAACGTAAAAATCGCAGGAATAAACATCGCCGTTGTGTTCAACCACCACATAGTCACCGCATTCTTTATGCAGGGTGCAATCAGGCGGAGTTAAACCAGCATAGGCAAAAATAAGGGATTCAAACTCGCGGATGTAAGTTGCTGGCCGACCATCGCGGAAATCTGCCTTCCAGAGCTCAAACAACCTGAGCAAAAAATCGCCATAGTGGTCAGCGGGAACAGAGAAGCTTGTTGGTTTACCGGGATTTTGCGGGTCAGGTTCAAGGCAGGGTATGAACTGCATGTAGGTGAGCCCAAGGCTTTTTAAGAATTCATATATTTCTTCCGGAAATCTGACCGAATAACCGTTCACGACTACCAGAGCATTTGTGGGCACGTCAGAGTCAAGAAGCAATTTGGCGGTTTCTACCACTTTGGACCACGAGCCCTGGCCGCTGGAGTGGCGGCGATACCGGTCATGGATATGTTCGGGACCATCCAGGCTCAGTCCAACCAGGAACTTGAAGTGGCGAAAAAACTGGGCCCAGTCCTTGTTCATGAGAAGTCCGTTGGTTTGAAAGCCGTTACTCACCGACTTCTGAGTTCCATATTTCTGCTGGAAATAAACTGCCTGCCGGAAAAAATCAAGGCCCATAAGGGTGGGTTCTCCACCCTGCCAGCCAAAATTGATTTCAGGACCTGACTGAGACATCGCCTGCCGGATGGTTTCTTCCAGGATTTCCAGGCTCATCCGGTGGCGATGGGTTTCGGGGAACAGCTCACTTTTCTTCAGGTAAAAACAATATTGGCAGTGAAGGTTACAATCCGGCCCGGCTGGTTTAATCAGCAGGCTGGTCAGTTTTTTTCTGTTGATAAGGCCTGCTTTGGTCATTTACCAAACCCGGATTTTTCCGATTCAACCTTTCTTCAATATTTTATTCATTTATAAATGGAAATAATAGCCAGAATAAATTTCTGGACCGAACAGGATGAGAGTTGAATTCTAATAAGGCTAAATTAGATCCTCATTAGGCTCAGTTCAGACAATAAACACAAGACCTTAGTAGCACCTTAGTAGCTCACATTGTTACTCAGTGATTGGTGATTCTTAGCAGCGATTTTTCTTTCCGTGTGCCTGAGGCCGGCCAGGTGCCTTCAAGCTAAGGAATATTTTGAAAATTGTTCTAGCCCCTGGCTTTTTGTTAAACTGATATCTGATGTAAAGTTAATTGAATAGTGGCAGGCACAAGATGACCTTTAAGAAAAATTTAATGGAAAACCTGACGCGCCGGGATTTTCTTAAGGTTTCAGCGGCTGGTTTAGGAACTTTAGTTTTCCAGAAAGAGCTTGGCGCGACCTTGAAAGAGAGTGAACGACCGAACATTGTGTTTGTCCTGACCGATGACCAGCGTTTTGATATGCTGGGTTGCGCCGGAAATCCGATTATTAAGACCCCAAATTTTGACCGTCTGTCTCAGGAAGGGGTGAGGTTTGAGCAGGCTTTTGTCACCACTCCCATTTGTGCTGCCAGCCGGGCCAGCATCTTTACCGGAACTTACGAACGAACCCATACTTATACTTTTACCAAACCGCCTCTGACTCATGCCTTCACTGATATCAGCTACCCGGTCTTGCTGAGAAAAGCCGGCTATCGCGTCGGCTTTGTGGGCAAATTTGGCGTAAAGGTGGAAGAAGGCGTTACAAAACAAATGTTTGATTATATGAAACTTACTGGTTTTCCTTATTTCCAGACAGTTAATGGAGTAAAGCGACATATAACTGAATTAGAAGGCGAATACGCTGTTGATTTCCTTCGCCAGGTAAAACTCGATCAGCCTTTCTGTCTGGTCTGGTGTCCCTGGGCCCCTCATGCTGATGATGATAACCCCGAACAATATTTCTGGCCACCGGAGGTTGATGATTTATATCAAGACGTACAGATTCCTGTTCCGGAAATGGCTGACCCTAAATATTATGGAGCGCAACCCGAATTTCTGAAAAACACCATGAACCGCACGCGCTGGTTCTGGCGCTTTGATACGCCTGAAAAGTATCAGAAAATGGTTAAGGGGTACTACCGGATGATCAGCGGTGTTGACCTGGTGATGGGGAGAATCTTAGCTGAACTGAAGCGCTCAGGCCTGGACAAAAACACGGTCATTATTTTTTCTTCAGATAACGGATATTTCCTTGGCGAGAGAGGGTATGCCGGTAAATGGCTCATGTATGACTTATCCATAAAAGTACCTTTAATAATTTATGATCCGCGGGCTCAAGAGGGAAGCCACGGCCTGGTGAGAAAAGAATTGGTACTCAACATTGATATTCCGGCCACCATTCTGGATTTGGCAGGATTACCCGTTCCTGATAAGTATCAGGGCCTCAGTCTCAAACCACTGCTTGGGCACGGGAAAAAAGACTGGCGAAAAGAAATTTTCTGCGAAGAACTCTGGGATAATCCAGAAATCCCTCAAAGCGAGTGTGTTCGGACAGATCGCTGGAAGTATATTCAGTATCCCAGGCACCCGGAATATGTTGAGCTTTTTGACTTACAAACTGATCCCCAGGAAAAACACAACCTGGCCCGTTTACCTCAATATCAGACTATTCTTGAAGAGCTCCACCGCCATTGCCTGAAGTGGATTCAACGGCTGGTGGAAGACAGAAAAAAATTCCAGTAAAGGTTCAACAGAGAACTGTAGTTTTTTGGGGAAAAAATTTAAAGGCAGGAGATTTTAACTACAGAAAATTTTGAATTTATTAAAATAGCTGGCTGTGATTGACGGGGCCATGTCAAAATAATTTTTCAGTGAGCTGCAGCTATTCAATAAATATAAAAACATTTTTGGCTTTGGATAATAATCATCGGTGTCTGTATTTTAATACTTGCGATTTATGAACTTGAGCAAGATGGCAAGTTAGTATAGATATTAGCCTTTTGCCGAAGTTTTAATAAAAAAGCTTCCAGGTTTTAAGAAAAAATTGATTAAATTTCTGGCTTGACTCCAAGTTCTGTTTTCAGGCGGTTAAGTTCCTTCATCAGTTGATCTTTAACCTTTTGGTAATCAGGCTGGTTATACACATTGTGCACTTCCTGAGGGTCGGCTTGGAGGTCGTAAAATTCCCAGCAGTCGATGTCATGATAAAAATGAATCAGTTTGTAACGGGAAGTCCTGACTCCATAGTGACGTTTAACCGAATGGACAGCGGGATATTCATAATAATGATAGTAAAAGGAATCTCGCCAATCAGAAACCTCATTTCCCTCAAGGATATCCTTAAATGATTTTCCCTGCATATAAGCCGGCACAGGCAGTCCAGCCATGTCCAGCAGAGTTGGCGCTAAGTCTACATTGAGTACCAGATGTTTCTGGTCAACTTTTCTTTCCACTCCATCAGGGTAGCGGATGAGCAGGGGGAAACGGATGCTCGGCTCATACATAAAGCGCTTGTCAAACCAGCCGTGTTCACCCAGGAAGAAGCCCTGGTCGGAAGCGTAAATGACCAGGGTATTACTGGCCAGGCCTTCTTTATCCAGAAAATCTAACAGCCGGCCAACGCTTAAATCAACTGATGCTATGCAGCGCAGATAATCCTTGATGTAGCGCTGGTATTTCCATAAAGCCAGCTCCTGTCCTTCAAGCTTTTTTCTTCTGAACTCTTCATTTTCATCTCTATAAGCTTCCTCCCAGGTTTTTTTCTGCTCGTCAGTCAGGCGGTTATATACAGAATTCCAGTAGGCCAGACCGGTTTTCTCCTGTTCATTTATCTCTCCGGCATTTAAGGGGAATAACTTCAGGTCATAAGACAGATAGGCGTGGTCAGCAATTCTCATCTCCTGACTGCGGGCGGCCTCACATCTGGTGCGGTAATCGTCAAAGAAAGTTTCCGGCACCGGCAGGTCCTCGTTTCTAAAAAGGCGAAGAGTTTCCGGTCCCGGCATCCAGTTGCGGTGAGGTGCCTTGTGGTTCATAAACAGAAAGAAGGGCTTACTCTTATCTCTTTTTTTAATCCAGGCCAGACATTTTTCCGTGATAATATCAGTGACGTAGCCATGTTCCTCATATTTTCTGTCCCTTTCAATGAACTCCGGGTTGTAGTAATGTCCCTGGCCGGGCAGGATGGAGAAATAATCAAAGCCAACAGGAGTAGCCTTCAGGTGCCATTTTCCCACCAGGGCAGTCTGGTAGCCGGATTTTTTGAAGAGAACCGGAAAGGTTCCTTCCTGGGATTTCATTTCTAAGCTGTTATCAATAACTCCGTGCTGATGGCTGTATTGACCAGTGAGAATAGAAGCCCGACTGGGAGCACAGATAGAATTGGTAGCAAAGCTACAGTCAAAACGAATTCCTTCCTGAGCCAGCCTATCCAGGTGAGGGGTCTGGATAAGACGGCTGCCGTAAGCGCTGATAGCCTGACAGGCATGGTCGTCCGACAGGATGAAGATAATATTGGGCCTGGAACCTGGCCTCCGGCAGGAAAGGGAAGAGAAAACCTGCGGCAGGCTTAAAGTTCCAACCGCGGTAAGTTTCAAGAAATCCCGGCGGTTTAATTTTTCACTCATTTTTCTTGCTCCTAGGGGCAATAATTATCAAATAAAAAAAAGCATATCAAGTCTTTAATCTGGTAGTGCGGGCTTATTAAAATTAAATGAGAATAAAATGAAATACCGGGCAATTTAGCTTGATTAACTTGAACATCGAGATAAATAGTTTTTTCTGGGGTGCGGTCAAGAAATTATCATAGCTGGATAATTATTCTCGCAAGAAAACTTTTGACTTAATGTTGTTTATTATTTATGTTGAAAAAGAAAGGAGAAAAGTTGTTTAACTATAGAAAGCAAACCTTAGGGTTTTTACTCAAGCCTGTAATTTTAACACTTATTATCTTGGTATTTATTACCACTTTTCTCTCGGCCGCACTTATTTTCCCCCCTGATGAATATGCCCGGCGCCGGGCCCGGTTGATGGAGCATATCGGTGATGGTCTGGCTATTTTTCTTGGGGCCAAGACTCCCAGCGGCGATTATCAGTTTTATCAAAATAATGATTTGATTTATTTTTGCGGGGTTGAAATTCCTAATGCCATCCTGGCCGTTGATGGTAAGAAAAAAGAAAGCATTCTTTTCTTCACTATTGCTGAAAAAGAAGCTGAAAGCCAGGGGCTTCCTCTTTCTTTAATCCGCGAGCCGCAAAAAGTCACGGGGATAGAGAAAGTTCTACCTTTAGAACAATTTCCGGGTTATCTGGCAGGCTTAAACAACCAAGGCCGAACTGTTTATACCATGTTTTATTCAGAAGAATTGATGAGAGAAAATAGCAGGGAGAAATACAACGCTCTCCAGAGAACGATGGTGCTGGATTTGTTCGACCAGCGCCTAACTAAAGAATTGCAATTCGTTTACCAGTTAAGGAATAAGTTCCCTCGCTTGCGGGTTGAAGATGTCTCAAGAGTGGTTTGGGATTTGAGAAAATATAAATCCGCAGCGGAAATAGAAGTACTTCGTCAAGCTGGTCGGATTGGAGTCAAGGCACACCGGGCAGTGATTCAAGCGACGCGTCCAGGTGTTACTGAAAAAGAGCTGGCAGCGCTGTTTGAGTATTATTGCCTCAAAGCAGGAGCCCAGGATCTGGCCTTTAATACCATTATCATGTCAGGGAAAAATCACGCCTTTGGTCATTACCACGCCTACGACCGAACCCTCCGGGATGGAGATTTTGTTATTCTTGATGCTGGCCCTGATTTCAAATATTACAACGTTGACCTTTCAACCTCTTTCCCGGTCAATGGAAAATTTACCCCGCGGCAAAAAGAACTTTACCAGAAAGCACTGCTGGTTCGCCAGGCCTGCTTGAACAGTTACCGGCCAGGAATTACTTTGCGGCAGGTCTCCGAAGAGGCCAAAAAATTTTTACAGGAGAAAGGCCTTTCTCCCGAAGACCGCGATTTGAGAGGTCCCCTTCGCTATGGTGGGTATAACCATTCGGTTGGGCTGGCTACTCATGATGTCCAGGCCACTTTTTCCGGACTGGACGAGGTTTTAAAACCAGGATATGTTTTTGCCTGTGATATTCAGGTTATTCATCCCGAGGAAGAGATAGGCATCCGTCTTGAAGACACAATTGTCATAACTGAAACGGGCTATATAAATTTGGGCGAGGGGCTTCCTCGAACCGTGGAAGAAATAGAAGAGCTGATGAAAAAAGATGGGGTTATCCAGGTGCTTAAAAGGAACAAGGTTTACTAATCAAGTGCCTGGGCATGGAATCAATGAATCAGGAGTATAAATATGAGGAAAGGCAGCGCTTCTCTTCAGGTAGTGCTCTTTTTTTTGTTTCTGAGCACAATCCTTTTTTTGCCCGAAATCAGCGGGGCTTATGCTCCGCAGGTTGATTTTAGCCAAAAACCGCGCCAGTGGGAAAGGAGCAGAACATATGATGCCCGCCACTACCTGATTAAACTTAATCTGGATGTTGAGGGTAAGGCTTTCCAGGGAGAGGCGGTCCTGACCCTAAGTTCTCTTCGGCCCGATTTAAAAATTATTGAACTTGATGCTGAAGATTACCGGGTTGAAAAAGTAAATGACGAATGGGGGCGTCCTCTTTCTTTTAAACAGACAGATAAAAAGCTTTTGATTGAACTATCGCGACCTTATAACGTAAGTGAGGTATTTTCCATCACGGTCTTTTATAAAAGTGATGATCAGGCCCATAAAACTACTAATAAGAAAGGTCTCCGTTTTTTTGAGGCTACCGCGGAACATCCGATGCTGGTGGCTTCAGATTCCTGGCCTGATGGAGTTCATCACTGGTTCCCCTGTTATGACTTTCCCAACGATAAAGTCACAAATGAAATAATCGCTTCTGTGAAAGAGCCTTATAAGGTTGCTTCTAATGGTCGTCTGGTAAGCGTGACAAAGAATGAGCGCGAACAAACAGTGACCTATCACTGGGTTCAGGATAAACCTCACTCTACTTATTTAATTTTCTTGGCGGCTGCCCCCTATGAAATTATCCGTGACCACTACCAGAATATTCCCATAAATTACTGGGTTTTTCCTCAGCACGCCAGAGATGCTCTTCGCTCTTATGAAAAGACACCGAAGATGATGGAGTTTTTCATCAAGACTTTTGGCACTCCTTACCCCTGGGATAAGTATGACCAGATATCAGTGCCCTTAGGTGGTGGTGCTGAAAGCACTTCGGCTACGGCCATGACTTATGCAATTATCCATGACGAAAAAGCCGAGAAAGATTTTTCTAGCATTGGAATTGTCTCACACGAACTGGCTCATCAATGGTGGGGAGACTTGATCACATTACGGAGCTGGGAACATGCCTGGGTCAACGAGGGTTTTGCCACTTATTCTGATTATCTTTACTATGAATATGACCGCGGACCAGAAGAAGGAGCTATAAATTTGCTGGGTAAGAAAAATGCTTATTTGCGAGAAGCAAGAAACAGGTACATCCGACCGATTGTTACTGACCATTATGATGCTCCACAGGATTTGTTTGATGCTCATTCTTATCGGAAAGGGGCCTGTGTTCTTCATATGCTCAGATTCATTCTCGGTGATCAAAATTTCTTTAAGGTGCTGAAAGAATTTCTTCACCGCTATTCCTTTCAACCTGTTGATACCCACGATTTCATGAAAACGGTTAAAGAAGTTACAGGAGAAAACCTAGACTGGTTTTTTGAGCAATGGGTTTTTAAACCGGGGCATCCAGTTTTTGAGATTTGCTCAAAATGGGATGAAGAGAAAAAAACCCTTGGCCTGATCATTAAACAGGTTCAAGATACTTCTCGCGGGACTCCCATATTTAAAATGCCGGTATTGATCGGGATAAGGGGTAGCAAGAGTCTTGATAAAGGCAGTATTAAGGGAGATAAGGATGACGAAGTCATTTACAAAATCTGGATAACGGAGAGAGAAAATTATTATGAATTTCACCTGACGGCTAAGCCCAGGCTGGTCCGTTTTGACCGCGGTAATTATCTTCTCAAAGAATGGACTTTTCCTAAAAGTATGGAGGAGCTGCTTTACCAGGCACAGCATGATGATGTCATTGGCCGGATGTGGGCTGTGCAGCAACTGGAGAAGTTTGCAGATAAGCCAGGGGTGTTAAAAACTGTACAGAATATAGCTCGGAATGACGGATTCTGGGCAGTAAGGAAAACAGCTGTAGAAACCATTGGCAGCTGGAAGAATACGAAGTTTATTTCTTTTTTAAAGGATAAATGTAAAGATAAGCATTCCCAGGTACGAGCTGCGGCTCTAAAAGCTTTGGGAGATTTGGCGCAGCCGACTCTAGCCGGGTTTTTTCAGGAATGCTTTAAGCGGGATGATAGCTATGTGGCCCAGGCTGAAGCACTCAGGGCTTTGGGGAAAACGGGCGATAAGAATCAGGCGGATTTTCTCAGAAAAGCAGCAGCCCTTCCTTCTTACCGGAATATAATCAAAAACGCCGCCTTGGAGGCCCTGCGGCAGCTTGGTATAGAACAATGAGCTCACATGTTATTGTTGTTTATTAGCTTAGAGAATTTGCCTGAGATATGAATTTTAAAGGAATTTGGGACTTGGCAGATTTTCCGAAGATAAGCCTGGTAAGTTGAGGTGAATATTGAATTCAATCAAAAATAATACTTTCCTCAAAAGAGGAGGGATCATGAAAAAGAGAGGGATTTTTTATTTATGGCTGATCATTTTTTGTATGTTTTTTTTCTTTTCTTGTAAGGCCTCATTGGTTAGAGA
>JACIYI010000020.1 GCA_014360005.1 Candidatus Aminicenantota bacterium | reverse complement strand
GAGCGGCACCGAAGACGGTATGCGGTCAAAAGTTTCTACACAAAGGAAAAGATAGTTGAAAAGCTGCAAAAGGTTGGTCTGAAAACGGAACGATGCCGTTATGTGCTGACCTCCAGGCTGGCTGTCGCCCTGACCAGATTCTCCTGGAAGCTTGATGACCTGCCGCCAGCGCTTGCCCCTGTGCGGCTGGCAGGATATGCGGTGCTCGGAACCGCTGGCCTGCTGCTGCTTCGCCTGGCAGAACGTAGGGCGGCGGAAAGCACCCTAAAAGGGGGACACAATACTCGTTTCCCTATTTTTTGGTCTCTAATAATGCTAACTCGAACCACTTTTAATCTTTGAGATTAACCCCGAGAATTCTCCGGGATGAGAATGCCAGGGACTGTCTTTGCAGGGCAAAAAATTGTCCTGAAAATAGGGAAACGAGTATTGTGTCCCCCGTTTTAAGGGAATGGGGACGCCTGCAGGTGTCCCCTCTTTTCTCTTTTCTTTTATACCAAAAAAGGTTAAAAGGTTATCAGAAGTAAGAATGGGGACACACTCTCGTGTCCCCATTTTTCGTCCAGACGACTGAATATAAATTTATTAAAAGGAGAAAAAAATGGAACCAACTCCTTCCTTCCAGGGTTCAAAGGAAGGGCCGGCCAGAAGCAGGATGTTGAAAGCCCTGCTCATCTGCGGCCTCCTGTCTTCGCTGCTTTATGTGGCCATGAATGCTTTTATACCGATTCTCTATCCAGGCTACAATATAGCATCTTTTACCGTCAGCGAACTGTCAGCCATCGGGGCTCCAACCCGAGCTCTCTGGGTTGCCTTAGGCACAATTTGGGGCCTGCTTTTAGCCGCATTTGGCTGGGGCGTTCTGATTTCAGCCCGGGAAAACCGCCGGTTGCGGGTGGTCGGCTGGTCGATGATTGCCCAGGCTGTCATCGGCTTTTTCTGGCCGCCCATGCACCAACGCGAAGTTCTGGCCGCAGGCGGGGCTACTCTGACTGATACCCTGCACATCGCTTTTACCATGGTTGTGGTTCCTCTAATGCTGCTTCAGATCGGCTTCGGGGCAGCCGCTTTCGGAAAGCGGTTCCGGGTTTATTCCATCCTGACCATTGTGATACTCATTACCGCGGGAATTCTGACGGGAATCGAATCACCAAAACTTCAGGCCAATCTGCCGACACCATTAATCGGCGTCTGGGAGAGGATAAACATTGGCGTCTATATGCTCTGGGTAGTGGTGCTGGCCATACTTCTCTTAAAGAAAGATATGAAAAATAGACAAAAATAAGCCGGGGGCGGGTCTTCTATATTGAGACAGGGTCAGTAAAGGCCACATGAAACTGGAACAACTTTATGACCTATACGGTGAAAAATTGTTTCATTACCTTTCAGTCAAACTCGGCTCTCTGGAGGATGCTGAGGATGTCCTGCAGGAAATCTTCACCCGCTTTTCCAGGTACAACATCCGCTGGAAATTTATCAGAAAGCCTGAGGCCTTTATCTTCAGAGTGGCTCGAAATGAGGCCAATCGTTTTCTCCAGAACAAAAAGAATCAGAAACTCGACCCACAAAATCTGGGCGGTCTTCAAGACATCATTCAGAAGACGGTTGAAGGACCGGATCAGGATTCTACAGAAATGCTGGCCAGGGCCCTGGCCAAATTGCCAGACGAGCAACGGGAAGTCATCTTGTTCAAGGTTTTTGAAGGACTCACCTTCAAGGAAATCGCCGCGGCTTGTGGGCTTTCAATTAACACAGTGGCCAGCCGCTACCGTTACGGACTGGCTGCTATGAAGGCCATCATGGAGGGAAAAGATGAAAGAAACAGGTAGAGATGAATCAGCTGACAGAAACTTTGAATCTTTTCTCTCGAAATTCAGGCGGAAGCCGGCGCCGGCGGGACTTAAAGAAAGAATTTTTCAACGCCTTGAAGAACAGGGAGAGCTGGCACATTTAGAGGCAGCCTTTACACCTGCTATGCGCCGTATAACTATTTTCTGCCTCGCCGTTATCGCCCTGACGCTCTGGGCCGAAATAATGATTACTCGATCAGAAACCCAGCACTTTCAGGCCCTATGGCCGCTTGCTACCACTTATTCCAACCAACCGGTGGAAGACGAATTAAACTCTATCCGGGCTGAATGGTCTGAATTAAGCACGTACGAAAAATCTCTGTCTTCATTACGGTCGGCCAGGAAGAAAGCATCCCATCAAGACCAGAGACCAGGGTTTTACTGGCAGATAAAATTTTTGATGGAGGAATTAAATGGGAGTTAAAGCAAAGAAAGCCTTGGCCTGGATTGGTCTTATTTTGCTCACAATAATTGCCGCGGGGCTTGCTCTCAGAGCTATTTTTAATTATATCAACGGCCAGAAACTTGAGCGTTACCTGGCTGAATTAAAAGCTCGGCACCAGATAGTCGAGCCCTCAAGCCTGTTTCCGCCTTGCCCCGACCAGGAAAATGCCGCTCTTCCCTGGAAAGCCGTAGAATCCCTGCTGATTCTTGACCAGGATGACAAGAGCCTGCTGGCAGCGGTGAGCGAAATTTCTGAGTGGAAAGAATTTTCCCCTGACAAAAAGAACAAGCTGGCGGCCATCGTTGAGAAAAACAGGAAAGCGATTGACCTGTTGATTGAAGCCTCAACCAAAGGCTGCTTCCAATACAGCGACATAAACAAACCTCCTTTGGAACGCAATGTTCCCAACCTCTCTCTTATGATTCAGGCCAACAGGGTCCTCATCATTGATGCTTTGTTAAAGGCAGAAAAGGGGCGAACGGATGAGGCTGATGAAGAGATTTTACACGGCCTGCAATTTGCCAGACTCTGTGCCCAATCACCGATGTTGATCAACTTTCTGGTCTCGATGGCCAACACCAGGATGCTGGTTCATAACCTGAATCGCCTGGTCAATGGGAGAGAATTGCCGGCTGAAACCGCAGCCAGAATTATGAAGCTACTGGATCCGGTGTGGTGGCGAAAAGCCATGGTAAATGCTTTTAAGGCAGAATACTCAGGCTTTACCCTCGAGATTTATAATTATATATTAAGAGGAGAAATAATTTCCGGGGTAAACTCAGGGTGGTGCGATCGGGCTTTTTACTGGCTAATTAGACCTGTTTTGAAATCAGAAGTCATCTGGGTCGCCAGGCATTATCAAGAGATGATTGAGAGCGCCGGCGAATCTTTTTACAGAAACGAAAAAACCCGGCAATGGCAGGGGCAGGAAATCAAGGTTCCTGCCCAATACCGCCTGGCCGGCCTGATTTTGCCAAATCTCTATACCATAATACTGAAAGAAGCAACGCTGGAAGCTTATCTGGAGGCCGCCAGGACAGGTATAGCCTGTAAGATTTATCAGCAACAGCACAGGAAATATCCGGATAGTATCTCAGAACTTATGCCGGATTTTTTGGCGGCAGAACCGCTTGACCCTTTTACCGGTCAACCTCTGGTTTACAAAGTCAAAGGAGATGGCTTTATTGTTTACAGCCTCGGCTCAAATAAAAAGGACGACGGCGGGCGGATGTCGATGATGACTCAGGCAGTCATGGCCAAAGACGACGATTGGTCCTGGCAGGAAAACTGGAAGTAGAAGAAAAAAATTAGGAAATGAGAATAGCGCATCATATTTTGTCACCTGTTTTGTAAAAGTTAATGAGTTGAGGTGTCCCTCCCGATTTTTGGTTTCACTTGGGGGAAATAAGGAAACGCCTAAGACGTCCCCCGTTTTCAATCATAAAATGCTGGGAAAGTACGTTGACACCGCCTGGGAAGCCTGTTTAATGGCCTTTCAGCCTCTAATAATCCTTCAGGCGGTTGCCGGAAATTAAAAACTATAGCCGCTGTGCTTATCAAATCAAGCGGAAACTCGCCGATTCAGGCCTAAAGATTTTAATTACCGCATAGATAGCGAAAAGGCGACAGGTCCGGTCAGGCTGCCAGGCTGCAGCCAGCAGCCATGGCCCAAAAAAATAGGGAAACGAGTATTGTGTCCCCCGTTTTTGACACTTTATTTGGTGATGAGATATATTGAATTGTGCAAATAGTAAAGCCAAATGGACAACTTTGGTCCCTTTTTCCAGCTAGAGAACTATTAGGGTTCATATCAGCTCACAGTGAGGAGAAAACATGGAAACCTCCTTCCCATCCGGCAGCTTACAGTACATAAAAATCAAGCTCTCCGGCTTAAGATTAAGCCTCTTCGGCTCACAGCGCAACTTCAGGCGAGCCGAGGAATGTAAGATTATTCTCCGCTGGCTGAACCCGCAACCCGGAGAAAAGATTCTGGATGTAGGCTGTGGAGAAGGCTATCTTTCAGAGAAGATTGCTTCCTGTGGAGCCTTGGTCAAAGCCATTGATTTAAATCCTAAAGCCATTGCCAGCGCCAGAAACCGCGTTAAAAATGAGAGGCTGGAATTCAGAGAGTTAGATGCTGCCGAGCTTGACTACCCCGAGGCTTTTTTCGATAAAATCGTCAGCTTCTGTGTCATCGAGCACTTTGTAGATGACGAGAAAGTCCTGTTCCAGCTGGCCAGAATGTTAAAACCCGGGGGCCGGCTGGTCTTTTCGGCTGACAGCCTTTCGAACCCTGGCATCACTGATAATGAAAGAGAGCGGCACCGAAGACGGTATGCGGTCAAAAGTTTCTACACAAAGGAAAAGATAGTTGAAAAGCTGCAAAAGGTTGGTCTGAAAACGGAACGATGCCGTTATGTGCTGACCTCCAGGCTGGCTGTTGCTATGAGCAGATTCTCCTGGAAGCTTGATGACCTGCCGCCAGCGCTTGCCCCTGTGCGGCTGGCAGGATATGCGGTGCTCGGAACCGCTGGCCTGCTGCTGCTTCGCCTGGCAGAACGAAGGGCGGCGGAAAGCAAGCATGGACTGACACTCCTTGTGGAAGCCTCCAAGCCCTAAAAAGGGGGACACAATACTCGTTTCCCTATTTTCCATGACATTTTTTCGACCCTCAGAGACAGATCCTGGCAATCTCATTCTCGGGCATAAGCTGAGAATAAATTTGAGACACCATACTTGTCTCTCTATTAAATAAATGGGAAATAATGCGGACAGAAACAATGCGAACACAATAACCATTCTACAATTATTCACCGACTTCTTTGCCCGCTGACTGCGCGGGATAAACACGATAAATAAGGAGTCTCAAGACTCAAAACATAAAGAGGCCACAGGCGCCCCGGCAGCTGATGTGTCATAAAAAAATGTCGGTCCTGGTACATAGCCCGGGGAAAAGGTAAAAATCGGTAAATGTCTAAGGCCTGCCAATTTTTTGTAAGGCATCCCCAATTTCTCTCGGCGTCCCCAATTTTTTCGCAAGGCGGCTCAGTTTTTCAATTTTCCCAATTTCTCTTTCCTTGACTACGAACTGAAAGCCGGAATATAAACCAATTGATAAGCAAAGGTAAAAAAGAGATGGAGGGAAAAATGAAAAAATTTCTGGCTAATCGCTCGGCGTTAATACTGGCCATGTTCTGTTGGCTGGGATCCAGCCTAGTCCTCAGTCAGGTGCCGGATGAGAAATCTTCCCGGCCTGAGGTTCTAAGAGCTGGCATGAATTTTATACCTACGCCGGTTTATTCCGAAGCTGAGGACCAGCAGATTCTGGAGCTTTTCAGGGGGCTCAGAGTCGCAGATGTCTCGGACGGAATGGATGCCGTGGGACTGAAAAATATCGGTCTTATGAACCCGGAAATTCATCCCCTGTGGCGCGATACCGAGCGTTTCGCTCACCGCTTTGTGGGTGTGGCCGTGACCGCCAGGTATGTCCCGACGCAGCAACCGCCGGCCGTTGGTCTGACCACCGAAGCTTACGACCGCTGGGCCGGAGACTGGTATGAGAAGCGCTCAGCAGAGCTCTTTACCAGGCTAATCCGCAAAGGGACAGCTCTGGTTATTGAGGACTCACCCGACGCCGATGTCGGCTCTATCGGCTCTTATAACATCCTGGAATGGAAGCGGCTGGGTTGTGTGGGTGTGGTGACCAGTGGCTCGGCCCGCGATACAGATGAAATCATCGTTGAGCGAGTCCCGCTTTATTTCAAAAAGCCCGGGCGAGGCATCAGACCTGGGAGAAACGAGCTGGAGTCGGTAAACAGACCGGTCGTCTGCGGCGGAGTGCTGGTTGTCCCCGGGGATATAATCGTGGCTGATGGAGATGGAGTAATCGTGGTGCCGCGGGCTAAAGCCGAAGAAATCGCCAAATACGCCAGAACAATCCTGGAACAGGACAAGGCCGGCCGCCGCGAGCTTTATAAGAAGGTCGGCCTAAAAGAAGACGCCACCATAAAGAAGTGAGCCAATGGGGACACCTGCAGGTGTCCCCGGATTTTTCCCCGAGAGAGGACAGCTAAAACGGGGACACCTGCAGGTGTCCCCTCTTTCTAGGGGGAAAATTGGAAAATAAGGGGGCTCAGATGATACAATAGCAAGGGCCGGTTACTATGAGCGCTTACGGCAATATCCAGAAAATCGGCATGAAAAGACACCTGCTGAGCCCGAGAAGCCAAAATAATCATCTGCGAGAAATTGAGAGGCGCTGTTGGCGATAGGAATTCCGCCTCAACCCGCTGACCAACGAATTCATGCTGATTGGCATGGTCGGTCAGAAGGCCATCGCCGGCTTTGAGGATATCATCCAATATATGGACATCGAAGACTGAAACTGTCCGAGGAAAGGACCTGACATGAAGTTTGGCTACACCCCCGTTTTCAAGCAGTACAGGGACCGTACCCCATATGTAAAATTGACCTCAAATTATGTGAGCGAGATTAGGTGCCGGGGAAGAAAATTCCTGGAAGTTCAGCCGGAAGCCCTGCGCTACCTGGCCAGACAGGCTTTCTTCCTGGTCAATTTTTATTTCCGGACTTCACACCTGGAAAACCTGGCCTCCATCCTGGATGACCCGGAAGCCTCGGACAACGACCGATTCGTGGCCGCCGCCCTCCTCAAGAACGCCGCCATTTCAGCCGAAGGACTTCTGCCCCTCTGCCAGGATACTGGCACTGCCAATATTATCGGCTATAAGGGAGAAAAGGTTCTAACGGGAGTTGATGATGCCAGGTATCTGAGCCGGGGTGTTTTTGAGGCTTACACCACCTTCAACCTCAGAGCCTCGCAGAACGCCCCGCTGTCCATCCTGGAAGAAAAAAACGCCGGCAATAATTTGCCGGCTCAGATAGAAATCTTCAGCACTCCCGGAAGCGAGTATCGCTTTTATATCATGGCCAAGGGCGGTGGCTCTTCCAACAAAACCGCTCTTTACCAAGAAAACAAATCATTGCTCCGGGACGAAAAAACACTGCTGGAGTTTTTGCGGGAGAAAATCCGAGCCATCGGTGTGGCAGCTTGCCCGCCCTATCGGCTGACTGTGGTCATCGGCGGCCTGTCTCCAGAAATGACCGTCAAGACGGTCAAGCTGGCCAGCGCCGGCTTCCTGGACAACCTCGTTACCAGGCCCACCGGCCAGCCCCACGGCTACCGGGACCTGGAATGGGAAAAGAAAGTTCTGCAGATTGCCCGGGAAACCGGTCTGGGGGCCCAGTTCGGCGGGGTGGCCCTGGCCGTAGAAGCCAGGGTGATCAGGCTGCCCCGGCACGGCGGTTCGCTGCCGGTGGGTATCGGCGTCAGCTGCAATGCCGACCGCAACCTCAAAGCCAAAATCAACCGCAACGGAATTTTCGTAGAAGCCCTGGATAAGAACCCGGCCCGCTTCCTGAAAAAGATTGACCGGCTGCAGCTTCAGGAAGCTCCGGCCATAAACCTGGATCAGCCGATGGACTCGCTGGTGGATGAGCTGTCGCGCTACCCGGTGGGGACACGCCTCAGGCTCAGCGGAACGCTGATCGTGGCCCGGGATATCGCCCATCTCAGACTTAAGAAGATGCTGGACAGCGCACAGTCTCTACCAGAATATTTCAAGAAGCACCCGGTTTATTATGCCGGACCGGCCAGAACGCCCCGGGGCCTGCCCACCGGAAGCTTCGGCCCGACCACCGCCCAGAGAATGGACAACTACGTGGAAGAGTTCATGAAAGCCGGTGCCTCCCGGGTCATGCTGGCCAAGGGCAATCGTTCTGACAGGGTGGTTGAGGCCTGCCGCCGCTATAAAGGATTTTACCTGGGAACCATCGGTGGGGCCGCCGCCCTGGTGGCCAGAGAACATATCGTCTCTTCCGAAGTGGTTGACTTTGAAGACCTGGGAATGGAAGCTGTGCGCAAAATAGTGGTACGAGACCTCCCGGCCTTTATCATCTATGACAACCGCGGCCACAAACTTTACGTTTAAAAGGTGATTTCGAATTCGTTGCCGCCGTCTCTTCTATATTCGAGTGTCCCGTTTAGCTGTTTCGTCAGGTCATTGATGATCTGAAAGCCCAGAGTCTCAGAGCTGTGGATATCAATTCTTGCCGGCAGGGCCCGGCCCGTGTCCTTAACCACCAGATGAATCCGGCCGTTCTCGTCCCTGAACATCTTGACCAAGAGTTCTCCCTTCTTGCTGCCCGGGAAGGCGTATTTCAAGGCGTTGGAAACCAGCTCGTTAACGATCAAACCGCAGGGAATGGCCTGGTTGATATCCAGCCCGATTTCTCCAACTTCGTTCCTGAAATGAACCCGACTCTGGTCCACTTCATACAGAACATAAAGATGGGTCACCAGTTTCTCCACATAATCGGCAAAATCCACGCTGGCCAGGTTGCCGGATTGATAGAGCCTCTCGTGGATCATGGCCATGGACCGGATGCGGGTCTGACTTTTTCTGAAGGCTTCCCGGGCTTTCTTTTCGGTCAACTGAGCTGCCTGGAGCCTCAGCAGGCTGGCCATAACCTGCAGGTTATTTTTGACCCGGTGGTGAATTTCCTTCAGCATAACATCTTTTTCCCTGAGGGCAGCCCGCAGGCTTTCCTCGGCTTTCTTCCTCTCGGTGATATTGCGAGCAATCGCCAGGATGGTCGGCTGGCCGTTCATCTCGAAGAAATGAGAGGAAAACTCGCAGGGAATAGGCCGGCCATCTTTGGTCAGGAATGTCCGCTCAAAGATCCGCTGTTTTTTCTGGCTTATCTCCAGGTTGGACTGATTGACGGCGGCTCTTTCCTCTGGCACCACCAGATCAAACGGAGTCAACTCCATCAATTCCTCTTTGGTATAACCGCTCAGCCGGCAGGCCAGCTCATTGGCCTCAACGAACTGGGCGGGACGCCTGTCCTCAGTCAAACGGTAGACAAAAATGGCATCATTGCCGGCATTAAACAGGAAACGGTATTTCTTCTCGCTGGCCCGGAGAGCTTCCTCTGCTTTTTTCCGCTCGGTAATATCCAGCAACTGGGCCACGGTTATTATCCTGCCTTGAAGATCTTTGACAATGGCCGAACTGATCTCAATTCTTCTTTTTTCTCCGTCCTTCCTAATAATGTTGAATTCGTACCTGGAAGGAACATCCTCGCCCCGCTGGCGCCGAAGATAACGATCGGCCACCAGGGCCCGGGATTCTTCATCCAGAAATTCCCGGAAATCATGTCCGACAATTTCATCCTGCCTCCGGCCCAGTATTTCACAGAGCCTCTCATTGACATACTCGAATCGGTAATCCTGGTCAACAATCAGCACTCCGGAATGAGCATTTTCCACCACCACCCGGTATCTTTTCTCGCTTTCTTCCAGGGCCTGGCGGGCAGCTCGCTCCCTGGTCTGGTCGCGGAAGACCAGCACCACACCGTTGATCTGCCCGTGTTCGTCACGGATAGGAGCACCAGCGTCGGCAATGGGGATCTCCTGCCCATCGCGGGAGATGAGCAGAGTATGGTTGGCCAATCCCACCACCGTGCCCATTTGGAGAACATGGCTGACCGGATCCTGGGCCCTGGCCCTGGTTTCCTCGCTGATAATATGGAAAACTTCATTCAGCGGTTTACCCACGGCTTCATTTTCTTTCCAGCCGGTCAGTTTCTCCGCCATCGGGTTCATCACCCTGATCATTCCCTCTCGATCAGTGGTGATTACGGCATCGCCGATGCTGTAGAGTATCGTCCGGAATTCTTCCTGGGTTTCCCGCTTCATCTTCTCCAGGCGGTAGAGGGTCCGTAAATAAGCGATTTTTTTCTGGCGATAACCGAAGAAGGCCAGTCCCCCGGAGATAATCATCAGCAGACCCAGAATGACCATGGTCCTGGCACTGCGGGAGCGGGCTTCGGCCAGAATTTCGGCCGCATCAATCTTGGTAAGGAGAAACCAGGAAGATTCAGGCACGGGACGGATGTCGGCCAGCACCCTTATGCCCCGGTAGTCATCACCCTCAAAAACCCCGGTCTGTCCCAGGACCGCCCTGACCGCAGGCAGCGAGACCTGACTCAGGGAAGGGCCGTGGCTGAAGGCGGTCTGGCTGCGGTGGCGAAGCTCGTTGAGATAAAAAACCTGTTCGCCCTGGCGCCTGACCAGCATGGTTTCGGCCGAGGGACTGGGGGTGGGCCAGGACTGAAGAAATGGATAGAGGAATAGGTTGGCATCACTCCTTAAGATCAAAGCCCCCAGTACCGAGCCATCCCGGGAAATTACAGGAGAAACGCTGTCCAGGAAGACGTGGCTGGACTGGTTCCGCTGCAGTTCCGACAGGATTGTTTCCTTCCGGTCCAAGGCTTGTTCCAGGGCTCGTCCCGTTTCCGGGCTGACGACTTCAGTTCCGGCTGTAACAAACAGCAGGATCTGTCCTGCGGTATCAACCACGAAGATATTTTCATAACCATAGGTTCTGCCGGCCAGGGCCAGACGGCTAACTATATCCCCTTTGAGTTCCTGGTCGTCCGGCCGCCCCAGCCACCTCGACAGGGCCCCGGAAAAAAGCGGACTGGCTGCAATATTGGCCGCATCGTTTAGCCTTTCCTGGCGCCACTGCTTGATTCCCTGAACTTTAAGCTCGGCAACAACCAGCAGGTCCCTCGATTGCTCCTGAATGGTGGCTCTGGTTTCCTGGCGGAGTAAAAAATATCCGCCGACGAGCAGAATTATGGCCAGGAAAACAAAAGTGAAGCTCCAGACCTTTTTTCCCGGGGCGCGTTCGGCCAGCCTTGTTTGAAACATGTCATCACCTCAACCAGCTTTTCCTCGCAGGCTCTACCCGGAGCCGGCGCCACCGTCAACCGCCTCATCGGCCATTCCCCTTATATTTGGTCAGTGACGCCTTATTATACTGCAAAAAAGCGGGACACCCTACATATTTCCTTTTTTTTAACCACTTAGCTAGCAGGTTAGGCTAACGAAACCCTTAAAAGCACATGAAAAATCGGGACGCTCTACATTTTTCCAATTTTTCACCCTTAGCTGGCTGGACCCAGTTACCCAAGCCCTTAAAAACACAGGACAGGATTGCGATTCCTCTTTCTGGTGCAATTAGCGGCAAAAGGGACTAAAATAATAAATGGCCATAAAGCCGGCAACTGGAGAAACAAATGTGGCCCAATAAGACAAACCCAATGCTTAAGCCCGCACCAATGCCAGGAGTTTCCTATATTGCTATTTTGCTGGCCTGCTCTTTTTTATTTTATTTTTTCCAGCCACCATTTCTTCAGGCCCAGGAAGAGACTCCCCAGTTCAAACCGAAGCACGAAATCTCGGTCACCCTGAAATTAATCCAGGTCTATGTCACTGACAGCAAGGGCCAGCCCCTGACCGACCTGGGAAAAGAGGACTTTGAAGTTTATGACAACGGCCAGAGAAAAAACCTGACCGAATTCGAAAAACACCTGCATTCCTTTCTGCTACCCCCGGAAGCCGAAAAAGCTTCTGCGGCTGCTACCCGGGAGACTGAACCGGCCAGCAGGAAATTCTTTCTGTTTTTTGATTTTGTTTATAATAACCCGAAAGGTCTACGGGCCACCCGGAAAGCCGCCCTGCACTTCCTTGATAATATCATCCAGGCCGACGACGAAATCGGCATCATTACCTACTCCCTGGAAGGGGGGCTGGCCGTGCGCGAATACCTGTCCCGGGACCACAGCAAAATCCGACGCTTCGTGGAAGCTATCGGCCTTAAGGAATATCAGAGCAGCGTAGAAAACCTGGAGGCTAGATACTGGCAGCAGGCCACGGAAGAAAATCCGCTGGACGTCAGTCAGCGCGGTGGAGTTGGGGCTGGAATCTGGTCCAAGCCGGAAAAAGACCCCATCATGGATTCGGCCAATGTTTCGGAAGAGATGAAAAGAGCCTTCATGACTTCGGAAAGCCGGGTGCAGGCCCTGACCTTCCTCCGGGAGATGACCAAGCTCTCTAAAGCTCTCAGTTATCTGCCAGGTATCAAGCATCTGATTCTTTTTTCTTCCGGCATCCCCTACTCGCTCATCTACGGCATCCAGACCGAGGATAAGTCCGGTGGCACCTGGAGGCAGGACTGGGGTCAGACCCAGTTACAGTATTATTTAGACGACATGCAGAAAGCCATCAGCCACGCCAACCTGGTGGTCTATGCCTTTGATACCGAAGACAGTATCTCCAGAATTAACCAGGACCTGAGGCTGACCGGTATCCTGACCCTGGGCAAGATCGCCGACTACTCGGGCGGTAAGTATTTCGGCAATATCCATAACTACACCCGGGGGCTGGAAGAGGTCCAGAAGATCACCGGATGCTATTATGTTCTCGGCTATTACGTCGATGCCCAGTGGGAGGGACAGTATCATGAAGTGAAAGTCAAAGTTAACCGGCCGAAAACCAGGGTTTACGCCCAGAAAGGTTATTTCGACCCGAAGCCCTTCAAGGACCTGACCGCCCTGGAAAAACAACTCCACCTGGTGGACCTGTGTCTTAGCGAAAAGCCGTTGCTTCAGGAGCCACTACCCCTGGAAAGCAGCGCCTTCAGCTTCTATGAGAAAGGAAAGGAAAACCTCATTCTCTGGACCAGGCTGGTCCGGGCGGAAATGGCAAAGCTCGCCGGGAACAAGCTGGAGTTGCTGTTCGTGATTTTTGATAAAGATGACAGCTTAGCCGCCCTGGAACGGAGGAAAATCAAGCTCAGCTCGTTGTCTGAGACCGAAGCTGGCACCGTGTATTTTTCCTCTCCTTTCGAACTTCCAGCGGGTGCCTACCGAGGCCGGGTGGTAATGAGAAACCTGGACACCGGGCAATCGGCTCTCGGCTCCAGCGATTTGGTCCTGGGCGGCCAGCAGCCAGGAGAACTGGCCCTGGGCCTGCCTGCCCTGCTGACTGCCGGGCAGATTTCAGAACATGATAACAGCCCCCTTTTCTTCCCGCCGGGCTGGAATAGATATACCCTGGTCACCCCCCGACTTAAAACCGGCACTGAGGAATTTTATGTTATCCTGATCTGTTCTTCTCCCGCGGCGGATACTCCGGAACCGGAGCTGAAGTTCAAGACTGTGCTGATTCAATCCAGGGACGGCCGGGCCGAAACCATTGCCTCCGAACTCCAGCCACTTTCAGGCCGGCATGAAGCCGGGCGGCTATCCTGCCTGGCCAGATTAAAAACCCGGCCACTGGAGACGGGCCTTTATCATATTTATTTTCATATAACAGATAAAACAACCGGAGCCAGAGCGGTCAGGAGCCTCAGCATAAAGGTCACCGATTAAAAAAGGACAGCAATTGGTATCCAGTTTTTTTACTTGACTTGCTGACATTATAAGCATATATTCATATCAAGCAGGGGAAAGCTGGTTCAGGTTTGAAACAGCGACGTCTGGCTACCTGTAATTAATGATAGACAGGGTTGATGGTTATGTTTGGTTCTGGCCACAGAAAAACCGAAGTGAGCAACCGGAGCTGGTTTTTGCTTCTATTAGCCGCTTAAAAGAACTATCTTTTGGCCAATCCTGACTTAAGGCAACTCAGAGAGAGAAACCCGACAGCTGGTCCCCCGATCATCTTTTGAAAGGAAAGTCTTTTTAGGCTGCAAGTATCATGATTATCAAAAAAATCTCATTCCTCGAAGCTGGCTCGCCTGGTCTTCATATCTTCAGCAAGTTTCCCCTTCCCCGGCTGGGGGCGGTCCTGCTGTCGACTATGGTCAGGGACCGAGGTTATAACACCAAAGTTTTTGTGGAAGACGTGGCTGAGGCAGACTGGTCTTTCATAGAAAGCTCCGACCTGGTTGGTATCTCCACCATCACCTCAACCGCGGTCAGAGCCTACGCCATCGCTGACCGCATCAGAGCCCTGGGTATTCCCGTGGTTATGGGTGGTCCACATGTGACTTTCCTGGCCGAGGAAGCCCTGGAGCACGCAGATTTTGTCATACGGGGTGAAGGCGAGACTTCGTTGCTGGAATTGTTAGAGTATCTGGAGAAAGGGAAACCGGTTCTGTCCGATATCAAGGGATTGTCCTACATGGGGAAAGACGGTAAGAAATATCATAATCCGCCAGGCGAATTCATCCAGGACCTGGATCGCCTGCCTGAGCCCGATTTCTCTCTTGTCCATAAATGGAAACCTTCCAACATCTACCCCATATCTACTTCCAGGGGTTGTCCCTATGGTTGTAAGTTCTGTTCGGTCATCCAGATGTTTGGTCGGAAATACCGTTTTAAGTCGGTCGGGGCTACTCTCCGGGAGCTGAAACAGGCCGCTGCGGTTTCCAAAGCGACCAAGTTCATCGTTGATGACAACTTCGCCGCCGAGCCCGGAAGAACGAAAGATATACTGAGAGGAATTTTAGCCGAAAAAATTAAAATGTGCTGGTCCACCCAGGTTAGAGCTGATGTGGCCAGAGACCGGGAGCTGGTGCGCCTTCTGGCCGATTCGGGCTGCCACACTCTTTACATCGGTTTTGAGTCCATTAACCCCGCCACTCTCCAGGCTTATAACAAGAAGCAGGACTTAGAAGATATAATTACCTGCATCAGGACCCTCAAAGATTACGGCCTTCGCATCCACGGCATGTTTGTCCTGGGTGCCGATACCGACAACCTGGACACTATCCGGAAGACAACCGATTTTGCCCGCAAACAAGGGATAGATACCATCCAGTTCCTGATTTTAACCCCGCTGCCCGGAACCCCGCTGTTCTATGACCTGGTGGAAAGCCAGCGGCTGCTGCACACCGACTGGAGCAAATACGATGCCCACCATGTGGTGCATAAACCGGCGCTGCTGTCACCGGTCCTGCTTCAGATTGAAACCTTCAAAGCCATGGCTCGTTTTTATTCGTGGAAATATATTCTGAGACACCTGGCCACGCTGCACTTTCGCTATGCCGCTATCGGACTCTTTGCCAAAACGGCCATAAGAAAATTCATGGAGGCCTATGCCGCCGAGCTCCAGACTTTACAGCTCCAGAAAAGCTGATAAAAAGGGGGACACAATACTCGTTTACCCAATTTTTCAGTCACCGCCGGAAAGGTTGCCTCAGGTTTAATCGGGGAAAGAAAAGTATTTGCTGGCCGCCTTGATCATTATGGCCCTACCCAAATTAAGATAGCAAAAACACAGGTTTTGCAACTTCAATTAAAAGGCTGGCAGCCATAGTTATGCTTCTCATCTAATCATTTTAGAAATCAAGCTTAGGCTAAGTAAAGTCATCTCATTCCCGGCATCGTTATTCTCGATTGATTTCTTGGCAGCGCTGTTAGTTCTTAACCTGGCTGAAACTAAATATGTTAAAAGAAAAAATCACACGAAAATATGGTAAACGAGTATTGTGTCCCCCGTTTTCAAGATTTCAGCCGCCGCCCATCATCGGGAAAACAGCCACCACCGAATGGTCTTCCAGCTGCCTGGAATCCAGAGCTTCAGGAGGCACAACTGTGCCATTAATCATAATCACCACCTGCGGCTTCAGCTGTCCTCCTACCAGAAGCTCCTTTTCCTGCTGCGGCGTTGCTATGATATTCTGGAGCAGTTCAGCCAGGGTTGTCCCCTTCTCCACCGCCAGCTCCTTCTCACGGGCTCCAAAAACTTCCCTGAAATAAGCGAAAAACTTAACTTTTATTTTCACCATGGTCATAGTCTTTCTCTCCGACCTCTCCGGCCATTTCCTCTCTAGACCAGGAAGAATTTTACCATATTCACCTGCTATCCGGACTATGGCCATCTGAATTGCCATCCCTCGGGCCGAGCTTTTCTAAAAGAGGAGCAAGAGTTCAGAGAAAAATTCCTGTAACGGCTGGCGCTCCTCTTGTAGTTCAACCGAATTTCCAGTTGTACGGGGCAAAGGATAAAGCCTTCCTCTGTCTGGACAGATAACGCCGTCCTGACCTGGACGGGATTGCCCTGGAGGCCGGCAGAACTTATTTCCAACCATTTAAACCGGGCTGGGTCAAATACACCAGTGACACCTTAGAATGCTTCGAGTGGTGCCGAACATTAATTTTCTTCCCACTCTGAGAATGTTTAATTTTCCGCTTATCGCCAAGTTATGCTGAGGGCCAACTACCTCGACCAGGAGAGCAGTTGCTGGCTAAAAAATCCCGGGTAAAAGTATCACTTATGTTCTGAACCTATACAAAATCTTTAATTCTCAGAAAATATGGGTTATCCTATCACTCTATATTAGCCAGAATGAAAATGTATTCTGGAACAGAGCCTTCATCTAACAGTCATAATTTCAGATTGAAAGGTGGTTGCCGATGGCAAAAAAGATTTCGGTCATCATAGCTCTTTTGCTGGTTTCAGTCCTTATTTTTCAGAGCTGCGCTTCTCTAAGCGATTTAGCCGGAAGCCTGACTCAACTTCAGCGGCTCCAGTTCAAGCTGGGCACGGTGGAAGGCTTTTCGCTGGCCGGCATACCCCTGAGCCGCAAGGCCAGCCTAAATGATTTTACAGTTCAGGACGGGTTGAAAATAGCCCAGCTTTTTGGCTCCAAAAAACTGCCCGTGGAGTTCACATTAAATGTGGTGGCTATCAACCCTAACGACGGTTCTTCGGGAAAAGTCAAGACTGCTGCCACCCTGAGCGGACTGGCGGCCCGGCTGCTGATAGATGGCCAGCCGACAGTCTACGGCGATATTGACAGCCCGATTGAAATCCCCGGCACCGGTCAGGAAACTGTCATTCCACTCCGCCTGAGCCTGGACCTCTATGAATTTTTCGGCAGCCAGGGTCTGGACCGGCTTCTCCAGCTGGCCCTGGCCATAGGCGGAAAGAATGGCAGCACTGCCCGCCTGGCCCTTGATATTCAGCCCCGGGTGATGACTCCCTTCGGCGAAATAAAATACCCGGAGCGCCTCACCATCGTGGATAAAGAATTCCGCTGAGTATTCCGAAGGGTTATTATCTGATTATAACTTCCAGCTCGCCCCCGGCCAGGCTGACCGGTCGGCCCTGAACTCCCAGGGCCTGGACCGAAGCTATCACCACCCGGGTCTCACCGGCAGCCAGTGTTTCGAAGACCAGAGTGGCCAGGCTGCCCGACCTGACCCCGGTGGCCGGCGAAGGAGAGGAAAAGCCCATCACAGCCACTCCTCCTCCCGGGCTGATATTCTGCAGGAAAGAACCTCTGCCTCCCAGCTGACCCACCAGGTCGCCCCGTTGAATTTCCCTCAGGCGCAACAGCTTCGGGTCGAAGCTCAGGTTCAAGGACAGAGAGGTGATGTCAGCCGGGGAATTTAGCTCCAGGGTGACATTGAACGTATTCTTCAGTGGAACTTCAGCCCGTCCCGGCATAAAACTGATGGTGCTCATCCCGGCGCCAGCCTCGGCCAAAGCTTCCGGAGTAATTTCTTCCTCGCTGACCAAGATTTCTTCCGGCACTCCGGCCTGAGCTGTGCTGAAGGCCAGGGCCTCATTATCTATCCACAGCGGCTTGTAGTCCTCATCGGTCAGCGGCATCGTCCTGATAATATGCGGCGTGATGGTCAGGATAACGTCGGTCTGTTCCAGCGTCCGGTCAGTGCTGGAAAAGAGGCTGCCCAGGATGGGCAGGTTCTTCAGTCCGGCGATTCCTTTGAGAGACTTTCTCT
This sequence comes from Candidatus Aminicenantota bacterium, assembly GCA_014360005.1. Lineage (GTDB taxonomy): Bacteria > Acidobacteriota > Aminicenantia > Aminicenantales > Saccharicenantaceae > Saccharicenans. The sequence continues at coordinate 22,302 of JACIYI010000020.1, read as the reverse complement.
CCTCATCGCGTAGCAGACCGGCCAGCAGGTTGGTTTCTCCGTCCCTGAGCCTGATGACATTCTTAACCTCGCGGGTGGAAATTATCGGGATATCGGCAATACCCTTGCCGCCAATCGAAGTGATTTTTATCTCCAGCTCCAGACTGACCTCTTTTTCTTGGTGAAGACGTGGCTTGATGTTGACCTCGATGCCCACATCCTGGTAGGTGTAAGAAACAATCGGCTGCTGGCTGACACCGCCGGCAGCAATCGGCGAAAAAGTAGTCTGGGGAATGGGTACCTTCTGACCGACCATGTAGTTGATCTGCTCGGAGTCAACTCCCCTCAACCTCGGCTGGGCGATGATCTTGGTGTCGGTATCGGTTTCCAGGAATTGCAGCAGCACCGAGGGCAGGGTGATCTGGTAATTTCCGGCCAGGGAGAAATCTATGCCCTCGAGCGGCAGCCAGCCGCTTTCCGGCAGCTCGGCCCCGCTGTACCTGATGCCGGCATAACTCTGGCCAAACTGCGTTCCCAGTGTCTGTAGTTTCTGCCTCGAAACTTCCATGATTTCCAGGTCTATTACCACCTCGCCCTTGGGTTTGTCCCAGCTGCGGAGCATCTCCTCAGCCAGGGCCACGATTCTCGGGTTGTCCCTTATGGTTATGGAATTTCGATTCTTGTCAACGATAATGGTCGGAGCTTTATACTGCGTTCTTAAAATCGAGACCAGTGAGTTCTGCACATCCTGGGCATTCAGGTTTGACAGATAGATGGTCTTGATGGCATTGATTTCATACTGATTGCGCTTCTGGGGATTGTCCGGAACGATGATGACTGTTTTTTCATCAATTATCCGGTAAAAAGCCCGGCCGCTCAGGCAAAGCGAATTAAGACCCTGCTCCAGGGTCATGTCGGTCAAGTCGATGCTGACCGGGAGATCGCGGAACTGCTCATCAAACAGAAAATTGATGCCGGTGAACCGGCCCAGGGCCTGAAAGATGGCTTTGAGCGAAGCATCGGTAAATCTCAGCTGGAGCTTTTCGGTCGGGGCTTTCAGCTTTACCGGCTGTTCGATTACGATTTCCTTCCGTTTTTCTTCAACCGGGGGTTTTAAACCAGCCACCTTCCGGTACTCTTCCAGGACGAGCCGGTTGTTAGGATCGTAGGACAGGGCTTTCTTGTAAGCATTGAGGGCTTCTTCTCTTTTGCCCTCGCTCAGGAGCTGTCTGGCCTTTCCCAACGAGCTGATGGCAGCCGCGGCCTTGGCCCGGAACAGGGCCAGACGGTAAACCCTTTCCCTCGGGTTTTGAATCAAGGCCTGCTCGTAATACTTGATGGCCTCATCATAGTCCTTGTTCATTTCGGCCTGGTTGCCCTGCTTGTAAGCCGGGCTGAAAGAGACGCAGGCCAGAAAATTTACCAGCAGCAGGGCCAGGCCCAGCCACCTTATCTTGGCCCAAACCATCTTTTTCATCCTATTTCTCCTTTACCCGAACCTTCCGGGAATTGCCCTGGTCATCCTGGAAAATAAGCTCATTGGCAGAAATCCTGGTTAGCCTGATGCCGGGAATCAGCTCTTCGCCTTCGGCCAGGGTAATGGCCTGGCCGTCAACCAGGATCAGGGCCATTTTTTTACTGTCCGAAGTCACCAGACCGGAGCAACTGAGGCTCAGCTTTTCCAGGATGGAGACGGGCTTTGCCGGACGGCTTTCGGTTTCCGAAGCTACCGCCCTGGGAACCGGCACTCTCGACCCTCGGGCCGGGACCGGTCGGAACGGATCCCGCTTAACGCTGGCCATTTCCGGTTTCAACCTGGTCATCAGGTGCTTCTTGATAAATGAGGCTGAAGCTCTGGTTTCTTCTGGAGCGGATTTATTTTCCTGAGGACCCAGAACCCCGGCTTCAGCAGCCACGGCCATCAAGCCCAGAATGACCAGCAAACAGGCCGTCAGTTTCGAGCCAGCAGTCATCCTTACTTGATTTCTATTTTTCTTTTTCATGGTAATAACCAGACAGGGTAATTCTCAAGTCCAGGGCTCCCGAAGCATTATCAATTTTCTGGAAATTAATCTGGTCAATAATGAGCAACCGCGGCCAGGTTTCCACCTGATACAGGAACCTCTTGAAAGACGGGTAAGAAAACCGCAGGGCAAAAGAAGCGGCCAGCCTCCGGAACTGCCTTTTTCCGGTCTCATCATACTGATAATTAATCGGGGGCAGGGGCAAACCGGCCTGCTGAAATAGTTTTTTCAGGTCTTGACGGAAAGCTTCCTGGCCGCCGGTTCCGGAGTAAAAAGCAGTGGTTTCCATCTCCTTCAGGTCCTTTTCAGTTTCCTGCCAGCTCTGAAATTCCTTCCTGGCCTGTTCATTCTGGGCGCTTATTTTTTCCAGTTCAGCGGTCAGGCCTCTGGCCTCATCTTTGAGGCTATCAAGCCGGTAGCTCCAGAAGAAAAGGGAAGCGATCACCAGTAGCACGGCTACGGCCGCAGCCAGGCCAAGCCCGGATAGCCGTTTCCTTTCTTTCGAACTTAATAACTCACTCCAGGCTGGCATCTCTTAAAACCATCTCCACCTGAATTTTATTGTTCTGATAATTTTCATTGAGCACTCTGATTTCGCTGAACTTCTGAAGCTGCAGGTTTTTGATGAGCAGGCCCAGTTCTTCCCGACTGCCCAGGGCCACCCTCAATTTAAATTCCCGACTGGAGGAGGAAGCCGGCGGATTCAGGGCCAGCAGGTAGCTTCCGGGCGGCAACCCAGCTTCCATCCGGTTGAAAAAGATGACCCAGGAAAAGGCCTTCCTGTCGATCAGGCTATTGACCTCGTCAACGGGTTCACGGTAGCGGCGCCGCAGGCTGTCCACCTCCCGGCTCAGGCGGCGGGTCTCTAAAGCCAGGCTGGCTTCTTTCTCCTTGAGGACCTGGTTGGACTGTCTCAGGTCACGGAACTGGGCGAGACTTTTCAAGTTGAATAACACCAGCCCGGCCACGGCCGCCACCAGCACCAGGCTTAAGCCAACCAGAAGCCAGCGGTAAAGCCGGCGGTTGCGCCGAGGCTCCCGGGCCAGGTTGATGACCAGGCTCCAGCCGTTCTGGTTCTGCTTCCCGGTCATCATTTTCCTCCTATCAGCGGTGCCAGAAACTGTTTCTCGCTCATCACCTCTTGTACTTCCAGGCCGAGCAACTTTTCCATTTCGGTCAGCAGCCAGACCGGGTTTTCCAGGTTCGACCTGAGATAAACTGCAGCCAGCTTTTTCCTGGCCTTATCTTCGATGAAATGAACGGTGTTTTCGGTCTCTTTCAGGATAGCTGTTCGGTTGCTCCCGTTATCCGGCCAGAGCTGTTTCTGCCGGTAAAGATACGGGGCGCCATCCAGGACCCCGATCAGGCTGAGATAATCAAGGTCGGCATCCACCAGCAACAAATCTCCGGCCAGGGCCCCGCTTCTGGCTATCAGGTTCAGGACGGAAAGCGAAGGAATGGTCAGCTTGCCCGGTTTCAGTTTATACTCCTGGAACAGGGCTTCATATTCGCCGGCCACTTCTTGGCCGGTGCAAACCACCAGCACCTTTCGCTCTCCTCCGGCGTTAAAAGTCTGGTAAGAATAGCGAACCTGTTCCAGAGAGCGCGACAGTTGATGGGCCAGACGCCATTCTATGAACTGGACCTGCTCGGCCGGGGACAGGCTATTGCTTTCCAGCTGGAAGATAAAGACCCGGGCACTCATTTCAGGCAGTATCACGGTAACCGAATGGCCCCGGGGCCGGAATTTTCTCCAGGCCTTACCTACCAGGTCCTGCAACAGGCCAGGCTGAACTATGTTTTTCTGATTAAGCTGAGCTTCAACCAGGCCGGTCGGTACCGGAAAGTAAACGTAATCATCAGAAGTTATTTCAGCTTCCTCTCCGGTCTTCAGCGCGGCAAAATAGCTCGGGGCAATCTGAAAAACAGCGGCCGGCCTCGGCTGTTCCAGAAAATAACGTCTGAGCCTGTCTCGCAATCCCATCGGCCTCACTCGACGAAAGTAACTTTATTCAGGTCCTTCAGGCTGGTGATACCGGAAATAACTTTTTCCAGGCCGGCCTGGCGCAGCGGAATCATTCCCTCCTCCTGGGCCACCTTCTTAACTTCCGATAGGGGCTTTCTGGCCAGAATCATTTCCCTGATATTATCGGACAGCTCCAGGAGTTCGGCAATAGCCGTCCGACCCTTGTAACCGGTTCCGTGGCAATCAGCACAGCCCCGGGGTTCGTAGAAGGTTAAATCCCGGTATTTTCCAGGGTCCAGGCCGGACAGTTCCAGGGTAAGGTCATCGTACCTGACTGCAGCCTTACACCGGGGACAGAGAACCCGAACCAGGCGCTGGGCCAGGATGCAGTTAAGAGCCGAAATGAAGCTGTAGGGGTCAACCTGCATATGCAGGAACCGGCCGATGACGTCGAACACGTTGTTGGCATGAACGGTGGTGAAGACCAGATGCCCGGTCAGAGCCGACTGAATGGCGATCTGAGCAGTCTCCGGGTCGCGGATTTCCCCCACCATAATCTTATCCGGGTCATGACGCAGAATCGACCTCAGGCCGCGGGCAAAGGTCAGCCCTTTTTTCTCGTTGACCTGAATCTGGGTGATACCCTCAATCTGATATTCCACCGGGTCTTCAATGGTGATGATTTTATCCTCGGGCGATTTGATTTCAGTCAGAGCTGCGTAGAGCGTGGTGGTCTTGCCGCTGCCGGTCGGCCCGGTTACCAGGACCATGCCGTATGGCTGGTAGATGTAGCGGCGGAATTTACGCAGGATATAATCAGAGAAACCCAGCAGGTCCAGCCGCAGCTCGGTGAAGGCCTCGGTGATCATTTCCTTGTCCAGAATACGGATAACCGCATCCTCGCCGTAAATACAGGGCATGATGGATACCCGGAAATCTATCGTCTTATCCTTTATTTTCAGGCGGAAGCGACCGTCCTGGGGAACGCGCCTTTCGGAAATGTCCAGGTCGGACATTATTTTGATGCGCGAGATGATGAGCGATTGAAACTGGCGGTCAAGGGGCTCCATGGCCTCGGTCAGGACGCCATCTATCCGGTACTTGACCCGGACGAAATTTTCCTTGGATTCGATGTGGATGTCGCTGGCTCTCTTCTGAACCGCGGTGAAAATGATGGTGTTGACCAGCTTGATGATCGAACCGTCCTGCTCGGTTAATTTCTCGATGGTGATGACATCCTCTTCTTCCCCGGTTTCCTTTTCTACCACCTGGCGGACGAAGCTTTCGGTAGCTTCTTTGAGCACCTGGGAAGCGGTCTCACTGCGGCGCAGGGCTTCCTGGACGGCCCTCTTGCTGGCGGCGAAAACCTCCACCTTCCGGCTGGCATAAGCTTCTATGCTATCGATGGCCGAAAGGTCGGAGGGGTCAGCCATGGCAACCTGCAGCACCTTCCCGGTATCATGCAGGGGCACGAAATTGTAGCGGTAGAGAAAATCTACTGGAAAAGACTGCACCAGGCTGCGGTCCAGCTCCTGGCTGTTCAGGTCCAGGTAGGGCACACGATATTTTTCTGCCAGCTTTTTCGCTTCCAGCTCCTCGGCCAGCAGCAGCCCGTTGGTATTACCTTTAGGCAACTTTTCCTCCTCTATCATTCTATCGCGTTATCCTGATGATATTAAATATCGGCAGATATATTGATAATATCATACCCGCAGCTATCAGGCCGATGAAGATTATGATGACCGGTTCAATCAGGGAAACCAGGGTTTGAATCCGGTCGCGCAGCCGGTCATCATAAAAATCGGCTACCTCGGCCAGCATTCCCGGCAGGTTGGCCGAGCTCTCCCCGATTCTGATCATATCCATGGCCAGCTGGGGCAGGACCTCCGTTTTTTGAAGGGAATCATAAAGGCTCAAGCCGTTTTTAAGACTGTCAGCCACAGATTGCAACCTGGAGGCAATGAAGCGGTTGGGGACCGAAAAAGCTGCCACCGAGACTGACGACAGCAGGGTTATCCCGGCTTCCAGCAGCAGGCCCAGAGTCCGGCTGTATAAAGCCACCGCCGAGTCCTGTATGAGAAAGCGAGAAAAAGGCAGGCGCAGCTTCAGGCGGTCCTGGAAAAAAATGAAAGAACTTTTCTTCCTGACAACGAGGTAGGACAGGACCAGGATCAGCAAGCCCAGTCCAAACCAGGCCAGGTTGGCCCGGATAAAAATGGCCAGCTTCAGCAGAAGTCTGGTCAGGCCCGGCAGCTGGGCCCCGAAGTCGGCATAGAAGGTGGCAAACCGCGGCAGGACCAGGCCCACCAGCAGACCGATCAGCACGGCCGAGAAAATTATGAGAAGAGTCGGGTAAAGCAGAGCCGAACGAACCCGGCTCCTGGTCTGGTCAATAATCTTGGCATACTGGATGTACCTGGCCAGGGAGCCCGGCAGGTTGCCGCTTCTTTCTCCGGCCATCAGTGAAGCCGTGTAAACCTTGGAAAACAGGTTTTCAAAGGGAGCAAAGGCTTCAGATAACGTCCGGCCGCCCCTGACTTCAGACTCAACCTTCCTGATAATGTCCAGCAGGGTGTGGTTTTCCACCCTTTTTTCCACCAGCTCCAGGCTCTTAAGCACCGGATAACCGGCTTTAAGCAGGGCTACCAGTTCCTGGTTAAAAAGGATAAATTCGGCCGGCTTAATCCGACGGCCGAAAAGATGAACCCGCGATAGCTTCAGTTCTTTGCGGACCGACAGAACGCACAGCCCTTCGGCTTCGAGCCTCCGGCGGCAATCTTCAGCTGAAGCCGCCTGGACGGTTTCCTTGAGGATACGCCCATCGGAGGTTACAATTCGGCAGATAAAAGCTGGCATCTGGTTCTTGACTTTCGCCTTTCCGATTTATCTTAAGTTAGCTCCTTAATTATGTCAATCAGTCACTTGCCCAGTAGCAGGAGCTTAGCCCTTCAACATTGATAATAAAGCGCCGGAAATGAATTAGTTGCAATCAGACCAGCGGTGGGCCCTAACTGTCCGGCAGAAATAACCCGGAGCTTGTGCCCGGAATTATCGCCGGCCATATCAGGACTGAATCCAGACCCCAGAAGGCGGCTCCCCTGAAGCCAGGTATCCAGGGCATAAAACGCCACGACTTTATTTTCAGTCATTCTCTTATTCCTGTTAAGGCGTCCTCATAATTAGTCGATTCAAAGCCGCTCCCACCCACCCAAAAAATTTTAAAAAAAATTTTATCTGTTAAAAAGGCAAAAAAGAGAAAAAAATAAAAAAATTAGTTGACAAATGTCTTTTTACAGCTTATATTGTAAACCAAAAGAAGGGAAATATGACACCCGCCAGCGAAAAACCAGGGTTGGACCCAACCTTCCCCATAAGGTTGAGAGCAGCCCGTTTAAGAGCCGGCCTGAGCCTCGAGGACCTGGCTCAGAAGCTCGGGGGCATAGTCACCAGGCAGGCCATTGCCAAGTACGAAAAAGGCCTGATCAGCCCATCCCCCGAGGTTCTGGAACACCTCCTCCAGGTCCTCGAGCTCCCTCCTTCCCCTGACATTCCAGAAGAAATCCCCGAGGAACCAGAAGAATTCAAGGAAATGGTCAAGGCCGGCCAGCCCAAAAAAGCGGGTCCTGTCTTGATAGAAAAGAGCGAATCCGGGATGAATAACATTAGGTTTTATGCCTGTACTACAACCCTGAATGAATTGCCCCGGACACCAGCCGCTCGCGCCTTTCGACTGCAACAGGCCTGGGCTGACCTGGCTCCGGAAGACAAAATCGAATTCCGTCCCGAACCCCGCCTGCCCCGGAAACTGCTTCTGGCCTTGAAGATTACAGTGTCAGAAAAAATGAAGAACTACCTCTGGCTGGAAAAACTCCTGCGCCAGGAAAAATTATTTAAGCCGCCACTGGCAGTAGTAATTAAAGATGAAAATGATGCGGAAAAGGCAGCCGAAGAGCTGCGTCAGCGCTGGGACCTGGGCACCGGCTCGGTAGTTAACCTGCTAACGTTCCTTGAAGAGCGCGGCCTGAAGACATTCAAGCTGGAAGGTCCGGAAAAATTTGAGAGTTTATCCGGCTGCTACCGCGGACAACCGTTTATCGCCGTGGAAAAAGGGATGCCGGTAGACAGAATGAGGTTTAAGACCGCGGCTGAGCTGGCTCAGGTTTTGTTTGGCCTGTCCAACGAACCGGAAATAATCAGACTGTACAACCGGTTTGCCGCCGCGTTTCTTTTGCCGGCAAAAATAATGGAAGAATACTTCCTGCCAGCCGGCCGTAAGATTGCCTTCAGCGAGCTGGCTGAATTGAAAGTGAGGTACGGAATTTCACTTCAGGCTATCATGCGCCGGGCTCTGGACCTGGAGCTGGTTACTGAAAGGCGGTTCCGCTCTTTCCGGGAAATGATGAACGAGAAAGGCTGGCTCTGGAAAGAGCCGGTGGAATATCCGGGGGAAGAAAACCCGACCAGGTTCAGGCGCCTGCTGCATTATGCCGTAAGCTCAGAAATCCTGGACTTAAACCAGGCCGCAGCTCTGGCTGAAATCAGGCCTGAGCAATTAAAGAGCGAAATGGGAGAAATTTTTTAAGTAACGGCTTGGGGAGGACGCGGTTAATGGCCTTAGTGGAAGGAAAAGCAAAAGTAGGAGCAGGGATATAAAACCCGAAGGGGGCAAGAAAAGAAAAAAGGAGATAGGGAAAAAGCGAGCCAATCAGCGTAATCAACAGTTGAACAGTCAAAAGGGCCAAAGGTGGTTAAGGGCGATTTAAGTGGAGGGTTGATGATGGGAACTTTAATCCATCAGATGAAAATTCCGCCGAAGGAGGCAGGGCCTCGGACATCCTGAAATCTTAAAACTTACACTTTTTTAAGGAGAAAACAAGATGGAAAGGACTGTCAATCTTTATCTTCGGGGAATGGAATTCGGTCAGCCCCAGGTTTATGAGGATATGGTTCTTTTCCCCGTCAGGTCCAGGCTTAAACCGGGCCCGGACTATATCACGCTGTCAGAAGCTCTGGAGCAGGGTGTGATGGAAGTAAGTGAGGTGAGTGAAGGCGGGTCGGTGCCCGAGCTTAAGGCTACTAACAAAGGCCAGAAGCCGACTTTGATGATTGACGGCGAAGAGCTTAAGGGAGCCAAGCAGAACCGGGTGCTCAACACCACCATCATGGTGGCGCCAGGCACCACCGTGGTCATTCCGGTCAGCTGTGTGGAGGCCCACCGCTGGCATGGCCATACTTTGAGCATGGGCAAATCTGACCATGTGATGGCTCATGGAATTAGGGCGAAAAAAATGGAGCAGGTTCACCACAACCTGGAAACAGGCCGCAGCTTCCGGGCCAATCAGGCTGAAATCTGGGCTGACATAGACATTATGGCCTGCAGGCTTAACGTTGTGTCACCGACCTCGGCCATGAGCGACCTTTATGAAGCCCGGGCTAAAGACCTGGAGGATTACCTCAAAGGCTTCAGCCTGGTGGAAGGGCAGAAAGGTCTCCTGGTTTTTATCAGCGGAAAGCCAGTTGGACTGGAGTTTCTTTCCAGGGCAGAAGCCTTCAGCCGTCTTTATCAGAAGCTGCTCAAAAGCTATGTGCTGGAGGCCGTGAGCCTGAAGTATGAACAGCTGATGAAGAAAGAAATGAAAAAGAGCCCGAGAAAAGAAAATAAGCAGAAAAGTAGCGCTAAAAAGCGGAAATCCAAAGCCAGACCAGGAATGGGCCAGGCTCTGGCTTTTGTGGAGGAAGCGTTAGGCGCCCAGGAAAAAAGGTATCCGTCGGTTGGCATGGGTTATTCCTGCCACTACCTAGGAAACAAGGTGGTGGGAGCGGCCCTGGAAGTTGATGGTTCAATCCCACATCTGGCCTTTTTTGCCGTGGAAAACGGAAACAGAAGCCAAAAAAAGAATAGCTACGATGAGAACTTTCCCCGGCTGCGCCTCAGAAGAAGCTACCTGTTTGAAAAATACTGAAGGTTCGGTGATGGCCAGCGGAAAGAAAAAAAGTCAGTCCGGGGGGCAACGGCCAGCCCGCCAGCCCTCGGGCCTTTCGGCCCGGGGCTGTTCTGGCCGGTGGACTTCCCTTCCCGGCAACTTCCGGCAGAGCTCATGCCTTTCTGGCTCTGCCTGGAACAAATTCCGGCTGGCAGGAAATCCCTGCTCTCCAGAATTCTTAAAAGTTTCATCAATTAATGGCGGCCATTTCCTGCCAGGCTAAAGCCGGGCCGTTTTCAGAACGGGAGTTTTTGCCTGTGAGATGCAAGGACTGAGTAACCGACCAGCCGGACTGCTGGGCTCCTGGCTGTGGAGAGAACAGGGCCGGCCGCAGTTTCCCTGGAGAGCCGGCCTCCTGGCCAGAGGCCGTCTCTACGTCCCTTCCAAATGCTCCCCTTAGCCTGGATACCAAGTCCAACCTGTAAGAAGAAACCGGTTGACAGAGAATCGGCAAAGCTTTATTAATGTAATGAAAATGATAAAAGCCTTAACCTCAATCATGTTGCTGCTGGTTTTTATAGGCGGGAGCCATCCTGTACCTGTTCAGGCTGTAAGTCCTCAGGAAAACCGGCAGCAGCAAACGGTTACCCAGAACCCACCCGGTCAGGTCCCACCTCAGGAAGTTCAGAAACCCAAACTCGATTATATGAGCACCTTTCTTTCAAGGACGACCAGTCCCCTTGGCCTGAAAGAAGATGAAGAATTGCGCCGTCTCCTCAGGCAGTCAAAAACCTCCTGGGCCCTCAGAGCCGGAATCCGCCATATCCTGAACTGATTTTTTTTAATCGGTTGATTCAAATTTTTGGATTTAGTATATTTTATTGAAGAGCCGTAATGAGAAAGATCTTTTTCTACCTGTTCCTGCTGCTGGTTTTGATCCTTATAGTGCTGGGCTTTATCAATATCTCACGGAAATTGTCCTGGAAAGAACCTTACGACGGAGTTACCTGGATAGAGGGACCGGCCGGTTTGACAGCAGCCAGGGTGGACCAGGATAGTCCGGCTTATCTATCCGGCCTGAAACCTGGTGATATCCTGTTCTCAATCAACGATACCCCGATTAAGAACAGGATTGAGTACAGTAAGATGCTCTGGGTCATCGACCGCCTGGAACAAAAAGCCCTTTACCAGGTAGGCCGTAGCGGCACCATCCTCTCACCTTCCTTCTACCTGACCAAAAAGGGTGTCAGCTCCACCTACATTTACCTGATGCTCCTGGGCCTGGCCACCCTGACCATAGGTCTGCTGGTGTTCTTCAATACCAGGAGGCAATTCAGCGGGCCCTACGCTTTTTTCTACCTGGTTTCTTTTTCCCTTTATTCGTTCTATGTTTTTTCTGCCACCGGCCAGATGGATTTCCTGGACAACCTGTTTTACTGGCTGGATAAAGTGGCTCTGCTGGCTTTTCCCCCGCTGCTCTTAAATTTCTTTTTTATTTTTCCCCAGAAGAAAAAAATAATTCAGCATAAAAACCAGGTGGCTCTGTTTTACATCCCGGGATTAGTTCTTCTGCTGGCCAACGTTTTCCTGAACAGCTACCTGGAATCCGTGTTAAGCGAAGCTCAGGTCCTGGTTTTCCAGAAAACCCTGGAGAAAATGGAGCTAGCCCACCTGGCCCTCTATACCGTCCTGGCCCTGGTCTTAATCATCCACGACCTGGTCAAGTCCGCTTATCCTTATATCAGAAACCAGCTCCGATGGATTGCGGTTGGACTGGGACTGGGGTCGCTGCCCTTTTCCCTGTTTTATGTTCTGCCGTTCCTGAGAGACAGGCTACCCACCACCCCCGGCCAGTTGAGTGTTCTGCTCCAGGGACTGATTCCCATCACTCTGGCTTATTCCATCTCCCGTTACCGCCTTATTCAGTTTGAGGTCCTGTTCAAGAAGGGTACTACTCTCATCATTTCCTTCGCCCTGTTGGCCATGGTCTATTTCCTGGTCAGTTCCCAGACCCAGCTGTTTTCGGAAAACAGGCTCAATTTCATCCTGCTCGGCCTGCTGGCCATCATTCTGGGAGCCACCCTGTTCACGCCGCTGTCCGAGCTGGTCCAGACCGTGGTGGACCGGGTAATATACCGGCGGAGCTATGAATACCGCCGGACGTTGCTGACCATATCCAGCCTCCTCAACCGGGAAAGAAACCTCAACCGCCTGAGCGACTTCCTGGTGGAAACCATCTCCAAAGCTCTGTTCCTCAAGCAGACGGCCCTGTTCCTGGCCAGGGAAGGAAGCAACCATGAATTCTACCTTCTCAAATCTTCCCAGCCCGACCCTGGACTCCAGGCACTGCAACTATCGCAGGCTGAAATTGATCAATTGCAAAAGGCCGAATTCCTATCCTTTGTCCAGCCAGGAGAAAGCCCGGCCAGCCAGAAATTTTTCGGGCTGCTTTTCGACCGGGAGCTGGTCAACATACTTCCGCTGCGGCTGGAAAATAAGGTCATGGGTTTCCTGGCTATGAGCCATAAACTGGACGAATCTTACTTTTCCGGCGAGGATCGGGAACTGCTGCGGACCATCTCCACCCCGGTGGCTCTGGCCCTGGAAAATGCCTACCTCTACAACCAGGAAATTATCAGGTCGCAGGAACTGCAGCGCCTTAAGGACTACAGCGATAATATCATCGAAAGCCTGACCGTGGGGGTGGCAGTAATAGACCAGACCGGACAGGTCATCGGCTGGAACCGGGTGCTGGAAAGGCAGTTCGGACTCCGGAGAGAACAGGCCCTCAACCGCCACCTGGCCCAGGTGATCGGACAGGAAAATTTCCAGGCCCTCTTTCCGCCAGCCACCCAGAGCGAGTACCAGCTGCTCAGTGAAATTGGACTGACCACAGCCCGGGGCGAGAAGAAGATATTCGACGTGGCCCGGACTCCCCTCTTTGACAACCAGATGCAGGCTTACGGCACCATCATTGTTTTCGAGGATATAACGGAAAAAATTCACCTGCAGCAACAGTTGCTGACCTCGGAAAAACTGGCCTCTATTGGTCTGCTCTCGGCCGGCGTGGCCCACGAGATCAACACCCCTCTTACCGGCATCTCCAGCTATGTCCAGATGCTCCAGAAAAAACTGACCGACGCTCATTACCTGCAGATACTGCAGAAAATAGAAGTCCAGACGGAAAGGGTTAATCGCATCATCAAGAACCTGCTTAATTTTGCCCGCAACCCGGCCGATGATTATTACCACCGGGTGGACCTCAAGGAAAGCCTGGAAGAAATCATTTCTCTTATTGATTACCGCCTTAAAAGCCTGAACATCCAGCTGGAGCTGAACTTGAAACCGGTGGTGATTTATGCCCAGCGGGAAAGACTGCAGCAGGTCTTTATAAATATTATTCTGAATGCCATGGATGCCATGCCCGGCGGGGGTCGGCTGATCATCGAAACCAATCAAAGAGGCAACCTGGCCCTGGTCAAGATAGCCGATACCGGAACGGGCATCAAACCGGAACACCTGCCAAGGATATTTGACCCCTTCTTCACCACCAAGGGGCTGGGCAAGGGGACCGGACTGGGCCTGTCCATCAGCTTTGCCATAGTCAAGGAACACGAGGGGCAGATACTGGTTGACAGCGCCGTGGGCCAGGGTACCACTTTCACCATCCTCCTGCCCACCAGTCTCTCGGAGAAAAACCGCCTGAAAATACAACCTCGGGGAAGTCATCATGAATAATAATGCCCTGATTCATCTGATTGACGACGAGCCCATCATCCACGATGTTCTGGGCCAGATCCTGGAAGCTGAAGGCTACTCGGTGGAGATTTCCGCTTCCGGAGAAGAAGCCCTGAAGAAATTCGAGGAACAGAAATTCGACCTGATCCTGCTGGACCTGCTGATGCCCGGGATGGATGGGCTGGAAGTCCTGAAACAGATCAGGAGAATCGACCCGGAAGCCATGGTGATCATCATCACCGCTTACGCCTCGGTGGAATCGGCCCTGGCCGCCATCAAGATGGGAGCCTACGATTATATCCAGAAGCCCTTCAAGAATGACGAATTGCTGATGACCATCCGCCGGGCCCTGGAACACCGCCAGCTGCAGGAAGAAAACATCAGACTGCGCTCCGAACTAAAGAAGAAGTTCTCCTTCAACAACATCATCGGCAAGAGCCAGGTCATGATGAACGTCTTCGAACTGGTCAAAGCCGCCGCCCCCACCAGGTCTACCATCCTGATTCAGGGTGAAAGCGGAACGGGCAAAGAGCTGATAGCCAGGGCCATCCATCTCAACTCGGACCGAGCCCGCCATCCCTTCGTGGTGGTCAACAGCGGGTCATTGCCGCCTGACCTGCTGGAAAGCCATCTTTTCGGTCATGTTAAAGGAGCTTTCACCGGGGCCGTGTCCGACAAGAAGGGCCTGTTCGAAGCCGCCGATAAAGGAACCATTTTCTTCGACGAGATTTCCTCAATCAGCCTGGAAACTCAGGTCAAACTGCTGCGGGTGATGCAGGATAAGGAATTCATGCGTCTGGGCGGGACCAGAACCATCAAGGTCGACGTCCGGATTATTGCCGCTACCAATACTGACCTGGAAGAGCTGATAGAACAGAAGGCTTTCCGCAAGGACCTGTTCTACCGCCTGAATGTCATCGAGATTGAGCTGCCCCCGCTCCGGGGCAGGAAAGAGGATATTCCCCTCCTGGTCAAGCATTTCATCGAAGTCTATAACGACGAGAACAACAAACAGGTGGAAGGGGTCAGCGAGGAAGTCCTGGAAATCCTGATGGATTATGACTGGCCCGGCAACGTCCGGGAACTGGAAAACGTCCTGGAACGGGCCGTGGTCCTGTGCAAATCGCGGATTATCACCCGCGACTCCCTGCCGCCCTTCCTGCTGTCCGGGAAAAAAATCATGTACGAAGAGCTGGACGATGGCAGCCTGGATTTCAAGGAGAAAACGGCCGAGTTCCAGAAAAAGCTGATCCTGACCGCCCTGGAAAAGTCGGGCGGGGTGCAGAAGAAAGCCGCTCAACTGCTCGGGCTAAAACCCACCACCCTTAATGAAATGATCAAGCGGCTGAAAATCAAGGCCAGGCTGGTTTAAGTATCCTGCTTCCGGCCCGATGGGTTTTATTTGAATTTTCCTGGAACCCGGTTTCCCGGATTAACCCTGACTTTTTTCAGCCGGCCAGAGAACTCCAGTTCAAAGGTCCTGGCCGCCGAATCCAATAACAACACCTGCTCGCTCCGGCCGCGGTCGGTCTCCAGAACTACCCGAAGGGGAAAAATCATCGGCCGGGCCAGCTGACGGACAGTCAGCTGCAAGCGAGAAACATTCTCCCCTGGCAGGACTTTCTTTTCCACCCGAACCTCGGGCAGCCTCTCTGAATAGAACCAGTCATAAAAAAACTGACGCAGGTCCTGGCCCGAAACCTTCTCCAGGGCCAGACGGAAATCGGCCGTCCGGACCGCCTGGAAGCGGAATTCCCGGCCAAATTCCTGCAAGCCACGGTAGAAAGCTTCCTCGCCCAGCCAGTCCTGAAGCATCAGCAGCACCAGGGCCGCCTTGTTATAAACAATCGACTGATAGCCCTCAAAGTCGGCATGGCTCAAACGGATTCCCAGGATGATGGGGCCCAGGCTCGACTTTTTGTGGACCGAGCTTGAGATTTTCTTCAGGATTTTTTCGAAATCCTTCTGCCCGTATTTTTCCTTCAGATAAAGAATGGCAGAAAACTGGGCCAGGCCTTCAGTCAACCAGTTGTCGCGGTAAGAGGTCCAGGTCACAGCCTGGCCCCACCACTGGTGGGCGATTTCATGGGCCAGATAATACCCCGACCAGTAAGAGAGGTCCACCGGGCTGGAAGGATTGATGATGATCAGCTCTGGACTGCGGGAAAATGGCAGCGTATCCAGCACCACCATACCTGGCGGAGCGTGCCCGCCATGAGTATGCCAGTACCTCTGGGCAATGGCCAGCCGATCATAAGGAAAGGGACCGAAATGCTTCTGGTAAATGTCCACTATGGCCGCGGCCTCGTTGCTGACCTGCCTGGCCTGGTGCCGCCAATCCTGGGTGGTGTAATGCTCGATGGTCGGGCCGTTAGTAATCTTTTTTACCAGAACCAGTCGGGCGATGAAAAAACTGATATACTTGACCGGCGTCTGGCTTTCGTAAATGAAAATGGAGTTACCCAGGTTTTCCAGTTCAGTCACGTTGCCGTCCTCCTTGACCGAGTACTGCTCGACCAGCCGGCCTCCGGCCAGGCAATAAAAACCGTCGGGAACTATCATCCGCAGGCGATAGGTGGAATATTTCTCCCGCACTGGCGCCGGGTACCACTCCGAAGACTGCGTGAAGAGATAGCTGTTGCTGATGGTAAAAAGGATGGTCGGCTCTTCCGAACGCAGCTGGGGGGCGTTATCGCTTAGCGGTGGTGGCGGCACCAGTTTTCCCCGGTAAAATATCCGGAGTCGGGTGGACTGGCCCCGGGGCAACTTTTCAGACAGGTAGATATACAGGTAACGGCGGAGGCGGTCCCGGCTGTAAAAAAGTTCCCGGCCCTTGTCATCTTCTATTTTCAGGACTTGCAGGTCGGGGTTCAGGCGCAGCTGGCAACTATCCAGATTGTCGCTGACGGAAACCAGTTGAATGGTGGCTGCGGCCGCCAGCTGGCCGTTTTCGGGGTGGTAGCTGGCTTCTATCTCGTAATGCCTGACTTCGTGTTTTTCTCCAAACCTCAGGAACATCCTCCTCTGACCATCTTCCTGAGGCGAATAGCTGTTTAGCAGGCGGCCCCTGGTCCGGTCAAGGAAGGAAATTTCCTCCTCCGCAAAAGGAGAATAAACGTAAGTAAATTCACCCCGCCTGGTCGTTTTTATCTCCATCACCGTTTCCTCGGCCTGGGGCAGAAAGGTCAACAGCTCCCCGGTCAGAGAATTTTCCAGGGTAAAAGACCTGGAATAATTCCTGGAGAAAATGGAGTAGACCCGGTTGGCATTAACCTTGGGTAGTTTGGCCGCAACTGGCGGCTGGGCCGGTTCATACAGCAGATTGTTTTTTAAGTAATTGTCGCTGCCGCGGACATAAATATACTCCAGAGCTTCTTCCACGGCTGGTTTCCGAAAAATCCTGGTCAGCTGACGCCTCTCAATCTCGTCCGACGGCTGGAAGCGAACCTGCCCCCGGCCGATGATGATGACGGCCGTATCGATGCCGGGCAGGTTATCAAAGAATATCTGGCCTTCGGCAAAGGTGATGACAATGTCTTTCTGGGCCAGGCGGATGTGGCGAGCGTAGGTACTGCTCTCGCCGGGAAACCGCAGCCGGTAAAGGTCCTTCAGGCTGCTGCTAACGGTACGCCTGTAAATTTCCGGACCTTCCGGCTGCTGGCGGTACAAGATTTGCCAGATTTCTATGGAAGCTGAATATTCCTTCTGGAATAAGACCTGGAAAAAGGCCCGGCTGAGGCCGTTCTCATCGCGGCTTTCTCCTGAATAAAACAGGCTCAATTTTTCCAGACCGGGCTGCTCAAAATATGAACTCAGGGCACTTCTTTCTTCTTCTCTGATTTCCGGCCGGCACAGCTTCAGGTAACCTTCAAGGTCCCTGTCTTCCAGCGACCTGGTCAGGGGCAAAAGGTGCTCGGGTGTTACAGGTTGAGACCAAAGGGGCAGGCTCAGGCCCAGCCAGAGGGCCAGCAGCAGGAGAAAGTCAGGAAAAAGCCTTCTTACTACCCCAAATTACCTCCCGGCAACCAGGTGCCACCTCTATTATATACGAACCAACAGCCTGGTCAGAACTCAGCCTATTAAACAGCAGGTTTTATGCCAGGAATCGGAGAATGACCCGGGGAGGTTTCCTGAGGGGCTCTAATCTATAAACCAACCCTCTTAACAGGGCAGGTAAAAATGAAGTTGCGGTCCGGGGAGCTAATTTTAATTACGCCCTGGCAAATATCTTTACAATCAGGGCTGGGGTTTTGGCTCCTCTTTCTCTTTCTTTTCCTTCTTAAGGTATTCTTCCCAGGTGACGAAGCTGTGGTAGAAAATTGCGTCGCCCTCGTCAATGCCGCGGGTAATCTCAGTGATATGAGAGGTGGTGGCCCCGAAAGCCTCGACCGCGTAAATTACGGCTTTCTCCGGGTCGATGGTATTGCCGCAGGTATAGATATCCAGGGCCCCGTAATTCATTTCGGGCCAGGTATGGGTGGAAATATGCGATTCTGAAATCACCACCACGCCACTGACACCGTTCGGCGGAAACCGACTGAAAGAAATCGACCAGACCTGGGCTCCGGCCATTTCGGCGGCCTTGACCAGAATCTGCTGGACTTTTTCGACACTGCCAATAATTTTCGGGTCACAGCCCGAAGCCTCAACGATGTAATGGTGGCCGATGGTGGAATGGTGCTCTTTGGTCATTCCGGTCCTCCGTTCTGATTTGTCAAGTTGATTATGGCATAAACGAGCTTCAAGTCAACAGACTTTTTTGCTTCAGACCGGAAACCTCGGGTCGTTCTTAACCACGTTCAGCACCAGCTGGGTAACAGTGCGGTCGATATATTTCAGGGACAGAACCTTCTTGATGAACTGGTTGAGGTCCTGGCGGTCGGCAAAGCAGCCGATTAGCACCGAGTCCCAGTCCCCGGTGACGTCGAACACAGCCATGACCCTCCGGTCTTCAGCAATCTTCTTCTGCGTCTCCAGCAGCTTGCCCTGGGAAATCCTCAGGACAATCACTGCCATCAGGCCAAAACCAAAATACTCAGGATTGAGAAGGGGGGCATAGCCCCTGATAGCCCCGGCTTCTTCCAGTTTTCTGATGGTTTGAATGACCGCCGGCACAGAAATTCCCGTTTCCCGGGCAATTTCCCGGTAACTTTTCCTGGCATTCTGATTCAGGCAGCTGACGATCTTTCTTTCGCTTTCGCTGGACATCCGGGCCTCCGATTATTTAGCAAATTTTAGGCTTCATATATTGACAATTGTAAATAAATTGCTAACATTCTTTCATAAATGTATTTATTAGGAGCTTAATAATTAACACATACCAGGTCCGCTATCCATTTTAATCATAGGAGGGGAAAATGCAAGAAGAAATTAAAGTCGCCTACGGGTTTTCCTCAGAGGCAGAAGTCCTTAAAACCGTAGCCGACCCCGGGCTGAAAATCGAGTTCGTCCGGATCATGTTTACCGACATCCTGGGCCGACCGATGGATTTTTCCATCCCGGTTTCAGAACTGGAAAGGGCTTTCGCCGAGGGCAAGGGCTTCGACGGCTCTTCAGTTGAGGGCTTTGTCCGGATTGAGGAGAGCGATCTGGTCATAGTCCCCGACCCCAGGACCTTCCGAGCTTTCCCCTGGACCTACCAGGGATTCGAACCGGCCATCAGGTGGAGAGAAGCCATCATGTTCGGCGACATCTACCTGCCGGGCGGACAGCACTATCCCGGAGACAGCCGCTACCTGTTGAAAAAAACCCTGGAAAAAATGCGAACCGAATTTGGTTTGGCCGATTTCAAGTGCGGTCCGGAAATGGAATTCTTCATTTTCCCGGATGACCAGAATCCAATTCCGACCGATTTCGGTGGCTACTTCTTCTCGGGCCGGCATGGAGAAATCAGGAAAGAGATCCAGCTCCTGCTGAAAAAGATGGGTATTGAATCAGAATTTGACCACCATGAAGTGGCCCACGGCCAGCATGAAATCGACCTGAGGTACAAGCCTGCCCTGGAGATGGCCGATATCGTCATGCTCTTCCGCTACATGGCCAAAAAAGTGGCCAGGATGCATAACCTTTACCTGACTTTCATGCCCAAGCCCATCAACGGCCAGAACGGCAGCGGCCTGCACCTGCACCAATCTCTCTGGAGAAATAACCACAATGCTTTCTTTGAAAAAGAGGCTCCTTACTGTCTTTCAGCCGAGGCCAGGCATTACGTCGCCGGAATCTTGCACCATGCCCGGGAAATCTCCGCCGTCCTCAGTCAGTGGATAAATTCCTACAAGCGGTTAATCGAAGGCTATGAGGCCCCGGTTTATGCGGCCTGGGGGCAGAAAAACCGTTCGGCTTATATCAGGGTACCTGAGTACCAGCCTGGAAAAGAAAAGTCGACCAGGATAGAGCTCCGTTCGGCAGACCCGGGTTGCAACATCTACCTGGCCCTGGCCACCATGCTGGCCGCCGGCCTGGACGGCATCAAGAATAAGCTGGAACCCCCGGCCCCGGTGGAGGAAAATATCTACCACATGAGCAGCACCAGGCAGAGAAGAACGGGCATCCAGGTGCTGCCAAGGAATCTGGAGGAAGCGGTCAGACTGGCAGAAAAAAGCCAGCTGGTCCGGGAGACTCTGGGCAGCCAGCTCTTTCAAAAATTTCTGGATAACAAGCGAAAAGAAATAGAAGATTACCTGAAGAATGTTCCGGAAGAATATAACAAACAGGTTAGTCCTTACGAAATAAAAAAATACCTGCCGATGCTGTAAGGAGATTTTCAGCCAGCCCGTTTGAAGTGCGCTTCTTTTTCTTGTTCTCTAAGAGCCAGAGAAATCTGCTCTGGAAATGGCCAGAAAAATTATTACCTGGCCTGGCCAGGCCCATTACCTCTCCCCTCGCCTTAGGTCCCTGGGCCTGGTGTTAACCTGGATGAGAAGTCTTTCCTGGCATCGGGCCCGGGGTTCCAATCGGCCTGGAAATGCTAGTAATCTGTATTTCCCCTGGTTCCAGGCTTTCTGCTCACCCCAGTTCCCGGTAACTGGTATCTCTCACGGTCTCAACCATGGCCCAGAAATTTTCCAGGGGCACATCAAGCTGGAGGTGATGAGTCGGGCCGATGATCAATCCGCCCTGCCGGCCGACCGTTCTGAGCCTGTCTATTACCTCCTCTCTGACTTCTTCGGGACTGCCGAAAGGCAGGGTGAACTGCAGGTCCAGAGTGCCCCAGAAGCAGAGGCGGTCACCGTAATCCCGCTTCAGCCGGGCCGGGTCCATCGACCGGGGCTGAACGGGGTTGAGGACGTCGACTCCGATTTCAACCAGGTCCGGGATGATGGGATAAATACAGCCGTCAGAATGATAGGCTACCTTCAACGCCGGGTTCATGGATTTGATGGTGGAGATTATTTCCGCCAGCCTGGGTTTAAGAAAACGGCGCCAGTGGGGCGGGGAAATCAGCATCCTGTCCTGAGCACCGACGTCATCGCCCAGCCAGATCATATCAACCCCCAGTTGGGTTAGATTCTTAGCCACCTGCAAATGGTATTTAAAAGGAATGTCCAACAACTTTTCGACCAGCCCCGGGTTAACCGTCATATCCAGCAAGGTCCTTTCCAATCCCCTGAGGGCCCAGGCCGTTTCAAAAATGGTAGTGACCACCACCCCGACGACCCAGTATTCCTGGCCGAATTGCTCGATGACTCTACTGGCCTCGGTATAGAGCTCCGGGCGGTTGGGGTCTGGAGCCTGATAAGTATCGAGAGCTCGGTCATCGGCCAGCGGGTGGCCGACGATTTCGGTGTAGCGGCCGCGGCCGAACCGGGTCTCGTATTCTACGTTGCGCCAGCCCACTCCCCATTCATCCGCGTAGGTCAGACCATCCTGACTGTACAGGTGGGTGGCATAGTATGAATTGGCCCAGCCCACCGAGGTCAGCAGCAAATCGCAGCCGGTCAGCCTTTCCAGGATATAGGTGTTTCCGCCGCCGTGGGGATTGTGGACTCCCGAGTCAAGTCCCAGCGACCGGCCGAGTCGCTCGGCAAACTCAGGGGTAAAACTTAGCTGGAGGGGACAGCGGTCGGGCTCCCGATGGTTCAGGGCCAGGCTGACCCTTTCTCTGGGTTTCATTGTCCTGCTTCTTGACGAAGATTATAATTCATTTTCAGACCAGTCCATAGCATTTCGTCTGCTGCTTTCAGCCGCTGCCGGTAAGCCAGTCCAGGCCAGCCTGACGGCCTGACCCGAACCAGCCTTTCTGTTATAGACAGGTTCAGGCCAGCGGTCGCTTCAAAAATTTTTCTTGACAAACAAATTTCAGCTTTTATATAAAAAAACCTTATTTATAGTATCATAGGGTATAGAAGAGTTATTCATTATTAGTTTTAATAAGCTTTCTTTTATTATAGCACCACGAAAAATTTCCGCCGGGTTTTTGCACTTCCTTACATTTTCCCATCCCGCCTTAAAAACATCCATCATTAGCCGGGTGCTAGATATTTTGGCTCTTCCGGCATTTTAATGGGTAGGCAAGTGAGATAGAATAGCTCCGAAAGGAGCGAATTTTATGGAAGTTAAAGAACTTTATCGTCAGATTTTGGGGATTGAAGAGCCCTGGAAAGTGAGTCAGGTGGAACTTGATGTTAAGGGGGAACGGATAGATGTTAAGGTAGTTCATGATGAGGAGGTT
>JACIYI010000002.1 GCA_014360005.1 Candidatus Aminicenantota bacterium | reverse complement strand
ACGTGGGAATGCCCCCAGAAAATGGCGATGATGTTATAGGGCTGAATGGCCTGGAGAAAGGCGTTGCGTTCCTTCTGTGTCCACCAGGCCTCGCTCCAGGAATCGAACCCATAATGCTGGAAAATTACCACCGGGCGGCCACTGGAGCCGACGTTCCTCTTCAGGTCTTCAATCAGAAATTCCAGACTGCGCTTGGGATAGCGGGCATCGCCGCTGACCCGCCGGCGCCAGATGTTCAGGTACTCTTCACCCATGCTGCCTGGATACAGGTTAAGATGGATAAAATGCACCCTGCCCCAATCCCAGGAATAATGCTGCCCGTCGGCCGAGATGCTCCTCAGCCCGGGGCGCAGGCGGTTGCGGCTTCTGAGATTAGTTCGGACCAGGCCGTCAGAGGGCCCGTCATGTTCGCCGAAGCCTTCATACACCGGAAAAGCCAGCAGGCGGTCGCCCTTGAGTCCAAAGTCTTCGACGTATTCCTGCCAGAATTTCTGGACTTCCGGTGAGCCCCCGTCATCCACAATGTCCCCCAGGATAACCACTCCCCGGGGTGTATTAATTTTCCCTTTCAGTCCGAATTCTTCCGGCAGGTTCTGACCGGGGAGGCTGTTCATGGTCAGGACCATCTCCCTGTTTATTTGCCTGGCCTTCATGGAGCCGCCGTAATGAAGGTCAGCCGCTACCAGAAAGGTAATCTGATCGTCATCAGGTTCATCCTGGACCCGGAAGGACCAGACCTGGCCAGGAGAAGCCGGAAGAGAACCATTCCTGGTGTCAACCCGCCAGAAATAGCTCTGGCCATATTTCAGGTTTTTTTCAGGAATGAAGAAAAAGTTCATTCCAGGCTTTAAGTCTTTGACCACCGGCCTGGCTTTATCCAGCTTTTTCGGGTCCTGGCTGAAATAAACATCCTGGGAGGTGGCCCAGGGACCTGGGGTCCAGGCCAGGCGGTTCAATTCTGGGCTGACGCTTCCGTGCAGATGGTGAGGCACGGGGTCACGGGCGGAGCCATCGTCTACGGAAAACTGCCGGACTATTCCAGGTTGAAGGGACCGGCCCTGGGCGTCAAGCTGGTCCACCCGCCAGAAATAGGTCTGGCCCGGCTTGAGGCCTGAGACCTCCAGACTGGTAATGGCAGCCGGGAATTTTCCCTTCAGGGCTTTGGGGCTGGCCTTTTCCACTTCCTCCCTGGCTCCGGAAAAATAGACTGCATAAGACACCGCCTTCTCATCACCCCTTTCCCACCGCAGCGACAACGCCAGTTCAGATAGGGTTTGATTTTCAGCCGGGTAGAGCGGAATGGCCTCTTTCCGCCCGGCCAGATTCCAGATTTCAAGCTGGCTGTAAGCTCCATCCAGCAACTCCAGCGAAGCCAGGTAGCCGTTAAAAGGGTCCAGCGGAAGGGGTAGACCGGTGGCGGTCTCTCCCCCGAGATAAAAATATTTATCCGGTTTTATCCGGAGTTCGGCCGAGGTCTCAGCTTTAAGCCAGCCATCAACGTATACCCGAACGGTTTTCCTGTCGTAAACAAAAGCCACCAGATGCCAGAGTCCGGGCTCCGGGTAGCCCTGTTGATAGCCGAGCTTGACCCGGGTCGAATGGTGGAAGGCAGCTTCAATTCCCTTGCCAAAGCCGAAGCTGGCCCCGGAGGCCGGCTGCTGGGACCAGGTGAGAATCACCCCTCTCTGGGCCAGCTCGGGCCCAAGTACTTTTACCAGGAGAGTAAAGGACTGCCGTCCATTGAGGCTGGCTGGCGGGGAGAAAGTTGAGCACAGCAGGACATCCACGGCTGTCAGGTTCACCGCCTTTTGATTCTTGACCACTTCTACTGTGGGCTGAGTCCGAAAAACGGGAATAAAATTCCCCCCGAGAGCACCCAGGTTCCGCCAGCTCTGAAGCCGTCCTTCGGGCAGAATGGAAGCATCAAGGTAGATGAGCTTTTTCGGAGCCGGCCATAAATTAAGAGACCAACTGATGATAGTGGTCAGGATGAAAAAAAAGCAGGCCAGTCGTTTTCTCACCCCTGCCTCCTTATAGGGCTTTTTTCATTTAGGATAATAAATTTTTCTTCGCGGAGCAAACAAGAATTTTTTCTCTCAGCGAGAGTTATTTCCGTGAGGCCAGGCGAAATAAAAAAGGGCAGCCCGGAGCTGCCCTTAGGTCGAAAATTATAATTTATTTTATTTACACGGAACGTCTTCCGCTTAAGGCCTGAAATCCTTGAAGGAAATGCGGTTAAAAATACTGTATACAATGGGGATGATAAACAGCGTCAGCAGGGTGGTGGCCGTCAACCCGCCCACTACGGCCACAGCCATGGGTGAACGGAATTCGCTGCCCGAACCACCAGACACAGCCATGGGCAGCATGCCCAGGATAGTGGTCAGGGCTGTCAGCAGAACCGGCCTTAATCTGGTAACCGCCCCTTTGATTACAGCCTCTCTTTTATCCAGGCCTCGCCTGATAAGCTGGTTGATATAGTCAATCATGACTATACCATTATTGACGGCAATTCCGGCCAGGATGATGACTCCTATCAGAGCCGGCAGACTAACCGGCTTACCCGAAACCAGCAGACCGAAGATAACTCCGATGATGGCCAGGGGAATGGTGAACATAATGACAAAAGGATGGAGGAAGTTCTCGAACTGGGAGGCCATGACCATGTAGACTAGGAGAATGGCCAGGGCCAGGGCCGCTGCCAGCACCTTAAAGGCATCGATCATCTGCTCATAGGAACCGCCGTATTCCAGGAAATAGCCAGAGGGCAGTTGTTTTTCCATATCTCCCAGACGACTCCTTATATCCCGCATCACACTTCCCAGGTCACGCCCGGAAATATTGGCCGTGACTGAAATCTTGCGCATCTGGTTTTCACGGGTGATCTGGATGGGACCTTCACCCCGCTGCCAGTCGGCAATCTGGTCCAGAAAGATTATTTTACCTGCCGGAGACATCAACGGGGTTTTCCTGATTTCTTCCAGGCTGTCACGGTATTGCTTGGCCAGGATTACCCTGATGTTAACTTCATCTGAGCCGTCGCGGTAGCGGCTGACCACCGTCCCCTGGGTGGCCGTCTGGATGGTGCTGGCCACCGAGGCCACGGCCAGCCCCAATCTGGAAGCTCTTTCCCGGTCGAGGGCAAACTGGTATTCCGGTTTTCCCTGAGCCAGGCTGTGGGTCAGGTCGCGCAGACCTTCAACATCGCTGATTCTTTTGACGACGGAATCGCCGATTTCTCTCAGCACTTCCAGGTCTTTGCCGAACAGCTTTATCTCCACCGGGGCCGCCGCTCCGCCCATCATGGCCGCTTCCATATTTATCTGTTCAAACTTGAAATTCTCCAGTCGGGGCAGCATTTTCCTGACCCTTTCCAGGATTTCAGCATCGGTATATTTTCTCTCTGAAAGGTCAACCAGCCTGACCATCAACATGCCCTCATGGGTTCCGGTAATACCCATGCCGCTGGCCATATCGGCCGGGTCTTCTTCCGCCCTGGAACCAGCCTGAGCCGTCACCAGGGAAACTTCCGGCTGTTGTCTGAGTATTTGTTCCACCTGGGTAAGCACTCGGTTGGTTTCTTCGAGCGAAGTCCCCACCGGCAATTTTATCCGGACCATCAGAAAATTACGGTCCGATTGAGGCATAAACTCGGTGCCAATGAAAGCAACGCTTACCAGGGACACCACAAACAGGGCTACGGTCACGATTAAGACAGTTTTCCTTTTTCTCAAAGACTGGGCCAGCAGGTTACGGTAAAAAGCTCTGGCCGCCGCAAACCTCGGTTCTTTCACCGAACATTCCTCGTCTGCTTCTTTTTTCTCAGCTTTCATTTTCAACCGGGCTTTGAAAAGCAAGGAGGAGAACAACGGCACCAGGGTCAGGGCCACGAACAGCGAGGCAACGAGGGAGAAAACGATGGTCAGGGCCAGGGGCTGAGTCAGCTTGCCGGTGATGCCGCCGGCAAAAACCACCGGCAGGAAGACGATGATGGTGGTCAGAGTGGAAGCAGTGATGGCCATGCCCACTTCCGTGGCCCCGAGGACAGCTGCTTCTTCCACCTGTTTTCCCTCTTCTATATGCCTGAAGGTATTCTCGATGACCACGATGGCATTATCCACCAGCATGCCCACCCCCAGAGCCAGGCCGCCCAGGGTCATCAGGTTAAGGGTATAGCCGGCTGCATACAGAGCCACGAAGGTGGTGATTATAGAAAGGGGAATGGCAACAGAAATGATCAGGGTCGGGCGCCAGTTTCTCAGAAAGAGGAAGATCAGGACGATGGCCAGCAGGGCCCCGACCAGAGCGTTGTTGGCCGTTCGGCTGGCCACCATGTTAATCATTTCAGCCTGGTCCATGGCCAGGTAGAAATTGATGTTGCCGGGCAGGGTCGGTTGAATTTTGCTCACCTCTTTCTTAACGGCGTTACCGACGATGGCCGTGTTGGCCCCGGAACGCTTGTTGACCACCAGGTAGACTCCCTTCTGCTCCTGCACCCGGGCCACGCTTCTGGTTTCCTTGAAGGTATCTTTAACCTCGGCAATATCTTTAAGGTAAATCGGCTC
Organism: Candidatus Aminicenantota bacterium; assembly: GCA_014360005.1. Taxonomy (GTDB): domain Bacteria; phylum Acidobacteriota; class Aminicenantia; order Aminicenantales; family Saccharicenantaceae; genus Saccharicenans. The sequence goes on along the minus strand of JACIYI010000002.1, from coordinate 277,200 downwards.
ACCCCTCTGGGAAAGACCGACCACCACGTTTCTAACATCATCGACGCTCCGGAATTCACCCAGGGTCCTGACAATCAGGTCCTGGTGGCGTTCGACCACCTCGCCCGCCGGCACGTTGATGTTTTCGGCCGCCAGAGCCAGCAGCACCCGGTCCAGGGCCAGGTTGTAGGAAATCAGGGCATTCTTATCAACCTCCACCCGGATTTCTCGTTCATCGGTGGCAAAGACTACGGCTGAAGCCACTCCGTCCAGCCTTTCCAGCCTGGGCTTGACCTCATCCTCAATCAGCTTTTTGAGGTCATAGGTGGAGTAGCCTGAATTGGCCGTGATGCCGTAAAAGACCACCGGGAACTGAGACAGGTTGAATTTAACCACCAGGGGATTGGAGGCGTTGGTCGGGAGAAAATTCCGGTACAGCCCGATCTGGTCCCGGATGTCCTGAGCGGCAAAATCCAGGTTGGTGCCCCACTCGAACTCCACCATCAGCACCGAGACGCCTTCCGAACTCTGGGAAGTAACTTTCTTGACCCCGCTCACCGAACTGACTACCTGCTCCAGGGGCTCAGTGATGGTCTTTTCGATGTCTTCAGAAGAAGCCCCGCGGTAAGTGGTAATGACCGAAACCGTTGGATATTCTAAGTCCGGGAAGAAATCCAGACCGAGCCTGGTAAAAGCAATTAACCCGACAACCACCAGGATCATGGCGATCATCGAGGCCGTAACTTTTCTTTTGACTGAAAATTCAGGCAACTTCATCTTACCACCTCGCCTTCCACCTTAACCGGGCTGCCCTCGGCCAGCCCGAAATTGCCTTCGACAATTACCAGGTCGCCCTCATTCAAGCCGGAAGTGATTTCCACCAGGTCGGTGTTCTTCAGACCGGTGGTTACATTTCTCCGGACGGCTTTGTTGCCCTCGACCACCAGGACATAAGAATTCTCCAGGATGGCCTTCTGGGGTACAGCCAGAGAATTTTCCCTGGTGCTGACCTCCAGGATAATTCGCCCGAAGAGTCCTGGCTTGAGCACCAGGTCTTGATTGTTGATCAGGGCTTCGGCCCGGAATTTTTTGGTCTGAGGGTCGGCGCTGGTGTTGACCGTCGTTACCTGGCCTTCAAACTGCTGTCCGGGCAGGGACGGGTTTTCTAGGTAAACCTTCTGTCCCCTGGCCAGTCTGAGAGCATCGGCCGGTGAAACTTCAAACCGGACCTTTATCTTGGAATAATCAACCAGGGTCAGGACGCCGGAAGAAGCGGAAAAGCCGCCCATCATGGGGTTGATGATATCGCCTTCTTCCAGGTTTTTAGCCGCTATAATCCCATCAAACGGAGCCCGCATGATTGAGACGTCCAGGGCATGGCGAGCCAGGTTAACGGCCGCTTCGGCCTGGTCCTTCTGGGCTCGAGCCGCTTCATAAGCCAGCCTGACTTTCTCATATTGCTGTTCGGAAACGGCTTTCTCCTGGTAAAGTCTTTCCATCCTTTCCAGGTTTCGGCTGGCGTCTTCGAAATTGGCCCGAGCCATGGCCAGAGCAGCTTCGGCTTGCGCCAGCTGCAACCGGATAGACTGGGTATCAAGTTCAGCCAGCAGCTGGCCCTTTTTCACCCGTTCGCCTTCATTCACGTAAATCCTGGCAATCTTGCCGGATATGTCCGGTGTTATGGTCTGTCTCTTCCAGGCTTCGAGGGTGGCGGTGTAGACCAGTTTTTCCGACACCTTCTGCTTTTGCACCTTGTAGACTTTAACCGGCGCCAGGCTGAATTCGTCTGCCGTGGCTGCTTTCTGGGCCGGTTTCTGACAGGAAACCAGCAACAGGAACATTATCCCGCAAACTGCGTATTGGGCTTTAAGTCTTGAGAACATTTTTTCCTCCTTGTTTACTGCCGGGAATGAATTTATCTATCGGGCGTGTATCCGGATATGGATTCGCCGGTAGCTTTTTCCAGGTTGGCCAGGGCCATCAGGCATTCATACAGGGCCTGGGCGTAATTAGTTCTGGCCTGGCTGAGGGCCACCTGGGCCGTGGTCACATCCAGGGTAGTGGCCAGACCTTCAGAAAAATTGAGTTCAGCCAGTCGGACGGCTTCGGCTGCCTGGTCCACATTCTTCTGCTGCGATAGCAGGGCTTCCCGCGCCTGCTGGTAGTTGAGGATAGCCTGGTCCACTTCCAGCTTGATGGCCTCGGTCAATCCTTTCATGGTATAGTCCAGCTGCCGGGCCAGGGCTTTGGCCTGGGCCGCCTGAGCCTGGCTGGCGAAGCCGTTAAAGATGGGAATGTTCAGGGCCAGGCTGATGGTATAGTAATTCTCCCAGTTGTTCTTTCTGAAATTCAGGTAGTTGGACCAGTAATTGATCTGTCCACCTATGGCTACAGTCGGCAGGTCGCTGGCCCGGGCCAGCTTGATCATTTCCCCGGCCATCCGTCGCTGGTAGCCGAGCTGGTGAATCTCCGGCCGGTTGAGCAGGGCTTTCTGTCTGGCTTCTTCCGGGTTGATCTGCACCTCCTGATAGGCCAGCTCTCCCTTGATTTCTATCTGCTGGTCCAGCTCCAGGCCCAGCAAATTTTTCAGGGCCAGCTCTGACATCTGCAGTCCATTCCTGGCCCTGATGAGCTGCGGCTGCAGGTTGGCCAGCTGAACCTCGGCCCGTAGCAGGTCAAACTTGGTGGCCATGCCCACCTCAACCAGGTTTCTGACATTTTTCAAATGCTTCTCAGCCAGGCTGACTGACTCTTCGGCTACTTCCAGAAACTTGCGGGCCAGGAGATAACCATAGAAAGCCTGCTTGACGTTCAGGATGGTTTCCTGGCGGGCTTGTTTGATGGACTCCTGGGTAGCCTGGTAATTGTAACTGGCCTGACGGTAGCCGGAGGTCAGACGTCCGCCGGTGAAAAGCGGAAAAGAGAAGTTCAGGCTCATCTGGTAGGTCCGGGTAAAATCAAACTTTACCCTCTGGGGCTGACCGCCTGGAACCATGGGCGGAATTTCCACCGTAAAGACCTTTTTGTCAAGGATGTCCGTTCCCTGGGCATTGATGCTCGGCAGGAATCCTGAAGCTGCCCGGTGCACCTGGGCCCTGGCTTCATTTTCTTTTTCCAGGGTCGACAGGTAAAACGGGTTCTGTTCCAGAGCCAGCTTCAAGCAATCATCCAGAGTGAGCTGTAGCTTGCCCTCAGCCGCTTCCTGGGCTGACAGGTTCAGCCCAGCCATTACCAGAAAAATGGTTAGAATAAAAAGCCAGTAACTTTTGGCCTTCATGATTTGGCTCCTTTCTGCAGAGTATCCCGGCCGATGCCCTTCATCAAAAATTCAAAGGCCCGCCGGGCTTCTTCCCGGGGCGAGATTTTTTCTTTCCGCCAGAAGCGGGTATGCATCAGGCCCTCGAGCAGGGCCCAGACATAATGAAGCAGCATTTCGGGCTCAGCTGCTTTGAATTTTCCCTGCTCTATTCCTTCGACCATCACCCGGCAGCCGGACTGCAGGATTTCTTCTCTCCTGGCATTGAAGATTTTTAAGGCCTGCTGGAATTCGCGGCTGCTGTCCTTTCGGGCCGGAGCAAACAGCCGATGGGCGAACTCTCGCAGGCTCGGGTCCTGGAGCAGCAGCCGGGAGATGTTCTCCTTGCTGTTCTGGATTTCAATAACGGCCAGGATCATTTCCTGGAGCTTGTCTTCCGGAGCCAGTCCCGAGACCTGAATGGCCTGCAGCCGGTCTTTAATATCCTCGATGTACTGCAGAATTATTCCCAGAAATATCTGGCCCTTGTTGCGGTAATACTTATAAAGAGTAGCCTTGGAAAAACCCGCTTCCCGGGCGATTTCGTCCATGGTGGCGGAGCGGAAGCCGCGGCGGACGATGACTCTCTCGGCCGCCTGCAACATCAACTTCCGGTATTCCGCCTGGATTATCTCTTTTCTTTGCAATCGGCCTGTCATTATTCCGGTCTCCATTATTTTAGTTTACTATCAAGTTTATAATTTAAACTAATGAGTTCATTTTATAGTCTGAATAGTTTATTCACTCTACCATTAGAATCGGGGCTTGTCAAGAGCCCGGCGCCAGGCTTAAAATAGAGGCGGAGGGTCAGGGAATTGGAGTGTCAGCCTGCCAGACCGGCCTCTCCGGCCACCGCTTTGATTCTGCTCGCTGTTTCCATGTTTTTTCTCAGCCTGCCAATCCTGGCGCAGTCCGGCCGCTTCTGGCAGCTGGCCTTCAAGCTCCAGATCCAGGGAGATTTCCGTGCGACTTCCTCCGGGACGCCTGACGGCCAGTATTCCCTGGCCAGCGATTGGTGCGGTTTCTTGGAAGAAGACGGCCTGGACTTCATCATCTACCACCTGGGCTCAGCTACGGTCCGCTGGCAACTAACCATAGAAACAAAAGAACCCGGACCTTCTATCCCGGAGCCAAGGCTCAAGCTGGACTACGTCCAGGGTAATGAAGAGGAGATCGTTTTCTATTATTCTTTTGAGCCCGAAATAATAGCCTGGCCTGCGGATTCGTCCTTCAAGGGCTCCGTCGTTCTGCCTTCTGTGCCCTGGGTCAGGGCTGCGGACAAGATCCCCTGGTTTAAGAGGAGAATCACCCGCGGAGACCAAAATCTGAACCTGCCAAGAAGCCTGCTGGCCCGGAATGAAATCCGCAGGGAATTCAACTGGGAAGAAGAAGTCATCTTCCCGACTTCAGGTCCTTCAATTGTCAAGCAGAAAAGCCGGGTCAGGGTCGTCCTGGAACTCACCAAATGCCAGCTCCGACCGGGAGTCAGGCCCGGGGGTGAAAGCGGTCGTAAATCTGTTTCAGCCTTTCCCGGCTGACGTGGGTATAAATCTGGGTGGTGGTAATCTGGCTGTGCCCCAGCAGCATCTGGACCGACCTCAGGTCCGCTCCCCGTTCGAGAAGATGGGTGGCGAAAGAGTGCCGTAGAACATGGGGATGAATCTTGTCCCTGAGACCAGCTTCCTGGCCGTAAGTTTTAAGTATTTTCCAGATTCCCTGGCGAGTGAACGGTTTTCCCCGCCGGGTGAGAAAAACGGCCGACACACCCGCCTTATCCCAGGAAGGCCGGACCTCCCGGAGGTAGGTTTTGAGCCAGCGGGCGGCCGCCCGACCTACCGGAACTATCCTTTCCTTGCTACCCTTCCCCTTGCAGATTAAAAAGCCCTGGGCCAGCCGGATATCCTTTAACTCCAGCGTCACCAGCTCCGATACCCGCAGACCGCAGCCGTAGAGAATTTCCAGCATGGCCCGGTCCCTTATTCCCTGGGGCTTATTGAGGTCGGTTTTTTCCAGCAGGCTTTCCACTTCTTCCACCGTCAGCACCCGGGGTAAGTTCAGCCAGAGGGAGGGAGAGGTCAGGCCTTCAGCCGGGTTTTTCTTCAGGTGGTTTTCCAGCAGCAAAAACCGGAAAAATGATTTGAGGGAAGAAACCAGCCTGGCCAGGGAGCGGGGCGATAGACCGGACTGGGCCTGGAGGTGAATAAAATCAACCAGGTCTGATTCCTTTATTCTTAACAGGCTCTTTTTACTCCTGTCCAGAAAAGCGAAAAGTTTTTTCAGGTCCAGGGCGTAGGAATTCAGGCTGTTGACCGACAGCCCTTTTTCCACGGCCAGGTAGTCGCAGTAAATTTTCAGCAGTTCTTCCTGATATTTGGGCATTTCTAAAGGCTTTATTATTATTCAAGAAAAGGATTGTTTTCTTTTTCCTCAGCAATGGTGGTTCGGGGGCCATGGCCAGGCAGGACCAGGGTTTCATCAGGACAGGTCATAACCTTCGTTCTTAAAGAATGTATCAGGTCCTTCCAGGAACCTCCGGGCAGGTCGGTCCGGCCTACCCCGCCGCAGAACAGGGTATCACCCGAGAACAGGATTCCTGCCGTGTAAAAGCAGACACTTCCCGGACTGTGGCCTGGAGTATGGATGACCCGGAGGCCGGTTTGCCCGATTTTAATTTCGTCTCCTTCAGCCAGCAGCCGGTCTGGCCGGGGTGCGGGCCTGGCCCCCAGCATCAGCCCGAATTCCAGTTGCAGGCTCTCTTCGAGCAACGGCAGGTCGGCCTGATGGATAGCAATTGGCACCTGGTATCTTTCCTTTATTTCCAGATTGGCACCGGTATGGTCGACGTGGCCATGGGTATTCAGGATGATGACCGGTTTCAGGTTCAGGTGAGTGATGAGGGGAAAAATCAACTCGGCCTCGGCTCCCGGGTCGATGACCGCGCATTCCCTGGTTTCGGGACAGAAAAATAGGTAGCAATTGGTTTCCAGCGGGCCGACAATCACCAGCTGATAATTCATGGCCATCTGCCACCCGATGGGCTAATATTATGTCAACCAGGAATACCCGTCAAGCAATTTTTTGCTGGCCTGGATAAAGCTGTGTTATAATTTGCGGCGAGGTCGATGGAACTTATAATTCTCCAGGACGCCCGGAAAGAGCTGAGCCTCAGGGCCAGGTCCGGACACCCGGTCCAGGGCTATCTGCTGGGCCGACAAACCGGGCCTGGACTGTTCGTGGAAAAGATCTTCTGCCTGTCCTGGGGAGAGCTGCTTAAACCGGAAGTCTTCTTCCTGGTAGAAAAAAACCAGTCCCGCGATATCCTGGGGGTATTCAGCCTCCGGGCCCGCCCTCCGGTGGAAAAAAGGCTACTCCAGCCGCTGTTCTGCGGCAAGGTTTTTCTGAGGCTGGAAGTGAGGGCTAACGGGGAAATCAGGCCCCGGGCCAAACAGATAGAATTTGACCGCCAGTTTTATTTTAAGCCACTGGGGCGGATAATAACGGAAATGGAGGCGGCCGATGGCTGAAGCTGCAGACTTTCTCACGGTTGAAGACCAGAAATTCCTGCTGCAGTTAGCCCGCCGCTCTATCGCCCATTTTCTGAAAACCCGTCAGATGCTGGAAATTGAGCTGGATAACCCCAGGCTCAAAGAAAAGCAGGGAGCCTTTGTCACTCTCAAGGTGAACGGCGAACTGAGGGGTTGTATCGGCTATCCACTTCCTTATAAACCTCTCTACCGGACAATAATTGAAATGGCCGTGGCTGCCGCCACCGAGGATTACCGCTTCCCACCGGTGACCGAGGAAGAGCTTCAGGACCTGGTGATTGAAATCTCGGTCCTGACCCTCCCCCGGAAAGTCAAAAGCCCGGAGGAAGTGGTGGTCGGCCGGCATGGCATCATTATCAGCAAAGGATATAACAAGGGATTGCTTCTACCCCAGGTGCCGCTGGAATATGGCTGGGACCGGGAAACCTACCTCAGCCATGGCTGCCTCAAGGCCGGGTTGCCGGCGGACGAATGGAAACGCGGAGTTAACCTGGAGGTTTTTGAAGCCCAGGTTTTTTCCGAAGAAGACTCGGCCTGACCCCTGACCCAATCCGGCAGAGGCTGCCGGCCGTGTTTATTCGTCCTTAGTGCCCTTTCTGGCCAGGGCCGCCAGCTCAGACCGGGCTTCTTCCTTGTACTGTTTATCCTTGGCCGAAGCTTCGGGCAGTTCCAGGCACTTGTTGAACTCCTGGCTGGCCAGGTCATATTTTTTCAGGGCCACGTAGGTCCGACCCAGCTCCAGATGATGGTTGATGTAATCGGGCTTGAGCTCAATCGCCTTCTTCAGCCATTTTTCAGATTCGTCAAAAGAACCTTTGGGAATTGACCCATAAATAAGGCTGCCCAGAGCCCTCTTGGCTCCCCCGATTTCAGCCATCCGCCGGTGCCAGCGACCAAGAGCGTGGTAGGCCAGGTCGTTATTGGGGTCGAGCTCTATGGCTTTATCCACGGCTGTTTTGACTTCCTTGGAAGCATCAATCTGTTCTTTCTTGCCCAGCATCAGAACCTTTTTGCCGAGGGCGGCTGACAGGTAAAAATGCCCCCAGGTATTGTTGGGGTTGACAGCCATGGCCTGACGGGCATATCTTTCGGCCTTAACATACATATCAAACTTTTGCTTTTCAATTTCCTTGCCAGTTCCGGTCATCAGGTCGGCCACATCCAGATAACCCCGAGAAACCTTCCAGAGAACCTCATAGTTCTTGGGCTCGATTTCCAGCGCCTTAAGGTATTCCTCCAGGGCTTTCTGGTCTTCCCACTTAGCGTAATATTCATCGCCGCTTCTGAGGAATTCTTCAGCTGTCTGAGCCAGAACCGGGCCGGCCAGCAAGCTGAAGCCGGTAACCAGTAACAGGATTGCTTTCAGGCATTTTCCAGGCATCCATTCCCTCCTTGAATAAAGTGCTTCTTTCTTTTATCCGCTTTGCCCTCGCTTGTCAAGGAAATTCGGGAAGCGGCCGGGCCTTTCACCAACAACAGGGCAGATTAAAAGCTGGTAGCAAGCCAGGCCAGCCCGGGCTCCCGGCCGAAATCTTAGACTGCTGGTCCGGACCTGGTAATGCGGCCAGGAAAACGCAGGTCGGCATAAATTTGCGCTTTCTACTCATCAAAAAACCTGGAGCTGGCCCTGTTTTTTAAAGGGCAGCCCGGTCCGGCCCGCAGGACCCGCGGCTTTTTTTTGGCCAGGACCAATCTTCATCAAGATTGACATCTGCTCCTGGCTCGGGGAAAATAGGGGCAGATTCGCTAAGTGAGAATATAAGAGAATTCATTATGTCAGGAAAACAGGCAGAATTTCCCGGGAGAAGGCCGCGGTCCTTTCTGCCTGGGAAATTCATTTTGATTCTGTTTTTTTTCTTCTGCCTGGGTCGAGCCTCATCCCCCAGGGCCGCCCAGGAGATGAGCGCCGAAGAAGTGAGCAGGCGCCTGGAAGCCAGGCTGAAATCAATAACCAGCCTCAGGGCGGAATTCAAGCAGTATTATTATTCCACCGGGGTGCAGGAACCGATGACCGGACAGGGACAGGTCTTCATCCGGCGGCCCGACCGCATGCGCTGGGAATACAATTCGCCCGAAAAACAGATCTTTCTGCTGAAGGACCGCAATTTCTGGCTCTATTTCCCCGAAGATAAGCAATTGATAAAAAATGCGGCCGAGTCGGAAGTGCTGGAATCAGAGGTCCTGGGCCTGCTGGCCGGCAATTTTTCTCTGCTGGAACGATACCGGGTCGAGTTTAATCCCTTCCCCAGCGACCGCCGGAATGTCTACCAGCTGCGGCTGCTGCCGCTGGAGCCGGGCCAGTTCAGCTACATCCTGCTGGAAATCGACCGCCGGAGCTGGCTGATCACCAAGGCCGTCTTTTTTGAGCCGGCCGGGGGCAAGCTGGAATACCATTTCAGCCGGATCACCACCGGTCAGAAGCTCCCCGAGGAACTCTTCCAGCTCCAACTCCCACCCGACTGCGAGATAATCGAGGCCGGCGCCATAAAGCAGGCAGTTTAAACCCCCAACCTTTTTTTTCGTATAAATATGCAGAAACCAAAGATGGCAGCCGAAGAGGACAGAACTCTGGTGCGTCGCAGTTTGCGGGGAGAAAGGCAGGCCTTTGAAATGCTGGTCAGGAAATATCAACAGCCGCTTTTCAATTACTTCGGACGGATGGTTCAGGAGAGAGAATTGAGCCTTGATTTAACCCAGGAAGTTTTCCTCAGGGCCTACGCCGCTCTCCATACTTACCAGGAAAAGTTCCAGTTTTCCACCTGGCTGTTCCGCATCGCTTCTAACCTGCTCATAGACCACTGGCGCAAGAAGAAACTGCCCCTGGTTTCGATTGACCCTAACCCAGATGAGGAAGAACAGCAGTTACGGCAGCTGCCTGACCAGGAGCCGGCGGTTTCCGAAAGCTACGAAAGAAAAGAATTGCTGAAAAAAATAGAGCAGGCCATCGCTCAACTCCCGGAAAGCCTGCGGGAACTGTTTGTCCTCAGACATATGAATGATTTTTCATATGAGGAAATTGCTACCATCAAGCACCTGCCGCTGGGCACGGTCAAAAACCGTGTCTTCCAGGCCCGAGAATGGCTGCGGGCCAGGCTGGAGGAAAAATGAACTGCCCGAAGATAACTGAAATTTATGCCTGCCTGGAGCAGGAATTGCCAGCGGAAGACCGGCGGCGGATAGAAGAACACCTTGAGGCCTGCCCCGGTTGCCGCAGGCTGCTGGCTGACCGCCGCCTTTTCCTGGAATCCCTGGCCAGCTTGCCTCCTCTGGAGCCGCCGCCCGATTTCACCGACCGGGTAATGTCGGGGCTACCGCCGTTAAAATCCCCGGCCAGGCTCTGGCTGGGACTGGCCGGCGGGCTGTACCTGCTGTTCAGCCTGCTGGTGGCTGGACTGGCCCTGGGCACCAGGACCGCCTTCTTCCCGGTCTGTCTAAAAATTTTTAGGAGTCTGTTCAACCTGGCGGCCGAGTTCAGCAGCCTTATCATCAGGCTTATTCAACAGGTCTACGGGATTATCAAGGCTCTGCGGATCTTTCTCGGGGTAGCGGCCGGGCTGTTATCTGAGATTCTTCCGGCAGGAGGATTGGGACTGGCAGCTCTGTTTCTGATAATGGTCCTGGGCCTGGGCCTTTTCTGGCTGCTACTCAGGCCAGCGAAAATCTTAAGCAGGAGTTAGAAACATGAAAAATATTAACTGGAATAAATTATTCAGGCTGGTGTTAATTTTCGGGTTGATAATTATTCTGAGCGGAACAGCCGCCGCCTGGTATAAATTCGACCCGACCGCCCAGCCCAGCTTTAAGAAAGAAATAATCATCGGTCCCCAGGAAACCCAGAAAAACATCCTGGCTTTTGGCAGCCGGGTGGTGGTCGAAGGAAAGGTCGAGGAAAGCGTGGTGGTGTTCGGGGGCGAGGTCACGGTCAGCGGAGAAGTCGGAAAATCGGTGGTGGGTTTCGGGAGCCGGGTGACCATCAGGTCCAGCGCCGTCATCCAGGAGGACCTGGTGGTCCTGGGTGGCACCCTGGAGAAAGAACCTGGCTGCATCATCGGGCAGGATACAGTTTTTATTCCCACCGGTCAGAAATTCGCCTCAGAAATATTCAAAAAGGGATTTTTCTTTCAACTGGGAACATTCTTTTTAGCCTTAAAACTAATTTCCCTATTTTTTGGAATTATGCTGACCATTTTTGTGGCCGGGGTCTTCCCCAGGCAAGTTTATTTTGCTGCCGGAAAGCTCCGGACCGATTTCTGGCCGATTCTGGGCACCGGTTTTCTGGCCATGATCATCTATCTTGGCCTGATCTTGCTCTCGAGCCTGTTGCTGTTGCTGATCATCGGAATACCAATACTGTTCCTGGTGATGATGGCCGGAATTATCCTGAAAATTTTCGGCGGGACGGTTTTTTCCTATTTCTTCGGTGAATCTTTCCTCCGGGCCCTGGGTGTTAAGAAGATGCCCCACCTCATCTGGACGGCGGTCATCGGCCTGGTCCTGGTAACCTTCCTCGGCCTGGTGCCAGTCCTGGGCTTAATTTTTTCTATGGTGGTCAGCCTGGTGGGCTGGGGAGTGGCTATCAGGACCAGGTTTGGCACCCTGGACAACTGGTTGGCGCGCAATCGCAGCTGAAGTAGATAACAGCAGGGATTTAATAAATAAAACTGAGTTCCGGACAGGTCAGGAAGCCTGATGTAAGGTCAAAGGCAACTGGCCGAATAATCTTCGGCGAGCTCCCGGCCCTCAGGCCTGCATGATTTCTTTTTCCTTGGCCGCGGCAATTTCCTCAGCCTGTTTTATGTACTGGTCCAGCAGCTCCTGCAGTTTTTCCAGTCCCAGGAATTTATCGTCCTCGGTGATTTTCTTGTCCTTTTCCATCTTTTCGATATATTCCTTGCTCTCCCGGCGCATGTTTCTCAGGGCAGTTTTCTCTTCTTCCAGCATCTTGCTGACTTTTTTGGCCAGCTCCCGCCGGCGCTCCTCATCCAGCGGCGGCACCGGGACCTTAATTACCCGGCCGTCGTTGATGGGGTTAAAACCGAAATCAGAAGACCTGATGGCTTTTTCCACCGCTTCCATCAGGGTGGGGTCCCAAGGCTGGACGGTGATCAGGGTGGGGTCGGGCACACCGATGGTGGCCACCTGGTTGACGGGAGTCGGCGTCCCGTAGTACATAACCTTGATATCCTCGAAGATGCTGATGTTGGCTCGCCCGGTGCGCAGCTTGCTGATTTCTTTCCGGAAATGCTCAATCGAGGTTTTCATTTTCTTTTCCAGGTCTTTCAGGACATCTTTTACCATGTTGCTCCTCCTCGCTGGAGTTGGAAACAGATTTCAGGAAACCCTGGTCCCGACTTTTTCGCCCAGAACGGCTCGTTTGATGTTGCCGGGAACGTTCAGGTTGAAAACTATGATTGGCAGGTTATTATCCTTGCAGAGGGTGATGGCCGTGCTGTCCATCACCTTGAGTTCCTGCTGGATAACATCCAGAAACTTGATGGAATCAAATCTGACGGCCCCGGTTTCCCTAAGGGGATCAGCAGAATAGACTCCGTCCACCTTGGTGGCCTTCAGGATTACTTCAGACTTGATTTCCAGAGCCCGGAGAACGGCCGCGGTGTCGGTGGTAAAATAGGGGCTGCCCAGGCCGGCAGTGAAGATAACCACCCGCCTTTTTTCCAGGTGCCTTAAAACCCGGCGGCGGATGAAAGGCTCAGCCACCGCCCTGATTTCAATGGCTGAAATCAGCCTGGTGTTCAGATTTTCTTTTTCCAGGGCATCCTGCAGGGCTATCCCGTTGATGACGGTTGACAGCAGGCCGATGTGGTCAGCTGCAACCCGGTCCATCCCCTCCTCCACGCCCCGGGAACCGCGGAAGATGTTGCCGCCGCCGATCATGATGGCAATATCCACCCCCAGTTCGTGGACCTGCTTTATTTCTCTGGCGATGGCCCGGACTTTCTTGAAGTCGAGTCCGTAGGGCTGGTCTCCCAGCAGAGCTTCACCTGATAGCTTTAGCAGCACCCGCCTGTAAGCTGGTTTGCCCTCGTCCATTAATCTTTATCGCCGTTCAATATTTACCGATTTCAAACCTGACAAAACGCCTGACCTTGATATTCTCGCCAAACTTGGAGATATGGCTGTTGACCAGATCTCTGACCTTTATTTTATCATCCTTGATATAGAGCTGGTCAAGCAGACAGACTTCTTCAAAGAATTTTCCCAGCTTGCCCTCGATAATCTTTTCGATAATCTGCGGGGGTTTCTTGGCATCCTGGATTTGGGCTCTGATGATCTCTTTTTCCCGCTCGATCACTTCGGCTGGCACTTCTTCGGGTGAAATATACTGGGGGTTGGAGGCCGCCACCTGCATGGCCAGGTTCTTGACCAGTTCTTTGAATTCTTCATTCCTGGCCACGAAGTCGGTTTCGCAGTTGACCTCAATCAGCACCCCGATGCGGTTAGTGGCATGGACATAGGCCCCAACCGCGCCGTCAGCCGCTGTCCGGTCGGCTTTATCCTGGGCCCGGGCATGGCCTTTTTTCCGCAGAATTTCGATGGCCTTGTCTATATCGCCGCCGGCTTCCTGCAGGGCTTCCTTGCATTCCATCATCCCGATACCGGTTCTATCCCGCAGGGCCTTGACCAGTTCGGCTTTAATTTCCGCCATGGTTTATCTCCTTTACCGGCCTGTCTATTCGTTCCTGTCGCCGGAATCAGTCTGGGATACGGCTTCCGCTGGCTGAGCTTCAGCCGGAACTTCCTCTTTCTTTTCTTCCATCATTCCCTGGGCCAGCCGGGCTTTCTTGCCCTCAATGATGGCTTCGGCCACCTTGGAGGCAAACAGCTCAATGGCCCTGACCGCATCGTCATTGCCGGGGATGGGATAATCGATTCCTTCCGGGTCGCCGTTGGTATCAACCACGGCCACGATCGGGATTTTCATCTTCCGGGCCTCGGCGATGGCAATTTCCTCCTTGGAAGAATCTATGACAAAAACGGCCCTGGGCAGTTCCGTCAGATTGACCAGGCCGCCCAGGTTTTTCTGGAGCTTGCGGTAGACTTTTTCTTTCCGCGACTGCTCCTTCTTGGAAAGGAGTTCCCAGCGGCCGTCCTGCCGCATTTCTTCCATCTCTACCAGCTTTTCCACGCTGTTCCGGATGACCCGGAAATTAGTCAGCAAGCCTCCCAGCCAGCGCTGGTTGACATAGCTTGATTCGGACTTCAGGGCATAATCCCGGATGATGTCCTGGGCCTGCTTCTTGGTCCCGACAAACAGAATCTGCTGGCCGCTCTCAGCCACAGTTTTAACAAACTGCAGTGCTTCCTTAAAGCTTTTGATGGTCTTCTGCAGGTCGATGATGTAAATCCCGTTCCTCTGACCGAAGATATATTCCTTCATCTTCGGATTCCAGCGTCTGGTTTGATGACCGAAGTGAACGCCAGCTTCCAAGAGCTCTTTCATTGTTACTGAAACCAAAGGACTTCCTCCCTTTCCCGAACTTTATCTCTTATGATACTGCGGTGCCTTTCTGGCAGCCAGCAGGCCGTATTTTTTCCGTTCCTTGATTCTGGAATCCCTGGTCAGCAGGTTGGCATTCCGCAGAATCGGCCTCAACTCGCGGTTGAATTCAACCAGAGCCCGGGCCATACCCAGGCGGATGGCCTCAGCCTGCCCCCGCATCCCGCCGCCCTCCACCCTCATGAAAATATCGAATTTATTCTCGGTTTCGGTAACCATCAGGGGCTGACGGATGGCCAGGCGCAGGGAATCCAGCTTGAAATACTCCTCAAAGGGACGGAGCTTTTTATTGACCACCAGAGTTATATCACCCTTGCCCGACCTCAAGAAGACCCGGGCAATGGCGTTTTTTCTTTTACCAGTTCCGTAATACTGAAGCAGACTCAAGGTTCCTCCTAAAACTTGTATTCCTCAGGGTTCTGAGCCTGATGGGGATGTTCAGAACCGCGGTAGACTTTAAGTTTTTTGATCAGGGCCCGGCCGAGTTTATTCTTGGGGATCATGCCCCAGACAGCCTTCCTGATGACCTCTTCCGGCTTGCTTTCCAGCATTTCCCTGAGCTTTTTCTCCTTGAGGCCGCCCGGGTACTGGGAATGATGATAGTACATCTTGTCTTCCAGTTTATTGCCGGTAACCCTGACTTTCTCGGCATTGACCACGACCACGAAATCGCCCAAGTCGGTATTGGGAGCAAACTGGGGCTTGTTCTTACCTCTCAACAGAACGGCAATTTCGGTTGCCAGCCGGCCCAAAATCCGGTCCTCGGCGTTTATCAGCCACCACTTCTGTTGAACTTCGTCTTTTTTTGGATGATAAGTCTTCATTGTCCAACCTTGCCTTATGAAAAAAATATGGCTAATTTGATGAATAAAGATACTAAATAACGCTTAAATTGTCAACCACAGGCAGCGACTAATTGTAGCCTTTTTTACCCGTAAATTCAAGCTTTTATTAAACATAGGAGAATTTCCGGCGTTTCCTGGCCGCCGGTAGCACCAGGGACAGCCCAGCCAGAAAACCACCGATATGGGCAAACCAGGCCACGCCTCCCCCCATTCCTACGTTGGACAACTGCAAAACAAACCATAGGCCGAGCAGCACCCAGGCCGGGACATAGATGACGGTGATGTAAAAGAACAGGAAAACCAGGGTCTTGACCCTGGCCGAGGGATAGAGGAGGAGATAGGCACCCAGCAGTCCGGCGATGGCCCCGCTGGCCCCGATCATCGGAATCCTGGAATTGGGATAGATGGCCACCTGAAGCAGTGACGCTACTACCCCGCAGGCCAGGTAGAAAAACAGGAACTTTACCGATCCCAGGAAATCTTCAACATTGTTGCCGAAGATCCAGAGATACAGCATGTTACCAGCCAGGTGGAGCAGGCTGCCGTGAAGGAACATCCCGGTTAGCAGACTGAACGGCCAGAAAATCCGGGGAATGGTGGCCTCCAGCCCCCAGTGGGTAATTTCATAGGGAATGATGCCAAATCGGAGCACATGATATTCCAGCCCATGGGGGGAGAAAGCCTGGTAAAGAAAGATTAGGCAATTAACGGTGATAAGAATAACGGTGATAACCGGGAATCTTGAGGTCGGGTTTTCGTCTTTTAAGGGAATAAACATTCAAATAAAATAAAAAGGGGGCAGTCGTACCAGCGGCCTGCCCCCTTAGCAGCGATCTTATCTAATGCCCTTGAGTTCTTGCTCGAGTTTCTTCTTTTCGGCCGCTCTCTTTCTCAGCTCCTGGAATTTCTCGATGTTCTTCTTGCCTTCAGCGGTATAACGGTTTGCCTTGTCCGGTTCCAGCTTGGCCAGAACGCTCTGGTAGAGAACACTCAGCCAGCTGTAGGGCTCGGGATAATTGGGATCGAGATCCCTGGCTTTTTCGATGGCCTGCAGGGCATCCCTGGCAATGGCCAGTCTTTCAGCCTCCGGAACAATCTGGAAACGGTAAGCGCGGCTCCAGCGGTTGACTCCCTTGGCCAGCCAGGCCTGGGGGTTTTCCGGGTCAAGGGCAATCCTTTTCTCCCAGAACATGTTGGCCTTGTCGAAATTCTCGATGGCACCTTCCAGGTCCTGTTGGGAAACCGGCAGGTGTTCGTAGTAGTTGGCGGCGTAGGCATAACCCATCGGGTTTTCGGGGTCGGCCTCGATGCGGCGCAGGTACATGGTTTCAGCCTTCTTGGCCGCATCCGGGATTTCGCCGGCATAACGGCTGTAGAATTCGGCCACAACATAGAAGTTGTCCATATTCTGGGGGTCCAGCTCCAGGATCCGCAGATAGAGTTTCTCCGCTTCCGGGAATTTTCTCAGCTTGTCATACATGTCACCCAGTGAATAAATGATATCTTTATTGTTGGGCTCAATTTCCAGGGCCTTGTTCAGGGCTTCCAGGGCTTTCCTTTCCAGTTCCTTGTTCAGGGCGGACTCAACACCGGGTTTATAGAGCTGCTTGTAGCTTTCACCAATATAGCGGTAAGCCTGGACCAGGTCCGGTTTGAATTTTAAGGCCAACTCGTATTCGGCCACCGCATTCCGGTACTTGCCTTCTCTGAACAGGCTATTGGCTCTTTTGAAATGATAATTTGCCTGTAAATTGTTAACCTTAAGCTTCTCGCAACTGGTGGCGGTCACCAGAACAGCCAAGGCTAAAAGGATAACTGCCAAGCCGTTTATCCTCTGACGAGACATCATGACCTCCTTACATATCTGGCTTCAGATAATTAGAAATATTTTATATAAGAATAAAGCTATAAAGTCAAGAAAAAATGGAACTTTTGCCCGGGCTGCTGGCCTCCGACCGCCACCGGCCGAACCCTTTCCGCTCATTCCGGGGAGCGCCGGGCCATTAATCCCCGGGTCAGCTTTTTCTCAGGATAAACCGGAGGGGTGTCCCGCTGAAGCCGAACTGCCGGCGGAAAGCATCGGCCAGGAATTTTTCATAGGCCGGCAGGAGGGGGGCCCGGCTGCGGCCAAAAAGCACAAACACCGGGGGCCGGATACCCTTCTGCACTATGTACTTAATTTTCAGGGTGGCTCCGTCCCTGGTTCGAGGTGGATATTCCCTGGAGAATTTCTCCCAGAATTTATTCAGGTCGGAAGTATCCACCTTCCTGGAAGCCGAGGCATAAACTTCCTCGGCCAGGTCCAGGATTTTCATCACCCTTTGACCGGTCAGGGTCGAAATAAAAATCAGCGGGGCATAATCGACAAAATTCAACCGGCTGAAGACGTGGTTCCTGACTTCCAGCGGATTGACTTTCTGTTTTTCCGCCAGGTCCCATTTGTTCAAGGCAATTAACAGGGGCTTGCCGGATTTATGAGCCAGTCCGGCAATGTGAGCATCCTGACGGGTGGGAAACTCCTGGAGGTCGAGCACCAGACAGATGACGTCAGCTTCTTCAATATTGCGCTGGGCCCTGATGATGCCCGCCTTTTCCCTGGAATCCCGGGTGCCGCTGAATTTCCTGATGCCGGCCGTGTCCACCAGGCAATAGGCTTTCTTATTCCTGATAATCAGGGTATCCACGCTGTCCCTGGTTGTCCCCGGGATTTCGCTCACCAGAAGCCGTTCCTCACCGCAGAGGCGGTTTACCAGGGAAGATTTGCCGACGTTGATCCGGCCGACAATGGCTATTTTCAGAGCCCTGGCCGCCGGCTCCGATTCCGGCCCCTGGTCGGGGGCGGGCGGCAGCATTTCTCTTATTTTTTCTTTCAGATATTCCAGGTTCAGTTTATGCTCGGCCGAGATGGTGATAAAATCCTTAACCCCGAGCCGGTAATATTCAGACAGGTCTGGTTCAGCTTCTGGAGTATCTATTTTGTTAACCACCACCAGCAGCGGCCGGTTGAATTTTTTTAGTTCCAGAAAGAGCTCTTCTTCGCCGGCCGATAACGGCCGTTTGCCGTCCAGCAAGAAAATCAGCAGCTCGGCCGTCCGGGCCGCCTCCAGGGCCTTGGCCCTGACCTTGGCCGAGATCGGGTCTACCTGGCTATCGGCAAAACCGCCGGTATCCACCAGGAGGAATTCGCGCTCCTCAATTCTGGCCGTAACGGTTATCAGGTCCCGGGTCATGCCGGGCAGGGAATGGACCAGAGCTTTGCGCTGCCCCAGAAGCCGGTTGAACAGGGTAGACTTACCGGTGTTGGGATAACCGACGATAACCACCCGGGGCAGCTTTTTTCTCTTCATGATTGGATTGCTTTTAACAGCTTTATCTGACGACAATGGAATAATCGGGGTTGAAGGGGCGGGACAGGTCAATGTGACCTCCCAGAGTTTCCCTTTCGTTACCTTCCACCAGCAAGCTGACTCTCTTTATATTCTTGAAATTAAAAGTCAGGGAGTTGACGATAGAGTAAACCGCGGCCATCTCCCCGGAAGACCCGTAATAATTGGCTTCCAGGATCTGCCGGCTCAGGTCGACCAGGGCAGTTCCATCCTGGGTGACGAAAACCTGCCGGAGCCGGGTGTTTTCAGGCAGCGTGCCTAACAGGCCTGACCTGGGTCCCTTGATCAATTCCTCAACCACAGCTCTGGCCTCTTCGTTCAGGCTGCCGGCCCTGATTTCCCTTTCTTCCGGGTGCAGCAGGTTATCGCTTTCAGACAGAAAGAAGAGGGTCACCTTTTTCATCCGGACTTCCTGGACCTGGCTGCCGCCGGCAACTGTGGGCCTGGTCGCATGTTTTATTTTTTCCCGGCCACCGCCGCCGAAGAAAAAAATCAGGGCCACGATTAACAGCACCGCCAGCAGCACTAACAGGGTCGTCAGCTTTTTCTTTTTTTTGCGATTCATGGCTTCTCATAAAGTTGCAGAAATTTATTCAGGCCGCGGTAGATGGCCTCAGCCACCCGGGCCTGGAAATCTTCTGACTGCAACATTTTTTCTTCCTCAGGATTGGTGATAAAGGCCACCTCCACCAGAATGGCCGGGCAGGCGGCTCCGGTCAGTACCTTGAACGGAGCCTGCTTGACCCCGCGGTTCCTGGTGTTCAGCAATTCGTTGAGTTCCTGCTGTACCAGCTCGGCCAGCTGGCTGCTCTGCTTGAGATAGGCCGACTGAGCCATGTCCCACAGGATCAATTTCAGGTCATCAAAGTCCTTCTCGGGCACTTGGTGTTCCAACTCCTGCGAGTTGTTTTCAAAATAAGCCAGGCGTCGCGATTCTTCGTCGCTGGCATTCAGGCTCAGAAAAAAGGTTTCGGACCCGGTGGCTTTGGTTCGTCGGGAGCCGTTGACATGAATGCTGATGAACAGGTCAGCTTTATTGTTATTGGCGATGGCCGCTCGCCTTTCCAGGGGCACAGAAATGTCAGCCTCTCTGGTCATGACTACCCGGTATTTCAGCCCGCGCTCGATGGCTTCTTTGAGCTTGTGGGAAACGCTCAGGGTTATATCCTTTTCCAGAGTTCCGTAAGCTCCCTTGGCCCCGGTTTCGTTGCCGCCGTGACCCGGGTCTATAACGATAGTTTTGACCTCTTTCCTGGCAGCGACAGGCCGGGCAGCAGGCTGGTCGGTAATGGCGGCCTGAGGCTGGGCCGGGGCTTCGGTCAGTTTTTCAGTGATGACGGGACGGCTCTCAACCGGAGCTTTCTGCTCCTCACTGACCTTAAGCTCAATGGTCAGCTCGAAAGGATTCCAGCGGGCCGATTGAGTGTAGGCGAAATCGGCCGTCCTGGTTTTGATCAACAGCAGATAGGCTTCGGGCGATTTGGCCAGGTCAATTGAAGTAACCAGCTGGCTGTGGAAAGCGGTCCGGTCAAAGCGCAGGCCGCTGGCCGACTTGAAAGAAACGGTCAGGGTCTGGCCGGTTTTTCGCAGGCTGTAATTCAGATTTCTGCCGGACGAGATTTTGAGGCGGCTGCCACCGCTGATATCCACCAGCTCAACTTTGATGACCGGAACAGGCTGCCTTTTCTTCTGGGCCGGCAGCGGCAGGGGCAACAGCAAGGACAAAACAATGACCAAAATTAAAAAACTGACCAGAAGTCCTGTTATGACTCTTGTGGCTTTGGGCATTTCAGCTTCTTCATCTCGGTATAAAAAAATGGTGGAGGCGGCGGGAATCGAACCCGCGTCCGAAGGCATTCCACAGGCAGCCTCTACAGGCTTATCCTCTTCAGTTCATCTCGTCGAGCGGTTCTCGAAGAGGAGGAGCACCACTCAACCAGCTCAAGAGGGAATTTCATCCAGCGGGTCTCGAGCCCACCCGCCAGACTATCCTGCTGGTCGGCGTCTCTACAAGCCCGCAGGAAAGGCTTGCTGAGACGGCTGCACTTTCTATCAGGCAGCGACTGCAACAGGTTCTGCAGTTAATTGTTTCCCACCTGTTTAACGAGGTTGATGGGACCTCGGCCTGCAGCTTCTGCTTCACTACCTCCGTCGAGTCCATTTCGCCCCCGACACTGAAATTATAGGGGAGACGGGGATCAAATGTCAATGATACGTATAGGTTCAGGACATTAGTGACACTTTGGCCCGGGATTTTTTGGCGATCAATCGCTATCCTGGTTGAGGTCAGTGGCCAAACGCCTAATTTAGCCATAAGAGAAAAAATAAGAACTCTCTCATCGGGCAGGTGATTAATGTTCAGTCACACTCAAGGGATTCTAATGTGTCACTAATGTATCTGACCCAGCACATTTATAACTTTCTTTCAGGCTAAGAGATGGCATCCAGTTTAAGGGGAGTATTTGGAAGCGGTCGGTGGCAGTCCGGCGATTGGAGCTGGGACAGAAGAAGCAGAGAGATTTATCAGGTCAGTGCTTGGAAAAGGAGGACTTTCTCCCCAAATATTTTGTTGAAGCTGTTAACAGAAAGGAGGTGGAAGCCCAAGCGACAGAGAATATATACCCCAGTTATTATGAACTTTTCAAGAGTGCGCCTGTATTAGCCAATGACAAAACTAAAACCAGGGAGCTTAAGTAAACCAGCGTTGTTCCGCTTAACCTGGCCAGAGCCTCTTTGTTATTAAAAATCAGGGCGGATAAGCACGAGACCGATAAAACCAGCAGGGTTAACCAGAAAAGAGAAACAGCCGACATCAGGCTTTCTCCTTTTTTCTTGCTCTGCTTTTTGCCTTTCTGGCCTTATCCGGAACATTTTTCCGGAATTCATTTTTTTCAGAAATCAGGTCCGTGAACACTTTCACCAGTTCATCCGCGGACCTGATGACCGCTGGTGTCATTCCCCGGCCGAATTCTGTGCTTTCCGGCACCACCCCAAGAATAAAAACTTTTTTCCCGGTTTCTTCAATTACCCGCGCAGTGAGCTTTAAAGACATGCGGTGAGTAGAAGCAATCTCGCCAATTTCATCAAACTCCTCTAAGGGCCCAAAAATCACCGAGCCAGCCGGTGCACCTTCTATGATTACTGCATCAACGAACACAACGTTGTCAGCCTCTATCCTGGAAATGGGGAAAGCAAAGTTTTCCGGCACGTCTTCAACGGTCAGAAGATAATCATCCGGCAAAAGTTTTCGTTCCTTTAACTTATTTATGAAATAAGGGCCAAAACCATCATCGCCACGCAGGGCATTGCCGATGCCGGCAAAAACAGTCCTCTCCTGGACAATTTCTTTCAGCAGGTCAAAAGATTCCATTTTAAATCTGTTCTCCCAGAGTTCTTATCTGCTTATAAGTATAAACCGGTCCATCAATACAAACCAGCGTCCGACCGATGGCACAATGCTGACACTTCCCTACGCCAGATTTCCTGCGCCGCTCCAGGTTAGAATAGACATTATCTTCCTTGATGCCCTTTAACTTCAATTCCTTAATCACCGAGTTAAACATGACCGGTAGTCCGCAGGCAAAAGCCACCGTGTTTTCAAGCGGCAGGTTAATCTTAGCCACCAGCTGATTAACAAAGCCTACTTCCTCGTTCCAGTCAGGCTCCGGCAGGACTTTGGTTTTATCTGACTGAAATTATTAGCTTTATTTATAACATACCGCCTGAATTTTATAAAGTAGCTGGCTGGCTAACTCTGCTGGCCGCCCGCGGAGCAACGGTCAGAAGGTTTCTTCTTCCCCAGAACCTGAAAGTTACCAGGACAGTTTTTCTATTCTTGCCTCTCCGGCCGGTTCCATATCTTGATACCAGAATACCTGAGTCTCCGCTTTCTCCGGTTTCTGTTTCTCCCTGACTGGAAAGCTGACCGGTCTTAAAGCAGAGGCCTTAGGCCCGGCCAAGAAATCTCATCCGGGCCCGAACTGAAGTGGAGCCCGGGGCACCCGAACCAGGCTGAAGCCGTGCTCATAAAAAATCGCAAATACCTGGTAAGGGAATGAACTAACCGAATAACATTCAAGCAATCGCCAGAAACTTAATTCCTGCTAATTTAGTGGTATTTCTAGCGAAACCAAATCCTTGTCCCGACATAGAAACCAGAAGCTACAAGGGTAAGAACTAATAGAAAAAATGGCGGGGCCGACGAGACTCGAACTCGCGACCTCCGGCGTGACAGGCCGGCGTTCTAACCAGCTGAACTACGACCCCGCCCGGGGCGTATGAATTATAAACAAAGACCGCTTAACTTGCAAGAGACACAAAAGAATGGAGTTAAAATCTAAAATAAAAAAACAACATGCATTTGTATGTCTGTGAGAACTGCTTAACCTGACCTGAAAACATGCCCGGGTCAAATGAACTATTATTCCTAAGATAAGCTCAGATAACCTGTGGCACCTTAAACAAGCAGCCAAAATTCTGACTTACGCCGCTTGATTTCCACCCCAAAAATAGATTTAACCTTCTTCCTCCCCCTTATCTTAATATTTCAACTTTATTCTTTTTTATCAATAAAATCGCCACTTAGCCTTTATTACTTTCCCATCTTTATCAATTGTGAACTTCCTCTGCTCAATGGTTGTGCTTTTCACCGTTCTAGGTGGATTATAATGGGTTACACCTGAGGAGTCGGTCCAAGCCGTACCTTCAGTTTGAGATTCATGCTCTGTAGTCCATTCAAAAACCAGCACTTTTCTCCCCTGTGAATCATACTCAACAGCGCTCGGCTGACCGTAATACTGAATTAATTCTGCTTCTGTTCTGCCGATAAATCTTTTGACTTCCTGGTTCCGGTAAGACACGCCAGGCAAAAAACAGCCTGAATGCCAGAAAATCATAAGACCAATCAGCCAAATTAAACTTACAGGCAAGTTCCCAAGCCTTTTGAAATACTTCAGCGACCCAGAAAACCCGCTCATTTAGACCTCCGGCGTTATTCTATAAACCACTTTTCTCAAAAAATCAAGCAAATATTTCCTTTCTTGTTTCTTGCTAATCAATAATAGAATATCCATCCCTGATGGATTAAAAAAATTAAATTTCTGATTATCCAAAACAAAGCAAATTCATCTTTGCCGCTCCTAAACCCTTTCAAACGACATCTTTTCCAAGGCGGCGATTCGTTCTTCAATCGGGGGATGGGTGCTGAATAGCTTGTTCACCCTGCCCCCGACATTCTTCAGCGGGTTGACGATGTAAAGATGGGCGGTGGCTTTGTTGGCCGCTTCCAGCGGTTCTGGGTCGGCCGCAATTTTGCGCAGGGCCGAGGCCAGTCCAGCCGGGTACCGGGTCAGCATGGCTCCGCTGGCATCAGCCAGGAATTCCCGACGCCTGGAAATGGCTAACTGCAGCAGCTGGGCAATAAGGGGAGACAGGATAGCCAGAACCAGAGCCACAACGAGCAGAATGACCCCAGCCTGCCCACCATCTTTTCCCTGGCGACTTCTTCTCCGGCCGCCTCCCCACCAGAAACTGCGCAGCAACCAGTCGCTGAGCAGAGCCACTATCCCCACCATAACCACGGCTACCGTTTGCAGGAGCACGTCATAGTTCTTGATGTGCGACATTTCGTGGGCTACCACTCCCTCCAGTTCCAGGCGGTTCATTTTCTGTAACAGCCCGGTGGTCACACAGATGACTGCATTCTTCGGGTTACGCCCGGTGGCGAAAGCGTTGGGAGCGGTATCCTCAATCACATAGCAGCGGGGAGTAGGGATTCCCGCAGCTATGGCCAGGCCTTCGACCGTATGGTAGAGATAGGGAAATTCTTCCCTGGTTACCGGTCTAGCCCGGCTGATGGCCAAGACAATCTTATCGCTGTAATAATACCCGCTGACGGCCATGGCCAGAGAGACCAGGAGAGCCAGAATAAAGCCTCCCTTTCCCCAGCCGGTGATTTTTTCAAAAAGCCAGACCAGCAGAAAAATGAAGGCCACGAAAAACAGAACCAGCAAGGCCGATTTGACCTTGTTGCTAGTTATCTGTTCATACATGGTTGACCCGTCTTGGTTCGGGCTGAATTAATTCTGGTCGGAGAGCTTTCAGAAGGAAACCTTAACCGGGCCCCGGGCTTCAGGCTCTTCTATCTCAAAATAATCTCTTTCCTTGAAGCCGAACATCTTGGCAATCAGGTTGGAAGGAAAGACCTGTTGTTTCATGTTGAACTTCATGACCGTGTCGTTGTAAAACTGCCGGGCATAGGCGATTTTGCTCTCGGTCCCGGCCAGCTCTTCCTGCAGCATCAGGAAATTCTGGTTGGCCTTCAGCTCGGGATAATTTTCTACCACGGCAAAAAGAGATTTCAGGGCACCGGTCAGCATGTTCTCAGCCTGGCCCTGCTCCTTAACGTTCTGGGCGTTGATGGCCCTGGTCCGGGCCTCGGTCACCTTCTCAAAAACTTCCCGTTCATGTTTGGCATAGCCCTTGACCGTTTCCACCAGGTTGGGAATCAGGTCGTAGCGGCGCCGGAGCTGGACATCGACCTGGGCCCAGGCATTGTCGCAACGGTTCCGCAGGACCACCAGGCTGTTATAGATGCCAATGGCAATCAGTACCAGAAGACCTATGATTATCAACAGCACAATCAGCGCTCCCATTTTTTTCTCCTTTCACAACCATCCTGTCCCCAGGACGGCATTTGTCTTAAAGAATATAAGGCCTGCCGACAAAAATCAAGGCCTTTAAATCAGCGAAAATATAAATTGACTTGCCGTTCTCTAACATGTTATATTTTAGTTTCAGTTTTGTTCTTTTTTTAAATAAGTAATTAATAGCCTAAAGGAGGTTTCTAAATGGCTACATTAAAGGAAAAGTTTGTCTCCAAAATGCTGCCCATGCGCGAGAGAATCCAGAAGATTCTCAAAGAACATGGGGAACTGAAGATTTCCGATGTCACCATAGCTCAGACCTACGGTGGCATGCGCAGTGTCAAGTGCATGGTCTGGGAATGCTCGGCCCTGGACCCCAACGAGGGCATCCGCTTCCGCGGCTACTCCATCCCTGAAGTCCGGGAAAAGCTGCCCAAAGCCCCGGGAACTGAAGAGCCCCTGCCCGAGGGCATGTTCTATCTGCTGCTGACCGGTGATATCCCAACTTATGAAGACTGCCAGGCTATCACCGAAGAATGGCGAAAGAGAAGCGCCCTGCCCAAGTACCTGATCGACGTTCTGAACACCGTCCCGGCCGATACCCACCCCATGACCCAGTTTGCCCTGGCCATTCTGCAGCTGCAGAAGGAATCAGTCTTCGCCGAGAGATACCGTCAGGGTATGCACAAGCTGGACTACTGGGACCCGATGTACGAAGACGTGATGAACATCCTGGCCAAGCTGCCGGCCATCGCCGCCTACATCTATCGCCGCAGCTACAAGGGCAGCCAGCACATCCCGGCTGACCCCAAGCTGGACTGGGGCGGCAACTTCGCCCACATGCTGGGTGTTAACGACGACCCGGCCTTCAAGGACCTGATGAGGCTCTATCTGGTGCTCCACTGCGACCACGAAGGCGGCAACGTCTCCGCCCATACCTGCCACCTGGTGGGCTCAGCCCTGTCCGACGCTTACTATTCTCTGTCCGCCTCCATGGACGGACTGGCCGGACCGCTGCACGGCCTGGCCAACCAGGAAGTGCTGCGCTGGATCATGGAAATGATGGACAAGATTGGACAGGAGCCGACCAAGGAACAGATCAGCCAGTACATCTGGGACACCCTGAATGCCGGCAAGGTCGTTCCTGGTTACGGTCATGCCGTTCTGCGTAAGACAGACCCCCGGTTCATCGCCCAGAGAGAATTCGCTCTCAAGCACCTGCCCGACGACCCGATTTTCAAGGTTGTCAGCAAGGTTTTCGAAGTGGCCCCCGACATCCTGACTCAGCACGGCAAAGCCAAGAACCCCTGGCCCAACGTTGACGCTCATTCCGGCTGTCTGCTCTGGCATTATGGTGTAACCGAATATGATTTCTACACCGTGTTCTTCGGTGTTTCCCGAGCCATGGGTGTTCTGGCCCAGCTCATCTGGGACAGGGCTCTGGGACTGCCGATCGAAAGACCCAAGAGCGTGACCACCGAGTGGATTGAGCAGTTCATCGCTTCCCAGAAGGCGGCCAAAGCCTGAGTCGCTACCAGTTGAACAATCAGGGGCTGTCCTCCCGGACGGCCCCTTTTTATTTTTAAACATAGGAGAAGTCAGAGCCCGCCAGCAGAAGATTAATCAGTCAATATTATCCCGGTTACTGCCAGAAAAGGTTTTTAGCTTCAGCGCCTGTTCCCTTGATTTAAACCTTCACCGAAGGAATTTTCGGCCGCGGTTGAGGCCAGGCCGGCAGACTTAAAACTCAGATTTCAGACTTAAGATCAAGTAGGTCGGGTCGTCTTCCGGGGTTCCGCCCCACTTATAAATTTATCAGCTGCCAATCGGATTTGAGCTGCGGTCCTTTCTTTTCCCAAAAATTATTTTATGATAAGATAGCCAGCACGATGGGAGGTCATCATGGAATATAAAATAATTTTAATCGGATGTGGAACAGTCGGCCAGGGTCTGCTGGAAATACTCGAGCGCAAAGCTGAATTCCTGCGCGACTGTTATCAATTCGAACCGAAAATTGTGGCCATAACCGACCTGATGAAGGGCACCGTGGTCGCCCCCGAAGGCCTGCAGATTCAAAAAGTTCTGGAAACCCTTAAGGAAGGGAAGAAGCTCAACCAGTACCCCGCTCCCAAACAGAAAACCGACGATTACCTTGACCCCCTGGACCTGATAGAGCAGGTCGAGGCCGACATCATGGCCGAAATGACTTACACCGACATCAAGACCGGCGAACCCGCCACCTCCTACATCAAGAAAGCCCTGCGGACGGGAAAACACGTGGTCACCTCCAACAAGGGACCGGCCGCCCTGCATTACCAGGAGCTTAAAGAGCTGGCCCACCTCAACCGCCGCCACTTCAGGATCGAAGGCACGGTTATGAGCGGCACCCCGGTCTTTCACCTGTTTGAAAACGGGCTGGCCGGTAACGACCTCAAGGAAGTCAAGGGAATCCTGAACGGCACCACCAATTTTATCCTGAGCCAGATGGAACTGGATGGGCTGGAATATGACGAAGCCCTGAAACTGGCCCAGCAGCTGGGCTATGCCGAAGCCGACCCGACGGCCGATGTCGAAGGCTTTGATGCCGTGGCCAAGGTGGTCATCCTGGCTAACGCTCTGATGGGCGGCCAGCTCAAACCGGCTGATGTCCGCCGCCAGGGTATTTCCCATCTTAGAAAGAAAGACATCCTGGAAGCCAGAGAAGCCGGGCTGAGATACAAGCTGATAGCCAGCGTGAAGAAGGATGGTGAAAAAATTGAGGCCAGCGTCTCACCACAAACACTGCCGCTGACCGATCCCCTGGCCGGGGTGATGGGCGCCCAGAACGCCCTGACTTTCGACACTGACCTGATGGGCAAAGTCACCATCCAGGGGGCGGGGGCCGGGCGCATTGAAACCGGTTTTTCCATTCTCTCCGACCTGCTGGCCATCAGCCGCTGCACGCTTAAATAAAAAAAGGAACGATAATAAACAGAGCCTGAACGGGGCCATCCAATATCGCTCTCAAAGCAACCGGCGGCTTGAAATCAGAGGAAAATCCTGACCCTTGTGGAAATAGGGGGCCCGGCGGCCTCGAACTAGAGTCTGAGCCGGACGGGTCTTGACCGAAAATGAGACCGGGGGCCTCCCTGCCATCCGGGTCTAATCCTTTAATTTAAAGTTTATTTCGTAAGCCCGCCAGAAAAATCCGACCCGCCAGTCTCATGATAAGATTATTGCCTTTCCTGTTGCCCGTCTCTGGCTTCAAGGGGTCCAATCGTCTTAAAGATTTCCGGGGCCGACAAAATTGTAGGGAACCGGTCAAAATTGTCGGAGATTCTGGCTGATAAAAATCCTAATTAATTTATTATGAATAACTTAAAACCTGGCACGGTCTTTGCTGTAGATAAGGGCGAAACTCATGATAAGGAGGTTAAACATGAGGATAAGAAAAACAATGATGGTAGTAGCCATCACCATTCTGGCGGTAGCCCTGGTGGCTTCCCTTTCTTTCGCCCAGGAGAATACCGAACAGACCAAAGAAAAGGCTAAGGTCGAACAGAAGGAACAGGTCAAGAACCAGGTGCAAGTGCAGGTTAAGAACCAGGTTCAGAACAAAGCTCAAGAACAGCCTCAAACCCAGCAACAGGAAAGGACCAGGGAGCAGGAACAGGTCCGGGCCGAGGTGCAGAAAACCATAGAAAACCAGGCCAATGAAAATTCCCAATCGCAAACCCAGGTCCGGAACGAGATTCAGAATCGGGTAGAGGTTGAGGAAAATGCCGAAGGTCAGATGGAGGTCCAGCACCAGCTCCAGATCCAGCACCAGGTACAGAACCAGACTGTGCAGAATCAGGTTACCATAACCAAAGAAGGTGAGGGCCAACCGGTGGCGGAGCACACTCTGGTCAACACCAAGAAAGAACAGAACCAGAGCAAAAGCCAGGTCAGAAACGAGGAGAGAGCCCGGGTTCAGAATCAGATTCAAACCCAGCCCAAAAACAGGGTGAAAAAGGGCGGCCCTTTTGTGGATGAAGACGGAGATGGGATAAATGACTTCTACCGGGACCATGACGGAGATGGTCTTCCCAACTGCCAGGACCCTGACTGGACCGCACCCAAAGACGGCACAGGATACAAAGGTTCTCCCGAAGGCAGTGCTTCCGGACAGATGATGAACAAGGCTATGAACAGAAACATGGTTATGTCCAGATACACCTTCCGCACCCAGACCAGCCTGGCTGCCAGAATCTGCGACGGCACTGGGCCCAAAGGGGCAGTCGCCAGAAAAGGGAATCGTTGAGGCGCGCAACCTGCCGGAGAGAACCGGGAAGACCATCCCGGTTCTCTCCTGTTTTCATTTTTTTCTGACGGACCGTCTGGAGCTGGAGGGAGTCCACCTCAGACCGTAGATAGGAGGGAACAATGCCCGGTTTAAGAACAGGATTAAAAAATTATATAATGCCGATGAAAGGAATTTTTTATCGTATGTCCGGGAGAAAAAGCCTGGCCCCGTTGTTAGCCGCCTGGCTGTCCGTCTTCTTCCTGGCCGGCTATTCCCGGGGATCAACGGTTCAGTTCTCCCTGTCTCACAACGCCACCAGCAACATTTTCCAGTCATACCAACCGCTCTCCGACCAGCTGACTTCAGCCTCACTTTATTTTGGCAGCGATTCACAATCCATCGCTCTCTATGGCGATTTCAACCTCAGTTATCTTTATAAATATTCTGGGCTCAGCTCACTGGCCGGCAAACTCGGGGCGGACTACCTGGTGCCAGCAGGAGCCCGGAGCGCTTTCTACCTGGCCCTGGAAGGCGAGGCCGTTCTTTTCCGCAGCCTGTATGATTATTTCAATCATGGGACAATACGCTTCCTGGCCAACTTCAAGAGCTACCTCGATTCCTCGACCATTCTAAGGCTGGACACCATAACCCAGCTGAGGGACTACAAATATTCTATCTTCGACTATTTTTCCGGAAACGCCAGCCTGTCCCTGGACCATTATTTTTCTTCCAGGACCACGGTCAAGCTGGAGGCCGGTTATGGCTATAAGCTTTATTTCCACCCAGGAACAATCACCACCACTGGAGAGACAGAAACACCTCTAACGACTGCTGCAACCGCCTCAACTTCTGGCTTGAGCACATTAGGACACTCCAGTCCTTACCTGCTACCTCTTGCCGCCATGCAGGGTGGGCCGGGCGGGCATGGGGGCCCAGGAGAGAATTACGAAATGGGAGGCAGCTATAGCCTCCGGGGGATTCCCTACCAGACCACCTATTTCACCGGGAGTAAAAGTATCCAGGTGTTCTCAGTGGGTGGCTTACTGGCCCAGGGACTGGGCGACCGGTTGGGCCTAA
Organism: Candidatus Aminicenantota bacterium; assembly: GCA_014360005.1. Taxonomy (GTDB): domain Bacteria; phylum Acidobacteriota; class Aminicenantia; order Aminicenantales; family Saccharicenantaceae; genus Saccharicenans. The sequence continues at coordinate 246,646 of JACIYI010000002.1, read as the reverse complement.
GCCTGAGCGCTCTCCAGCAATGGAACCTGAAAGGTGATAACCCCTTCGCTTCCAGCGATGAACTTTTCATGGTGGAGAATCCTACCTATGACCAGTTCAGCTGGGAAGGTTATTCCCTGCGAGCCAAACTGACAGCGGTGCTGTCCGACAACCTGAACAGTGAGTTCCAGTATGATTATTTTTCCAGGAAATTCCCCGGGCTCGACAGCCTGGACCTCGAAGGTAACAGCCTCGGAGTTACCAGGGAGGATACCAGGCACCAGTTCAGCGCCAGGTTGCAGCTGGACCTGAGCCGGGTTTCGTTTTTTATCAATTATGCCTATGTCAAGAATTCTTCTTCCGATCCCTGGTTTTCCTGGAGCGGGAATGTAATCAGCGGCGGACTGACCTGGAACCTCCAGGTTTCGCCTTCCAGGTAAGGAGGCTGAGATGAATAGACTGATAAACTCAAATAAAATAATTAGCCTGAAATCAGGTAAAATACTGGCTAAAACCCATCAGCTCGGCCGGTTCGTCTTTTATTTTTTCCTTCTTCTATTCCTGATTTTCGGCCAGGCCTCAGCCCGTGATAACCAGTCGGCAGCCGGCCGCCAGGAGCAGCCGCCAGCCAGCCGTCACCATTTTTACAACGTTGACCGGGAAGTCACCATCGAAGGCCAGGTGGAGGATATCAAATTCGAATCCAGGTATGAAAGCCGGTCCAGCTTCTTGATTCTCATGGTCAAAGATAAAATCAGCAATGAGCTGGTGGAGGTGGAAACCGCTCCGGCCTGGTTTTTCAGAACCGACATTCACCAGGGCGAAAAAATCCGGCTGGTGGGTTCGCTGGCCGGAGAGCAAAAAGAGGGCCGCAAGCTGGTCATCGCCAGGGAAATGAGAATCAGCAACCAGACCATTACCCTGAGAGATAGAAGGGGCTTTCCGGCCTGGAGCCGCGGCCAGGTAAGGAGAAGGGGAACGGCCTGGTGAAACTGCCGAACTGAGGCTGCCGGGCTCCCAGATACTCCCTTCAGACTGGATACTATGTCTTAACCTGAAAAAAATTACCGCTTGACTAAGCCCACCGGAGGTGTGGTATTTTGGTATCTGTATGAGTTCCAGTATAGAATACCTGATGCGGCCCCGGGCCGCCCTTAATCCGTCTATCCCGCCCGAAAGAAAACAGCCAAAAATTTATAAAATCATTTGGAGGCCTCATGTCTGAACCAAAAAAATATTCTCCCGGAGTGGAGAGGTATATGCAGGAAGCAAAGCTGTTCCTGGCCAGGCAAGAAGAAATCCGGGTCAGGATGCAGAGGATGAAATTTGACACTATCGCTGTCCACGGGCTTTATTCGCTGGAAGAAGCCCTCGACCGCAACCAGGGAGCTATCGTGGAACCACTCTACCTGGCTACTTCCCAGGGCTACCGGGATTCAGACGAGCTGGAAGCCGCCCTGGCCTACCTCATCCCCACCTGGTGCTACACCAGGATAGCCAACCCCACCACCTATTACCTTGAATATGTCCTGGCTTTGCTGGAAGGTTATAAGTCGGGATACGACACCTCCTGCGTAGTGACCGCTTCGGGCATGGCCGCCATCATGATGGCCGTTGACCCTTTCCTGGTCAAACAGAAAGAGGGTCCGGAAAAGATAAATTTCGTCTCCTCCGTCCAGCTTTACGGCGGAACCTTCCAGCACTTTTCGGTGCGGAAGATGAAGGAAAGAGGCATAGAAGTGCGCTGGGTGCTTCATCCGGAAGACATTGAAGAGTGGAAATCCAAGATTGATGAAGATACCCGCTTTCTGTATGTGGAAGCTCCGAGCAACCCCCAGCAATCATTCTGTGACGTCAAGGCTCTGGCTGACCTGGCCCATTCCTGGGAAATACCGCTGATTTTTGATGCTACCTGTGCCACTCCGGCTCTGATGCGGCCCATTGCCTACGGGGCCGATATAGTTGTCCATTCGCTGACCAAATCCATAACCACCGGGGGTCTGGCCATCGGTGGGGCCCTGATCAGCAAGAAGCCCATCGTTACCAAAATCAAGAATGATGACCCCAATTTCAAGGCCAGCTTTGCCGAGTACGTGAAATTCTGGCCCTACCGCGACAACGGCCCGGCCGCTTCTCCTTTTAACGCCCTGATGGCCCTTAACGACCTCCGCACCCTGCGAATGAGAATGGACATAGTCAGTCAGAACTGCCAGAAAGTGGCTGAGTTCCTGGAAAAACATCCGCGGGTCTACCAGGTTGATTATCTCGGGCTGCCCAGCTACAAACTCCATCCCCTGGCAAAAAAATACATGAAACTGGTCGATTCCGACGACGGCCGCGGACAGGAAGTCAATCGTTATGGCCATCTGATGAGCTTCAGAGTGGACGGTCCGCCGGAAAATGCCAGGAAAGTTTTCGACCGCTTCCAAATCATTTTTCGGGCCACCGACCTCGGCCGAATCAAGAGCGTGGCAACTATCCCGGCCATTTCCACTCACCAGCAACAGGGAGAAGAGGCCAGGAGGATGGCCGATATTCCACCCCAGCTGATCAGGCTGTGCGTGGGGGCTGAGAATCCTGATGACATAATTGAGGACCTCAATCAGGCCCTGAATTCTCTTTAATCCAGCCGGGTTGCCAGGCAGGTTTGAATTTTCTCAGAAGCTCGACTAAAATCAGGGCATGGAAGCTCTGAGAATCTATACCGAGAAACCCTACCAGCTCCGTGGCGAAGTGACCATCAGCGGGGCCAAGAATGCCGTGCTGCCTGCCATTGCCGCTTCTCTGCTGACGGCTGAAGAAATCCGTCTCAATAACGTTCCCCTGGTCAAGGATGTGCAAACCATGCTGACCCTGATGAAGGAGCTGGGGGCCGAACACGAGGCCAGAAAGAAATCGCTGAGAATAAAAACGGAAAAGATCGTTTCCGACCAGGCCCCTTATCAGCTGGTCCGGGCCATGAGGGCTTCGATTCTGGTACTGGGCCCGCTGCTGGCCAGGAAGGGCAAAGCCGTGGTAGCCCTGCCCGGAGGCTGCGCCATCGGCACCAGGCCAGTTGACCTCCATATCAACGGCCTGCAGAAGCTCGGGGCCAACATCAGCCTGGAACACGGCTACATCGTAGCCGAGGCCCGAAAACTCAAGGGAACAGAGTTTGAATTTGAAAAGAAGACGGTTACCGGAACCGAAAACCTGGTCATGGCAGCCACCCTGGCCCGGGGCGAAACGGTCCTGAAAAACTGCGCCCTTGAACCCGAGGTCAGCAGCCTGTGCCAGCTGCTGGTCAAGATGGGGGCCCGGATTGACGGCATCGGGGAAGAGACTCTGCGGATAAAAGGCGTGGAAGCACTCGGGCCGGCCGAGCACCGGGTCATTCCCGACCGGATCGAAGCCGGGACCTTCATGGTAGCCGCAGCTCTGACTGGCGGCGACCTGCTCCTGAAAGAAGTAGAGCCAGCCCACCTGGAAGCCCTGACGGACAAGCTGATTATTTCCGGGACCAGGGTAGAAAAAGCCGGCCGGCGGGCCCTGCGAGTCACCGGGAGTCAAGAAATCAAGCCCCAGGACGTGACCACTGCTCCCTACCCCGGTTTCCCCACCGATATGCAGGCCCAGTTCATGGTTCTTATGACCCAGGCCAGCGGGACTTCCATCATCACCGAAACCATTTTCGACCGGCGCTTTGGCCATGCCACCGAGCTGGTCAGGCTGGGAGCCAGTATTGAGATTCAGGGTGACAAAGCTATAGTCAGGGGGAAGACGCCACTGTCGGGAGCAGAAGTCGTAGCCACCGACCTCAGGGCTTCAGCCAGCCTGGTGCTGGCTGGCCTGATCGCCACCGGCCAGACCACCATCAACGATATCGAACACCTGGACCGCGGTTATGAAAGAATTGAAGAAAAGTTAATCAGGCTGGGAGTGCGGATTGAACGTCTTAAGAATAACCACAATAACAGGACAGGGGGCAAAACATGAGCGATTGTATTTTCTGCAAAATTATCAGGAAAGAAATTCCGGCAGCCATCGTTTACGAAGATGAAGAAATTCTGGCCTTTGACGATATCCGGCCCCAGGCTCCAGTCCACACCCTGATCATTCCTAAGACCCACCTGCCGGGGCTGAAGGAAGCCGAAGCGGAACAGGCCGGGCTGCTGGGCAGAATCCTGCTCAAGGCCGCGGAAATCGCCCGGCTGAAAGGAATCGACCGAAGCGGTTTCCGGGTGGTGGTTAACAGCGGGCCCGATTCCGGGCAGGAAGTATTTCATATCCATTTCCACCTGCTGGGTGGACGCCGCCTGGGCTGGCCCCCGGGCTGAGTCGGACTTTTTAGGCAAATTCAAGGAAAGGTCGGGCTGTTTCGAGTATGGCCTACTTAATCGACGGCAACAACCTGATGGGACAGGCCGACCCTTATTTTAAATTTGACCCGGCCAGCCGCAATCGGTTGATAGCCCGGCTGCTCCTTTTTCAGAAGATTACCCGGTCCAGAATATTTCTGGTTTTTGACGGGAAACCGCCCCTGGAGGAGCGGACCATCAGTCTCAACCCGAAATTTACCGTTCTTTTTCCGGAACCGGGGCAACCGGCCGACCGGCTGATCGAAGAGCTGCTGTCGCAGAAAAAAGACCGGCGCTATTTCCTGCTGGTCAGTTCTGACCGCGGGCTGAAGGCAATCGCCAATAGCCATGGGGTCAGGTCCATGAGCACCCTTGAATTTCTCAAACAGCTGAAACAAACCCTCAAAGACCACCGGGAAGAACGGGAGCTGCAAAAACAGGCTGAAGACTCAACTCCGTTGGAAATTTCTTTATGGAGCGATCTTTTTAAGAAAAAATGAAGACCTTGTCCATCATCGGTGCCGGAAGGGTGGGGACATCCCTGGCTGCCGCTCTGACCAGAAAAGGCCTGAGCTTAAAATACCTATCCGACCCGCTGCCGGGCCGGGCCCGACGAGTCAGGCAGATGATCAGCCAGGGCCGGGCGACCACTGACAACAAACTGGCGGCCCGCTCGGCCGGGATTATTTTTATCTGCGTTCCCGATGACCTCATTCCGGTGGTAGTTAAAGAGCTCCAGGAGCTCGACTGGCAGGGGAAATATGTTTTTCATACGAGCGGAGCCTGCGCCTCGGACTTGCTCCAGCCTCTATCGAAAAAAGGAGCCAGAGTGGCCTCTTTTCACCCGGCTCAAACGTTTGCCGGGGACTTGCCTGAACCGGGACTCTTCCAGGGTATCTACATCGGCCTGGAAGGACAGGCCGAAGCGGTAAAACTGGGCCAGAAGCTGGCGGCCAGACTGGGAGCCCAGGCCCTGCTGCTGTCAGCCCGGGAAAAACCACTCTATCACCTGGCCCTATCCATTTCCTCAAATTTTTTGATTGTCCTGCTGAATGAGGTCAAGGAACTCCTGCGAACCTCCGGCCTGGAAGAAGAAACGATTCTGGAAATTCTGACTCCACTCCTTGATAAAACTTTACAGAACGTAAAAAAACTTGGTATTGAGTCCAGCCTGACCGGACCGGTGATCCGGGGAGACCTGGAGACGGTAAAAAAACACCTGACCCTGACCGCAAAACAGCCGGGATTGGATAGAGTGTATAGAGCCCTGGCCTCAGAGGCCTTAAAGATAGCCGGCCGCCACGGTCTCAGCCCGAAAAAAATCAGAGCATTGAAGCGTCTTCTGGAACAAAGATAACTTCTTCCTCCAGGGCCAGACCCGAAGTCTGCCAGACTTTTTCTTTCAATTCAGCTGCCAGAGTCAGGACTTCGCGGGCCCTGGCCTGTCCTAAATTTATGATGAAATTGCAGTGCCCAGGATAGACAGCCGCCTGGCCCACCCTCATTCCCCTGGCCCCGGCCTGTTCCAGCAACTGACCGGCCGGAATTTTACGCCCGCCGGGCAGCACTATGTTTTTGAAATAACTGCCGGCACAGGGAGTCTCTCCCGACGGGTGCTTGCTGGCTCGCTGTTCCAGGTACTCCTCAATTTTCTTAATGATTTCTTTTTTGGACCCGGGCTCGACCATGAGACTGACCTTGAGAATGATTTTATGGTCTTTTTTAAGGGAAGAAAAGCGGTAATCAAAACTCAGTTCAGCCGGCCCGAGAGTCTGTTCCTGGCCATCGGCGGTCAGCACAGTTACCGTCACCACTTTTTCCCCGATGGCCCGGCCGAAGGCGCCCGCATTCCCGTAAACGGCACCGCCGACCGTGCCCGGTATTCCGGCCAGGAATTCCAGACCGGCCAGGCCGGCCGAGGTCGCCTGACTGATCAGGGCCGACAGATGGGTTCCGGAAGCTACTTCCAGGCAGCCCTGTTCCGACCTGATTTCCAGACCGGCGGCTGAGTTCCTGATAATCAGCCCGCGGTAACCGGCATCATCAAAAAGCAGGTTGTACCCCCCGCCGATTACATAAAATGGACATCTGTATTTCCTGGCCGTCTGGACCGCCAGGATCAGGTCCGAAAGCTGATGGACTTCAAGAAAATAATCAGCCGGCCCGCCTATTCGAAAGCTGGAATAGGACGATAGCGGTACCCTGGATAACAGGGTCAGTCCCGTTTCCTGGAAAAAAATCTGGCTGAACTCTTGCAACTCTTTCATTTTTCTTTTATTTATTATAAGGAATTAATAAACCAGAGTCTAATAGCATATCTGGCACATAAATTGCATAACACAAGAGCGACAGGCCATTAAAATTTTGGCTATTGACTTTTTGACTTGTAACGGGCAAGATATTGAGCAAATTAATTTTTGGAGAGAGGTCGGAGATGAAAAAAACTTTACTGTTAATGCTATTAATCATGCTGGCAGCCGGGGCTGCCTGGGCCCAGAACCCGGCCGACGAAGCCTACATCAAGGCCATGACCGTCCAGGATAATTGCGAGAAAGTCAAGCTGCTGAAGGAATTCATAAACCAGTATGCCGGTAAAGGCTCCCAGTACGAAAATTATGCCTACGCCTACCTGTGCCTGATCCGCTGTCCCAGCAAGAGCCTGCAGGAATCACTCACCTATGGAGAAAAAGCCCTGAGCCAGGGCGGCCTGGATGCCGAGGTAAAATCTTCTCTCATGATTTTCCTGGCCAACAATTATGTCAACCAGGGTCAGAACCTGGACAAGGCCAAGAATTATGCCAGCCAGCTGATTGAACTGGGCAAGTCTGAGAAAACCAAAGAGGGGGCCAATCCCGACAAGTGGAATAAAATCATTGCCGCCGGTCATTACATTCTCGGCAGCGCCGCGGAAAAAGCCAAGGACACGGCCACTGCGGTCGAGGCTTATCTCAACGCTTACGCCCTGAGTAAAGACAAGAACATTATGATTTCGCTGCGCAAGATGGGGAAAACCTTCGCCGAGGCCAAGAATTATGCCGAGGCTGAAAGGGTTTACCGGGCGATTTACAACCAGAGCAGAGACCCCAACGATGCCCTGCTGCTCGGACAGCTGCTGAACCGGGCCGGTAAGACCGACCAGGCCCTGGCCCTACTGAAAGAAGCCTACAGCAAGAAAAAGACCGGAGAGGTGGCCTTTTCTATTGCTGTCATTCTGGCTAAAAAAGCCAAGACCAACCCGGCCGCGGTTAATGAGGCTGTTCGCTACTGTCTGGAAGCTGCCTTCCTGCCCAACCCCAATTCCGAGCAGGCTATGAAGATGGCTGAGGGTCTGTTCTTTACCATGAACAAGGACCTCAAATACAATGAAACGGTTCTGGCCATTCAGAACAAGGTTAAAGAGCTGGAAGAGCTGACCAAGATTTTTAACGAGCGTTTCGGGGGCAAGAGCGAAGAGGAACTGACTGACAAGGACAAGAAAAAGATGCAGGAATTCCAGGCCGATATCAACGCCCTCCAGGCTGAAATCGATAAGCTCAAAAAGCAACAGGAAGCGGCCATCGCCAAGTTCAACCAGCTGGTGGAAGAAGCCAAGCGCCGGCTGGGAAAATAATAACCGGCCTGTAGGTGAGCGGTTCATCCAGAAAGAGGGAGTGGCTTCACTCTTTCTGCCTTTTCTCCTAAAATAAAAAGTAAGATTCCCTGAGAGGAGGGGCAGGATGGAAAAAAAGCTCTCCCGGGAAGAGGCCCGCAAGAGAATACCTGAACTGCGCCAGCAGATTCTCTATCACGAAAAAAAATATTATGTGGATAATGACCCGCAAATTTCCGACTACGAATTTGACCAGCTGATGGCCGAGCTAAGGCGGCTGGAAGAAGCCTTTCCAGAATTCCTGACGCCGGACTCACCCACCCAGAGAGTCGGGGAAAAACCGGTGGAAGGTTTCCCCACGGTCAGCCACCGCCGGCCGATGCTCAGCATCGATAATTGTTATGACGTAGAAGGTCTGCGGGAATTCGACGAGAGAATCCGCAAGCTGCTTCCGGGTGAGAAAATAGAATACGTCTGCGAGCTGAAAATTGACGGCCTGAGCATGTCGGTGCTTTACCTGGACGGGCGCTATCACCAGGCTGTCACCAGGGGCGATGGTTTCAGGGGAGATGAGGTCACGGCCCAGGTCAAGACCATCCGCAGCCTGCCGCTGAGCCTGCCCATCAAGGAAGAGGTGGAAGTCCGGGGCGAAGTCTACCTGCCCTACGAATCCTTCAAGCAAATAAATCAGGAGCGGGAAAAACGTGGTGAACCCCTGTTTGCCAACCCCAGAAATGCCGCCGCCGGTTCTATCCGGTTGCTGGACCCCAGGGAAGTAGCCAGCCGCAACCTTGACATCTTCCTCTACTACATTTTCATTGACGGCCGGGAAATGTCCAGCCAGTGGGAAAACCTGCAACAGCTGAAGAAACTGGGCTTCAAGACCAACCCGGCCAGCCAACTGTGCCGCTCACTGGACGAGGTCATCGATTATTACCGGGAATGGACGGAAAAAAGGGATTCGCTGGATTATGATGTGGACGGAGTGGTAATCAAGGTAAATTCCACCCGGCAGCGGGAAATCCTGGGGACTACGGCCAAATCGCCGCGCTGGGCCATTTCCTTCAAGTTCCCGGCCCGTCAGGCCACCACCCGGATTAAAGACATAATAATTCAGGTCGGCCGGACCGGGGCCCTGACTCCGGTGGCCATTCTGGAACCGGTTCAGATTTCTGGCACCACCATCAGCCGCTGCACCCTGCATAACGAAGAAGAGCTAAAAAGAAAAGATATCAGGATCGGGGACTACGTTCTGCTGGAGAGGAGCGGCGATGTCATCCCTCATGTGGTCTCGGTGATGAAAGAAAGGAGAACCGGGAAGGAAAAACCCCTGGCCTGGCCCAAGAATTGCCCGGTCTGCCACTCGGCCCTCTTCAAGGAAGAGGGCGAAGCCATTTCCCGCTGCATCAATCCTTCCTGCCCGGCTCGAATCCGCGAGTCCATTCTGCATTTTGCCTCCAGGCGGGCCATGAATATTGAAGGCCTGGGCGAGGCCCTGGTGGACCAGCTACTGGATTCAGGTCTTATCAAGCAGATTCCTGACCTTTATCATCTGAAATACGAAGACCTGGTCCAGCTGGAAAGGATGGGCCCGAAAAGCGCCCAGAATCTCCTGGACCAGATTGAACAATCGAAATCCCGAGAACTGTGGCGGCTGATTTTTGCCCTGGGGATAAGACAGGTGGGGGAAAAACTGGCCCAGGCGCTGGCCAGAAAATTCCCCGACCTGGAAAAACTGGCCCGGGCCAGGGAAGAAGAGCTGACGGAGATAGAAGACGTCGGCCCCAAGGTAGCTCAGAGCATTGTCTTCTTTTTCCGCCAGCCGGAAAACCAGAAATTGCTGGAGCGGCTAAAGGCCGCCGGTCTGAAATTCAGGGAAAAAGCAGAAAAGGCCGGACCTCAGCCCTTAAAGGGCCTGACCTTTGTTCTGACCGGGAGCCTTTCTTCCATGACCAGGGACCAGGCCAAGGAAAAAATTGAAAGTCTGGGAGGCAGTGTTTCCTCCTCGGTCAGCAAGAAAACTGACTACCTGGTGGTGGGCGAAGAGCCGGGGTCCAAGCTGGACAAAGCCCGGGAACTGGGAGTTAAAACCCTCAACGAGAAAGAATTTCTGAAACTGATAGGCCAGGCCTGACCTATTTCTTCTTCTTGAATAGCTTGGACAGGTCCAGGTCCAGCATGGCTTTGAGGCCAGTCTTTTTTTTGCCTTTTTCCAGTTCCTCCAGCGCCGCCCTGGCCTGGTGGTGGTCGGGGTCAATCTCCAGGGCCCGCTGCAGTTGTTTCTTAGCCCTGACCTTGAGGCCCTCTCCCAGATAGAGCAGCCCCAGGCCGACAAAGCCTTCGGCATTCCAGGGTTCCATCTCAATGGCCCGGAGAAAATCTTCCTCGGCTTTCTTTTTATAGGCAGGCAGCTTGGACTCGGCCATGGCCAGAAGCAGATAGTAGTCGGCTTTGGCCCTTTTCAGGCGGATGGCTTCTTCCAGAAATATGACGGCCTCTTCATACATTCCCTGGTTATAAAGGGTGCGACCCTGTCGGTACTTGATCTCGGCCTTGCGGGCCAGGTCCTCGGCCGTCTCCTGTTGGGGTGCAACCAGCTGCTGGTCATACTTTTTCCTCTGGTCCGGCTCGCTGAGGGTGCGGTAGGCGGTAGTGATGGCGTTGAAGACCTCGTTGACCAGGCTATGATCAGTGAGGGTGCTGTTAAACCGGTCGGGGTGGTATTTCCGAGCCAGGTTAAAGTAAGCTTTTTTTATTTCCTCGTCTGTGGCCACCCTGGACACACCAAGTAATTCATAGTAGTTGCGGCTGTTGAGCTGGGACTTAATTTCCTTGAGCTCTTCTATCCTGGCTTCCAGCTCATCCAATTCCAGCTTTTTTTTGCTGGCGGCGGCATAATCGTCCTTCTTGAAACTTTCATCGGCAGCCTGGACTTCTATCATGTCCAGACAATAAAAAAGATACAGACAACGGAAAAAACTCTCGCTGGAGAAGCGAGCCGGGATAGCCATCCGGTCTATGACCTGAGCCGTGGCTAATCTATCCAGCAGAGCTTTTTCCTCTTCGGTCAGGAAATAGGCGTAGCGGATGTTCTTAAGAACGACCTTCCGGCCGACAAAAAACCTCTGCAGGCTGGAATTATACTTCATCCGGCGTAAGCCGTAATCAATGATGAAGGGAATATCAACCGCCGGCAATTCATCGGCCGGGGGCTGAATCTCTTTCTCCTGGAAATTAAGCTCGCCGTCGAAATAAGAAAATGTTCCCAGCAGCGATTCCCGGATCTGGAAGGCCAGGGCTTCTCGCAGGTCTCCTTCATTGATGACACCACCCCTCTTCAGGGATTCCCCCAGGGGCTGATGGGGTTGAATGAATTCTTCTATGTTTTCGAAGGTCTGGTCCTGGATTTTCTGCAGCTTGAACAGAATTTCTCCCAGTCTTTCGCTCTTGACATTGGTTTTAACCTGGATGGGTTTGCCCTTGACAAAGAAGAAATGCTTTTCCACAGCCTGGCGCTTAAAAGACAGGTGCCCGGTTCTGGAATTGAAGAAAATATCCTTAAGAAAAGCAGCTATATGGTTTACGGAACTCACTTTGGGCCCTTTGATAAAATCCTTTTAATACTTTATATAATCAGGACTGAATTTTCAACCCCATCTTGAAGATCCCCGGCCATTGGACATAATGGCCGTTTTTGTGCTATTTTCAAGGTATGAAAATTGCCCTGGCCCAGATTTCTCCGGTGCTGGGTGACCCGGGCCGGAATCTTAAGCTCCATCTCAACCTGGTTAGAAAGGCCCTGGCCCGGAAAGCCGACCTGCTGGTTTTTCCCGAGCTGAGCCTGACCGGATACAATTTAAAGGACCTGGCGGCTGAAGTAGCTCTGGAACCGGCCAGGTCTCCGCTTTTCCAGAAACTCCTGAAAGCCTCCAGGGAGATAGACCTGGTGGTTGGCTTTGTGGAAGAGAGTAAGCGAGAGCCGGGGCTGGTCTATAACGCGGCGGCCTACCTTGCGGGCGGAAGTATCAAGCATATCCACCGCAAGGTTTTCCTGCCCACCTCGGGCATGTTTGAAGAGGGGCGATTCTTCGCCGCCGGCCGGGAATTCCGGCCTTTTGAGACCCGGTTTGCCAGAACAGGACTCCTGGTCTGCCGGGATTTTCTCCACTATGGCGCCAGTTACTGTTACCTGGCTGGCGGAGCCGGTCTGGTCATCACCATCTCGGCTGCCCCCGGAAGGGGAATAGCCGAATCCCGGACCGAGAGCTTTGAAACCAGCCGGATGTGGGAGCTGATGGGCGAGGCTATATCCTTTTTTTCCAGTGCCCTGGTCATTTATTGCAATCGGGCTGGCTATGAAGACGGAGTGGCCTTTGCCGGCGGCTCTTTTGTCTATTCGCCTTATGGGAAGTTGCTGGCCCGTCTGCCCTACCTGGAAGAAGATTTCACCCTGGTGGAGGTTGACCTGTCAGAAATCAGAAAGGCCAGAACAAGCTGGCCTTTCAGGCGAGACGAGCGGCCCGAGGTTATCTGGCGGTCTCTGGAAAAAATTATAAGAGAAGGCCATGAAGATTAACGCTCCTCTGGTCATCAAGGCTCTGACCGGATTCATCAGGGAAGAAACCAGAAAAGCCGGTTTTAACCGGGTTATTCTGGGCCTCTCGGGTGGCCTCGACTCGACTGTCTGCCTTTACCTGGCAGTCCGGGCCCTCGGTCCTGGGAAGGTGCTGGCTCTTATCATGCCTTACAGGGACTTTGAGGCCGAAGGAGTTGCCCAGGCTGAGCGGGTAGCCCGCCGGTTGAAAGTGAAATTCAGGAAAATAGACATCTCCCCCCAGATAGAGGCCTATTTCTCCCGCTACCCCACGGATAATGTTGTCCTTAAGGGAAATAAGATGGCCCGGGAAAGGATGTCCATCCTGTACGACTTCTCGGCCCGGGAAAAAGCCCTTATCCTGGGGACCAGCAATAAAACGGAGTTGCTCATCGGCTACGGGACAATACATGGAGATATGGCCTGCGGCCTCAATCCCATGGGTGACCTTTACAAGACCCAGGTCCGGGAATTAGGCCGCCATCTTAAAGTCCCAGAGAAAATCCTGACCAGAAAACCAACAGCCGGGCTCTGGCCGGGTCAGACCGATGAGAGGGAAATTGGCCTCAGCTATGAAGAATTGGACCAGATTCTCTACCACCTGGTCGACCTCCGCCTGGCCCCGAAAGAGGTCATTAAAGCTGGATTTCAGGCAAAAAAAGTCAGGCGCATCCTGGAACTGATCAAGAGGTCAGAATTCAAGCGAAGAATGCCGCCCATTGCCAAGATCTCCAGCCGGACGGTCGGCCACGATTTTCTCTATCCTTATGACTGGGACAAATAGCCTGAAACCATCATTACCTCCTGGTGAGACTATGAAACAAAAAGGGAGCCTGTATATCGTGGCTACACCCATCGGCCACCTGGAAGATATCACCCTGCGGGCCCTCAGGGTTCTCAAGGAAGTGGAAGCCATTGCCTGCGAGGACACCAGGCAGACCATAAAACTCCTAAACGCCTATGGCATCAAGAAGAGGTTGATTTCCTATTTCCACCCCAGAGAAAACCAGAAGCTCCCGGAAATAATATCTCTGCTGGAATCCGGCCGGGATGTGGCTCTGGTGTCAGACGCTGGAACTCCAGGCATTTCAGACCCGGGCTATCCCCTAATAAAGGAGGCTATAAACCGGGGCATAAGGGTAATTCCCATTCCCGGTCCCAGCGCGCTGACAGCAGCCCTGGCGGCCTCGGGACTGCCCACCCACCGGGTGGTTTTTGCCGGCTTTCCCCCACCCAAGAGGGGCAGCCTGAAAAATTTCCTGGCCAGGCTGGCCGGAGAAGAGGGCACCCTGGTCTTCTTCGTGCCGATGCGAAAAGTAAGGCAATTCTTAGAAGTGGCCAGGGAAGTCTTTGGCCCCAGGGAAGCGGTGCTGGCCAGGGAATTGACCAAGGTCCATGAAGAATTCCTCCGGGGAAATCTGGGAACCCTGGCCGGCATACTAACAGAAGAAAAGAATAGGGGGGAAGCCACCCTCCTGATAAGGGGAAAATAATTTTTTTAAAAAATACTTGACAAAGTTATACTCAAAATATATATTAATATTGCACTAAACATTTAAGGAGGAGGTGAGACCATGGCTATCACAAAATGGGATCCTTTCCGGGACATCATGGTACTGCGTGACAGGATGAATCGGCTGTTTGAGGACCTGGTTTCTTCTCCCAAATTTGAGGATACGGACATCATTCAGAGCACCTGGTCTCCGGCCGTTGATATTTACGAAACGGAAAATGAACTCGTCCTGACCGCTGAACTCCCCGGCGTTGAGGAAAAGGACGTGGAAATCAAGGTTGAGGACAATACCCTCAGCCTGAAGGGTGAGCGGAAATTCGAAAAGGAGACCAGGGAAGAGAATTATCATCGGATAGAGCGGGCCTACGGCTCCTTCTACCGCTCCTTCAGCCTGCCGAACTATGTGGACCAGGACAAAATCAGCGCTGAATATGAAAACGGCTTGCTTAAAATCCACATGCCCAAGAAAGCTGAACTCAAACCCCGCAAGGTCAAGATCCTCAAGCCTCAGACAGCCGAAAAATCCGGCGATAAATCCACCAAATAACCATCCGGTCGCCAGTACCGCCCCCGTCAGCCGACGGGGGTTTTTCTTTTTAAAGAGCCCGGGCCAGGGTCAGAGCCCTGACTTCCAGGGCGCCGGACTGGCCAAGCACCCGGGAGCACTCCCTCAGGGTGGAACCGGTGGTGAACACATCATCCACCAGTAACACCGTCTGGCCCTTGACCAGGGCAGGTTTTCTTACCTCAAAGGCTCCCCGGAGGTTGGTTTCCCGCTCGGCCGCTTCCAGAGATACCTGGGCCGGGGTATTCCTGGTTTTTACCAGAACCCCCCTCAGGAGAGGCAGGCTGCTCAGACGCGAAATGGACCGGCCCAAAAGCTCGGCCTGGTTGAAACCCCTCATCTTTTCTCTTTTCCTGTGCAGGGGAACTGGCAGGATACAGTCGAGACCGGTAAAAATTCCATCCCCGGCCAGATTTTCATAAACCATCCGGCCCAGGGGCCAGCTCAGAACTTCGCAGCCTTTGTACTTGAAAAGCAGGATCAGCTCCTTCAGCCGGCCGGTATATGGTCCGAGTGACCGGTGCCTGGTCAGCAACGGACTGGCCTGGAGGCACTGGCCGCAGACCTGACCGGCCGCCGTCTCCTTCTGATAAAAACGGCCGCAGACTGGACAGACCGGGCCGCGATGTATGTCCACCTGCTGGAGACAGCGGCCGCAGATCACTTTTTCTTCGTGGTCCTCCAGGGCCCGACCGCACAAACGGCAGAATGACGGGAAGATGGTGACTGTTAACGGGTGGAACACCCGACTGAGGTGGAGTGTCACTGGCCCTTGGATTCGCCCTCTTTTTTCTCCTGACACTCAATGCAATAAGGAGCCCAGGGAATAATTTTGAGCCTCTTCTTGTTGATTTCTTTGTGGCAGATCAGGCACAGGCCAAATTCGCTCTTCTGCAACCTTTCCAGGGCCTGGTCAATCAGGGTCAACTGTTCCCGTTCGCTATCGGTCAGGCCCAGCAAGAACTCCTTGGTGTAAGAAGTCTCAGCTTTATCCACCAGGTCCAGAGCGGTATCGGTCTCAATTTCCTTGCTCTCGTTATAATACTGGCTCAGTTTCCTGACGATGCTATGTTTCTTCTCCAACAGCAGTTTTCGGAATTCTTCTCTTTCTTTCTTGCTGATTTTGGCTTTAGCCGGCATTTAACCCCCTCTCATTTTGGATAGGAATATCCTTTTATAATATTCATGGCCCGGTAGGCCTGTTCCAGCAAGACCACCCTGGTCAGCTCATGAGAAAAAGTCAGGGGCGAGAGCGACAATTTCAGGTCAGCCCGGTCCAGGAGCCGGGAAGCCAGTCCCAGGAATCCACCGACCAGGAATATAATTCTCCGGGCTGAGACCATCGCCTGCCTGTCAATCAATCTGGCCAGTTCCTCTGAAGTCATCATCTTTCCTTTATCAGAAAGGCAGATAATATAGCCATCCTTAAGATGTTTTTCAAGCCCTCTGGCCTCTTGCTCCAGTATTTTTTCTGGCCAGCTTTCTTTCAACCCCCGGGCTTCGGCCGTTTCTATTATCCTGGCCCCGCCCAGCATCCGCAGCCGGGCCAGGTAATCCTCCTGCAGGGCCCGCAGGTGTAGATTTTTAGTTTTCCCCGGCCACAAAAATAATAGTTCCATTAGAAACGGCATTTAATTAAATAGATTATGAGAAAAATGTCAAGAGTTTTTTAACAGATTTCTGGCGGTCAATAATCCAGCCGCGGGGCATCAGCCCAGAGCTTTTCCAGGGAATAAAAATCCCGGGCCCTCTTGGAAAAGATGTGAACCACAAAGCTGCCGTAATCCAGCAGTATCCATTCGGCAGTTTCCAGACCCTCGATGCCAAAGGGTTTTATTTTCTCTCTGGCCAGTTCCTCCTCGATGCTTTCATAAATGGCCACATTCTGCCGGGAAGAATTGCCTTGCATGATGATGAAAAAATCGGTAAAGCTGGTCAGCTCCCTTAAATCCAGCACACACAAGTCTTCGGCCTTCTTGGCCAGCGAAGCCTTGATGGACAGCTTGACTTCCCTGGGCAGGCTCCTTTTGGTAAATTTTTTCACTCGGTCATTAGTTTCGGCCATTTTCTCCTCAATGATAAAGTCGATGTTTGATTATGTAGTTTTCCACTCCCGGCGGTACCAGACCGGTAATTGGCTGCCCCGTACGCAATCTTTTCCGGATGTCGGTCGAAGAAATATCGGGCGTTTCGGCCGGCAGCAGGATAAGTCCGCCAGCCGGTAAGTCTTCAGGTTGAAGGGAAGGACCGGGTTCCAGAATAATAAGATGGGCGGGTCTAATTTTCTCAATCACCTTCTCACTTAATTCTATCTCGAAACCCGGACGGCTGACAACTATAAAAGAACATTCCTGGAGAAGCTGGGTATGGTCCTTCCAGGTATCTATTTCCAGGAAAGCATCCAGGCCGACGATGAAAAAAAACCGGTCGGCAGGAAAAGCCTGCTTTAGCTTTCTTAGGGTTTCGATGGAATAGGAGGGACCGGGACGGCGGGCCTCCACTTCTGACACCTGAAAGGCCGGATACCCCTGGCAGGCAATTTCCACCATTTTCAACCGATGCCGGACCGGGACCACCTCCCCCGGGCTCTTATGCGGCGGAATATAGGAAGGAATAAAAAGAATCCGGTCCAGAGGCAGGCGACTGATGACTTCTTCGGCTACTTTCAGGTGGCCCAGATGAATGGGATTAAAAGTGCCGCCGAACAACCCGGTCAGATTCATGACTTATCACCACTTCCCGTTCGAGCTTTCGGCAGGCGGCTGACCTTTTCCTCGGCCAGCAGATGCGCCAGCTTGTGGACCAGCTCTTTTAACCCCTCCCCGGTCAGAGCCGAAATGGCCAGGAAGGGTTTCTTTTCTCTGGCGGCCAGCCTTTTTACCGCCTGCAATCTCTTCCTGTCTTCTCCCAGCAGGTCAATTTTATTGGCCACGATAATCTGCCTGCGGGCAACCAGCTCCGGATTGAAGGCCTGGAGCTCGGACTGAATAACCCGGTAATCCTGGACCGGGTCCCG
Source organism: Candidatus Aminicenantota bacterium (assembly GCA_014360005.1). Lineage (GTDB taxonomy): Bacteria > Acidobacteriota > Aminicenantia > Aminicenantales > Saccharicenantaceae > Saccharicenans. The sequence continues at coordinate 229,053 of JACIYI010000002.1, read as the reverse complement.
GCCGTTCAACGGAGAAACATCAATCAGGTGCAGCAGCAAGCGAGTTCTTTCTATGTGCCTTAAAAACTGGATTCCCAGACCGTGTCCACGATGGGCGCCCTCAATCAAGCCCGGGATATCGGCCACCACGAAACTGGTTTCTTCATCAACGTCAACCACCCCGAGGTTCGGGGCCAGGGTGGTGAAGGGATAATCGGCAATCTGAGGCCTGGCAGCCGAGATTTTTGAAATCAGGGTTGATTTCCCGGTGTTGGGAAAACCGACCAGGCCGACATCGGCAATCAGCTTTAGTTCCAGGATTAAATCTTTTTCTTCGCCCGGCCTGCCCTTTTCGAATTCTCTCGGGGTCTGATGGGTAGGTGTGGCAAAAGAGGCGTTGCCCCTCCCCCCACGTCCTCCCCTGGCCGCCAGGTAAACCTCACCTGGCTTGAGAAAATCGTAAAGCACCTGGCCGGTGTTGGCATCCTTTACCATCGTGCCCACGGGCACTTTCAGGTAAAGGTCCCGGCCGCGCTTTCCCTGTTTGTTTGAACCCTGGCCCGGGGCCCCTTTTCTGGCTTTATTGATAGGATGATACCTGAAATAGGACAGAGTATTTAAGTTGGGGTCGCTCACCAGGTAGATATTCCCCCCGTCGCCGCCCCGGCCGCCGTCCGGACCGCCTCTGGGAACCCGGTATTCGCGACGGAAGCTGACGCAACCGTCGCCGCCTTTCCCGGCTATCAGAATGACCCTGACCTGATCAATGAACAACTGGGCACCTGGGCAGATGGAAATTAAGTAAGCGGGCAGAAGGCCCACCGGAAGATTGAAGCCAAAGAATGGCCGTAGCGGGAGCTGAGCCCATTTTATGAGGCGGTCCCGGCTTCCTCCTCAACCGGAATTACCGAGACATACTTCCCCATCCTCCCTTTATCTTCAAACCGAACCCGGCCCTTGACCAGGGCAAAAAGCGTATCATCGCTGCCCCGGCCGACATTCAACCCGGGCTTAAAAGGCGTGCCGCGCTGACGAACCAGAATCGAACCGGCTTTGACCAGCTGGCCGCCGAATCTTTTTACTCCCAGACTCTTGGGATTAGAATCTCTGCCGTTAACTCCAGATCTCTTGTGGGCCATGATCATTTCTCCTTGGATTTGGTGGTAGTCTCTTTTTTGGTGGCCTTCCTGGCGGTTCCGGACTCTTTTTTAGCTGCCGTTTTGGCCGCTCTGGCAGTCGTTTCTTTTTTCCTGGCTTTTTTCTGAGCCGCTTCGGCTGCCGGTTTTTCCGTTTCGACCGCCGGTCCTTCCGGGTAGATTCCTGATATCCTGACCTTAGTCATAAGCTGGCGGTGTCCTTTTTTCCGACGGTAGCCTTTGCGCCTTTTTTTCTTAAAGACTATTACCTTTCCACCTTTATAATCATCCAGGACTTCTGCCGCTACCCGGGCTTTTTCCAGATAGGGTGTTCCGACCTGAATTTGAGAATCATCTTCCAGCAGAAGGACCTGGTCAAAGTGAACAAGCTGGCCTTTTTCCGCCTCAAGTTTTTCCACGGACAGGACATCACCCACTTTAACCCGGTACTGCTTTCCACCTGTTTTGATTACTGCAAACATTAGTCCTCACCTTCCAGGGAGATAAAATTTGGATGTTAAATTTAACATATATGGGTATTTATGTCAACCTGGCGGGCAGCTGCGCCGAAAGACAGTCAGGGGGGTTGTGAAACCCGGGCCCGGAAGGGAACAGCCTCAGATTTTAAGGCCGGGTCGGCTGGGGCTCGACTCCGTCGGGCTTTCCCAAGCGTAAAATTATCTGGGTCAGGTCGACCGTTTCCACTTCCTTTTGGCCCGTTCTTGACAAAAAAACGTCTTTCCCATAATTTAATATTAATTTTAATCCGGGCGGTTAGCTCAGGGGCAGAGTGTCGGTCTTACAAACCGGAGGTCACTGGTTCGAACCCAGTACCGCCCACCACTTCCTTTGCTTCCAGCCTGAAGATGACAACCATATTCGATTTGGACCCCATGTTTCTCCGTACTAACCGTTTGATGATTTGCTCAGGCCCCGCTATATTCAACAAGCCAGGAGGTGGTGGCCATCTCTAACCTCAATTTTCCCCCTGTGCCCTTACCCTAAAGGCTATTCCCCCAGTTTCCGAAGCTTATAGCTTCCCCATAATAACACTGTTTTCGGCCACATAAGCCGGCCCACACGGTGAGGTCAGCCCTCAAGCCGCCTCCGAGCGGGTCCGGAGTGAAATTTACAAATATTTGCACTCCCTTCCGTCTAAATATAAAATGGATAGCAAAGGCAGTTGCTAATGTCCAAAGCCAGAATTTTAATTGTAGAAGACGAGAACCTGGTGGCCCGAGACCTCCAAAATATGATCCGGGCCCTCGGTTACGGCGTGACCGATGTCGTCCAGACTGGAGAAGCCGTTCTGCAGAGTGTCAGCCAGGTAAAACCAGACCTGGCCTTGATGGACATAGTGCTCAAGGGTAATACTGACGGAATAACCGTGGCCTCAGCCCTCTGGGAAAAACATGGCATTCCCGTAGTTTACATAACTTCTTTTGCCGATAACCTGACCTTCGAGCGGGCCAAGCTGACCGAGCCCTTTGGCTATCTCATTAAACCCTTTGAAGAAAGAGAACTGGAGCTGACTATCGAGACCGCTCTGTACAAGGCCAGAATGCAACTGCTGCTTAAAGAGAAAGAACAATGGCTGTCGACCATACTCAAAAGCATCGGCGACGGCATCATCGTTCTGAACACCCAGGGCCGGGTGGCCTTCATCAATTCGATTGCCCAGAAATTAACTGGCTGGTCGGAAGAAGAAGCTCTCGGCCAGCCCTTTTCCAGTATTTTCAGGTTAAAAGCAAACTCGGTTCGCCTGAATAAAACCTTTCACAGCCAGGAAGCGGTCCTGGTATCTCGGGCCGGCCAGGAAATTCCGATTGAACAGGTCTTAGCTGAACTGCCAGAAGACCGGGGGCAGAAGACCGGCCAGGTCTTAGTTTTCCGCGACATAACCGCCCGGAAAAAAGCTGAACAGGAACTCCAGGAAAGCTGGAACCGGCTGAATCGAGCCCTGGAAGGCACCATCCAGGCCATTTCCACCACCATCGAAATGCGCGACCCTTATACCGCCGGGCATCAGCGCCGGGTAGCCAGGCTGGCCGAAGCCATCGCCCTGGAAACAGCCCTGCCTGAAACCAGGGTCCAAGGCCTGAAGCTGGCGGCTGAAATCCATGACATCGGGAAAATCTATGTGCCGGCAGAAATTCTGAGCAAGCCGACCAAGCTAACCGAACTGGAATATACCATCATTAAAACCCATCCCCAGGCCGGATACGAGATTCTCAAGAACATCGAATTCCCCTGGCCCATTGCCACCATTGTCCTGCAGCACCACGAACGGATGGACGGCTCGGGTTATCCCGGCGGCCTCAGGGGTGAAGACATTCTGCTGGAAGCCCGAATCCTGGCTGTGGCCGATGTGGTGGAGGCCATGTCTTCGCACCGGCCCTACCGTCCGGCCTTCGGCCTGGACATGGCCCTGAAGGAAATCCAGACCAACCGGGGTATACTGTACGGACCGGATGAGGTAGACGCTTGCCTGAGGTTGTTTAAAGAAAAAGGTTTTTCCCTGGATTGAGCTTCGCTCGAGCGGTCTGATTATCCCCGGAATTTCTTTCCTGCAGAAATCATTGAAATCACCTGATAAAAAAATAGCGCCCCCGACGGGATTCGAACCCGTGTTGCCGCCTTGAAAGGGCGATGTCCTAGGCCGGGCTAGACGACAGGGGCGCAAATGAGCCGTGCTGGACTCGAACCAGCGACACCCGGCTTAAAAGGCCGGTGCTCTCCCTCTGAGCTAACGGCCCCTTTTCCAGAGAGCAAGAAAGTTTATTTATAGCTGAAAATTGGAAAAAGTCAATAAGCCCGGTCGTTGTTAATCCCAACCAGCTCCAAACCCAGTCAGTCTCAGCTGACCGGAACAAAATCGATTATCTTCCACTGGCCGTTGTAAGCCACCTTGCCGGTTTCATCTTTCAGCACATATTTTCTTAATTCAACTTTATACTTTCTCTCAGTCCCGGCTTTATTCTTGACGCTGATTACCAGATTCTTGATATGAATATCGCCGTTGAGGCTCCTAACGCCCGGCAGGCTCTTGAGACCCAGGGAGAACAGGGTGATCTGTTCTTCTTTGGCCGCAGCATCTTTGGCCTCACCGTACATTTTCTGCAGTTCTTTATGGATGTTGTATTCCTCGTCGTATTTGGCCTGTAGCTGTTCAACCTTTTTCTTAAGAGCAGCTCTGGCAGCAAGAGTCCTGGCATTGTCCAGTTCATCCTTGGCTGCATCCAGTTCATCCTTGGCATCCACCACCGGTCCGATGTGGTCATCAACTTTCTTCTTGGCCTCGGCTTCTTTTTCATTTAAGGCTGGAAGGCTAACTGGTTCAATCTGCTCCGGGCTGGTTTCCAGAATTTGGAAGCTGGCGTAATCAATTTCCAGCGGCTTCCAGGCCATGGCGGCCATGGTCTGGTTATCCTTCATCGAAACCGCGTGGAAATATTTATCCAGCAGGGTTTTTTCTGGGGCTGAGGAACAGGCGGCATAAACCAGAATGACAAGCGTAATAAGACCGATCAACCAAAGGCTTTTAATTTTCATTCTTCCTCCTTCCTCTGGCTTTAATTCCATACATATTATTTTTGAATTTTAAACTATTTTCAAGCAGAAAAGCAAATTTAAATAATTCTGATTCCGAGAACGGCCGGGAAAGAATCTGCAATCCGAGGGGCAGGCCGGCTGCGGTTAGCCCGCAAGGGATGGAAATCCCCGGTATCCCGGCCAGGCTGGCAGCCACGGTGAAATAATCCTGAAGATACATGGCTATCGGGTCCTGTTTTTCTCCCAGCCTGAAAGCCGGTTCGGGAGTGGCCGGGGTCAGGATAAAATCCACCTTCTCCAGGGCAGCTTTTAGTTCGGCGGTGATGGCCTGACGGGCCCTGGCCGCCCGGGCATAGTAGGCCTCGTAGTAACCTGAACTCAGGGCAAAGGTCCCCAGCAGAATCCGCCGTTTGACCTCGCTGCCGAAACCAGCGGTCCTGGTTTTCTGGTACATCTCAGCCAGTTCGGCCGCCGGTGCCCGGAAGCCGTACCTGACGCCATCATACCGGGCTAGGTTGGAACTGGCTTCAGACGGGGCAATAATATAGTAGCAGGGCAGGGCCATCTCCCAGGAGGGAAAATCCAGGAAGGTAATTTCTGAACACAGGTTGGAGACTATCTGCTGAACCTGGCGGTAGTTTTCGGCCACCTCCGGGCTGAGCCCCTGAAGCGAAGATTCTCCCAGAAAGGCAATTCTTGCCGGGCGGCCGGGACTTTCCAGCTCGGACAGATAATCGGGCACGGGCAGTTCAGCTGAAGTCGAATCCCTGGGGTCAAACCCGGCTATGGCCGAAGTGACCAGAGCGCAATCTTTAACCGAACGGGTCATGGGCCCGATCTGGTCCAGGGATGAAGCAAAGGCAATCAAACCATACCTTGAAACCCTTCCGTAAGTGGGTTTCAACCCGACTATGCCGCAAAAGGCTGCTGGCTGCCGCACCGAACCGCCGGTATCAGAACCGAGGGCAGCCATGGCTTCGAGGGCAGCTACCGCCGCAGCCGACCCCCCGCTGGAACCGCCAGGCACCCTGTCCAGGTCCCACGGATTGCGGGTCGGGAAAAAGGCAGAATTCTCGGTGGAGGAACCCATGGCGAACTCGTCCAGGTTGGTCTTCCCGATGATTATGGCATCCTCGGCTTTCAGGCGCTCGATGACTGTGGCATCATAAGGCGGGATAAAATTCTCCAGGATTCTGGAGCCACAGGTAGTCCTGATTCCCCGGGTTACAATATTATCCTTGATAGCCACCACCGCCCCGGCCAGCCGGCCCTTGTGCTTCTTGCCGTCCACCTCCCGGGCCTGGCTGAGAGCCTGTTCCGGGACCGTGGTCAGGTAGGCTCCGACTTCCCGGTCCACCGCTTCAATGTGGCTGATAAAGCTGGCCACAATCTCCTCGGCTTTGACCTGGCCCTTTCTAACCAGGTCCACCGCTTCGGTCAGCCCCAGTTCTATGTATTTCATTTTTCTGGCAAAACCCTCGGGACTTTTATGAAATCACCGGCCTTGTCGGGGGCCAGGTTCAGGACCTCGGACTGAGGTAGAGATTTCTGCACCAGGTCGTCTTCCAGCCTCAGGCTGAAATCCACCGGGCTGTATTTTTCTTCTTCCGGAGTCGGCAGACGGGACAGCTGTCCGACCCAGTCTATTATTTTTTCCATCTGGCCGGGCAGTAATTCCTTTTCTTTTTCTGTCAGTTCCAGATTGGCCAGCCGGCTGAGATGTTCGAGGTCAACTTTCATGTTTAGCATTATAGAAAATAAGAGAAAATTTAACAAGATAAGTCTTTGTAAAATCCGGCGATTATGATATAAATAACTCTAATTTTATCCAGGGGTTTGATATGGATTATAAGAAAATTCTGCCAAAATACAGGAAAGACCGAACCCGGTTGATTGAAATCCTGAAAGAAATTCAATCAGCCGAGGGCTTCATTTCGGATAAGGCTATCCAGGCCGTGGCCGAAAACCTCGGACTTTCCCGGGCCGAGGTGGAAGGGGTAATCAGTTTTTACCACTTTCTATCTGACCGGCCGCTGGGAAAATACGTTGTTCACTTGAACAACTCCATAACGGCCGAAATGGCCGGGCGGGAAAAAGTAGCTCAGGCCCTGGAGCAGGAAACCGGTTGCCGTTTTGGTGAGACTTCCGCTGACGGCCTGGTCACCCTGCTGGAAACATCCTGCATCGGGATGAATGACCAGGAACCAGCCGCTCTCATCAACGGCGTCGTTTTCACCTGCCTTGCTCCAGAGAAGGTCAAAAGGCTGGTGAGCGCGATGAAGGCCGGCCAGGCTGTGCAGGACATGGTGGAAGAGACGGGCGACGGGGCCAACAGCCATGAACTCGTCCGGGCCATGGTCAGGAACAACATCAGGCAAACGGGCCCGGTGGTCTTTGGCGACTACTCAGCTGGCCAGGCCCTAACCAGAGCTCTGTCCCTGACCCCGGAAGCTGTCATCGACGAAGTGAAGAAGGCCAACCTCCTCGGGCGGGGTGGGGCTGGCTTCCCCACCGGCTTGAAATGGGAATTCTGCCGAAAGGAAAAGGGCGAGCAGCACTTTGTCATCTGCAACGCCGATGAAGGCGAGCCCGGGACCTTTAAGGACCGGGTTATCCTGACTGAAAGGCCGCAGATGGTTTTTGAAGGCATGGCCATCGCCGGTTACGCCGTAGGAGCCAAGCTGGGCTTCCTTTACCTGAGGCACGAATACACCTACCTGCGCCGGTACCTGGAACTGGTCCTGCAGAAGATGAGGGAACAGGGCTGGCTGGGTCAGAATATCGCCGGTCGGGGATTCGATTTCGACATCGAAATCAAGATGGGGGCCGGGGCCTACATCTGCGGCGAGGAATCGGCCCTGATCGAATCGGCCGAAGGAAAAAGAGGCGAGCCGAGAGACCGGCCTCCGTTTCCGGTGCAGAAAGGCTATCTTAACCTGCCCAGCACCGTCAATAACGTTGAGACCCTGGCCACGGCCACCCAGATACTGGTCCGGGGTTCGGGCTGGTTCCGGTCGATGGGCACCCCGGTCTCAGCCGGGACCAAGGTCCTGAGCGTTTCCGGGGATTGTGACCGACCCGGAATTTATGAAGTGGAATACGGGCTGACCATAAAAGAACTTCTGGACCTGGCAGGAGCCAAAGACACCCTGGCGGTCCAGGTCGGCGGACCTTCGGGTAACTGCATTTCAGAAGCCGGTTTCGGACGGAGAATCTGCTTCTCCGACCTGGCCACCGGCGGTTCCATTATCATCTTCAATAAGAGTCGGGATTTACTGGCCGTCGTTCGCAATTTCCTCGAGTTCTTCATAGAAGAAAGCTGCGGCTGGTGCCTGCCCTGCCGGGCTGGAAACGTCCTGTTGAAGAAAAAATTCGAAAAAATTGCTTCCGGGCGGGGCACCGCCCAGGACCTCAAAGAAATCGAGGCCTGGGGAAAAATAATCAAGTCAATGAGCCGCTGTGGCCTGGGGCAGACTTCGCCCAACCCGGTTCTGACCACCCTGGCCAATTTCCGGGAACTCTATAAAAGCCTAGTAAATAAGGAGGCTGATTTCATTCCGGAATTCGACCTTAATCGGGCCGTGGCTGAAGCCTGTGAGATTACCGGAAGAAAATTCCAGGAGGAAAACGACCATGCCTGATCCAATAAAATTCACCATTGACGGAAAAGAGTGCCAGGCCGAGGCCGGCCAGACCATCTATGAAGCGGCCGTGGCCAACGGGGTTTACATCCCGGTGCTGTGCCATTTTGAAGGGCTGAAACCGGTCGGTAGCTGTCGCGTCTGTTCAGTTCGGGTCAATGGCCGGTGGATGGCCGCCTGTACCCAGCCCGTGACCCAGGGAATGGTGATTGAAAATAACGTCCCCGAAGTGGAGGAATACCGCAAGGCCATCATCGAAATGCTGTTCGTCGAAGGCAACCATTTCTGCCCGATCTGTGAAAAGAGCGGCAACTGCGAGCTGCAAGCCCTGGCTTACCGCTACCAGATTATGGTTCCCCAGTTCCCCTATCTGTTTCCGAAAAAAGATATCGAAGCTTTCCCCAAATTCCTGCTGGAGCACAACCGCTGTATCCAGTGCCAGCGCTGCATCCGGGCCGTCCAGACCAGGGACGGGAAGAAGATTTTCGCTATGAAAAACCGGTCCGGCCGGGTCAGGATTAATGTCGATAGAAAACTGGCCGCCAAGCTATCCGAAGAAGAAGCCCAGAAAGCCATGGAGATCTGTCCGGTCGGGGCCATACTGAAAAAGGAAGTGGGCTTCCGTATTCCTATCGGTAAGCGCAAGTTTGACCACCGGCCTATCGGCAGTGAAATCGAAGACAAGAAATGACGAGGTAAGAACATGAGTAAACCGGTAATCGCCACCGCCTCTTTAGCCGGATGTTTCGGCTGCCACATGTCCTTCCTGGACATTGATGAAAGGATCCTGGACCTGATTGAACTGGTGGAATTTGATAAGTCACCCATTGACGATCTCAAGAAATTCAGCCGCCCGGTGGACATCGGGTTAATCGAGGGCGGCTGCTGCAACGCCGAAAACGTCGAAGTCCTGAGATACTTCAGACAGAACTGCAGGATTCTCGTCTCGGTCGGCGAATGCGCCGTCATGGGCGGCCTGCCGGCCATGCGCAACACCATTCCCCTCCGGGAATGCCTGGAAGAAGCCTACCTGAAATCCCCGACCGTAGCCCCAGAGGACCGGTTGATCCCGGCCGACGAGGACCTCCCGGTTCTGCTGGACCGGGTCTATCCCTGCCACGAAATTGTTAAGATTGATTATTTCCTGCCGGGTTGTCCGCCTTCGGCTGACCTGATCTGGGAAGCACTGACCGCCCTGATCCAGGGGAGGCCACTGCGTCTGGAATACGATCTGGTAAAATATGATTAAAGGATAAAAGAACATGGCCAGAAAGATAACCATAGAACCGGTAACCAGAGTTGAAGGACACGGTAAAGTTACCATTCGCCTGGATGATAACGGACAGGTATCGCAGGCCCGCTTCCACGTGGTGGAATTCCGCGGCTTTGAGCGCTTCGTCCAGGGCCGGCCCTACTGGGAAATCCCGGTGCTGGTGCAGCGCCTGTGCGGCATCTGCCCGGTCAGCCATCACCTGGCCGGGGCCAAGGCCATGGATGTGATTGTCGGCGTTCCTCCCGAAAAGCTGACCCCGACGGCCGAAAAAATCCGCCGTCTGATGCACTATGGACAGATGCTCCAGTCGCATGCCCTGCACTTCTTCCACCTGGCTTCGCCCGACCTGCTGTTCGGCTTCGACGCTGACCCGGCCCTCAGGAACATCATCGGGGTGGCCAGATTCCATAAAGAAATTGCGGTCAAAGGGGTTCTCCTCAGGAAGTTCGGGCAGGAAATAATCAAGGCCACGGCCGGCAAGAAGATTCACGGCACCGGAGCCATCCCTGGCGGAGTCAACAAGAGCCTGACCCCGGAAGAAAGGGAGGTCTTCCTGAAATCCCCGGCTCCCTACAATGTTGACACCATGATTGACTGGGCTCAGGAAGCCATCCTGCTGTTCAAAAAATTGCACAGAGAAAACAGGGACGTTCTGGATAATTTTGCCCGCTTCCCCTCCAACCATCTCAGCCTGGTGCGAAAGGATGGGGCCCTGGATTTCTACCACGGGGTGCTGCGGGCGGTGGATGCCGAGGGTCGGAAAATCCTCAACGATGTCGATTACCAGGACTACCTGGAATACATCGGGGAGGAAGTCCGGAATTTCAGCTACATGAAGTTCCCCTATCTCAAGAAACTGGGGAAAGAAAAGGGCTGGTACCGGGTGGGGCCCATTGCCAGACTCAATACCTGCGATTTCATTCCCAGCCCCCGGGCCCAGAAGGAGTTTGAAGAATACAAGGCGTATACCAGCGGCCGGCCTAACAACATGACTCTCCACAGTCACTGGGCCAGGCTGATTGAGGCCCTGCACGCGGCCGAAGTTATAAAAGAACTGCTGAACGATAAAGATATTACCGGGGACAAGCTGGTTAAAAAAGGCAAAAAGAAACACGAAGGCATCGGCCTGCTTGAAGCCCCGCGGGGGACTCTGTTCCATCATTATCAGATTAACGACGAAGACCAGGTAACCATGGCCAACCTGATAGTTTCCACCACCAATAATAACCAGGCTTACAATGAAGCGGTCAAACTGGTGGCCGAAGAGTACATCTCAGGAAAACCAGAGATAACCGAAGGGCTGCTGAACCGGGTGGAAGTGGCCATCCGGGCCTATGACCCCTGCCTGAGCTGCGCCACTCACGCTCTGGGCCAGATGCCGCTCGAAGTGGAACTGCTCGATTCCAGCGGCCGCCTTCTCGACCGGAAGAGAAAATAAACACGGACGCCGTGCCCAAAACAAAAATCCTGATCTATGGAATCGGCAACCCTGGTCGGCAGGATGACGGCCTGGGCCCAGCCCTGTTGGCCCGACTAGAAAAGAAGAAAATCCCGGGTCTGCGTCTGGAAGTTGATTATCAGCTTCAGGTGGAAGATTCTCTGTTGTTTTCCGACCAGGACCTGGTAATCGTGGCCGACGCCCTGAAGACTGGCCCCGGACCCTTTATTTTCCGGAAGGTAAAACCGGCCGGGGATTTCACCTTTACCAGCCACTCCCTGCCCCCAGCGGCCGTGGCTTTTCTCTGCCAAAAGCTTTATAAAAAAGCCCCGGCAGTTTATATTCTGGGCATCAGAGGTTATGAATTCGAGCCGGGGGAGAAACTCAGCCATAAAGCCCGGGAGAATCTCAGACAGGCCCTGGCCTTTCTCCTGGGAATCCTGAAGCAGCCATCTTCACTTCTAAAATCATCTGCTATAATGGCTGAGAAGGCTGAGCCAAAAATTAAAAGCGGAAGAAGAAAAAATGGAAAAAGCAAAAAAAGAAGTCCTGGTGCTTGAGGATATTCTCGGCTCCAACAAAAAGATAGCTGCTGCCATCCGGAAGAAACTCCAGGAAAGCGGCATCCTGGCCGTAAACCTGCTGAGTTCTCCTGGTTCGGGTAAAACTTCGCTGCTGGAAAAAATCGGCCAGAAGCTCCAGGGAAAATACCGCATGGGTGTAGTTGAAGGTGATGTGGAAACAGAAAGGGACGCCGAAAGAATAAGAAAAATTGGCCTGCCGGCCTGGCAGATTACCACGCACGGCGCCTGTCATCTGGAAGCTAAGATGCTGGCCCGGATTTTTGACCAGATTCCGGCTGACCTGGATTTCCTGTTCATAGAAAACGTGGGCAACCTGGTCTGTCCGGCCAGTTTTGACCTGGGAGAAAGCCTCAGGTTTGTCCTGCTGTCTGTGCCAGAAGGCGATGACAAACCCAAAAAATATCCTGAAGCTTTCATCACTTCTCAGGTTTTTGTGCTGACCAAATGCGACCTTCTGCCTTATCTACCTTTTGACCGGGAAAGAGTTGTTAAAGAAGCCCTGGAAATTAACCCTAAACTAAAAGTCTTCCAGACCTCCGCCGTAACCGAGGAGGGAATGGAGGAACTCTGCGCCTTTTTAGAATCAGAACTGGAAAAGAGGCGGGTAAAAAATGCATGAGATGTCCATTGTGGCTGACCTTTTTACCATAATAGAAGAGCAGGCCCGAAAGTCCGGCGCCACCAGAGTAACCAGAGTCAAAGTCCTGATTGGCGAGCTTTCCGGGGTGGTACCTGAGCTCTTCCGCTCAGCTTTTAACAGCTACAAAAAGGGCACCATCGCCGATAAGTCCAGGCTGGAGATTAAAGTCACCAGGATTAAATTTAAATGCCACGGTTGTGGAAAAGAAATCACGGCCAAAAATATCATGGATGAATCCTTCTCTCATGCCTGCCCTTTCTGCGGCTCCAAGGATATGGAACTGATAAGCGGCCGTGACCTCTACTTAGAAAAATTAGAAATTGAAACCTCTTAGACTTTCACCCGCCCCAAAATTTCTTTTATTCCAAGATTCCTGCCTGGACCGTTTTGGTCAGGTTTCTGAGGGCCAACGTTTACCATCCCGGAAGCCATAGGTAGTAAAAGCCGGTTTTAAGCGCTGGCAGAAGTTGCTCCAGAGCTTTGGTTAGAGAGTCAGGGCTGAGAAAAGAAGAAGCATAGAGGTTGTTCTGCTTTTTTGGATAATAAGTATAGGCCACTGCTCTTGCTTCTTTCAGCCCAGCCCGGGTCAAGACTTCTTTCAGAGCGCTCTCAAAATAGCCGATTTTATCAATCAACCCAAGGTCAAGAGCCTGCTGGGCGGTGTAAACCCGGCCGTCCGCTATCTTCCTCAGATCTTCCAGAGAAGGCCCGTTTTCTTTCCTGGCTTTTACCACCTGCAGAAACTTCTCGTAGTGTTCATCTATTATTTTCTGGAAAAGGTGCTTTTCCTCTTCGCTCATTCCTCGGAAGGGGCTACCAGCATCTTTCATGGCTCCAGATTTAACTACGGCCGTTTTCACTCCGACTTTATTCATCAGACCTTCAACCTCAGGAAAAACAGCAATAACTCCGATGCTTCCAGTAAGTGTGGTCGGATGGGCAATAATAGTATCGCAGGCCGAAGCCACATAATAGCCGCCAGAAGCCGCCACTCCCAGCATCAGAGCTACCACCGGCACGTTTTTCTTCTGTCGAAACCGCTGGATTTCATGGTAAAGAACGTCACTGGAAGTAACCTCGCCGCCCGGAGTTTCCAGCCGCACTATGACTCCTTTAACCAGAGGGTCGGCGGCTGCTTTTTCCAGTCTCTGGTAGACGCTGGAGACAACGTTTCCTTCCCGGGAAAAAAGCCCACCCGACTCTGAACTAATAACACCATCTACTTCTATTACCAGCACTTTCTCTCTGGCTCCGCTTTCTACCAGGACCACCTCCTGCAATTTCTCCTGGCCGAGAAAATCAATGTTTATTCGAGGTGAACAGGCAGCCAGGTAAAAAAACGTGATTAAAATTAACCAAATCAGGTGTTTTTTATTCATTTCTTTTTCTCCTCCTTTCTTGAACAACAATATTTTACCTCATTTCTAGGTTACTCAGCTGGGACTCAAGCTTAAGAAAAAATCCCCTCCCTGAAGACCAGGGGAAGAAATGGTTAACCATACCTGTGGTCTCTGGGAAAATAGCTGGCTTCATTCGTTGAAACAGACCTGGCCCTCTGCTAAAATCTGTCTATGAATAAAGCCCTGATTCTTGATTTTGGGTCGCAGTATACCCAGCTGATAGCCCGCAAAGTACGTGAGCTGGGGGTTTATTCCGAGATACATCCGTTTAATACTCCACTCAAAAAAATAAAGTCTTTGGCTCCTGGCGCCATAATCTTCTCCGGCGGACCGCGGAGCGTTTATGAGCCAGATTCTCCCCATCCTGACCCCGGGATTTTTAACCTGGGAATTCCCATCCTCGGTATCTGCTACGGGCTGCAGCTTATAGCCTACCATCTGGGCGGCCAGGTACTGAAAGCTCCGCAGCGTGAATATGGTTTTGCCGCGCTTCATATTCTTGATAGATCAGGCTTGCTCCATGGCCTCAAGGAAAAAACCCAGGTCTGGATGAGCCACGGCGACCGGCTGGAAACCATCCCTGAAGGTTTTATCATTACCGCTCGCACCGCAAATTCCAGGGCCGCTGTCATTGAAAACCCAGCCAGAAAAATTTACGGTGTCCAGTTCCATCCAGAAGTAGCCCACACCCGGGAAGGCAAAAAGCTTCTGGGCAATTTCCTTTTCCGTCTGGCCGGCCTTCGGACTGACTGGAACATGAGTTCCTTCATTGAAGATAAGGTTAAAGAAATTCGTCAGCAGGTGGGCAAAGAAAAGGTTATCTGCGGTCTGAGCGGCGGCATAGATTCGCTGGTAACTTCGCTCCTCATCCAGAAAGCCATCGGCCGACAGCTTCATTGCGTCTTCGTCAATAATGGACTGCTGCGCCGGGGCGAGTACCAGACCCAACTGGAAGAATTCCGCCGTCAGTTTTCGCTTCAGGTTATCGGCGTGGAAGCAGAAGACCGGTTCTTAGAAAAGCTTAAAGGTGTTACTTCGCCAGAAAAGAAGCGAAAAATCATCGGGCAGGTTTTCATAGAAATATTTGAAGAAGAAGCCCGGAAGCTGGGCCAGGTTAAATTCTTAGCTCAGGGCACAATCTATCCTGATCTCATAGAAAGCACCTCCGTCAAAGGGCCTTCTCACACCATTAAATCTCACCACAACGTGGGTGGGCTGCCGGAAAAATTCAATTTCCAGCTGGTGGAGCCGCTGCGCGAACTCTTCAAAGATGAGGTCCGGGCCCTGGCTCTCGAGCTCGGTGTTAGCCGTGAGTTTATTCATCAACATCCTTTCCCTGGACCTGGTCTGGCGGTGAGAATCATCGGCGAGGTTAATCGAGAAAACCTGCGCCTTTTGAGAGAGGCCGACGCTATTCTTCTGGAAGAAGTCAGGAAAGCCAGGATTTACCATAAGCTCTGGCAGGCTTTTGCCGTGCTTCTGCCTGTCCGTTCAGTCGGGGTCATGGGCGACCAGAGAACCTACCAGCAGGTAGTTGCCATCCGCCTGGTTCAGAGTACCGACGGCATGACCGCCAACTGGTACCAGGCTTCGCCCCGGTTGCTCAAGAAAATTTCCACCAGGATCGTCAACGAGGTTGACGGCGTCAACCGGGTGGTTTACGATATCACCTCCAAGCCACCCGGAACCATCGAATGGGAATAACCGGCCGGCGGCGATTGATTAAGGGTTGTAATCATGGATAATGCCTTCATTCACCTCCATGTCCACAGCGAATACAGCATCCTCGACGGCTGTCTGCGCCTGGCTGACCTGGTGGAGCATGTTTCCAAGTTTAACATGCCGGCGGTGGCCCTGACCGACCATGGGAACCTGTTCGGGGCGGTTGAATTCTTCAAGGCAGCCAAGAAGCAGGGGATAAAACCGATAATCGGCTGCGAAGTTTACCTGGCACCCAAATCCAGGTTCGAAAAAAAACCGGGAAATGGGGACGAAACCAATAACTACCATCTGCTGCTACTGGTCAAGGATGATAAGGGCTACCGGAATTTATGTCGCCTGCTGACCGCGGCTTACCTGGAAGGCTTTTATTACCGCCCGCGCATAGATAAGGAAATCTTGAAAGACTGTGCCTCCGGCCTGATAGCTCTGTCCAGCTGCCTGAAGGGCGAGGTTAATGATTACCTGGTAAAAGAAATGGAGGACAGGGCGGAACAGGCTGCCCGGGAATACCTGGAAATTTTCGGCGAAGAAAATTTCTACCTGGAAATCCAGGACCACGGACTGCCGGAACAGAAGAAAATTATTCCCGGGATAGCAGACCTGGCCAAAAAACTGGGTCTGCCGCTGGTGGCCACCAACGACGTTCATTTTCTGAAACAGGAAGACGCCCAGATCCAGGACGTACTGCTGTGCATCCAGACTGGAAAGAAACTTTCCGACACCGACCGAATGCATTTTTCTTCCGACCAGTTCTACCTGAAATCCACGGCTGAAATGAGGGAGCTGTTCCGGGATTATCCCGAAGCCCTGGAAAACACCCGTCATCTGGCAGCCCGCTGTAATTTTGAGTTCCCCCTGTCGGGTCACTTTCTGCCGAATTTTCAGGCCCCGGGTCATCAGAATCTGCGTGATTATTTTGAGGAAGTCGTCCGCCAGGGTTTTGAACAGCGCCTGCCGGGGATCCAGGAAAAAATCAATCGTGGCCTCAATCCCCACACCCTGGAGGAATACCAGCATCGCCTGGAAAGAGAAATCAAGCTGATCGAGCAGATGGGCTTTGAAGGTTACTTCCTGGTGGTCTGGGACCTGATCAGCTCTGCCCGGAAGCGTGGCATTCCAGTCGGCCCGGGCCGGGGCTCGGCTGCCGGCAGCCTGATTGCCTACTGCCTAGGCATCACCCAGATTGACCCAATCGAGTACGACCTGCTCTTCGAGCGCTTCCTGAACCCCGACCGCATCAGCCTGCCCGATATTGACATCGATTTCTGCGGTCGCCGCCGCCAGGAAGTCATAGATTACGTGACGGAAAAGTACGGCCAGGAAAACGTCTGCCAGATTATCACCTTCGGCACCATGGCCGCCCGTCAGGCTATCCGCGATGTCGGCCGGGTGATGGAAATTCCCCTGAGCGAAGTCGACCGGGTGGCCAAGATGATTCCCACCCAGGGTCCGGATAGCAGCATTGAAGGCGCCCTCAAGAGCGTGCCGGAATTAAAGGAAATGTACCAGAAGAACGAACGGATAGCCCGACTTCTGGACGTGGCTCGCAAGCTCGAAGGACAGGTCAGGCATCCCTCCATCCACGCTGCCGGCATAGTGATCACACCGCGTCCCCTGGTCGAGTTCATCCCCCTTTACCAATCCAGCAAGGGTGAAATCACCACCCAGTTCCCGATGGGTGACGTGGAGGCCATCGGCCTGCTCAAGATGGACCTTCTGGGACTGCGCAACCTGACGGTCATCACCGACGCCCTGGATCTGATAGAAAAAGACACCGGCCAGCAAATCGACCTGGATAAAATTCCCCTAGATGACCCGGCTACCTTTGAAGTCTTCAAACAGGGCCGCACCAATGGCGTTTTCCAGTTTGAAAGCTACGGGATGAAGGACCAGCTGCGGAGCTTCAAACCGGAAGAATTCCGCGACCTGATTGCCCTGAATGCTCTCTACCGGCCGGGGCCGCTCAAGAGCGGCATGACGGCCGAATTTGTCCAGCGGAAACACCACCCGGAAAAAATCTCCTACGAAGTCCCGCAACTGGAGCCGATCCTCAAGGAAACCCGCGGCATCATTGTTTACCAGGAACAGGTCATGCGCATTGCTACCGACCTGGCCGGTTTTACCATGGCCGAAGCGGATGTTCTGCGTAAAGCCATGGGCAAAAAAGTTAAAGAAATGATGAAGGCCCAGAGGGAGCGTTTCATCCAGGGAGCCAGGAAAAAGGGCCTTCACCAGTCCAAGGCTGAAAAAATCTTTGACCAGATAGCCCAGTTTGCCGAATACGGTTTCAACAAATCCCACAGCGCGGCCTATGCTTACCTGGCCTACCAGACAGCCTACCTTAAAGCCCATTATCCTGTTCACTTTCTGGCTGCCCTGCTGACCTCCGAGGCCGAAAAGGGCGATACTTCCCAGATGGTTAAATACCTCAATGAATGCCGGGAACTGGGAATTAAGGTCTTGCCACCGGATATCAACTCCAGTCATTACAGCTTCACCGTCGAAGGCCAGAATATCAGAATGGGGCTGTCGGCCATAAAGAATGTCGGAGAGAACACCATCCAGGAACTGATTGCTCTGCGGCAGAAAAAGGGCGGCTTCAAGGATCTCTTTGACCTGTTTGATGAATACGATTCCCGCCTCCTGAATCGCAAGGCCCTGGAAAGCCTGATTAAGGCCGGAGCCCTGGATTCTCTGGGCTGGAAGCGGTCGCAGCTCTTTGAACTGATAGATGTTCTGCTGGAATACGGGCACCAGAAACAGAAGGCTCGCGAAGAAAAAACTATTTCTCTGTTTGGCGAAGAGTATGTCCGACGCCCCGACCTGCCTCAGGAAATTCTGCTGAAAAGCGAATGGGATGAACAGACCCTGCTGGCCTACGAAAAAGAAGTCCTGGGAACTTACCTTTCCAGTCATCCCCTGGCCCGCTACCAACACCGTCTGGCCCAGCTGGTCAGTCACTCGGTGGAAGCCCTGGACCCGGAACAGGACTTCGACCGCGAGGTCCGGCTGTGCGGCATCATCATCTCCGTCAAACTGCTGAAGACCAGGAAAGAAGAAAGGATGGCCACCTTCGTCCTGGAAGATCTGACCGGGCAGGTGGACATCACCGTTTTTCCCGAGGCTTACAACAAATTCAATATTTATCTTAAAGAAGGCCAGCTGGTCTGGTTGAAGGGCCGGATGGCGGCGGATAGTTTTGAGGCCCGAAAGATAATCGTATCCCAGATTATGCCCCTGACTGAAGCCCTGGAAAAGCTGGCCCGGAAAACCGTCATCAGGATACCAGTAGGTTCCCTGGATGACAACACCATCACCCGGATGAAAAGTATCCTGGAATCTTTCAGCGGGGACTGCCCCCTTTACCTGCAACTGGAAAACGACTCCACCTGTTGCCTGGTCCAGTCGGCTGAGGCTCAGGGTGTCCGGCCTTCAGAAGAATTCCTGGAGAGAATGGAAGAGCTGTTTGGTCCGGGCTCGGTCCTGGTCGAATATTAACCTGCCCTGATTGACAGAAAAAGGCTAAAAAGGTAGATTAAATTACCTGTTTTCAGCTGGTTTATAACCCGTGAACCGAGGATTAAAGTGGCATACAATCTGATAGTAGCTGACAGCAGCCCGGCCATCCGCAAGCTCTGCCAGTCTGTCTTTCCCGAAGAGAATTTCAGGCTGCATCTGGCCGGCAACCTGGATGAACTGAACCAGCTGCTGGAGACCATCAACCCGGAAGCCCTGATCCTCGGCTCTTCCCTGCTGGAAGGCGCCGACAGCCTGTCCTCTCTCCAGGGCAGGCTGGCCGCTGCCAGCCGGCTGCCGGTTTTTCTGATAGCCGGGACTTTTGAACCCCTGCCGCGGGATTACTGGCAATGGCTCAAGCCGGAAAAAGTTTTCCTGAAACCCTTTTATTCCGAAAGTCTGGCCGAAGCCGTCAGAGAAGCGGTGGAGAAAAGACGGGTGCCGGATACTCTGCCGGAAGAACTGCCCGAGAGCCCGGCTGCATCCACCCCGCCTACGGAGACTCTGGCCAGCCCGGCTCTGATGAGAGAACTGCGGCATTTTATTCAACAGGAAGTGCTGGAAGCAGAAAGAGAACTGGAAAAAAGGTTGCGGGCCAGCCTCCAGGCTGAGGCCCAGCCGGCCGGCAAGACCCGGGAACCCGGCGGCAGCCAGGACCGCGAAAAATGAATCCAGGAAAAGGTAAAACCATGAGACAAAAGAAACTGCTGGAGAAAGCCTACGACCCCAAACCGGTGGAAGCCAGATGGTCCAAGTTCTGGCTGGAGGAAAAATTATTCGTGGCCGATGTCAATTCGCCGCGCCCGAAATTTTCCATGGTTTTGCCCCCACCCAACGTCACCGGCGTTCTGCACATGGGGCACGCCCTCTGCTTCACCCTGCCCGATATCATTGTCCGCTGGAAGAAAATGCAGGGCTTCAATACCATGTGGCTGCCCGGCACCGACCACGCTTCGATCGCCGTGCACAATGTAATCGAACAGAGCCTGGCCGAGAAAGGCCTCAGCCGGGAAAAAATCGGGCGAGAAGAATTTCTGAAGGTGGCCTGGGAATGGAAAAAAAAGTACGGCGGGGTGATTATCGAGCAGCTGAAAAGGCTGGGTTGCTCCCTGGACTGGTCCCGGGAAAGATTCACCATGGACGAGGGCTTCTCCCGGGCGGTCAAATACGTGTTCGTTTCCCTTTACCGGGAAGGATTGATTTACCGTGATTATTACCTGGTCAACCGCTGCCCCCGCTGTCAGACCGTTCTGTCAGATATCGAGATAGAGCACAAAGAACTTCAGGGCAAACTCTGGTATATCAAGTACCCGCTACCGGGTAGCGATGAGGGAATTGTGGTAGCCACCACCAGGCCGGAAACCATGCTGGGCGATACGGCCGTGGCGGTCCATCCCGATGACGAGCGCTACCGGAAATACCACGGGCAACAGGTCCTCCTGCCCCTGCAGAACCGGCTGATCCCGGTCATCACTGACGAGCGAGTGGAGAAAGATTTCGGTACCGGGGCGGTCAAGGTAACCCCGGCTCATGACCCGGTTGACTTTCAGCTGGGCAAGAAGCACAACCTGGAACAGGTCACCGTCATCGACGGCAGCGGTAAGATGACTGAAGCCGCTGGCCGGGAGTTCCAGGGACTTGACCGGTTTGTCTGCCGCCAGAAGGTGGTGGAAAAGCTCCGGGAGCTGGGCCTTCTGGTCAAGACTGAGGACTATACCCATGCCGTCGGCCATTGTTACCGCTGCAAGACTGTTATCGAGCCCCATCTTTCCTGGCAATGGTTCGTCAGGATCGAACCACTGGCCCGGGAAGCTATCAAAGTGGTGGAAGGAAAAAAGATAGTTTTCATACCGGAAAACTGGACCAGAACCTACTTCGAGTGGATGTACAAGATTCACGACTGGTGCATCTCGCGGCAGCTGTGGTGGGGTCATCGCATCCCGGCTTATTACTGCCAGAACTGCCAGCACCTGATGGTAGAGATGGAGGAACCGGTAGCCTGCGAAAAATGCGGCGGTCCGGTCTGCCAGGATGAGGACGTCCTCGACACCTGGTTCTCATCCGCCCTCTGGCCCTTTGCCACCATGGGCTGGCCGGAGCAGACCGAGGACCTCAAGGTTTTTTACCCCACCGACCTCATGGCCACCGGCTTCGACATCATCTTTTTCTGGGTGGCCAGGATGATTATGATGGGCCTGAAGTTCATGAAGGACATCCCATTCCGTGAGGTCTTCATCAACGGCCTGGTCCGGGACATGAAACGGCGGAAAATGAGCAAATCCGAGGGTAACATCATCGACCCGCTGGAAATGATAGAAAAATACGGCACCGACGCCCTGCGTTTTACCCTGTCCTCGCTGGCTGTGCCCGGGATGGACATCGCCCTGTCGGAAGACCGGATGGCCGGTTACCGGGCTTTCGCCAATAAAATCTGGAACGCCTCCCGCTTCGTTCTGATGAACCTGGCTGAAGAAGCTGTAACGGTCGAGCCGGAGCAGCTCAGCCTGCCCAACCGCTGGATTCGCAGCCGCCTGGCCCGGGTCAGCCGGCAACTGGATGCTTCCCTCAAAGAATACAAATTCTACGAAGCTTCAGAAACCATCTACCATTTCATCTGGCATGAATTCTGCGATTGGTACATTGAGTTCATCAAACCCGAATTGCGCCAGGGAGACAAGAACACCCAGGCCGTGATGGAAGATTCGCTGGAAAAAATCATGCGCCTGCTTCACCCCTTCATGCCTTTCATCACCGAAGAAATCTGGCACCATCTTCCCGGCAGTGGACGCTCGCTGCTGGAAGCAGAATGGCCGCAGTTTCCTGACAGCTGGCTGGATGAAGGGGCCGAAAGCACCATGAATTTCCTGCAGGAAATAATTTCCGAAGCTCGCACCATCCGGGCTGAAAACCGGATACCGGTCAAGGAAAAAGTCAACCTCTGGATTGCCGGTGGCAGCCGCAGCCGCAGGCTGGCCCACCCCTACGAAGCGGCCATCAAGCTGCTGGCCGGGGTGGAAAATATTGAATACGTGGAGGCCCTGCCCTCAGATAAAACTCTGCTCAAGGGCCTGGCCGGGACGACTGAAATAGGCCTGCTGGTGGCCAGGACCATCGACCTGGCTGCCGAGAAAGAAAGGCTGGAAAAAGAACTGAACAAGCTTAAAGAGGATATCAGCAAGCTTGAAGCTCGCTTGCAGAATCCTGATTTCCTGGCCAAAGCTCCGGAGGCAGTGGTGGCGGAGCACCAGCAGAGACTGGCCGAGCTCCGCCTCAAACAGGGCGCCCTGGAGAAAAGCCGGCAGGAGCTGGCTGGAGCCTGATTCTTTGACCTGTGGTTAAGATGTCAGTTTTATCAGAGGATTACCGCTTCGGCCACCCCTTGTTCATCTTTTCCCTGGCCTTTTCCACCATGGATTTCGCCCGGCGTCTGGCCGGACTAAACTTTCCCGAAGGGACGGCCGTCCTGGCCGGGGAACAGATTTCCGGGCGTGGAACTAAAGGCCGGAGCTGGCACTCAGCCCGGGGAAAGGGCCTGTATATTTCTTTTCTACTTCGACCGACCACCTCCTGCCTTAATCTGCTCCCGGTGGTCGCCGGCCTGGCCGCGGCTGAGGCCCTGGAAGAATTATCAGGGGTAAAAGTCAAGCTGAAGTGGCCCAACGACCTGGTGCACCGCGGGAAAAAAATCGGGGGCATCCTGTGCGAAGCGGGCGGCCCGGGGCAGCCTTCGACCTGGGTGGTGGCCGGAATTGGCCTTAACCTGAACCACCGGCAGGCTGATTTCCCGCCCGAGATATCAGGACTGGCCACCTCGCTTTATCTGATAACAGGAAAGAGCTGGAACAGGGACAGGCTGTTAGCCCTCCTTGGTTCCAGGCTCAAAGTCTGGTATAATAAATTGGGAGAAGGGCAGACTAACTTTATCTTAAAAAGCTTCGAATGGAGATTATTATTCCACCGCGGTCAGCGACTCCTCCTGAGAACCAGAGAAGGAGAACTGGCCGGTGAGTTCCAGGGGCTGGATGAACGGGGCGGGCTTAAATTAAAAGTCGGTCCCGAGACCAGAATTTTTCACGCCTCAGAAATAGTCAGGGTTTTATCATAAACCGACTGCAGGAGAAACAAATGTTAATTGTGTTTGATATCGGCAATACCACTACCGAGGTGGGTCTTTTCCAGGGTAAGAAACTTTTGGCCGACTGGAAAATAAAGAGCGACCGGGAAAAGACGGCCGATGAGTATGGGTTCATGCTGAGCGGTCTGCTGGCCCATGGCCGGTTTTCTGCCCAGAAAATAAAGGGTGCCATAATTTCCTCAGTGGTCCCTCCCCTGACCCCGGTTTTCCAGGCCGCCTGCGAAAAATTTTTCCGGGTTAAACCGCTGGTGGTCGGACCCGGAATCAAAACGGGGATTCCCATTCTTTACGAGAACCCGGCCGAAGTCGGTTCAGACCGGATAGTGGTGGCCTGCGCGGCTTTCGAAAAATACGGCGGGCCCTGCCTGGTGGTGGATTTCGGCACAGCTACCACCTTTGATGTCATCTCCGAACGGGGCGAATACCTGGGCGGAGCCATCGCCCCCGGAATTCAAATCTCGGCCGAAGCCCTGTACCTGCGGACAGCCAGGTTGCCCCGAATTGAGGTCCGCAAGCCGAAATCGGCCATCGGCCGGACCACCGTCAGCAGCATGCAATCCGGACTGTACTTCGGCTATGTCGGACTGGTGAGAAATATCATCTCCCAGATTTCCTCGGAGCTGGCCTCCCGGCCCAAAGTGATAGCCACCGGAGGGCTGGCCGGGCTGCTGTCCGGTGATATTCCTGAAATAGACCATCACCAGCCAGACCTGGTGCTCCAGGGCCTGCGCTTGATTTATCAGAAGAACAAGACCGCGGAGAAAAAGAGTTGATGGCTGAAGATTGGGCCAGGCGCCAGGATTACTACCAGAAAATAGCCAGAACTTTTCTGAAACACCAGACCTCTCTATTTTTTCTGCCGCCGCGCGACCTGGACCTGATATCCGAGTGGGAAAAGCTCAATATCCCGCTCGAAGTAATCATTGAGGGCATAGAGAGAGTCTTTGCCCGGAAGCTGGCCGGGAGAAGGAAAAGAAATATTTATTCCCTGAGCCAGTGCGAGAAAGAAATCTTAAAAGCCTATGCCCAGCATCAGGAAAGGCTGGTGGGTCAGCAGGCCGCCCCGCACCAGGAAAGGAAGCAGAAAGCTGCCCTTGTCAGCCGGGAAGTCAGAGCCTGCCTGCCCGGTCTGCCTGAATCCCTGGGGCCGGTTCGCCAGGTCCTGGAACAGGCTCTGGTCAGCCTGGAAGCTGAACTGCCGGACGAGGACCGGCTGGAGACCCTGGATGAAGAACTGGACCGCATCCTCTGGGACCTAACACCTGAGGAAGAAAGAAAGGCCTTCCTGGGAGCTATCCGGAAAGATTACCCCGGACGCAGCGACCAGCAGCTGGAAGAAATCCTGCATACCGGGGTGGTCAAGAACAAGCGCCAGCTTTTCCGGATTCCCCACCTGGCCCTGTTTTATTACTGATAAGTAAAGACATAACTAAAAGAAGGAAATATTTTATGGAAACAAAAATTATTGAATTTATCAAAAAAAGCGACCGGCCGGTGAGTCTCAACCGGCTTATCCGGGCCCTTAACCTGAACAAGAAAGAAAGAAGGAAACTGACCGGAACTCTGAGGTATCTGGAAAAAAAAGGCTTGCTGAAAATGATGGGAGACAGGGTCAACCGGGTGATTCCTTCGGCCACGGTCAGGGGAATCTTTTCCCTGAACCCGCGCGGCTTCGGTTTCGTCACCCCGGAAAACCCGGACCAGGGCACCCAGGACATTTTCATTCCGCCTCAGCAGACAGCCGGAGCAGTCACCGGAGACCTGGTCGAGGTTATCATCAGAGAAAAAGGACTGGCCGGAAAACCAGAAGGCCGAATTGTCAGAATTCTGAAAAAAGGTCGGACCTCGCTCTACGGGGTCTTCCTGGAAATAAATTACCAGCCCTTTGTGCTGCCGATGGACACCCTGTTTGAAGAAGCCCTGCCAGTTAAAATCAAGGGTCGGAAGAAACCCCGACCGGGACAGATCGTGGAGCTGAACCGGTCTTCCCTGGAGCTGGTGCGGGTACTCGGTTATCAGGATGAACCCGGAGTTGACCTGCAGGTAGTCATCAACCAGCACAACCTGCGCCAGGAATTTCCGGAAGATGTTCTGGCCGAAGCGGATAGCCTGCCCGAGCAGCCTCGACCGGAAGACCTGCAGAATCGGGTTGATTACCGGAACTGGCCCACTGTCACTATCGACGGAGAAAAAGCCCAGGATTTCGACGATGCCGTCAGCCTCAGAAAACTGCCCAACGGACACTTCCTGCTCGGCGTTCACATTGCCGATGTCTCCCACTACGTGAAGCCTGGCATGGCCCTTGACCGGGAGGCTTACCTCAGGGGAACGAGCGTTTACTTCCCCGACCTGACTCTGCCGATGCTGCCGGAAAAGCTATCCAACAACCTCTGCAGCCTGCGGCCCAGAGTGCCGAGGTTGACGGTTTCGGCCCTGCTGGAGATTGACCGGAAAGGCAATGTGGTCCGGTCCGACTTTCATCCCTCTGTCATTCAGACCGTCGAACGCCTGACCTACACCTCAGTCTTCAAGATTTTCCAGGGCGACCTGGAGGAGCAGAACCGCTACCGGCACATCCTGGCTGACCTGATGGACATGAGGGAGCTGGCCAGAATCCTAAAGAACAGGAGGCTGAAACAGGGCAGCCTGGATTTTGACCTGCTGGAACCGGAACTGGTTTACCAGGAAGGTCTGCTAACAGCCGTGGCCCCATCCGAGCGCAATGAAGCCCACTGCCTGATTGAAGAATTCATGCTGATGGCTAACGTGGCCGTGGCCAACTACCTGACCGAGCTTCAGCACCCCTGTCTCTACCGGGTCCATCCGGCCCCGGCCCGGTCCGACCTGGAAAAGTTGCGGAACCTGCTCGTCCACTTCGGCCTCAACCTGCCCCGCTCCAGTCAGGTCAAATCTTCCGACCTGCAAAAAATAATCGAAGAATTTAAAGGCCGGCCGGAAGAGAAATTCATTACCATTCAGGTGCTGCGTTCCCTGCGACTGGCCGTT
The DNA here is from genome assembly GCA_014360005.1 of Candidatus Aminicenantota bacterium. Taxonomy (GTDB): domain Bacteria; phylum Acidobacteriota; class Aminicenantia; order Aminicenantales; family Saccharicenantaceae; genus Saccharicenans. The sequence goes on along the minus strand of JACIYI010000002.1, from coordinate 203,031 downwards.
TACTCGGATGAAAACTGTGGCCACTTCGGCCTGGCCCAAACCGCCTACACTCATTTCACCTCGCCCATCCGGCGCTATCCCGACCTGGTCATTCATCGGCTGCTGAAGCGAGCCCTGCGCGGCCGGAAACCCAGGCCGCTGCCGCTGGCCGAAATCGCCCTGCATTGTTCGCAGCGGGAACGGATTGCCGATGAAGCCGAGCGATCGCTCATCGAATGGAGGATACTGCGGCTGCTGAAGAACAAGCTAGGCCAGGAATTTTTGGGGATAATCACCGACATCAACCGGGCTGGCCTGGTGGTGGAACTGGACGATTATTTTATCGGCGGGCTGGTGCCCTATTCAGCTCTGGGCGATGATTTCTTTCTGCGCAAAAACGAGAGAGTCCTGAGCGGTCGGCACACCGGCACCACCTTCTCCCTGGGTGACAGAATTCGGGTGGTGCTGACCAGCTGCAATCCGCTGCTGAAAAAAGTGGAATTTGTGCTGGCCGGACAGTAAGATATGAGTTAAGAACCGGGAAAAAATGAAGCTAACCGAGACCCGCTTTTATGCCGCTGCCCAGCGGGCCAACCTGCCCCGCGAGCAGGAACAGACCGGACAGTTGACTCTTACCGGGCGCCATTATCCGGCTTCTATCCGGACAACAGCTATGACCTCATACCGTACCGGCCAGCCCTACTGCCTGGTGGCGACCAGGCTGCCAGAAGAACCGGCCTGGAACCAGCGACTGTCCTTCAGGCCTACCAGGGGAGAAAAGAAGATTGAATTGCGGGTGATCTGTCCGGGAGCTGACCGACTTAAGAAGAAAAAGGAAGAGAAACTGATAGCCTGGCTGGACCGGCTGGCCGGGCCGGCCGGGGAGATGCTCCTGGCCCTGGCCGACGAGGCCGGTCTCCGCGGCCTGAGGCAGGAGGACCTGGTCAATTTCTGCCGCCTGACCCCGGCTGAGCTGCGCCGATTGTCCATGGAGCTGGAAAAGGAAGGCCAGGTCTATATTCTTGAATTCTCGCCGCTTTTCATCCTTAGCCAGCGCAGCTTCAGCTTCCTGGTCGATAAAATTGCCGGCTACGTTGAAAGCTACCACCAGAAAAGACCGGCCGAAAGCGGAGTTCCCCTGAAAAAATTGAAAGAGAGATTCGGCCTGTCCCGGCCGGTAATGCTCCTGGCCCTGAACCGTCTGGCCAGGGACGGCCGCTTGGTCTTGAGCGGCAACCTGGTGTCCCTAAGCAGCTTCCAGACCAGGCTGGCGGCGGAAGAGGCGGCAGTCATGGAAACCATCGAACAACTGCTGCGCCAGGAAAAATTTTCTTCTTCATCCTTTGAGGAGCTGTCAAAAAAATTCAAGCTCCACCCCAGCCGGCTCAACACCCTGCTGGACCTGCTGCTGAAGCAGAAAAAGATAGTCAAAAGCCGGGAGGGATTCCTGCTGCACGCTGACTGGCTGGAAAGCCTGAAGAACCAGCTGGCTGAACTGAAAAACCGCGGCCAACGGGAACTCAGCGTCGGCGATTTCAAACGCCTGACCGGCCTGACCCGAAAATATGCCATCCCCCTTCTGGAATTCCTGGACGAACTGGGGCTGACCCGCCGGCTGGGAAACCGAAGGCTGATAATCTGAACCACTCTGGCCGCAAAGGCGGATGCCTTCATTTCCTACTATATTAGTAGGATTTAACCGGTTGTTTATTCCTTTTCTTTATCTTCCTCTTCTTCCTGGCCTGGCTGCTTCTTGCTCAGGGCCGACTTCAGCATCTCGGCGAAGAAACCGAACTTGGGCTCTTCCTTGGCCACCTCAATTTCCACCGGGATGGCTTCTTCCCCGCCTTCGGCCGCAACCTCCAGCTCTTCTTCCTGGGCTTTGATGGCCTCCAGAGCTTCAATTTCTGATTCCTCTTCCATGATCTTTTCTTCTATAACCCGGCGCTCGCTCTTCTTGGGCTTAGGACCTTTTTCCACAACCTTGGCTTTCTTCTTGGGCGGCTTTGCTTTCTCTTTTTCTTTTTCTTTCTTCAGCGGCTCGAGGCGGACCTGAATCTCCGGCTCGGCTCCGGCGGATGGAGCCTCCACTTCCGCGGCTGCGGTTTCGGCCGGAACCTCGGGCCTGGTCATAGCTTCGGGCACCGCCACTTCGGTTTCAGCCGCCTCGCCCGAAACCAGCTGTTCGGCCAGAGATGACAGCAGGGAAGCTTCGGCCCTGGCTTCTTCTTCCAGCACCGCTTCTTCCGGGACTTTAACTTCCTGGTAATAATACATACCCTCTTTCTTTTCTGAGGCCACGAACTCGGGGGCGGCGTTAAGGACGTATTCCACATCCTCGGCCGTGGCCGGCTTCAGCAGATCAACCATGTGATAAGCCCGGAGAAAGTGAAGGGAGCGGGTATTACCGGTGAGCTCGGGGGAGGTCAGGATTTTCACCAGCAGCTGGCGCAGGTCCAGGTTCTCGACTTCCTCATATAGCTGCAGCAAGCGGGAAACCACTTCTTTCTCCAGAAAGATGCTCTTGTTAGGCATAGCCAGAGTGTAGATTTCCTGGCCGCTAAGAATAAATCGGCCGCTGTCCCGGTCATATTCCAGGTAAATGGTAGCAGTTTTTTTCTTGGACTTTTTTATCCAGAAGGTCAGCTGGTCCTGACCCTTCTTATCCAGGGTCAGGCTGGTCCCCTGAGGTATGTTGTTGACCCGGAAATAATCGGCCAGCCCCAGCAGGTAATTGCCCTCCGGGAAATAGTAAACGGTATAGACCTTACCGTCTTCATCGTCAACCAGATGGTACTCACGGGAATTGAATTCCCGGCTGAGGCTCCTGGGAACCCGGATGGCTCCGGACAGGATTTCCCGCCAGGTCAGATAGACCTTGAAAGGGAATTTTTCCACTCTGGTGTGCTGCAATCCCTCCACCTCACCCAGGTCTGGCACGACCACCGGCACTGCCGAGATGGGCAATCCGGCCGGTAGATTATTCAGAACGCTCTTCAGGTGCCATTTGCCCCAGTGGCTGGTGGACAGGCAGGTGAATTCCCGCCGGTATTTCTTTTCCAGCAAGTGGTTTAGGGCCAGGCAATAGAGCTCAAACAGGTCGGAGGATGGTTCCAGGTTAAAATGCTGCCGAACCAGGTTCTGGGTTGATTCGGAGTGGATGGACCCGGCCAGGGCCGCCTGGATGTCTTTAATCTTATCCTCACCAATTTCCGGCTTCTTGGACTGAAGCTGCCAGTAATCATTCCAGCCGAAAAAGATGTCGGAAGAGGCCAGAGCCTTACGCAGATTTCTCTCCAGGGTCTTCAGGTCTTTTTCGGTCAACGGCAGCTCAGTCAACCGCGGGTCCTGGTCATGATTCAGGGTGGCCGGTTCCAGGGCTTTATTTTCCAGGTTGGAAGGCAACAGAACCTGGGTCCTGGTTTTCTTCATGTAATCAATGTATTTACGGAAGGTGCCACCCCCGTCATAATCCACTTCCAGCATCTCGCACTGGTAGCTGGGATAATTGATTTTGTTGATGACTTTTAATACCACCCCGCCCTGGAAGTGTTCGGTAACCTTGCTGCCCACCTGCAGGCTCTCATCATATTCTTTATAGATGAAATCTCCTACCTCATAACGGGCATAGGGGTCGTAGATTTTGACCGGCTGGTTTCGCTGGCTGGCCGTCTTGGCAAAAGCCAGTTTTTCCGCCAGCTCAGCCGTCAACAGCGGACGGTTGGTCCGAAGTAATTCCTGTTCAACCACAGCCATGTCTTCGGCGCTGATGGCTGTCACTTTTTGTGCATCTTGTTCCATAGCCTATTTTTTCCCCATCAGTAGCATCATTATAACCTTCTGCACGTGCAGCCGGTTCTCGGCCTGGTCATAAACCACCGAGTTGGGAGAATCGATAACTGCATCGGTAACCTCTTCGCCCCGGTGAGCCGGCAAACAGTGCATGAAATACGCCCCGGGTTTAGCCCGGGAAAACAACTCTTCGTTGACCTGGTAGGGCAGGAAGATCTTCTTCCTGGCCTCTTTCTCAGCCTCCTGGCCCATGGAAGCCCAGACATCGGTGTAAACGGCATCCGCTTCCCGGACAGCCTCGAACGGGTCATTGGTAATGGTCAGTTCAAATCCGGTATCCCGGCCATCTTCCCTAGCCCAGGCCACAATCTCCGGTTTCGGCTCGTAGCCGGGCGGGGTGGCCACGGCCATCTTGGTCCCGGCCTTGGCCGCAGCCAGCATTAAGCTGTGGCAGACGTTATTGCCGTCGCCAACATAAGCCAGTTTCAAGCCGGCCAGGTGGCCCTTTTTCTCCCTCAGGGTGAAAAAGTCGGCCAGGGCCTGGCAGGGATGCAACAGGTCGGTCAGGGCGTTGATGACCGGCAGAGTGGTGCTCTCGGCCAGCTCCAGGATGATATTATGGCCAAAAGTTCTGATCATGATGCCGTCAACCCAGCGCTCAAGATTTTTCCCTATATCCCGGACGCCCTCTCTGCTGCCCATCTGAATATCCGAAGGGGCCAGATAAACAGCTTCTCCGCCGAGCTGGAGCATGCCGACTTCAAAGGTCATTCTGGTCCGGAGCGAGGGTTTCTGGAAAATCATGGCCAGAATTTTATCCTTCAACACCTTGCGGTACTTGTTCGGATTCTTCTTCATCTTCTCTGTGAGGTCCAGCCACTCACTAAACTCGTAGGTGCTGAGGTCGTGAATGGTGATAAAATCTTTTTTCATAACTGTCCTCCAATTTCCTGAACTGATTTTCTTTCTTCCCCGGGGACAATCCTGGTCCCGGAGCGGTTGAGCAAAGCTGCCTTCAGGTGATTGGCCGAGGTGATCAGGACTTCCCGGCCCCCGGCTTCGATGTATTCAATGGCCGCCCTGATTTTGGGTCCCATGGAACCGGGTGGGAACTGGCCTTCTTCCAGGTATTTCCTGGCTTCGGCCACTGTAATTACAGGCAGCGGTTTCTGATCTGGTTTTCCGAAATTATAATAGACGCGCGGAATTCCGGTCAGGATGATGAACAGGTCGGCCCCGACTTCCCGGGCCAGCAGGCTGGCAGCATAATCCTTATCGATTACCGCTTCCACACCTTCATACAGGCCGCGGTTGTTCAGGATGACCGGGATACCGCCTCCGCCGGCGGCAATCACCACCCGGCCCGAAAGCACCAGGTCCCTTATTATCCACTTGGGCACCACATCTATCGGCCGGGGCGAGGGAACGACCTTGCGGTAACCGCGCCCAGCATCCTCCACCATGGTCCATTTCTTCTGCCGGGCCAGTTGCTGAGCCCGAAATTTCGGATAGAAAGGCCCCACCGGTTTGGTCGGTTTTTGAAAAGCCGGGTCTTCCCGGCCGACCACCACCTGGGTGATGATGGTGGCCACATCCTTGTCTATGGAATTTTTCCGCAGCTCGTTAACTATGGCCTTTTCCAGCATGAAGCCCATGCTGCCCTCGGTCATGGCATCGCAGACATCGAGCGAGAAAGGAGGTATCTTGTGAGCCGCCTCTTCCATCTGGATCAGCAGGTTGCCCACCTGAGGACCGTTGCCATGAACCACTATCAGCTCATAACCTTTTTTGATGATCTGGACCATGAGCTCGGCCGCCTTTTGCGAGTTGCGCATCTGCTCTTCCTGCAGACCTTTCTGGTCTTCGGGCAGGATGGCATTCCCGCCAAAAGCGATAAGGGCAATCCTGGTTTTCATGCTGTTCTTCTTTTCTCCTCAATCCGCCTGTTATTAAAAATCCTTCAGGACTGTCTTCAGGTTCGGGCTGCCAATTTCTTCCAGTTCATAGCGCACCCTAAGCATGGGCTTATTGACCTTGATTACCCGGTTCAGGTCGATGGGGGTGGCGCTGACCACCAGGTCGCAGTCTATCCGATTAATGGTGGCAGCCAGCTCTCTGGTCTGCCGGTCGCCGTAGCCCATGGCCGGAAGGACTTTATCCAGATGATTGTATTTCTTAAAAGTCTTCTTGATGCTGCCGATGGCATAGGGCCTGGGGTCAATTATTTCAGCGGCCTGATACTTCTGGGCGGCGACAATGCCAGCCCCGTAACGCATGCCGCCATGGGTCAGAGTGGGCCCGTCCTCAATCACCAGGACTCTCTTGCCGGTGATGCGGGAGCCGTCTTCCACAAAAATCGGGGAGTTAGCCCTGATGACTTTGGCCCCGGGATTAATTCTCTTGATGTTCTCCAGAACCCGCTGCACTTTTTCCGGGTCAGCTGTATCAATCTTGTTGACCACATAAACGTCGGCCCTGCGGAAATTGGTCTCGCCCGGATGGTAGGTCAGTTCGTGCCCGGCCCGGTGGGGGTCCACCACCACGATTTCCAGGTCCGAGCGGTAGAAGGGGAAATCGTTATTGCCGCCGTCCCAGAGGATGACGTCTGCTTCTTTTTCAGCCTGTTTAAGGATGGCCCCGTAATCAACGCCGGCATAGACCACAATCCCGTTATCGATATGCGGTTCGTACTCTTCCCTCTCTTCAATGGTGCACTCGTGCCGGTCGAGGTCTTCATAGGTGGCAAATCTCTGCACAGCTTGTTTGACCAGGTCGCCGTAGGGCATCGGATGGCGGATAACCACTACCCGCCGCCCCTTGGCTTTAAGGGTCAGGGCCACTTTTCTGGTGGTCTGACTCTTGCCAGAACCGGTTCTCACGGCGCAGACTGAAACCACCGGCTTACGGCTTTTGATCATGGTGTCATCAGGTCCCAAAAGCACAAAATTGGCTCCGGCCGCCAGCACCTGGGAAGCCTTATGCATCACATACTCATGGGAAACGTCGCTGTAGGCAAAATGAACTTCATCCACTTTATAAGATTTGATAAGGTCAGTCAGCTCGGCCTCGGGAAAAATGGGGATTCCCTTAGGATATAGCTTCCCGGCCAGGGCCGCCGGGTACTTGCGGCCTTCGATGTCAGGAATCTGGGTGGCAGTAAAGGCTACAACCCGATAATCCTTGTTGTCGCGGAAGAACACGTTAAAATTGTGGAAATCGCGACCAGCAGCTCCCATGATGATAACTTTTTTCATTTAAGTACTCCTTTATCGGCTAAATTTTTAAGATGGCCCGCCGTTCGGGCAAAAAATAAGGTATAAGTATAGCAAAAAATGGGGGTTAAAGTCTATTCTCGCCCCGCTAGTCACAGGCGACTTTGCCCTTTATATCTGCAGACCGGGAAATTGTCAATCCCGGGTTTCGGTCAGGCCGGACTGACTTTTTTCTTGACCTTTTTTGGCCTAAAACTCCGGTCCGGACAATTCCCGGGTGGCAGTAGAGGGCTTTTCCGCGCAGGCTTTCTTGCGGGAAGCCAGCCTGGCTTCTGTCTGTTGCCTATACCCTTCATCAGCTTCTTCTCCTTTATAGAGGCACAATGTCAACCACCAGGGTAGCCGGGTCCAGCAAGGCTACGGTGCTTACCCCCTTGACCCAGCCGCAGGTTTCTCCCGGATTAATCACCACCCGGTTGCCGTCCCGGTTGACCTGGGCCCGATGGGTATGGCCGAATACCACTATGTCTATATCCCCGGCCGGCTGAGTTTCTGGCGGGTAGTGGGAAACATGGAAACGGAGATTTTCATGGCTGAAGAGAAGGGGTGCCGAAGTGATCTGGCCGAAATCCTGGAAAGCCCGCCTGAGTCCATCCTTTTCCCCGTCACAGTTGCCAAAGACTGCTCTGACCGGGCAGCGGAGATTCTTCAACTCCAGGGCAGCAAAGGGAGCCACCACATCCCCGGCGTGTATCACCAGGGAGCAACCGACCCGGTTGAAAAGGTTAACCGCCTGGCGAATGGCCGGCAGGTAATCATGGGAATCTGACATTATGCCTATCATGTTTTTATTATAGCCGTTTGCCGGCCGTTTGCCAGCCCGGGACCGGGGCAGCTGACGGAGTAAGCTCTGCCTTTTACAGCCCTGACCTGATAAATCTCGCTGCTTCTTCTGCCCCAGCTTTAATGGCCGGACTGCCGCCGCGCCTCTTCCAAATACTGCCCTTAAACTGGATACCATATCCTGACCGGAAAGAAGGCCTGGCTTGACAGTTAAGGCCTGATTTAATTAATATATAGGGGATTGTAAAAGCGTTGGGCAGGCGCGTAGCTCAGTGGGAGAGCGCTTCCTTGACGCGGAAGAGGTCGTGGGTTCAATCCCCTCCGCGCCTACCACCTTTTCTAATTTTTATCTCCTGCAGATAAAAGTTAGCCCGGTTATGATAAGATAGAGCTAAAGTAAAAAGTTGAATTGAACCAATGGATGACCTGATTAGAATCAAGGTTAAGGAGTCTGTTTTTTTTATAAAAAGAGGGGCTCCTCTGTCTGACCTGCTGTCGGAGATGCACCTGTCTGAAAAACCTATTCTATTCCGTTCGGATGGGCTGCTGCTGGACCTGAGTTACCCGGCCGACCGGGAAAGGGAAATTTCACCGGTTTTCTACGGCGACCCTGAAGCTCTGGAAGTTCTCCGGCACAGCGCCGCTCACCTCCTGGCCCATGCCGTGACTGACCTGTTCCCGAGCATCCAGGTGGGAGTCGGGCCGGCCATAGAAAACGGCTTTTATTATGACTTTCTCCGCGACACCCCCTTTACCCCGGAAGATCTGGAAGCCATAGAAAACCGGATGAGGGAGATTGTCAACCTGAATCAGCCGGTCCAGCGGCTGATGCTGAGCAAGGCCGAAGCCATCAGACTATTCCAGGAGCGTGGCCAGACTCTGAAAGTCGAACTGATTCAGGAAAAAGGCGGAGAGCAGGTTTCCTGTTACCAGCAGGGCGAGTTCATAGATTTCTGTCTCGGGCCCCATCTGCCAGCTACCGGTTATATCCAGCATTTCAAGCTGCTGTCGGTCTCCGGAGCTTACTGGAAGGGCGACGAGCGCGGGCCCCAGATGCAGAGAATTTATGGCACCGCTTTCTTCAGTCAGAAAGAACTGGAAGATTACCTCAACTTCCTGGAAGAAGCCAAAAAACGCGACCACCGCCACCTGGGACAGGAGCTGGACCTGTATGGCACCAGCGAGGACCTGGGCGGGGGCCTGGTCATCTGGCATCCCAAGGGCGCCATCATTCGCCACCTGATTGAAGCTTTCTGGAAAGATGAGCATCTGAAGGACGGCTACGACTTCATCTATTCCCCGCACATCGCCAAGCTGGACCTGTGGAAGAGGAGTGGGCATACCGAATTTTATGAGGCCATGTTCCCGCCGTTGGAATTTGAAGGCTTCAAGTATCAGCTGAAGCCCATGAACTGCCCGTTCCACATTATCGCCTATAAATCCAGGCAACGTTCCTACCGGGAACTGCCGCTGCGCTGGGCCGAGCTCGGCACTGTCTACCGCTATGAAAGAAGCGGGGTGCTGCACGGACTGTGCCGGGTGCGCGGCTTTACCCAGGATGATGCCCACATTTTCTGCCGCGGCGACCAGCTGGAAGAGGAAATCAAGAGAGTCATCCGGCTGGCTATCAAGCTGTTGAGCGCTTTTGGCTTCAGGGATTATGGAATTTACCTGGCCACTCGCCCGGAGAAATACGTCGGGCGGCTGGAAGACTGGAATAAGGCCGAAAAGGCCCTGGAAGAAGCCCTGAAACATTCCGGGCTGCCCTATCAGGTTGATGAGGGCGAGGGAGTTTTTTACGGCCCCAAGATTGACATCAAGATCAAGGACGCCATCGGCCGGCTCTGGCAGTGCACCACGGTCCAACTGGATTTTAACCTGGCTGAACGCTTCGACCTCAGCTACGTCGGAGAAGATGGCAATTTCCACCGTCCTTTCCTGATCCACCGGGCACTGCTGGGTTCCATGGAACGGTTCTTCGGGGTGCTGATCGAGCATTACAAGGGCAGCTTTCCCCTCTGGCTGGCCCCGGTCCAGATGGTCATTCTGCCCATTGCCGACCGGCATGAAGCCTATGCCCGGGAGCTTCAGGAAATGTTCCGGGCCGAAGGTTTCCGGGTCCAGGTTGACGACTCTAGAGAAAAAGTCAACAAGAAAATCCGGCAGGCCGAACTGCAGAAGGTTCCCCTGATGGCCATCGTCGGCGACAAGGAAGTCAGTAACCGTAACCTGTCGCTCAGAATTCACGGTCAAGGAGACCGCGGGCTGTTCTCGGTTGACAGCCTGCTTCTCCGGCTAAAAGAACTGGTCAATAACAAGTCTTTGGAAATAAACATATAAATAAAGGAGGCCAACTATTTATCATCGAGAACCTTACCGTCCGGCAAGAGCCAAGGAAAGACCACACCGGATTAATGAGATGATCAGAGCTCCGGAGATCAGGGTGATTGATGAGGACAAGAACCAGCTGGGAATAATGCCTGTTCACCAGGCCCTGGCCCTGGCCAGGGACAAGGGGCTGGACCTGGTGGAAATCGCTCCCCAGGCCAACCCGCCTGTTTGCCGGATTATGGATTACGGCAAATTCCTCTACGAGCTCCATAAGAAAGAACATGAAGCCAAGAAACATCAAAAGCAGATTCAGATCAAGGAAATTAAATTCCGGCCTAAGATTAGCATTCACGATTATAATTTCAAACTGAAACACGTGCGGCGATTCATAGAGGAGGGGAACAAGGTTAAGATAACCATCATGATCCGGGGTAGAGAACGAGCTCATCCCGAGATGGCCCGGCAGATAATGGACAGGGTTCTGGCCGATGTCGCCGATATCGCCCGCCAGGATGGAGAAATCAAAGCCCACGATTGGGCCCACACGGTGTTGATAGTGCCGACCAAAACAGGAGGTAAAGATGCCAAAACTAAAAACCAACAAAGCAGCCAGAAAGCGGTTCAAGATAACAGCCAGCAAAAAGGTGCTGCACAAAAAAGCCAACAAGAGCCACATTCTGACTAAAAAATCTTCCAAAAGAATCAGGCAACTGGGCAGGCCGGCTGAACTGAGCCCGGCCGACCGCAAAACTGTCAAGAAAATGCTACCCTATGATTTTTAGGCAGATTCTCCCGGCTGACTGTTGACACTACTTTCTAGAAAGGAGACTGGAGATGCCAAGAGTAAAAAGGAGTGCTAAGAAGAGAGCCCGAAGGAAAAAAATATTAAAATTAGCCAAGGGTTACCGGGGAACCAAGAAGAGCAATTACCGCACGGCCAAGGAAACGGTGGAAAAGGGCCTGCAGTATGCCTACCGCGACCGTCGGGCCAGGAAGAGGGATTTCCGCCAGCTGTGGATTATCAGGATCAAGGCCGCGGCCGAGGCCAACGGTCTATCTTACAGCCGGTTCATCAAGGGCCTAAAAGCCCTGCACATTGACCTCGACCGGAAGATTCTGGCGGAGATAGCTGTATCCGCGCCGCAGACCTTCTCTTTTCTGGTGGATAAGGCCAAGCAGGCCCAGGTCTGATCAGGGCCATGAGCACCCTGCAGGAAAAAATCAGCCACTACCGCCAGCTCTTCACCGACCTGGTGTCCAGGGTGAAGGAGGCCCGGGAGGTGGAAGAACTGCGTCAGCTTTTTCTGGGCCGAAAAAAAGGCCATCTGACCCTGCTGTTCGAAGAGTTCAAAAACCTGGGCCCGGAAGAAAAAAAGACCGCCGGGCGGATACTCAACGAATTGAAATCAGAAATCCAGAACCGCCTGGCCGAGCTGGAACAAAAATTCCAGGCCCCGGCCCGGGTTAGGTTGATAGAAGACCCCACCCTGCCCGGCCAGCAGTTGTACTGGGGCTCTCCCCATCCCATTACCCTCTTTCAGCGGGAAATAGAGAAGATTTTTATCTCCATGGGTTTTTCGGTGGAAGAAGGCCCGGAGATAGAAACCGATTATTACAATTTTGAAGCCTTGAACTTCCCACCCCATCACCCGGCCCGGGATAGCTGGGACACCCTTTATATCAATGACCGGTTGCTGCTAAGGACTCATACCTCACCGGTCCAGATCAGGGTGATGGAAAAAAAGAAACCACCCATCAGAATAATTATCCCGGGTAAGGTTTTCCGCCGGGAAACTCCCGACCCCACCCACCTGCCGATGTTCTACCAGGTGGAAGGGCTGGTGGTGGACAGGGGAATTACCTTCGCCCACCTGAAAGGAACCCTGGAATATTTCATCAAGGCTCTGTTCGGCGAAAAAATCAAACTGCGGTTCCGGCCGAGCTTTTTCCCCTTCACCGAACCCTCAGCCGAGGTGGATATAGAGTGCATTGTCTGCAGCGGCCGGGACCCGGAGTGCCGGGTGTGCGGGGGCAGCGGCTGGAAAGAAATCCTGGGAGCCGGCCTGGTTGACCCGCAGGTTTTCAAAAATGTTAATATCGACCCGGAAATATACTCCGGCTGGGCCTTTGGCCTGGGGATTGACCGGACGGCCATGTTCGCCTTCCAGATCCCGGAAATAAGGTACTTTTATGAAAATGATTTAAGGTTTTTAAGGCAGTTTAACCGAAGATGAAAATATCCTACGCCTGGTTGAAAGAATACGTGAATCTCAACCTCAGCCCTGAGGAACTGGCTTCTTCCCTGAACCAGATCGGGCTGATGGTGGAGAGTTTCGGCCAATTGGAAGACGACACCGTCTACGATATAGAAACCTACGCCAACCGTCCCGACACCCTGGGTCACCTGGGAGTGGCCCGGGAAATAGCCACCCTGCTGGGCCTGAGCCTGAAAAGCCGCAACTGGCCGCTGCGGGAGCTGGCCAAACCCACTTCCGAGCTGGTTGACATCAACATCCTGGACCCCCAGCTGTGCCCGCGTTATTGCGGCCTGGTGGTGACCGGAGTCAAGGTCGGCCCCTCTCCCGACTGGTTGAGAAAACGACTGGAAGCCGTCGGCCTCAGGCCCATCAATAACGTAGTCGATGTCAGCAATTACGTCTGCTTTTCTCTGGGGCAGCCGATTCACACTTTTGACTTCAAGAAACTGAGAGGGGCCCGGATTAAAATCAGGAAAGCCAGGAAGGGTGAAACCATCCGCACCCTGGAAGGAACCCAGGTCGAGCTCAGCCCGGAAATGCTGGTGATCGCCGACGAAACCATTCCGGTGGCCATTGCCGGGGTAATCGGTGGGGAAGAATCGGGAATTACTGACTCCACCACGGAAGTTTTCATCGAAAGCGCCAATTTCAACCCGGTCTCGATCAGGTTAACGGCCAAGAAACTCGGCCTGAGCACCGATGCTTCCTACCGCTTTGAGCGGGGGGCAGACCCCAACGCCGCTCCGCTCGCGGCCATCATGGCTGCTTCTCTGCTCTGTGACTTCGGAGGCAGGGCTTCCCGGGGCCTGCTCGATGTCTACCCGGCTCCCAGAAAGCCCCGGACAGTCACCCTGAGGCTGAAAAAAATCAACGAGCTGCTTGGAGTGGAGATCGAACCAGACTTCGTGGTCAAGACCCTGAGCGGCCTCGGCCTAAAACTGAAGGAGCAAAGTCCGGGCCTGTGGACGGCCGAGATTCCCAGTTACCGGGTTGACCTGGAAAGGGAAGCCGACCTGGTAGAAGAGGTAGCCCGCTTTTATGGTTACGACCGCATTCCGAGCGCCGTTACTCCGGTTAAATCCTTCGAGCTGCCGGCTAACCGGGATAGAGACCGGGTCTGGCGCCTGAAGGAAGTCCTGTTTCATCACGGCTTTGATGAAGTTATCAATTTCAGCTTTACTGACCCCGAAAAAGAACAGCTATGGCAGACCGGTTGCCAGAGCATAAGGCTGCAGAATCCTATCTCGACTAAGCTTTCGGCCCTGCGAACCTCCCTGCTGCCGGGACTGGTAGACAATGCTGTCTGGAATTTTAACCGGGAAGCTGAGGGGGTTCATATCTTTGAGGTTGGCAACATCTATTTCTGGGAACAGGAAGAGGTGCACCGGGAAAAACTGAGCCTGGGTGTTCTAACCACCGGCCTCAGGTCGGGTCGGACCTGGAAGGAACCGGAAAAGGAAACAGACTTCTTTGTGCTCAAAGGGGCGGTGGAGAGCGTCCTCAATTATCTTGGCTATGAGCCGGTGTTATTCGAGCCCGCGGCTCATCCCTATTTTGAGCCAGAACAGGCGCTTAAAATCCTGGTCAAGAATGAGCCGGTCGGGGTCCTGGGCCTGCTGAGCGCAGCCCTGGCCAGAAACTATGACCTGGAGCATCCTATCTTCTGCGCTGAAATCGACCTGGGAGAACTGCTCCGTAAACAGCCGCGGCCCTTTGCTTTCCAGCCCGTTCCCAGATACCCCGGAACCAGCCGCGACCTGTCTTTCCTGGTGGACGAAAACGTTTCCTACCAGCAGATTCAGCAGCAGCTGCAGAAGCTAAACCTGCCTTATCTGGAAAAGTACCAGGTTTACGACCGTTTCCGGGGAAAAGCAGTGCCGGCGGGTAAAATAAGTTATTCGGTGCGCTTTTACTTCCGGCAGGCCGGCCGTACCCTCCAGACGGAGGAGGTGGACCGGGCCATGCAGGAAATTACCGCTCAACTGAAAGCCTCGCTTAAGGTTCAGTTGAGATAAGGAGGCCAAATTGACATCCGAGCTGGAGCGGATTAAAATACTGGAGGGCAAGATAACCCAGATTGTTGAGCTTTTTTCCCGGCTTTCCCAGGATAATGCCCGGCTCAAGGATGAGCTCAAGCACCTGAAAGCCGAGAAGAAGGAGCTGGAAGAAAGGCTCAAGAAGCTGGCCAATCTGGAAGAAGAATTGAAAAGGCTGCAGGAAGAGAAAGAAGAGGTCAAGAGCCGAATTGAAGCCCTGATCACTCAGATGGACAAGCTGGGTGTATGAAAGAAAAAATAATTGAGATTGAAATTTTTGGAAATAAATACAGGATCTGCGTCAAAGGAGAAGAAGACGAGAGATATATCAGCCAGTTGACTTCTTTCGTTGATCAGAAAATGCACGAAGTGGCCCTGAAATCAAGGTCGTCAGACGTGGCCAAGATAGCCGTGCTGACCGCCTTGAACATCGCCGACGAGCTGTTTGTTTCAGAAAACAGAATCGGTCAACTGAGAGAAGCCCTGAGCCGTCTGGAGGCGGAGCTGGCTCAGATCGAGGATCAGGTTAGACAACATGAAAACGATTTTGAAACTCTGGAAAAACTTACCCCTTAATTTAGGAGACTTTTTTTCTATTTCTTTTGATAGATTAGACACTGCGTCTAATAAAAAAATATCTTCGCTGACAGGAAGCTCCGGCTTCGGTCACAGCTTTAAGGGGCTGGAATTTCTGAACCTTCCAGAGTAATGGCCTGACCTCTCCCGTCTCCTTTGACCCTGTGGTCCGGTGAGGAGGTTTGATGATGAAGGCCGTACTGATTGCGGGTATCCCCGTTTTATCTCTAATTCTGCTGGTATTAATCTTTCTGTTGCTCAAAAGAAATCGCGGTCTGAAAGGACTGCTGCAGGCGGAAGCCCGGGCCAAAGAAATCCTGGCCAGGGCGGCCGAAGAAGCTGATAAGATCAAGAAGCAGGCCGAGTTCGAAGCCCGGGAAAAGGATGCGGCCAGACAGGCCGAGTTCGAAGCCCAGACCAGGGACAAAAGGCGCAAGCTAAGCGAGCTGGAAAGAAGGCTGCTGCATAAAGAAGAAGCCCTTGAGCGCCGCTATCAGAACCTGGAAAGGAAAGAAAGGGACCTGTCGGCCAAAGAACGGCGGCTCTTTGGCAAGGAGAAAGAGCTCGAAGCCCTGGAGCTGAAAATCACCGAAGTCCTGAAGAAACAGACTGAAGAGCTGGAGCGCATCGCCGGGTTAACTCAAGAAGAGGCCCGAAACAGCCTGATCAGGAAAATCGAGGACGAAGCCAAGCTGCAGGCGGCTCAGGCCATCCGCCGTATTGAAGAGGAAACCCGGGAGAAGAGCAAATCTTTAGCCCGGGAAATCATTTCCAACGCCATCCAGAGGTCGGCAGCCGAGCACGTGGTGGAAACTACGGTCTCGGTGGTGGACCTGCCTTCAGATGACATGAAGGGGCGGATTATCGGACGCGAAGGCCGCAACATCCGGGCTCTGGAAATGGCCACCGGGGTGGACATCATAGTTGATGACACGCCCGAGGCGGTTATCCTGTCGAGCTTCGACCCGCTGCGAAGGGAGCTGGCCAGGATGGCCATCGAAAAACTGGTGGCTGATGGCCGGATTCACCCGGCCCGGATCGAAGAAATCGTTGAACAGGTCAAGGCCGAACTGGAAGAGAAGATCAAGCAGGAAGGCGAAAATACACTGTACGAACTGGGCATCCAGCATATGCATCCGGAGCTGGTCAAGTACCTGGGAAAACTCAAATACCGAACCAGCTACGGCCAGAACGTTCTGCAGCATTCTAAAGAGGTGGCCCAGCTGGCGGCTCTGATGGCCAGGGAGCTGGGAGCCGACGTCAACGTGGCTTTGCGGGCCGGGCTACTACACGACATCGGCAAAGCTGTGGACAAAGATTATGAAGGCACCCACACCGAGCTATCGGTCGAGCTGACCAAAAAGTACGGCGAGACAGAAGCTGTCATTCAGGCCATTGCCTCCCACCACCGGGATATTGACTTCCCCTCGGTGGAAGCGGTGCTGGTTCAGGCCGCTGATACTCTCTCGGCCGCCAGGCCAGGGGCCAGGCGCGAATTGCTGGAGACCTACATCCAGCGCCTGGAAAAGCTGGAGCAGATTGCCACTTCCTTTGAGGGCGTGGCCAAGGCTTTCGCCCTTCAGGCGGGCCGGGAAATCAGGATCATCGTTGATGCCCAGAAGGTATCGGACGACCGGGCCATGGTGATTGCCAGGGATATCGCTCAGAAAATCAAGGATGAGCTGGACTATCCCGGCCAGATCAAGGTGATGGTAATCAGAGAGATGAGAGCGGTGGAGTATGCCAGATAAATTCGGTGTTCTGTTCATCGGCGACCTTATCGGCCGGCCCGGGCGCCGGGCCCTGGCCCGCTTTCTGCCGGAACTGAGGAAAAAGTATCAGCCCGACCTGGTGGTGGCTAACGCCGAAAACGCTGCCGGCGGAAACGGCCTGACCGAGGAAATAGGCAAGGAACTATTGTTCCAGGTAGATATCCTGACCTCCGGCAATCACATCTGGGATAAAAAAGAAGTCCTCAGTTACATGGAAAAAGAAAACCGCTTGCTGCGCCCGGCCAACTACCCGGCCGTCAATCCAGGCCGCGGGTATTATATCTTTCAAAGCGAAAAGGGAATAAAGGCTGCGGTTATCAATCTCCAGGGCCGGGTCTTCATGGAACCGATCGACTGTCCCTTCCTTACAGCCGACCGCCTGCTGGGTGAGATAAGGCCCCTGACCCCGATAGTGATAATTGATTTCCACGCCGAGGCCACCTCGGAAAAACAAGCCCTCGGCTGGTACCTTAACGGCCGGGTCTCGGCGGTAATCGGCACCCATACTCATATCCCCACCGCCGACGAAAGAGTTCTTCCGGGCGGAACCGCCTACATTACCGATGTGGGCATGGCCGGCGGCCGGAACTCAGTCATCGGGATGAAACCGGACCAGGCCCTGCAGCGCTTCCTGACCGGCAGGCCCCAGCGGTTCGAGCCGGCCACTGACGGGCTGCTGCTCTGCGCCGTTTTCCTCGTCATCGACCCGGGCCGCGGCCGGGCCCTGTCCATACAACGCGAACTTTTAAGCGAGGACCAGAGTGAAGACTGAAGGACTGATTGTCAGAGACCGCGTTTATACGGTCAGCGAGCTGACCAGACTGGTCCGGCTGGCATTGGAAACCGCCTTCCCCTTTGTCTGGGTTGAGGGCGAAATTTCCAACCTGCGACAGCCTTCTTCCGGCCACTATTACTTCACCCTTAAAGACGAAAGTGCCCAGCTGCGGGCGGTCATGTTCCGGAGCGACGCCAGCCGGATTCAATCAGAACTGAAGAAGAACAACCTGGCCCCCCGTTTTGAACTGAAAGACGGGATGAAGGTCATCTGCGGCGGCCGGATTACCGTTTATGAAAGAAGCGGTGAATACCAACTGGTGGTGGAAAAACTGGAGCCCCGTGGCAAGGGAGCCCTGCAGCTGGCCTTTGAACAGCTGAAGGCCAAGTTGCAGGCTGAAGGGTTGTTTGAGGCCAAACACAAGAAAAAGCTGCCCCTCCTGCCCAAAAAAATTGGCATCGTCACCTCTCCTACCGGGGCCGCCATCCGCGATATCTTGCGGATCATCGAGCGCCGCTTCAATCGCCTGCACATAATTATTTATCCTTCCCTGGTTCAGGGTGAAGGAGCAGCCCAGAATATCGCCGAGGGGCTCGACTATTTCAGCCAGCGGGATGACATAGATGTGGTCATAGTTGGCCGCGGCGGCGGTTCGATTGAAGACCTCTGGGCATTCAACGAAGAGCTGGTGGCCAGGGCCATTTTCAACTGCATGAAAACCAAGCCGGTCATCTCGGCCGTCGGCCATGAAATCGATTTCACCATCGCCGACTTTGTGGCCGATATCCGGGCTTCCACTCCTTCGGCCGCGGCTGAAATGGTCGTAGCCAAAGAAGAAGAATTCCGGGAAAAAATCGAAAATCTCTTCTTTCGTCTTTACCAGGGGGAAAAGTACTTCCTGGAGAAGCAGCGAAGCCGGCTCAGTCAGCTGGCCGAAGAGAGAATCGGCCAAAATTTCAAGTTCAGACTGATAAACCTGGGGCAGCGGGTAGATGAACTGGACACCCGGGCCTGGAAAGTCCTCCAGGCCAGGAAAGAAACCCTCACCGGATACAGGAACCGCAGCCAACAACTCAGGCAAAGACTCGGCCATTCGCTGCAGCTCAGACTGAAAGATCTGAATTCTCTCTGGGACCGCCTGTCCTCCTCGCTCCATAACCTCTCTCCCTTGAATGTGATTAAAAAGGGCTATACTATCTGCTGGAAGGCCGGCGGACTTTGGCCGGTACAGAAGGCCACCGAAGTGGAGCCGGGCGAGGAAGTGATTGTCTCTTTCTACCGGGGCGAACTCAACTGCCGGGTTAACCGGGTCGACCCCAGGGTTAAAATTGAATCAAAGTTCATCAAGGAGAACAAATGAATACCAAAGGAAAAGAGATGAATTTTGAAAAGGCACTGGCCGAGCTGGAGCAAATCGTCAGCCAGCTGGAAAAAGGAGGCCTGGCCCTGAACGAATCGCTGGCCCTGTTCGAAAAAGGCATCAAGCTGACCAGGTTTCTGAGAGCTGAGCTGGATAAGGCCGAAAAGAAAATTGAAATCCTGCTCAAAGACGAAAAGGGCCAGCTCCAGCCCCATGACTTCAGCCCGGAAGACTTCGGTGCTCCAGGTCTGGAAGAAGAAGCAACTGAAGACGAAAACGAAGAAGAGGCAGAGGAAGAAGAAGACCGATAGGGCAGGCGGAGTGGAGCATGGCGGTGAACCCTGAACTGTATCTGGAGCAGACAAGAAGCCGGCTGGAACAGGCCCTGGCTTACTACCTGCAGCCTGAAGACTCCCCTGTCCTGGCAGCCATGCGCTATTCTGTCCTGGGCGGCGGCAAGCGTTTCCGGCCGCTGCTGCTGCTGGCTAGCGGCCAGCACTTCGGTGCCGCTGAAGAGCTGCTCCTGCCCTATGCCTGTGCCCTTGAGCTCATCCACAATTATTCATTAATCCACGATGACCTGCCGCTCATGGATAACGACGATTTCCGCCGCGGTCAGCCTTCCTGCCATAAGAAATTCGGAGAAGCCCTGGCCCTCCTGGCCGGTGATGGGCTGTTGACCCTGGCCTTTGAAATACTGGCCGCCGCCCCGGCCCCGGGGCATGACTGCCAGCTGAAGGACAGGATAACGGCCGAGATAGCCATGGCCGCCGGAGCCCGGGGAATGATTGCCGGTCAGTGGCTTGATATCAGCTTCAACCCGGACAACCGGGACCTGGCTGCTTTTGAGGAAACCGCCCTCAAGAAAACGGCGGGCCTGATCAGAGTGGCCGCGGTCAGCGGAGCTAGGCTGGCTGCCGCTCCGGCTGAGGCCGTGTCGGCCCTGGATGGTTATGGCCGATACCTGGGACTGGCCTTCCAGCTGCGGGACGACCTGCAGGACCTGGCCCGGGACCGGCTTCCAGGCCAGGCTTTTCGCCCAAACCTGGCCGCCGCCCTCGGCCCGGCAGTTGCTTCCAAGCTCCTTTCAGACTGGCTGAACCTGGCCCTCCAGGAATTGAGGCGGGCTGATATCGATTCGGAAATTTTGAGATTTTTTATCAACCAATTACAACCCGACTGTGAGAACCAGCTATGAGCCCGGAAAAAATATTGCCCACCATCAGCGGTCCTGAAGACCTAAAAAAGCTATCCATAAAGGAACTGGCTCAACTGGCAGCCGAAATCAGAGCCAGAATTATTGAAACCGTTTCCAGGACCGGTGGCCACCTGGCCTCCAACCTGGGAGTGGTCGAACTGACCCTGGCCCTGCACTACGTATTCGATTCACCCCGGGACAAGATAGTCTGGGATGTCGGCCACCAGTGCTACACCCACAAACTGCTGACCGGCCGTCAGAAAGAATTTTCCCGCCTGCGCCAGTTCGGTGGCCTGTTAGGCTATCCCTGCCGGGAGGAAAGCGAGCACGATGTCTACAACACCGGGCACGCTTCCACCGCTCTTTCGGCCGCCCTAGGCCTGGCCGTGGCCCGCGACCGCAACCGGGAAAATCATAATGTCATCGCCGTGGTGGGCGATGGCAGCCTGACCGGCGGGGTGGCCTATGAAGCCCTCAACCAGATCGGTCACCTGCGGGAGCGATTGATTATTGTTCTTAACTATAATGAAATGAGCATCTCGCCCAACGTCGGAGCTCTGTCCCGATACCTGTCCTACCTGGTCTCGGGCCAGCCTTACCTGCGGATTAAGGAACAGGCTAAATCAGTGCTCAGGTCTATCCCCAAGCTGGGCTGGCCGCTCATCCGGGCCGCCCGGGCTCTTGAAGATATGATCAAGAAAACTTTTTTCCCCGGAATTTTCTTCAAGGAACTGGGCATCAGGTACATCGGACCCATCCACGGCCACAGCCTGCACAGCTTGATCGAGGCTCTGGAAAATGCCCGGAATTACCCCGGGCCCATCCTGATTCACTGCGTGACCCAGAAAGGCAGGGGTTACCGGCCGGCTCAGCTTGACCCGGAGAAGTTCCACAGCGCCTCTCCCTTTAACATTTCTACCGGTCAACCCCTGAGCCCGGGAAAAAAGATGAGCTATTCCCGGGCTTTCGGCGAAGCCGTGGCTGAACTCGGACGGAGCGATGAAAAAATAATAGCCATCACCGCCGCCATGACCGATGGTACCGGGCTCAACCGGTTTGCCGAAGAGAACCCGGACCGCTTTTTTGACGTGGGCATTGCTGAACAGCACGCGGTCAATTTCGCGGCCGGTTTGGCCATCGCCGGGCTCAAGCCGGTGGTAGCGATTTATTCTACTTTTCTGCAGAGGGCCTACGACCAGATTTTCCATGAGGTCTGTTTGATGGACCTTCCGGTGGTTTTCGCCCTGGACCGGGCTGGAATCGTGGGCGAAGACGGTCCTACCCATCAGGGCAGCAACGATATTGCTTACCTGCGGCATTTGCCCAACATCATCCTGATGGCCCCCAAAGATGAAAACGAGTTGCGGCATATGGTTTACTCGGCCTTCCGCTATGGCCATCCGGTGGCCATCCGCTTTCCCAAAGGGCCGGGGTTGGGAGTCCCGCTGGATAAAGAATTCCGCTTCATTCCCGCCGGCCAGGCCGAACTGCTGCGGCCCGGTCAGGATTTGCTGATTGCTTACGGCCACGTGGTCAGCATCGCCCTGGAGGCGGCCCGGAAGCTCCAGGAAGAGGGCCTGTTGCTGGCGGTAGTCAATGCCAGGTTCGCCCGACCCCTGGATGAAATCATGCTGCCCGAACTGGCCAGAAAGGCCAGGGTAATTTTCACCCTGGAAGAAGGGGTAATTGAGGCTGGTTTCGGCAGCGCCGTACGGGAAATGCTCGACCGCAACCAGGTCTATCAACCGGCCTTCAAGAGTTTTGGACTGCCGGCTGATATTTACCCGGTGGGTAAGCCGGAAGAAATCCGAAAAGTCCTGGGGCTGGATGCTGACAGCCTGGCCGAGGCCATCAGGGATTTTTACAAAAAACAGAAGCTGCTATAACTTTCAAGACTGATGAACAGAATCCGCCTGGACCAGCTGCTGACCCGAAAGGGTCTGGCCCCCAGCCGGGAAAAGGCCCAGGCCCTGACTCTGGCCGGCCGGGTTCTCGTAAACAACCAGCCCGCCCTCAAACCTGGACAGCTGGTCTCCCCCGACTCGGAAATAACCATCGAGGAACAGTTTCCCTATGTCAGCCGGGGTGGAGCTAAACTGGAAGAAGGCCTAAAGGCTTTCGCCGTTGATGTCCGGGACAAAATCGCCCTGGATATAGGCTCTTCCACCGGTGGTTTCACCGATTGTCTGCTCCAGTCCGGAGCCCGGAAGGTCTATGCCGTAGATGTCAACATCAGACAACTCGATTGGAAGCTCCGTCAGGACAGCCGGGTCCTACCCCTGGAAAAAAACGCTCGCTACCTGCAGCCAGAAGACCTGGCTGAAAAACCCGAGCTGGTAGTAATCGATGTTTCTTTCATCTCGGTACTGAAAATACTTCCGGCGGTTAAAAAGATTATGACCTGGGGCGACCTCCTGGTGTTAATCAAACCGCAGTTTGAAGCCGGTCGAAATCAGGTAGGGAAAAAAGGTATAATCAGAGATAGCCTGGTCCACCGGGAAGTCCTGGAAAAGGTGCTGACCGGGGCCAGAGCCCAGGGCTTCGCGGTCAAGGGCCTGCGGGCCTGTCAGACTCTTGGCCAGAAGGGCAACCGGGAATTCCTGGCCTGGCTGACAGCTGGAGGTGAGGGACTGAGTCCGGAGGACATAAGGAAAAAAATACAGGAGATTCTGGCCGATGGCCCCCAGAAAAAAAATTAAAAGAATAGGCATCGTGATCAAGCCCCATGCTCCCGGCGTTGACCGGGTGCTGAAGGAAATAGTGGCCTTCCTCCAAGCTCAGCAAGTTGAAGCCCTGCTGGAGAACATCGCCGCCGAGAAGCTCGGCTTAAAGAAAGGTCACGAGCGGGACAGCCTGGCCGGAATCTGCCAGGCTCTGATTGTTCTCGGTGGAGATGGCACCCTGCTCAGCATCGCTCCAGCCGCTGCCCGGGCCGGCATCCCGGTCATCGGCATAAATCTGGGACGTCTCGGTTTCCTGACCGAAATTCCGGTGGCCGAGGCCCGGCCGGTTCTCGAAGCTTTTATCAGGGACAGGGACGGTTTCCTCAGTCCCCGGAGCCTGCTAGAAATCTCCTACAGCGACCGGAAGGACGTCTGTCTGAACGATGTAGTCCTGAATAAATCAGCCCTGGCCAGAATGATAGAAATCCTTATTTTCATCAACGGGAATGAGGTCACCAGACTGAAGGGTGATGGCCTGATTCTTTCCAGCCCGACCGGCTCAACCGCTTATTCGCTTTCGGCCGGTGGCCCGATTGTCCACCCGGCCATTGAATCCATCATCCTGACCCCCATCTGCCCCCACACCCTTTCTTTTCGGCCATTGCTCATCCCTTCCAGCTCAGAAATCAAAATCAAATTGCTGACACCCGAAGAAAAGGTCTACCTGACCATAGACGGCCAGAGGGGTGAAACCATTCCCAGAAACGCGCTGATAGTTGTAAAAAAATCCAGGTTGAAGCTGCAACTGGTAACCTCACCCTGGCGCAGCTATTATCAGCTGGTCAAGGAAAAACTGGGCTGGGCCGAGTGAGGTCAGGGAAGCCTGGAAGCCCGAGCCTGAGCCTGCACAGCAAGCTCCCTCCGGCTTGAGAACTGCCCGGTGGATTGATTTTTGCCCGGCAGCCAGCTATCATTTTTTCTCATGGTCAACAAGCTCCGGATAGCCATGGTCACGCCCGAGCTGGCCCCCTATGCCCGCTCCGGAGAGCTGGCCGAGGCAGTAGCCGGGCTTACCAGGTTCCTGGCCCGGAGCGGTCTGGAAGTCAGCGTTTTTCTGCCCTTTTACCGGCGACCAGAACTGGACTCGCTGAACAAGGCAGTGGTCCTGGAAGACCTGCAGGTCCCGGTGGGTGAGAAAAAGTTCCCGGCCACCGTTTACCGGGCCGAGCCCGGTCGTTTTACCCTTTACCTGATAGACCAGCCCAAGTACTTTCACCGCGACTATATTTACGGTTCTCCCCAGGGCGATTATCCCGACAACGCTGAACGGTTCATTTTTTTTAACCGGGCCGTCTGCGAGTTCCTGGCCAGCAGCCGCCTAAAATTTGAGCTGCTGCATTGCCATAACTGGCCGTCCGGCCTGGCGCCGATGTTGCTGCGGTCGGTTTATAAGAAAAAACCGGCCTTGAAAAAAATGGCCTGCGTCCTGACCATTCACAATTTCTCCTACCAGGGAGAGTTCCCGGCCGAATCCCTGAGCCTGACCGGGCTCGACTGGAATTACTTAAACTCGCATCAACTGGCTTTCAGGGGAAAGTTCAGTTTCCTGAAGGCCGGCATTCTATTTTCCGAGGTCATCAACACCGTCAGCCGCACCTACCGGGATGAGGTTTTCCACAATCATCGTGACATTAGTGCCTTTTTTTCCAGGAAAAGCAAGCCGCTTTACAGCTTGAGAAACGGGATAGATGATGAAGAATGGAATCCGGCTACCGACCCGCTCCTGCCGGCTAATTTCAGCCCTGACCATCCGGACGGAAAATCCATCTGCAAGAGGCATTTACAGAAAGAGTTGCAGCTGCCGGTTGAGGATAATACCCCTCTGGTAGCTATCGCCGGCTACCTGACCAGGCTTAAAGGTCTGGATTTGGTGCTCGAGGCTGCCGGTTCTTTGGTAGCAGCCGGTTGTCAGCTGGTGGTGCTCGGGCAGGGAGAGGAAAGGTACGAGCAGGCTTTATCCGAATTGCAGCAAGGGTATAAAGGCCAACTGGTTTTCAAACCGGAATTCAGCGCTGGCCTTTATCATCAACTCCTGGCCGGAGCCGACCTGCTGCTGATGCCTTCCCTGGAAGAACCCTGCGGCCTGACTCTGATGCACGGCCTGCGCTACGGGACGGTACCGGTGGTTCGGGCTACGGGAGGCCTGCGGGAATCAGTCCAGCCTTTTTCTGCTGACAGCGGTCAGGGAAACGGTTTTATCTTCGAGGAATTCCAGCCGGAGGCCCTTTTCCAGGCGGTGGGGCAGGCCCTCCAGGTTTATGCCCGTCCCGAGCTCTGGTCGCGGGTCAGGGCTAACTGCTTGGCGACCGACAATTCCTGGTCTAAAATGATCAGGAAATACCGGTTGCTTTACCAGAAAGCCATTATTTTAAATAGGGGAGGAAACATATGAGCAGCCACCTGATTCAGGCCACCGACACCAGTTTTGAGCAGGAAGTGCTCAACTCCAGCCTGCCCGTCCTGGTAGATTTCTGGGCTCCCTGGTGCGGGCCCTGTCTGATGGTGGCCCCGGTGATTGAACAGCTGGCCGAGGCTTACCGAGGAAAGCTCAAGGTGGTCAAGGTCAATGTTGACGACAACCCGGCTGTCTCCGCCCGCTTCCAAATCATGAGCATTCCGACGCTCATCCTGTTCAAGGGCGGGAAGCCGGTCGATTCGGTAATCGGGGCCCTGCCCAAGACCCAACTGGTCAAGTTTCTATCAAAACACCTGGATCAGACCTGAGGCTGCGGCTCTTTCTTCTCCCCGATTTCAGGCAAGGAATTCAGATATTCGTTCATTACCGCAGCCAGCTCTGCTCCCCAGAGCATTATCACCAGCGAGGCCGAAATCCATAACAGGAAAAATATCACCGAGGTCAGGGTCCCAGCCAGGATTTTTGAAAGGACGATGCCCACGGCCGAGAAATGAATAACATAAAAGGCGAAGCCCCGCTTGAATAATTCCCAGAAAAAAGCGGTGACGGCCGCGGCCAGCAGGGCGCTGCGGGTATGCACCCGGACTTCGGGGATGAATTTATAAAGGGTGAACAGAAAGAGAAAAGTCAGGCCGTATGGCAGCAGGTACTGGAAAAAAAAGTTGTTGAGAAAATTAATGAGGTGGGGATTGATGAATTCCGATACCATGGAGCTTTCTCGGAGTGATTTCTGCAGGCCGGTCCAGACCGCGGTTATGGAAATAGACAGCAGCAGAATAACCCCGATGATCATCATGGTCACATATTCAATCAACCGGTTGTAGAAAAAAGAGCGGTGATATTTGGCCCGGAAAATCTGGTTGATGGTGGCGATCAGGTTGGAGAAAAGAAAGGAAGCGGCCACCAGTGAACCGACCAGGCCAAACCAGCCCAGGTTAGAGAGGTTGCCGCCCAGGGCCTGGAGCCGCTTGAAAAAGGCCGGGTCCATCCTGGCAAAAAACTCCTCGGTTAAAATATTAAGGCTCCGGACCAGGAGCTCGGCACTGCCCAGAATCTTGACGCCCAGGAAAAAAAACAGAGCCACCAGCGGGACCACGCACAGGAGAGAAAAGTAGGAAATGACAATGGCGGCAGTCCAGCAGCGGTCATCATTGAAGCGCTTGAAAGAAGCCGCCAGTATCTTAAATGGTTTCAGAGTCATCTATGCCGTCTGGGGCCAGGCCTCAGGAATAGGCTCCCCATTTGACCATGAGAATAATGATGGTGATCAGCAGAGCATAGATAACCAGGGTTTCAATCAGGACCAGGCCAAAGATCAGGATACCCCTGATGTGCTGGCCGGCAGCCGGGTTGCGGGAAATCCCCTCGCAGGCTGAACTGATGGCTTTAGCCTGGCCATAAGCTCCGGCAATGACGGCCAGAGTGATGACGCCGGCACCCACAATGATGGACAGCTTGAACAGGTCGGCCCGGGCCGGGTCCACCGTCTGGGCCGGCTCCACCGTCTGGGCTACCAGCGGAGTCAGGGTCAGGGCCAGAAGAAAAATCAACAAACCTAACAACTGGCTTTTCTTTGACATTTCATTTCTCCTTTTCATTAGTGTTCTTCCTCATGGGCTACTGCCCCGGCTATATAAATGCAGGTCAGCAGGACGAAGACATAGGCTTGAATCACTGAGGTAAAGATGGCGATGGCCATGAAAGGCAGCGGCAGAAGATAGGGAATGATGGAAGCGATGATTAAGATCAGAAGCTCTTCCGAAAAAATGTTGCCGAAAAGACGCATCGACAGAGAGACCGGGCGGGAAAAATGGCTGATGATTTCTATCGGCAGCAGCAGGGGAGCCAGAAAGGGATTGGACCCGGTAAATTGTTTCAGGTATCCCAGCACCCCCTGGGTTTTAAGGCCCTGCCAGTGATAGTACAGCCAGACCACCAGGGCGCAGCCGAGGGTGACGTTAAGTTTGCTGGTCGGCGACATGAAGCCGGGAATTAACCCCAGCAGGTTGCAGGTCATGATGAACAGACCGACAGTGGCAATTAGCGGCAGGTATTTTTTCCCCGGCTCGCCTATGGTATCAAGAATCATCCCCTCAAAAAAATCAATCAGGCTTTCCAGCACCACCTGGATTTTTCCCGGGATTATCTGCACCCGGCGCCCGGCCAGGCCCAGCAGGACTGACAGGAGGATAGCTACTATCAGGGTCATAACCAGGTAATCAGGGATAAGGTGGGCGGGGTCTTTGACCTGCAGCCCGATGAGTCCGAGCAGGGCCGCCAGGGGCCGGCCAAGAAGCAGGTTAAAAAAATCTACGATGGGTAAACTGTGTTCTAAGCCTTCCATTGCTTTATGCTGGCCAGGTTTCTGACCGCCTCGACCAGGATTGATAACAGGATCAGAGATAAACCCGCGGCCAGGGCCAGAACCCGACCCTTAAAGATAAGGATTATAATTAAAAATACCAGGCAAATCAACAGCAGCCGCAGGCTGTAAAACAGAACAGCCCGCCGCCACAACCGGGCCCGTTCTGACTGTAAATATTTGTCCACAAAAGATTTAAGCGATAAAAAGCCCGCTGCCGACAGAACCGAACCGGCCAGAACCAATCCTCCCGACAGGGGCTCGTAGACCAAAGCCGTAATTATCCCAACCGCCAGCCCCAGGAGGACAGTTTCCAGCGGAATCCTCTTGATTGAATTATCCAGCCAGTCCGATGTCATGATTAACCTCAGTGAATTTTATCCCCTGAATTTACCCGAATCAACCCCCTTCCCCCGGGGGCGGGCCTGGCCTCTGGTTTTTTTCAAAATACTGCCTTATACCCCGGAAGAGGTTCAACAGCCCAGAAACAATACCCAGCACCAGCCAGAGCAGGAGCATCCAGGAACCGGTCTTGAGCCAGCGGTCAAGAAAATAACCGATGACCAGCCCCACGGCAATCGAGGAGGGCAAAATCATTACCAGGGAAGATATTTCCGCCAGTTTTTTAAAATCGGTATCCTTCAGCAACCTCAACTCTTTACCTTCCTGCTATGATTATAGCTCATTATTCGCACTGAATAACAATAGTCGGGTCCGGGCAACTTGCATTATTGCCTTAAAGTGGATAAAATCTATTAAGTAATCAGGGAGATCTGAAGTTGGCTTGCTTTCTAAGGATAAGAAAACCTGTCTTTCTTCACCTCTTTCTGGCCGTTTGCCTGGTAGTAACCCTGTCCGGAACCACCCTTCAACCGCAGCAGATTTCCAGTCGCCACCAGCAGGTTGACCCTTTCTACTTAAAACTTTTCGAGGAAGGATTGACCGCTTTCAACCGGGGCGATTTTGAAGAAGCCTTCCAGAACCTGAAAATTGCCGCCTTCGGTTTCCTGGATGAACCCGACTTGCTGGGAGAAGCCTTTGTCTACCTCACGCTGTCAGCTTATAACCTCAAAAAAGCCGACCAGGTTGAATACTACTTGAAAGAAATCTCCCGCTTCAAGCTCAGCAACCGGATAACCGGGTCCAGGCTGCCCAAAGAAATCAAAGACCAGTTTGCCAGAATCCAGTCAAGTTTCAAGAACGGGTTGACCGGCTGAGGACGAAACTCAGTCCAGCTTCAGACCAAGAGCCTGGGCCACCTGCCTGTCAACGATAGCTTTGCCATCCCGGCGATAAATCAGACCGAAGCCGCCCTCAAATTCCCACATAGCCCAGCTAATCCCATGCTTTTCCAGGGCGGTCCGGACATCTTTAATCCAGGCTACCCGGTAAGAGGGAAGACAATAAATCCGGTAGGCCCCGAATTCGTTGCAGATTAATCTCACCCGGTGGCGCGCGGCCCAGGCCGCCGCTTGTCCGATGCGCTCTTCGATCCTGGTGGCATTCCAGCTCTCCTGGCCATAAGCCCGGAGAGCCTGTTTCAGGTCTTCCTGCTGCACCAGAGAGATAGCTTCCCCGACCGCTTGGGGTGAGGAGGGATAGGGAACTCGGCGGAGCTTTTTCACCAGTTCCGAACTCCAGTGGGCTCCCTGGTGAGTGAAAAGGTGAGGTTCGTAGAAATGGAAACAATACCAGACCCCGGCATCGGCCAGAGGCTCGAGGGTCAGCAGGGTGGACAGGTTGGACCAGAAAGCCCCGGTGGCCAGAATGGTATGCCGGGGAAGCACCGCCCGGATGCGGGCAATCAGCTCTTTTTGCAGTGGAGGCCAGCGGCCTTCTTCGCCCAGAAAGACCGGTTCGTTCATCGGTTCGACGATCAGCCAGTCCGGGTCAAAGTCGGCCAGCTTCCGGGCCAGCCTTTCCCAGAAAACAAAAAATCTTTCGGTGAAGGCCGCATCCTTGCCCAGAGGACCGGAATAATCGGAACCCCCGGCCTGCTGGGAGATGCTGTGCAGGTCGAAATTAACGGCCAGTCCCGAATTGATAATTTTTCTCAGACCGCTGAGCAACAGGTCCAGGGCTTCCGGCTGCAACAGGTCTTCCCTATTCGGGTCATATATATTAGCCATATCCACCGGCACCCGGACATAGGTCAGGCCCAGTTTCCGGACCAATTCCAGGTCTTTATCCGAATAGACCCTTTCCAGCGGCCGGAGAGGGGCCCGGTTCAACCAGAACCAGTAAGGGAGGTTTATCCCCCGGGAAAAACGCTGGTAGCGGGCTTCGTCAGCCGCTGCCAGCCCCTGAGCTTTCAGGCTCCCGTGGAAGCCAAGAGAAATAATCACTATCAGAATAAACAGTAACAGCCTGTTTTTCCCCTTCATCGTCCCTCCAAAGCAAAAAGTATTTTCTCCGGTAGTTTAGGCCAACGGTCGCTACCGGCCTTCAGTCCTGAAGCCCGAGCTCGGCCAGCCTGGACTCCAGGTCCTGGGTTGCTCTATAATTCTGCCGCCATCTTCTTTTCAATTTATCCAGGAAGCCCGGGTCTGCCGCCACTACCCTTCTCAGGTTGGTTTGCAACCAGTTTTTTTCCTCGGCCTCCAGCAGCGGCCATTGTTCAAAAAACACCAGCAGGACGTTCAGGAAAAGGAATTCGTTATAGGGATGGCGCCTGAGTGATTCCCGGCAGAGAAGGCGACCCTTGCCAGAATAAGTCAGGAGCGGGTAATTATATAAAAAATAAACTTTGCTGAGTTCCCAGAAAAAGGAATAATCCAGCGGGTTCCCGGCCATCGCCCGCCGCAGGGCTTCTCTGGCCCCGTCGAGATAGGGCTCGCCTTTTTCGGGCTGACCGAACTCAATTTCGACCATGGCCCGCTGCAGGCGCAGCCGGCCGAGTTCCCCGTAAAAAGCCGGCAGCGGATAATACCTGATGGCGGCCTTGAGTTTGGCTTCCAGTCCGGGAAAATCGCTTTCCAGGCTCCTGATATTCTTTCTGTCTTCCTGGTAACGGAAGAAATGGCAATAGCCGGAATAGAACACAATCGAGGCAGTTAAGGCCAGCCCGCCGCAGACCAGGCCCAGACTTATGACCAGGCCTTTTCTGGGCTTTAACCCGGAGCTCATATTCCACCCTCCTTCTGCTCCAGGACGAGCGGGGCCCTAGCCGCCAGCACCAACAGGCTCAAAAAGAACAGAGCGTTGCCCGGCATTCTGAGGCTGAAATCGGTCAGGCTGTGGAAAAGGATTGAAAAAACCCCCATCAGCGCCCCCAGTCCCAGGCCCTTGGCCATTGGGTCCTGGCACCTGAGCCAGCGTCTCAAAGCCAGGCCAAAAGCCAGCCAGGCGGCCAGGATAAGAGCGCCGCCTCCGGCCAGCCCGGTTTCGGCCAGCATTTCCAGGTAGTCATTATGGGCATGACTGAGGATGACGTTGAAATCCTTTTTAAGGTAAGGATTGATGGCCTGAACATAGGTTCCCAGCCCGCTGCCCAGCAGCGGGTAATCAGCTATCAGGCTCAGGGTATAGTTGTAATAAAGAAGCCGGTTCTCGTCTAAAAAACCGCCCTGAGTGAACCTTTCCAGCACCGGTTCCAGTCCGATTAAAACTACACCCAGCAAAACCAGCAGGACCACGACCTGGACCAGCGTCTTTTCGGTTTTCCTCCGCCCAGCCACCGGGCTCAGGGAAAGCAAGATCAGAGTCAGGAAGAAAACAATGATGAAGATGATGATACCCGAGCGACAGCGGGAAAAGAATAAGCCCAGGCCGATGATGAAAGGGGGCAGAACGAACAGCAGCGATTTCTGGACCTGTTCCTGCCCGAACCGGACTATTTTCTGTCTCCAGGTCAGGCCCGGCCTGAGGGAAAAATACTGAGAGCGCACCAGAAAATATCCCAGGCTCAAAGGGAAGACCATCTCCAGGAAAGCCGAGTAATGGTCGCGGTTGACAAAAGTGCCGAAAGCGCTGCCGGAATAATAGCGGTTAACCCAGTTAAAAATGCGGTTGGTGCCGCCAAAAAATTCAGACAGCCCGTAAAGGGACTGGAAAACACCGGCGCTGATGAGCACCACCGTCAGAGCCCTGATCCGGGAACGGTTGGTGAGCACCCGGGACAGCAAAAAAACAAAAGCTCCGTAGGAAAGGTATTTCAAGAACTCGTAAGCCCCGGCCCAGGGAGAAAGAGAAAAAGTGAGATGTTTGAATCCATCCGGGCTGAACAGCCCGCTGGCCACGAGTGTTTGCTTCCAGGACCAGGCGGCGGGCGAGAGAACTCTGACCAGTGAGGCCGGCGCCGGCAGCAGCTGCAGCAAGCATACCAGGTAAAACAGGCCAGCCAGCCAGATTACCGGGCGGTAACTGGATTTTTCCCGACCACCTGTCGCGGCCGCAGGCCGACCTGAAGATAGGAGGTTTATTAAATAAGCCAGGAACAACAGCCAGACTGTTACCTCCAGACCGAAGACTGCCCATTCTATGTTTCCTCCGAAAGGAAGGGGCAGAAGCCAGACCAGGAGTCCAAGAGAAATAAATATAACTGTCTTCATCCAGGTTGTCTGATTGATATTATAAAATAGCCAGGATTATAAGGATATAAGAATTTTACAGAAAGGTATTGATTGGGCCCTGGAAACCGCCTTAAAATTCGCCGGATTACTTCTTGGAAGGGGAAGCTTCTTCCTTGCCTTCCAGGAGCTTGAAGGTCCCGTAAAGGGCCAGAGTGGTGGCCACCATCAGGACGGCCACACCCACAGGAGTTTTGAAGAAAGAAACCCTCTCCTTCTTGGTCGGTTCCTCAGTTTCCTGCCCCAGACCCGAGGCGCTACCGGCTTTCAGGGCTAGCGACAGCTTGCCGATTTCTCCACTCTTGAGCACCATGATATAGGGGAAATTATATTCTCCATCGGGCGCAGCAATACCCAGAATATACTTGCCTTCGGCTACTTTATCCAGCTTGTAATAACCGCTGGCATCGGTCGGGGTGCTGACATACTCCTGGCCGTTGTCGACATTTCTGATCTTAACCACGGCATTGGTTACCGGCGTCTTCATATCGCTGCCGTAAATAAAACCGATCAGCGAACCGGTGGGGGCAGCCAGACTGTCTGCCGGTAACAGCAGCAGCATGAAAGCCGAAATAATAATACCTGACAAAACGGGAGAACGATAAATATTTATCCGGAGCATTTTGACCTCCCTTTATATACTATATAGTCGTTTCAGTCTGCTTTTTCAAGTAATTTTTTTTCTTTTTTTGTCTTAAAAAGCCCCAGAAATTTCCGCCGGCGGACAGGATTTACCGGACGGCCCAGCTCGGGCACCAGCTGGTTATTGAGGATGGCTTCGGGCACTTCCCGGACCATGGCTTCGGCTATGTCCCGTCCAACTATCCGGGTCGCCGCCTCCACTCCCCGGCTCAGCACGGGTTTCCTGTTTTTGGAATCGTGAGCATCGGAGGCCATTACCTGGACCAGATGATGCCGGAGAAAAAGCTCCGCCCTTTTCTTTATTTCAGAACCAAATCCACCGGTCAGGCTGCCAGCGGTCAGCTGAGCCAGGCAACCCCGGCTGACCAGGTCATACAGGATTTCCGGATGGCGCCCGAACAGGTCATTTCTCTCGGGATGGCTGATGATGGGTGTGTAACCGGCCAGCATCATCCGGTAAAAAAGCTCCCGGGTCCCGCCAGGCACCTGGTCGCCCGGGAATTCAACAAAGACATATTCGCTCTGGTTGAGACTGAGATGGCGGCGGCTGACTTCCTCGGCCAGGTCCGGATGTACGAAAACCTCGGCTCCCTGGAAGAACTTTATCCGGTTATCGGACCCGAACCGGTCGTAAAACTGGCTGAACCTTTCTTCCAGCACCTGCTGGCTATCCTGATAGCGGGAGAAACGGAACAGATGCGGCGTCAGGCAGATGCCCTCAATACCATCAGCCACGGCTAACTCCACCATCTGAGCCGTTTCTTCCCAGCTTTCCGGGCCATCATCCCAGTCGGGCAGAAGATGGGTATGGAGGTCGATCATTCCCCTGGCCGCTGGATTCCGGGGGAAATAAACCCTGACTTTAATGTCCATAGTCCTCAGTGCTTATAGTAATGACGATAATAATGCCGGTGATAATAGCTGCGGTTGTCCAGGTTAAGGGCATTAATGACCACTCCGTAGGTTTTCAGCTGCAGCAGGTCAATTATTTCCCGGGTCTGACGCAGAGCTTCTCTGGGCGTCCGGTCAGCCTGGACCACCAGGATTAAACCGTCTACCATCTTGCCCAGAACCTGGGAATCGGTCACGGACAGGACGGGCGGCGTATCAATCAGGATGAAGTCGAAACTCCCCTTTAACCTGCCCAGCAGCTCCTTCATTCTTTCTGAACCCAGAAGTTCGGCCGGGTTGGGCGGAATCGGTCCGGAGTTTATGAAATACAGAGAAGGCACCATAGTGGTTTTAACCAGCTTCTTCAGTTCCAGACCCATGGTCAGGTAATTGCTCAGGCCGTCGTGATTTTTTAGGTTGAAAATCCGGTGTTGCTTGGGCCGGCGCAGGTCAGCGTCCATCAGCAGCACTTTTTTTTCCATCTGAGCCAGGCTGACGGCCAGGTTGGAGATGGTAACTGACTTGCCCTCGTTGGGCAGGGGGCTGGTGATAATCAGGCTTTTTAAGCTGGACAGGGGTCCGGACAGCAGCAGAGCGGTTCGCAGCGACCGATAACTCTCGGCAAAAGTGGAATCGGGGGCAAAATGGCTGATCAGCTCGATGCTCCGTGGTTCAGTCTCGGTTTCAGCCGTTTCTTCCTTCTTCTTTTTCTGGCCATCCTCATTTTCCGCCGAGCGATAGGCATAATAATGACCATTCAGGGTGGCATCCTGATCGAAAATTGGCACTATCCCCAGCGTCGGCCAGCCCGAATAGCGCTCGACATCTTCGGCCGATTTGATGGTGTTGTCGAGATACTCCATCCCCAGGGCCAGCCCCAGCCCTCCGAACAGCCCCAGGAACAGGGCCAGGAGCAGATTCCGGAATTTTCTCGGGCTGTCGGGGTGCAGAGGAATGTCGGCCCGGTCGACAATCCTGATGTTGGAAGTCCGCAGTCCTTTTAACCTGGCTGAGACCCCGGTTTCACTCTGCCTTTTGAGCAGTGATTCCAGCAGGTTTTTCTTGTTTTCCAGTTCAATCTTCAGGCTGTTATAAAGGATGGCATTGGAGTTCAGGCGGAAGGCTTCTTCTTTCTGCTGTTCAAACAGCTCTTTCAGGGAAGCCTCCTTTTTCAGGGCAGACTGGTAGTCGGCATAGGCGGCCCGGATCAACCTCTGGGTTTCGTTCTTGAGCAATTCCCTGGCCGTATCCAGCTCGGCCTTCAGTCGTTGCATTTCCGGATACTCCGGCTGAAATTTCTCCTGCATTTTGGCGTATTCGCGGCTGAGCTTCAGATATTCTTCCCTCAGGCGTTGAATTAGAGGATTATTCATGGCCTCGGGAATGAAATCAGGCGAGGCATTTTTTATCCCGTTGTAGTAGGACTCCTTCCTGACCCGTTCGATCTGAGCCTCGGTCAGGGCTTTGTTGAGCTCGCTGATTTTATCCAGCATGGTGGTTTCTTTATCGCTCAGAATGACAATGTCTTTTTCCTGCCCGTAATTCTGTAGTTCTTGTTCTTTCTGGCTGATTTCCTTTTTGAGCTCAGCAATCTGCTCGCTCAGGAATTCGGTGGCCTGCTCGGTGGTTTCGTACCTGGCCTCGATGTTCATATCGACAAACGAATCGAACAGGGCGTTGACGCAGTCGCTGGCCAGGACCGGGTCATGAGCTTTGAAAGCCACCTCCACCAGCCTGGTCATCCGGATGGGCTTGACCTCCAGCCGGCCCAGGAACTTATCCACCAGTTTCTGTCTGAAAACCGGATTTTTCAGGTCATCTCCGGTTACATTCTTACCGCCGGAGAATTCTTTTTTCTCCCAGAGTTTCAGGCGCTCGATAGTTCTTTCAGCCAGGCTGCGGCTCTGGAGAAGCTTGTACTGGGTCTGAAAATAATCGTCCCGGAAGGTTTCTATCTGGAAGATGTCTTCGAAACTCAGGATATTGGGTTCCTTTTCGATCATGACCGTGCCCCGGGCCTTGTAGACCGGCCTGGTGACAAAGGAAATGATCAGGGAGAGCGCAGCCGCAATCAGAATCAGGGAGATGACCGTCCAGCGCCGCCGGTAAAAAATGTCGATGTATTTCCTCAGGTCAATTTCAGCCGTTTCCAGACCCTGGGGTTCAACATAATTTTCGCTCATCTCAGACCTCACCGCTTATGTTCATCAGAAAATGCTTTCTTTTACAATGACCACATCCCCCTCCCGGAGAGGGATGTCTTTGCGTTTACCCTTGATAATATCGTTCAGGTTGACCCGGAGATTGGTTTCCTTGCCGGTCTTATCTTTTCTCTTGACGATCACTCCCCGCTTGGAAGCATTCTCGCTCAACCCCCCGGCCTGGGCGATAGCCTGGAGCAGGGTGATTTTCTTGGACATCTTGACCTGAAGGGCCCCGGGGTTGCGCACCTCGCCGAAAACATAGATGGTAATCAGCTTGTCCACGGGGACGTTGATCACGTCGTTGGGCTGGAGCGGGATATTCAGGCGCTGATTGCCGTTGAGCAGCAGGTCTTCCAGGTCAATGCTGATGGAAGCGGTGTTGCCATCCTGTCCCTCTCTCAGAACATAGATTTCATTGGCGGCGTTCTCCTTGAAGCCGCCAGCCTGGGAAACCATCTGGAGCAGCGTCTGGCGGCCCACCAGTTCGTACATCCCGGGTTTCTCCACCGCCCCGATTATGGCCACTCTGGAACTCTGATATTCTTTGATGAAGACTGAAACCTGGGCTTTCTTGACATACTTGTCCAGCAGGTCGGCAATTTTTTGTTCGACCTTTTCCTTGGTCAGGCCCCCGACCTGAACATTACCCAGCAGGGGCAGGGTAATGGAGCCGTCCTCCGACACCCGGACTGTATGGTCAAATTCAGGCAGTTCAAAAACTTTTATCTCCAGCAGGTCCCGCGGGCCGATGATATATTCCCTTACGAAATACTCCCGGGCCGCGGTCTGAATTTCCTGTGGTTCGGAGGTCAGGGCCTGGGTCTGGCTGAACCCGGCTGGAGCCAGCCGGGCCAGCAGCAATAAACATAAAACTACCTTCAGGAGAAATCCACCCGTTCTTTTCATCTTGCCTACCTTTTTTGGAGCCTGGGCTCCAAATCCCCAACTAAAATTCATAGGTTAAATTAAACCCGACAAATTTCCGCTCGGCATCCCAGTTCAGGACATTGACCTGTCTGGTCCAGAGGCCGGCTGTCAGGCCCAGGCCAACAGTCTTTTTTATTCTAATATATAAGGCCAGCGAATTTAAAGTATAGTTATCCTGACGGGGGTCCGAACCGGGAACTTCACCCAGGGGATAATCATTTCTGAGCTGGCTGTAGGTATAATCAAGCCGGATTCTTTTCCTGAAAAGGTAGAGAGAACTCCCGCCCGACCATGAATTTCCCACATAATACGGATTACGAGACCAGACCGAAAAATTGACATCCCGCCTGTAGGAACCCCGCAGGACCAGAGGCCGGAGTATAGCCCAGCTGACCGCGGTATCTCCCACCAGTCCCTGGAAATCTGGCAATCCTTCTTCCAGGGTATCAAATTGCTTATAGCCAATCCTTATCCGGCCCCGGACCCGGCCGGCTGGAGAAAACTCAAAGCCTGAAGAGAAAGTCCGGCTCCGGGAATCGCCCAGGCTGGCCTGGCTCTTAAAATCATACTGGCCCCATTCACCTTCCAGGAAAAACTGAACCCGGGGATTCAGCCGGTAATAAAACCGCCCGCTCCAGAAAGTTGCGAGGTGGCTTAACCTTTCCCCGATGTTGACCGAGTCATAGTCGATGCTTTCATAATCGTAATCTATCCTGGCGGCCCTGACTTCAAACGACACCCGGTAGGAGCGCTGATACAGCAGGGAGACAAAGCCACCTTTTTCGGTCCTCCTGGGCCTGATATCGATTTCGGTGTTCCAGCGCTCCCGGGCCCGGTTGAGGCGGCCTCCGGCTGTCAGCAGAATACGGTTGAGGCTGAGGGACACCTCGCCGTTCAGGTAATTATTCCAGGTTCTTTCCCGTTCAGTCTTAAAAAAATAGACATACTGCGGTGATTCATAGACATGAAAGATTAACCGCTTCTTGATCATCAGGTAGGCCTCGGCTCCCGGGCCGGCTGTCAGCCAGAAATCGGAAACAGCTTCCGGGTGATAATAGATGTTGGAATCATAACCGGCCTCCCGGATTACCAGCAGCGGCTGGATTCTGAAGGGACCGAACTTCCAGGCGGCTCTTTCCCAGGCCAGGCGCAGTTCCCGGGCTTTCCAGGTTTCAGCCTGCAACCCGGTGGCGAGAATCAGGCTGACCAGCATCAGCCCTGCTGTTGAAGATAAAAAAGAAACCGCCTTTTTCACCGTAATCACAAGCTTTGTCAATTGGGAGCAATTATTTTTACCACAATTGCCGCAGCCGCTTCAACCAGTTGCCGGGGATTGTTTATTCTTGCCTATGGTAAGCTCCAAATTATATATTATGTAAAGAATGAAGCGGATACCAGCCCTCTCACCGGGAATTCTTCTGACTGCTTTTTTACTGATGTTTTTCTTGGGGCCTGATCTTTGGCCTGGTGGTCTTCAGGATATCTATCCGGATAACAGCCGGCAGTCGGAAGAGGCCATCAAACTTTCTGCCCGTTACCAGGAAAAAAACGGGCCGGTCTGGCTGGCTTCAGGAGAGGTGGAACTGCGGTTTGGTTCTTTGACCCTGTTGGCCGACCGGCTCCAGTTCGACTCCGAAACCTATGAAGTGAGGGCTGAGGGCCAGGTAACCCTGCAACTCCCCTCAGAGGTAATAACCTGTGAGAATTTATTTTACAACCTGAAGACCGGTGAGGGCCGCCTGGAAGGCGTCCGGGCCATTTCCAGGCCGGGGCTGCTGTTCGGAGCCGAAACTATCGAAAAACAAGCCGCTGACCTTTACCGGCTGGAAAAAGCCTGGTTTACCACCTGCACCCAGCCCGTTCCCCGCTGGTACTTCTCTTTTGCCAGGGCCAAACTGAAGCCAGAAGATTATGTGAGTCTGCAGCGGGCCGTGTTCAGGATTAAAAATCTGCCAATCCTTTACCTTCCTTACCTGCGCTATCCGCTAAAAGACCGGGCTACCGGGTTTCTCTTCCCCCGTCTGGGGTTTAACCGGATTAAGGGTCTGAGCCTAAGCCAGAGCTTTTACTGGGCTCTGGCCCCCAACCTGGATGCTACCATCAGCGCCGACTTCTATTCCAAAAAGGGCACCGGCCTCGGGCTGGAATACCGTTACCTCCTTCCCGCCGGAACCAGGGGAGAAGCCAGCGCTTATCTTTTTTTCTTCCGCCGGGAAGAGGGAGGCGAGCGCCCCCGGCCGGCTTACATCCTGCGCCTGAATCATCGGCAAACCCTGCCTGCTGGCTTCCAGCTGACCGGTCAGGCCGATTATTCCAGCTCTTTCAATTTCCTTAGAGAATTTGATAGCAATTTCACCACAGCCACGGTCAATAACCGCTCCTACCAGCTCAGCCTGAACAGGAGCTGGTCATATTTCAATTTCAACCTGCGCACGTCCAGGTTTGAGAGCTATTTTCCTCAGACCGGCCAGAGCGTCTCCACCGCTTATCTGCCCCAGGCCAGCTTTAACCTGCTCAAATACCGCCTGCAGCCGTTCCTGTACCTGTCCTTTGAATCCGGGCTCAACAACTGGAGATACAGCTGGAAAACCGAGCTGTCAGACCAGGCCTATACCCTGGGCCAGGCCTATTTCCGTCCGGTGTTGAGCTGCCCGCTGCTGCCGGCCGACTGGCTTAATCTGAACCTCAGCGCCGGAGGCAATTTCACCTATTACTTTCAGAGCTATGAACCCGGAACCACGGTCCGCAGCTCGCAACCTCTGCTGACTTCCCAGGCCCGGCTGGGACTGCAGTTGGAAGGGCCGGTTCTTTACCGGGTCTATTTCAGCCGGGGACAACCTTACCTAAAGCACCTGCTGGTACCTTTCTTATCTTTTTCCTACGACACTCCCTTAACCCGGGCCACCATGGACCGGATAATTTCACCCTTCGGAATTTTCAGGAATAACGACCTCAAGTTCGGGCTGGCGCAACACTGGCTCAGAAGAACAGAAGGTTCACCCCGGGAAATCCTGACCCTCGGTTTGGCCGAAACTGTATTCTTCGACCCCGAACACAGTCCGACCAGGTATTATTATCCTCAGGACCCGGGCCGCCATTTTTCTCCCGTCAATGCCTATCTCAGGTACTACCCTGGCGGGCGATTCAGCCTGGACATATCGGCCGATTTCAACCCTTATGAAAAAAATTTTTTGAGTTCCAGGCTGACGGCCAGCCTGGGTCAACCCGATGACCCTTTTTTCTTCAGGCTTAACTGGTCCCGGAATTACCAGCCGCTTAGCCCCGACAGCATTTTCCGCAGCCACCAGGCCGGGCTGCAGGCCGGCTGGCGCTGGCCTGAACGGCTGGACCTGAAAACCCAGGTCGAATTTGACCTACAGAACAAGAAACTTCTGTACACTGCCCTGGCCGGTCTCTATCATTATCAATGCCTGGATTTCAGTTTTGATATCCGGGTGTTCTACTACCGCAGCCAACCTGAAGTTCAGTTCAGATTCTCGGTCGGGCTGGGCAACATCAGCCGTTCCTCCGACCTGCTGGGAGCCCTCGGTTTTTAAGCCGGGCTGGGCTGAACTCCGCGCCAGAAGCCAAGTCC
Source organism: Candidatus Aminicenantota bacterium (assembly GCA_014360005.1). Lineage (GTDB taxonomy): Bacteria > Acidobacteriota > Aminicenantia > Aminicenantales > Saccharicenantaceae > Saccharicenans. The sequence continues at coordinate 162,571 of JACIYI010000002.1, read as the reverse complement.
CGGTCCGGGCGACCAGGCCAAGGAAAACAATCCAGGGCCAACCTCAAAACCTGATATCTCGTTCATGAAAAAAGAGCAGCGATTTATGAAACCATACCAGCTTTAATTATTTCAGCCCGGCCTGGTATTGACACTTCCAGGCAAAGCCACTATAAGATATAGTTTGAAAAGAGGATTAACCATGAGAATTTTGATCACCGGCATCAGTGGATTTATCGGCAGCCACCTGGCTGATTACCTGTGCCAGAACCTGCAGCAGGTAGAGATCTGTGGCCTGGTCAGGCCCAGAAGTTCGCTGGAAAACCTGGCCAAGATCGCCGACCGCCTTAGGCTGCTGGAAGGCGATATCCGGGACCAGGGCTCACTCCTCAAAGTCCTGGCCACCACCCGGCCCGACCGGATCTTTCACCTGGCCGCGCAGGCGGCTGCTGGCTCTTCTTATAACCTGGCCGCGGAAACTCTCTCCACCAATGTTCTGGGCACGGTCCATCTACTGGAAGCCCTGAAAGAGCTGCAATTGAAGCCGGTGGTAATCCTGGCTTCATCGGCTGAAGCCTACGGCCTGGCTTATTCTGACGAGTTGCCGATCAAAGAAACGGCCAGCCTGCGCCCGCTGAGTCCCTTTGGTGTCAGCCAGGCAGCCCAGGACCTGCTGGGGTTTCAATATTACAAAACCTGCGGTCTGAAAATTATCAGGGCTCGGGTTTTCAGTGTTCTCGGACCCCGCCAGCCCGTTTACTATCCTCCGTCCAGCCTGGCCCGCCAGATTGCTGAAATCGAAAAAAAGAAAGGGAGTCCGGTGCTGCGCCTGGGCAACCTGGAAAGCAAGAAAGATTACACCGACGTCCGGGACCTGGTCAGGGCCCTGTGGTTGATTTCCGAAAAGAGCGAACCCGGAGAGGCCTACAACCTGGGCTCGGGGCAGGCCTGGTCGGGCCACGAAATGTTAAAACTGATGCTGGGAATGACCCGGGCCAAGATGGTGATTGAGACGGACAAGACCAAGACTGTTTTTCCGGAGCCGCCCATCCTTCTGGCTGATATTTCCCGGCTGTCGCGCCTGACCGGCTGGAAACCCCAGATTAACTTGAAACAATCCCTCCTGGACCTCCTCAATTACTGGCGAGAAAAAGCCTGAGGCGAGCACGGCCCGTTAGCGGCCGGTCTTGATGTTAAGCTCCAGCTGGCTTTCCTGAATCAGCTTCCGTTCTTCCTCGATGGCTTTCAGAATATCCTGAGTCACATCACCGGTTGGATAACAGCCGTCAAAGCAGGCCGCGCAGAAATTCTTCAGGGCTGGATTTTCCATGCGGACAGCTTTTTTCAGGTTCTTGAGCGTCTGGTAGATGACCCGATCGGCCCCGATGCGCCGGGCCACCAGTTCTTCATCGGCGTCCCGGGCAACAAACTCGGTTTTGGTCTGCATGTCAATGCCGTAGACGCAGGGATAACGCAGGGGCGGGGAATAGGAAGCAAAATACACTTTCTCGGCCCCACAATCCCTGACCATCTCCACGATCGCCCGGGAGGTGTTGCCCCGGACAATGCTGTCGTCCACCAGCAGCACCTTCTTACCGGCGATTTCCGAGCAGATGGGGTTGAGCTTCTGCCGCACCGAGCTCTGCCTTTTGATTTCAGCCGGCATGATGAAGGTCCGGCCGATATACCTGTTTTTAACCAGAGCTTCCCGGTACTTTAATTTCAGCCGGCGGGCAATCTCTATGGCCGCGTCCCGGGCGGAATCGGGGACGGGGACCACCACGTCAATCTCCAGGTTTTTCTTTTTGATTTCCGCCGCCAGCAACCGTCCCAGGTTGACCCGGCTCTTGTAAACATTTACCCCGTCGATGACCGAATCGGGTCGGGCGAAATAGACCCACTCAAAAAGGCAGGGGGTATGCTTCTTATGGACTATCTTCTGGCGGTGGAGCTGCCGCTGGCGGTCAAGAAAAACAACCTCCCCGGCCTGGATGTGCTCGATGTCCTCGAAATTCATCAGGTTCAGGCTGACCGTTTCGGAGGCGAAAGCATAAGAAGGCTGCAAGCCGTCCTTGCGCCGACCGAAGCTCAGCGGCTTGATACCGTGAGGGTCCCGGAAAGCCACCATCCCCTGCTCGGCGATGTAAGCCACCACTGAATAGCTGCCCTTAACCCGACGGTAGACTCCAGCCACTGCCTTAAAGATATTTTCCGGGGTCAGGTGTTTAACCTTCTGCTCCTCCAGTTCCTGGGCAAAGACGTTCAGGATGACCTCGGCATCGCAATCTGAATTCAGCAGGCGCTGGTTTTTTTCAAACAATTCTTTCTTCAACTGGCGGTAGTTCACCACGTTGCCGTTATGGGCCAGGATGATACCAAAAGGAGTATTGACCATGAAGGGCTGGGCATCCTCGTGTCCGCCACCACCGATGGTGGGATAACGGGTGTGGCCTATACCTACATTGCCTTTTAACTGGGCGGCTTCCTCCAGACCGAAAATATCGAGCACCAGGCCGTTTCCCTTTTTCTCATGAAAGCGCCCGTCGTAGGTGATTATGCCGGCCGCATCCTGACCCCGGTGCTGGATGGAAAGAAGTCCCTGATAAAGGTCGTGGAAGACTTCCCGGTTTGCCCAGAGTCCGATAACGCCGCACATTATCTTTTTGCCTCGATTCTAAGGCTTTATTATAGCAAATAGCTGGGAGGGTGTTAATTGAACCAAAAAACATTATTTAGGGATAAAATCCGGTCTGCGCCTTTCCTGCCGGACGGTTTTTAGGTCAAAATCGGGCCAATTTCTCTATTCTTTCTTAACCGAAATTTAACAGAACCCTGTCTTTATTTTTACGGAACAATTTTATGCTGTCCTCTCAATGCTGAGAGCTATCACGGCGCCGGACAGCTCGAAGAAAAAAAACGAAAGGAGAAAAAATGTCTACGAAAACAATCTCTGTCAACCGCACCCAGCGACTGGGCCGCCTGACGGCCTGGCTGGCCACTGGGTTGCTGGGATTCTGTTTATTGTTTGTTCCAGCTTCAGCCCAGCAAAAATTATCGGGAACAGTTTTCTTTGACTACACCTTTTACCTGTCCAACAACGGACCGATTACCACCCCGCCGCCCGATAACCCCAATTTCAAGAACAACTTCCTGCACTTCCGCCGGGTCTACTTCCGCTATGACAACAAGATTAACGACAACATCAGCTTCCGCCTGACCCTGGACGGCGACACGCTCAAAGCCACCGATGCCGCCAACAAAGCCGACAACAAATTCCGTCCCTACTTAAAGCACCTGTACGTGCAGATAAAAAATCTCATCCCGAACTCGGACATTAAAATCGGAATGGCTGATACCATCACTTTTAAGCTGGCTGAAGACCGCTGGGGTTACCGCAGCGTGGCCAAAACTCTTCTGGACGGCTACAAAGATATCACCGGTCAAGACATCGATGCCACCAGCGCTGACCTGGGGATAAACATTTCAGGCAAAATCTTAAGGCCTCTCCGCTATCAGGTGATGCTCTCATCTGGCGAAGGCTACAGCAAACCAGAAAGGGATAAACACAAAAAATTAAGTGCCAACCTGCAGCTCATACCGCTGGCCGGCCTGTCAATCGTGGGCTACGTGGACTATGAAAAACAGGATGTCGGGGCTAAGGCTTTTACCTATAAGGGCGACCTTTTGGTGGACTTCATCCCCAATCTGACTCTGGGAGCTGAGTACTTTGTTTACCGCAACGACAAGAATCTCCTGGACGGCGAGCGTTATGACCGTTCCGGACTTTCTGTCTTTGGCCGCTATAATCTTATCCCGGAAAAGCTGAACCTGTTTGCTCGTTTTGACCATTACGAGCCCAACAACCTGGCGACCAACGATGAGATATCGCTGATAATCGCCGGTCTGGACTGGGCTCCGCTCCACAGCAGCCTCAAACTGCAGCCCAATATCTGGGTCTATGACTACAAAGACCCACTCAAGAAAAATGACCTTATATTAAACCTGACCTTCCTGATGAGCTTTTAAGGTCAGGCTAAACCAAGGAGGAAAAAATGAAACAATTAAGAACAAAACCCAAACTCGGCAGCTGGCTGGTAGCCATCTCCACCGTCTTGGTTCTGGCCTTGCTGATGCTAACTTCGCCGGCCGCCGCCCAGAAAAAAATGATCCAGATTAAAGGCTCGGACACCCTGGTCAACCTGGTCCAGATCCTGGCCGAAGAGTACATGGCCAAGAAGCCGGGCACGGCCATCGCCGTCCTCGGCGGCGGTTCTGGCACCGGCATCACCGCCATCATCAACGGCACCTGCGACCTGGCCAACCATTCCCGCGAATGGAAGCAGAAAGAGCTGGACCTGGCCTATGAAAAAGGAGTGCGGCCGAGAATCTTCGCCATCGCCGTCGATGCCCTGAGTATCATCGTCAACGAGCGAAACCCCATCGAAACTCTAACCATGGCCCAGGCCGGTTCCATTTTCCGGGGTGAAATCAAGAACTGGAAAATCCTGGGGGGACCCGACCAGAAAATCTCTCTCTATGGCCGTCAATCCAACTCTGGCACCTATGCCTTCCTGCAGGAGCACGTGCTCAACAACAAGAATTATTCACAGGAGGTCAAGGAAATGAACGGCAACGCCCAGATTATAGAAGCAGTTACCCAGGACCTGGCGGGCATCGGTTACGTCGGTGTGGGCTACCTCTTTGATGAAAACGGACAGGTCAGAAAAGGAATAAAAGTGCTCAAGATTAAGAAAGATGAAAATTCCCCAGAATACTCCCCTTTAGACAAAGAAGCCGTCTATTCTGCTAAATATGCCATTTCCCGTCCTCTTTATCAGTGCACCAACGGCAAACCTTCTGCCGCCGTGGCGGATTTCATCCGCTTTGAGCTCAGCCCCGAAGGCCAGGCTATCGTGGAAAAAGAGGGCTTTTTCAAAATCGGCCAGGAATTGATGCAGCAGAACGAGAAAAACCTGAGATAGACTTAAGAAAGGATTGACCAGCCGTGACCTCGGTGAAGAAGAAGGGCCTCCTGGGAGACCTGAAAGAAAGTCTCATCCGGAAGGTTTTCCAGACCAGCGGGTTGCTGGCCATAATCGTTCTACTGGGGATTTTTGCCCTTCTTCTTTACACCTCAATCCCTGCCTTCCGCGAAGTAAGCCTCAAGGAATTTCTGACTTCGGCCCGCTGGGACCCCACCTCGCCCGAAAGGCCAGAATATGGCCTGTTATCAATGCTGGCCAGCACCGTCATGGTTACCCTGGGGGCTCTCCTCATCGCTTTTCCGGTTGGAGTTGCCGTAGCCGCTTACCTGTCTGACGTGGCCAGCCCCAGGGCCCGGGAAATCATCAAGCCTGTGGTCGAACTCCTGGCGGCTATTCCCTCGGTCGTGGTCGGGTTCATCGGCATTACTCTGGTCGGCCCCTTGATCGCCAGGATATTTAACCTCAGCCATGGTCTGACCGCCTTGAACGGCAGTATATTGCTGGCGGTCATGGCTCTGCCGACCATCATCAGCATTTCTGAAGATGCCCTGAATGCCGTCCCCGCTTCCTTTGTTGAAGCTTCGCTGGCCCTCGGGGCCAACCGCTGGCAGACACTGGTCCGGGTCAAAATCCCCGCGGCCCTCTCCGGAATAATCGCTTCTCTGATGCTGGGAATGGGCCGGGCTATCGGCGAAACCATGACCGTGTTGATGGCCACCGGGAACGCCAGGTCTTTCCCCCATGGCTTCCTGCAATCGGTCCGAACCCTGACGGCCACCATCGCCATTGAGCTGGGCGAGGTCCCTTATTATACCACCCATTATTATGCCCTGTTCGCCATCGGCCTGGTCCTGTTTATCATGACCTTTTTCGTCAACCTGGCCGCTGACATCATCCTGGAAAAGCAGAAAAGGAAACTGCAGTGAAGACCTCAGTCAAGAAAAGCGGGCAGAACTTCAGGAGCCAGGTGGCGGAGTTTCTGGGTTTCCTGGTCCTGAGAATTGCGGTTTACTCGGTTCTCTTTGTCTTGCTTTATTTTTTCTATGACCTGGGCAGTAAAGGCTGGGGAGCCATCTCCTGGGAATTCCTGAGCCAGGTGCCAAGGCGGGGCATGACCGAAGGGGGCATTCTGCCAGCCATAGTGGGCACCTTTCTGGTCACCTTGATTACCGCCCTGTTTGCAGTGCCCCTTGGTCTGGCAGCAGCTATTTACTTAAATGAATACGCCCGGGCCGGACGCCTGACCAGGCTGATACGACTGTCAATCAGAAACCTGGCCGGGGTCCCGTCCATCGTTTATGGCCTGTTCGGAGTCATTCTGTTCGTCAACATGCTTAAATTCGGGACCTCAATCCTGTCGGCCGGACTAACCCTGGGCCTGCTGACCCTGCCCTGGACCATTACGGCCAGCGAGGAAGCTCTGAAAGCCGTGCCCGATTCTTTCCGCGAAGGGGCCCTGGCCCTGGGCGCAACTAAATGGCAGATGATCCGAACCAACGTTCTTCCTTATTCCATTCCCGGAATGCTGACCGGGGCAGTGCTGGGACTGGCCAGAGCCGCCGGGGAGACGGCGCCCATAATGTTTACCGGGGCCGCCTTTTACCTGCCTTTCCTGCCTCGCTCCCTGAAGGACCAGTTCATGGCTCTTCCTTACCATCTTTATATCATGGCCACCCAGCACCATGCCATTGACAAAGCCCGGAGCCTGGCCTACGGCACAGCCCTGGTCCTGATTGTCTTTGTGGTTCTTTTTAACCTGGGGGCCATTGTGGTCAGAGCCAGACTCAGAAAGAAGTGGAGGTCCTGATCATGGAAACCAACCTCATCGTTCCGGCCGGGGAAATCAAGATAGTTATTGACCATCTCAGCCTTTATTACGGCAGCAAACAGGTCTTAAAAGACATCAGCCTGTCCATACCCGAAAAAAAGGTCACGGCCATCATCGGACCTTCGGGTTGCGGCAAGTCCAGCTTTATTCGCACCCTCAACCGGATGAACGACCTCATCCCGGAAGCCCGGGTGGAAGGCCGGGTCCTGGTTGACGGAGAAAACATTTACGATAAGGACGTCGACCTGGTGGCCCTGCGCAAGAAAGTAGGAATGGTTTTCCAGAAGCCCAATCCTTTTCCCAAATCCATCTTCGACAACATTGCCTACGGTCTGAGATTCGACCGGCACCGCCGCCAGGCTGAACTGGAACAAATTGTAGAGCGGAGCCTGCGACAGGCCGCCCTCTGGGACGAGGTCAAAGACCGGCTGCACCAGAACGCCCTGAAGCTATCAGGCGGTCAGCAGCAGCGTCTATGCATTGCTCGGGCCCTGGCCGTGGAACCAGAAATCATCCTGTTTGACGAACCCTGTTCAGCCATTGACCCCATCGCCACCGCCAGGGTGGAGGAGCTGATTCATCAGCTAAAAGCAGATTACACCGTAGTCATCGTCACCCACAACATGCAGCAGGCGGCCAGAGTCTCCGATTACACCGCTTTTCTCTGGCTGGGCGAGCTGGTTGAATACAACCGGACCGAAAAGATTTTTACCAACCCGGCCAACAAGATGACCGAGGATTATATCACCGGGCGCTTCGGCTGAGGAGGACACAGGGATGGCAGAACGAGTTTTTGACCAGGAATTAAAGCAGCTGAAAGAGAAAGTTTCCGGTTTGATTGATACGGTCAGCCAGGCCGTCAAAATTACGGCCGAACTACTGCGCCGGCAGGACCTGTCGCTAGCCGAAAGCATCATCAGCCTGGAGCAGGAATCGGACCGGATGGAAATCGCGCTGCAGCAGAAAGCTTCAACTCTGATGGCCCTGCACCAGCCGGTAGCCCGTGACCTGAGGTTTCTTTTGGCCTCCATGAACCTGGCCCACGAGCTGGAAAGAATCGCCGACCAGTGCCTGAACGTCAGCCAGCGACTGGCCGAAGCCAGTGCTTTCCTGCCTCTCCAGTGGCCGCCGGAGATAGAGGAAATGGTGTCCCGGGTGGAAGAAATGTTGCGCCTGGCCACCGGGGCTTACCTCCAGGGTAGCGAGGAGCTGGCCAGCCAGGCCATAGGCCAGGACATTTTTCTGGATGACCTCAAGTCCGCCGTCACCAGCCAGTCCCTGGACCGGATAAATCAGAAGTCCATCGAGCCGGCCCGGGCTGTGGTTTACATCCTGGTCAGCCGCCACCTCGAAAAAATCGGGGACCTGGCCAGGAACATCGCTGAAGAGGCTTATTACCTGATCAAGGGCGAATTCATAAAACACCTGAGGTTGACCGACCTGTATCATTGAACCCGGCAGCTTTTTCCAGTAGACAGCAAGCCGCTCAAATAATATTATAAAGTATTGGGAAATCTGATCATGGCCAGAACCATTGCCATCCTGGATGATGAAGAGGACATCTTAAAGCTGGTGCAAACCCACCTGGTAAAAGCCGGGTTCCGGCTGGACGCTTTTTCCCGGCCCGAAGCTTTCTTGAAATATCTTGAGCGCCAGCGGCCCGACCTCATCCTGCTCGACCTGATGCTTCCCGGAACTGACGGACTGGAAATCTGCCGTTATCTAAAAAGCCGGCCAGAAAAATCGGACATCCCCATCATCATGCTGACGGCCCGCTCCCAGGAAGCTGACCGGGTGGCTGGGTTGGAAATGGGAGCGGATGATTATGTGACCAAGCCATTTTCCCTGAGGGAACTGGAGGCCAGAATCAAGGCGGTGCTCAGGCGGCAGGAAAAACCGGCGGCCATGGACCAGGGTGAAAAGAAACTGGCGGGGGGAAAATTGATAATCAACCCGGAAAAGCACGAGGTCCGGATAAAGGATCAACCGGTGGACCTATCTCTGAGCGAATTCAGGATTCTGGAACTGCTGACCTCCAGGCCGGGCCGGGTTTTTACCCGCGACCAGATTCTGGACCACCTCTGGGGGCAGGAGAAGGTGGTCATCCCCAGAACGGTTGATGTCCACATCAGGCATCTGAGAGAAAAGCTGGGTCCGCTGGCTGCTTTCATCCAGAGCATCAGGGGCGTCGGTTACAAGTACGAAGAAAACGACCGCTAATCTGCCTTTTTATAAAAACCGCAATCATTTCCAGGTCCGCATTTTCCCGCCTAGAAAAAACAGAACAGGAAGTTTATCATGGATTGGATTAGCGGTTTTCTCGGGCTGTTATCAACCCGGAAAATATTCAAAACTTTTTCTTCCTGATAAGCCTCCAGAGGAAAAACCCCAGCGCCCCGAAATTAAGACCCAGGATTAATATCATCCAGACCACGACTTCCATCTTATTCCTCATCTTCAACCGGTCGGCCGGTCCAGGCCGCTAGCTTTCGGTTGAGCCATAAAACCAGGGCCAGCAATATCAGCCACTGAATAAGGATGGTGCCGGCTGAGTTAGTCTTAAAAGGATGCCACCAGGCCTTCTTATCCCAGCCGATGGCCTGGTAAAACCACCAGCCAGTAACCACCAGAAATATTACTGGAGAAATGTATTTCAGGATAAAAACCCACCAGTGCCCCAGTTTGAGGTCGGCACTGGAATTGATTTCCTTCCGCAGTTTTTCCAGTCCGTATTTTCGGGCAGCCAGCATCGTCCAGAAGCCGCTAACCAGAAGAGCCATGCCCCAGACCCAGTCCTGGTTCAAAAGAAAAGAGGGAAAGGCCGCCGAAGGAAGGCCAAAAACCAGACAGACCAGAATCACCACCAGGGTGCTCTTCCTCCTGGTCCAGCCGAAATCCATCAGGGCCCGGGCCCCAAGCTCCACCTGGGCGATTAGAGAACTCAGGGCTGCAAACAGCATGGCCAGGAAAAACACCGGGGCGATGACCAGCCCACCCTTCATTTTGGGAAACAGGCCGGCCAGAGAAATAAAGGTCAGGCCCATGTTGTCGGAGAGAGAAGCCCTGGCCACTTCCAGGCTGGGCGAGAGGGCAAAGATGGTAGGAATAACAGCCAGGCCGGCCAGAAGGGCGGAGGAGTTATCCCCGAAGCCCACTACCAGGCAATTCTGGGGTATATCATCTTTCCGGCTGGTGTAAACAGCATAGGTCAGCATCAGGCCCCAGCCGGCGCCGGTGGACCAGGCCGACTGGGTAAAAGCCTGTAGCCAGGTCGCCGGGTCGGCCAGCTTCGACCAGTCGGGAACAAAAAGGTAGCGCAGGCCAAGACTGGCTCCGGGCAGAGTTACCGCCCTGACCGCGGCCACCACCAGGAACAAGAAAAGCGAGGGCACCAGAATTTTATTGATTCTTTCTACACCCTTCTGGATTCCTTTATAAATAATCAGGCCGCACAGGGCGATGGCCACTGCCTGAAAGAGCAGGTTCTGCCAGCGGTTATGAAGAAAATTGTTCCAGACCTCGGCCGTATCCACGCCCCGGTGAAATGCACCCTGCAGGGCCAGGACAAAATACTTGGCGCACCAGCCGGTGACCACGGCGTAGTAAAAGGTGATCAGCATACAGACCGCTACCATCCAGCCGCCCATCCAGGTAAATCTCTGGCCGATGAAATCACGGAACCCGCCGATCGGCCCCATTCTGGTCTTCCGGCCGATGGCCATTTCCACCATTAGCAAGGGAGCTGACCACAAAAGAAGGGCCAGAATGTAAACCAGAACAAAAACTCCGCCGCCGTACTGAGCTGCCATCCGGGGAAAGCGCCAGATGTTTCCGGTGCCAACGGCCATGCCGATGGCCGCGGCGATAAAACCCAGGCGGGAGACGAACTGCTCTCTCTGGCTCAAACCGACCTCCGTCAATTCTCTGGCGTTAATTCAAAGGAAGCATTATAAGAAAAATTGACCGCTGGAAACAAATCAATTCTGAAACCGGACAGCCAGCCTAAGTCAGAATATCAGGCGCAGCCCGGCCCGCAGGCTGAAACCGGAAAAATTGATATCGGCTCTTCTGGGGTCGACCACGCCCGGGTCGGTCGGCAACCGGTTGCGGACAAAAAGAGCCGGGTAATATTTATTAGCCTGTTCTACCTGCCAGTAATAGAGCTGGCCTTCTTCTGTTCTCTGCAGCCCGTCGGAATCCGAATAAAAATTTTTGCCCTCAAAATTCCGGACCCGGGCATAACGGTAAGCAGCCTCAGCATAGACCTGAAGCCAGGTAGTCACCGGCCACTGAACGCCGGCTGCTTCCTGCCAGCCGGCATTTATCCCAGAGGCTCGCCCTTTCCATTCCAGATATTGGTCCCCCTGCTCCAGGCGGTAAAGATAGCTGACCCGGGCCAGGTTGGCTTCCACCCCAACCCTGAGATAAAAGATATCTACCGGATAATAGAGGAGGGACAGGCGGAAGGCCAGGTCCTTTACCCCGGGCCTGGTGATAATTCTATAATTAAGACTCTCCTGGCTGAAGCTGACGGCCGAGTCTTTTGACCCCTGCAGATAATCAAAGCCCAGTCCCAGTAAAATTTGAGGGCTGAGCGGATAGAAAAAATCCAGCCCGTAAGTCCAGACCAGGTGCAAACCGCTCAGGTCGGCCTGTCGCCCGGAATTGAGCTCAGCCAGATAATAACGGGTAACGCCCTCAGCTGCCTGGTTTAAATCTCCTGGCGACAGGTAAAGGCCGCCGACCATGACCGTGAGCATGAAATCAACCGGGGCAGTCTTTTTCGGGCCGGGCGGGGCCGGTCTGGTCACCGGCCGCGGTGTCTCCACTCTGGTAACAGCAGCCGGGAATTGCGGTCTGATCTTCACCCCGGCCTCCAGCACTTCCACCAGGCTTTCATGGACATAGCCGAGAAGGCGGGAGCCGTCGGGTTTGGTCACCACCACTTGGAACCATTCGCCCTCTTTCTTTTCCGCTTCCAGCTCTGTCCCTTCTGGTACCTGCCAGATCATCTCGCTGCCGATATCGGGCTTTAGCCGGATATTAGCCTGTTCGCTCACCACTTTCAACCTGATTTTCTGGGTCTGACCTGGAAGAGAAGAAAGAAGGCTGGAAACCAGCGCCAGGGAAAATAGAAAAAAAACAACGGCTCTTTTCACGATTATTTCCTTCTGCTTATAAAGAGTATAGAACAAAAAAGCAAAAAACAAGCACCAATTTTTTACCCTGGCCATAAAAAAGCATTTTCAGAAATTGAGTCCAGGCCGGGCGGAAAAGAGAGCCTAAGCCGATTAAACGGCCCTGGATTCAGGAAAATGTTCGGCCGCCTGGGCCCAACAGCTGGCTAGGACCTGAGGATTAGCCGGCCGGCATAAATGGCCGCCGTACCCAGCTCCTCTTCTATACGCATCAGCTGATTATACTTTTCCACCCGTTCACCGCGGCAGGGAGCCCCGGTTTTGAGCTGGCCGGTTCCCAGGGCTACGGTGAAATCAGCGATGAAGCTGTCAACGGTTTCGCCGCTGCGATGCGAGACCATGGCTGTCCAGCCGGCCCGGCGGGCGGTTTCTATAGCCTCGATAGTTTCGGTCAGGGTGCCAATCTGGTTGAGTTTTATCAGAACCGAGTTGGCAATATTTTTGGCAATACCTTTTTTGATTCTCTCGACGTTGGTCACGAAAATATCATCGCCGACCAGCTGGATTTTATTACCGAGTTTCCGGTTCAGAAGCTGCCAGCCTACCCAGTCATCCTCGGCCAGGCCGTCCTCGATGGAAATTATCGGGTACTTTTCCACCCAGCTGGCATACATTTCCACCATTTCTTCGGCTTTTATCTTCCGCCCCTCGGTCCTCAAATTGTAGAGGCCGTCCTCATAAAAGCCGCTGGCCGCCGGGTCCATGGCAATGGCCACCTGTTCATAGGGCCGGTAACCAGCCTTCTCGATGGCCTCCACAATCAGGTCCAGTGCTTCTGAGTTCTTTTTCAGGGCCGGGGCAAAGCCGCCCTCATCACCCACCCCGGTGGAATAACCTCGGCTCTTTATAACGCCCTTGAGCGCTTGATAAATTTCGCTGCCCCAGCGCAGGGCTTCCCGGAAAGTGGGGGCGCCAACCGGGGCAATCATGAATTCCTGCAGGTCCGGCCCCTGCCAGTTGGCGTGGACGCCGCCGTTAAGGATGTTGAAAAAGGGAACCGGGAGCAGCCTGGCCGACAGCCCGCCGAGATAACGATAAAGAGGCAACCCCAGCGAGGCCGCCGCCGCCCGGGCCGCAGCCAGGCTGACCCCGAGGATGGCATTGGCTCCCAGGTGGCTCTTGTTGGCCGTGCCGTCGAGAGCCAGTAACCGGCCGTCCAGTGCGGCCTGGTCGCGGGCATCCAGTCCACAGATTTCTGGGGCTATGAGCTTGTTGACATGGTCGACAGCCTTGAGCACACCCCTGCCGCCATACCGCTTTTTATCGCCGTCTCTCAGCTCCAGGGCTTCATGGACGCCGGTGGAAGCGCCCGAAGGGATGCCGGCTCTGGCCAGCGTTCCGTCTTCCAGCCGGACCTCCACCTCTACCGTGGGATTACCACGGGAATCGAGAATTTCTCTGGCTTTAATCAAGGCAATTCTGGTTCTCATGGACTTTCTCCTGACAGAAAGAATATGGTAATTTCAGCCAATTTTAGCACACCGGCCCGGACAAATCTAATCCACCCATAAATTCTCGCTTCTCATTTCCGCCCTGTTCTTATAAAATTAAATAGCAGCGCCTGAGGCTCGGTAAGCACAAACCGGCCTCAGCCTGAAGAAAGGTACGAAGGGATGGACATACTGGAAATCATCCTGAAGTTAGTCCTGGCCGTGACCCTGGGCGGACTCATCGGCATCGAACGTGAAGCCAGCCAGAAACCGGCCGGGTTCCGGACCAACATCCTGGTTTGCATCGGTTCAGCCATGCTGATGAGCCTGGCCGTGGGACTGGTGCAGGGGTCCAGCGCCACTCCGGATTCTCTGGTACGCATGGCCGCCGGGGTGGTCACGGGAATCGGTTTCCTGGGTGCCGGCACTATCATCCAGGCCCGGGGCATGGTTATCGGGCTGACCACCGCCACTACCATCTGGGTGGTAGCCGGACTGGGTCTGGTTATCGGAGCTGGATACTATATCCCGGCCTTGATTTTGACCGCCCTGATTATCGCCACCCTGGTGGCCTTCAGGAAAATCGAAGACCTGTACCTTAAGAAAAATATCTATCATTACCACCTGAAATACAAAGATGCCCCCGACCTGCTCTCCCGCCTGCGCAAGTTGAGCTTTCATCACGGGGTCAAACTGGAACGCTTGAGTATCAAAAAGGATGGAGCTTTTCTGATTCTTAATTTCTCCACCGTCGGCAGCGAGGAAAAAGAACAGGAATTTAACGACGGCCTGATGAACCTGGGGCAGCTGGAGGAATTTCGGGTTGACTGAAGACCGACTGCTGCTGGCCACCACCAATCGGGGCAAGATCCGGGAATTGAAGAAATCGCTCCGCGGCCTTCCGCTCAAGATAGAATCCCTGGATAAGTATCCTGAATTCGGCCGTTACCGTGAGACCGGCCGGACCTTTGAGGCCAACAGCCGCGGCAAGAGCCTGTTTTATAGCCGGCGCTACCGGGGACTGGTTCTGGCCGAGGATTCGGGGCTGGAAGTCGAAGCCCTGGGTGGTCAGCCCGGTGTCTATTCCGCCCGGCTTTCCGGGCCCCGGGCGACGGATGAGAAGAATATCCGGAAGCTGTTGCGGGTGCTGGCGGGCGTTCCCCGTCCCCGGCGTCGGGCCCGCTTCGTCTGCGTGGTCAGCCTGGCCAGGCAGGGGAAGATAGTCAAATGCTTTAAGGGCAGGGTCAGCGGTTACATTCTAACCGAGCCAGACGGCCGGAATGGCTTTGGCTATGACCCGGTGTTTTATTATCCACCTCTCAGAAAATCCTTTGCCCGGTTGACGGCTGAAGAAAAAAACCGGGTCAGCCACCGGGGAAGAGCCTTAAAAAAGGTGCGGAGTTTTCTGGCCAGGCGCTGGCTGCAGCCGCCGGGCTGAAGTCTAATCATATATATCCTTATTTCCTTTTAAAAAATGTAATCGACAGCTCACTCTTTTACCCGGCTCACAACCACAACTTAATTTCCGGAACGTCAAGGCCTGTTGACCGAGCGGACCCGAGGTCAACCCTGATTTACTGCCAGGCTAAATTATTACACCCAAAAATTATTTATTATCTGTAACATAAGCTCCGCCCGGTTCTGGCCCATTTCTGGCATCAGTTGAAAATGAAAGGAGGTTTACCATGACCGGAGGTCTTAAAAAAAGCCTGGCCCTCGTGGCCATGCTGGCCGTCCTGGCTTTTAGCCTGAGCTATGCTCAGAATCAGCCCAAAGCCGGGGCCACAAAAATCAACATCAACACCGCCACAGTAACTGAACTCCAGAGCCTGCCGCGCATCGGCCCCAAGGTGGCCCAGAGAATCGTGGATTACCGGACCCAGAACGGGCCCTTTAAGAAAGTAGAGGACATCATGAAGGTCCGGGGGATCGGAGAAAAAGTTTTCAACCAGATTAAGGATCTGATCACGGTGGGCGAAGCCAAGTAAGGCGCTGGACCTGAGGGCAGGAAAGAATCACGGTTCTTTCCTGCCCATTTTTCCTTATTTCCCAGCCGCCGGCCAGTTCGCCACCCGCCGGCGGTCAGGAGCGGGGATGCGATTTGCGGTATATCTCCAGCAACCGGCTCAGGTCGAGGTGGGTATATTTCTGGGTGGTGGCCAGACTTTTATGGCCCAGCAGTTCCTGGATAACCCTGAGGTCCGCCCCCCGGCTCAAGAGGTGGGAGGCAAACGAATGGCGGAGGGAATGGGGACTGATTTTGCGGAAGACTGCTATCTGTTTGAGCCGGCTCTGGACCAGCCGCTGGACCGACCTGGGCGTTAGCCTTTCCCCGCGGTAATTCAGGAAAAGAGCCGCTTCCGCTGTCCTTTTTGCGGCCAGCCCGGGACGTAAGGCCAGGTATTCCCGCAGCCATTTTTCCGCCTGGCGGCCAAAGGGAACAATTCTTTCTTTCTTGCCCTTGCCCTTAACCCGCACCAGCCTTTCTCTTAAATGCAGGTCCTCCAGGTCGAGAGCAGTCAGCTCCGAGACCCGCAGCCCGGAGGCATATAACAATTCCAGGATGGCCCGGTCCCGGACCTCCAGGGGCTCGGACCGGTCAACCGGCCATTCCAGGAATTGAGCTGTTTCTTCCTCGGTAAGAAAACCGGGGATTTTTTGCTCCTGCCGGGGAGTGGACAGGGTACTGGCTGGATTATCATCCCGCCATTTTTTTCTCAGGCCGAATTCAAAAAAGGAGCGCATGGCCGCCAGCTTGCGGACGATGGAACTCTTTTTCAGTTTCCGTTCATGGAGCTCGGCCAGGAAACCACGCAGGGTCAGGCTCTCGGCCGTTCTCCAGGTATAGCCATTTTCCCTGAGATAAGCAGCCAGCTGATTCAGGTCGCGGCGATAGCCGGAGATGGTATGAGGAGAAGCGTTTTTTTCGAACTTCAGAAAGTCCAGAAACTGGTCAATCTCTTTTTTCATCTTTTCCAGTGGCCGTAGCCGGCAGGCTCCCGCCCTCGGGTTCTTCCCCCTTGGTTTTTTCCACGCCGGCTGGAGCCGGATGACCTGGGGCAGCCGCCTGGTCTACTGGCCCGTAATCCACATAATCGCAGCTCCGGCAATAAAGGTAAGGCTTTTTCTTGGCCGGGGCTTTCTTCAGCAGGAACTTGGCCCCGCACTTCGGACAATCCCGGAGGATGACCTCATCCCAGCTGGCAAATTTGCATTTAGGATAATGGCTGCAGCCATAAAAATATTTTCCCCGGCGGGTCTGGCGCTTGATGATGGTACCGCCGCAGCCCAGCGGACAGGGCAGACCGGTGTCTATCTTTTCTTTTTTCTGGATGTAATCACAGCGGGGATAATTGGAACAGGCAATGAACGGCCCGAACTTCCCCCGGCGGTAAACCAGGGGCGACCCGCACCTGGGACAGTTCTTCTCGGCCAGTTTGTTTTCCTTTTTTAGCAGCGACTCTTTATAATCGCATTGGGGATAGCCGGAACAGGCCTTGAACCGCCCGTAGCGTCCCTCTTTAATGACCAGGTTCTTGCCGCATTTGGGGCATTTGTCCTCGACCGGGATACCGTTTTTCTTGACCGATTCGGTTTCGTTCCCGCGCTCCAGGTATTGCTTCAGCAACTGGTAATACTGCCTCAGGTTTTCCAGCCAGTCGGCCTGGCCGTCGCTGATGCGGTCCAGCTTTTCTTCCATCCTGGCCGTAAATTTATAATCAAAGAGTTCAGCAAAATTCTTGACCAGAAAATCGGTGACAAACAGGCCGAGCTCGGTCGGCCGGAACCGGCCTTCCTCTTTGACCACGTACGTCCTGTCCTGCAGGGTAGTGATGATGGGGGCATAGGTACTGGGCCGGCCGATGCCCCGGGCCTCGAGCTCTTTGACCAGGGTGGCTTCGGTATAGCGCGGTGGTGGCTGGGTAAAATTCTGCTTGCTCACGAGGTCAACCAGGCTGAGCCTTTCTCCTTCCCGGGCCAGCGGCAGTTGCCCTTCTTCTTTCTCTATGGACTCTTCCGGCCTGGTCTTACTTTCACCGTTAAGGTTGTTTTCAAAGCGCAGGTGCTGTTTCTCGTAGAGTTCCAGGAAGCCCTTGAACTTGATAACCTCACCCTTGGCCACGAACCCGTAACGGTCCACTCTGATATCAAACTGGGTTTCTTCCACCTCGGCCGGGCTCATCTGAGAAGCCAGAAACCGGTTCCAGATGAGCCGGTAAAGGTCATATTCTTCCTTTTTAAGATAGGGTTTGACCTTTTCCGGGGTCAGTTCCAGATGGGTCGGGCGGATGGCTTCGTGCGCTTCCTGAGCTGTTTTTCTCGACTTGTGCGGGGCGGCCTTGGCCGGAACAAATTCCGGCCCGAAGTGCTCGGCAACATATTTCCTGGCCGCCTGCCGGGCGACCTCTGAAATCCGTACCGAATCGGTGCGCATGTAGGTAATCAACCCGACCGGGCCCATCTCTCCCAGTTCCAGGCCTTCGTAAAGTCTCTGGGCCACCATCATGGTCTTTTTAACCGGAAAGCGAAGCAGACGGTAGGCATCCTGTTGCATGGTGGAAGTAATGTAGGGAGCGGGCGGGTTCTTCTTCCTGGCTTTAACCTGAATTTTTTCCAGGATAAAAGGTTGCCGGCGGCAGACCTCCAGGATTTCCAGGGCCGATTTTTCGTCCCGGACCCGGGCTTTCTTGCCGTCTATTCTGGCCAGCAGGGCCCGGAATTCCGGTGGATTTTCGGCCCTCAAAATGGCGGCAATGGTCCAGTACTCTTCCGGCTTGAAGTCCCGGATTTCCCGTTCCCGGTCGCAGATTAACCTCAGGGCCACCGACTGCACCCGACCGGCACTCAGGCCCCGGCCAATTTTTTTCCAGAGCAGGGGGCTGATGAGATAACCCACCAGGCGGTCAAGGATTCTCCTGGTCTGCTGGGCGTTAATTTTATTCTGGTCGAGCGGCCCCAGCCGGGCAAAGGCTTCTTTAATGGCTTCCTCGGTAATCTCGTGGAAAACCGCCCGGTAAACATTCGGGTTCTCGGTCTCCAGCAACTGGCTCAAGTGCCAGGAAATGGCCTCACCCTCACGGTCGGGGTCGGCCGCCAGGATTACCTTCTCCGCCTCCCGGGCCAGCTTCCGGAGCTCGGCCACCAGACGTTTCCTCTCCGGAATTATCTGATAGGTAGGTTTGAAATCATTTTTCAGGTCGACTCCCAGCCGGCTTTTGGGCAGGTCACAGACGTGACCCATGGAAGCCTTGACCAGATAACCGGAACCCAGGTAACGGTTGACAGTCTTGGCCTTGGCCGGGGATTCGACGATAACTAAGGCTTTACCCACTCAAGGTCTCCTGCGAAAAAATTTCCCGGCTTCCTGCAGCACCAGGTCTTTCATCTCCAGGCCGAGCAGAACGGTCAGCAGCTCAGCCACCGATATCTGAATTTTATCAGATAATTCATCGATGTGAATAAGAGAGGTCTCGGGCAAGGCCTGATAGACCTCCTTCTCCCGTCCGTCCAGCTCCGGACGCGACCGTTTTTTCTCGACCAGCCGGCTGAGGGCTGCTTCCTTCCAGGGGGAGGGCAACTCCAGCAGGACATCCTCAGCCGATTCGGCCAGCCTGGCCCCCTGCTTGAGCAGGAAATTGGTGCCACGGCTGAGGTCTGAATCAACTGGACCGGGGACAGCCAGGACTTCCCGGCCCTGGTCGGCCGCCAGCCGGGCGGTGATAAGCGCCCCTGATTTGAGACTGGCTTCCACCACCAGGCAGGCCAGACTGAGTCCGCTAATCACCCGGTTGCGCAGCGGGAAATGAAAGCCGAGGGGCTCGGAATCCAGCGTATATTCGCTGACCACCGCTCCCTTCTCGGCTATTCTGTCTGCCAGCATTCGGTTTTCCCTTGGATAGATGTTATCCAGGCCGGAACCGAGGACAGCCACTGTCCGGCCGGCCCTGAGGGCTCCCCGATGAGCCAGCGTGTCTATGCCCCTGGCCAGACCGCTGACCACCACCAGACCGCAGGCCGCCAGCTCTTCCGACAGCCTGTCGGCCAGCATTTTCCCGTAGGGGCTCGGTCTCCTGGAACCGACCACAGCCACGGCGGCCCAGCTCAGGATTTCAGCCTGGCCGAGGCAATACAGGACAAGGGGCGGTTCCACCACCTCCCGGAGCAGCCGGGGATACCGGTCGTCCTCAAAGGTTAAGAGAGTATACTCTTTTTTGACCAGCTTCTCAAGTTCGGCTTCGGCCCGGTCCAGCCAGTCCCCCGAACAGAGCTTTTGCCGGGCTGCCGGCCTTATTCTTAAAGAATCCAGGAGGGTCTCATCGGGCGGGAATAACCCTTCCGCCCTGTCCAGCAATTTCAGAGCTTTGCCCGCCGACAGCAGTCCTTCGCTGACCAGGTAATTCAATCCCAGCCAGCACTGCTGTCGTTGTTCGGCCTTCACTTCTGGCAATAAACTGATGGCAGAGCCAGCACCGGCACGGTCGAGTATGAAATGACCTTCTCGGTGGTGCTGCCCAGGAAAAATCTTTCCAGCGGCGAGACACAGGTCGACATGACAATCAGGTCCAGTTTATGCCTGGCGGCATAGGTTACGATGCCGGCCGGGGCATTCAGGTCGCGTACCACCACCTCCTTGACCTCAAAGTCGGCCTTTTTCTTCTTCCGGCTTTTGAGCTTGACCAGGGCCTCGTCCATCATTTTCTTGATTTCATCGGGCGAAAACTTGAAATCGTAGAGCTCCAGAATATAAAGCAGGGTCAGGCTGGCTTTCAGAGCGGAGGCCAGGTTCCAGGCATAATTTCTTTCCCGTTCTTCAGCCGCTGAAAAATCCGTGGGCACCAGGATACTTTCTATCTTGGGCTGAACTCGTTTTTTAGGCACGACCAGCACCGGCACCCGCGACCGCCTCAGAACCTGGTTGGCCACGCTGCCCAGCAGGATCTTTTCCAGAGCCGAGAGCCCTTTCCGCCCTATGGCTATCAGCTGGCATTTCTCTTTTTCGGCCACCTCGGCGATTTTTCTTCCGGCCGAACCGGTCTCAACTATTATCTTGGAAAACTTAATTTCATTCTTATCGGACAGCCGTTGCAGCTTTTTCAGGGCCTGTTCCCGGCTCTTTTCCTGCTTTTCCATCAATTCGGCCACAACCACTCCCCGGGTTTCATAAAGCGCCGGCGCAAAATCCGGCACCACGTGCAGGGCTTTGATCCCGGCTCTAAAGCGTCTGGCCAGATAATTGGCGTAGGCTAAAGCCGCCAGAGCTTCGCCAGAAAAATCAGTCGCCCAAAGGATGCTCTTAATTTGATTGTTCATTTTTGCTTCTCCTTACTGCTTTTTTACGATTTTACCACACCCATGACGACTTACTAAAAACTTTTTTCACCAATAAAGACGTCCGGGAAATAATTTATTCTCACCCGGCTCAAAGCCCAAAAAAAATTATTTATTTAATAAAGACCAACCGGAATTTTACAGACGAACTATCTCCGTGCCCATTTCGGAGAAAGGAGCAATCACCTTATTACCGGCCTGTGGTCTGGCACATTACTTAACTGGCTGGTAGCCAGCTGATGAGAGGAGCGGCCTTCGGTTATTCAGAAAGACGGCCACTGCCCGAAAAGGACGGACGAGCCGGTATAAAAAACCCCGGCCACAGCCCCGGTCAGGAGGCAGGCCAGGGTGGCGGCCAGCAAAGCCTTAAAGCCCAGGCGGGACAGGTCCTTAAGCCGACCCGGAGCCAGGGCCCCTATCCCCCCGACAAAGATGGCCAGGGAAGCTACGTGAGCAAAGCCGCACAGGGCGTAGGAAGCAATGATGGCTGAACGCGGGTCATAGAAGGCGCCCGATTGTAACATCTCGGCCAGATGCTGGTAGCTGACGAGCTCGGTGGCCACCACTCTTTCTCCCAGAAGCCTGGCCACCAGGAAAGCGTCCTGGGGATTGACGCCCATGACCAGGGTTAGAGGATAGAACATATAACTGAGAAGACTGGAGACCTGCCACTGAACACTCCAGCCCAGGAGCTGGTTGAGGTAGCCCCCCAGCCAGCCCAGAACCAGGTCCAACAGGGCCAGCAGCCCCAGGAAGGCCAGTAACAGAGCGACAATACCCCCCAGCAGCTTCAAGCCGGAATTGGCCCCGTTGATGACGGCCAGAATCAGGTTGTCTTCCTTTTCGTAATATGGTTTAACCTCAAGTCCAAGAGTCAGCGGTTGCCCGGTCTCCGGAAACATCAACTTGGAAGTAACTAGGGCGGCCGGGGCCGACAGGAGGGAGGCCGACACCAGGTGGCCAGCAATGGTCGGCAGGCCGGCTCTGAGTATCATCACATAGAGCGACAGCACCGAAGAAGCGATCGTGGCCAGGCCGGCGGTCAGAATAGTGCCCAGCTCAGAATAAGTCATCTGCTGGAGATAGGGCCTGACCACCAGCGATGATTCCACCCCGACAAAGATGTTGCTGGAAACGCAGAGCGACTCGGCTCCGCTTATCTTCATCAACCTGGTGAAGACCCTGGCAAAAAGCTGTATCAGAAATGGCATTACCCGGAGGTAATACAGAGCTCCGACCAGGGCCGCAAAAAACACCACCGTGGGCAGGGCCTGAAAGGCCAGGATAAAGCCCAGAGAAGTTTCACCGCTTTCATTGCTGGTGCCGGGCGGCAGAGCCAGGCGGCCGAAGAGGAATTTGATCCCGGCGGTGGCGCTGTCCAGCACCCGCACTACCACCTCATTAACCACCAGGAAAATTTTGCCCCCGGCCGGGACCAGGAAAATGAAAAAAGCAAAAAGGAGCTGCAACCCCAATCCCCAGCCCACCACCTTCCAGTTTATTATTTTTTTACTGGAAGAAAACAACCAGGCCAGGAAAGACAAGAACAGGATACCCGCCAGGCTCAAGACATTTAGGTAGCTCATGGCCGACCCCCGGAGCAGAAAGTTAAACCCACCCTAAATTCTATTCATTCCGGCGAGCCCGGACAACAATAAAAATGCAGCGGCCGGGGCGGCCGTCAGCTGATTTCTATCCACTTCACCCTGGAACTCTCGCCCCGTATTATTTTTAACCGCTGCCGGGGCAGGTGCAGGCTTTCTGACAGCAGTTCCAGCAGCTCCTGGTTGGCCCGGCCTCTGTCCGGAGCTGACAGCAGCCTGGCCCTGTATTCCGTTTCCGACAGGCGGATGAGTTCCTGACGGGAGGCTTTGGGTTGAACTCTGACCACCAGGATTTTTCTCTCAGCTGTCATCTTGGAACACCTGTGTTCAGGGCCGGCCGTACCCTGAGCCCTAATTGTTCGGCGGTCGCGCCCGCCTTCCTGTGAATGGCCGGCTATTATTTTATGCCCAGAACCCGGGCATATTTTTCAAAAAGCCGGCGCAGCTCCTCTTTACTCACCACATACCGGCTGACGAAAACTGACAGGGCGGGGCGGGCCGGGTCGTTGGATTTGATAAGCAGGTACTCTCTCTGGGGCCCGGTCCGGCCTTCTCTGACCGGCAACCGGGCTTTCAGCTCTATTTCCCGGCCGGCAGGCAACTTGTAGGGAAAATTAATTTTTCTGTCCCCGACCATGAAGACAAAGTCGGGATTGTCTATATCAAAAACCAGTTCCAGCTGACCGCTGTTCCTGACCTTGATTCTGGCTTCCGAACTTTCGCCTTCCAGCACCAGACCCAGGTCCAGATTGTAAGGCTCCAGCTCTATCCTGGGAGCCGGACCGGTTTCCACCTCCGCTGTGATTGTTAACTCCAGCCTGGGGTTTTTGGGGTCGTTGCTCTCAACATATATATACTTCGTAACTTTACCGAAGTAGCCCCTGGAATCAAAAGTCACCTTGATCCGGCCTTCCTTGCCGGGGGCGATTTCTTTCTGTGAAACCAGAGCCGCTGTACAGCCGCAGGAGGTACTCACTTTTTTAATCACCAGCAACGCATTGCCCGCATTCCGGAAGACAAATTCATGCTCAACCACTTCGCCCTGTTTGATGCGCCCGAAGTTCCAGCTATTCTCCCTGAATTCGACCCGCGGCACCCTGGACTGGGGCTCAGCCGCAGGAAGCCACAGGACCAAAACCAAAAGCCAAAAGAAAACCAATGCAACGGTCTGACCTGACCTGGATAACCTCATGTTAGCCTCCCGTTTGGGATGCTTAAATAATGCCATATAAAATGGCCAAAGGCAAACCGCAGACCAGGATGGACACTCCGGTCGAGAAAGGGCTCTTATCCCTTATCCCGGTTTCTATTATCCCCATCCTTATCCCCCACCCCCCTGGCTTCAAAGCTACATCTTCAGCGCCAGGGCCGGGGTGAGCCGGCTGCTTTTCCATAACCGGGAGAGTTCAGCCTGGCTACCCCACCATCTTACAGTGAGCGGCTCCAGCAAAAAAAGCTTGACACACAGCCGGTTTTTAAATATATGATAATGTCGATAAAATTAGTCAACTATTAACGAGGTCCAGGCCATGAGGTTATCGACCAGAGGTGAATACGCCAGCCGGGCCATGCTGGAACTGGCCGCCCGCTACGGCCAGGGGCCGGTGCCCATCAGGATTATATCCCTGGCCCAGGCCATTCCCCAGCCCTTCCTGGAGCAGATTTTGCTGCTCCTGAAAAGGGCCGGTTACGTCAAGAGTAAAAAAGGTCCATCCGGGGGCTATTACCTGTCAAGGCCGCCGGCGGCCATCAACGTGGCCGAGGTTATCCGGGTCATGGACGGCCCCCTGGCTCCCATCAACTGTGTCAGCGTTATGGAGCATGAACCCTGTCCGCTGGAAGACCGCTGCGGCCTGAAGTGGCTCTGGAAGGAAGTCCGGGACATGGTGGCAGCTCATCTGGAAAAAACCACCTTTGAGGATGTTCTTAACAGGCAGCTTCGCCTCGACCGTAAGGCTCAGAAAGGCGGTAGAAGATGAAAAAAACCAGAACTATTCTCCTGAAAACACTGATTTTAGTCTTGTTTATATCCTGGCTTCCGGCCGGAATCCTGGCCTGGTCGCCTGAGCCCGGCGCCCAGGATTCAACCGGCGGGGTTATTACCAGCAGCCTACCCTTAACCGTTTCCGGTTATGTCCAGTTTCTTTTCACCGGCCAGACTGAGGCCGAAGACACCTTTTCCATCCGGAGAGCGCGGGTGAGCCTGGGCGGAAATATCCTGAAGCGGCTGCGGTTCAAGCTGCAGGCTGACCTGGCCCGCTCCCCGGCCCTGCTGGACGCCCTGGCCGAAGTTATCCTGGATGAAAAACTGAACCTCAGGGTCGGGCAGTTCCTGGTGCCATTCAGTCTGGAGAGCACCACTTCCGCCGGGCAGCTGCTGACCATCAACCGTTCCCGGGTGGTTGACCTGCTGGTCCCGGGCCGGGACAATGGCTCCGCTGGCCGTGATATCGGGCTGGCAGTTTTCGGACGTTTTTCCATTTTTGATTATACTCTGGGCTTTCTGAACGGCTCGGGGTTTAACAAAAAAGATGATAATGATCATAAAGATTATGCCGGCCGGCTTACGGCCAGCCCGGCCCGGGGTTTGACTCTGGGCTTTTCTTTTTATAACGGGCGCAGGTTAGACATCACCACCTCGGCCAACCTCATCAGAAACAGGTACGGACTGGAAGCCAGCTGGCATTACCACCAGCTGCACCTGGCCACAGAATACATTTTTGGCCAGGATGACCAGACGGATAAATGCGGCTGGTACTTTCTGGGCGCTATCGACTTCAAACCCAACAAGTACCAGCTGGTCTTAAGGCTGGATTATTTTAATCCCGACCGCGGTCTTCCCGGCCAGAGCAGCCTTGTCTATACGGCCGGGGCCAACTGGTTCCTGAGCCCCCTGTCCAAAATGCAGGCTAATTTTGAAGATCATCGCCTGGAAAGCGGCCCTGACTACCGGGTGGCTCTATTGCACCTGCAGGTTGGTTTTTAAAAAATTAATTCAGGATAACGGCATGATTGACAATAAAAGAAAAAAAGTCTGCTGGTCGTCAAATTCTGCCCGGCCTTATACTTTTAGGGCCCGGGGTCGCTGCTTGAAATTTTTGCCAGTAATCTGGCTGATTCTATTGATGCTGATTACCGGGCTTTCATCTACCCCGAGTTCCAGGCCTCAGGCTAATCAGTCTCCAGCTCTGTCCGGCAAAATCAGCATCTCCGGAGCCTGGGCTCTCTACCCCCTGGCCGGGCGCTGGGCCGAAGAGTTCCAGAAGGAAAATCCCGGGGTAAAAATCGACCTCCAGGCTGGCGGGGCGGGAAAGGGGATGGCTGACGTTCTGGCCGGGCTGGTGGACATCGGGATGGTCTCCCGTAATATTTACCCGGAAGAGCTGGCCCGCGGGGCCCTGCCGTTGGCCGTGGCCAGGGATGCGGTGGTCGCTACTCTCAACCATAATAATCCTTTTATCCAAACTATCCTGCGACAAGGATTGACCAGGGACCAGCTCCGGGCTATCTTTGTTGAAGGCAAAATCAAGCACTGGGAAGAATTGCTCGGGCTGAGCGGCCGGACTCCCATCAGGGTTTACACCCGGTCCGACGCCTGCGGGGCGGCCGAAACCTGGGCTGCTTTCCTGGGTGCCCACCAGGAGGACCTCCAGGGCATTGCTATTTACGGCGACCCCGGCCTGGCCGAAGCCGTGCGCCGCGACCCTTACGGTCTCGGTTTTAACAACCTTAATTTTGCCTACAGCCCCGAGACCTTGAAGCCGCACCAGGGACTGGTCATCGTGCCGCTCGATGTCAATCAGGATGGACAGCTCAGCCCGGAAGAATCTTTCTACCAGGACCGCGACCGGTTGACGGCCGGCATCAGCGCCGGACTCTATCCTTCTCCCCCTGCCCGCGACCTGTACCTGGTGATAAAAAAAACCAGGCCGAGCCGGGCGGTCCTGACTTTCCTGGACTGGGTTCTGGTTCAAGGCCAGAGCCTGGTAGAAGCCGCCGGTTACCTCAAACTGGATGACCTGACGGTCGAGCGCCAACGGCAAAAAATTAGGGAACTCAGCCTTGAGGAGGGCTCAAAATGACGCCCGCCGGGGCAGTGAAACGGGACCGGGCCCCCAGGTTTTTTACGGGGCTGTTCGCCCTTTTCCCGCTGACCCTGGCCGCCACAATTTTCCTGGCCCTGCTGCTAAAAGCTTTTCCTCTGCTGTCTTTTAAGTCGCTTTCCACCCTGCTTTTTTCCTCAGCCTGGCAGCCCAGCCGGGGACATTTTGGACTCTGGCCTTTCATTCTGGGCACCATCTGGGTGACCATAACGGCCTTGGTCCTGGCTGTCCCGGTTTCCATCCTGACGGCCCTTTATCTGTCTGAATATGCGCCGGCTCGCCTGAAAAAAATATTCCAGCCTGTTCTGGACCTCTTAGCCGGGTTGCCCTCGGTTATCTACGGTATGTGGGGTGTGCTGGTAGTGGTTCCGGCGGTCAGCCGCTATCTGGCTCCACTTTTCGGCCGCCAGAGCTCCGGCTACAGCATCCTGGCAGCCGGGCTGGTTCTGGCAGTGATGATTCTTCCGACCATCATCAGCGTTTCAGTCGAAGTCCTGAATTCCGTGCCGCTAACCCTCAAGGAAGCAGCCCTGTCGCTCGGGGCCACCCGTTTTGAGGTGACCAGGTACGTGGTTTTGAGAAAGACCTTTCCCGGCATCCTGGCCGCCTGCGTCCTGGGCCTGTCCCGGGCCTTCGGGGAAACGATAGCTGTGTTGATGGTAGTAGGCAACGTGCCGGCCATTCCCAGGTCGCTTTTTTCCCCGGCCTATCCGCTACCGGCCCTGCTGGCGAACAATTACGGGGAGATGATGTCTATTCCCGGGTACGAAGCGGCCCTGAACCTGGCCGCCCTGCTGCTGTTGATTATCGTGGTCGGGTTCAGCATTCTGGCCCGCTGGTATCTGGTGAGAATCAGCCGGAGGGCAGCATGAAAAACGGGTCGGATTCTCACACCCTCTCCCACCTGAAGCGTCGCCGCCGTCTTGAGTCTCTGTTCAAGCTGCTGATGCTGGGCTCGGCTACGGTCGTTCTCCTGAGCCTGGCTCTGATTCTCCTGACCATCATCTGGAAAAGCCTGCCGGCGCTTAAACTATCCATGATCACCAGGAACCCCGGCAGCGGCTATTACTTGGGTAAAGAGGGCGGCATCCTGAATGCCATTCTGGGCTCGTTGCAGCTGGTGCTGGGGGCTACCCTGCTGGCCCTGGTCATCGCTCTGCCGGCAGTCATTTTCCTGAACAGCTATTTGCGGAAAAAATCGCTGCTGGCCGAGGCGGTCAGGTTCACTCTCGATGTCCTCTGGGGTATTCCCTCAATCGTCTATGGGTCCTTTGGTTTCTTGCTGATGATAACGTTCCATTTGCGAGCTTCTCTCCTGGCCGGGATGCTGACCGTGGCCCTGGTAGAGTTGCCCATCCTGAGCCGGGCCCTGGACGAAACCATGAAACTGGTCCCGCCCGAGCTCAAAGAAGCCACTTACTCTCTCGGAGCCAGCCGCTGGCAGACGGCTACCCGGGTGGTGCTGCGGCAGACTTTTCCGGGACTGGTCACGGCGGTCCTGATGGCCATCGGCCGGGGTCTGGGGGATGCCGCGGCCGTCCTGTTCACGGCCGGCTACACCGACAAGATTACCACCTCCTTGCTACAGCCCGTGGCCACCCTGCCCCTGGCCATTTTCTTCCAGCTGAATTCTCCTTTCCCGGCCGTCCAGCAGAAAGCTTACGCTTCAGCCGCCGTCCTAACGCTCTTGATACTGATAATCAGCCTGGTCTCCCGCGGCCTGAGCCGCAGGCTCAGCCGGCATAAAATCTTTTGAACGGAGCATGGCCATGAACACCCGGAGCCGACTGGTGGTTAAGAACCTCAATGTTTACTACGGTAAAAACCAGGCCCTGAAAAACATCAACCTCCAAATTCCAGATAACAGCATTACGGTCATCATCGGGCCTTCGGGCTGCGGCAAGACCACCCTGCTTAAAAGTCTGAACCGCTTGCTGGATGAACAGGATGGAGTCCGGGTGGAGGGCCAGGTGCTGGTGGACGGGCAGGATATTTACCGCCCGGAGGTCGATGTAACTCTTATCAGGAAGAGGATGGGACTTCTTTCCCAGAAACCGCAGGTGCTGCCCATGTCCATCTATGATAACGTGGCCTTCGGACCCCGGCTGCTCGGAGTTAAGGCCCGTCCGGTGCTGAACGGGCTGGTGGAAAAGTACCTGAGACTGGCCGGACTCTGGGATGAGGTCCGGGCGCGGCTCCAGGAACCGGCCAGCCGGCTGTCAATCGGGCAGCAGCAGCGCCTGTGCCTGGCCCGGGGCCTGGCGGTAGAGCCCGAAGTCATTCTGGGCGACGAGCCGACCTCAGCTTTAGACCCCCAGTCCAGTCGCAACGTTGAGGCCCAGCTCCTCAGCCTGAAACAGAATTACACTGTTGTCCTGGTAACCCATATCCTGAGGCAGGCCAGGAGGCTAGCCGATTACGTGGCCTTCCTCTATTTCGGGGAGTTAATAGAATTCGGCCCGGCTTCTGAAGTCCTGACCACCCCTCAGGACCCCAGAACCCGGGCCTACATTACCGGCGAAATCAGCTGAGGCTACTCAGTTAGCCTTCTTAAAGTCTTCGATGAACTGGTAGAAATCGACTTCATTGGCCTGCAGACCGAACTGGTAGACGTAGCGTCCGGCCAGTCTGGAAGCAAACAGAGCCCGCAGATAATTCTGGGGTACCCTGGTCAGAAAACGGCTGACTCCCACCCGGCGCACCAGGGATTTGGGAACCCCCACTTCAATCACTTTTTCCAGCAGGGCCTGATCATTGAACAGGTTGGAGTTGTTGATGGCATCCTTGATCTGGTTGATTTTCCCGCTGATCATATCGGTCAGGATAGCCCTGGGAATTCCGGTTCTCTCATGCTCTTTCCAGATGATTTCAAACTCCAGCCGGGCATTTTCTTTGATGATTTCAATGATTTCGTTAACATACTTCTGGCGGAAGGGAGATTCTTCCCCGCTCTTAACGCACATCAGTTGATCCCATTCATTATCGGTCAGGGCCAGGCTGGCCAGCACTTCCAGCGAGGAGGAGGTCACGCCGCCCTTGTTGGCTGAGGCATCTTTATAGAGGATGACGCCTCTTTCTTCCAGCCGCAGCCTGGCTTCCTGGGTCAGGAAGAGGTTAGCCCCTTCTATTATCACCTTGAACCGGGGTCTGCCCTCAGCATCCAGCCAGGTCTTCCAGTTATTGATGTTGATGGAAGCCGGGCGTCCACCACAGGGAACAAAAATGTCAGCCTTAAATTTTGGGTGCAGATGGAAGGTGTTCCTGAATTCCAGGCCGTTTTCTACCTTCTCGCCGTCGGGCAGAACTACGTCCCGGTCCTTGATATTGACCAGGAAGCCCTGAGGGGAGAGCAGCGAGCGGTTAAAATTCTCGACCATCTTTCTGGCCTTGGCCAGACGGACCAGTTCTTTGCGGTTAATGCCTTCGGGGTCATAAAGGACTCCGGAGCCGTCGATAATGGCCAGGATCTTATCCTTGGAAATCAGGATTTCGTTGGAGCCCAGGTCTCCGTCCGGACCGCCGGTCATAACCTTGGTTATGTTCTCTTCCTTAAGTCCGAGTTTCTCCAGGGCGCACAGCACATACTCATGGACCGAGTTGGTGGTCATGCCGTAGCGGTCATGAGGAATTCCGCCCATGCTGAGCGGCTTACCGGTGGTGAAAGCTTTCCAGAATTTGTAGCCGCGGGCTTTGGCTCTCAGGGCCGCCCATTCCATCAGGTCGGCCGTCCACTCATCCGGCCCGAGGAACAGGATGACATCCTTGCCGTAATAATCAACGATGGAGGCATCGGGCATCATCAGGTCCAGCAGTCCGTCTATGTATTTCTTGAAGGCCACAGCCATCTTGTCGTTGAAGCCCCAGCGCAGCAGGATTGTTCCCTTGGAGCCGCCCTCGGCCAGGTCTTTGTTCTTTCTCTGCTGGGTCAGGGCCAGGTTGTAGTTCTCGTCAAAGATAGAATCGGAATTGTTCAGGTAAGTCTGATAGTTGATAGAACGGACAATTCTGATGCCGCCCCGGGCGATGTCGCGGAAGCGGATGTGGAAGCCGCGCAGTTCGCGGCCGATAACGTGGAATAATCCGAATGGCGTGACCGGATAGTCCACCTTGTTCAGGAAATCCGGCCTGTACATGTAGGCGATAGAAATCTTTTCCTTTTTGTAAAAATTGGTCCGCAGGATGGAGTGGATGAAGGTAATAACGCATAGCAGGACCATCCGGTCGGCCTCCACCGGAACCTCCCGGCTGATCTCGCGGCTCAGAGCCTGCGCCCGATCATCTATCTTATGGTCTTTAATTGCCGGGTTGAATTTCCGGTCAAACAGCTCGAACAATTTTTTGACTATGGGATAATTATCGATCAGGGCATCCCAGACCCGGACCTCGGTGAAGGTTTCTTTGGCCAGCCTGGTCTTCATATCCCGCAGCAGTCCCAGCAGTTCCGGGTTATCCCTCAGGGCCTGAGATAGTTTCAGGTATTCTTCGTTAAAGCTGCTCAGGAACTGGTGGGTGAAGCTCCAGGCAGAAACTCCGAACAGGGTTTCCCGGGCGGTGAGCTTGCCTTCCCGGAACAGGGCTGACAGCGGGCTTTCCGGAATGACATAAATCAGGCTGATATCGGAAACCAGGTCTCGCAGTTTTTCTTCATCGGTGATATCATCCAGGTAGAAGGTCAGGATGGTCTTGCCGTTGGCAAAATGCTCCACGTACTTGCGCCGGGAGGCCAGTCCGTGGGAATTGATGACGTCAGAAACGTTGATGAAAAACCGCGGAATGGAATCACTCTTGCAGACTACCGATATCCGCAGGGTTTTATCTTTGGCCACGTGATTCACTTCTTTGTATGGCCTTTCCGGGTCCTTGGCCTTATTCATCAATTCCTGATATCGAGCCTGGGTCTCTTTGGGAATGGAGGCCAGGAATTCTTTATCGGCGATTTTCTTCAGGTCGGTTTCTTCGGGCGAGACCTCCTGGCTGGGAAATTCCGGCTTGCGGACTACATACCAGCGCAGGTACTCTGCCCCGCGCAGCTGGCGGGCTGAACGGTAGGACTGGATGCGGAAGCCAGGATACTTCTTCTCGATCTTTTCTTCGATTTCAATGGCCCGGTAGTGGTTATCCTCCACCAGGTAGCGGGCTTCGTCGGCCAGCTCGGTGGCAAAATCAATCCTGACTTGCTGCTCCCCCCGCAGTCGGGCCAGGATTTCGGCTGACCTCAGGGCTTCAATGTGGCGGGCGATAGTCACCAGGGGCGTGGATTCAAAATATTGCTCGCTCAAGCCCAGGTCGGTGCAGAATGTTTCGATTTCTTGCCGGACCGTCTCCGGCGGGAAGAAATTGTCCTTGAGGATGAGGTCTTCAATCTTTTTCAGCTGGCTTTCGGTCAAAAATGTCTTTTTGGCAATCTCTCTTAGAGACTTCATGTGAGACTCCTTCCTTAGAAATTTTATTTTTCAGGAGAGTAGATTTCCGGGCTTGACGTTTTTATTTTTGATTGCTGTTTTTATAATAAGCTCAGAAACTTAACTCCCCTGAAATTAGAGCCAATTATACCAGAATATCAGGTCTTTGGCAAAGCCGTTGAAACCGGAAAAGCTCTATTCCTGGCTCTGGAGCAGGGCCACCGTCCAGCAGGCTACCGCCTGTCCCGAGCCGATGTACCCCAGGCCTTCAGCCGTCTTGGCCTTGAGACCGATGTGGTCTGGCTCAATTCCCAGGAGTAGCGCCAGGTTGGCCTTCATGGCCCCAAGGTAAGGGGCCAGCCGGGGTTTTTCCAGGATCAGGACACTATCGGTGTTGACCACGGTCAGGCCGGCGGCCCGGACTTCAGCCATCACCCGCCGGAGAAGCTCCAGGCTGGAAACCCCCTCGTAAGCCGGGTCGGTATCCGGAAATCTCTGACCGATGTCTCCTTCCCCTCTCGCCCCCAGCAGGGCGTCGATCAGGGAATGAACCAGGACATCGCCGTCCGAGTGGGCCAGGCAGCCAATTTCGGCTGGGATGGCGACTCCCCCGATAATCAGCGGACGGCCCGGGACCAGCCGGTGGAGGTCATAACCCAGCCCGGCTTTGAGTTTCATTTCCGCATCCTGTCTAACGGAGTTCGCCGTTATAACGGCCAAAAATCATCTTGCCCACCGTCGTCTGCAGGACCGAGGTCACCGTAATATCTACCGTCTGACCGATCATGCGGCGGGCGTTGTCCACCACCACCATGGTGCCATCATCCAGGTAAGCCACCCCCTGGTCCTTTTCCTTACCTTCTTTCAGGATGAAGACCCGCATGGTCTCCCCGGGCAGGACCACCGGTTTTAAGGCATTGGCCAGTTCGTTGATATTCAGTACTTCTATGCCCTGGAGCTTGGCCACCTTGTTGAGGTTAAAATCATTGGTGATGATCTTGGCCTTAAGAGCCTTGGCACATTCTATCAGCTTGGAATCGACGTCTTTAATCTCGGGAAAATCCAGGTCAGAAATCACCACCTTGATTCTGGCTGTTTTCTGCAGCCTGTCCAGCACTTCCAGGCCCCGGCGGCCGCGCTGCCTTTTCAGCGGGTCGGGCGAGTCGGCTACCAGCTGCAACTCTTTCAACACAAATTGAGGAACCACCAGGTCTCCGTCGACGAAGCCGGTGCTGCAGACTTCGGCAATCCGGCCGTCAATGATGACCGAGGTATCCAGAAGCTTATAAGTCCGTTCGGCTCCCTGGCTGCGGAAAAAGTTAGCAAAAAAACTCGGTTCCAGCCATTCCGGTTTCTTGATGCCCAGGAGAAATCCGATGTAGGGAAAGGCGATCAGGAAAAAAATCCGGATGAACGAGGCCATGTCCGAGGTGCGCACAACTGAGTGGTAAATAGAGCCCAGAAGCCAGCCAGCCAGGACGCCCAGCAGGGTGCCGACGGAGGCTGTCCAGATTATCCTGAACTGGGCCCGGCGCACCCTGGCTTCCATAAGTATAATCAGTACCCCCAGCAGTAAGCCGACCAGGGCCCCACCGGTCCGGTTAAGGGTGAATGGGGGATAGAAATAACCGGCCACCAGGACTAGAATGATAATTATTAACCTGAATAATATTAAGCCCATATTAATCCTTCCCTCGGGTTCGGCCTTATTTTACAAAATCGGCCAAGAAATTAAAATACCTGGGCCAGGGCCTGGCGGACTGAGGCCACGCCCAGACAGCGAATACCCTTGAGGTTTTCACCCTTAAGCTGGGGCAGGTTGCCGGCCGGCATCAGCACCGTTTCCAATCCCAGGGACCGGGCTTCTTTGACTCTGGCCACCGGCTGGCTGACCGAGCGAATTTCCCCGCTCAGGCCGACTTCTCCAAAGACGGCCATTTCCCGCGGCAGCGGCAAATTCTTGATGGAAGAAATAACTGACAGCACCACTCCCAGGTCGGCCGCCGGTTCGGCCACTTCCAGCCCGCCAGCCACATTCAGGTAGATATCCTCTCCGGCAAAGCTATACCCAACTTTTTTCTCCACCAGGGCCAGCAACATCGACACCCGGTAATGGTCCAGGCCTATGGACATCCGCCGCGGGTTACCAGAAAACAAGGTGGAGGAGACCAGGGCCTGGATTTCTGCCAGCAGCGGCCGGGAACCCTTGATGGTGGCCACCACCGCGCTGCCGGGCTCATTCTGAGGCCTTTCCCGCAGAAAAAAAGCTGAGGGATTATCTATGGGCTGTAAACCGGACTGGCTCATTTCAAAAATGGCCAGTTCTGAGACCGGGCCGAAGCGGTTTTTCAGCACCCGCAGCACCCGGTGATTATGGTCCCGCTCTCCTTCGAACAACAACACCACATCCACCATGTGTTCCAGCGATTTGGGACCGGCCAGGCTGCCTTCTTTGGTGATATGCCCGATCAGGAAAACTGGAGTCTGGTTCCGCTTGGCCACGCGGAAGACCCGGTTGGTCACTTCCCGCACCTGGCTGATGGTGCCTGGACTGGACGTCAGCTGAGGAGAAAAGATGGTCTGGACCGAATCTATAACCAGGGCCCTGGGCCTCATGCGGTCGGCGGCATTCAGGATTCGTTCCAGACTGGTTTCGGCCAGAAGAAAGACTTTCTCCCGGCTCAATCCCAGTCGGTCTCCCCTGAGCTTAATCTGTTCCAGGGATTCCTCGCCGGAAACATACAAGACCGGGCTGTCTTCGGCAGCCAGCTCGCGCGAAACCTGGAGCAACAGGGTGGATTTGCCGATGCCCGGCTCTCCGCCAATCAGAACTACCGAGCCCAGGACCAGCCCGCCGCCCAGGACGCTATTGAACTGGTCGATGCCGACCGGAATTCTCTGGCTGGTGGTCTCTTTTATGTCCTGGTACAGGACCGGTTCCCCACCGCTATCTGGCAGCTCGGGAGCAAAGTCTTCTTCCAGCTCCTCCACCATGGTGTTCCACTCACCGCACTGGCTGCAGCGGCCGAGCCACTTGGGCGAATGAAAACCGCAGTTCTGGCAGACAAAAACCGTTCCCTTTTTCATCTGAGCTCCAGCCCCAGGCCGAAGAATATTTCCCGACGCTCGGCCAGGGAAAAATCATCCAGTCCCAGCAGCAGATAAAAGTTTTTCACCGGATAAATCCGGCCATAAACTCTGAATTGCGGCCGGGGCGAGCGATTGAAATCAAAAGCTTCGGCGCTCAGTGCCAGCCGGTTGTTGAGCAGAAAACAGTCCAGGCCGGCTCCGAACCGGCTTTCAATCAGCCCCCCCCGGGCCACCAGCCCCCGCCAGCGCCAGCCAGCCTCCAGCGAATAGACAAATTTATCTTCCCAGGGATTATGGATAAGACCGGCCGAGAGTAAGGCCCGCCCCTTCCACCAGAGGCGACCATAAAGCGACCCCTTGAACAACTCACTGCTGCCGTAATAAGCGCCCTGGACTCCGCCCCCGAAATCAAGGGCCGAGACCGAGGTGGTAATCCTTTTAACCTGGTCCACAGTTTCCTTGGCCTCATCATAAAGGTCCATTTCCTGGACCAGCTTGCCGGCCGTGCCCTCGCCTTTTTCTATTCTGCCCAGCACCGTCTGCAGTGACTCCAGAGATTCCTGCAGCCCGGTGAGGGCTTCATCCAGCTTCTTCAAACTTTCCTGGACACCCGGCCGGTTTTCCTGGACCAGCCCCTTAATCTCATTCAGGGTCTCCTGCAACCGGCCCGAGACCCGTTCCACTTCCCGGTTGATGGTGGCGAAGGTCTGGCCGGAATTTTCGAGCGCCTGGTGCAGAGAAGAGCGGTTCTCCCTGAGCAAACTGTCGAATTCCTTGGTCAGCGATTCTAGGTTTTCCAGGCTTTTTCTCAGGTTAGGGCCCAGGTCTTTCTGCAAGACTCTGTTGACCGAGGCCGCCACTTTCTTGATATCTTCTCCCAGGGACATGAGCTGGGTCCCCAGCTGGTCAAAACTGATCGGCGGCAAGGAGTCCATGACCTCTTCGGGCTCGTAGTAGGAAGTTTCCCGTCCGGGGACGATTTCCACATATTTTTCCCCCAGTATGCCGAGCGAAGCCAGGGTGGCTTTGGAGCCGTGAGGAATCCGGTAATCGGGGTAAATGCTCATAGTGACTCTGGCCCGGCGCCCTTCCAGGGCGATGCCCTTGACCAGTCCGATTTTGATTCCGGCCATCTTGACGGCAGCATTCTTTTCCAGCCCCAGGGCGGAATCAAACACCGCATAAACCCGGTAGCCCTGTTTCTTGAATAGCTCCTGGACATTGCCCACGGACAATATCAGCACGGCCAGCAGCAGAAAAAAGCCAGAGAGAAAGAGGCCAACTTTCATTTCCCGCTTCATTGTCATGATGTACTCCTCACCACTCAGTAATGGGGCCTTCGGCCCGGCCGTTGATAAATTGCTGGACCACCGGGTTGGGTGAATGCCTGATCTCTTCCGGCGTTCCCACCTCTATAATCCGGCCGTCATAGAGCATGGCTACCCGGTCAGCCACCTTGTAGGTGGTGTTCATGTCGTGGGTGATTATGACCGAAGTTACCCTCAGCTCCTCCTTGAGCTGCAAAATCAGGCAATTGATAGCATCGGCCCGGATGGGGTCCAGGCCGGTGGTCGGTTCATCATAGAGAATTATTTCGGGGCTGTAGGCGATGGCCCTGGCCAGTCCCACCCTTTTCTTCATGCCGCCCGAAAGTTCATAGGGCAGCAGATTTTCCACGCCCCGCAGCCCGACCTGTTCCAGACTCTCCCGCACCAGCCGTTGTATTTCAGCTTCGTCCAGGTCGGTGTGCCGTCTCAGGCCGAAGGCCACGTTTTCGGCCACGGTCATGGAATCAAAGAGGGCCGCGCCCTGAAACAGCATCCCGAATTTGCGGCTGAGCTTCATTATTTCCTCGTCGGGCAGGGCTGAGATCTCCTGGCCATCGATGAAGACCTGACCGCGGTCGGGTTTCATGATGCCGATGATGTGTTTCAACAGAACGCTCTTGCCCGAGCCGCTCTGCCCGATGATGACCATGGTTTCCCCGGCTTGAATTTCCAGCTTCAGCCCTTTCAGGACCGCTTTGCCCTCAAACGATTTGTGCAGGTCAACGATTCTTATCTTGCTCATTGGTTATCACAGGGTGGCCGGCAGAACCTTGCTCAGGAAGAAATTGAGAATCAGGATGGTGATGCTGGCCACCACCACCGACTTGGTAGTGGCCCGGCCGACACCTTCGGCTCCTCCTTCGGCCGTCATGCCCTGCCAGCAACCGACTATGGCTATCACCAGGCCGAAGACCAGAGCCTTGATCAACCCCACCGAAATATCCCACATCTCGAAATACTTCAGCGTGTTCTGGATGTAAAGCGTCTTGTTGACCTTCATCAACAGGACGTTATAGGTATAGCCGCCGAAGATTCCAATCATATCTCCATACAGAGTCAGGCAGGGCACCATGACCATGCTGGCCAGAATTCGGGGAGCTACCAGGTATTTAACCGGGTTGGCTCCGAGGCTGAACAGAGCATCGATCTGCTCGGTGATTTTCATGGTCCCGATTTCCGCGGCCATGGCTGAACCCACCCGCCCGGCCACCATCAGTCCGACCAGGATGGGAATCAGTTCCCGGCACAGGCCGACGGCGATAATCGGCCCGCCCTGTGATTCCGAGCCCGGTCCGATGTAGCGGTGGAAGGCCAGGTAGGCCTGCAGGCCGAAGACCAGGCCGCCGAAGGCCGCGGTCAGCGACACTACCGGCAGGGAATTAACCCCGACCTCTTCCAGCTGCTGCCAGAAATTTTTTTTCTCGAAAGGCTTTTTAAAGATGGCCCGGAAGCCCCTGACTGCCAGGTCATACACCTGGCCCAGCTCGCAGAAAAAATTTCCGAAAAAGGGTATCCAGATTTGTTTCTCCATCGGCCGTGCTCAGACTTCCTCTTCGCGTTTATAACTGAAATCCATGTTGACAAACTTGGCGTATTCTCGCAGGAAGACCAGGGGAACGCTGCCCAGTGGCCCGTTACGCTGCTTGGCCACGTTGACCTCAGCGATGCCCTTGATGGCTTCATCTTCCGGATGATAGTAATCCGGGCGGTAGATGAAGATGACCACATCAGCATCCTGCTCGATGGCTCCGGATTCCCTCAGGTCAGACAGCATGGGCTTGGGTTCCTTGCGCATCTTTTCCGGGGCCCGGCTGAGCTGCGACACTCCGACCACCGGGATGCGCAGTTCCTTAGCCAGTTCCTTGAGCGACCGGGAAATGAAGGACATTTCCTGGTTGCGATTTTCAAAGCGCCCCCCGGTCCGCATCAGCTGAATATAATCCACAAAGACGATGTCGAGGT
The DNA here is from genome assembly GCA_014360005.1 of Candidatus Aminicenantota bacterium. Taxonomy (GTDB): domain Bacteria; phylum Acidobacteriota; class Aminicenantia; order Aminicenantales; family Saccharicenantaceae; genus Saccharicenans. The sequence goes on along the minus strand of JACIYI010000002.1, from coordinate 124,333 downwards.
GCCCTTCCAGCCGTAGCTGCCGGCACTTGGCCTTCATTTCCATCACGGTCAGGGCGGCCGATTCATCGATGTAGATGCGGGCCTGGGACAGGGTTTCGGCCGCCAGCTGCAACCGCTCGAACTCCCGTTCACTGATAAAGCCCGACCTGGCTTTTCTTAAATCTACCTGGGCCTCGGCACACAGCAGACGCAGGGCCACCTGTTCCTTGGCCATTTCTATCGAGAAGAAGCCGGCATAGTAATCAGTTCGCAGCCCCACGTGCTGGCAGATGTTGAGGGCCAAGGCAGTCTTGCCCATGGAGGGCCGGGCCGCCACCACGATGAATTCGGAAGAATGGAAACCGCCAGTCAGGTTGTCCAGCTCAATGAAACCGGTAGGCACCCCGGTCACCGCTTCCCGGCGCTCGGCCAGCAGCCTGATGGTCTCCAGCATGTCCCCGGTCAGGGCCCCGATGGGCACGAACCCGGGTTTGATCTTGGCCTCGGCGATTTCCACGATGGCCTGCTGGGCTTCGCTGATCAGGGTATCGGCATCAGCCTGCTGCTCAAAGGAAGTATTGATGATTTTGGCTGAGGATAGAATCAACTTCCGCAGCAGAGACTTTTCTTTGATAATCTGGGCGTAGTACTCGATATTCAGGGTGCGGGGGACACCATCCATCAAGGAAGCCAGGTAGGCGGAGCCGCCGATTTCTTCCAGCACCCCGGCCTTCTGCAGCTCATCGCTCAGGGTCAGGAGGTCAATCGGCTGACTGCGGTCCATCAACTTGATCATACCTTCCAGAATCTGACGGTGGGAGTCGCGGTAAAAATCTTCGGGTGAAATCTGGCTAAGGACCAGGTTCAGGTAGGCATTGCTGACCAGGATCCCCCCCAGAACTGTTTTTTCTGCCTCCAGGCTGTGGGGTGGCGTTTTCTTGAGAACGGTCAAATCCAGTTCCATGCTCTCTCTCTCTCTCTCTTCTCAGGAGGCCTGGCCTCCATATTTTGTTATTAAAAGAGACGCTTCTTACAACCCGGCCGTTCTCACTTCTGTGGTTCTACCTGGCTTTCGGGGACCGGAGCCTCTTCCTTGACCACCACCACCTTTATCTCGGCTTTGTCCTCGTGGTAAACCTTGATGGGAACGGAAAAGGTGCCCAGTCTTTTTATCGGTTCATCAAGAATAATCTTTTTCCGGTCTATGTCAAACCCCAGGCGAACCAGTTCTTCCTGAATGTCCGCGGCTGAGACCGAGCCGAAAATGACATCTTTTTCGCTCGACTTGCGGACGAAGGTCAGGCTGACCTGGTTGAGCTGTTTGATCAATTCCTGGAAAGTCAGCCGCTCCTTTTCCAGCTTCTTTTTCAGGGCTTTCTGCTGCATTTCCACCGACTTCAGGTTGCCGGGGGTGACCTCCATGGCCAGTTTCCTGGGAATCAGATAATTCCGGGCGAAACCCGGGGCCACTTCCAGGATATCTCCCTTTCGCCCGACTTTTTCCACGTTCTCCAAGAGTATGATTTTCATCGGCAGCCTCCTCGACCTCAGTCTTCCACAAAAGGCAACAGGGCCATAATCCGGGCTCGCTTGATGGCCCGGGCCAGTTTCCGCTGATGGTAAGCACAGGTGCCGGTGATGCGGCGAGGAGCAATCTTGCCGCGGTCGGGAATGTACTTGCGCAGTATCTCCACCGCTTTGTAATCTATGTCCCGGAGATTTCTCTCGCAGAAACGGCAAACCTTTTTCTTGGGCGGGAAGTATTTTCTGGAGGGGGCTCTTTCAGTCTTTTCTCTTTCTTCTCTGTTAGCCATCTTACTTTACCTCCTCCCGGGAAGATTCTTCGGCCTGAGGTTCAGCTGCGGCCGGGGCACTTTCGGCCGCTGCCACGGTCTGGACTTGCTTCTTGCCCTTCATCACATCCCCGGGGTCCCGCTTGATAGTCATGAAACGGAGGATGGCGTCGGTTTGCTTGAACCTTCTTTCCAGTTCGGCCGGGATGGCCGGAGAGCCCTGGTAGATAAAGAACACGTACAGGCCCTCGTTGAACCGTTTGATGGGATAGGCCAGTTTTCTTTTTCCCCAGAAGTCTTTCTTGATCATCTGGCCGTTCTTGGCCGGGATGACCTCAGCCAGCTGATTGATCAGGGCCGAGGCTTCTTCTTCTGACAGATTGGGAGCGACAATAAAACCTGTTTCGTATTGATTCATATCTTCCTCCTTATGGATTTAAAGCCCCGGAGCTTCTGCTCCGGAGCAAGGAGACGAACTCTTATTTTACCTAATTCTTACGAAAAATCAATCTGGCCTGGCGGACTATTGTTTTTTTCGCCGGTTGAACATATTCATGGCCCGAGTCAGTTCTCCATCAATTATCATTTCCACCGCCTGGCTGGCGGCCGCCAGCGCCGGCTGCAGTTTTTCCCACTCTCCGGACGAGAATTCTTCTAAGACATAAACCGCGGCCTCGGTATCGGCCGGCTTGGGCCCGATGCCCACCCTGACCCTGGGAAAAGCCTGGCTCCCGATAGACTCAACGATTGATTTCATGCCCTTGTGGCTGCCGGGGCTGCCGCCAGCTCGCACCCGGACCTGACCCAGGTCCAGGTCCAGGTCGTCATAGACGACAATCAGGTTCTCAGGCTTTGCCCGGTATTTAGTCAGCAAGGCCAGCACCGCCTGGCCACTCATATTCATGTAGGTCTGGGGCAGGGCCAGGATGACCCGGGAACGGCCTCTTCTGGTCTCGGCCAGTCGCGACCGGCCGGCCCTGGTTCGGAGCGGGAGTTGCCACTGCCGGGCCAGGGATTGAACCACCAGGAAACCGGCATTATGCCTGGTATAGCTGTATTCTTCCCCGGGGTTGCCCAGACCGACCACCAGCCACACTCATCACCCCTTGGTTTCTTCCTCTTCTTCTTCCTCTTTCTTGCGTTCTTTCTTGATAACTTCCGGTTCTTTCATCTCGGCGGTTTCTACCACTTCTTCGGCGGTGGCCGGAGCCGCTTCTTCGGCCACGCTGCTTATAACCACAATCGCCGTCTGGGGTTCATGCAGAACCTTGATCCCGGCCGGAAGCTCCAGGTTCATCACCTTAAAAGACTGGTGCAGGTGGAGCTGGCTGATATCAATCTTGATCGATTCGGGAATTTCACGCGGCAGACATTCGATATCGAGTTCGCGCAGCAGGAAGTCGACCAGACCGCCTTCCACCTTGACCCCGACCGGTTCTCCCACCAGTTCCACCGGAACCGAAACCCGGACCGGTTTGTCCATAGAAATACTGATAAGGTCGACGTGGGTCAGCTCATCGGTCACCGGATTAATCTGGACTTCCTTGATCATCACATCTTTTTCTTCTGAGTCATAGGCTACCCGGAAAATGGTGTTTTCCCCGGTTTCTGATTTCAGGATTTCGATGATATCCTTTTTCTTCAGGGTCAGCGGGATGCTACCCATGGACTGCCCATAGAGAATGGCCGGGACTAGCCCCTGGCGTCTTAACCGCCCGGAGGCATTCTTTCCCAGCTCGGTTCTTTTTTCGGCTTTAATCACCAGTGTCATTTCTTTCCTCCTCAGGTAAAAAGAGAGCTTACGGAACTACCCTCGTTTATTCTTTTTATGGCTTCGCCAAACAGCTCGGCCACCGACAGCACCTGGAATCGCTGGCTCCGGCTGGCCTGGTCTTTCAGGGGAATGGTATCGGTGACGAAGACTTTTTCCAGTCCAGATTTTTCAATGCGTTCCACCGCTTCCCCGGACAGCACTGGATGAGTGCAGGCGGCAAAAATTCTTTTGGCCCCTTCCCGCCGCAGGGCTTCTACTCCGAGGGTCAGGGTGCCGGCGGTATCCACCATATCATCGAATATGACTACATCCTGGTCCCGGACCTCACCGATTACGTGAAGTACCTGGGCCACGTTGGGTGCCGGACGCCTCTTATCGATTATGGCCAGCATGGCATCCAGTCTCTTGGCAAAGACTCTAGCCCGGCCGACGCCCCCGGCATCGGGGGAAACGATGGTCAGGTTGGCCAGGTTGAGAGTCCTGATGTGGTTGGCTATAACCGGCGCGGCCATCAGGTTATCAACTGGAATGGAGAAAAAGCCCTGAATCTGGGGCGAGTGCAGGTCCATGGTCAGCACCCGGTTGGCTCCAGCGGTTTCCAGCAGGTCAGCCATCAACCTGGCGGATATCGGCACCCGGGGCCGGTCCTTCCAGTCCTGACGGGCATAAGCAAAATAGGGAATCACAGCTGTAATCCGGCCAGCCGAAGCCCGCTTGAAGGCATCCAGCATCAGGAACAGCTCCATCAGATGAAAATTGGCATCTGCGCAGCCGGACTGAATGACAAAAACATCCTCCCCCCGGACATTTTCATCGATGTAAAAATGAATCTCGCCGTCAGCAAACCTGTCCAGGACACAACGGCCGAGTTCAATTTTCAGATAGCTGGCAATCCTTTGGGCCAGCTGCGGATTGGATGAGCCTGAAAATACTTTCATCTTCTATTCCTCTCCGGTCTTGATCAGAGCTGGGGCGGGAGGACTCGAACCTCCAAATGACGGATCCAAAGTCCGTTGCCTTACCAGTTTGGCTACGCCCCAGTGCCGAGCTCTTGCCAGTACTTCTCCCGTCCCACAGTCTCTACCAGCCAAACCTGATAGTCTCGGGCTAACCTGCCGGCAGCCTGCTGGGCCAGGGACAAGTCCTGAAACCAGCCAAAGACAGCTGACCCCGATCCGCTCAACAGGGATAACTCCGCCCCGGCGGCGGCTATTTCCCTCTTAATCTCAGCCAGCTGAGGATGTATCTTAAAAGCCACCGGTTCTAAATCGTTTCTTAAGTGCTTGAATTTCAAAAAGTTTTTATGCTCTAAAAACTTCATAATTTTACTTTCTTTACCTGTTGAAGTCAAGAAGCCCTGCCGGCGGTCAAATTCCTGGTAAATCAGGGCCGTGGAAACGGGGAAATCTGGTACTACCAGGACCACCCAGGCCGGCGGCAATTCCGGCTGCGGCTGTAACCGCTCGCCCTTTCCCTGACCCAGGCACAGTCCTCCGTGAAGAAAAAAGGGAACATCCGCCCCCAGAATGGCGGCCAGGCAGTGCAGTTGCTCCTGACTGAAATGAAGTCTCCACAGTCGGTTTAGGGCCAGCATAGTTACGGCAGCATTGCTGCTGCCTCCGGCCAGGCCCCGCCCGGGGGGAATAGTCTTGTCCACAGTGATTTTGACCCCGGGCCTCCGGCCCGAAGCCTGCCGCAGGAGCAGGGCTGCCCGGTAGATCAGATTACTTTCATCCCAGGGCACATCAGCCCGGTTCCCGGCCAGGAAAATTTCCCCGTCGGGACGAGGTTCAAAAGTCAGGCGGTCTTTAAGGTTAACAGTCTGAAAAAGCGTGGTCAGCTGGTGATACCCGTCCTCCCGGAGCTGACCCACTTCCAGCCCTAGGTTGACCTTGGCCAGAGACCTTACGGTTATTTTTTCCATCGGCCAGAAATCTCTTCCCACTCCAGCTTCCTGGTCCCGGCCGGAATAGATGGTTGAAAAACGCTTTCCGGCCGTGGTCGGTTGAAATGGAGCTTCAGCAGCTTCATTCTCACCATACAGTCCCGCGAGGTAAAATGAACCGTTTTCGGCACCTGGCCCGGAGCAAAAGTTTCTTTGACTTCAAAGCTCAGGCCAGCCCGCTTCCCGGAGACCACTGAACCTTGCTCATCGACCTGAAGTTGCCAGCCGGCATCTGACTCTAGCTCAGACCAGATACCGGCCAGAATCCTGGCCAACTCCCGAGCTGGCAATTCCTGGCCAAAAACTTCAGTGGTTATCAGCCGGCTCTCTCCCGCCCAGAAAACCCGGTCTGACGGCAGGTACAGTGTAGCCAGCTCTCCCTTAAGCCAGACGATGGTTTGCAACCGGCCCAGGGGGTCAAACAGCTCCAGCCTGGCCTGATTTTCCAGCCGGTAATAGAAGCTCAGGCGAAACCGAACTGCCCCATCCGGTCCCCTCAGGGAAAATGAAGCCTGGCCGTCAAGATAATCAATCCTGTCAGGTGGGACCAGACGGGCCGGAGAAGGCTGGCATCCAGCCAGGCCTAAAAGGTAAAGGGCAAAAATTAGAAAAATGAACGCGGGGGAATTGGACTCCAGCCCCCCCTCTCGCTTGCTCCTGCCTCCCTGCGGCACCAACACTCCTTCCGCCAGGTCAACTGGTCAGTCCAGCTTGAATCCGTAGTCCTCAGTTTTAGGTTTCTTAGTGGCATCTTTCGAGCTGGCCCGGCCCGGTGGTTGGCCCTGCTCTCCCAGGTCAAATTTATAATCCCTGGAAACTGTCCGCATTTTTTTCTTCCTGGTAACCGGATAGAAGGGTGAGCGAATTCTGCGGCCGAAACACGACAGGTTGGGATTGATGATCATCAGGATGAGGAACAGCCCGAAAATAATAAGAATGCCATAAATTGTCCAGCTCATTTCTGCCTTCCGACTTTATTATAAGTTCCGGACAGCCTTTTGGCAACCGGTCCTGGCCGTAGCCTCAGTCGTGAAAGACTATGGCTTCAAATTTTGACAGTGACTTTAAGTTCTTCCAGGCTCCATCCGGCAAACCAGCTTTGCGGCACAGTTCCCGCAGGAAGGTCAGGCGGTCCCAGCCCAATTCGCTGGCCACCTGGGGCAGGAGCAGACCGCTGCGGTTTTCCTGCTTGATGACCAGGCCGTGCCGTCCGACCTTGATTTCTGAAATATTGTTGACCGGCTGGAGTGGGCCCAGGACTGAAATCTCAATTTCCAGGTCTTTCAATTCCGATTTTCTCAGCGGCGGGAACCTGGGGTCTTCGGTAGCAGCCAGGACGGCAGCCTGAGCCACTGTCTGCCAGAGAGGAAAGAGCGGCTCGGCAAAACCGATGCAGCCCCGGAGCTGGCTATTTTTTTTCAAGGTGACGAAGGCCCCGGCTGGTGTTTCCAGGCGAGCCTGGGCCGGCTGGTAGCTGATGATTTCCCGCGACTCCAGATAGACTTCGATGGCTTTCCTGGCCAGGCCCAGCAATTCTTTTTTTTCTTCCGGGCTCAGGTCGGTTAAACCTGCCGCCTTTTCCAGGCAGACCGCGGCTGAGAGATAACCCACCACCCGGTCGGCCGGCCCGCCGACCGCAGCCGAATCGGAATAGGCCAGGACTTCCACCCGGGCCGGGCCCAGCTTCCTGGCATATTGCAGCAGGGCCAGGACCGGTCCGCTGCCGCACATTATATTTTCATGTCTTTCCATCTTCCGGGTCAGGGTTTTAAGGTCCAGCTGCCGGAGGAGGTCTATCGTCTTCTGGTCGAGTTCATTGGCCTCAGCCCTGGAGAGAAAGTGAGATAGGTCGGTAGAAGCCACCACCAGGGCCTTTTTCCCCGGCAGGACTCTGGCCAGGGCCCCGGCCAGCGCCTGGACTGTCGGCCTGGTCTGGTAGCCCATGACCACCGGCACAATCCGGGCCCCGGGAAAGACCTTCTGGATAAACGGCACCTGAACTTCGACCGAATGCTCACGGGCATGGGCCTCCGGGATGTATCCGAAGCCTGACAATCGCGACAGCTCCCTGGCCAGGCTGGCATCCACTTCAGCCAGGCCCAGGGGAGTTTCAAAACCGCCCCGGAGGTAGATGGAGCAGCCTTCAAAACCGTATTGATGGGAAGGGCCGATGATAACCACTGACTCCACCGCCTGGCCCTTCACCAGGCTGTAGCCGCAGGCTGCCACCTGGCCTGAATATACATATCCGGCATGGGGGGCAATCAGGCCCAGGACCTCTCCCTGTACTGACCTGGTTCGGGCTTCGGCCAGGTAAATATCCAGCAGACGACTCAGCCTGGCCGGGTCGGCCTCATAAAACTGACCGGCCCAGACCGCTTTCCTCAGCCCCTGGGCCCAGAGACCGGTCAGGAGCAAACACAGGTGCAACCCCAGAAAGACCTGAACCATCCAGGACTTCCTTTTCATTGCTGCCTCCACCTGAATTTTAAGCCTTTATTAGTCTTTCGGCAAATGACAAGATTTTTACCAAAAAAATTAAAAAACTTGGCCCTAAAGGTTGACATTCGAGAGGAATTAGTAAAAAATTTATAAGAATGGGTCAAGATGAGTAAATTCTGGAAATTCTTGATGCTTCTAATCGGAATCTTTTCCTTCTTCCTGCTGGGCTTCCACTTTGGCCAAGAAAAAGTAAAAGCTCGTATCCCCAAGTTCCAGGACGATTCAGACAAAACTTTCTGAATCCAGGGTAAGACAAATAAAAGGGGGGACAGGAAGCCTGAGCTGGCCTTACAGGTCTGCCTGCAGGCGGTCTCATTACCATCCTGGCTGTTTTTTGCTATAATATAAAAACCTGTATTGGCCAAAAACCTTGTTAGGCAAGGAGTCCGAAGATGCCCTTGTACGAATACCGTTGCCAGCAATGCCATCGTCATTTTGAAATTCTGCAAAAAATTAACGAAAAATCTCTGGAGACCTGCCCCGAATGCGGTGGTACTCTGTGCCGGCTGATTTCTTCTCCGGCCATTCAATTTAAGGGCTCCGGCTGGTACATCACCGATTACGCCCACAAGAACTCTCCAGCGGGTGGGAACGGTCAGAACGGCCAGCACCGCTCCTATAAAGAAAAAAAGAAGGAAGAAAAGCCGGCGGAGGAGCAAAGCAAGGCAGCCTCCGGAAAATAACTTTTTGACAACACTTTAAGGCCAGCTTAGAATTAACCTGATGAAAATCCTGGTTTATCTGCCCCGTTCCCTGGGTGCCTCGTTGCTGGCTTTCTCCTGCCTGCGCTCACTGCAGCAGAATTTCCCCTCAGCCCAGCTGGCAATTGTCCCGCCCCGGGGCTATGCCCAATTTTTTCAGAACCTGGGCCTGGATTACCAGGTGCTGACCCTGCCGGAGTACAAAGATATTAGCGGGCTGAAAAGAGCTTCGGCCCGACTGAAAAAACTTGATTTTGACCTGGGCTTGCTGCTCGATGAATCGTTCGCTTCTGCCCTGCTGTTCTACCTGGCCCGAATCCCCCAGCGCTGGGGTTATGACCACGAGGGCCGGGGTTTTATGCTCACCAAAAAAGTGCGCCTCAAAGCCGCTGAGCCGCAGCTTCACTTAAAATACCACTATCTGAACCTGCTGGAAAAGTTCGGGCTGACCGTGGACGATGGGCCCTACCGATTGCAGCTTCCGGCTGCTATTATCGAGGCCGCCGCCAGCCGGCTGCAGCAGGCCGGGCTGCAGCCAGTCGAGACTCTAGCCGTCATCAAACCGGGCTCCAGCTTCGGTCTGGCCAGGGTCTGGCCTTCAGACCGACAGGCAGAACTGGTGCACCGGCTGCTGGAGAAAGGACTGCGTGTAGCCCTGGTTGGTTCCCGCTCCAGCCAGGAGGTCAGTCACCAGCTCCGAGCTGGACTCGACAGCTGGGTGATGGATTGGAGTGGCCAGCTCGGTCTGGAAGAAACCGCCGGGGTCATTGCCCGGGCTGCCGTTTATTTAGGGAACGACAGCGGGCTGACTCACCTGGCCAACCTGCTGGGCGTTCCAGTTATCAGCCTGTATGGTCCGACCGACCCCGACCTGTGCGGGCCAGCTCAGCCACCGGCGGTAGCCCTGAAAAAATCCGTGCCCTGTTCACCCTGCAGCTACAAAGCCTGCCCTTACGACCATCGTTGTCTGCAACAGATCTCAGTCGATGAAGTACTGGAGGTTATCTCCTCCTTTCTGGCAAAATAGCTGGCCCGGGAACCGACAGTCCAGAGGCTAATGATTCGCTTTGACGATATTATAGAAAAAATCCAGGGCCAGTACTCGGAAAAAGACCTGCGCCTTCTCCAGAAAGCCTACGTCTTTGCCGCCCGGGCCCACAAAGGTCAGATTCGTCGCTCGGGCGAGCCCTACCTCAGCCACCCGCTCGAAGTGACTAACATCCTGGCCGAGATGAACCTGGACCTGACCACTCTGGTGGCCGGCCTGCTGCACGACGTGCTGGAGGATACCGAGGTCAGCCTGGCCGAAATAAGAGAAAATTTCGGCCGGGAGGTAGCCGCCCTGGTCGAGGGCGTGACCAAAATCAGCCGGGTGGAAGATACTTCCCCGGACCAGACCCGGGCCGAGACCATCAGAAAAATAATCCTGGCCATGACCGATGACTTGCGGGTCATTTTCATCAAGCTGGCCGACCGTTGGCACAACCTAAAAACTCTTCATTACCTCAGCGAAGACAAGCAAAAACGCATCGCCCAGGAAACCCTGGAAATCTATGCTCCCATCGCCAACCGCCTGGGAATGGGGCGCATCCGGGCCGAGCTCGAAGACCTGTCCTTCCGCTACGTGGAGCCTGACGAATATTTCCGGATGGTGGCCCTGGTTGAGCCCGAATTGAAAAAGGGAGAAAAGGAACTAAAAAAACTTAAAAAGCAGATGGAACAGCTGTTGAAGGACAACGGCATCCCGGCCGAGATCCAGGTCAGGATTAAAAGGCTCTACAGCATCTATTCCAAGATGAAGAAGAAGGGCATCGACTTTGACCAGGTTTACGATTTCCTGGCCCTGAGAATCATCACCGACTCCATCAAGAACTGCTATGCCCTCCTGGGCATAATCCACCAGCGCTGGCCGCACCTGCCGCAGCGCTTTCGTGACTTCATCGCCATGCCCAAGCCCAACCTCTACCAGTCGCTCCACACCACTATCATTACCGAAAACAAGCAGACTTTCGAAATCCAGATCCGGACCCGGGAAATGCACGAACTGGCCGAAAACGGCATCGCCGCCCACTGGAAATACAAGGAAGGAGCTCCCTCCGGCCTGACCGGCGAAGACCAGCGGCTGCAGTGGTTGCGGGAAATTGCCGCCCTGTTCAGCGAGCAGAAAAACCCCAAGGAATTCTTAAAAAACCTGAAGATAAACCTGATACCAGAAGAAATCTATGCCTTCACCCCCAAGGGAAAAGTTATCAACCTGCCGCCTGGGGCCACAGCCCTGGATTTTGCTTTCAAGATTCATACCGAAATCGGGCTGAAGGCCAGGGAGGCCAGGATAAACGGGGAACTGATGCCGCTCAAGACCCAGCTGAAGAGCGGCGATATCGTGGAAATCATCACTGCTCCCGACCGAACTCCACACCGCAGCTGGCTGAACTGGGTGGCCACGGCTTCGGCCCGTCAGCACATCAAAAAATACCTGAATCTCAAGACCAGGAAAAAGGCTATCGAGCTCGGTAAGAAGCTCTGGGAGAAAGAGGCCAAAAAATTCCGGCTGCCGCCTGAGCTTCATTCGGAAACGGCCCTTAAGGAAAAACTGGCGAGGGAATTCAAACTGCGGCTCCACAGTCTGGAAGAGTTCTATCTTCTGGCCGGCCTGGGCCGAGTGGTGATTGACAGAAGCTTTATGGAGCGGCTGACGACCGGAGGCCCGCCGCAGGAGGCCCCGCCGCCGGGGCTTTTGAAAAAAGTGGTTGACCGCCTGGCGGGCCGGTCTCCGGCTCCAACCCTGGCCATTAAAGACCTGGGAGAACAGATGCTCACCCTGGCCCGGTGCTGTGCTCCCATCAAGGGCGAACCGGTCGTAGGTTACCTGACCTCAGGCAAAGGCCTGACTGTCCATGCCCAGCGCTGCTACCTGGTGCAAAAAGAAATACTGGACAGCCAGCGCCTGGTGGAGGTGGCCTGGGACCCGGCTTTCCGGGGAACCTTCAAGGCCCGGTTGATTATCCGGGCCAAAGACTCGCCTGGAGTTCTGGCCAGGGTGGCCGCGGTTGTGGCCGAGCAAAACGGCAACATCTCGCGGGCCGAGGTCAACACCAGCGGCGACGGTCGGGCCAGAATCTCCCTGGAAATCAAGATTAAGGATATCAACCACCTGCAAAAAATTATGGACAAGATAAAAAGACTAAAAGAAATCGAGGCTGTGGACAGGGATTAAATTCAGAGGGCTTTCTGCACCCGGCCGGAACGCAGGCAGCGGGTGCAAACCCAGATGGTTCGAACACCGCTTTTGGTTTTAGCTTTAACCCGCTGGAGATTGGCGCTCCATTTTTTCCGGGAAGCCTTATTGGAATGGCTGATGCTATGACCGAAGATCGGCCCTTTATGACAGACCTGACATTCTCTGGCCATGTTTTTTCTCTCTTTCTTAAGATTTTATCTCTAGAAGATTGAATTATTTGTATAGCATAAATTGGCCCCGAACGCAACCACCAGCGGGAAATTGACGGGCTGGGCAGCTATGAGTCCGGAGTTCAGGCTGAAGCGAGGGTCATAAGTTTCGGATTTAAGGTCAGAAGTTAAAAGTCCCGGCGGTTTAGCTCCTAATTGCCACAATAGATGGATTCCGGCTGACGAGTTAAGCCTCAAAATCTGATTAGAAATTTTTTCTTTAGCTTTCAGCCTGCCCCGGCTGGCACTTTGAAAAAAATTTTCTTGAATTTTGGCTTTTATGGTGGTAATATTTTTCACGTTTCCCCGCTCGTAGCAACCGGCGGGAGACTTTTCCACAGCTGTGGAAATTTCTGTGGAAATCTTTTAGGGCATTATGAAGCTGGCAGATAAAACCAATCCCTGGAATCAGATACTCCTGGCTATTAAAAGCAGGATCGAAAGCCAGGCCTTCGAGACCTGGTTTGAGCCTACCTCTTACATCGGTGAAGACGGCGAAGCCCTGTACATCAAAGTTCCCAATTCTTATTTCAAGGATTGGCTGAGCTTCCACTATTCCCGGCTGATAAATGAATGCAGCCAGGAGCTTTTCCATAAAAACTTTGACATCAAGTACATCTGCGATGAAACCCCAGCCTCCTTCCTGCGCAACTCTCCCGAAGAACGCAAGCTGCAGCAGGCCGTAACCCAGGTGGCTAATCTGAACCCCAACTATACCTTTGAAAATTTCGTCGTCGGCAATTGCAACCAGTTTGCCCATGCGGCCGCGATAGCCGTGGCCAAGAACCCGGCCAAGTCCTACAACCCGCTTTACATCTACGGCGGCGCCGGCCTGGGCAAAACTCACCTGATGAACGCCATCGGGCACCAGATTATGCATACCAACACCAGGCTCAAGGTGCTGTATGTCACCACCGAGCGTTTCATGAATGAGCTCATCAACCACCTCCAGTATGGAAAAATCCTGGAATTCCGGCAAAAGTACCGGGCTGTGGATGTGCTGCTGATGGACGATATCCACTACATTTCCGGGCGGGAAAGAACCAAGGAAGAATTTTTCCATACTTTTAACCACCTCTATGACAGCCAGAAACAAATCGTGATTTCCAGCGACTGTCCACCCAAGGATATCCCTCACCTGGAGGACCGCTTCCGCTCCCGCTTTGAATGGGGTCTGATTGCTGACCTGCGCCCTCCGGATATAGAAACCAGAATTGCCATTCTGAAGAAAAAAGCTGAGATGGAAGATATCTCTCTCCCTGAACCTGTGGCCCTGTACATTGCCGATAAGGTTCATTCCAACATCCGCGAACTTGAAGGTTACCTGCGTCGGGTTATCGCCTACGCCTCTCTGAAAGGGTCCAGAATCGACCTTGAACTGGCCAAAGAGGCCCTGAAAGGATTGCTTGACGCCTCGGCCAACATCATAACGGTGGAAAAAATCCAGAAGGTAGTCTGCACCAAATACAAAATAAAACCTTCGGAGCTCAGGTCCAAAAACAATTCACCCCGGGTGTCCTTTCCCCGGCAGGTAGCCATGTTTCTGGCCAAAGAATTAACCGACAATTCTCTCCCGGAAATCGGCAAGAAATTCGGTGGTAAACATCACACCACGGTCCTTCACAGCATTCGCAAGATTGAGAAATTAAGAGAGAGCGACCAGGAATTCAACAGAGAAATTAACAGCTTGATAAACCTTTTAAAGTAGTGATAGTAATGAAGGAAAAAATAGTTTTGCACATATTCTCTTCACTTTATTGTATTTTTTTTATTGCCTTTTTATGATTATTGATTATATTATGGACGATGAAGAAAGGTGGAAAAAATGAAGTTTTCAACTACTAAGAATAGTATAATTAATGAATTAGGTTTATTGCAGGGTATTGTGGAAAAAAGAACCACCATGCCCATACTGTCCAATGTGCTGATTAAAGCTTCCAAGGGTCAGGTGGAATTGATGGGGACTGACCTTGAAGTCGGGTTGAAAACGAATTTTGAGGCTGAGGTCAGGCAGGAAGGGAAAGCGGCCGTCAATGGTCGTAAATTATTCGATTTCATAAAGTTGCTTCCGGAAGAGCCGAGTATAGAATTTGTCAAGAAAGAAGAACACCTGGTGGTCAGGTCAGGTGAGAGCGAAATCAAGATTCTGACAGCTCCAGAGGAAGATTTCCCGGCTATTCAGGATTCAGGTTTTGACAGGGCTATTTCCTGGAATGTAACTGATTTTAAGGAAATGATTGACTGTGTGCTTTATGCTATTACCCAGGAGCAACGTTATTACCTGAACGGCGCCCTGCTGGCCTTGAAAAACAATCAACTGGAGCTGGTTAGCACCGACGGTCATCGCCTGTCCTATACCAGGAGAGAATTTGAAGGATTAAAGATTGATAAAGAAATAAACCAGATTATTTCCAAGAAAACTCTTAATGAACTGAAGAAATTTGATGACGAGCGACTGGAGTTTGATTTCGATGACAACAGTCTTTTCTTCCGGGTGAAGAACCGGATGCTTATTTCCAGGATTATAGAGAGTAAATTCCCCAACTACCAGGCGGTTATGCCCAAGGACAATCCTAATATCTTAACCATAGAAAAAGAAACTCTGGTAACGGCCATTAAAAGGGTTTCAATTTTATCCTCGGAAAAGTCCAAGGGTATAAAGTTTAACCTCAAGGCCGGGGAACTAAAGCTTTTTTCCTCCAATCCTGAATATGGAGAGGCCAGAGACAAGCTGGCAGTGGATTACCAGGGTCAGGACCTGGAAATTGGTTTTAATTCCCAGTACCTGCTCGATTTTCTTGGAACAGTGGCCTCCGACCGGGTGGTCATTGAAATCAAGGATGAAAATAGTGCTGTCCTGATGAAACCGGAAGCTGAGCCCAAGGGCACCTATCTTTATGTGCTGATGCCGATGAAAATCTAAGGCTCAGCGCCCGCCGCCGGCCAGCTGGATGAGACCTTCCGCTACCTGCCGGCAGGCTTCTTTAACGGCCGGGGTGATGGGGTGTCCGAAATCCAGGCAATCGGGCTGAATCCCCACCAGGTAGATACGGCAAGAAGATTCGGCGGCCAGTTTTTCCAGCAACAGATAGAATTCCCCGCCCACTTTCTCCTTTTTGTGACCCGGTTCCAGGCGGGTAACCATGATACTGCCGGGGCGGCGACCAAGGTCCACGGCATCTATGATGATCAGGTGGGATGGTTTAAGGCGCCTAATCCGACGGTGGTAACTATCGATTAGTTCGTAGGCTCTAAGGATTTTAATCCTGGATTTCTGATGCCGGCTGAGGCGCCGGTCCAGGAGGCTGGCTACCAGCAGTCCGGCGGCATCATCGGCTTTCAGGGCATTACCAGTGCCCAGCAACAGCAGCCGCTCCAGCCCGCGGAGCTCTTTCTTCAGGAAACTGACCCATTTTTCAGGCATCAGCCCCTCCCTCTTCCGGCTGGCAGGCTGTTCTTATAGTAAAACCTACCGGCGAATAAATCAAGTCTGCTGCCGCGCTGACCTCAGGAAGTTTTGGCTTCGGACCGGGGCTTGACCACGGCCCGGACGTATTCCCATTGCATTTTCAGGTTGTGGCGGTCGTAGTCAGATATTTCAAACCTGGTGTCCATCAACATGGCCTCGGTCGGACAGGAATCGACACACTGGGCGCAATGGATGCAGCGGTCATTGTGGATCACCATCCTGAATCTTTTTTCTGCCTCGTTGATAGCTGTGATTTCTATGGCTTCGGCCGGGCAGTCGCGTTCGCAGGCCCGGCAGACGATGCACAGCTCAGGTCGCAGGTAGGGCGAACCGCGAAAATCCTTGGGGACTTCCAGCTTCTGGAAAGGATAATCAACGGTGGCCGGTTTCTTGAGCAAATGGCGGAGGAGTTCGGGAATAAAGACGCCTAACTTCATGAGAGTAACCCCTTAACCAGGATGACGATTAAAAGCTGCACCACGGCCAGCGGAGCCAGGTATTTCCAGGCGAAGCTGACCACCTGGTCCACCCTGATTCTGGAGGTGGTGGCCCGGATGAGGGCAAGGAAGAAGATGACAAACAGGGTTTTAACGATGAAATTCAGCAGCCCGAGAAGCGGCCCGCCGGGGAACCCCCCCAGAAAAACCGTAGCCAGCAGCCCGGCCGCCACCACCATCTCGGCATCCATCATCAGCCGGAAGATAGCCAGTTTCTTGCCGGAGTATTCGGTAAAAGTACCGCCCACGATTTCGGTCTCGGCGTGGGGTATGTCGAAGGGAGTTCTTTCCAGCTTGGCCTGGACACAGATCAGGGCGATAACGAATCCCAGCAGGTTCACCAGAGCCAGGGCCGGCCGCTGCCGGTAGAAAGCGGCAATTTCAGCCAGGCGCCAGGAATTGGCCAGCACCGCCGGGCTCAGGACGGCCAGGAACAGCGGGACTTCGTAGCCGAAGAGCATGGTCAGCACCCGGGCTGCACCGATGGTCGAGAACAGGTTGGTCGAAGACCAGCCGGCCAGGAAGAAGATGAAGGTCGGCAGGCTCAAGAGATAGAGAACCACAATCAGGTCGCCGCTAAAAGAGGTGACGGAGGCTTGGTCCAAACTGTAATTCCAGAGCGGCAGCAACAGCATGGCCGTGAAGACAATGGCCAGGCCGAAGGCCGGCAGGGCCGAGAACATTTTCTTATCGGCCCGCTCGGGGACGATGTCTTCTTTGGCCATCAGCTTGAAGAAATCGGCGATGGGCTGCAGCAGTCCAAAGCGGCCGGTATGGGTCGGACCCATGCGGTTTTGCAGCCGGGCATAAAGTTTGCGGTCGTACCATTCCACGAAGGTGGAATAAAGAAATAAAAACAGAAGACCGGGATAAATAACCAGATAGATCAGAGTCTTCACAGTGGCCATTCTACTTCCCTCTTTCTTTGTTGGCTGGCCGAAAGTTTCAAGCTCAGGCTTTTTAAGCTGCTCAGCGAAAGGATTGTTTCCTGACCGGTCCGGGCCTCAACCAGCGACACGGCCCGCTCGGCGCAACAGATGCAGGGGTCGATGGCCGCGAAAATCAGCGGCACGTCGGCGATAAAACCGTTTTTAAGCATCTGGATGGTAGCGGCATAGTTGCCCAGGGTCGGAGCCCTGACTTTCAGCCGCTCCGGCTTATCGGTGCCATTGCTTTTGATGTAGTGGATATTTTCACCACGGGGAGCCTCGTAGCGGCTGACGACTTCATTGGGCTTGGCTCGTCGCGGAGCCCGGACAGCCACCGGTCCGGCCGGCAGGTTTTTAAGAAGATATTCAATGATGTTGTAGCACTGGAATAATTCTTTGATGCGCACCACCGTCCGGCCCAGAACGTCGCAGGTGTCGGCGGTGCAGATTTCAAACGGCACCTCATCATAGACAGCGTAGGGATCATCCTTGCGGACATCCATCGGTACCCCGGAAGCCCTGAGGGTGGGGCCAACGGCGCATAGGGAGATGGCATCTTCTCTGGACAGGTAGCCCACTCCGGCCAGCCTGGCCACAAAACTGGGTTCGTTGGTCCCGAGATGTTTGTAGTACTCGCTGCGCTGGCGGAGAATGTCCAGAGAATCCAGGATGCGTTTGACCTGCTGCTCATCCAGGTCGCGGCGCACCCCGCCGATGGTGTTGATGCCATAGTGAACCCGGTTGCCGGAGATGATCTCCAGGATGTCCATCACGATTTCCCGGTCTCGCCAGGTGTACATGAAGAAACTGTCGAAACCGGCTTCATGGCCGGCTACACCCAGCCACAGCAGATGGCTGTGGATTCTTTCCAGCTCAGCCACCAGGGTGCGGATGTAAAGACCACGTTTGGGCGGCTCCAGCTCCATCAGTTTTTCCACGCCCTGAACATAACAGGTGGTATGGGAGTGAGAGCAGATGCCGCAGATGCGTTCGGTCAGGTAGATGTTCTGAATCCAGGTTTTTTGTTCGGCCAGCTTTTCCAGACCGCGGTGATTGTAGCCGAGGCGGATATCGGCGTCGCGGATTACTTCGCCTTCCACCGTGATTCTGAGCCCGATGGGCTCTTTTAAGGCCGGATGCTGTGGGCCTATGGGTATCTGAAACTTCATTTCTTACCTCCAGGAATGACCTCCGGTGGTCTTTCGTGCTTCCAGTCTTTCCGCAGCGGGTAATTGCCTTCCGGCCAGCCGTCGGGCAGCAGCAGCCTCCGTCCATCAGGTATGTTTTCCACGGTTATCCCGAACATGTCCTGCAGCTCCCGCTCATAGAGGACAGCGCCGGGAATAAGGCTGCAGATGCTGGGCAGCCGTGGCTGGTCTCGCGGAATTTCTGTCCGGAGGTTGACGCAGGTGAAATTGTTGGCAAAGTGGTACAGCACTTCAAAGGTCTGGCCCAGGTCCACCCCGCTGATGGTGGCCAGGTGGGTAAAGCCCATCTCGGTCTTCAACCAGCCGACCGCGTCCAGCAGGTCTTCCGCCTTCAGCTTGATAAAAATGCGGCGGGGGGCCGGGTTGGCGATGTCCAGCACCTTCTCCCCCAGGCTGGTTTTAGCCTTGTCTATTACCATCTGGTCGTTCATTTTGACCTCATCCCTTCAGTTTATTGAGAAGTTTGACCACGCCGTCAATAACGGCATCCGGCCGCACCGGGCAGCCGGGAACGTAGACGTCCACCGGTATCACCTGGTCAATGCCGCCGATTACGTTGTAGGCCCCGCGGTAGACGCAGCCCGACATGGCACAGGCCCCGACCGCGATCACAAACTTGGGGTCGGGGGTCTGCTCGTAGATCCGGATCAACCGGTCCTTCATCTGCCTGGTGGCCGGTCCGGTGCAGATGATTACATCAGCATGCCGGGGGGTGGCCTTGAGCAGGATGCCGAATCGTTCGACGTCAAAACGCGGAGTCAGGGCGGCCACGACTTCAATGTCGCAGGCGTTGCAGGCGCCGGTGTTTAAATGCAGAATCCAGGGTGATTTCAACCGGGACCATTGAGTCAGTTTGGTCAGCATGTTAATCCCTCGTAATCAGGGCCAGGATGGCCAGGAAAATCAGGGCCAGATAAATTATGCCCAAAAATACTATTTTTCCTGTAGGAATAGTAGCAATTACCAGGGCCGCCACGTGCATGATGGTGAAGAACAGGGCAAAGACATAGAACAGGCGGTAACCGAACTGCACCTTGACCCCGGGTATATCCTCGCCGCAGGCGTAGGTGGTTAGCTTACCCGGGGTGCGGTTCAGCCCGGGAGCCATGGCCCGTCCCAGGGCATAGAGCAAGAAGGCCACCGCCAGGAAAAAGAAAAAGGCTACCGGCGGAGACAGTAAAAATTCCAGTCCTTTCATGGCTTATCCCTTCAGTTTAGAAAGTAAGCGGACATCCAGGCTCTTGTTTTTCTTATAGATGTTGATGATCAGGGCCAGGGCCGTGGCCACCAGTGACACCTCGACCACGATGTAGGTGATGACCAGGCTCTGGGCCAGCAGAATATTATTTTTTACCGCGCCCGTGGCCACGATGGCCAGGCTGACACCCTTGCTGATGATCTCGACGGCGATGAACAGCTTGATCAGATTGCGCATGGTCAGCAGGCAGTAAATTCCGATAAAGATCAGCAGGGCGGAAAAGAACAGATATAAGAACCACAGATTACTCATCTTTATCTTCTTCCTTTTTATCTTCTTCCTTCTTCCGGAATAGAGCCAGCACCGCCAGCACGCCGGCCAGGATGACGCCGATCTGGGCTACCAGGTCAAAGGTTCTCTGCTGCCAGAGAACCTGGCCGAAGGTCCCGGCTTCCGGGCCAGAGGGCAGGGCCGGTATTTTCTGGAGGAGTGATTTCATTACCAGGCCATCGATGACCAGAAACAGGATGAAGAAGACCGGGAAAGCCAGCTTGACCAGCCGGGTCTCGGTCACCTCGTCTCCTTTTTTGGTCAGGGCGATGGTCAGTATGAACAGGACGGTAATCAACCCAGCCACCACCGAAATCTCAAAGACCCCGGCATAAGGCGCTGTCAGGCGGAAGAAAATTATACCGAGGAACAGGCTGGCCACAGCCAGCGATAGCGCGGCTTTGAGCAGGTCTTTGAACAGAATGGCCAGGCCGGAAAAGATTACCAGGCCGCAGAGCAGAATTATTTGTATTGCCATATCACAATCCCCACATCAGAACCTGCTGGACGCCCCGGGCCAGGGCCTCGGCCGCCGGGGAAATCCAGGTCTTAAAAATCGGAGTGAAGAAGATGCCGGCCAGGATGCAGATCAGAGCCAGCACCACGTTGGCGGCCGACATCCAGAAAGGAGCTTCCTTGACCAGCAGCCACCTGTCAGGCACCAGGCCGAAAAAGGCTTTCCGCTGGATCAGCAGGTAATACCAGAGGGTCAGGATGCTGGCCAGGATGGCCACCAGGGCATAGCCGAATTCCCTGGCCTGAATCAGGGCCATGATTATAATCAGCTTGCTCCAGAAACCGGCCAGCGGCGGCACTCCGGCAATCGACAGCGAGCCCACCAGGTTGGTGCCGGCTGTGACCGGAACTTTCTTACCCAGTCCTCCCAGTTCCTCCAGATTGCGGGTGCCGGTAATGTGCTGGATGGAGCCGGAGTTCAAGAACAACAGGCCCTTGGCTACGGCGTGGTTAAACAGGTGGAACAGGGCGCCAGCAATCCCCAGGGGAGTCCCCAGGGCCAGCCCCAGCACGATGTACCCGACCTGGCTGATGGAAGAGTAGGCCAGCATGCGCTTGATATCCTTTTGACCGAGAGCCAGCAGGGCCGCTACCACCATGGAAACGGTGCCCAGGGCCATCAGCAGCCGGGATAGAGCCGGGGTGAGGCCGATGACGCTGTAAATAACCCGGAACAGAGCATAGATGCCAGAAACTTTAATCAGCAACCCCGACAGCATGGCCGAAATCGGAGCCGGGGCCGAAGGGTGAGCATCGGGCAACCAGGCATGGAAGGGCACCAGGGCCGCTTTCAGGCCGAAGCCCATGATGAAGAAAGCGACACAGACCCCGATTACCAGCCTGGCCTCCAGGTCCTGCAGCCCCTGGGCCACAGCCTGAAAATTGAGGCTGCCGGTCATCCCGAAGATGATAACAATACTGAGCAGGGCAAAGGCCGAAGCCACCACCGACAGCATCAGGTACTTGAAAGAAGCCTCAAGCTCGTCATAGCCCAGGCCGAAGGCCACCAGGGCGTAGGAGGCCACCGCGGCCACTTCCAGGAACAGGTAGATGGAAAAAAGGTCCGGCACCAGTACCAGTCCGTTCATCCCGGCAATCATCACCAGGAACAGGGCATAAAAAGTAGATTTGTGCCCGTAATGTTCCAGGTAATCAATGGAAAAGAGAGAGATGCACAGGCTGACCAGGGCAATGGTGAACAGCATGAACAGGTTAAAACTGTCCAGGGCCAGCTGCAGGTTGACTTTTTCGCCCAACCAGTTCAGGTTCTGAACTATGACTCCCTGGTGGAAGATGGGCTTGACCAGGAGAATGGAGTTGAACAGCAGGTAAGCCAGAGCGGCGTTGGTCAGGACATCGGGCAGCAATTTCTTAGAAAATTTTCCGATGAGAGGCAGAAAGGCAGCTACTAATAAAGGAATGACAATGAATGAGAAAACCACCGCTCCTCCTCTATTTTAATAACTGAAGTATTATCCAGACGACGACCACCAGGCCGCCGACGGTCCAGGCCAGGTAATTAGCGTACTGGCCGTTATGAGCTTTTTGCAACAGCCCGGTGAAGGTGCGACCGACAGCCGTCACCACCTTCTCATAGATATAATCAACCGGCCGGTCTATGAACCGGAACAACAGGCGCGACAGCCACTGCAGGAATTTGACTCCCTGCTCGTAGAGGTCAAAGAACCGGGCTTCGGACAGGTCATAGAGCTTATGCAGAACGGGCAGGTTGTGAATCGGCTCGGAAGCCAGGTAGGCTTTCTTCCCGCCCCGGTTCCAGCCGTAAAAATGTATACCCAGGGCGATTAGCAAGCACAGGATGGAAACACCAGCAATCGGATTGAACAGGTCCAGAGCATGGGCGGTAAAATCCAGGTGCTCGCCGGCTTCCACGTGTCCGTGCAGGATGGGCTGGATGAAATTTTCCAGCGGCAGCTTGTTATAAACCCCGAAGGTGATGCAGAGAGCGGCCAGGATGAGAATCGGCAGGACTATGGGGGCTTCGCTCTCTCTGGTTTTAGGCAGCTCGGTCGTCCGGGGGCCGAAGAACACCGAGTGGCCGGCCTTCAGGAAGGAAGCAAAGGTGAAGATGGCTCCGACCCAGGCGGCGATGGCGAAAATCGGATAACCCGTTTCCAGGGCGCCATGGAAAACCATTTCCTTGGAAACGAAACCGTTCAGGGGCCAGACCCCGGAAATGGCCAGGGCGCAGACAGAAAAGCCGAGGGCGGTCCAGGGCATTTCCCGGGCCAGGCCGCCCAGTTTCTTGAGCTCGGTGGTGCCGGTGCGGTGTTCCACCGAGCCAGAGCTCAGGAACAGTCCGCATTTGTACATGGCGTGATTGATCATGTGGAAAATGCCTCCGGCAATGCCGATGGGAATGGCCGTGCCCACGCCGAGCACCATATAGCCGACCTGACTGACTGCGTGGAAGGATAACAACTTCTTGAAGTCTTTCTGGATAAGAGCCATAAAGACGGCGAAGACGATGGTGGCCGCCCCGATAATCATTAACAGAATGGACAGGCCGCTGCCGACCTTGAGCTCAAAGAAATCCAGGGTTATCCGGGCCAGAAGATAAATCCCCAGCAGCTTCTCAAAGGAAGCTGGCATGAAGGCCATGAAGCTGACCGGAGCGTCCAGGGCGGCATCAGGAATCCAGGTGTGGAAGGGCATGGCCCCGGCTTTGCCGATGGCTCCAATCATCATCAGGACGAAGGCGGCCACGGTCAGGCCATGGGGCTCAACCTGGATTTTGTCCATGGTCAGGGTGCCGGTGGAAGCCCAGAGCAGTCCAATACCCAGAATCATGGCAAAATCGCAGAAGCCGCCGATAATCAGGGATTTAACTGCCGTCCGGTGAGAGGTCGGTTTCAGCCCGAGGGTCACCAGGGCGTAAGTGGTGATCAGCAGGGCTTCCCAGAAGAAGACCAGCAGCACGAAATTGTTAGCCAGCACCGCCCCGCTGGAAAAAGCCGCGGCCAGGAAGACATAGCCATAGTACTCCCGGACCCGCGGATGGTTCTTCATCTTGACAACCGAATAGAGACAGATCAGGAAGAGAAATCCGGCCAGGGCCAGCAGAATGAAGGACGAGAAATGATAAAGTCTGAGGTCAAAATTAATTCCCAGGCCCAGCCAGTCGGACACCAGGCTCAGGTTGCGCTGGGAGAAAAGAAGGAAACCGAGGTACAGCAGGGCACCCGAGCTCAGGACCGAGAGAATCTCTCTCACATACCTGACCCGGGACGGGATGAGCAGCAAGACCACCGCCACTGCTGCCGGGAAAAAAATGGGCCATAATAAAATTGTTGGACTCATCTTAGCCACCAGCTGATGTGAGTTGTTGCCATCTGGACGAGTTTCATCGGGTAAGCGACCAGCAACCCGGCCAGCACCGACAGTCCGGCCAGGAGGGCTACTACCCCGACCATGGAAGGCGTCTTCTCCGGGGCCGGAATTTTCGGCTCACCCAGGAAAACCAGGGCGAACACCCGGAGCAGGTAGAAGATGGTCAGCACCGCGGTGAACAGGGCCAGGGCCGCCACCCAGACCTGGTCCGCCTGAACCGTACCCATGATTACCAGGAGTTTGGAGAAGAAACCGCCCAGAGGCGGCAATCCGATGACCGAAAAGGCGCAGAGCAGGAAGGAGATGGCCGTGATGGGCATGGTCTTGATCAGGCCACCCATCTCTCTTATATCCCGTTTGTGTGTGGCGTGAATCACAATACCGGCGCACAGGAACAGCCCGGCCTTGGCCAGTCCGTGCATCAGGATGAAGAGCAGGGCCCCGGAGATGGCCGTGGGAGTGGCCACACTCAAACCAAGGAAGATATAACCAATCTGGCTGACCGTGGAGTAAGCCAGAATTCTCTTAAAATCGTTTTCCACCGTGGCCGCGCCGGCGGCTATAAGGCTGGAGAGCACCGCCAGGATGATGATGGCCTGCTGCCAGTCGGGGGGAATCTTGAAGGTGTAGAGGAAAAGACGAGCGTAGGCATAAACGCCTATCTTGACCAGGACGGCCGCATGCAGCAGAGCGGTCACCGTGGTCGGGGCCACGCCGGCATCTGGCAGCCAGGTATGCAGTGGAACCGTGGCTGACTTGGAGAACATGCCGAACAGAATCAGCAGCACAGCCGTGCCGGAGATGGCCACCCCGCGCATGTCCACCAGGTTAAAAGTCCCGGTCTGTCCGTAAATCAGGATGAACCCCAGCAGCATGACCACTGCCCCGCCGAAGGTCACCAGGAAGGCTTTATCGGCTTTCAGGATGTAGTCCTTTTGCCGGTAAAAACCGATCAGCCGCCAGCAGGCAATGGCGATTATTTCCCAGAACAGGTACATGAAGACCAGACTGCTGGAGAACACCAGTCCCATCATCGAGCCGATGAACAGGATGACCATCAGGTAATACTCGTTCTGATGGTCTTCGTGGTGGATGTAGCCTAGCGAGTAGATGATGATCAGGAACCCGATGAACGAGGAGACGATGGACATGAAGATGGACAGGGGATCGATAACCAGGACGAAATCCAGACCCAGAGCCAGGCTTCTGGACCAGATGAGCTCGCCGCCCTTCATAGCCTGGGGTATCAGGGTCAGGGGTAAAGCGGCCGTGACCGCCCCCAGCAGCACCGCCCAGGCTGAACGGATTTTGGGCGAGATGGCTCCGGCCAGAGGCACCAGCAACGAACCCAAAATCGGGATGAAAATAGTAAGGAGGGTAATGGCTTCTACTTTCATGAGTTAATGAGTATATTAAAATAAAAAACTTATTGTCAAGAATTTAGCACAAAAAATTAACAAGATATCCAACGGGTTTTTCACAGGTCAAGCAGAGCTTTTCCCCACCCCCGAAAAAAATATTTTATTTTCTCCAGCCAAATCTGATAAAATTCATCATCAGAAGGAAACCAACATGAGCATAAATCTACTTGAAGTGAAAACCAAGAAACAATTAAAGGATTTTATCTACCTGCCGGAGAAACTCCATGCCGGCCAGGAAAACTGGGTTCATCCCATTTATATGGACGAGTGGGCCTATTTCAACCCGAAAAAGAACAAGGCTTTCAGTTATTCTGATACGCTCCTGCTGCTGGCAGAAAAGGACGGCCAGGTGGTCGGCCGGGTCATGGGCATCATCAACCGCCGCTACAACGAAGTCCGCAATGAAAAGACAGCTCGCTTCGGCTTTCTGGAAAGCATCCGGGACCAGGAAGTGGTCCATGCTTTATTATCCAGGGTGGAACAGTGGGCCCGGGAAAAAGGAATGACCAGGATCATCGGGCCTTATGGCTTTTCCGACCAGGACCCGGAAGGCTTTCTCATCAAGGGCTTTGAAAACCGGGCCACCATCGCCACCTATTACAATTTTGAGTGGCTGCCGGAAATGGTGGAGCAAGAAGGTTACACCAAGGACATAGATTATTTTGTTTACAAAATAGAAGTGCCCAGGGAGATACCCGAAATCTACCACCGGGTTTCGGAACGGATTTTAAGGAAAGGCAATTTCCAGCTGCTGGAATTCAAGAAACGTAAGGAAATTAAGCCCTGGATCAGGCCTATTCTGTCACTGATGAACGAGACCTATATCGACAGCAACATCTACGGCTATGCTCCTCTGGATGAGAAAGAAATGGACGACCTGGCCCGGAAATACCTGCCGGTGCTTGATCCTCGCTTCATCAAGGGGGTTCTCAAAGACGGCCAGGTGGTGGCTTTCGTCGTGGCCATTCCTGACATGACCGCCGGGATAAAAAAAGCCCGGGGCCGGCTGCTGCCTTTTGGTTTTATCCACATTTTGCGGGCCCAGAAGAAAACCAAACAGCTTGACCTGCTGCTGGGAGCTATCAAGAAAGAGTACCGGGGCCTGGGTCTGGATGCCCTGATGGGCATGGCCATGCTGACTTCCGCCCGGGAGGCCGGCTTCGAGATCATGGACACTCACCACGAAATGGAAGCCAACGTCCGGGTGCGGGCCGAAATGGAAAGGCTGGGCGGGAAAATCTACAAGATTTATCGGGTTTACCAGAAAGCCCTGGGCTGAGCCGGCTCCAGGCGGCTTTACTTAACCTCGGCCCAGTTCCGACCCCAGCCGAGTCGAGCTCGCAGGGGTACTTTCAGCGGGCAAATTTTTTCCATCCCCTCCCTGACCAGGGGTTCGACTGCGGCCTGTTCTTCTTCCGGCACCTCAAACACCAGTTCGTCGTGCACCTGGAGAATCATCCTGGTCTTGAGTCCCCGGGACTTAAGCTCCCGGTAAATTCTGATCATGGCCAGCTTGATGATATCGGCAGCTGAACCCTGGATGGGAGTGTTCAGGGCCATCCGGCGTCCGGCCTGAAAGGTATTGTTGTCCGGGCTTTTCAACTCCGGTATCTGTCTCTGGCGCCCGAAAATGGTTTCGGCGTAACCCTTTTCCCTGGCTCTTTCCACCGCGGCCTCCAGGTACTCCTTAACCTTATTATGCTCGGCAAAGTAGCGGTCAATGAATTTCTGGGCTTCGGAGGTGGAGGTCTCCAGCTCCTTGGCCAGGGAAAAAGCCGAGGTGCCGTAGATGATGCTGAAATTGATGATTTTGGCCCGGCGTCTCATTTCTTCCGGGAAAAGTCCGGCCGCCGGTCCGAATACCCGGCGGGCTGTCTCGCTGTGAATATCACGCTCGCTGAGGAAGGTCTCCATTAGAACCGGGTCCCCTGACAGATGGGCCAGCAGCCGGAGTTCGATCTGGGAATAGTCAGCAGAGAGCAGCAGGTGGCCTTCTTCCGGAATGAAGGCCTGCCTGATTTTTTTGCCCATCTCACCCCGGGCCGGGATGTTTTGCAGGTTGGGGTCGGAGGACGATAGCCGCCCGGTAGCCGTCACCGTCTGATTGTAAGAAGTATGCACCCGTCCGGTTTCCGGGTTGACCAGCTCTACCAGGGAATCGGTGTAGGTGGATTTAACTTTGGCTAATTGCCGGTACTCCAGCACGGCCCGGGCCAGGGGGTGCAGCGGGGCCAGCTCTTCCAGGATTTCTGTGGCCGTGGACAATCTTCGGGTGGTCCTGGTTTTCTTGGAGGCTGGCAGGTTCAATTTATAAAAAAGGACTTGACTGAGCTGCTGGGGTGAGTTGATGTTGAATTCCTGGCCGGCCAGTTCATAAATCTGCTTTTCCAGGCGGTGCAGCTGTTTGTCCAGTTCTTTCCCCAGTTCTCTTAACAGCTTCAGGTCTAGCCTGACCCCGGCCATTTCCATTTCGGCCAGGACTTCAATTAGCGGCAATTCAATATTAAGGTAGAGACGGTCCAGTTTCCGAGCTTCTACTTTGGGCCAGAGAACCCGGCTGAGGCTCAGGGCCAGGTGGGCGTCCTGGCAGGCATATTCTGACGCCCGGTCCACCGGCACCAGGTCCATGGTCAGTTGTTTCTTTCCCTTACCTACCAGGCTGTCAAAGGGAATCTTGGCTTCCTGTAGATAATAAGCAGCCAGCTTGTCCAGGTTATGCTTGCCCCAGTTGGGTTCCAGCAGATAGGACAGGACCATGGTGTCGTGCTGCAGGCCCCGGAGCGTAAGACCCTCTCTATTTAGAACGATGTAGTCGTATTTGATATTCTGGCCGATTTTTTTGATGGCCGGGTTTTCCAGCAGGGGCTTGAGTTCGGACAGCACATAGTCGGCCGGAAGTTGAGGCGGGGCCAGAGGATAATGGTGTCGTAAGGGAATATAGAAGGCTTCCCCCGGTTGAAGCGAAAAGGACAGCCCCACCAGTCGAGCCCGGGTGGGATAGAGATTGGTGGTTTCAGTATCCAGGGCCACCTCTCCGGCCTGCTGCATCTCTCTGAGCAGCTTCTGGAAAGATTCTTTATCCAATATGGTCTGGAAGTTCTTTTTGACCTGCTCCTTTTTATTCAAGTACTGCGGTATGAAGCTGGTAAATTCCAGTTCCCGGTAAAGTTCGACCAGGGTCTCGCTGTCTGGTTCCTGAGGCCTGAAGACTTCCAGGTCCAGGTCCAGTGCCAGGTTATCTTCGACCCGCGCCAGCTGCAGGCTCAGGGCCAGGCGGTCCAGATTATTTCTAAGGTTTTCTCTTATCCGGGGATTCTTGACCCGGTCCAGGTTCTGCTTCAGGCTGTCGAGGGAGCCAAACTCCAGGATCAGGTTCTTGGCCGTCTTCTCCCCCACCCCTGGTACTCCAGGAATGTTGTCGGAGGCATCGCCCCAGAGGGCCAGGACCTCTACCACCTGACTGGCCCGGACGCCAAAGAACTCTTCGACGGTTTTAATTTCCCTGTTTTTAAGGAGAGTCAGAGCTTCCGGCTCCAGGCTCCGGTCCACGATGAAAATATCTTTGGCCGGATTCCAGATGGCCACCCGGGGACCGAGCACCTGGAATAGGTCTTTATCGGTGGAAACGATGATGGTGAGGAGTCCGCGGGCCTCAGCTTTCCGGGCCAGGGTGGCCAGGACATCGTCCGCTTCATAGTCAGGGTATTCAAAGAGCGGGATGCGCCGGGCCTGAAGTATTTTTTTTAATACTGGCACCTGCACCGTCAGGTCCTGAGGCATCGGTCGGCGCTGGGCCTTGTATTCCTGGTAGGCCTGGTGCCTTAAGGTGGGAGCACCGGTGTCAAAGACAATCCCCAGGTATTCGGGTTTTTCTTCCTCAATTATCTTATTCAGGGTGTTGATAAAACCGTAGATGGCGTTGGTGGGAAAACCGGCTGAATTGGCCAGCTTCTGGATGGCGTAATAGGAACGATAGAGGAGAGAGTTGCCGTCTATCAGGAATAATCTGCCGCTGGTCATTCCAGAAACTTGTCGTACTTCCCTTCCAAGATTTCGTCCAGGACATCGGCATGGAGTTCTTCCACCAGGTTCTGGATGATTTCTTTGAGGTTGGGCTGATTCAGGTGGTCCGAGTAGGCCAGCCTTTTAGAGGCGATGACCCGACCGGCCAGGTAAATCAAAGATTCAACATAGTTGAAGGCCGGTCCTTTATCCTGGGTCTGGACCATAAAGGTGGCTCCTTTGTATTTAATAGTGGTGTTGTAACCTTCCATCGGCCTTTTACCTTCAAGTTGATTATACTCAGAACCAAGCGACCTGCAAGCGATAAAACCGCAGCCGGGGTTCGGTTGACAACCCCGGTTAGGCTGGTATAATACTTGGTCATAAAAGGAATAAAACATGGTCATCGATGTCAACGAAATCCCCAGGGATGGCTTGCACATCGACCAGGATTTCGACTTTGCCAGTCTGGACCTGGTGGAAGAAGAAGCCGTCCTGCTGGAGCCGACCCATGCCGTGGTGGAAGTCCGAAAAGCTGGCAGCGAGGTGCTGATCAAGGGTAAAATCACCGCCCGGCTGAGCTTCATCTGTAGCCGCTGTCTTCGCCCTTTTGAGTACGCGGTTGACTCGGTTTTTGACCTGGTTTACCTGCCGGAAGAACTGGACGAGGTCAAGGAGGAGCTGGAGGAAGAAGACCTGGAGCGGTTTTTCTACTATCACCAGCAGCTGGACCTCAGGGAAATAATTCTGGAGCAGCTGAACCTGAGTTTTCCCCTTCGGCCTCTGTGCTCTGAAGACTGCGAGGGTATTTGCCCGGTATGCGGTGAGCTGATAAACCAGGGTCTCTGCTCCTGCCAGGTGCAGGAGTCCGACCCTAGGCTGGAAAAATTAAAATCTTTTTTGAGAGATAAGAAATAAATGCCAAACCCAAAACGCAGACATTCACCTTCGAGGAAAGGCAAGAGAAGGTCCCACGACCACCTGGCTCTACCCTCCTTTTCCCTCTGCCCGAACTGCGGTAGCCCCAAGCTTCCCCACCGGGCCTGCCCGGAATGCGGTTATTACAAGGGGCGGCAGGTCATTGAGGGTCAGGAACAATAGACGAGTTCCTGTAATGATCATCGCAGCCAGGGCCGGAAACAGTTTCCGGCTGGGAAGGAGCGGCCAGCCTGGGCTGGACCAGCTTTCTGAAAGCTCCGGTCTATATCGTCTTTCGGGAAATAAGACAGCTACCAGCTGGAAACCGGAGGCTGCCCGCCGTTTCCCGGCTAGCCGGCCAGGAACTAACCCCGGTTCCAGTTACCAGAAAAACCAGTTGAAAAAATTTCTGGAAAATATAGACTATTTAAGGCATGGTAGAATAATAAGCCAGAGATAGAGGGCAATAATTAAGGTTCAAAACCATGAGAGCTATGGTCCTATTTAAAATGATAAGCCTGCTACCGGGCTCGCTAAACCGGCTGGAAAACTTTTCTGGCGGAGAGGGAGGATGATTTTTTCTGGCAGAGTCTCGCTGGTAACCGGGGCTTCGCAGGGTATTGGTGAAGCCATAGCCGAAGAACTGGGCCGCCAAGGAGCCACGGTCGTTCTGGTGGATATCCAGAAGGATAAGCTGGAACAGGTGGCTGCTCGCCTGGCCGGACTGGGCATTAAGGCCTACCCCTATGAAGCTGATGTCACCGACAGCCAGCGGGCCAGCCAAGTAGTGGAAGAAGTGGTCAAGTCCCTGGGGCGGATTGACCACCTGGTCAATAATGCCGGCGTTACCCGGGATTCCCTGCTCCTCAGGATGAAGGAAGAAGATTGGGACCTGGTGCTCCAGGTCAACCTGAAAGGCGCCTTCAATTTTTCGCGGGCTGCCCTCAAGCCCATGTTTACCGCGAAATACGGCCGGATTGTCAACATCGCTTCAGTGGTCGGGCAGATGGGTAACTTCGGGCAGACCAACTATGCTGCTTCCAAAGCCGGGTTGATTGGCTTCTCCAAGTCTCTGGCCAGGGAAGTGGCGGCCAGGGGTATAACCGTCAATTGCGTGGCCCCGGGCTACATCGCCACCCCGATGACCGAAAAACTTCCGGAAGAGGTCAAAAAGGCCTTCCTGGATATCATCCCGATGAAGAGGTTTGGCCTGCCGTCGGAAGTGGCCCTGGCAGTCAAATTCCTCTGTTCGGATGAGGCCGGCTACATCACCGGTCAGGTGATCAACGTCAACGGCGGAATGTACATGTAATCATAAAAAACTTTATGGGAGGTAACTATGGAGAGAGAAGAACTCTTAAAGAAGGTTAAGAGCATCGTGGCCGACAAGCTGAACATCGGTGAGGAACAGATTACAGAAAACGCTTCCTTTACCCAGGACCTGGGGGCTGATTCCCTGGATACCGTGGAGCTGGTCATGGCCCTGGAAGATGAATTCGGCCTGAACATTCCCGATGATGAAGCGGAAAAATTGAACACCGTGGGCAAAGCCCTGGATTATATTCTGGAGCATTACAAGGGGAAATAAGGTTTCCCGGCTCCAGTTCACCAAGCCTTACTGAATCAGTTTGTGACCCATTCAACCATGTCAACCAGGAGAGTCGTAATCACCGGCCTGGGTCTGGTCACGCCGCTAGGTCTGGGCCGCGAGGCCAACTGGCAGGCCCTGCTCGAGGGACGATCAGCTATCAGCCACATCACCCGCTTTGATACCAGCCGGTTTCCGACCAGAATTGCCGGAGAAATAAAAAATTTCGACCCCCAGCAGTTCATAGACCGGAAAGAAGCCCGGAAGATGGACCTGTTTATTCAGTATGCCATCGCCGCGGCTGAGCTGGCCGTTCAGGATGCCGGCATTGATCTGGCTCTTCTGCAGGGGGAAAGAACCGGGGTCTATGTCGGCTCCGGGATAGGCGGCATCGGGTCGATCGAGGAAACGCACCGGGTGTTAATGGAAAAAGGGCCAGAGCGGGTCTCGCCTTTTTTCATCATCCAGACCATTATCAATGAAGCTCCGGGACATATCTCCATCCGTTACCGGGCTTCCGGGCCCAATATATCCAATGCCACCGCCTGCAGTACCGGGGCCCACGCCATCGGCGAGGCTTTCCGGATGATTCAGCTGGGGGTGGCTGACCGGATGATTGCCGGCGGGGCTGAAGCTCCCATCACCCCGCTGAGCCTGGCCGGCTTCTGCAACATGAAAGCGCTGTCCGAAAGAAACGACCAACCGGAAAAGGCCTCACGTCCGTTTGATGCCCGACGCGACGGCTTTGTCATGAGCGAGGGAGCTGGCATAGTCTTGCTGGAAGAACTGGGCGCTGCCCTCAAGCGCGGCGCCAGGATATACGCCGAAGTTCTGGGCTATGGCCTTAACAGCGACGCCTATCACGTGACCGCCCCCAGTCCAGACGGCGACGGCGCGGTCAGGGTGATGAAAATGGCCCTGGACGAGGGCCGGGTCAGCCCGCAGGAAGTCCAGTACATCAATGCCCATGGCACCTCAACCCAGTACAACGATAAAACTGAAACCCTGGCTATCAAAAAGTTATTCGGAGACTGGGCCAGCCAGCTGGGAGTCAGTTCTACCAAGTCTATGACCGGTCACCTGCTGGGGGCGGCCGGCGGAGTGGAGACGGCCTTCACTGCCCTGGCCATCTATCATCAGCTTATGCCGCCGACCATCAACTACGAATTTCCGGACCCGGACTGCGACCTGGATTACGTGGCCAACCGGGCTCGTCCGGCTGCAATCGTCCACGCCCTGACCAATTCTTTTGGGTTTGGCGGGACTAACGCCTGCTTGCTGTTAAAAAAGTTTGAATGAAAATTATCTAAAATAAATAGCCAATAAATAGCCGCCAGCTCAGGGGCGGAGCTGATTCTGGTCTTCGACTGTCGGCAGCACCAGCCGGTTGCGGCTGGAGCGGTGTTCCCCGATGCTGCTTACCCTGATGGCCGGCAGGTCCATAACCACGCATTTGTTCTCGCAAATACCGCAGCCGATACAGGTGTCCACGTTAACAAAGGGAGCCAGGTTGGTGGCCACCGTTCCGTCAGGAGTCAGGGTTTCCACCCGGACCAGCTGGATGGCTTTGGGAGAGACGGGGCAGTGTTCCTCACAGACGATGCAGGGCTTGCCCAGGGCGTAGGGCAGGCAACGGGTTTTATCCACCCAGGCGGTGCCGATTTTAACCGTGACCTTTTCCTCCACCGTCAGCTCCCGGATGGCTCCGGTCGGGCAGACCTGGGTGCAGAGCGAGCAGTAATATTCGCAGTAGCCGATTCTCGGCACCAGCATCGGGGTCCAGATTCCTTCGGGACCGGCTTCGGTCAGGGCCGGGTGGAGGGCATTGGTCGGGCAGACTTTAAGGCATTCCCCGCACTTTACACAGCGGGCTAAGAATTCGGGCTCGGGGGCGGCGCCGGGCGGCCTGATAAGGGCCGGGTGGGACCGATGGCGGGCAGGACTGAATTTAAAAATGGGAGCCAGGAAAAGCCCGGTGAGGGAAGTCAGCAGCAACCGGCGGCGGTTTAGGTCAACCCCCCTCATTCTGGTCGCCTGGAGCCGGAGCGGAAAAGAAATAGCCGCTGTCGGGCAGATGGCGGCACAGGTCTCGCAGAAAATGCACTCGGAGCTCCGCCAGTCTTCGGCCGGATAGGGACGGGCGTTGGTCTGGCAGTGGATGGAACAAAGGTGACAGTTGATACATTTCTCCGGGTCGATTTTAAGCTGGAACAGGTTAAGGCGGGAAACAAGGCCCAGCAGGGCTCCGGCCGGACACAGGTAGCGGCACCAGAATCTCTCTTTCCAGGCATTTAACAGGATTGCCGCCAGGAATAACCCGCCGATGAGCAGGGCATTCTGGAAAAGTCCGTTTAGAGCCAGATTACCCAGGGCCTGGCTGACTGCCTGTCCCAGGCTTTTCAGGCCCAGGAGGTAGGCCAGGTTGCCCGATTGTGACAGTCCCAGGCTCAGCAGCGGAGAGATGAACACGGCGAAGGAACGGTAAAGAAAAGATAGCGGGTCCAGGTAGCCCACCAGGTTGACAGATAGCAGACTGACCGCCAGCACCAGCACCAGAATCAGGTACTTGGGGACCAGGCTGGCCCGGTCATCCTTTCTGGGCTTCAGCCAGCGGGTCTTTTTAAATATAAAGGAAAAGAACTGGTGCACGGCGCCCAGCGGGCACAGCCAGCCGCAGACAAAACGGCCAAAAAGCAGGGTGGCGGTCAGGGTTATCAACGACAATAACAGGGCGGCAAACAGTACTCTGGAAGCGAGTAGTGTCGTCAGCAGCAGCAACGGGTCAAAGTGGAAAAACCTTTCCACCGTGGTTTTCAGGTAATCTTCCCCGGGATAGTGGGTCTGCAGGAAGAGCCAGAAAAAGAGAAGGAAGAAAAGCAGCTGGGTGAAAATTCTCAGACGCTGTAGCCAGAGATATTTTTTAGACTGCTCTCTTTTCAATTCTGACTTTCTCCAGGTCAAATTTGCCCAGGCCCCGGCTTTGA
Source organism: Candidatus Aminicenantota bacterium (assembly GCA_014360005.1). Classification (GTDB taxonomy): domain Bacteria; phylum Acidobacteriota; class Aminicenantia; order Aminicenantales; family Saccharicenantaceae; genus Saccharicenans. The sequence goes on along the minus strand of JACIYI010000002.1, from coordinate 89,778 downwards.
GCCAGTTTCAGGAAGGTCAGCTCCTGGGGTTTGATCTCAAAAAAAGTCGCGCCGTAAGCGTCCACAGCCACCGGGTCTACTCCGGCCACCACCGTCTTCTGCAGCCTGGTGTCCGAAACCCGGCCACCTTGCGGGCCATTGCGGAAGAGAACCCGGTAGCCATCCAGTACTGTCAGGGCAGGTTTGAAGAAAGCTCCCAAGTCGACTACAGCCTGGTCAATTTTCTGGTGCAGCTGGTTTCTGTTGCCGCCGATGGCTCCCAGCCAGTTCTTGAGCCCGAGGGTCACCCGGGAAAGGCTGTGGACCTTGGCGATGGGAACGTTGATCAGCTTATCGGCTTCAACGAAATCCTGGAAGACCTCCCATTCCTTCAGCCATTCACCCCGGAGGGACATTTTTTTCAGCCGCCGTTCATCAGTGAACAGAACCCGGGCTCCAGCCGCCCTGGCCGCCTCCTGAATCCCCGACCGGGTGTAACAGCGTTTGGGCTGGTTGATGGTGTGGTCCATCACGATAACCTCTTTGGCCCCGGCTTCCAGGGACATTTCTGCCAGGGCTCTGACCACCTCGGGGTTGGTGCAGGCCGCCATCTCCGGGGTCCGGTCCCAGCCGATGTTGGGCTTGATCAAAACCTTATCGCCCCGGCTGACAAACCTGGACATGCCACCCAGGACCTTCAAGGCTTCCTTGGTTATGGCCGCTGGCGATTCCCCTTCGACCACGGCCAGCTCGGGTGAAGCCGGCTGGGCCAGCAGTTCGGGAGGAAGCTTCAGGGCCAGTCCACCTACGATCAGGTTTTTTAAGAAATCTCGTCTCTCCATGACTCAACCTTTTCCCAGTGATTTAACGTATTCCATGATACCACGAAAGAGCCCCACCGCTACAGCCTGGCGGTAAATCTCGGTTTTCAGGGCGGCTTCTTCCTTGGCGTTGGACAGATGGGAGGCTTCCACCAGCACCGCCGGCATTTCACTGCCGATCAACACCCAGAAGGGACCGCCCTTTACTCCCAGGTCATCGCGGGGGCCAAAATTCTGTTTCAGATGCTGCAGCAGGTGCTTATGGATTTTTTCGGCCAGGTCGCGGGACTCTTCATACTTTGAATTCTTTATGATTTTGTCGACGATTAATTTCATATCCCGGATGTTCTTGTTGGAGGAGGCATTTTCCCTGGCTGCCAGCTCGTTGACCGCCTGGTCGGGACTGAAATTCAAGTAGAAAGTTTCCACCCCGGTGCGATTTTTCCTGGGGCTAGCATTGAGGTGGATGGAAATGAACAGGTCCGCTCGTTTCTGGTTAGCCAGGGCGGTGCGCTTTTCCAGAGGCAGGGTGAGGTCAGTGTCCCGGGTGAGAAAGACCTCGAACTTACCCTGGGTCTCCAGAAGAACTTTCAGTCTCCGGGCCAGGTCCAGAGCCACGTCCTTTTCCTTTAGCCCGGAGCGGCTGATGCAGCCAGGGTCGCTCCCGCCGTGCCCCGGGTCGAGGACGATGCGTTTGACACCCAGACCCAGCTGCCGGACCAACGAATAACCGGAGCTGGAAGGGGCCGGAGGCTGCGGTTGATGTTCCGGGGGCGAAGCCGTTTGGCCGGCCGGCCGGGAGGTCGGGGCGGCTGTCGCTGGCGGCGCCTGGCTGGCGGCTGCCGGTCGTGGATAAATATCCACTACCAGCCGGTGCGGATTTTTCAGGTAATAGATTTTTTCAGTCTGCTTGGCACCCGGCACCAGTTCCAGGGTCAGGCGGACGGTTGACGGATTCTTCTGGGCCAGGCGCAGGATTTTTACGCAGTTTGAATGAACCTGGTAGGAGGTACCGTGCAAGCCCGGCTTCAGGCGGGCCTGGAAAATGTCCAGGTAAAGTCTCTCTGGGTCTTTGAGCTCGGCCGAATAGTATTCCCTGACTTTTTCTATTTCCAGGACCAGGCGAAAGAACTCGGGATGCTGGTGATATCGAAAACTTCTGACCTCGGCCCTGGGGTCTGGCTGCTGGCTGCTGGCCGAGAGGAAGATGGCAAGCAGCAGAAGTAACAACCGGCCCTGGGTCAGTTTTTTTGGCATCAAAAAATTCTTATCTTCAATACAGTAAATACCAGCATCCCGGGTTTAAATCAACCGGCTGAGAAAATCAGGCCCCGAATTTCTTTAGCTTGAGGGCACAGGCCAGCATCAGGGGCATGGCCTGGAGCGCGGGGAACCGGCCGAGGCTGCCCCGGGCACAATCTTTCTCCGTAAACCGGCTGACCTCATCGGCCGGAGCCCGGTCAGAAACCAGGACAAAGGGATTGGGGTGCCAGGAGTGTGACTTCAAAACCGACGGGGTGGAGTGGTCCGAGGTGATGACCAGGACCTCGGGTTTGAGCTGCCACAGGCGGGGAATAAAAGCGTCAATTTCTTCTATGGCTTTAATCTTGTCTTCATACCTCCCGTCTTCACCGGCTGAGTCCGTTTTTTTGTAATGCAGGTAAAAGAAATTGTAACGGCCATAATTTTTTTCCAGCACAGAAAAAATGTCTCCGGTCTGCGGGCCAACTTCCAGCACCTCCATACCCAGCAGCCGGGTCAGGCCCCGGTACATGGGATAGTTGGCGATGGCCGCGGGCTGGAGCTGGTAGAGGGCGGGCATCGATGGCAAATGGGAGGGGAACTTGGAGAAACCCCGGAGGAGAGCATAATTAGCTTTAGGTTCGGCGGCCAGGACTGTCTTCAGTTCCTCCAGGAACTGGTTGACCAGCCCGGCAGTGAATTCGGCTTCAGGAGTCAGGGCGCGAGCCGGGACCGCCGGCTTCCCTTCTTTCTGGGGGTCGGCGTCGGTCAGGGCGTCAGACAAACCGGGTCCTGAAAGCTTCAACACAAATCTGTGTTCTTTACCCGGAAAGAGTCTGATTTTAATGCCGTTAATTTCTGGCAGTTTCTGGTTGAGGAGCTGGCACAGCCGGACATTTTCTTCGCTCAAAATTCGTCCGGCCCGGCGGTCTACAACCAGACCGCGGTGCAGGGTGGCGAAATTGCCTCGGGCCACCACATCCTCCCGGCCAACTTCCACCCCGCTGCCCATGGCTTCCAGGATGCCCCGGCCCAGTTGATAATGGAGGGGGTCATATCCGAAAAGCGACAGGTGTGCCGGGCCTGAGCCGGGAGTTATGCCCATTAAAACCGGGTCGGTCAGGCCACAGACACCGCGGCGGGCGGTCTCGTCCAGGTTGGGCTTGCGGGCCGCTTCCAGTTCGGTCTGGCCGTTGACAGGCAGGCCGCCCAGGCCGTCCATGACCAGCAGTATTATTTTGGAATCGGTTGGTTGGGCCAATTCTCTGGCTAAGGTTTCCCAGTTCATACCTATATTATATGGAAGCGTCTAGTTTTATTCAACCGAACACCCGGCCCGGGCGCTTTTTAACATTTGCCGAACCGGTAATATAAGGGAGATAATTAAAAAGAAGAGGGGGCCTCATCCAGGCCAAACTGACGGGTTACCAACCTGGCCGTTTTAGTCCAGTGGTTGAGGCAACTTCCTACTTTTTCCATAGTTATGTAAAATGATATTTCTGTCCAGGAAGAATTAACCCCGGGTCTCGTCTAACGGATTGAGGCTCGAGAAGTGAGTACTGCATGGAAGAGAATCAGATTGTCAGGCTGGCTCAAAAGGGAGACCAGGAGGCTTTCTCTATGTTAGTCAAGACCTATCAGAACCGGGTCTTTGGCCTGGCCGTGAACGTTGTCCATAACCGGGAGACCGCGGATGACCTGGCCCAGGAAATATTTCTGAAAGCTTACCTCTCCCTGTCCAGATTCCGGTATGAGTCAGAGTTTGGCACCTGGCTTTACCAGATTGCTATTAATCATATCAGGGATTACCTGAGAAAACACAAGAAGGAGAAAAATGACCTCAGGCTGGAGGATATCCCCGAGCCCGGACTGCCGGAGAAGGAAACTTCTCTCCAGCTGGCCGAACTCCAGGAGGAAGAGAGGCGCAAACGGCTCCTGCGGCAGAAGCTGGAAGAAATGCCAGAGAAATATCGTCTAATATTGTCTCTGAGAGATATTCAGGGCCTGAGTTATGAAGAAATCGGTAAGATTTTGAAACTGTCGCCGGGAACGGTTGATTCTCGGCTGCACCGGGCAAGAAGGCTATTAAGAAAAAAACTGGCTCCCTATCTGAGCCGGGAAGGAGGACAATCATGAATTGTCATCGGGCCGAGAAATTGATTTCCCGCCTGGTTGACGGTCGGCTAGAAGCCAGAACCGCGGCCAGGCTGAAAGAGCACCTCCAGGTCTGTCCTTCCTGTGCTCAATTGCTGGACGATTACCGGAAGCTGAAAACGTTAATGTCGGAACTGCAGGTGAGGGAAGTTGAACCCCTTCCCTATTTCGAGCAGCGTCTTCGAGCCAGACTCAAGACTGCCAGCCGGCCTTCGCTCTGGGCTGTGGTCGAGAGGTGGTACGCCGCTGCCGTGCCCGTCTTCCTGGTGGTGGCCTTGGTGCTGGTGGGGATACTGTTCCTGGTCCAGCCGGCTGAAAGGCAGCTGAGCCAGTCTGAACTGCTCCTGTTCCAGGGCCAGAGCCCGCTGGCTGAAACCAGGGCCATTTTTGAGGAACAGAAACCGGAAGACCGCCAGCTGCAATTGCTGTTCGCCGGACTTGAGGGCCAGGAAATCGTCAGGAGAGGTAAACAATGAACAATAAATATAAACTCTGGGTAACCCTATCGCTGATAGCTGTCTTCATCCTGGGAGTTACTGTTGGCGTTATCGGAGACAAGTGGCTTTTGGAGAAAAAGAAATCGGCTAGCCGGCAGAAACAGGAACCTTTTCCCACCCTGGAAGTGATGGCCAAAGAGCTGCAGCTGACGCCCGAGCAGGAAGAGAGAATTCGGGAAGTCTTCAAGCGCAGTGAAGAGAGATTTCAGGCTTTCAGGAAAGAAGTTCATGTCCGGCTGAGTGAATTGAGAGAACAGCTCAAAACCGAAATGGACGAGGTGTTCACTCCGGAGCAGGAAAAGAAAATGCAAGAGTTGATGGACAGATACATGCGCCAGCGCAGAAGGGAAGCTCCCCCGCGGCGTGATGATAAGTCTCAAACTCCCCCCGAAAAGGAGAAAAAAGGAGAATAACGATGAAAAAGAAGACCTTATTCATCATCCTAGCCTTAGTGGTCATCGTCGGTCTGGTGTTAGGTTTTACCCTGTTGAAGAAGGGGTCCAACAATAAACCCAAGTACCGGACAGAAAAGGTTACCCGTGGCGATGTTGAAGCCGTGGTTACCGCCACCGGCACCCTGAATCCGGTAGTGCTGGTGGAAGTCGGCAGCCAGGTTTCTGGCAAGATTGAAAAAATCTATGTTGATTTTAATTCTAAGGTAAAAAAAGGCGATATCCTGGCCGAACTGGACCAGTCTCAGCTCAGGGCCAAGATTGAGCAGAGCGAAGCCAATTACCAGAATGCCCAGGCTTCCCTGGAAAGGGCCAAGATTTCCCTGGAAATCGCCCAGAAAAAATATGAAAGAGCCCTGAGCCTGTTTGAGAAAAACCTGATATCCTTTGAGGAAAAAGAACAGGCCGAGGCCAATTACCTTCAGGCCAAGTCGGACCTGATTGCCCAGCAGGCAAGGGCCGAGCAGGCCAAGAGTCAGCTGGAAGCCAGCAAGGTGGACCTGAGCTACGCCATCATTCGCTCCCCCATTGACGGGGTGGTTATTTCCAGGAATATCAACGTCGGTCAGACCGTGGCCGCCAGTTTCCAGGCGCCCAAACTTTTTGAAATCGCCAACGACCTCACCAAGATGGAGGTGGAATGCCTGGTGGACGAGGCCGACGTGGGCAAGGTTAAAGAAGGCCAGAAGGTCAAGTTCACGGTGGAAGCCTACCAGAACGAAACCTTCAATGGTGTGGTCAGGCAGGTGCGTTATTCGGCCCAGACCGTCCAGAACGTGGTTTCCTACTCGGCCATCATCGATGTTGACAATTCCAGTCTGAAACTGTTGCCGGGCATGACCGCTACCTGCTCCATCATCGTCGGCGAGGCCAGAAACGTCCTGCGCGTGCCCAATGCCGCCCTGCGTTTCACTCCCGAGCTTTCGGCCGAAGAACTCCAGAAAATCATGAGAGCCGCCTTTGAAGAAATGGCCGCCAGGCGGCAGCAAGAAGGTGGACCGGCCCCGGCCGGAGCCGGTCAGGCCGGGCAGAGGATGTTCGACCCCAGCCAGATGGGCCAGCGGAGCAGTCAGCGCCGGATGCCCTCCCGGGTCTGGCAGCTGAATGAGAAAGGAGACCTCAAGGTAGTTTTCGTCAGGACTGGAGTTTCGGATAATTCTTTTACCGAAATTAAGAGCGACAATCTCAAGGAAGGCGATGAAGTGATCGTCGGTCTGCTGACCGCTACCAACGGAAGAAGTACCAACCAGCAGGTACGTCCCCGCGGCGGTCTCTTCATGATGCCGAGAAGATAAATCAGACGGGTAATGTGATGAGTGAAAAAATTATAAGACTGGAAGATATTGTCAGGATATACCAGATTGGCGAAACCCAGGTTCAGGCCCTTAGAGGCATCACCTACAGCGTCGACTATTCTGAATTTCTGGCCATTATGGGGCCTTCTGGTTCCGGCAAGTCCACCCTGATGAGCATCCTGGGTTTGCTGGACCGGCCGACTTCAGGCCGGTATTTTCTGGAGGGCGTCGATGTCTCCGGGCTGAGCCGGGACGAAATGGCGGCCATCCGCAACCGCAAGATAGGTTTTGTTTTTCAGAACTTTAACCTGCTGAGCCGCACCACTGCCCTGGAGAATGTTGAACTGCCGATGGTCTATTCTCATCTCAGCAGCAAGGAAGCCAGGGAGAGAGCCATGAAAGCCCTGGCTGCCGTCGGTCTTCAGGGCTGGGAACACCACCGCACCAACCAGCTTTCGGGCGGACAGATGCAACGGGTGGCCATCGCCCGGGCTCTGGTCAACGACCCCACCCTGATTCTGGCGGACGAGCCCACCGGTAACCTGGATTCCAAAACCGGGGCGGAAATTATGGACATTTTCTGCCGGTTGAATCAGGAGAGAAACATCACCCTGATTATGGTGACCCATGACCCGGTCATCGCTTCCTACGCTAAACGGCGCCTGTACTTGAAAGACGGACAGATAGTGGGCGAAGAAGTGACCCCGGGAGCCTGCGACCGGGTGGCGCCCTCTGGAGGATGACATGAACATCATAAGGATATTAAGGGTTTCGATGAGAGCTCTGGCCCGCAATAAAATGCGGTCATTTCTGACCATTCTGGGTATTATCATCGGAGTGGCCGCGGTCATCGCCATGGTCAGCATCGGCGAAGGAGCCAAGAAAGGGATAGAAGAACGTTTCGCCTCCATGGGTACCAACCTGCTATTTGTTTATTCTGGAAGCCGTAACATCCGGGGCGTGCAATCAGGCTTTGGTGGTTTTACCAACCTGAAACCCGACGATGCCAAAGCCATTGAGGAACGTTGCGATGCGGTAAAAGCCACCTCGCCTTCCATCAACACCCGGGCCCAGGTAGTATATGCCAACAAGAACTGGAATACCCAGATCCAGGGCACCGGGGAGAAGTTCCCGGAAATCAGGAACTGGAAGGTGGTCGAAGGCAGCTATTTTGATGAAACCCAGGTGGCCTCAGCCGCCAAGGTCTGTGTGCTGGGCAGCCTGGTCAAACAGAATCTGTTCGAGGACGAAGACCCGATCGGCAAAATCATCCGAATAAATAAGATTCCTTTCACAGTGATCGGGGTCCTGGAGAGCAAGGGCGAATCGGGAGGATTTTTTAACCGCGATGACATGATTGCTGCCCCCTATACCACGGTCATGCGCCGGCTGCGTGGGGTGGATTACATCAGCTCGATCGATGTGGCTGCCGTTTCAGCCGCCAGAACGAGTGAGGCCCAGCGGCAGATTGAAGAATTGATGAGGGAAAGGCACCGCATAGCTCCCGGGGCTGAGGATGATTTTCAGGTCAGGAATATTTCCGACGTGGCCGAAAGCGCAGCCGAGTCCACCAAAATCATGACCATCCTGCTGGGTTCGATTGCCGGCATCTCCCTGATCGTCGGCGGCATCGGCATCATGAATATCATGCTGGTGTCGGTGACCGAGCGCATCCGGGAAATCGGGGTTCGTCTGGCTGTTGGCGCCCGCGAACGAGACATCCTGATGCAGTTCCTGATTGAAGCCGTGGTGCTCAGCGTGACCGGTGGGGTGATTGGCATCATCGTCGGGGTGGGGGCTTCGAGGCTGATGAAGTACATTTCGGTCTTTTCTCAGATAACCACGGTGGTAACCCCCGGCTCCATCCTGCTGGCCTTCTTCTTCGCCGCCTCGGTAGGTATTTTCTTCGGTTATTACCCGGCCAGGAAAGCTTCCAAGCTGGACCCGATAGAAGCCCTGCGTTATGAGTGATATTCAAAAAGAAGAAAAAGAAAAACACAATGGTTCACATAGACAACTGGAGGTTAACATGAAAAGAAGAATAATAAGCCTGGGTTTAATCTTAATAGCGCTGGTCCTGACCGGCAGCGGTCTCCAGGCCCAGGAGGAAAAGGTCCTGCGGCTGACCCTGGAAGAATGCATCGTCAGGACGATGAAGAACAACCTGTCGGTAGCTATCCAGGAATTGAGCCCGGAGCTGGCCGCGGCCAGCCTGTCCAGGGCCAAAGAGAAATATTATCCCACGCTGTCCTTCAATTTTAACCAGAGGGAGACCAACACTGCTTCCTATTCCTGGCTGGAAGCAGCCGAGAGCACCCAGACCAAGTACAATTCAGTAGCCAGTAGTATTTCCCAGGCTATTCCTTTTGGCGGCAGCCTGAACATCAGCCTTGATTCTTATAAAAACAATACCACCCAGAGGTTTCAAACAATCAACCCCCGCTACGGCAGCACCCTTCGTTTTGATTTTACCCAGCCGCTGTTGCAGAATTTTGGCTACAACATCAGCCGTAAGGAAATCATCATCGCCCGCAACAGCCTGGAAGTGTCCCAGGCCCAGCTGGAAAAAACCCTGATGGACATGGTCTATTCGGTAGAACAGGCTTACTGGGCCCTGGCCTACGCTATCGACAACCTGGAAGTTAGGCGACAGTCGCTGAAACTGGCTCAGGAATTGCTGGAGAATAATAAACGGTCGGTGGAAATCGGCACCCTGGCCCCGATCGAAGTTTTAAGCGCCCAATCAGAAGTGGCCACCAGGGAAGCCGATATCATCCAGGCCGAGCTGGCTGTCAAGAACGCCGAGGACCAGCTCAAGACCCTGATGAACATGAGCCAGGAAGAAGAAAAACAATATGCAGCCATCATTCCTGTTGACCAACCGAGGTTTGAGCAGAAAGCCATCCAGCTCGAAGAAGCTCTGAGCATTGCCCTGGCCAACCGGCCCGACCTGAGAAGTGTCCAGATCGAACTCCGCACCCAGCAGTTCAACCTGTCGGTAGCCAAGAACCAGTTGCTGCCCCAGCTTAACCTGAATGCTTCCTACTGGAGCCCGGGAATTTCTGGAGACCGGATTATCTATCAGGATAATGATCCCCTGACTGGGATTATCGTCGGAACCATCCCCGGGCCCAGGAGCGATTCGATTAAAGATGCTCTGGACTTTAAGTATAAAAACTGGTCCATCGGACTCAGCCTGAGCATTCCGCTGAGCAACGTGGTTTCCAGGGCCACCTACGCCCAGGCCAAAATAAACCTGGAGCAGGCCCTGCTCAATATGAAACGCCAGGAACAGCAGGCACTCCTGGAAATCAAGACTGCCCTGCGAGATGTTGAAGCCAACATGAAAAGGGTTCAGGCCTACCGGATAGCCCGGGAACTACAGGAGCAGAAACTGGCGGCCGAGGAAGAAAAGCTAAAAGTCGGGCAGAGTACCAACTATACAGTTCTGATGTTCCAGAGAGACCTGGCCAATGCCCGGGTCACTGAGATCAAATCAATCATTGACTACAACATTTCCCTGGCCAACCTGGAGAGGGCCCTCGGACTGAGCTTAAAGAACCGCAACATGAAGCTGGTTGATTTCACCCTTCAGGACTAAAACGGAGCGGCCACAGGGTGTCTGCCAGAAACCAGCTTCGGTCACTGCTGTCAGCGGCCGCCCTGTTTTTTTGGGTCTGCCTTTCTCCATCCATTGCTGTTCCCGGCAACCCTGAAGTCAAACCCGGGCTGCTTAGCAAACCACCTCAGATTGACGGAGTGCTGGGTAACCCGGAGTGGCAGGGAGCCAGCATCATCCGGGAGTTCGTGCAATACCAGCCTCAGGAAGGGGCCCCGCCCACGGAACAGACAACCGTCTACCTCGGTTTTGACCGGGAAAATTTCTACATTGCTTTTGAGTGCCTTGACTCCAGGCCCGCGGACATCCGCTGCACCCTCTGCCAGCGGGACCGGGTCCGGGGTGATGATGTGGTCTCAGTTTATCTTGATACCTTTAACGACCGGAGGCGGGCTTTTGTCTTCGAGACCAATGCCAGGGGAGTTCAGGTTGATGGAGTCTACGTGGAAGCCAATCCCCGCCGCAACCGGGGGCGACGCGAGAGCTTTGACCGGGTTGACCGTAACTGGAACGGATATTTCCTGTCGGCGGCCAGAACCACCGACCGGGGTTACGTCGTAGAAATAGCCATTCCGTTTAAGACTCTGAGATTTCCCAACCGGAAAATTCAATCCTGGGGTCTCATCCTCCGCCGCCAGATTCCCCGGAAAAATGAGGACCTGTACTGGCCGCCCCGTTCCCGCAACATCAACGGGCTTCTGGTCCAGGCTGGCGAGCTGAGCCTCAACCGGGACCTGGTGCGCGGCAAAAACCTGGAGCTGCTGCCGGCGTTGGTAGGAGGCAAAGCCCTGGGCGATAAATTCCGTCCGGAGCTCGGGGCCAACATTAAATACGGGATTACCTCCGATGTCACGGCCGACCTGGCTCTCAACCCGGACTTCAGTCAGATAGAAGCCGATATTCCCCAGAATGAAGTCAACCAGCGCTATCCCCTTTATTATCCAGAAAAACGGCCGTTTTTCCTGGAAGGCAAGGATATCTTCGACACGCCGTTTGAACTTATCTATTCCCGGAAGATTGTTTCACCGGTCTGGGCGGCTAAGGTCACCGGCAAGCTCGGGAACACCAGCTTCGGAGTGATGTCAGCCCTTGATGACAGACCCGCAGCCATTGAAATCCCGGGAGCTCCGGAACTCAACCAAACAGCCACTTACCGGTCCTGGAATAATGTGCTGCGCCTGCGCCAGGATCTGTTCTCAGAATCCTACCTGGGTTTTATCGCCACTGATAAAGAAATGGGCCTGTCCGGTTCGTCCCTTTTTTCTGATTATAACCGTCTGGTGGGTCTGGACGGGCAGTTCAAAATTACCCAGACCAACCGCCTGGCCTTTCAGCTGGTGGGTTCCAGAAGCCAGGTGGAGGGATTAAAAACGGCGCTGGCCCCGGCCTGGCATCTTGGCTTTGACCACCAGGACCGGCACTTAAATTTTTCCCTGAACTGGTTCAGCGTCCACCCGGAATTTGAAGCCGGGCTGGGTTTTCTGCGAAGGAAGGATATTCATTCGCTCAACCTCCGGGCCGGCTACAGCTTTCTGCCCGAAAGCGATTACCTTGTGTCCGTTACTCCTTCCCTCTCCTACCGCCGGGTTTATAGTTACGGCGGGGTGCTGACCGATGTTGACGTTGATTACTCGCTGATGATAAGCGGTTGGCGGCAGACCTTTCTTTTCCTCAATTACAGCGACACTTTCGAAAAGTATAACGGGGTTGACCTGAAACCCAGGCAATTCAGGTTCAGTCTGTTCTCGGCTCCCCTGGCCTGGCTCAGCGGTCGGATTGGCGGCAGCGTTGGCACCTCCATCTATTATGATGATCAGCCCTACCTTGGCTTCAGCCGGTCGCTCGAAGGGGAGCTGAATTTCCGCCCGGTGGCCAACCTGGTGCTCACCACGCGGCTGGAAGACCTCAATTTTTACGAATCGCCTCGCGGCCCCCGGGTTTACCGGGTGACCATCCTTAGTCAGCGGATAAATTTTCAGTTCAGCCGCAGCCTGTTTGTCAGGGCCATCACCGATTACGACAGCTACTACCGGACAATTTTCCTGAGCGGTCTTCTTGGTTATGAGCTCAACCCTGGTACCTGCTTCTACCTGGGAGTGGAAAACAACCGGGAATGGCTGCCAGAGACCGGCTACCGCACAGTCGGCCGCTATTATTTTGTTAAATTCTCTTACTGGTGGAGAGTTTAAGAGCCGCCCGGCCAGAGTTTCTTCCCGTTGGTATTGACCTGATAACCGACAATTCCTGCCCTGCTTTTATGGTTGCAATTTTAATTTCAGGCTTCGAAGGGCAGCGGCTGAAAGAATCGGCTTCTGGGCCGAAAGTATTCCTTTTCTCCTGACCGGTTTGCCATCAACTACCCAGGTAGACCTGGGGAAACAATAATCACCTGGCCACCCGAGAAAAAGACCCGGGACGGATAGAAATCAATCCAACTTCTGGTTATTTTCTTTAATCCCGCAGGTCCAGCGGAAAAGAACGGGCAACAGCAACAGCGTTAAAACGGTTGAAGTCAGCAACCCTCCCACCACTACTGTGGCCAGCGGCCGCTGCAGCTCTGAACCCGGACCCCGGGCAAAAAGGAGAGGCAGCAGCCCGAGCAGAGTGGTCAGTGCGGTCATCAGCACCGGCCGCAGTCTCTTGCTGGCGGCCTGGATAATGGCTTCGTCAAAGGGAAAACACTGGTTTTGAGTCAGCTGTTGGAAATAACTAACCATGACCACTCCATTCAGGACGGCTATTCCCAGCAGGGCAATAAAACCAACCGAGGCCGGAACAGAAAGGTAAAGGCCGGATAGCCAGAGGGAAAAAATTCCACCGATCAGGGCAAAGGGCAGGGTCAGCAGCACCAGCAAGGCCAGCTTGAAGGAGTCAAAGGTGGAAAACAGGAGGAAGAAAATAAGCGCCAGGGTTAGCGGCACGATGATGGCCAGGCGGCGCATGGCCCGCTGCTGGTTTTCAAACTGGCCACCCCATTCCAGCCGGTATCCTGGTGGCAGGCTGACCCCCTGGGCGATTTTTTCCCTGGCTTCGGCTACAAAGCTGCCCAGGTCTCGCCCGGTGACGTTGACTTCGAGGCCTATCCGTCTGAAACCAGCTTCTCTGCTGATCTGGGCCGGTCCTTCCACTTCCTTAATCCGGGCCAGCTGCCCCAGGGGCAGACGATAACTGCCGGGAGTGTCCACCAGCAGGGCCCCCAGCTTTTCAACCGAATTGCGCAGGTCTTCTGGGTATTTTATGACCACCTCAAAAGCCTTTTCTCCTTCGTACATCCTGGTGACGGCTTTCCCGGCTGAGGCTATTTCCACCAGCGACAGCACCTCGGCCGCCCGCAGTCCGTGGCGTTTCAGAGCCTGCCGGTCAAGGTCAATGATTATGTAAGGCTGGCCAGAGGTGGTTTCCACCACCAGGTCAGCTGCCCCCCGGATTCCCCTGATAACGGCGGCCATCTCCGCAGCCTTAGACCTGAGAAGGTCCAGGTCTTCGCCGAACAGCTTGATGATTAGCTGGGCCCTGGTGCCGGCCACCAGCTCGTCAATCCGGCAGGCAATGGGCTGGCTGAAAGAAAAGGAAATTCCCGGTATGTCTTCTATGGCCTGGCGCATTTTTTCAGTCAGTTCCTCCCGGCTTCGGGCCGAAGTCCATTGCTCCCGTGGTCGGAGTGAACCGACGAAACCGGTCTTCTCTACACCCCTGGCTTCCAGGGCCAGGCCGGTCTGCCCGGTGCGGGAGACGATAGTTTCCAGTTCCGGGAATTGTTTCAGCCTTTTTTCCACCTCCTTGGTGATGTCCATAGCTTGTTTCAGGGAGATGCCTGGGAGCATCTGGATGTCCATATCAAAGGCCCCTTCATCCATGATCGGGATGAACTCCCGGCCAAGAGAAGGGACGAGAAACAGGCTGGAGGCCAGCAGCCCCACCATCAGGCCGACTACCAGCCAGCCATGCCGGAGCGACCAGCGCAGTACTCCGCTGTATAACCGGCGGAGAGTGTTGAGCAGCCAGTCGGGCCGGTCGGCCGGGACTTTCAGTATCAGGTAGGCCAGGCCTGGTATTATGAAAAGTGAAATGAGCAGGGAGCAGATGATGGCCATCGACAGGGTGATGGCCAGCGGGGAAAACATCTTACCCTCGATGCCCTGCAGGCTGAGAAGGGGGATGAAAGTCAGGGCGATGATCATCTCCCCGAAGATGCTGGGTTTGCGCACCTCCAGCACAGCCCGGAGAAAGGTGGGCAGGTCCTTTTTACGGCTTTCGGCCAGGTGACGCTGAATGTTTTCTACCTGGATGATGGCCGCATCGATGATCATGCCGATGGAAATGGCCAGGCCCCCGAGAGACATCAGATTGGCGGTCAGCCCGGTTTGCTTCATGACCACGAAGGTCAGCAGGACGGCCAGGGGCAGGGACAGGATGACCACCAGCGAGCCGCGGAAACTGCGCAGGAAAACGAAGACGATAAATATAACGAGCAGGGCCCCCAGCAGCAGGGCTTCTTCAATCGTCTGGATGCTTTTTTCCACAATGTCTGTTCTGTTGTAAAAAGGCACAATCTTCAGGCCAGACGGGAGCAGCCCGCCGGAGTTGATTTCAGCCACCTGCTGCTCGACCCGTCGGGTAACCTGCCGGCTGTTTTCTCCCTTGAGCATCAAGACAATACCGCCGACGGCTTCCTTCTGGCCGTTGATGATGGCCGCACCCTGCCGGACGGCAGCCCCCTCTTCCACCGTGGCTACGTCCTGCAGGAGAACGGGAATGCCCCGTTCGGCTTTGATGACCGTGTTTTTAATGTCATCCAGGCTGTTAAACAAACCGGTACCCCTGACTATGAATTGCTGCTGACCTTTTTCCACCACGTTTCCGCCCACGTTGAGGTTGCTGTTTTCGACCGCAGCCACAACCCGGGCCAGACTCAGGTCATATTTCAGCAGCCGACCGGGGTCGACCTTGATCAGAAATTGTTTGATAAAACCGCCGAAGGAGTTGACATCAATCACTCCGGGGATGCTTTTTAAGACCGGGCTGATTACCCAGTCCTGCAGGGTGCGCAACTCGGTCAGGTAAGGTCTCCAGTCTTCTCCTGGTCCGGGCTCATTACCTTCAATTGTGTATTGATAGATTTCACCCATGGCCGTGGCGATCGGGCCGAGACTGGTTTCCACCCCGGCCGGTAATCTATCCCGGGCTTCCGACAGTCGCTCGAAAACCTGTTGCCGGGCAAAATAGATATCGGTTTTATCGTTGAAAACTACCGTTATGACCGATAACCCGGAACGCGACACCGACCGCAGCTGGCTCAGGCCCGGCAGACCGCGCAGGCTGATTTCCAGGGGGGAAGTAACAAACTTTTCCACTTCAAAGGGCGAATAGCCGGGGGCGTAAGAAAGAATTTCCACCTGGACGCCGGTGACGTCGGGGAAGGCATCTATCGGCAGCTTGATGAAAGAATAAAGACCGGCGCCTATTATCACCAGTATTAATATTCCAACGAGCAGTCTCTCCCGCAGGGAGAAATGGATTATCCGGTCAATCATGGTGATGTTCTCCCTCACCCAGTGTTGGCTTCAAAATCTCGGCTTTTAACATGAAGGTGCCGGCAGCCACAAATTCCTGGCCCCTGTCCAGTCCGGACATGACCGGCAGCCAGCCCTTAACCGGCGGGCCGGTCTGAATTTCGCGCCCGACAAAAACACCCGGAGCCCTGGGGATAAAGACGGTTTTCCGGCCGTTGACCTCAACCACCGCTTCTTCCGGGACGGCCAGGATGGTCCTTTCCGGCAGAGAAAGGGCCAGGTCAACGTACATCCCCGGCTTCAGCCGGCCACCCGTATTAGGCACCTCCACTCTCACCTTGAGCGTCCGGGTGGAGGTATCCAGAACGGGAGAGATGAAGGTTACCCGCCCCTTGAATTCTTCCCCGGGGTAAGCCCCGGTCCGGACGATAGCTTCCTGTCCAGTGTTGACCTGTCCCTGGTCTTTTTCCTGGACCCTACCCTCAATCCACAGCCGGTCAAAGGCTGCTATTTCCATCAATAAGGCGCCTGCTTCCAGGGTATCTCCCGGATAAACAGAGGTGGAAACCACCTGACCTGAAGCCGGGCTCAGAATTTCGTACAGACTGCTGCCTGAAGGGCGAGCCGAAACAGCTTCGATTTCCTTATCGGACAGACCCAAGAGGCGCAATTTTTCCCGGGCTGATTCCAGAAGAGCTCGGGCTGTTTCCTGTTCGGGTGACTGCTGCCGGGTTAATTTTTCCAGTCGCTCCGCTGCCAGCCGCAGTTCAGTCAGGCTTTCAAGGTAAGGCAGGCTGAACAGCCTGGCCACCACCTGACCCGGTCTGACCCGGTCTCCCTGGTAAACCAGCAATTCTTCTACTCTTCCGGGCACCCGGGCGGTCAGCCGATAATAGGCTCTGGGATTGAGGACTACTTCGGCTGGCACCAGAAGCTCGGGCTGGATGGTCTTCGGGGACAGGGTCATTATTTTAATCCCGGCCAGGGCCATGGCTTCTTCACTCAGGCTGACCTGCGCCAGAGTGTGTTCCTCTTTTTCTCCCGGGCCGGCCTTTTCCGGGCTGGATTTCGTCCGGCCGCACCCGGTGAATAAGAATAAAGCCGCCAGCATCAAAGGCAGGACGGCTGGTTTGAGTTTAAGTCGAGGGCAAGGCATGGTATTTCTCCATTAGGCAAAAGTTCAATTTTCTCATTCGTAATCCTCTCCGGCCATTTCCAGTTCGGCCAGAGCGGTTTGATAAAGGTAGAGGGCCCGGTAATATTCCAGGCGGACCAGGCTGGCCTGGCGGTAGAGGTCCATCAGGTTTAAGGAATCAAGCTGTCCCAGGCGATAATCGCTGAGAGCTTTTTCCAGGCCCTCTTCTGTTTCCCGCAGCAAACTGTCTTCAAAGATTCTGATTTGTTCCAGGCTCTGGGCCAGGGAGCCGGCGGCTTGCCTGGTCCGGCTCTCGTAGAATCTTTCGGTCGCCTGGCTGGCGAACAGGGCTTTTTGTTTTTCCGCTTCAGCCAGGATTTTTTCCCCGGCCAGCCTTTTGCGGGAAAAGAGTGGATAACTCAGCCCGATACTCAGGCCGGTAGCTCCAAATTTCTTGCTCGGGGAGAAAAGACCGAGGGAGAAATCGGGCCAGCGGTTCTTTAAGACCATCTGGCTGAACACTTCGGCCTGTTCCTGGCGCAGGCGGGCCAGTTGCAGGCTGGGGCTGAGCTCTTTTTTCCTGGCCAGCCATTCCTCCAGTTTCCAGTCAACGGGTTGCTGTTCCAGGGAAGAGGTTAAGACCAGGGGCGTCTCCCTTTTCAGCCCGAGCAGCAGGGCCAGCTCCTGCCGGCTGACTTTGAGTTCATTGCCGGTCGCCAGCAGGTCATTCCTGGTGCGGGCTATTTCCAGCCGCACCCGCAGGATATCGGAATAGGGCACCGCCGCCAGGGCGTAGCGGGCCGTAGCATTTTTCTGGATTTCCTGAAGGAGGTCCAGATTTTTCAACAGGATTTCCACAGTCTTCTGGTGGAACAGGCTCCGGAAATAGACTTTTCTGACCTCGGCCGCCAGCAGCAACCGGGCTTTTTGCAGTCGCAACCGGGCTTCGGCTTCAATCAGCCGGCCGGCAGTCGCCCGGAGCTTCAATTTTCCCGGGAAGGGAATGGTCTGGGCCACCCCAAAACTTGTTTCCGGCTCCACCTGCCTGGCTCCGGGGAAGTCCAGCCCGGCCAGTTCCAGGCCAACCTCGGCCTCGGGCAGGGCTGAGTCGACCAGGGTTTGACCCCGGGCCGCTTCTATTTCCCTGGCCAGAGCCAGGAGGGACGGGTTTTGCTGGCTGGCCAGCTCCACCGCCTGTTCCAGGGTCAGAGCCAGTGGCGGAGCGGGCTGTTCCTGAGGCCAAGAGAACAGCATAAAAAACAGCATGATGATAAAAGACATTTCCACCTCCGGAATGAAAGGTCAGGGGGAAAGAAGAAAAAAATTAATCAGGTGGATGAAAGATAGATGGGACAAAATCCGAGGGATGGACCTCTTCGGTTGGAGCGGATATTTTTTCCGAGCCTCCCGGGTCAGGAACGAGCAGGTCCTGAGGGTCCCAGCGTGGATGATGGAAAGAATGGTGGACCGGGCTGGTTAGCTGGTGCAGTTCCTCGTGGCAGAGAAAATCATGGGCGATGATGTTGCCCAGACTTAGAAAGAAGAGCAGCCCCAGGAAAAAAAATGAAACTCGGCTGCGGTGTATTTTCATTAGGTTGAATTCTATGGAATTAAGAAGAGAAAAGTCAAGCTGTATGTTCTTTCCGGTTGGGACCTGGTATTCACTCTCCAGGGCTTAAGCCAGCCCGGCCGCAATTAAAGGTTGCAATTTTCTCCCGCGGGTGTTAAGATAATACTAAAGATTTTCTTATCACTTTGCGAGGGTACCGATGCAAAGAAAGTTAATCCGGCCCGACCTATCTGAAGTTAAAGAAAAAATGAGCCGGGAAGCCAAGGAAAAAGAAGCGGCCAAGAAAAAGATGCCTCCCCCGACCGACACTCATGCCGAGAATTATTACTTCCTGAAACAAATGAACAAGAGAACCCCGATGGCCGTGGTTCTGGCCGACGGAGAACGGGTGGAGGGTTATGTTGAATGGTATGACCGGAACTGCTTCAAGCTCAACCGCGAAGGTGCTCCTAATCTTCTGATTTACAAGCGCCAGGTTAAATACCTGTTCAAGCTGGAGCAGGAAGAGAAGCGGGAAGAAGCGGAAGGTGAAAGCACTCTCAGAAAGACTAAATGACTGTTCCGGTAATTGGTCTGACTCTGGGTGACCCGGCCGGTATCGGTCCCGAGGTCATCCTTCATTTCTTAAAAAATCCCGTCTCTTTGCCCGAAGCCAGGTACCTTATCTTCGGGCAGAAAAAAATCCTGGAAAGCTGGTGCCGCTGCCTCAATTTACCGGCTGACCTGCTGGCCACAGCCCTGGCTTCGGGGAGAATAGAAATCAGAGAAGCCGGTCAACCCCTGGATAAATTGGAACCAGGCTCCCCTACCGTCGCCGGTGCTCTGGCTTCTTTTGAATTTTTCCGCCAGGCCGTGGAGGCGGCCAGGCGAGGTGAACTCCAGGCGGTGGTTACCGCCCCGGTTTCCAAAGCCGGCTGGCAGCAGGCTGGACTAAGGTTCCACGGGCATACCGACTACCTAGAATCTCTTTACCCCGAAGCCATCATGAGTTTCTGGTCGAAGCGGCTGAAGCTGGCCCTTTTTACCCACCACCTGCCGCTCAAAAGGGTCCTGGCCCAGCTCAACCGGGAAAACCTGCTAACTTTCTTCCGCCGGCTGCAGTGGCAGCTGCAGAAGTGGGACCTGGGCGTAGAAGAAATGCTGGTCTGCGGGTTAAATCCACATGCCGGAGAAGAGGGCACCCTGGGTGAAGAAGAGAACTCGGAAATCATTCCAGCAGTCGAAGCAGCCCGGGCCGAAGGCCTAAAAATTGACGGCCCTTTTCCCGCCGACACTGTTTTCTTAAAAGCCCTGGACAAACCAGATAAGATGGTCTTAGCCCTGTATCACGACCAGGGTCTGATAGCCTTCAAGCTGGTAGCCTTTGACTGCGGGGTCAACCTGACCCTGGGTCTGCCTTTTATCAGGACTTCTCCCGACCACGGCACGGCCTTTGACCTGGCCGGGAAAAAACTGGCCCGGCCGGACAGTTTTGGTGACGCCCTGGGCCTGGCCTGGAAACTGGCGGCCAAAGTGACTGGCCTCTGATCAGCGCAGGCGCTTTTTCATCTCGGCCCGGATTTCCCTCTCGACATCCCGTTTCTTGATGGTTTCTCTTTTTTCGTAAGTCTTTTTGCCCCGGGCCAGGGCCAGCTCCACCTTGACCAGTCCCCGGTCGTTAAGATAGACCTTGGTCGGGACCAGTGTAAACCCCCGTTCCTGGACCTTGCCGGCCAGCCGTTTTAGCTCCCGCCGGTGCAGCAGCAGCTTTCTCGGCCTGGTCGGCTCGTGGTTGAAAATGTTGGCCGCATGGTAGGGACTGATGTTGCAATCTATCAGGTATAATTCATCACCCTGGAAATCGGCGTAACTTTCCTTCAGGCTGACCCGGCCTTCCCTGATTGATTTGACCTCGCTTCCGGTCAGGGCCAGGCCGGCCTCCATCGTTTCCAGTATTTCATAATTATGATAGGCATTCTTGTTGCTGGCCACGACCTTCATCTGGCAGTCTCCTCCGGCTGGTTCTGGAGCACTTTAACCCGGATCTGGCTCAGGTGACGGCGGCTCATTTTTTCCACCGTGAACTGCAGCGATTTCAGCTTGATGGAATCCTTCTCGGCCGGCAGGTGTCCGAAGTGATAGAGGAATAATCCGGCCAGGGTGGTGTAATCCTTTTTCTCCGGAATGCCCAGGTTCAGGATTTCATTTATTTCTTTAATCGGGGCCGTGCCCTTGATCAGGTATTCGTTCTCCCCCACCTGCTGGTACCAGTCCTCGGCTTTCCGGTCGTATTCATCCCGGATATCGCCGATGATTTCTTCCATGATGTCTTCCATGGTGACGATGCCCTCAAAATTGCCGAACTCGTCCACCACCAGTGCCAGGTGGACGGCTCCCTCCTGCATTTGCAGCAGGACTTTTTCGATGCTGGCCAGTTCCGGAACAAACAAAGGCCGGCGCAGCAGCCGGCTCAGGTTAAATTCCCCCGGCACTGGCATCAGCGGCAGGATGTCCTTGACGTGGACCAGCCCTTCAATGTTGTCTATGGTGTTGCGGTACACTGGATAGCGGGAGAAACCGCACTCCTGAATAATCCTGAGGACCTCGGTGAGCGGCAGGTTGACTTCCAGGGCCCGGACCTGGGTCCGGGGAATCATGATTTCTTTGACCGGACGGTGGCTGAGGTCCAGCACCCCGGCCAGCATTTTTTTCCGGAAACGCGACAGCCCCCTGGCCCCGGAGCTGATGACCACCTTGATTTCCTCGTCGCTCAGGTGGTGGGCCCGGGGCTGGCGGCGACGCTCCTCCCGCGGCAGAAAGAGGTTAGTCAGCAGGGAAAAAAGCCTGGTCAGGGGGTAGAAAAGGTAATAAAAAATCCGGACCGGGTAAACATAAAAAGAAGCTAAGGGAATCGGGCGGTAGGCGGCAATGGTTTTTGGGGTTATCTCGCCGAATATCAGAATCAGCAGGGTGGTAGCCAGGGTGGCCAGAATCACCGCCTGGTTGGGGTCGGAAGACAGCCGCACCAGAATGGAGGTGGCGATAGAAGCGGCGGCAGCGTTAACCAGCGTATTTCCGATGAGGATGGTGGACAGCAGTTCGCTCAGCCTGGCCTGCAGCTTGCGGATAAGCCTGGCCCGGGTTGAGCCCTTACTGTCCAGGTATTCCAGAGTGTAAGGATTGACTGACAGGAAGGCGGTTTCGGAAGAAGAAAAGAAGGCACTTAAAACCAGGAATAAGAAGAACAGGCCGATCTCGGTCAGCATTGGAGGAAAATCAAATGACCGACCCCAGCTTGAGGTCCTTAAGGCAGCTGGTCAGGCACTGGTCCAGTCGGGCGCTGATTTTGTCCGGACTCAGGCAGGAAGAAGCCGCCAGTTCGCTGATAATCAGCTCCCGCGATTTCTCCAGCATCTTTTTTTCCCTGAAGGACAGGGGCTTGGTCTGGCTCAGCAGGAAGAGCGTCTTGAAGACGACGGCGATACTTTCCAGCTGGCCTGATTTCATCAGGTCAAAATTTTCCTTGTAGCGGTCTTTCCAGTCAGTGCTGATGTCGACCGCACACTTCCTCAGGAACTGGAAAAATTTATTGACGTCCTTCTGGGAAACTGGCCGCCTTAAACCGATTTCGGCCGCTGAATTGCTGGGGATAACTACCAGGGTATTATTGCACTTAAGGCGAATGTGAAAAGTGCGGATGGACTGACCGTTATATGATTCTTCTTGAATATCTTCTATGATTCCCAGTCCCTGGGCCGGGTAGATGACCTTGTCACCAATTTTAAGAGAATGCATTTCTATTAAATTATAGTCTATACTATTTTTATAGTCAAACCAACCCGCCGCTGGGGAAGTGGAGGCGGCCTCAGGAGGCCAGAGTTAACAACCAGCGGCCGGCACTTGACAGAACTGCTTGTCTTCGTTTAAGATACAAGCTTAAATCTTGTAGTGAGTGTTGACCATGAAGAGAACTTTTCAGCCGAATAACCGGAAGAGAAAAAAAACCCATGGCTTTCTGGTCAGAATGAGCAGTAAAGGCGGCCAGAAAGTCATTAAAAACAGAAGGGCTAAAGGTCGCAAGAGACTTGCGGTCTGATGGATGAACGCCTGAGACCGGTTGAAAGAATCCGCAAGAAAAAGGATTTTATTGAATTATACAGGAAGGGCCGCCGGTTAAGAGGCAGGTATTTCCACCTGGTTTTTCAGCCGAACGGCCTGGAATATTCCAGGCTGGGCGTGGTGGTAAGCCGAAAAATTGGCAAGGCCACCGCCCGGAACCGGGTCAAGAGATGGTTCCGGGAGCTTTTCCGGAAAAACAAAAATTTATTGCCCGGGCCGGTGGACCTGATATTCATCGCCCAGTCAGACATCTGCGGGCGGACCCGGGATGAGGTGGAGGCCGAGTTCAGAGCCGTGCTGGACCGGCTGCCTCTTTAAGTCGAGCTGAGAAAGACGGAGCTGTGCATGAAATATATTGCCCTCGGGCTGATCAGGGCTTATCAGCTGTTGCTGTCACCCTGGCTCGGACATAATTGCCGCTACTACCCCACCTGTTCTCAGTATACCTATGAGGCCATAAAGAAATACGGATTTTTTAAGGGGAGCTGGCTCGGGGGGAAGAGGATATTGCGCTGCCATCCCTTTCACGAGGGAGGCGTTGACCCTTTGCCGTAAGAGGAGATTATGGAAAAGAGATTGATACTGGCCATTTTCCTGTCATTTCTGATTCTATTTCTTTATCAGTTGATTTTTATCAAGCCCGGCAAACCGGTCCAGCCGTCGACCCAGACGCCAGCCGCGGCTACAGACAGATTGGAAACGGAGGCCGAAGTCGCCAAACCCCTGGAGGCACCCCCTGTGGCTCCGGCCCGGGAAACCGAAACCCCGACGGTGACCGAGGCTGTGGCAGCTGAGCAGGAAGAAAGCATCACGGTGGAAACGCCACTTTATAAAGCTACCTGGAGCAACCGGGGAGCAGTGCTGACCAGCTGGCAGTTAAAAAAGCACCTGAAGAAATTGCCCGATCGCAAGGAGCCGGTGGCTGAGCCGCTCGACCTGGTGCCAGAAGCCGCCGGGCGGTTCGGACTCTATCCTTTGGCTTTGAAACTGGAGGAGCCGGAACTGATGGAGCGGGCCAACAGCGCTCTCTATAAACTTGAAGGCGGCCATCTCCGGCTGGGGGAGGGCGAGACGGGTACTCTGCTATTTGAGTATTCCGATGGGAATACTCTGAAAGTCCGCAAACAGCTGAGCTTCAACGGTCGCGACTATAATTTCGGGATTAAAATCAGCCTGGAGGTTGACGGGAAAGAGGTGGACCCGGTGGTGGTGTGGGGACCGGGCATCGGCAGCCTGAGCCCGGAAGAACTCAAGCAAAAGTTCAGTGCCAACCGGGGAGCGGCTTTCCTCACCAGCCGCGACCAGAAGGTCTTACGGCTGCAGGAAAAAAAGATAGGTCTGGAAAATGAAGCCAGCCCCTATCTCGGACTGGACTGGGCGGCTTACGAGGAAAATTATTTTGCGGCCATCTTCCTGTTAGAACCGTCCAGCAGCCAGGCCCTGGCTTTCAAGAAGGAAGTCAGCGAAACCCAGGCCGACGGTAAGATAGCGGTTATCCCCTATTTTTACCTGGCTTTCAGCCACCCCCGGGAAGCTTACCTGGGGCCCAAAGAATATGACCGGCTGAAAGCCTACGGACACCAGACCAAGAAAATCATCAATTTCGGTTTCTTCGGCGGGATAGCCGAATTGCTGCTCATCGCCACCAGGTATTTCCATGGTCTGATTCCCAATTGGGGTGTGGCCATAATCATCATGACCCTGATTATTAAAATACTTTTCTTTCCCCTGACTTACAGCTCGACCAAATCCATGGCCAGGATGGCCGAAATCCAGCCCAAAATCAAAGCCCTCAGGGCTAAATACAAGAAGGCCAAGCAGGATATAGAACAGAGGCGGCAGATGAACGAGGAGTTGATGCGCCTGTACAAGGAGCACGGTATCAACCCGGCCGGAGGCTGCCTGCCCCTGCTGATTCAGCTCCCGGTCTTCTGGGGATTTTTCCGGATGCTGGTGGTGGCGGTGGAATTCAGACACAGCCCCTTTGTTTTTTGGATCAAGGACCTATCGGTCCGGGACCCTTACTACGTAACGCCGATTCTGATGGGTGTGACCCAGTTTATCACCCAGAAGATGACGCCCTCCACAGCCGACCCGGCCCAGCAGAAGATGATGCTGCTGATGCCTTTCATCTTTACCATTTTCTTCATGAATTTTCAGGCCGGACTGGTGCTGTACTGGTTGACCAATAATGTTCTGCAAATAGCTCAGCAAGCCATTATGAACCGGATGATGGCTCGCAAGAGGGAGTCCGATGGAAAAAGAAGAAAGAAATAACCAGCCAAAACAGAGTCAAGTTATTGAAAAACAAGAATTTAAAGGCAGAAGCCTGGAAGATGTGCTCAGCCTGGCCGAGCATGTGCTGAAGGTCCCGCGGGACCAGTTTAACTATGAAATCGTCACCGAAAAAACCAAGCTCTTCGGCTTGAAAAATAAAGAAATAGTCATCAGAGCCTGGCTCAAAACCGAGGATGAGTCTGGTGCGGTGGAAGTCTTCCTCCGAAACCTGATGAAAGTTTTCCCGCTGGAGCTCACCTACCAGGTCAAAAAAAGAGACCAGATGATTTATGTGGTTTTTGACGGTGAAGACCGCAAGCTGCTCCTGAAAAATGATGGAGCGCTGCTGCTGGCCATCCAGCACGTCCTGAATAAAATCTCCAGCCAGAAGGTCCAGGCCGATTGCGAATTTTTCCGGCGGCGCAAGGAAAAACAATTGAAGGAATATGCCCTGCAAGTAGCCCAGAAGGTTAAGGAAACCGGCCAGGAAGAAGTCCTGGATTTTATGAATCCTTACGAAAGACGGATTATTCACATCGCCGTCAACCAGATTCCAGGGCTGACCACGGAGAGCCTGGGAGAAGGATTTTTGAAAAAGGTCAGGGTCTTTTCGGTGGCCAACGACAGCCAGACAAAACAGGTTAATAAGGACTGAAAGCAGCCGGCCGCCGTCTTCTGTTTACTATCTTCAAATCTGCGATTAAAATTAGAATATGAACCAGACCCTGGAAGATACCATCATCGCCGTTTCCACCCCGGCCGGGCCGGGAGGAATCGGCATCGTTCGCTTGAGCGGGCCGGAAGCCCTACCCATCGCCAGGAAAATCTTTTCCGTAAGAGACAAAGATCCGGCGGTCTCTCCCCGGATGATGTGCTTTGGCTACCTTAATGACCCGGAGTCGGGGGAAGTTCTGGATGCGGGCTACCTGTGCTACTTCCCTGCTCCGCATTCATACACCAGAGAAGAGGTAGTTGAGCTTAACCTGCACGGCTCTCCTGTTCTGCTGGCGG
This sequence comes from Candidatus Aminicenantota bacterium, assembly GCA_014360005.1. GTDB lineage: Bacteria > Acidobacteriota > Aminicenantia > Aminicenantales > Saccharicenantaceae > Saccharicenans. The sequence goes on along the minus strand of JACIYI010000002.1, from coordinate 64,115 downwards.
AGGCGGTGAAGCTGGGAATAAAGGCCGGGGCCCGGCTGGCTCATCCGGGGGAATTCACCTTGCGGGCTTACCTCCACGGCCGGATTGATATCATCCAGGCCGAAGCAATTAACGACCTGATCCGGGCCTGCTCTCTGGACCAGGCCCGGGTTTCTTTCAGGCAGCTGGAAGGCAGTCTATCCCGAAAGATGGCGGCTATAAGGGAGAAAGTGGTTGAATTATTGAGCCTGGTAGAGACCAGCCTAGAATTTGCGGAGGAAGAAACCGAGGTTAGTCGGGGCCAGCTCCGGGCTAACCTGGACGAACTCATAACTGACCTGGGAAAGCTGGTCAGGAGTTATGAACAGGGTCGGGCCATGCTGGAAGGCCTGAGTGTGGCCATCCTCGGCAAGACCAATGTCGGCAAATCCACCCTGTTCAACGCCCTGCTGGAGGAGGAAAGGGCCATAGTGACTCCCTACCCCGGGACAACCAGGGATTTTATCAGGGAAAATATCCTGTTAGATGGAGTGCTTATTAAGCTGGTGGACATGGCCGGGTTAGGCCAGGCCCAGCACCCGGTCGAAGAAGAAGGCATGGCCAGGGGGCAAAGGCTGGCCGCAAAGGCTGATGGTATTCTGTTTGTCCTGGATGCTTCCAGGAAGGAAACCAGAGAAGATTTCCAGCTGCTGGAAAAATTCGGCCAGAAGAAAATGGTACTGGTCTTTAACAAGGCCGACCTGGAACCGAAAATTAACATGGAAAAAATGCTGGCCGCTTCCCCTGCGACACCCTGGGTGGAGGTCTCAGCCCTGACTGGAAAAAACCTGGACGAACTAAAAAAGCTGATGCTCCGGACTTTTTCCCCGCCGGCCGAAAAACAGGAAGAAATCATTCTCCATGAGCGACAGAAAACCCTGATTGAGAATATGAAGCAGAACCTGGACAGGGCCAGGCGACTGCTGGAGGAAGGATACGGGGAGGAGCTGGTGGCTGAAGCCATAAGGGAAGTTTTGCCGGCCATGGGGCAATTAACGGGAGAGATCAGCAGCCAGGAAGTCCTGGAAGAAATTTTCAGTCGCTTTTGCATAGGGAAATGAACAAGAAGCCGTATGCTGAGGAATACGAGGTGGTGGTAGTCGGGGCCGGTCATGCCGGCTGCGAAGCGGCAGCGGCTGCCGCCCGCCTGGGGGCGGCTACCTGTCTTTTAACCATTCACCTTGAGACTATCGCTCAGATGTCCTGTAACCCGGCTATAGGAGGCCTGGCCAAAGGACATCTGGTGCGGGAAATAGATGCCCTCGGGGGGCTTATGGGGCTTCTGGCCGATGAAACCGGCATCCATTTTCGCCTGTTAAACAGAAGCCGCGGCGGAGCGGTTCAAGGACCGAGAGCCCAGTGCGACAAGGCCGCCTACCGGCTCACTATGAAGCAATGGCTGGAGAATATAAACAACCTGCGGATACTTCAGGCGGTAGTAACGGGCCTGGTGATTGAGGAGGGCCGGGTTGGCGGGGTGGTCTGCCAGGACGGCACCAGGATAAAAGCTGGAGCGGTCATCCTGACCCCGGGTACCTTTCTTAACGGGCTCATCCATATCGGTCTGAACAGTTATCCGGCCGGAAGAGCCAACGAACCGCCAGCATTGGAGCTGGCCCAGGCCTTGAGAGAAGCAGGTTTCAAGATGCTCCGGCTAAAGACCGGGACCCCGATGAGGCTAGACAGGAACAGCATTGACTGGGAGAAATTCAAACCCCAGCCGGGGGATGATGAGCCGGTAGCTTTTTCCTTCCGTACGAACCGGCCGCTTAAAAACCTTGTTGTCTGTTATGTTGGCTATACTAACCAGAAAACTCATGAGACAATCAGGAAAAATCTGGATAAGTCTCCCCTGTTCAGCGGGATAATCAAGGGAATCGGTCCGAGGTACTGCCCTTCAATTGAAGATAAGGTGGTAAAATTCCCCCATCACCAGCGGCACCAGTTCTTCCTGGAACCGGAAGGTTTAAATACCACAGAAATATATGTCAACGGATTATCTTCCAGCCTGCCTTATGAAGTGCAGAAGGAAATTTTGCGGAGCATACCCGGACTGGACCAGGCTAAGATACTGCGGCCGGCTTATGGGATAGAATATGATGCCGTCTCCCCTACCGAACTGAAACCTACCCTGGAGACTAAAAGAATCAAACATCTCTACTTGGCCGGGCAGATAAACGGGACTTCGGGCTATGAGGAAGCTGCGGCCCAGGGACTAATGGCCGGTATAAATGCAGTCCTCAGCCTGAGAGGCCAGGAACCTTTCATCCTGAGGCGGCACGAGGCTTATATCGGAGTTTTGATTGACGACCTGATTTCTTTCGGAGTGGACGAGCCTTACCGTCTTTTCACTTCCCGGGCCGAATATCGACTCAACCTGAGGATTGATAACGCTGACCGGAGATTGTTGCCTTATGGCCTTAAGCTCGGGCTCATCAGTGAAGAAGAATACCAGAAATTCCTGGAAAAGCAGGAGAGAATCAGGCGGACCATAGAACTGTTGAGGCGGGAAAGATTAACAGATGAGAAAGGAGAGACGGTTCCAGCCGTCAATTATTTAAGGAAGCCTGGAATAAGCTGGAAAATGGTGGCAGAGAGAATAGAAGTTCCGGTAAACCTCAGCCCGGAAGAGATAAGAAGCATAGAATCCGAGGTAAAATATGAAGGTTACCTGAAGAAACAGGAGAAAGAAATAGCCAGAATCATGAAGCTCGATGCGCTTCCCGTTCCTCGGGATGTAAACTTTCGAGAGGTGCCGGGGCTCACCCGAGAACAGGTGGAAAAACTGGAAAAGAATAGGCCGGAAAACATGGGGCAGGTTAAAAAAATAGCTGGAATTACGCCGGCGGCTGTCTATAATATTTATCTATATCTTGAGGTTATAAGAAAAAAAAGCCTCGGGATTGATGTTCCACGTGGAACATGTGAACCAGATGAATAAGATTATTGCTGTTGCTAATCAGAAAGGTGGCGTCGGTAAAACCACCACTGCTATCAACCTGGGGGCTTCTCTGGCCCAAAAAAGCCTGCGGGTACTGATTATTGACCTGGACCCCCAGGGAATGGCCACGGTTGGACTCGGCCGGCCGAAGGAAAAAGGGAAAGGTATCTACCAGGCTCTGCTGAACGGCCAGGATGTCATGCAATGCCTTTCACCCACCGAAATGGAAAATCTTTTCCTTTGCGCCTGTTCGCCTGAGTTGAGCGGAGCCGAGGCCGAGCTTTACCAGATTGAAGGCCGGGAAAGCAGGCTGAAGACGGCTCTGGCCGGGGTCCGCAAACTTTTTAATTTTATCCTGATTGACTGCCCACCCTCACTCGGTTTCTTGACCATAAATGCCCTGTCAGCTGCAGATTCCATCCTTATCCCCGTTCAGGCAGAATTCTTCTGCATGGAAGGCATTCCCGACCTTTTTCACACCCTGGACATGGTCAGGACCTATTTTAATCCGCAGCTTTACATCGAAGGCATACTTTTAACTATGTTTGACGAGCGGACCAACCTGGCCCGCCAGGTGGCCGAAGAAATAAGAAATTCGTTGCGCGGGGTACTCTTAAACACCATAATTCCGAGGAGCATCAGGTTGGCCGAAGCCCCCAGCTTTGGCCAACCGGTAGTTATCTATGACCCCAAATCGAAAGGGGCAGAGGCATATATGAATCTGGCAGAGGAGTTGATAAAGAAATGACCAAGAAAGCACTGGGTAAAGGCCTGGGAGCCTTTATTCCCGAAGAGTTCGGCATCTTAAAAGAAGACCGTTATGCCGAGGTGGAAATCGAAAAAGTCCAGCCCAACCCACGGCAGCCAAGGACCGTCTTTGATGATCAGTCAATTGAGGAGCTAGCCAGGTCGATAAGGGAGACCGGTATCATACAGCCTGTCCTGGTGGTACCGGAGGATGACCATTACCGGATAGTGGTGGGAGAAAGACGCTGGCGGGCTGCCCAGAAAGCCGGGCTACGCTCTATCCCGGTAATAATCAGGAATCTGGCCCGGGAAAAACAGCTGGAGATTCAGCTCGTCGAAAATATCCACCGGGAAGACCTGAACCCGCTGGAAATTGCCCAGGCTTTTCAGCAATTAAGTTCTGAGCTCGGGCTGACCCAGCAGGAAATCGCCGATAAAGTCGGTAAGGACCGGGCTTCGGTGGCCAATTACCTCAGGCTGCTCAAGTTGCCGGAAGAAATCAAGAACTACATCCTGGAAGGGAAATTATCCATGGGCCAGGCCCGGGCCCTGCTGGCCCTGGAGGAAGCGGAGCTCCAGCTCCAGGTGGCCAGGATGGTAGTGGACAAGCAATTGTCGGTTAGAGAGACGGAAAGACTGGTGCAGAGGTTTAAGGAAAAGCCACCACGGGCTCAGAAAACTCTGGCTGACCCCGACCTGAAAGCGGTGGAGGAAGAACTAATCAGGTTCTTCGGAACCAAGGTGGCCATTACCGGCAACAGAAACAAGGGAGCCATCAAAATATTTTATTTTTCTCTGGAAGACCTCAACCGAATTTATGATAAGATAAAAGGAGCGAAAAGATGAAAGATAAAGAAAAAGAGAAAGGAAGAGAGATAATGACTGATGAGTCCCGCCTGGCCGGCTTGATTGACCAGGGCACAGAACTCAAAGGCGAATTGAATTTTAAGGGTTCATTCCGAATCGAAGGCTATTTCCAGGGCAAGATAAATTCTGATGCCATGCTCATAATAGGAGAGAAAGGTAAGGTTGAGGCCGATGTCAAAGTGGGACAGCTGATCATAAACGGGGAAATAAGAGGAAATCTCCATGCCCGGGATAGGATAGAAGTTCATAATCGAGGCCGGGTCTACGGCACTCTGATTACTCCCAGGCTGGTGGTGGAAGAAGGGGCTTACCTGGAAGCCAACTGCCAGACCACTGATGTCACCGCCGCTCCTGCGGCCGAGCCGGGAAACAAGCCTACTCCCTGAGCTACTCAGCTCTGACCCCGGATATAATTCTATCAGCAGAGCTTTAACCGCAGGTTCTCATCTATGAATATATGAGTAACTGTTCATATATAAATATATGAACAAACATTCATATATCAACCCAGTTTCATTTCAGCCTGGGAGCCGGAAGCCACGACCTCCGGCATCTGAGTGAGGCGAAAGGCGGCTTGCCGGCGAAAGTTTTCCCAGCACTTTCTCGGCCGGGTCCAGTTTGGTTGGCGCTCTGGCCACCTCATCCAGGGGTTAAGGATTAAGCTTAGCTTGATTCGACCGACACCAAACCAGGATGGGCCTGTTGTTTTTCGATTTAAATTCCAGATCTGTCTGATTTCGGTTGAGCCGCTGCGGCAACAGTTCTATAATCTTACTCAAATCAGAGCCGAAGGAAGAGACCGATGAGCAAGTTTATTTTTGTAACCGGCGGGGTTATTTCCGGGCTGGGCAAGGGCATTGCTGCCGCCTCTATCGGGCTGCTTTTGGAGTCGCACGGTTACAAAATCACCCTGCAGAAATTCGATCCTTACCTGAACGTAGACCCCGGCACCATGAGTCCCTTCCAGCATGGCGAAGTTTACGTCACCGACGACGGGGCCGAAACCGACCTCGACCTGGGGCATTACGAACGCTTCACCTCAACCAGGACCAGCCGGCTTCATAACTGGACAGCCGGCAAGATTTATGAGGCCATAATCCGGAAAGAACGCCGCGGCGATTACCTGGGAAAAACAGTCCAGGTCATTCCCCACGTGACCGATGAGATCAAGAATGCTTTTTATTCGGTCTCGGGTAATAATGATATTGTCATCGTAGAGATCGGCGGGACCGTCGGCGACATCGAAAGCCAGCCCTTTCTCGAGGCCATCAGGCAGATGCGGCTGTCGCTCGGCAGCGAGAATACCCTGTTCATCCACCTGACGCTGGTGCCATTTGTCGGGACCTCGGGGGAGCTTAAGACCAAGCCCACCCAGCACAGCGTCAAGGAACTCCGGGCCATCGGTATCCAGCCCGATATTCTGCTCTGCCGGAGCGACCGGGAGCTGCCGCCAGACATCAAAGGCAAGATTGCCCTGTTCACCAACGTGCCACTGGAAGCGGTGGTCACGGCTGTGGACGCCCCTTCTATCTACGATATTCCGTTGAATTTCGCGGCCGAATCCCTTGACCGGATCATCCTGAAGAAGCTGGGGCTGGCCGCCGGGAGGCCCGACCTCAGCCGCTGGCAGGAGCTGGCCCGCCACCGGCAACAGCCCGAAGACGAAGTCACCATCGCCATGGTGGGTAAGTACATCGGCCTGCATGATTCCTACCTCAGCCTCTACCAGGCTCTCGACCACGGCGGCCTGGCCAACCGGCTGAAAGTCAACATCGACTGGATTGAGGCCGAAGACCTGGAGCGCGGCCAACCCCATAAAATATTAAAAAATAAAGACGGGCTGCTGGTGCCCGGGGGTTTTGGTCAGCGCGGGGTGGAAGGGAAAATCAAGGCCATTCAGTACGCCCGGGAAAAGGGCTTGCCCTTCTTCGGTATCTGCCTGGGCATGCAGTGTGCCACGGTGGAGTTTGCCAGGCACGTGGCCGGTCTCAAAAGATCCCACAGCGAAGAATTTGATGAAAACACCCCCCATAAAATTTTCCGCCTGTGGCGACTGCTGCGGAAAGAGTCAGACCTGGGCGGCACCATGAGGCTGGGCGCTTATGCCTGCCAGCTTAAAAAGGCTACCCTGGCTTATTCGATATACAAAAAAGAGAGCATCAGCGAACGCCACCGGCACCGCTACGAGTTCAATCCGGACTACGAAGCGCGCCTGGCCGCGGCCGGTCTGGTGATCTCCGGTCGGAATCTGGAGCACGGGCTGGTAGAAATCATAGAACTGAAAAAACATCCCTGGTTCCTCGGTTGCCAGTTCCACCCGGAATTCAAATCTCGGCCGCTGGAGCCGCATCCGCTGTTCGGCTCTTTCATCAGGGCTGCCTACTGCTTCCGAAAGCGGCGATAAAATACCAAGTTGAAAGACCTATAAATCTATGATAATAAAAGGATTAATCAGATGTTTGATTCTCTCCGAAGGATTAGAAATCGGCTTCAGGCCGCTCGCGCCAGGCAAGTGGCGCTCATCCTGATGGATGTCGATGGCACTCTGACTGATGGCACCCTGTATGTGCTGCCCGACGGCCAGGAAATCAAGGGCTACCACGTCCAGGATGGGCTGGGTATCTTCTTAGCTCACCTGGCCGGGCTCAAGCTGGGTATCATCACCGGCAAGACTTCCCGGGCGCTGGAGGTCAGGGCCAGTCGCCTCGGCCTGGAAGAGCTGCACCAGGGAATCATTGACAAGAAAAAGGTCTTGCTGGAGATAGCCCAGCGGCACCAGCTCCGCCTGGAGCAGATTGCTTTTATCGGTGATGACCTGGGAGACCTGGAAGTGATGCGGGCGGTCGGCTTTCCGGCGGCAGTCGGCGATGCCCATCCAGCCATAAAAAAAACAGCCAGGTACCTCTGTCGCCGGCCGGGTGGCCGGGGTGCTGTCCGGGAAGTAATTGAGTTTATTCTCAAATCTCAGGGCCGGTGGGCTTCGCTCCGGGAAAAGGCCAATGAAATAAAAAGCAGTTCACAAAACCTGTGAATATGTATTAAGCTATTGGTATAAAGACCGGAGGAGTGGATGGAAATCAGGCAGGAAATATTCCGTGAATACGACATCAGGGGAGTTGTCGGCCAGGACCTGACACCCGAACTGGCCACCGTCATCGGCCAGGCTGTGGCCAGCAAAGCCCGCCGCGCCGGAAAAAAAGAAGTGGCCGTCGGCCGCGACTGCCGACTGAGTTCGCCCCAGCTGGCCGAGGCCCTGATGGCTGGACTGCTCAGCTCCGGTTGCCGGGTAGTCGACCTGGGAGTAGTCCCGACCCCGCTGGTGTATTTTTCCGTTTTTTATAAAAAGAAAGAGGCGGCGGTGATGATCACCGGGTCCCATAATCCGCCCGATTTTAACGGCTTCAAGGTGATGATAGGGGAGGAAACTCTCTACGGGCCTGGCATCCAGGAACTTTATCGCCTGATCCGGGAGCGGGATTTCATCCGGCCCGAGGCGCCAGGGGAGCGCACCGCTTACAACCCGATTCCGGACTACCTCGATTACGTGGCCGGGCAGATTAAGCTGGACCGGCCGGTCAAGGTGGTGCTCGACGCCGGCAACGGGACGGCCGGGCCGGTGGCCGTGCCTCTTTTCCGGCGGCTGGGAGCCGAGGTGATCGAACTTTATACTGAAATGGACGGCCGTTTCCCCAATCACCATCCGGATCCGACCCTGCCCGAGGCCCTGAAGGATTTAATAGCCACGGTCAAAAAGAGCGGGGCGGAACTGGGCATTGCCTACGATGGGGATGCCGACCGCATCGGCGCGGTGGACGATGCCGGCCAGATTATCTGGGGCGACCAGCTGATGATAATTTTTGCCCGCGACCTCCTGGCCAGGCACCCGGGAGCGGCGGTAATCTCCGAGGTCAAAGCTTCCCAGGTCCTGTATGATGAAATCAGCCGCCTGGGTGGCCGGCCGATAATGTGGAAAACTGGCCACTCCCTTATCAAGAAAAAAATAAAAGAAGAAAAGGCCCTGCTAGCCGGCGAGATGAGCGGGCACATCTTTTTTGCCGACCGCTGGTTCGGCTTTGACGACGCCATCTATGCCTCGGCCCGGTTGCTGGAAATTATCTCCCGCTCGAAGCGCAAATTATCTGAACACCTGTCTGACCTGCCGAAAACCTATAACACCCCGGAAATCCGTATCTACGCTTCCGATGAAGTCAAATTTAAGATCGTGGACAGAGTGAAGGAAGCTCTAAGGCAGCGCCCCGGACTAAAGGAGCTCATAGATATTGATGGAGTCCGGGCTGTCTTTGACCGGGGCTGGGGTCTGCTCCGGGCTTCCAACACCCAGCCAGTGCTAGTGCTGCGGTTTGAAGCCTCCTCCCCTGATGACCTGGAGCGAATCCAGGCCGAGGTGCGGGGCGTGATGGAAGAGGTTATTAAACAGCTGAACAATAAAAAGCAAAATTAATCCAGGAGAACGACGGTCGTGGCCAAGAAAACATCAGCCAGGAAAAACGGGCGGGCCAAACTTGATTTAAGGGTGGTCATTCTGGCCGGTGGCAGCGGCACCCGGTTCTGGCCGCTCAGCCGGCAGCAGAATCCGAAACAGTATCTCAAGATTATCAGCGAGAAGTCCCTGATTGAAGAAACGGTCAACCGGCTCCGGGGCCTGGTGCCGCCCTCCAGGATTTACACCATAGCCGTGGCCGGCCAGACCAGGATCCTGAGGCGGTTGCTGCCCCGGCTGCCAGCCAAGAATTTTCTGGTGGAGCCAGAAGCCCGGAATACCGCTCCGTCGCTGCTGCTGGCCACCGCCACTATGTATCTGAAAAACCCGGAAGCCGTGGTTATCGCCCTGCCGGCGGACCATTTCATCAAGGAGGTTATGGATTTCAGGAGAAAATTAATTCTGGCGGCCGAGGCCGCCTGGAAGTTCAAAAAAATCGTGATGTTCGGCATTCCTCCGATGTCTCCGGCCACAGCCTACGGCTACATCCATGTGACCCGGGAGAAGCGCCAGGAAATTGACGGGGAAGAATTCTACCAGGTCCGGGGATTCCGGGAAAAACCAGACCTGCCGACAGCCCTGGAATTTATCCAGTCGGGTGAATATTACTGGAACAGCGGCATTTTCCTGTGGCGAGCCGATACCTTTGCCGAACACCTGCGCGATTATGCCCCGGAGCTGTTCTCGGCCTGGATTAAACTCCTGCCGGCCCTCAGAAGAAACGACCGCCGGGAAATCCGTCGTCTTTTCCTGGAGATACCTTCGCTGTCGATTGATTATGCCCTGATTGAAAAAATCTACGGCTCGCTGATGAGCCCGGGCGATTTTGGCTGGTCGGACCTGGGTTCCTGGAGTGCCCTGTATGATTATCTGCCGGAAGATGAAGATTGCAACGTGGCTCGTGGCCGGTTGGTATCGCAGGAATCCAGAAATTGTCTGGTCTTCAACCCGGGAAAGTTAACGGCCCTTATTGGGGTGGAAAATCTGATTGTGGTCAATGCCGGTGATGCCCTGCTGGTCTGCCGCCGGGACCAGGACCAGAAGGTCCGGGAACTGGTGGAAAGGTTGAAGCGGGAAGGGCCAGAATATTTATAAACCGACCCCCCTCGGATTAGACCGTCAGCCGCTTGGAACCAGTTGATTTCGGCTGAAAAAGAAGGATGGCGTTTCTTTTATCACTTACCTGGAATCAAAAATAGCCTTCATTTATCAGGCTGTTAGCCCCGAGTCATTGCTTCCCTTTAAATAATTCTCCTGCCAGATGGGGTCGAGCAGGGCGGCAACTTTCCGGTCGTATTCCACCAGGCCCTGGTAATATTCAGGGTCGGCCAGGGCTTCGGCCGCATTGTCGTCAATCGGGTGTGGCCGGTGTTTTTGCAGCAGCGGGTACAGGTCTTCAAAATGATCACGCATCGGACAGGGCATGATCCAGTTCCTGACCGGGCCTTCAATATTGGGCTTCCTGCCGTAGCCATAATCGCGCTGCCATTGTCTGAGGTCGGCGAAGAAAGGATGGGCCCAGACATCGTTTAAGTTTTTCCCCTGGCTGTAGACTTCATAAATATTGACTGGAGAGTAGGGCACAAAAACGCAGGGGGTAACCGTACCGTCCCAGTTAACTACCATGTAGCCACCGGACCGGCCGGCTGAAATGCAGCCGTGGGTGGCTGTGCCGCTGTTCCAGAAATCAATCAGGAACAGGTGCTTTTCGTAGACTAACTGCCAGGCCCTCTGGTACAGCTGCAGCCGCTGCTCGGGGGTGGGCAGCAGGTCCAGGGTAAAGGCCCGGCCGATGGGCATGTACTGGAAAGCCCAGGCAAAATGAACTCCCTGCTGGTTGAAGTAGAAATCCATCACTTCATCAGAAAACACTTCCTCGGCGTTGTTTTTGGTCACGGTTAAAGAAATACCGTAGAAGACTTTTTCCTTCCTCAGGTTCTCAAAGGCGGTCAGGATGCGGTCAAAAACGCCCCGACCCCGCCTCTTTTCCGTAGTTTCCTTCAGGCCTTCGACCGAAATGGCCGGCATGATGTTTCCAGCCTGGGCCATTCTCCTGGCCATCCGGTCATCGATGAGCGTCCCGTTGGTGTACATCAGGAAAAAGCAATCGCCGTGCTTTTCCACCAGTTCCATCAGGTCATGGCCCTGGTCCTCATAAAGCAGCGGTTCGCCGCCGCTGATGACCACAAACCGGGCCCCCCATAATTCTCTGGATTCAGTTATCAGGCGGTCGAGGACCGGCCAGGACAGTTTTATCTCGGTCCTGTCAGAATCGGCATAGCAGCCGATACAATACAGGTTGCACTTTTTGGTCGGGCTGACCAGTAAAAATCCTGGGGGCACAGTCCCGAATTGCTGGCGGAATTTTTCCCGGATGGGAATCTCTCCCTCCCGGATAATGGCGTCGCCAATCAGAACATTGAGCAGTTTCTGCCTGGTCTGGGAAGACAGTCGGTCTTCAATTATGGCTCGGGTGATAGTTCTAAGTATGGCTATGCCCATTTCTGCCCGGTCCCGGACGGCACCCGGTGGCTTATCCCCTCGGGCCATGGCCAGGGCTGTGCTTTTCCTCAGTTTTCTTTCCCAGGAATTAGCCAGAAAGTAGGCGGCGGGTTTGATGGTCCTTAAAACAGGAACAAACCCGGAAATTCTTCTCAGCCTGGAAGCCCGGGCCTCTCTCCGGCGGTAAACCTGCTCTTGCCTATTAGCCATTTTGGCCTCCTTCTTATAAAAGTATAAAAGAGAGAAGAGCCAATTTATTCGATTATTCGATGAGCAAGAATACTGCCCGGCTGCATAAAATAAATATAAGAACTGTAAGTCGGGCTGTCAAATCTGGTAGGTCGGCTGGCCCTGGCCATAACTTAAATTATTTGATATCAATTAGATAGTGGAAAGCAAGAGACAGCTATAAGGCGATTGATTTCGGCCCGGCGGGTCTTCCTTAGACTGGTCAGCTCACCAGACTTACCGGGCCGACGGGTAACGTTTCTGCATCCGGGAATGCCTGAGGCCGTAGGCAAAGTATATCAGAAGCCCGGCCCCGAGCCAGGCGCTGAACCTCAGCCAGGTCAGCAACGGCAGGCTGGCCATAAGATAGAGGCAAAAACCGATGGTAATGAGCGGAGTAAAGGGCACAAGCGGCGTCCTGAACCTTCTTTCCACCTGGGGCTGGGTGTGGCGAAGGACAATCACCCCGGCCGAGACCAGGATGAAAGCAAACAGCGTCCCGATGTTGCACAGCTCGATGATAATCCCGAGCGGGAAAAACCCGGCAATCAGGGCAGTCAGGGACCCGGTAATCCAGGTGCAGAGGGCCGGGGTGCGGTGTTTGGGGTGAACTTTAGAAAAGACCTCCGGCAGCAGTCCGTCCCTGGCCATAACCATGAAAATCCGGACCTGACCGTAGACTGTAATCAACAGGGTCGAAATCATCCCGATAATGCCGCCGGTAGCCACCAGGGCCCCGCCCCAGCGGATGCCGATCCTGGCCAGGGCGGCCGGCAGGGCATTACCCACGTCTATCTCCTTGAAAGGCACCAGCCCGGTCAGGACGAAGGCCACGCCCACGTAGAGCACTATGACCACGGCCAGGCAGAGCATCAGACCGAGCGGAACATCCTTCTTGGGGTTGATAGTTTCCTCAGCCGCGGTGGAAACGGCGTCAAAGCCAATGTAGGCAAAGAAAATTATGGCGGCTCCGGCCATTATTCCTTTCCAGCCGAACGGGGCAAAGGGTGTCAGATTGCTCAGGTTGACATGCCTTATTCCCAGCACAATGAACAGCACTATGACCGCCACCTTGATGACCACGATTATATTGTTGGTAATCGAGCTCTCCCTGATTCCCAGGTAAAGAATCCAGGTAATCAGCAGGGTGATCAGGATGGCCGGGAGGTCCACGATTCCCCCGGCCAGGGGAGTCAGGCAAAGGGCTTTGGGCAGCTTAAGTCCCAGGTTCTGCAGAAGCCCGATGAAAGTGGTTGACCAGCCTGAGGCCACGGCGCTGGCCGAGACCAGGTATTCCAGCATCAGGTCCCAGCCGATAATCCAGGCAATGACCTCGCCAAAAGCAGCATAAGAATAGGAATAGGTGCTGCCGGCCACCGGGAACATGCTGGCCAGCTCGGAGTAGGTGAGGGCGCAGAGCCCGGCGGTGATGGCGGCAATGATGAACGATAGGAGGACGCCCGGTCCGGCCAGATGAGCTCCCTGTCCGGTGGCCACGAATATGCCCGTCCCTACCACCGAACCTATTCCCAGGGCGGCCAGGTCCACGGCTCGCAAACTTTTCCGGAGCTGGGTATGTTCCGAGGCTTCCTGCAGGTCTTCAGGTCTTTTCTTGGCCCAGAGGTTCATCGGCCTTCTCCTTGGACAGCCAAATTTCTTTAAGTGATGAATAATACTGATGTTGATTTCATTTGACAAGAAAAAAGATTTGGAATAAAAAAAAAGGAGACATGAACCGGGATAAAATCAGGGAAGAGAAAAAAGACTGTTACGTCGAAAATTACAGTTTAAATTTTATTTCGAGGCCTTTTTCGGTTAACTGCTGATGGCCTAAATATATTTTTCTTTCAAGGAGGAGGTGAAGGCATGAACCTGAGAAAAGTTGCGGTTCTCTGGCTCGGCTGCTTCCTGCTTCTGGCCCTGGGCTCGATGGCTACGGCCCAGATCAAGCTCGAAGTTAAGGAGCACGTCCTGGCCAACGGGCTGAAGATTCTGATGATTCCCAAGCCCGGCGTCCCCCGGGTAGTCTGCCACATTTATTACAAGGTGGGCTCCATTAACGAACGCCCCGGCATTACCGGTATGGCCCATGTCCATGAACACATGATGTTCAAGGGGACCAGAATGATGGGGGTGACCGATTTTGCTGCTGACGATGCCCTCAACCGGCAGATTGACGAGCTGATGGAAAAGATTTACCGGGAAAAATACTGGAAGCGGGACGGTGATCAACAGAAGATTGCCGAGTGGCAGAAACAGGTGGAGGAACTAGTCAAGGCCGAGAAGAAATACATCATCAAGGACCACCTCTGGGAAACCTACATGAAGAACGGAGGGACCGGCCTCAACGCTTCCACTTCAGACGAGGTCACCGGTTATTACGTCACGCTGCCTTCGAACAAGGTGGAGCTGCAGATGTTGCTGGAAGCGGACCGGATGATGAACGCCTATTTCCGGGAATTTTATTCCGAAAAAGATGTGGTCATGGAGGAACGGCGGCTCAGCGAGAACAGGCCCGGTTTTTACTTCAACGAGCAGGTCAGAGCTGCATTCTATGTTGGCGCTCCCTATCACTGGCAGGTTATCGGCTGGATGGATGACTTACGAAAAATCACCAAGAAGGATCTGATTGAATTCAATCGGAGGTTTTACATTCCCAACAACGCTGTGGCTATCTATGTCGGTGATTTCCAGCCGGAAGAAATTATCAAGCTGGCCGAAAAATATTTTGGCCCGGTACCCCGCGGCGAAGATATTGAGCCCGTCCGGACCGGGGTCCCGCCCCAGCATTCGCATAAAAGGATGTACGGAGAAGGGCCGGGTATGCCCAACCTGCAGATGTGGTACCACATTCCTCCCGATGGTCACCCAGATGTTCCAGCCCTCAATATTCTCTCGGGGATTCTGTCGGGTGAGACCGGCCGGTTGACCAAAGTCCTGGTGCAGGAAAAAGACGTGGCTATCAGGGCCATGGCCATGTCCAGGCCCCAGTGGTACGTGGGAGCCTTTACCTTTAATATTATTCCCAAGGTGCAGAAGGGTGTTAAACCGGAAGACCTGGAAAAGTATGTCTGGGAAGAAATAGATAAAATCAAGAAAGACGGGGTAACGGAGGCCGAGCTACAGAAAGCCAAGAACCGGGTTGAGGCCAGTTTTATCCGCGGCCTGGAATCGCCGATGTTCCTGGCCATGAGAGTCGGTCGGGCCGAGCTCAACCGCGGCTGGCGGTCGCTGCTGACTGACCTGGAAGACCTGAAGAAGGTGACCGCTGAGGATGTGAAAAAGGTGGCGGCCAGGTATTTTGTTAAAGATAACTGCCTGGTGGCCGTCTATTCCCGCGGTCAGGGAAGATAAGGAGGGATGATCATGAAAAAAATAAGAGTTGCTTTTCTGGTTTTCTTGTTGCTGGTTGGCAGCTCCAGCCTGGTTTCAGCCCAGGTCAGCCGACCAGAAGACCTGAAGTTCCCTCCGCTGAAGTTTGAGCCGCCTAACCCGGCCAATTTCCGGGTAGTTCTGGCCAATGGCCTCAGGGCCTATATCAGGGAGGAACGGGCTCTGCCTATTGTCAATATTACGGCCATCATCCACACCGGTGGACTTTATGTGCCGAAGGGGAAAGCCGGACTTGATTCGTTGCTCTCTGCCTGCTTGATAAAAGGAGGCACCAAAACCAGAACAGGTCAGGCCATAGAAGAGAGGATAGATTTTCTGGGCGGCACCCTGAGTTTCAACGTCGGGGAGAGGACGGCTACCCTGTCCCTGTCGGTCCTGAGCAAGGACCTGGATGAAGGGCTGGAAATTTTCTTCGACGTCCTGATGAACCCCGAGTTCAGGGAGGATAGTCTGAAGCTGGCCAAAGGCCGCCTCATCGAACAGATAAGAACGGCCAACGATAGTCCCTCTCAGGTACTGGCCCGAGAATTCCAGAAAGTTATTTACGGTGAACATCCTCTGACCTACCAGGCAACCAGGGCCACGGTGGAAAGTCTGACTGCGGCCGACCTCAAGGCTTTTCACGCCAAGTACTTTTTCCCGAAGAATATCATCCTGGCCGCGGCCGGAGATTTCAGTCGGGCACAGCTCAAGAACAAAATTAACCGCTATGCTTCTAAATGGGCCAACAAATCCCTGTCCTTCCCCGCGGTGAGCAAAAATTTCCCCCAGCCTGAACCCGGCGTCTATTTCATCCAGAAGAAGATAAACCAGGGCTATGTCTCAGTCGGCCATATCGGAATTGAAGATACCAACCCGGATTATTTTGCCGTGCAGGTGATGAATTTCATCCTGGGCGGCGGCAGCTTCACTTCCAGGATTACTTCCAAGGTCCGTTCTGATGAAGGACTGGCCTACAACACCGGCAGCCGGTTCACCTACCGCTGGGGCTTCCCTGGGACTTTTTCCGGCTATGTCCAGACTAAATCGGAAACCGTTGGCTATGCCATTTCTCTCATCCTGAAAGAGTTTGAGCGCATCAGGCAGGAACCAGTTTCGGAGGCGGAAATGGAAACAGCCATTAATTACTACCTGGAAAGCTTTGCCAATTTCTTCCAGAGCCCCATCGGCACCATGGTCAACTTCGCCAACCTGGAACTTCAGGGCAAGCCGATGAATTACTATGCTACCTACAGAGATAAGATTAAGGCAGTGACCAAAGAGAAAGTTATGGAAGTGGCTAAGAAATACATCCAGCCGGATAAGATGATGATAATGATCGTCGGTGATTTTGAACCCTGCAACAAAGGTTCAGATAAGTTTCCTGGTCCGCTGGAGAAACTGGGCAAAGTGCATAGAGTGAAGTTGATGAATCCACTGACCGGTCAGCTGGAAGATTAAATGCTTTAGAAAGGTGCTGAATTTTTTGGGGATGGGTTTTTTGCCATCCTGAAATTACGAGAAGTGAATTAAGAAGGGCAGCCGCCAGGCTGCCCTATTTTTTTTCTTGGTCATAATCCGGTGTATCCTTGTTATTCCAACCTGTCCTTTATGGTGGACAGGAAAGACCGGTTAACCGATCTATTTTTTCTTGTCCCTTAATGGCTCCGATTGGCCTGACTTTTGCTATCCTGTGATTAGAAGAGCCGAAAAAAGGCTTGTGGCTTGGACCCGACGAGACTTAAAACTTTGGTCGCCCGAAGACCTATAGATAAATTAAAAAGAAGAGCAATTTTAATACGTATTATTGAAGGAGGTGTGACATGCAAAAGAAAATTTCGGTGCTGCTCCTGGTTTTGTTTATAGCTGTTTCTGGCTATGCAGCCGGGGTTCAGCCAGGTTTAAGGTTCTGGGGAGGAGCAACTATGTCCAGGTATGAAGGCACGCCAATTCCACTCGGCATTCCTGAAACTAATTATAAAAATTCCTGGAGGACCGGCTTTAACCTGGGGGCCGGACTGGAATTTAAGTTTAGCCGAACTCCACTTGCATTTATTCTGGACCTGGGTTACCTGGAAAAGGGTACAAGCCTTGATGTCTATTATCTGGATACCAAAACAGGCTCCTTCCCATACCGGCTCGGAACTTTAAGCCAGACGGGCTTGGCCAGAGCGAGTTTCTCTGGAAAATGGACCCCATATCTTCTGGCCGGGTATGAGCTGGCTTTTGTTCTTAAACATC
Source organism: Candidatus Aminicenantota bacterium (assembly GCA_014360005.1). Lineage (GTDB taxonomy): Bacteria > Acidobacteriota > Aminicenantia > Aminicenantales > Saccharicenantaceae > Saccharicenans. Next base: position 46,698 of record JACIYI010000002.1, on the reverse strand, counting down.
GCGGTGAGCCCTTCGGGCTGGGCGGACCCGACCTTAAGCCAGATACCAAAAAGACTGATTTCTGTCTGGTAGCCGGGGCTGGTCTTGAGCTCAGCAGGAAGAAGATGAGTCCGTTTGTAGAGGTACGTTATCATCATAGTCTGGTCAACCTCAGCCGGGTGACAGGAAGCCTGGAGTGTTATCCGAGCATTAAGAGCAGGACCTTAGTGTTTAGTGCCGGTTTTAAGTTCGGAAAATCATAAGGCTGACAATTTGAGGCTGCAAAAAGTCAGGAGGAAACTGTAGGTCGGCGTCGTCAAATAGACAACCCTGGCTGTTTTCCGGCGGAAGAAATCTCAGGAACTGTTAGCGCAGCAGAGATGGAATTAAGGTTTGATGATTTTAATCCCGAGTTCCTCAAGCTGGCGCGGATCAACTGGCGAAGGGGAGCCGGTCATCAGACACAGGGCGCTGGTGGTTTTGGGGAAGGGGATGACTTCCCGGATAGAATCCTCGCCGCAGAGCAGCATCACCAGCCGGTCGAACCCTAAGGCAATGCCGCCGTGGGGCGGTGCCCCATAAGTCAGGGCTTCCAGGAAGAAACCGAACTTTTCTTCAGCCTGCTCGGGAGACAGGCCGAGAATCTTAAAAATCCGGGCCTGAAGCTCGGGCTGGTGAATTCTGATGGAACCGCCGCCCACTTCATAACCGTTGAGCACCAGGTCGTAAGCCAGGGCTTTAACTTTGAAAGGGTCGCTTTCCAGGAAGTCAAGGTCGGCCGGGTGGGGAGAAGTAAAAGGATGGTGCATGGAGACAATTTTCTGTTCTTCCTCACTCCATTCAAAAAGCGGAAAATCAGTGACCCAGCAGAAGGCCAGCTTTTTCCCGTCCAGACGTCCTTCTTTTATTTTTTCCAGGATGAAATTCTTTCTGAATTCACCCAGGACTTTAACCGCAGTCAGGCGGTCGGAAGCTACTAACAATCCCAGGTCCTGGTCTTCAGCCTGGAGTGCCTGCCAGATGGCCTGCAGTTTATCCGGCTCAAGCTTCAGGGAACTTTTCAGCCCGGCTTCGGTTTTTTTAATCCAGATGAGCCCCGGAGCGCCCAGCGTTTTAGCTTCTTGCCGCAGTTTATCCAGCCTGGAGCAGGAGAAACTCCCGCCGTCTTTGACCAGCAAGCCTTTGAGCACCCCGCCTTTCTCAATGAGGCTGCCCAGAAGCTCCGAGCCAGAAGCCCGGCCAACATCGGTCAGGTCTTCTATGGTTACGGGGTCTCTTAAATCCGGCTTGTCCGAACCGTAAAGGTTGAGGGCCTGGTCATAACTGAGAGCGGGGAAGGGACGGCTGACCTCAAAACCTCCGAGGGCAAATAATTCAGCCATCAGCTCTTCTATGAGCTGGAACAGGTCTTCCCTTTCCAGAAAGCTCATTTCTATGTCTATCTGGGTGAACTCCGGCTGGCGGTCGGCGCGCAAATCTTCATCCCGGAAACAGCGCACAATCTGAAAATAGCGGTCAAACCCGGAAATCATCAGAATCTGCTTGAAGAGCTGGGGTGACTGCGGTAGTGCGTAAAACTTGCCGCGGTGGATGCGGCTGGGAACCAGATAATCCCGGGCCCCTTCCGGAGTGGATTTGGTCAGGAAGGGGGTTTCAATTTCCAGAAAACCTTTCCGGCTGAGGAAATTTCTGGTAAGCAGCGCCGCCTGGTGTCTCAGGAACAAATTTTTTTGCATGGCTGGCCGGCGCAGGTCAAGGTAGCGGTATTTGAAGCGCAGCTCCTCGGAAGCCTGGGGTGGGTCGGCGATGACAAAAGGCGGAATTCTGGACTGGTTCAGCACCCGGAGAGCTTCAATCTCCACCTCCACTTCTCCCGTGGGCAGCTCCAGGTTTATGGCTGAGGCCTCTCTTTTTTTGACCTGGCCCCGGACCTGGATAACGAATTCGCCGCGCAGTTTTTTGGCCTGTTCCAGAAGCTCAGGGCGGTCGCTTCTTACCACCAGCTGGGCCAGGCCGCTTCTGTCCCTCAGATCCACAAAAACCAGGCTGCCAATATCTCTGACCCGTTGCACCCAGCCGGCCAGGATAGCTTCCCGGTCGGCGTCTCTGGCCCTCAGGTCTCCACAGTAGTCAGTTCTTCCGGTCCAGAGCTGGTCTTGCCTTGAATTTCCCATGTCCACGTCCAGTTTAATTCAGTTTTATTCCAGGATTTTTTTCCCTTTGATTAGACTGACCAATTCCAGGGCCGACCCTTCGAACTGCCTGGAATTGACCATGTCCTTGAGCTGGAATTTCCCCTTTTTTAGTTCGTCCTCGCCGACTACCAGTACCCAGTCGGCCCCGAGTTTGTTGGCCCGGCTGAAATGAGCTTTCATGCCGCGTTCTTTGAATTCTACCAGGCACTCTATACCTTCCGAGCGCAGCAACCGGGCCAGCCGCAGGCTGTCCTTTTTGGCCTGGTTGCCGAGGTAGGCGAAATAAACAAAACTGCTCTTCGGTGCCTGAATTCTGGCTACCGATAGCAAGCGCTCCAGGCCTATGGCGAAACCGATGCCGCAGAGGTCGGGGCCGCCGAATTCCTTAACCATGTCGTCGTAGCGGCCGCCGCCGCAGATGGCATTCTGGGCACCCAGGTGTTCGACCACGATTTCAAAGGCAGTTTTGGTGTAGTAGTCAAGGCCCCGGACGAGGGTGGGCTCAACTTTATGCTCTATTTCGTAAAAAGTCAGGTATTCCCGGAACTTCTGGAAATGTTCCCGGCACTCCTGACACAGAAAATCTGAAATCAGGGGGAAGGTAGCCGCTACTTGCCGGCAGCTATCAAGCTTGCAATCAAAAATTCGCAGGGGATTGAGCTCAGCTTTTCTCTGGCAATCAGGACAGAGTTTGTCCCTGGCAGCCAGAGCCGCTCTTCTCAATTCCTGGCCATAGGCCGGGCGGCATTTCCGGCAACCGACCGAGTTGACCAGGGTCATCACCTGTGCCACCCCCAGCTGGCCGAGCAGGCGGTGAGCCATTTCTACGATTTCGGCGTCCACGGCCGGGTCTTTCTCTCCGAAAACTTCTATGTCAATCTGGTGAAACTGACGGTAACGGCCTTTCTGCGGCCGGTCATAGCGGAACATGGGGCCGATGTAATAGAAGCGCAGAGGCTGAGCCTTCAGGTCCAGCCGGTGTTCGATGATGGCCCGGACTACAGACGGCGTATATTCCGGTCGCAGGGTGACCGAGCGACCGCCCTTGTCGGTGAAGGTGTACATTTCCTTGGTGACAATGTCGGAGGAAGCCCCAGTGCCCTTTTCAAAAAGCTCGGTCGGCTCGATGACTGGAGCCCGGAGCTCGCGGTAGCCGTAGAGTTCAAAGATTTCCCTGGCCCGGGCTTCGGCTATCTGCCACAACCGGGCTTCATCCGGCAGGATATCCCTGGTGCCTTTGATGGCGCTGATTTCTTTTTTCGGCTGGTTGCCGCTCATGGTCTGAGTCCTGCTTTTTCTCCCTGGTCCGGCCCGGAATTAAGGCTATTATTTAATTTTGAAGACCCCCTGCCGCCTGATCTTTCGGTAGCGTTCAGCCAGCAGCTCTTCGGTTGATAGCTGCTTCAGTTTTTTTAAGGTCTGGCTGAGGTGTTTATCAACGTTCTTGAAAGTGGTTTCGTAATCAATATGAGCGCCACCGGGCGGCTCAGGGATGAGCCGGTCAACTATTCCCAGTTCGAAAAGCTTTTGAGCCCTGAGCCCAAGATTTTCAGCCGCTTGCCCAACGGCCGTGGGGCCCTGGTCCTTCCAGAGGATGGCGGCGCACCCCTCGGGAGAGATAACCGAATAAAAGGCATTTTCCAGCATCAGCAGGGCATCACCAAAGCCTATGCCCAGACCGCCGCCGCTTCCGCCCTCGCCGATGATGACGTTGATGATGGGGGTCCGGAGGCGGGAGATGATTTTCAGGTTATAGGCGATGGCTTCGGCCTGACCCCGTTCTTCCGCCCCTATGCCGGGATAGGCCCCGGGTGTATCCACAAAAGTGATAACCGGGAAGCCGAATTTTTCAGCCATCTGCATTATTCGCAGAGCCTTGCGGTAGCCCTCCGGGTTGGGCTGGCCGAAATTACGCTCTATCCGGGCCTTGGTAGTGCGGCCTTTCTGGTGGCCGATGATGGCTACCGTCTGGCCCTTGTAAAAGGCCAGTCCAGCCACGATGGCCGGGTCGTCGGCAAAGCGGCGGTCCCCATGGAATTCCATGAAGTCCTGGAAAAGGGCCTTGATGTAATCAAGAGTATAGGGTCTCTTGGGATGCCGGGCAATCTGGACGATGTGCACCGCCGTCAGCCGGGGGACGATTTTTTCCCATTCTTTTTCTATCTGGGCTTTGAGAGCGGCGATTTTTTCCTTACGGTTGGAATCTTCGCTGGCTTCCAGAGCGTCTATTTGCTCTTTGAGGGCCAGGATGGGTCGCTCCAGTGAGTAAAAATCAAGTTTTTCTTTCATATCAGCTCTCTTGACGATAATTTTATCAGAAAACCGGCGTCCTGAGTATATTAAAGATAGCGGGCGGGTTGTGTCAAGTCAGCCCCTGACCTCAGGTAAAATCTGTAAGAGCTTGTTTAGATCCCGGGCGGGGCCAGATTCCCAGTAGTTGATTTTCAGCCCCCTGCCCAGGGAAGAAAAAAGTTATTTCCCCCCGACGGGACCTGGCCATCAACCAAAGTTGCGGGGGACACCAGGTTTTTCCTTAGAGGCGTTTTTCTCCTGAAGCCGCTGAGGGTGGAGAGGCTGGAGATAAATAGCGGGCAGGGCCTAATAGAAATTTAAGTATGACTGGCGTGAGAAAAAATCCATTCCAGGCACGTCTTTAATAAAACGAAAACCCCGGAGGCTTGAAAGGAAAGTTAAAGGTTCAAAGTCAAATTGACCCGGCCGGGCGCTGGTTCCAATCTTGGCATTTCGGGAAAAGATCATGATGCGGGAACCGAAAGGGGCGCAGCCGGAGGGGGAGGGGGCTCCGACCAGGAGCCCCCTTTATTTTTAAGGGTCCGGGCTTTTCTTTTTAAGGACTGACAGCTATGGGAGACAGGGATGATATTACTTTTGCTTCTGGCTCGGTTGGCTGGCGGGTGTCCAGTCTGGTTTCATCCAACCAGCACCACCTGCTTCATCATAAAAAATAAGTCAATTACAGGAGGGAAGGATGCTCTGGGAAGTAATCCGGGTCACCTGGAAAAGAATTTTCAGGACCAATATTATTTCTGTAATCATAATTTCAGTCTATCTGCTTTATTGCCTGTACCTGGCCATTCTGACCCGATCTCCTCAAGAAGCAGCCAGGAGTCTTAGCCCGATTTTTAGCTTTCTGGCTATCCTGCTGAGCGGGGGGTTGATGCGCGATGAGTTTGATTCCAGACAGATTGATCCCTTCCTCAGCCGTTTCAAGATTTACAGCCTTTTCTGGGGGAAGTTAACGGCGGTGGTAGTTCTGGTACTTCTGGCTTATGCCGTGGTCGGTTCGGCTTCTCTGGTCAGCCTGGCCCTCAATCAAGAATGGTCGGCTGCTGGCCAGATTTTAAGCATTCTGGGCCGCGGCCTGATTGTCACCATCTATTTAAGCGCCGCGGGATTTTATCTGGCCACCCAGCTTAAAGGGGTCATGAACTTTGCCGCTATCCTGGTAATCCAGACCTTTGCTATTTATTGTTCTGAAAAATATTTTAAGATGCTGGCGTTCATAGAGAGCGGCGGTCTGGCTAAGTTCAGTTTTAAAGGCGCAGCCTGGACCCTGGTTGTACCATTATTGGGCCAGACAGTAGTCTGGCAAATGGTTCTCCTGCTGCTGGCTTCAGCCGGCTTTGTTTTCTGGGCTTTCTGGGTATTCATCTCCATGGCCAGAAAGCACAATCTCGTCCTCGGCAGTCCTGAGCTCAGGAATAAAATGCTGCTCAGGGTTACGGGATTGAAAATGACCTACCGGGAAGGCTTCTCCAGAAAGAAAGGCAAAGAAGCTCTCCGGGGCCTGGATTTTACCATCAAACCCGGAAAACTTACCGGTTTCCTCGGTCCTAACGGAGCGGGCAAAACTACCACCCTGAGAATTATCTTAAATTTCTTAAAGCCCCAGGCCGGCCGGGTGGAATACTTTCCGGAAAAGCCTGAAACCAGCCGCAGGAAAAAATTGAAAATCGGCTACCTCCAGGAAACGGCCGCTCTTTATCCCTTTCTTACGGTCAGAGAAATCCTATTTTTGGTGGCCAGGAATGACGTCCTGAGCCGGGACCAGGCCGCCGCCCTGGCCGTCAGCCAGGCTGAAAAGTTCGGACTGAGCGAACATCTCGACCGGCGCCTGAAAACTCTGTCCAAGGGAACGGTCCAGAAAGTGGCCTTGGCCGTGGCTACCGCCGGTCGGCCAGAGTTCTTGATTTTTGATGAACCCTACACCGGCCTGGACCCGATAATAATGTATGAAATAAGAAGTCAGATTCTGGAGCTCAAAGCCAGCGGAGTCACCATTTTCCTTTCTTCTCACCTTCTGCCCGAAGTAGAAAAGGTTTGCGATGAATTGATCCTGATAAATAACGGGAAAATCGTCTGCACCGGCGAGATAGACAAACTGAAGGTCGCCTGGCGGGTTTTTCAGGCGGTTAAAAACAACCCGGCCCTGGCTGATAGAATCAAGCACCTGAAGGGAGAAGAGGTCCGGGGCAAGAATTTTAGCTATTTTGCCGGCCTCGAGCTCGAGCCGTTACTTAGCGACCAGGCTGTGGCGGCAGCCGTCAAGGGGGTGCCGGTTCCTGACGTGGAAAAGATTTTTCTCGACAGCGTGATGAAGGCCTGAGGATTATTTGTTCTTCTCGGCCTGCAGGCGCTGGCGGACCACTTCGTAAAAGAAGACCGCGGCAGCGGCGCTGACATTCAGGCTGTTGACCTGCCCCAGCATGGGCAGCGACAGCAGGGCATCGCACTTGTTTTTTATGTTTGGCCGCAAGCCGTAGCCTTCCGAGCCGAGGACCACGGCCACCGGCCTGGTGAAATCAAACTCGTACCACCTGGTCCTGGCTTCGCCGGCCGCGCCCGCCACCCAGACGCCTTTTTCTTTCAGTCGCTCGATGGCTCGAGCGATGTTGGTTACCCTGGCTACCCTCAGGTGAGAAAGAGCCCCGGCCGCCACCGTGGCCACGGTGGCCGTCAGCCCGGCCGAATGGCGCTCCTGCATAATCAGCCCATCGGCCCCGGCTCCTTCAGCGCTGCGAATGATGGCTCCCACGTTCTGGGGGTCAACCACTTCGTCCAGGATGACCAAAAAAGCCGGTTTTTCAGTTACCAGCAGGTCTTCCAAGTCCAGGTATTCTTTCTCGGCCAGGAGAGCCACAGCTCCCTGGTGATGGGGATAAAGATTATCCAGCTTTTCTCTGGGAGCGAAAACCAGCGGAATGTGGTTGGCTTTGGCCAGCCGGATTATTTCCGAAATCCGGTAATGGCCTTTTTCCTTCTGGATGAAGATTTTATTCAGGCGTCCCGGGGAAGATTTCAAAAACTCAATTATCGGGTTGAGCCGGCCTAACCTGTCTTTTGGTTCCATAGGTTATAAATTCAGAAAGGCTGAAATTTCCTTTAATCGTTCCAGGCAGCCCTTGATCTTTCGGGGGAAATCCAGGCGGGAGCCCTCCTCCACCAGCGGAATGAACTTATTCAGTTCCAGGCCCGAAGCCCTGGCCGTCAGGGCTACCCGCAGCGGATGGAAAAGCTCCTTACCCTTGATGCCGGTAGCTTTCTTGATTTCTCCGGTGAGCCCGGCAAAGATTTCGTAGTTGAATTCTTTTAGCCCGGCCGTTTTCTGGATGAAGGCGGCCAGCACTCTTCTGGCTGACTCGGCCTGGATGATTGCCCTGGCTTCTTCATCCATTTTTCCCGGCTCAAACTCAAACAGCAGCGAGAATTTCTGCGGCAGGTCGGAAAACTTATCCACTCCTTCTATCAATACTTCTATGGCCCTGGTCAGCCAGTCCCGCTGAGCCGGGCCCGGCTCTTTTTCCACCAGCCCGGCTTCCTGGAGATAGGGGAGAGCCAGTTCCAGCTTTTTCTCGGCGGGCAGGAGTTTTAGGTGCTGGCGGTTGAGCCAGTAGAGCTTTTCGTAATCAAAAATGGCGGCCGAGCGGCTGACCCGGCTGAGGTCAAACAGCCTGACCAGTTCTTTGAGGCTCAAGACTTCCTGGCCTTCCGGCGGCGACCAGCCCAGGAAAGACAGGTAATTGCACAGGGCCTCGGCCAGGATGCCATCGCGCCGGAACTGGTCAACGGAGGTGGCCCCGTGGCGCTTGCTCAGCCTGGTATTGTCCTTGCCCATGACCATTGACAGGTGGGCGAAAACGGGGACCTTCCAGCCCAGCGCCTTATAGAGCAAAATCTGACGCGGGGTGTTGCTGACGTGGTCTTCACCGCGGATGACGTGGGTGATGTTCATCAGGGCATCGTCTATGACCACGGCGTAATTGTAGGCGGGCATGCCGTTGGAGCGGACGATGATGGGGTCACCGATGAGCTTCAGGTCAAATTCTACCAGGCCCCGGACCAGGTCTTCAAACTGCACCTGTCCTTCCTCCGGGACTTTGAGCCTGATGGCTGCCTCTTCGCCGGCGGCCAGGCGGCGCCGGGCTTCTTCCAGGCTCAGGTTCCGGCATTTGCCGCTGTAAACCGGCATCCGGCCTTCGGCCAGGGCCGCCTGCCGCTGCTGTTCCAGCTCTTCGGCCGTGCAGAAACAGTAATAAGCCTGGCCCCGTTCCAGCAGCTCCCCGGCGTATTTTTGGTAAAGTTGCAGTCGTTCCGATTGCCGGTAAGGCCCGAAATTTCCGCCGACATCGGGTCCTTCGTCCCAGTCCAGTCCCAGCCAGCGCAGGTCCTGAATCAGATTGAGCTCGTATTCTTGGCGCGACCTTTCAACGTCGGTGTCTTCAACCCTCAGGACAAAGACCCCGCCTTTCTGCCGGGCGTAAAGCCAGTTAAACAGGGCGGTGCGGGCGTTGCCGACGTGAATATAACCGGTAGGACTGGGGGCAAAGCGCACTCTTATCTTATCTTCTGCGTTCATAGCGTAAGGATAATGCCACCCCGGTCAAAAATCAAGGCAGCGAATTGCCTCACTTAAAATCTATACGAAATTGATTCGTTGCCTCACGAGAAAATCTACCCGAAATTATATTGCCCTCTGGCTGGTAAAGCCCTTAAATATCGAGTAGAAATTAGCCAGGAGTCAAATTTTCGTATAGATTCTTAGATGAAGCAACAGGGCAGGCAGAATGGTAAAGGCCGGGGATGGAGCCCGGAGCCAAGAATTAAATCCAGCCCGGAATCCGGTGGGCCGCGGCGCGGGCTCAGAAGCCCTGGAGGTCTTCCATTTCCAGCCGGTCTTTTTTCCGGTAGTCGGCCGGCAGAGTATAGATTCCTCTGGGCGGCGTCTTCTTGCTGATTTCGCTGACTTCCGACCGGGAGGTAACATCCACCCCCATCATCTGGGCCCTGGTTTCAGAAGCTATCCACAGGCCCTTAATTTTACTTAGCTCTGAATAGGCCTGGCTGGAAGTCTTAAACTCCAGTTTATTTATCTCTGGCCAGACGGTTTCCAGGAATTTTTTCAGGTTGACCGGGAGTTTTTCCGAGGCCCAGATATTCATTTCTATCGGATACATCATCATGGTCATTTCCAGCCGGTATCCCTGGCATTGGATATTGTTGACCACCCTGGTCTCCCCGGTGGGCCGGACCGATATCTTCATCTGCTCCAGGGCCTGGCCCATGGGAGCCAGCTCGGGCGGCAGCAGGCTGGGAAAGTCGGCTGGCGGTCTGATTTCCAGGTAGGACTTGGTCCGATGGGAGATGAGAAAAATGAGGTTTTTCTTAATATCGTACAGGTAAGAAAAACCCTCGCCGGTATCGAGATAGTAATAATCATCGCTGACCCATTGCTCAGAAACACTGTCCCTGGCTGGGACGCTCTGCCCCATGGCATTGATGGGGTCAACGTGATTGACTGTTTTGATGTAGACGTCAGCCGGAAGGGCCGTGGCCAGGAGGGCCATCGTCAGGACGATCATCATCAGTTTTTTCATCTTCAGCCTCGCTTTTATTATTTTAATTTTCAAGAAAATCTCCACTTATAAGGTCGGCCTCAGGAGCCGAAAGCTTAAAATATATCCGGATATTACCCCGGCAGGCTGATTCTATCCGATTTTCGGGCTTGAATCCAGCCTGAACTCAAGTAAAATAGAAGACCAGCAGGTTATTATAATGCCCGAAAAAGTCAGTCTTATCCGGCAGATAATTAAAGTCCTGGCCATTCTCAGCTTGCTGACTTCTGCCATAACTGCCGGTTTAATGGTCCTGGCCCGGTTGAGCCTGGGTCCGGGCAGCGAGCTGCGGCAGCTGGCCGGGGTTGATTTCCTGATGAGCCGGGGGCTGGTAGTGGTCATTATCTCTCTGCTGTTTGGCCTGGCCGGCTTGAAAACCGCCTCCGGAATTAAACATGGCCGGCGCTGGAGCTGGGCGGCTGCCCTGTTGCTGGCCATCCTGCTGCTGGCCCTTTTCCCCCTGGGAACGATTTTTGGCTTGAAACTTCTTTTTGACCTGTGCCAGCGCGAGGTCAAGGATTGGTTCAGACACCCGGAAAATTACCGGGTTATGCCCACCCGGACCGAGCCCAAAGCTTTCGGAGTCAACGTTGACCTGATAAGTCAGTTAGAAAAGAGATCGCGCCCAGGAAAAGGATAAGTCCCGCCTTACTTACCAGTCCGGACCGGGATGGGTCAGAAGAGAAAAGGAAAAAAGTATGGTCGTAGACCGGACTGAAGGAGAACCGGCATGAAATCTTCCAGGTATTTTCTGTGGATAGCCAGCCTGCTGTGGCTGCTGGCTGCCCTGGCTCCGGCCCAGGAGAGAATACCCAGGGTGGTGCAGGAGCCGCCCCGGGTTTTTATTGACTGCCACCAGTGCGATATGAATTACATCCGGTCGGAACTGAGCTTCGTTAGCTTCGTCCGCGAGCGGACCGAAGCCGATGTTCACGTCCTGATTACCATTCAGAGCACAGCCGGCGGCGGCCGGGAATACAGCTTGAATTTTATCGGCCGCAACAATTTCTACGATATTCACCATACGCTGAAATATGTTTCGGCCAGGACTGATTCGGCCGACACCGAAAGAAAAGGACTGGTGCGGGTGCTGAAGGTCGGCCTGGTGCCCTACCTGGCCAAGACCGACCTGGGTGATTACCTGCGGATAGATTTTGAGAAACGGCTGCCGCCGGCCGAAGTCGAGGACCCCTGGAATTTCTGGGTTTTCAACCTGGGTTTATCCGGCAGCCTGTCCGGCGAACAGACCAAGAACTTTTTCTCCCTCCACAGCAACCTGAGTGCCAGCCGGGTTACGGAAAAACTGAAATTCCGATCAGGTCTTTCCGGGCGTTTTAACAACAGCCGGTTCAAAATAACCGAGGACGAAGTAACCAGCATCATCACCTCCCACCAGAGCAGTTTCAGCCTGTCTACCCTTGCGGTTTATGCCCTTAACAATCACTGGTCAGTGGGCGGCTGGTTGGGGATGTCCTCTTCTACCTACAACAACATCAACCTTAACCTCAATCCGGCCCCGGCCATTGAATACAACTATTTTCCCTATTCCGAATCCACCCGGCGGCAGTTGAGATTTCTGTACCGGGTGGGCTTCAACCTGAATTATTACCGTGAGGAGACCATCTACGATAAAACTCGCGAAGCCCTGCTGGGTGAAACCCTTTCCGTCACCCTGGAAATCAAGGAACCATGGGGAAATGTCAACGCCTCGCTGGAAGGTTTTCACTACTTTCACGATTTCAGCAAGAACCACCTGGTTTTCAACGCCAGCCTCAATTTGAGGCTTTACCGCGGCTTCTCGGTGGGGATTTCCGGACGCTTTGCCAAGATCAAGGACCAGATTTATCTGGCCAAGGGGGACTTGAGCCTGGAGGATATTCTGCTGCAGAGAAAAGCCCTGGCCACGGCCTACAGCTACGGCCTCTACCTGGGCCTGAACTATACCTTCGGCTCCATCTATTCGGGGGTGGTCAACCCCAGGTTTGGCAATTAATGAGAGCGGGAGAGCCGCTGGTCCGCGGGATTCCAGGTGGATAGCCTCGAGGTTCAGTTGCTCTTAATTTTTTCCCTGGCCAGAACCCGGTCATAAATGGCCAGCCCGGCCATCGAGCAAACTCCAAGGAAAGCTATGATCACCCAGATGATGAGGTAATTAGGCGACTGACCGGCCTGCAGGGGGCTGGCGATATGCCTCTGGTACAGAGCACCGCCCAGCGGTCCGCCCAGGATGCTGCCGATGGCCACCGGCAGGTTGGCATAGCCCAGGTACAGCCCTTCTTCTCCCTTGGGGGCGATGCGACCGATGTATTCATAAATCCGGGGGGAAGCCATCATTTCCCCCACAGCCATGGAAGCGATGCTGACCAGTAGGAAAATTCCAGCTATGGGAATGGCCAGCCCGGCCAGGGACACCCGGTAGCTGATGTCGGAATAAAGCAAAACTGGCAGGATGTTCAGCAGCATGCCGACGGTGGTCACGCCCACCCCGAGCAGGATGGATTTAACCGGAGTCCATCTTTTTACCAGCCTGGTTATCAACAACTGGAAGCAGACAATCATCAGCGGGTTGGCCAGGGTATAGAGTTCCACCGGGGCGTTGGGGTCAATGTGCCGCAGGAAGAGCGGCATCAGGTTGTAGAGCTGTACATAAAGAAACCAGAAGAGGGCGATGACCACCAGGAAGAAGACAAATTTCAAGTTGCTCAGGACGATAAAAATTCCCAGTATGGCTTCTTTCAGGGATTTTTTTCTGACCTGCTGACTGTCCTTTATCCCGTCGCTGACGTATTCCGGTTCGCGGTAAAGAAACAGGACCACCAGCAGCCCGACGAAGATAAAAACAGTGGAAGCATAGGTGAAGATGGCCGGTATCCCCAGGCTGGTGCGGATGAAGTAGGAAACGCCGCGGCCGGTAATTGAGCCGATGTTTATCACCATGTAAAAAATGCCGAAGCCCAGGGTGGCCTGGAGACCGGAAGTTTTCTGGATGGTGCCGGCGATGCAGGGCTTGACGATGGAACCGCCCAGGCCGATCAGGATAATGGCCACGACTACCGGGATGGTATAATTGATGACAGCCGCCTGGCTCCCGGCCAGGGCCGGCCAGAACTTCTGGACGTTGCCCATTATCAGGTATCCCACAAAGAGCATGAAGAAAGAAAGACTCAGCGAACGTTTGAAACCGTACTTGTCGGCCAGGGTTCCAGAAACAATCGGCATGAAGTAAATCAATCCCCACAGCAGGGAGCCGTTCAGGAAAGTGGCCAGGGTTGGCGACATGCCCAGGACTTCCTTCAGGTAGATGACCATGAAGGAAGCCATGGAGTAGTAGGCTGCCCTTTCGAACAGTTCGATGGTATTGGCCGTCCAGAATGTCTTAGGGAAACGGGTTCTGGTTTTACTATCCATGGTCGAAACCTGCCTTTCCTTGAAAAATTTTTCCCATCTTATCAGGAAAAAGAAGCGGCTGTCTATCTGTTTTTTGCCGGTTGGGGCAGGCTGAGGTTAATCAGCATTTTCCAGGCAGTGCTGCTGCTCAACCCGGCGTAGGCCCAGGGCCCAAGCTCCCCCAGGTCGGTCAGCTTACCCCCGGCTTCCAGCACCAGGTAAAGCGGCCGGGTGCCCGAAGTCTCGGGCGGGTAGAGGTGGATGGTGGACATCGGGGCCGGCCCGGGAGACATGAGCTCGGCCAGAGGCCGGCGCAGAGAAAAGATTATCCTGTCCGCCCTTACCCTGAAAGTCAGCAGTCCATCCTGGTAGTCAAGAGTGAGGGCCGAAAAAGGGTCATACAGGGTAATTACAGGCTCGGCCGGCCTTTCCGGTTCCAGGGGCAGGGCCGACAGGCAGTCGGTGAAAGCCGGCGGGCTGATTTTGGTCAGCATCAGGAAAGTTTTTTCCCACAGCCGCTGGTAGAGCCGCCAGACTCTGAGTTCGGCCTCGGTTGTTTTCCTGAGCCTCTGTTCTTCCGGCAAATAACGAACCCAGAAGTAAAAGCTGTTGACAAAATTCTTGAGCCGGGGCTCGGCCTGCTGAAAATAATTCAACACAATCTTTTTGTACCTCTGGTAGAAGAACTCGGCCTGCTGGCGGTAGCGCTGGCAATATTCGCTCCGGGCTTTCTCCACGCAGTCCAGCCTTTCAGCCCGGGGCCGGGCCAGGCAATCTTTCTCCCTTTTCTGGTAATCCTTGAATACAGCTTCCAGCTGGCTGCTGGCCCGCGACAGGAACTGGGTCAGCTCCAGGTCCACCGGCCCTTCAATTTCCCTTTCCAGAAAATCCAGCTGCCCTTCTTTTTGGTTGAGATGGGAATAAGCCCGGCTGGAGCTCAGAGCCAGGCCGTCGCTGACAGAAGTTTCTGTTTCCGGGAAATTCAGGCCGGCGGCCAGCAACCGTTCCAACTTCTGGTGCAGGTCCACTTCTTTTCTTTCCATTTCCAGAAAGGCAGTCTGGTAGAAGGGGATGAGCCGGCGGTAGGATTCAAAGTCCCCCGGCAGTTCGGGCCGGGCCAGGAAGATTTCATGCTGGAAAGACTGGGGCAGCGGCAGTCCGTTGAGGTCACTGGCCAGGGATTGACGGTAGGCTCCCAGGAGAGAATTCTTCAGGTAGTTGGAGGTGCTGTCCTGGGGATGGCCGGCCAGGCTTAAAAGATATAAAGCCCGGTTAGCCTCAGCCTGGTAGTTATCTAACGCCGTCGCTTTAAGAAAAAGCTTCCTGGCCTCCTCCGTCCGACCCAGAGCACATTGCAGCACTCCCAGGTTGTTAAGAACTACTGGATTATCAGGGGCCGAGTTCCGGGCGGACTCCAGCGCTTCCAGCCCTAACTGGTATTCTCCGAGGCTGTAGAGAAAGGCGGCGGTGTTGGCCAGAAGAGCGGGGTCGTCGTTTTCCTGCCGAAGTTGCAGCCGGGCCAGCACCAGACCTTCCAGCGGCTGCCCCTTTAGCCAGAAGTAAAGCAGATAAAGGTCCAGGGCTACCGAATCAACCAGAGGCTTTAATTGCTGCTCGGCTTTTTCCAGCTGCTCCAGACCAGTTTTCCGGGCCAAAAATTCCTGGATCCTAACCTGGAGCGAAGTACGTTCTGCTTTTTGAAGAGTTGAAAGGGGTGATGATAATGGGTACGGACTTTTATAATCATTGTCAGTCTGAATGCAGAAAACAGCCCCCGGGTCAGGCTCTCTGGCTTCAGCCGCACAGCCCTGAAGACTGATGGCCAGGAACATAGCGACTGCTACCACCAAGACTGAAGCGGTTCTATAGACCCGCCTTGCCACCTGGTCACCCGTATTTTTCGGGTCTGGCTTGCAGAAATCCACTTTTAATTCGGTTCCATTATTTTTTCTCATGCCAGTTCCCCCCGGCCATTTTCATTAAATCCAGAACAGTCTACCATGAGACCATAATTTCCTGTATAAATCTATATCAGGAATAAGCCCCCGCGGGCAACCAGGAAGAATCAGGGAGAGACAGATGGACAAAGCTGACTGGATGGAAGAATTTCCCGGAGCCATAACTATAACGGATGTAGACGGCAAGATTATTTTTCTCAACCGCCAGGCAGCTTTGGTTTTTAAGGAGGAAGGTGGGATGTCCCTGCTGGGCAAAAACATCAGGGATTGCCACCGCCCGGAATCCAGGGAGAAAATCAGGCAAATCCTGGAGACCAGCCGTCCCAATGTCTATACCATTGAAAAGCAGGGCCAGAAAAAAATTATCTACCAGGCTGCCTGGACCTGGGGTGGAGAGGTGCGGGGACTGGTGGAGCTCAGCCTGGAAATTCCCGGGGAAATGCCGCATTTGGTCCGGGATTAGCCGCCTCCTCTCATTGAAAATTTCAGGATTCAGGGCTGATTCAAGCTGCAGTCCTGGCTTCAAGCTTCACTTCCCAGGTATTCCCGGAGGCGTTGGTATTCTTGTTTGAGCGACAGCAAGGCCTGTCTGGCTACCTCCAGGTCCTGGTCCTGGCCGGCCTGTTCCATCTTCCAGGAGGCTTCTCTCAACCCGGGCAGACTGAGGTTGGCCGAAGCACCTTTTAGGTAATGTCCAGCTTCCCGAATAGTCTGGAAATCTTTTTCCTGGATGGCCTTTTCCAGCTCCTGAGACTTGGTGTTAAATTCCTCGTCATAAAGTTCCAGCAGTTCTTTAAGGAAAGTTTCATCGCCGCCGATTCTCTCCAGGACTTCTTTCCTGTTAATTGGGTGTGCCCGTTCAGTTTCTTCTGGCATTTTTGCCCTCCTCCGGCTTATTAATTAGGCTGCTCTGGTTTTTCTGGCACCTTCCGCCGCCCGATGGCCCGTTCAATGGCCCGGTATAACTGTTCCGGGTAGAGCGGCTTGGCCACGTAATCATCCATCCCGGCTTCCAGGCACTTTTCCCGGTCACCTTTCATGGCGTGGGCGGTCATGGCCACTATCGGCAGGTGCACGCCGCTGGCTCTTTCCTTCTGCCGAATCAGCCTGGTGGCTTCGAATCCATCCATCTCTGGCATCTGGACGTCCATCAACACCAGGTCGAATTTTTCCTTTTCCAGGAATTCCAGCACTTGCCGCCCGTTCTCGGCCACGGCCACCCGGTGCCCCTTTTTTTGCAGCAGGTGGATGGCTACCTTCTGGTTGACCGGGTTGTCTTCAGCCAGCAGGATATTATACTTGCGACGGAATTCGGGCAGGGTCCGCTCGGTTATTGGAACTTCCAGTTTAGGCTCAACGTCGGCCGTCCCCTTGATGGCCATGATGGTATCGAGAAGGTCGGAGGGCCGGACCGGTTTGACCAGGTAGGCCTGAACTCCCAGTTCCCGGGCCTGGTGCAGGTCGCCCACCCGGTCGGCCGAGGTCAGGATGATGATGGGCACGGAGCGCGCTTCTTTAATTTCTTTGACCTTCCTGATCAGCTCGAAGCCGTCCATTTCCGGCATGGACAGGTCCAGAATGAAAAGTTCGAAGGCTTCCTTTCGGGCGATAGCAGCCCGGATTAACTCCAGGGCCTGAGGCCCGGAGGCGGCTTCTTTTGGCTTCATCCGCCAGCTCTGGAGCATCTCTTTCAGGATGATTCTGTTGGTCTCGTTATCGTCCACCACCAGCACCCGGAGCCCGTGAACTGCGCTGAGAGTGGCCGGAACGGCCGCCGGCCGGCGCCGCGGGGTTAGCCCCAGCTGGACGGTGAAATGAAAGGTGCTGCCGCGACCGACTTCGCTCTCGGCCCAGATGCGGCCACCCATCAGGCTGACCAGCTGGGAGGTTATGGCCAGCCCCAGGCCGGTGCCGCCGTACTTGCGGCTGAAGGAGGCGTCGGCCTGGACGAAGGGCTGGAAGATGCTATCCAGCTTGTCCCGGGGAATGCCGATACCGGTGTCGCGCACCTGGAAATGGAGGGTAATATCCTGGGCCGTCCTGGATTCTTCCTGCACCTCGACGGCTACTTCGCCTTTCTCGGTGAACTTAATGGCGTTGCTGACCAGGTTCAGCAGAACCTGGCGGAGGCGGCTGGTGTCGCCGATGACTGATTCAGGCAGGGAAGGGGGCACATGGCAGAGTAGCTCGAGCCCTTTCTGGTGGGCCAGCAGGGCCAGGGTGGCAACGATTTCAGTGATAGAGTTTTGCAAGTTGAACTCAGCCGGCACCAGCTCGATCATCCGGGCTTCAATTTTAGAAAAATCCAGGATGTCGTTGAGGATGGTCAGCAGGGACTCGGCCGAAGCCCGGGCGGCCTTGAGAAACTGGAGCTGTTCTTCAGTCAGTTCTGTTTGCAGGGTTAATTCAATCATGCCGATGATGCCGTTCATCGGGGTTCTGATTTCATGACTCATGTTGGCCAGGAATTCGCTCTTGGCCCGGCTGGCGGCCAGAGCTTCCTCCCTGGATATCCGCAACTCTTCCTCTATTTTCTTGAGGTTGGAAATATCGGTAATGACCGAAACCACCCCGCTGAATTTCTTCCTGTCAAAGATGGAGTGGGCATGGATCAGGACCGGGATCAGCCGCCCGTCCCGGGTCTTCAACCGGGCTTCGTAGCGCTCCTGGGTTCTCGACTGGCGGGACCGGGATTTTCGCCGAACCTGTTCTAACTGGTCTTCGGGGATAAATACGCTCCAGTGCTTACCCAGGAGTTCTCCCGGTTTATAGGCCAGCATTTGCTCCAGGGCCGGGTTGACGTAGGTGATTATCCCCCGGGTGTTTTCTACCACCACCCCCTCGGCCAGGCTGGTCAGGATTTTTTCCTGGAAATGTTGCAGGTTTTTAAGCTCAATTTCCACCCGCTGCTTTTCCTTTTCTTTCCGGATGGAATAAAGGGCAAAGCCCAGGTCGCCGGCGATTTCTTCCAGCAGCTTTATTTCTCCAGCCTGGTCAAAGATGTCCCGGGGATAACCGACCTGCATGACTCCGAAAACTTCCCGGTTGTGTTCGAGCAGGAAAATTACCGCCCAGCCGCCGCTCTTCCGGTAAGAGCAATTCCGACAGAGCGAACTCTTGTGGACGTCTGGAATAAAAAGAGAACGCTTTCTTTTCAGGACCCGTTCCAGGCAGGGAGTTGAACAGCGCCGGGGCTTTTCCTCCCGGCCGCTCAGGAATTTAACCGGCTGCAGCCGGTCATCCACCATGACCATCTGTATCTGCCCGTACTTCCCGTTTTCCTTCAGGCTGCGGGCGGCCCGGTTCAGGAGTTCTTCCGGGTCTTTGACCTGGATGATCATCTGGTTGATATCGCTGATGGCCCGGAGCAGTTTGTTGGTATGGGCCAGCATCTTGTCCTTGTGGATTAGTTCGCTGATGTCCTTGTAAACAGCCACGGCCCCGATGAGGAAGTTCTTGTAAACCACGGGCGAAGCCGAAATACTGACACTGACTGGCTTCCCGTCCTTACGGTACCGGGTGGCGATAAAGTTGGAAACCCGGCGGTTCAGGATGTTCCTGGTAATTTTTTTGGCTGCTTTTTCTTCGGGGCCGCCGATGAGTTCATCTATCTGCTGGCCGATGGCTTCCTTTCTCCTGTAGCCGAACATCTCTTCGGCTCCGGGATTCCAGATGACAACCTGGCCGCTGGAATCGACGGCCACCAAGGCGTCACTGATGCTGTCGATGAGGGTCTGAAGATGCAGCTCCATATACGGCCTCCTTGTTAGCGATAATTTAATAATTTTAACTGAAAAAAATCAATCGCCGCTGCGGGTGATTTCGGTTAACCCGGAAGGGCTTCCTCAGGCCGATAGGGCGAGGAGCAGCAGGGCCAAATAGAAGGTGGAAAGAATTATGACCTGGGCCGAGCTGAATGGCCGACGGTAGCGGTTGATGGCCAGGACCGAGTCGGAGAGGAGGAACAGGAAACTGCCAGCAGCCGCCAGCCAGGGGCCAGTCCCAGGAAGCTGATGGGGTTGCTCCAGGCCGACCCGGGTCATGGTCAGAAGGACCAGGAGATACAACAGGACCGGAGCCCGCTCCCGCTTGAGCCCCGGCCAGATAAGGAATAAGACCGCGGCCGCCAGCAAAGCCAGGGGAATCACCGGCCAGCTCAGGAATTCCCGGGTCACCCGGCTGTAAAAGGCGACGGTGAAGACGGCCAGAGCTCCCAGGAAGAAGGCCAGGCCGGTAAGAAAGCGCTTCTTTTTCAGCATCATCATCACCTCACCCAGCAGGCACAGGGCCAGACCGGCCACCACCGCGTTCCGGTAAAAGGAATAAGGTCGGGTTTCAACCAGCAGGCCGATCATCAGGATAATGGTAAAGGGCCGGAAAAAGTAGGCCAGCAGCCTCTGGTTCCGGTGGTCGGCGATGATGGCGGCTGTGGCCGAAACCAGTATGGAAAAGATAAAAGCCGCGCTGTTAAGGTCCATAACCTGGCCTCCGTCAGCCCCGGCTCCAGGTCACTGCGGCCGGGTCTGGCCAATCTCTTTTGATAATTCTACCCAAGGTGTGCAATAATATAAACGACGAATTTAATAAAATTCGCTGAAATATTGTATCTGGAGCTAACATGATTGAAAGCATAACTGAAGAGAGAAGCCGCAAGATTGCCCTGCTGATAGACGGCGACAATGCCCAGCCTTCCCTGATTGGCGATATCCTGGCCGAGGTGGGCAAGTACGGCCTGATTACTATCAGGAGAATTTACGGGGACTGGACCACGGTCAACATGGCTGGCTGGAAGAAAGCCCTGCACGAGAACGCCATCCAGCCGGTGCAGCAGTTCCGCTACACCGTCGGCAAAAATGCCACCGACAGCGCCCTGATTATCGACGCCATGGACATCCTGCACAGCCGACTGGTGGACGGTTTCTGCATCGTCTCCAGCGACTCCGACTACACCCGTCTGGCCACCAGGATCCGGGAGGCTGGGTTCTTCGTCATGGGCATTGGCAAGCGCTCCACTCCCAAGGCCTTCGTCAACGCCTGCAACGTTTTCATCTACACTGAGAACCTGGGGCCGAGAGAAAGAGAAAAGGAAAGGAAGAGAAAAGCCGGGACGGAAAAGGCCGCCGAAGAGCATAAGCCCCGCGGCTATGACCCGTTGCCCCTGCTGAAGGCGGCTGTAGATATGGCCACCGATGAGGATGGCTGGGCCAAGCTCAGCACCATCGGCTTTTACCTGAGGCAGCTGGACCCGGGCTTTGACCCCCGGACCTACGGTTTCCGCCAGCTGTCCCAGCTGTTCAAAGCCTTTCCCGATGTTTTTGAGCTGCGCTTTGAGAATGAGCGGGGCCTGACCAGGATCTGGGTAAAAATCAAAGAATGAATCGTCCGAACTGAAAGCCTATGGAATTATATTACCGTTCTCCCATAGGAATTATAGAAATCAGGGGAGGGGTCCGGGGAGTGGAGTCCTGCACCTTCCTCCGGGGGAAAAAGACAGCGCGCTGGCTTGCGGCCGAGACAGAAGCCAGACTGCCAGCGGCCCCGGCTGCTCTCCGGGAAGCCTATCGGCAGCTGGCTGAGTATTTTGACGGCCGGAGGACCGAGTTTTCGGTGAAGCTCAACCTCGACGGCACACCCTTTCAGAAAAAAGTCTGGGCCCGGCTGAGGGAGATTCCCTTTGGCCAGACCAGAAGCTACGGCCAGGTGGCCCGCTCCTGCGGCCGGCCAGGGGCAGCCCGGGCTGTTGGCGGAGCCAATAACAGGAACCCGGTGGTTATTTTCGTGCCCTGCCACAGGGTGATCGGTTCCGACGGCAGCCTGACCGGTTTCGGGGGCGGTCTCTGGAGAAAGAAATGGCTGCTGCAGCATGAGAAAAAAGTTCTTGCCGCCGGGGCTTAAAGTCAGTATAAAGATAAACTGAAGGTGCAACCGGAAAAAGGCGAGAAAGGAGAGAAGGTATGATTAACACCCTAGCCAAAGTCTTCTTGAATACCGAAAAGACTTATCAGAAAGAGGCTTTGATGCTGGTCAAGAGAGAAGGGCAGTACCGCCCGATTTCCACGGCTGAATTCTCGCGGCGGGTCAGGAATATCTCGGCCGGCCTCCGGGCGCTGGGTTTAAGACGGGAAGATAAACTGATCATTCTTTCCGAGAACCGGCCCGAATGGGTGATGGTGGACCTGGCGGCCATCTGCCTGGGGGCAGTGACGGTGCCAATTTATACTTCGCTCACGCCGCCCCAGATCAAGTACATCATCAACGATTCCGAGGCCAGGTTTGTGGTTTGTTCCAACCCGGAGATGTGGGCCAAGCTGGAGGTGATCAAGCCTGAATTGCCGCTGGTTGTAAAGTATATAATGATTGAGGACCTGGCCCCGGCCGGAGTCCTGCCCCTGAAAGAGGTGGAGAAGGAAGGGGAGAAACTCAACCAGCAGAACCCGGAAGAATTTGAGAAAATCGCCCTGTCGATCGGCCCGGATGACCTGGCCACCATCATCTACACTTCGGGGACAACGGGGATGCCTAAGGGAGCCATGCTCAGTCATTACAACCTGGTAAGCAACGTTCAGGCCCTGCGCTCGGTGATTGAATTTACCAATAAGGATACGGCCCTGAGCTTCCTGCCTCTGTCTCATGTTCTGGAAAGAATGTGCACCTTTGCCTGGGTCTACGTTGGAGCCACTATTGCCTATGCCGAAAGTGTCGATACCGTGGCCCAGAACCTGGTGGAGGCCCGGCCGACCATCATGGTCAGTGTCCCCCGGCTGTTTGATAAATTCTACGCCCGGGTCATAGATAATGTGCTCAGCTCTTCCAGTCTCAAGAAGAAGATATTCTTCTGGGCTTTGAAAGTTGGCCGTAAGCATGCCCAGAAGAAGATTAACAAAGAAAAAATTTCTTTCTGGCTGAAGTTCCGCTACCGGCTGGCTTACAAACTGGTCTTTTCCAAAATAGTAGAGAAAACTGGCGGCCGAGTCCGGTTTTTTGTTTCCGGCGGGGCGCCTCTTTCCCGCGACATTGCTGAGTTTTTCTACGCCATGGGTATCCTGGTGATTGAAGGTTACGGACTGATCGAGACCTCCCCGGTCATCGCCGTCAATCGCCTGGAAGATTTCCGTTTTGGTTCGGTTGGCAAGATTGTCCCCGGGGTTGAGGTTAAGATAGCTCCTGACGGCGAAATCTGGGCCCGCGGCCCGAATATCATGAAAGGTTACTTCAAGAAAGAAGCCGAGACCAGGGAAGCTTTTGAAGATGGCTGGTTCAAAACTGGCGATATCGGCTACCTGGATAAGGATGGCTACTTGGTCATCACCGACCGCAAGAAAGACATCATTGTCACCGCCGGCGGAAAAAATGTGGCCCCTCAGCCCATTGAGAACACCCTCAAGACCAGTCCCTACATAGCCAATGCCGTGGTCGTCGGCAACCACCGCAAGTTCGTCTCGGCCCTGATTGTGCCCGATTTTGACAAGCTGGAAATCTATGCCAGGGAAAATAACATAGCTTTCGCCAACCGGCAGGAGTTGATTGGCCGCCCGGAAATCTACGAGTTTTACCTGACCGAGATGGACCGCCTGACTCCCCACCTGGCTTCCTACGAAAAAATCAAGAAGATTAGCCTGATGGACCGGGATTTCGAGATTGAAGCCGGCGAGATGACCCCAACCCTTAAGGTGCGCCGGAAAATCGTCGAGGACAGATACCGCAACCTGATCGACAGTATGTATGCCGAGTAGGAGTAGCGGCCGCCTAAAAATTCTTCCTTAGCCAGTGGGAAAAAAATAGCTCGGGCCACGTCTTTTTCTATAAACACACTGCTCCCTGCCAATCCGACCTCTAATTGGAGTGTGGCCATGTCTGAACTGGAACCGATGGTTAAAGCGGCTTATGAAGGGCACCGGCAAAGACTGAGGGAAAAATTCCTGAAGGGCGGCCTGGCTGGTTTCCTGGATTATGAGATTGTAGAACTGCTGCTGACCCTGGGAACGCCGCGCAAGGACTGTCGGGAAGCAGCCCGCCTGGCCCTGAAAGAGTTCCGGTCATTCAAAGCGGTCATGGAGGCCGACCCCCTGGAGCTGCAGAAAATAAAGGGCATCGGTCCCAAGAACATCTTCGGCCTGAAGCTGGTGCACGAAGTGGCCCGGCGTTATCTCAAGGATTGCATAATAAAAAGGCCGGTCTGCAAGTCGTCCCGGGAAGTCTTTGATTACCTCTATTACAGCCTGCGTGACCTGAAAATTGAGGTTTTCAAAGTTCTTTTTCTAAATACCAAAAACCAGATTCTGGAAGAGAAAACCCTGTTTGAGGGGACGGTTGATTCCAGCGCCGTTTATCCCCGGGAAGTCATCAAGCAGGCCCTGAAATATGAAGCGGCCAGTCTGATTTTCGTCCACAACCATCCTTCTGGCGACCCGGAACCTTCCAGCTGCGACCGGGACATCACCCGCGACCTGGTCTTTGCCTGCGCCGTGATGCAGATCCGGGTGCTGGACCACATCATTATCGGGAACAACTGCTATTACAGCTTTGCCGATGAAGGTTTGATAGAAAAGTACCAGTCTCATTTTTACAGTGTCAATTTCTGCCGTCAGAGGAGCTAAAAAGTGGTTGCATAAAAAAAGAAGTTCTGGTTAAATGCGAACAGGGAGGTTTGTGCCAATGAGACCGATAAATGAAATTGCGGCCCGGCTGGGCATTCCGGAAGAGAATCTAGAATATTACGGACGCTACAAAGCCAAGGTTGATTACCAGCCGCTTCTGTCTGAGAAAAAAGGCAAGCTGATTATGGTTACGGCCATGACCCCGACGCCGGCCGGCGAGGGCAAAACCACCACTGCTATTGGCCTGGCCGACGCCCTGAACCGCCTGGGGAAGAAAGTCTGTGTCACCCTGCGCGAGCCGTCTTTAGGACCGGTCTTCGGGATTAAAGGCGGAGCCACCGGCGGCGGCAAAGCTATGGTCATCCCACGGGAAGAAATAAATCTGCATTTTACTGGCGATATCCATGCCGTTACTTCGGCCCACAACCTGCTGGCGGCCATGGTTGATAACCGGGTGCATTTTGACGGCCCGACCGGTTTGCTGGACGGTCGGACGGTTACCTGGAAAAGGGTGCTGGACATGAACGACCGCTCCCTGCGCCAGGTGATCATCGGGCTGGATGAAACCTTTCAGACTTTTGCCCGGGAAACCGGGTTTGACATAACCGCCGCCTCAGAGCTAATGGCCATCCTCTGCCTGTCAAGCGACCTCCAGGACCTGAAAAGGCGGGTCGGCAATGTGCTCATCGGCTTCACCGTGGACGGCAAACCGCTTTTTGCCCGGGACATCAAGGCTGACGGGGCCATGACCGCCCTGCTCAAGGATGCCATCAAACCCAACCTGGTCCAGACCCTGGAAGGCACCCCGGCTATCATCCACGGCGGTCCCTTCGCCAACATTGCCCACGGGACCAATTCGGTGGTGGCCACTGGCCTGGCCCTCAGCCTGGCCGATTACGTGGTGACTGAGACCGGTTTTGCCTCAGACCTGGGAGCGGAGAAGTTCTTTGATATTGTGGTCCGCACCGGGCAGGTTCCCCCGCCAGCCGCCACTGTCCTGGTGTCCACCCTGCGGGCCCTAAAATATCACGGCGGGATGAAACTGGACGAGCTGGGCAAGGAAAATCCGCAGGCGGTGGAAGCGGGTTTTGATAACCTGAGAAAACACATTGAGAACATGAAAATATTCGGCACACCATTTGTCGTGGTGCTCAACCTCTTCCCGGCCGATTATCCGACTGAAATTGATACCTGGATAAAGCTGGTGAAAGAGGAAGGAGCCCGTTATGCCCTGAGCGATGTCTACAACAAAGGGAGCGAGGGAGGAGTGGAGCTGGCCGAAGCGGTGATGAAAGCTATCGACCAGGATAAAAATAATTTTGATTTTCTCTATCCCCTGGACATGCCCATTGCCCAGAAGGTGGAAACGATCGCCAGGAAGATTTATGGAGCAGACGGAATCCGGATAGAACCGGCCGCCCGGAAAAAGATGGAGCTTTTCGAAAAAATCGGTTTCGGGCAGACCCCGGTCTGCGTGGCCAAGACCCAGGCCTCGCTGTCGGATGATTCCAAAAAACTCGGACGGCCGAAGGGCTGGGCCCTGACTGTGACCAAGGCTTCGCTCAGCGCTGGGGCCGGCTTTGTGGTCGTGCTCTGCGGTGATATAATGACCATGCCGGGCCTGCCAAGATCACCGCAGGCCGAGAAGATTGATGTCGATGACCAGGGCCAAATTACCGGCATGATTTAGGCCAAGAGTCTGGAAAACGTATTGAAGTTAAAACCAGTAGATAGTTAAGAGATCGGAGGCAATTATGAAAGCTGATGAAACTGAACAAAAACAGGCTTCCAGGGGTAAAGCCCTGGATGCGGCCCTGTCCCAGATTGAAAAGCAGTTTGGTAAGGGTGCGGTGATGAAGCTCGGCCAGAAAGAAGCCGCGGTTAAGGCCGAGGTCATCCCCACCGGCTCCATTTCCTTTGACCTGAGCCTGGGAATCGGTGGCTTCCCCCGGGGCCGGGTGGTGGAAATCTTCGGACCGGAAGCTACCGGCAAGACCACGCTGGCTCTTCACGTTATAGCCGAAGCCCAGAGAAGAGGCGGTCAGGCGGCCTTCATCGATGCCGAGCATGCCCTTGACCCCCAGTATGCCTCTAAAGTCGGCATCAACGTAGATGAGCTGTTGATTTCCCAGCCCGACTACGGGGAACAGGCGCTGGAAATTGCCGAGGTCCTGGTCAGGAGCGGAGCGGTTGACGTCATCGTGGTGGATTCGGTGGCCGCCCTAGTGCCCAAGGCTGAACTGGAAGGCGATATGGGCGATGCCCACATGGGCCTTCAGGCCAGGCTGATGTCGCAGGCCCTGCGGAAGCTGACGGCCATCGTCAGCAAGTCTAAGACCTGTTTTATTTTCATCAACCAGATCCGGGAAAAAATCGGGGTGTTTATCGGCTCGCCTGAAACCACCACCGGCGGCCGGGCCCTTAAATTCTATGCTTCGATGCGCATTGATGTCAGGAGACTGGCCACTCTGAAGGAGGGCGAGGAAGTGGTCGGCAGCCGGGTCAAGGTCAAGATTGTCAAGAACAAGCTGGCCCCGCCCTTCCGGGAAGCCCAGTTTGATATTATCTTCGGCGAGGGCATTTCCCGTGAAGGCGACCTGGTGGACTGCGGTCTGCAGTTTGGAATCCTGGAAAAGGCCGGCACCTGGTATTCTTACCGGGGCGAAAGGCTGGGCCAGGGCCGGGAGAACGTCAAAAAACTGCTGAAAGAAAACAGGGAACTGGCCGGACAGATTGACCTGGAAATCCGGCGCAAGGTGGGGTTGCTGCCCGAAGCCGAGGAAGAAGGAAAGAAAAAGTAATTACAAAAAATTCTCTTTAGTGTATAATAGAATCCAGAAAGAGGGGTGGCTTTGAGGAGGCGCAATTTTCTTAATTTAATTGGAGCCCTGGGGGTTGTTCTCCGGGCTCGGTTAGGATTTTCAGGGCAGGCCAGTCAAGGAGGGAACAATATGACTTATCAGGCCAAAGACTACTCCGGGTTGCTGGGCATGCCGGGTTTCAGCGAAACCCTGCTCAAAAACCATTTCACCCTTTATCAGGGTTATGTCAACAACACCAACAAGGTGCTGGAGCTCATAGCCCAGATGGTCAAGGACGGTAAAGCCGGGACGCCGGAATTTGCCGAGCTGAAACGTCGGCTGGGCTGGGAATGGAACGGCATGAGGCTTCATGAGTATTATTTCGAGAATTTCGGCGGCAAGGAAGCCCTGCCTCCCGCCAGCAAGCTTTACCAGAAGCTTGCTGACAACTTCGGTAGTTACGAACTGTGGGAAAAGGAATTCAGGGCAATCGGAGCCATGCGCGGCATCGGCTGGGTCGGACTTTATCAGGACCTGCGCAGCGGCCGTCTCTTAAATTTCTGGGTCAACGAACACGATGTCGGGCACCCGGCTGGCTGTGAGTTGCTGCTCATCATGGATGTCTTTGAGCATGCCTTCATCACCGATTACGGGCTGAAGCGAGCCGATTATATTGACGCCTTTTTCAAGAACCTCAACTGGAAAGCAGTGAAGAGCCGCCTGAAGTAGGGATTTCTCCCGGACCCGTCCGGAAAAAATCTGGGATCGTTATTACCCATAGAATAGCCTGCCTGACCACCGTTTGCCTTTGTCTAATTTTCTCTATAGTATTATTCAGCGACTGAATTCAGGCCGGGCAGCGCCTCCGCCTTGACTTTTGCCTATACCTAAAGCTGCGTCCGGCCAGGGAGAGTCTGAAATGAATCCCAAGAGCCTGTTCAGGAATATCAAGCGGTAGATTTTCCGGGGTTTCTTGGCCCTGATTCCCGTTTATCTCAGCTATCTGGTAATTAAATTCCTGTACCTAAACGTTGACCAGAAATTTGTAGCCCTGATCGAAAATTATGTCGGTTTCCGGGTTCCCGGGCTGGGCCTGGTGCTCATCCTGGTGCTGCTTTACCTGCTGGGCTGGCTGGCTTCCAACTGGGTTGGACGAAGGCTGCTGGGCCTGGTGGAGAAGGTGATGGAGAAAATTCCGCTGATAAAAACGGTCTACAGCCTGGGCAAACAGTTAGGCCTGGCCTTGTCCCTGCCCGAAAAGCAGGCCTTCCAGCAGGTGGCCCTGGTGGAGCAGTTCCGGCCCGGGCTGTGGTCAATCGGCTTTGTCACCGGGCGCATCAGGGATAAAAAGACCGGGGAGAGCCTGGTCAAGCTTTTCATTCCCACTGCACCTAACGTGACCACCGGTTTTACGGTCATTATCGGGGAGAGCGAAATCAGGTTGCTGCCCTGGTCGGTGCAGGAGGCCATGAAGGTGATCCTGTCCGGCGGCATTGTCGGGGCCGAAGAGCTCGATTATACACTGCCCGGAGAAACAGCAAACGGATAATAATTCTTTCCAAACCCAACTTTTATCAATATAATTCGTATAAATAAAAAAACCTGAAAGGAGGTCCGGATGGCCCCAGTTCTGGAAGTAGAAGGACTCAAAAAGAAATACGGCAGCCTGGAAGCCCTCAAGGGTATAAGTTTCATGGTGGAAGAGGGCGAAATTTTCGGCCTGATCGGCCCCAACGGAGCCGGCAAGACCACCACCCTGAGAATAATTTCCACTCTGCTGACGCCCAGCGACGGGCGGGTGACTTTTCTGGGTTTTGACCTGAAGAAAAACCCGGAAAAGTTCCGGGAAAAGATAAGCTACCTGCCCGAAGAGGCCGGGGCTTACCGTAACATGAAGGGGATTGATTACCTGAATTTCATGGCCAGGTTCTACGCTTCCAATGAACCAGAAGCCCGACTGTTTGTGGAGCGAGCGATAGGCATTTCCGGACTGGGCGAAAGACTCAAGGATAAGGCCGGCACCTACAGCAAGGGCATGACCCGAAAGCTGCTGCTGGCCCGGGCCCTGATGACCAAGCCGGCGCTGGCCATCCTGGATGAGCCCACTTCCGGCCTGGATGTCATCAATTCCCTGGAAGTCAGGGAGATGATAAAAGGTTTCACTAAAGAAGGGGTGGCAGTCTTGCTCTCATCGCACAACATGCTGGAAGTGGAATTCCTGTCGGACCGGGTGGCCCTGATCGACCGGGGCGTTATCCTTGATTCTGGCACGCCGCGGGCCTTGAAAGAAAAATACCAGGCCGACAACCTGGAAATCGTTTTCAGGAGAGCCGTCCAATGAAAAACTTCAGCCATCTTCTGATAAAAGAAATAAAAGAACTTTTGAATAAACAGCTGATTATTTCTCTGGTCGTGATGCTGTTGATCTTCAACTTTATCGGTAATGTTACCAGATCAGAGATGAAGAGGGCCATGGCCAAGCAGAAAATCGCCGTGCTGGACCTGGATCAATCTGAGATTTCCAGAAACATTCTGGCCGCTCTAAATATGGCCAACTTCATAATAGTGGAGAAAAGCGGGGATAAGGAAGAAGTGATAGCTGAGATTAGAAATAGCGATCTTGATCTTCTGCTAGTCATTCCGCCTGGATTCGGCGATTCTGTTACCAGTTTTCAGGCCAGCCAGGTTGAAATTTACTCCTATTTGAGAGGGATTTCTCTAACAGGAATACGGAAGTCAGAGATAGTTAACGCCGTGCTTAGGGCCACTAATGATTTTCTGTCCAACGATTTTTTAAAGAAAAAAGTGCCTGACCTGGACCCCAGTCTGCTTAAAGCGCCAATTAAAAGCCGGGAATTTGTTATAGTCCGGGAGCAGATGGCAGAGGGTTCGACCTCGGCTGTCGTCGGTAGCCTGTATAGTCAGAGCTTCATTCTGCCGATCATTCTGATGATGATTATTATGTATTCTGCTCAGATGGTCATCACCGCCATTGCCATGGAAAAGCAGAATAAGACCCTGGAGACCATATTGACAGTTCCGATTTCCAGGGGGTCAATTGTCACCGCCAAGATGCTGGCAGCCGGACTGGTCGGTCTGCTGTCGGCGGCAGTCTACATGTTTGGTTTTCGCAATGCTTTCAGTTTTACTACCGGTGATGTTTCCCGGGCGCTGAGCGGAGTCGCTCCCATCATGAAACAACTCGGCCTGACCATAAATACCCAGGGTTATGTTCTCTTTGGTATTTCCCTTTTCCTGGCCATTCTCTGTGCCCTGTCACTGGCTACCATTCTCGGTGTTCTGGCAGAAGATTACCGCACGGCCATGAACCTTCAGGCTCCTTTAGTTTTCCTGGTTTTAATACCATATTTTGTCAGTCTTTTCACTGATATCAACACCATGTCTCTGCCAGCCAAGATTCTGGTTCTGGCCATTCCTTTTTCTCATCCATTTTTCGCTACCCAGAACATTATGTTCGGTCACATGAATATGCTCTGGTTCGGCATCATCTACAATTTCCTGTTCGTGGTAGTCATGCTCTGGTGGACGACCAGGATTTTCTCCACCGACCGGGTGCTGACCATGAAGCTCAAGTGGCGTAAGAAAAAAGTTGTGCTGTGAAGCTGATATATGAACAATCTTTCATATATTAAAGGACCCGTTTATTTGCGGGGCCAGCCGACAGCCAGCAGGTAAACGGCTGATTCCCTGGCCGGGTTAACTCCCAGCAGGGCGTTGATTTCGTCATCAAAAAAAGCAGCCACCGGACAGGAGCCGAGTCCCAGAGAAACCGCGGCCAGGGCAGCGTTCTGGGCGATGTGGCCGGCATCCAGGTAGAGGTAGCGAAAGCCCCGGGCTCCGTATTTCCAGGTGGTTCTTTCAAAAACGGCGGTCAGCACCAGGACCAGGCTGGCTTCAGCCAGGAAATCCTGATTGAGAGCGGCGTCGGCCAGCAGCTGACTGAAATCGCCCTCGTATCGCATCCGGAGAGCCTGGGCCGCTGGCAGAAAATGATACAGGCCCGGCTTCAGCGTGTCCACGGCCTGAACACAGACGTAAATGTCGATGGGGTACAGAGCGCCGGCCGAGGGCGCAGTTCGCAGGCTGAAATCTCCGGCCTTCAGGGTAATTCCCTGGGCCGCCCATAAAATCTGGGATAAGGCGGCCAGAGAAACCGGTTTTTTCCGGAATTCCCTGACGCTTCTCCGGCTGTTGATGGCCTTGAATAATGGCCAGCCGTCTTCCCGGTCTGGTGACGGCAGGGGCCAGGATTTATCCACCAGCTTTTCTTTGAGCTTTTCCCTTTTCTGCTGACCTTCAATAGCTCCCGGGGAGTATGGCTCCCGCTGGTACTTAGTTTCCATCTGGAATTGATGCCCGATACCCTCTTTCATGGTCCTGCTCCTTGAGGCAATTTATTAATTATCAGTTAAATATAATTATAGCGGTTAAGTTCGCGGCCTGTCACAAGAAATTTTCCCTTATTTATTTTGTCGCCCGGTTCTGAGAAAATAAGAAAAGGAGAGGAAAATGACAGGTTTAATCATGAAAATGAGCAGGCGAAAAAAGATTGCCCTGGTGGCCCATGACAACAAAAAAGCCGACCTGCTGGATTGGGTCAGGTTCAACCGGGGTCTCCTGGATAAACACGAACTCTGGGCTACCGGCACCACCGGGTTACTGCTTAAAAAAGAGCTAAGCCTTGAGGTCAACGTCCTGCAGAGCGGGCCGCTCGGCGGCGACCAGCAGGTTGGAGCCAGGATTGCCGAGGGACAGATTGATTTCCTGATATTTTTCTGGGACCCTCTGGAAGCCCAGCCCCACGACCCGGATGTCAAGGCCCTGTTGAGAATCGCTGTCGTCTGGAACATTCCAGTGGCCTGCGACCGGGCCTCAGCCGATTTTATAATTTCTTCTCCACTGATGACGGAAGAATACTCCAGGGAGGTGCCCGATTATTCCGATTACCTTTCCCGGCGGTTCAAGCTGGATTGAGACCCGCCCAGGATTTCTTTGAGGTATAGACCGGTCAGGGAGCTGGGGCTGGCGGCCACCTGTTCTGGAGTTCCGGCGGCCACCAGATAACCGCCGCGGTCTCCTCCTTCTGGGCCCAGGTCGATGATGTAATCGGCACATTTAATTAATTCCAGGTTGTGCTCTATCACCACCAGACTGTGTCCCTGGTCTACCAGTTTCTGAAAACAGTTCAGCAGGACCTTGACATCATCCAGGTGCAGCCCGATGGTCGGCTCATCAAACAGATAAAGAATCTTCTTATTCTTCTCGTGAACCAGGTGGTAGGCCAGCTTGATGCGCTGCAGCTCCCCGCCCGACAGGGTGGTGGTCGGCTGACCCAGCCGCAGATAACCCAGGCCGACTTCGGCCAGGGGCTGCAGCCGGTGGACGATGTCCCGCTGGTCGGCGAAGAAGCTCAGGGCCTGGTTGACACTCAGCTGCAGGACTTCGTGGATATTTTTGCCCCGGTACTTGATTTCCAGGATGTCGGGCTGGTAACGGCGGCCGCCGCAGGTCTCGCAGGTCAGGACCACGTCGCTCAGGAACTGCATTTCCACTTCCTGGAAACCGGCTCCCTTGCAATCCGGGCACTGACCGCGAGCCGTGTTGAAGGAGAAATGCCCGGCCTGGTAGCCCTGGGCTCGGGCTTCGCGGCTCGAGGCAAACAGCTCCCGGATGCCGTCCAGGGCTTTGGTGTAAGTAGCCGGGATGGACCGCGGAGAAGTGCTCAGCGGGGACTGGTCAACCCGGACCACCTGGTTAATCCGGCTGGCTCCCACTATCCGGTCGAAACCGTTGGTACTCTGGTCGGTTAATCCTTTATAGATGACTTCATCCAGCAGGGTGCTCTTGCCCGAGCCGGAAACGCCGGTAACACAGACAAAAAGCCCCAGGGGTATTTTCAGGTTGAGGTTCTTCAGGTTGTGTTTCCGGGCGCCGTAAATTTCCAGAAATTCTTGCGGTTGACGCCGCCGCTGCGGCCGTGGAATGGAAATTTCTTGGCGCAGGTACCGGGCCGTGAGTGTCTGCCCCTGTTCCAGGAAAGTCTTCATCTCACCAGCAAAAAGCACCTGGCCCCCGTATTCTCCCGCGCCCGGGCCCAGGTCCACCAGGTGGTCGGCTTCCCTGATGATTTCCGGGTCGTGTTCCACCACCAGCACTGTGTTACCCATATCCTGAATACGTCTCAATATCCGCACCAGGCGACGGTTGTCGCGGGGATGAAGCCCGATGGAGGGTTCGTCTAGCACGAACAGCGTGCCCACCAGCGAAGCGCTCAGGGCTGCGGCCAGGTTGATCCGCTGGGCCTCGCCGCCGCTCAGGGTGAAGGTCATCCGGTCGAGCGTCAGGTAATCCAGCCCCACTTCCAGCAGGAACCTTAGCCGCCCCCGTATTTCCTGGATTAACCGGTCGCCGATTTTCTGCTCGTAGGGAGTGAGTTTCAGGTTTTCCAGGAAGTCGCAGGCTTCCCTCACGGTCAAGGCGTTAAAATCGCCGATGGATTTGCCGGCAATCTTTATGGCCCGGGCTTTTTCGTTAAGACGGGTGCGGTTGCAGGCCGGGCAGGGCGCGAACTTGCGGTAGCGGCTGAGCAGCACCCGGACCTGGACCTTGTATTTCTTGGACTCGAGCCATTCAAAAAAGCCCCTGACCCCGTAGTAGCCGTCACCGCCTTCCAGAACGAACTTCCTCTGCTCCGGCTTGAGTTTATAAAAAGGAATATCGGTGGGAATGCCCCGCCGTCTGGCCTCGCGGATAAGCTCGCGCTGCAAGTTGCGGGAAGCCGGCTTGGTCCAGGGCTCGATCGCCCCTTCTTCTATGGATTTCTTTTTATCGGGCGTAATCTTGTCTTCATCCAGAACCGCCAGGTCGCCAAAGCCATGGCACACCGGGCAGGCTCCCTGGGGGCTGTTGAACGACAGCAGGTTTGGATAAGGTTCTTCGTAGGGCAGGCCGCAGCGCTTGCATTCCAAATATTCAGAAAAATCGAAAACCTGGCCGCTTTCGGCCCGAACCCGGGCCCGGCCGCCGCCCTTTTTCAGGCCGGTCTCTAGGGAGTCAACCAGGCGCTCTCGGTCCTCGGGGTCAAGCTGGAAAAGGTCCACCAGGACCTCCAGCTTCTTTTCGGGCTGTCTGGTTTTTTCTGCTTCCTCGGCCGGGACGATTTTTCCGTCCCGGTAAAACCGCAGGAAACCTTCTTTTTTCAACTCGGCCAGCTTTTTACCCGGCGGCCAGGCGAAGGTGATGGCCAGACGGGTTCCGGCCCGCAGGCCGCTCAGGGCCTCGACCATGCTGTCGATGGTGTCTTTTTTAACCGGCTGCCCGCACTTCAGGCAGTGAATGGTTCCAATCCTGGCGTAAAGCACCCGGAGGAAATCGTAAATTTCGGTGACCGTGGCCACGGTTGACCGCGGGTTCTTGGCCGCAGCTTTCTGCTGGATGGCGATGGCCGGGGGGATGCCTTCAATCAGGTCAGCTTCTGGCTTATCCATCCGCTCCAGAAACTGCCGGGCGTAGGAAGAGAGGGATTCCAGGTAGCGCCGCTGCCCCTCAGCGTAAAGGGTATCAAAAGCCAGAGAAGACTTGCCCGAACCGCTGACCCCGGTGATGACTAAGAGCCGGCCCACCGGCAGGTCCAGGTCGATATTCTTCAGGTTGTGGACGCGGACCCCACGGAGAACGATTTTTTCTTCCATTGTTAAAAAATTATACTCTCTTGAAGACCAGATGGTAAGAAGTGACCCGGGAACTGGACGGAGATTCCTGGCGAGGGACAGGCTGGCTGGCCCCCAGTTACTGCACCCAGGACCTTGCCGGGCCATTACTGGAGGTGATTGTGGATATAATTCTTGAGCTGAAGGATGAAGTGTCTTGAAGTGTAAAGGGCCAGACTGAAACAGATATTTGAGGCCTTTGGCTCAAAGGGAATGAAGACGCACCTTAAAGGTTTGATTCAGGCGGGCTGATTGCTCTTAGAGCGCTCTGGTCGCTCAGCCGAATCTGGAGAAATTTAGTTCAGGCTCTGGTATAATTGACAAACTTATGAACATTCTGATACTGGCCGGAATTGCCCTGGCCCTGGCTGTTGATGCCTTTGCCGTCACCGTGGGCCTGGCCTTTTCTCTTTCTGGCCTCAGCCGTCAGCAGGTCTTCCGCCTGGCCTTCCATTTCGGGCTTTTCCAGTTCATGATGCCGGTCATCGGCTGGTTTATCGGGGAAAACCTGATCAAGCTGATTTCCCGCTATGACCACTGGGTGGCCTTCGGGCTGTTGCTCCTCGTAGGCTTGAGAATGGTCTGGCAATCATTCCGGGGCGAGGAAGACAGGTTTCAGAACAGCGACCCCACCCGGGGCTGGTCAGTTCTGGTGCTGGCTCTGGCCACCAGCCAGGATGCCCTGGCTGCCGGTTTCGGGCTGGCGGTGCTCGGTATTAACATCTGGATTTCGGCTCTGGTGATCGGGCTGACCGCCTTCAGCCTGACCTGGGTGGCCAGCCGGGTTGGACCCCTGATGGGCCGGGTGTTCGGGCGACGGGCTGAGCTCGTTGGCGGCCTGGTCCTGGTCCTGATCGGCTTTAAGATTCTTTTCGACCATTTGAGGAAAGGATAGCGGCGGCCGCCTCTTTGACATTTATGATCTTTTTTCTATAATAACTTCTGCTCAAAATGAGAAAAAAGAGCAGATTAAGGGCAATTTTGGTGCTGCTGAAATACCAGGAGGCCGATTGATTTTTGGAGTGGGCGTAGATATTATCGAAGTCGCCAGGGTGAAAGATAAACTAACCCGGACCCCGGGGCTGAAAGAGAAACTCTATACCCCGGTTGAAATAGCCTATTGTGAGAGCAAGAAATTCCCCTTTCAGCACTACGCCGCCCGCTTCGCGGCCAAGGAAGCTTTCCTGAAAGCCCTGGGCACGGGCTGGAGCCGGGGAGTCAGGTTCTCCGAGATTGAAGTCCGGAACCTGGAGAGCGGGCAGCCCGTTCTTGAAATTTATGGACGGGCCAGGGAGCTCTGCCAGGAAGAAGGCATTACCAGGTTTTATGTGACGCTGTCGCATCTTCAGACCAAGGCCGTGGCCACGGTCATACTGGAAAAATAGAATACCTGTGGAGGGACAATGACACATTTCGGAAACTACGAAGAAAGAGTCAAGAATTTTTCCTGGGCCATCAGCGAGCAGGAACTCGGTTATAAGCCCGGGCAGGTCATCAACATCGGCTGGTATTGCTCGGACCGCATCTGCCAGCAGGGCAAGGCCGACAAGGTCGCCTTAATCTGGGAAGGCTTTACCGGCGAAAAAAAGATTTTTACCTACAACGACATCCGGCTTTATTCCAACACCTTCGCCAAGTTCATCACCGACCTGGGAATAAAAGCTGGGGAGCGGGTTTGCCTGTTCCTGGACCGGGTGCCGGAACTTTACATCGGTTTTTTGGGTATTCTGAAAACCGGGGCCATTGTCCAGCCGCTGTTTTCAGCTTTTGGCGAAGAATCACTTTTCGTCCGCCTGGAGAATGCCGAGACCACGGCCATCTTCACCCAGAAAAAGCATGTCTCCAAGGTGAGGAAGATAAGAGATAAGCTGCCGCACCTGAAGCACATAATCATCGTTGACTACGATGGCAGGGCTCCCCTCCAGGAGAGGGAAGTGGCTTTCTCCATGGAAAATTCGGAAAAAGTCGAAAATTATGACATCTATCCCACCTATGCTGAAACCCCGTCTGTGCTGCACTATACTTCCGGGACTACCGGCATGCCCAAAGGTGTCAAGCACGTCCATTATTCGCTTATTTCTCAGTACCTCACGGCTAAATGGGTCCTGGACCTGCACGACGATGACATCTACTGGTGCACAGCCGACCCCGGCTGGGTAACCGGAACTTCCTACGGCATAATCGGGCCCTTCAGCCTGGGTGTTACCCAGTGTGTTCTGGACAGCGGCTTTTCGGCCGAAGCCTGGTACCGTTTTATCGAGAAAAACCGGGTAACCGTCTGGTATTCGGCCCCGACCGCTATCAGGTCGCTGATGAAGGCCGGAGATGAAATCATCAAAAAGTTCGACCTGTCGTCGCTGCGGCACCTGGCCAGCGTCGGCGAGCCGCTCAACCCGGAAGCCGTCAACTGGTCCATCCGGGTTTTCGGCAAGCCTTTCCACGACACCTACTGGCAGACCGAGACTGGCTGCATTGTCATCACCAATTTCCCCGGAATGCCGGTTAAACCTGGTTCTATGGGAAGACCTTTTCCCGGCATCACCGCCACTATCTTAAACCACAGCAACCACGAACCATACCCGGAGCCGGGGCGCATCGGGCTTATTGGCCTGAAGCCGGGCTGGCCCTCCATGATGCGGACCTACTGGAACAACGAAGAAGCTTACAAGAATAAATTCCGCAACGGCTGGTACCTGACCGGCGACCGGGCCCGGATGGATAAGGACGGCTATATCTGGTTCGTCGGTCGGGATGACGATGTTATCAACACTGGCGGCCACTTAGTCAGCCCCTTTGAAGTGGAGTCGGCCCTGCTGGAACACCCGGCGGTGGCTGAATCAGCCGTGGTCAGCAAGCCGGACCCCATCAACATGGAGGTGGTTAAGGCTTTCGTCACCCTGAAGCCGGGCTTTACGGCTTCCAAGGACCTGGAGCTTGATATCATGAACTTTATCCGCAAGAAACTTTCCCCGCTGGCCATGCCCCAGGAGATTGAGTTTGTGGATTCTCTGCCCAAGACCAGAAGCGGGAAAATAATGAGACGAATCCTGCACGCCAAAGAGTGGGGCGAGGAAATCGGCGATACTTCCACCCTGGAAAATGAATGACCGGCTTGAAAAAATAGAAAAAATAAAATAGAAAAAAGGAGTAAAGCGATGGACGAATTGAAAGAAATAATCAAGAATTATGTGATCAAAGAGTACCTGGAGCCCGACAGCGACCCGATTGACTATGACACCCCGCTGATTTCCGGTGGCATCGTAGATTCCTTCTCCATGGTCTCGCTGAAACGCTTCCTGGAAAATAAGTACAACATCCAGATTCCTGACGACCAGGCCACGCCCGAAGCCTTCGATTCGGTCAACAAGATTGCTGACCTGGTCAGGCGGTTTGTAAAAGCTTGAGACGGCCGTCGGTTACGAAACAGCCGGCGGGTAGTTAATAAAGACAAAGGAGGAGACCATGGCTTTCCCTGATAGCGTTCGGGAGTTATATCAGGCCCAGCTCAAGGCCCTGCAGGAGGGCGGCCTGTTCAAGGAAGAAAGGTTTATTCATTCACCCCAGGCGGCCGACATTGAGGTGGAATTTCCGGTTGGCTCATCGCTGAAGAAGGTTATCAACATGTGCGCCAACAATTACCTCGGCCTGTCCAGCCATCCCGAAGTCATCAAGGCAGCTCATGAAGGGCTGGAAACGAGGGGCTTTGGGCTGTCTTCGGTGCGGTTCATCTGCGGCACCCAGGACATTCACAAAGAGCTGGAAAAGAGGATGACCGAGTTCCTCGGCACCGAGGATACCATCCTGTTCCCTTCTTGCATGGATGCCAACGCCGGAGTTTTTGAAGCCATCCTGACCAAGGATGACGTTATCATCTCCGACCGCCTGGTCCACGCCTCATTAATTGATGGCATCAGGCTGTGCAGCGCCATGCACGACACCTTCAAGCACTCCGATATGGAACACCTGGAAGAGAAACTCCAGATGTACCAGGATAAGAGACTGCGTCTGGTGGTGACTGATGGTGTTTTTTCCATGGACGGCGACACGGCCAAGCTGGATAAGATGGTTGAGCTGTGCGAGAAGTACAACGCCATGCTGCTGGTGGACGATTCCCACGCTACCGGTTTTATCGGGAAAACGGGGCGTGGCACCCACGAGAAATACGGTGTTATGGGCAAGATTGACATCATCACCACCACCTTCGGTAAGGCTCTCGGCGGGGCCACCGGCGGCTGCGTTTCCGGGCGGCGGGAAATTGTCGAGATGTGCCGGCAGCGGGCCCGGCCGTACCTTTTCTCCAACACCATCGCCCCGGTCATAATCGTGGGCATCC
Organism: Candidatus Aminicenantota bacterium; assembly: GCA_014360005.1. Lineage (GTDB taxonomy): Bacteria > Acidobacteriota > Aminicenantia > Aminicenantales > Saccharicenantaceae > Saccharicenans. The sequence goes on along the minus strand of JACIYI010000002.1, from coordinate 7,805 downwards.
TCAAGGTTCTGGAAATTCTTTCGGCTACCACCGAGCGCCGCGACAAGCTGGAAAAGAACACCGAGTACTGGAGAAAAGGCCTGACTGAAGCCGGGTTCATCCTCAAGGAAGGTGATACTCCGATTGTCCCGGTGATGCTTTTCAACGCCAGGCTGGCCCAGGAGTTCTCCAAGGCTCTTTTTGAAGAAGGAATTTATGCCATCGGCTTCTTCTTCCCGGTGGTTCCCCAGGGCCAGGCCAGAATCAGAACCCAGATTTCGGCCGCCCATGAAATCCACCACCTGGATAAAGCTCTGGAGGCTTTTATCAAGGTCGGCAAAAAATTCGACATCCTCCACAAAACCAAGCAGGAAATCATCGCCAAGTACGGGATGTAATGAAAAGGGGACACCTTTAAGTGTCCCCTTTTTATTTCCTCGGATACCTGGCCCCAAACTGAAAGAAGTAATCATTTGTAAGATTTAATTCTACTTTGGTAATATTTTTTACGGGCGGTTGCTGGCTGAAAATGATGGGTATGGAGAGTGTTTAAGGGAGTATCTATACATCGGGGCGAAGATGGTGGCTGAGTATCAGCCTCAGACAGGCAAGTATTATTACTACACCACGGACCAGATTGGCTCGACCCGCATCGTGACGGATGATACCGGGAACATTGTTTATGCGGCAGCCCATGACCCCTATGGCGGAGTGAAAGAGCAGGATGCAATTTTGACTGGTCAATGTCAAAGTAAAGTGCTTTATAATCTCTCGTTTGACTAGAGTTTTAAGAAATAAAGCCGGTAAAAAATTGGTCGAGACTTAAAGGTGTTCCTTTTTGTTTCCTTGATATTCGATTTTAACCTTCAGAAAATTTCACTGACAATATTGATAAATTAGCATAGTATGTCGACAAGCAGCCGACATACCATGTATTAACTGGGCTTTTTGACCTGAGAAATTGCACCCGAATTGGGATATTAACTACCTGATCTGAATTGCCACCAGACCACAAAAAATCTGGATTTCTCAGAAAAAGTAGTAGGCGGCAAGGAGCAGGCGCAGGTTGGTCACCGTGCGCTCGGGGCTGACCCGGGCTCTGATGTCCCTAGGTCCATAGGCCGCGGAAGTCAGTTCAATTTCCTGAGCCAGGCGAACTTTGCCGGCATTAAAGATAAGGCGTGGGGAAAGGCGGAATAGATGGTCAATGGAATCACCGCGGCTCCAGACGGGGCCAATAATTTCTTTACGGGCTCCATAATTTTTACTGTATCCAGCAAAGAGCCCGGCCTGCCACCTGGAACCGTTTGTTTGCAACTCAACCCAGGCTGAGCCGGTGTTAATTGGAGCATACTGCCACCTGAGGGCTGGCAGGTCTCCGATTTCGCTAACCCCGTAGCCGCCGAGCATGGTCAGGTGGTGGAGATTCCCGCCGTAAGCGGCCTGGGCTTTTATGGTTAAGACGCTGGTCTTTAAACGCCCAAAAACAAAACAGGCTGCGGAATTTACAGATTCGTTGGCCTGGTAACCGGTAGAAGTAGCCAGGCGTGGAACTATTTTTAGCAGGTTTACTCCGGCTCCCGCCAGGAAACTCTTTCCTGTATAAGCAGCCTTAAAATTAAGTTCCGGGAAAGCAGCGTTGCGAAAGTAAACTGTGCTCACCCCGTCCGGCCCGGTGGAAGCAAAATCGCGCTGGGCCAGGGCGGTCAGCGAAAGCGAAACTTTCTTTTCAGTCCAGGCGAAGCGTACCTGCGGGGCGCGGGAAAATGGCTCAAAGGGAGCGCCGGTGTTGAAGGAAACCACTTCTGGGAAGCTCTCGGTGATGAACATCGGGTGCCAGAACTGTCCGACCATCAGCTCGGTTTTCTGCCAGTTTAGCTTCAGGTAAGCATGCCTCAGACGGAAGCCGTTTATGTCCGGGTCAGAAAGGCCGAAAAATTCTCCTTCAATATAGCCAGTGGGTCTGGCGCCCAGAGCCTTCGGTCCCGTAATTTTAAGGGCTAACCTGGTCTGGATGGAGAGGATATGAAAAGTATCCTTAGCGTTAAGGTCACGGCCGTCAGGGTCGAGCGATTGGTCTTTTGGGTAGAGCAAGAAATGGCCCTCGCGGATGCTCACAGTCTGCCGGGTGTCATAAAGAACATCGGTCTTGATGAAACCGCTGAAATTCAGGCTGATTTTCTCATCCTCTTTACTCTGGGCCGGCAGGCTGTGAGCGGCCACCAGAAGAACATATCCCCAGCAAGCCAGAATGGCTGCCAATGTTAATGACCTTGCAATTGTTTTCCTCACCATAATGTTTGTATTTATAGCAAATTGCATGTGGCAAGTCTATTGGCTAAAACCGGTAAGGCGAAGAAGTAAATGGCAAATTTGAAGCCAAGGTATTCCCCGGCCATTCCTCAAAAAATCTTTTCTTTATGATCAAAAGCGACTGGTTTTTTAAAATTCATCATTTGCACAGGCTCCTCAACCAGGAGGTGTTACCCTGTTCTGGCCATATTCTGGATCTGAAAAACTGGGTTCATACAACTTCTGTTTCCTTATACTTCTTTCATGCACAAATCTCCCAACCTGCCTGTCAGATTTTTTTGGCAATAAAGGCAGGCAAGGCAGCTCGGTGCGTGGTTAAGTGGATTAATTCCCGGGCGTAGCATTGTTATCCAGTGGACGGCCTCTGACCGGGTGCTCGAATTTCGTTAGAAAGTCTTTAGAGAGTCTTCTGAATTTCCACCAACGCCGACTGCGGGTCCTGACGAACTTCAAAGTCCCGTTTCTTAAAAACGGCAATCATCCGCGGATTGTCGGTGGTGGTGTAGGCAATGATTTTTTTCACACCCCAGGCCCGGGCAATTTCTGTGCAGTAATCGGTGAGCAGTCCGCCCAGCCCTTTGTTCTGCCAGTCGTCCTGAACCAGCACCGCGTATTCAGCCACAGAACGGGTGGGGTCAGCGGTCAAACGTCCGATGCCCAGAATCCGGCGCTTGTTTCCATCCTGAAGCTCGGCCACGATGGCCATTTCCCGGTCGTAATCTATGTAACAGTACCTTGAAGCCACCTCATGCGATTGCCAGAAGAAGAAATAGCGGAAGCGCGAGTAAATGGTTTCTTTGGAGCAGCTGCCCAGAAGTTCAAACCACAGGGGTTCATCTTCGGGCCGGATGGGCCGGAGCGTAATTTCTGTACCATCGCGCATCCTGGCTTTTCTGATAAATTCCTCCGGATAAGGCCTCAGCACCAGGTGCTGGTAAGGCTTGACCTTTTCCGGCGACACGGTTCGGTCGGCGATTATCCGGGCATCTAAGACGATTACTTCTTCCGGGCTGACCAGGAGAGGATTGATGTCAATTTCCTTAATTTCCGGGTAATCAGCCACCAGGTAGGAAAACCGGATGATGATTTCAATCAGCTTGTCAACGCTGACCGGCGGTTTCCCGCGGTAGCCTTTAAGCAGCGGCCAGCTCTTGAGCTGTTCCAGGGTTCTGCGGGCCAGACGCTCGTTGAGCGGCGGGAAGCAGATGGACCGGTCCTTGAGCACTTCGGCCGCCGTTCCTCCCAGGCCCACCATAATTACTGCTCCGAAAGTTGGGTCTTTCTTGCTGCCGATGATCATCTCCAGGGCATCGCGGGCTTTGACCATTTTCTGGACGGCCAGGCCTTCTATCCTGGCTTCTGGAGCCCTTTCTTTGACGGTTTGCATCATCCGGTCGCAGGCGGCTTCTACCATGTGGTCGTCCTCGAGGTCGAGGACGACACCGCCGACGTCAGTCTTGTGAGTTATGTCGGGCGAGTGAATCTTGAGAACCACCGGGTAACCCATTTCCCTGGCGAGTTTTACTGCCTCTTCTTTAGTACGGGCCAGCTGGGGCAGGGTGCTCGGGAGGCCGTAGGTGGCGAGGATTTTCTTGGAGGTCTCTTCGCTCAGGACTTCGGGCCCTTGAGTTAAACAGGGCAGGACCTGTTCTCTGATCTTCTCCCGCTCCACCGGAAATTCCACCGAAATTTCTCGCGGCGTTTCGTAAAGGTTTTCTAAGTTGCGGGCATAATTGACCAGGGTCATGAAGGCTCGCACGGCCTGTTCCGGGGTGCTGTAGGTGGGGATGCCGGCCTCGTTGAGAAGACGATTTCCCTCGCCCATGCTGGGGCCACCGAGAAAAGCCGCCAGGACCGGTTTTTTGGATTCGGAAGCAGTGGGGATGAGTTCCTTGGCTATGCCGGGCGGGTTGGTCATGGCCTGGGGGGTGATAATCAGTAGCACGGCGTCCACCCCCTCGTCCTGCAAAACGGCCTTTACCGCTTTGGCCACGATCTTGGATTTGGCGTCTCCCAGAACATCCACCGGGTTGCGATGTGACCAGGCCGGAGGCAGGTTCTGGTTGAGGAATTCTATGGTCTGCGGGCTGAGCTGGGCCAGCTCACCCCCGTTTTCGATTAAAGCGTCGGAGGCCATTACCCCGGGCCCCCCGGCATTAGTGACGATGGCCAGCCGCGGGCCCTTCGGTATTTTGTGGCGGCCGATGAGCTCGGCCACATCAAACATCTCGCTGATTTCAAACACCCTGGCCATGCCGGTTCGCTGGAAGGCGGCATCATAGATGGCGTCCTCGGCGGCCAAAGCTCCGGTGTGAGAAGAGGCAGCTTCGGCCGACTCGGGAAAGCGCCCGGCTTTGTAGGCGATAATCGGCTTGGTTCGGGCGTAGGCTCGAGCGGCTGACATAAACCGCCGGGGGTTGGAGATGGATTCTATGTACATCAGAATGGATTTGGTGTTCTCATCTTCGCCGAAGTAATCAATCAGGTCGCCGAAATCGAGGTCGAGGGCGTTGCCGATAGAGACAAAGTAGGAGAAACCAATTTTCTCTTCCAGTGACCAGTCAAGGATGGAGGTGCAGAGGGCGCCCGACTGGGAAATAAAAGCGATGTGCCCGTTAAGCGGCATGGCCGAGGCGAAGCTGGCGTTGAGGTTCAGTCCCGGCGAGATAACTCCCAGGCAGTTGGGCCCCAGGATGCGCATCCCCGGATGCTTTCGCTTTTCGGCCAGAATCTGCTCTTCCAGAGCCCGGCCCTCGGGCCCGATTTCCCGGAAGCCGGCCGAGATGATGATGATACCCATGATTCCAGCCTGGCCGCATTCGGCCACTATTCTCGGAACCTGAGGAGACGGGGTGCAGATGACCGCCAGGTCGGGGGTGCGGGGCAGGCTGCTGACGCCGGTAAAACAGGGTATGCCCATGACCGCTTCTACTGTGGGGTTGACCGGATAGACGACCCCGCGGTAGCCGCCGGTAATCAGGTTGGCAAGAATTTTCCCGCCGACGCTTTTGGGGTTAGGTGTAACTCCTACCAGGGCGATACGCTGCGGTTTGAATATCTTATCCAGGGTTTCCAGTTCTTCCATTTCAGGGCTCCAGAACTTATCGCTGTATTGTCTGCCAGAAAGTTCCCTTGCGGGTTGCCAGCAGTTGAAAGCCGGACCAGGCAATCACAATTTTAATTTAAATCCGGTGGAAATTGTAGTGCCCGGCGAGCCGTAGCCGTAAATTAATTCGTAGCGGGTGTTAAAAAGGTTCTCAACATGAAGGAAAAGCGTCAGCGGTGCCTTCAGTTCATAGCTCAAAAACAGGTTGGCCAGGGTGGCCGCTCGCAGCTCGGCCGTCCGGGGCGGATAAGAAGAATAATCCAGGTCCAGCCTGGGACCGATATGGTTGAGCTCAGCTACCAGACTGAGTGATTGGCGAGTCAGGTTCAGCCGCAGGTGGAGGGTATTTTCGGGCCGGCGCAGCAGCTGACTGCCAGAATCCAGGTCCGTGGCTCTTAAATGAGTCCAACCAGCGCCTAACTTTATGTTCCTTAAAAGATTGGCTTCAAGAGAAGCTTCCAGGCCGCGGCTCCGGGCCCGACCGAGGTTCTGGTAGCCCGAACCAAAATAAAACTGAATCAGGTTGCGGTAGCGGGATTCAAAATAGGTCAGGGAAATGGCCAGGCTATGGCTCAATTCTTTTTCCAGGCCGGCATCCCAGCCGAGGTTTCTTTCGGGTTTTAGGCCCGGGTTGCCGACCGGTCCGAGGTAGTCTGCGGGGGCATAGAGCTGGTAGAGCGAAGGTGCCTTGAAGCCGCTGCCGACTGTGGTTTTTATCCTGGCTCTGATTTCTGGTAGGTCCAGACAGACCGCTGTCCTGAAAGTCAGGGCTCGGCCGAAGTGCCGGTGGCGGTCGGAGCGCAGACCCACTGTCAACGACAGTCGCTTCCAGGGTTTCCACTGGTCCTGAAGGTAGAGGCCGAAGAGAGAAGCTGATTTATGTGGCAGGTTGCTTTCGTAATTTCCCCAGGGGCTGAAGTAGAGGTAGGAAGAACTGCCCTGTTCCTGGCGGAAATCGGCTCCGAAAACCAGGGTGTGGTTAGCGGCCAGGAAAAGGTTGTTCTGCCAGTCAACCTTAAACAGCCGGCTCCTGTACAGGGCCCGGTCGCCTTCTTCCGGGTGGAGTTCATCGGCCGGGTTGTCGTTTTCCCGGCGCCCGTCTTCCAGGCCGAAAACCAGCTTTTGCTCCCAGCGGTGGCGGAGAAAAAATCCGTCGAGTTCCAGGCGGTTAAAAATAAAGCAGGATTTCTGCCGGGAATTGGGGTCATCGCCAAAGGGGCCGCCGAAAGCATCCAGGTCGGCCCGGGCCAGCAGCCCGCGGCTCTGCCAGCTGAGCCGAAGCGAGGGCGAGAAGCGGTAGCTGAACTTAAGGGCCAGGCTCTGCTGGCTGTAGCCGTCGGCTTCGTTGTTTCCGGGATAGCGGCTTCCGGCCTGAGAAATACCGCCGGTGGTGCAGACGTTAAACTCGGCCAGCCAGAAGAAGTTCGTGCGGGTCCGGGAAACCCTGAAGCTGGTCTGGGCGGTTTTCAGGCTGCCGAAAAGCCCGGTAAGGTTTATTTCGTTCTTTTCAGGTTCGGCGGTTATTAAGTTCACCACTCCGGCCAGAGCATCGGAACCATAGAGGGTACTCTGCGGGCCACGCAGGATTTCCACCCGGTCCACCAGCCTTAAATTGAACAGGTTGAAGTTGAAAGAGCGGGAAGGGGAGACAGGGTCGTTGAGCTCCAGCCCGTCAATCATGAAGACGGCATGTTCCGAACTGGCGCCCCGAATGAAAAGAGAGCCAGTCCCTCCGGCCAGGCCGGTCTGGATGAAAAACAGGCCGGGGATTCCGGCGAATAAAATCTCGGGCCTGACCGAGGCTCCGGGAGGCAGCTTGTCGGTTCGGACCAGGCTGATGGCTGAAGCGGTTTCTTTGACCGGGGTTTCCAGTCTGGTTGCTGTTACCACTATTTCGTGCTGGATTTTTGGCGGCTGGGTCTCTTCCTCCGCCAGCAGCTTAAAATGGCTGAAGGAGATTAGGCCGAGCAAGGCAACAATAAGAAGATGGGCAGAAAGGTTTTTTCTCATTCATTATCCTTTCCCCCCGCTTGATGAAACTTTTGGCCTGCTCCTCTTTTCTTCCGCCCGAAGAAAACAGGGGCTGCCGGGTTAAGGCAGGTATCCTGACTCCCGGGTCTTCCTCCTCCCTGGCCTTCCCACCCCGGAGGGCAGTGGCCTGATCAGGGATTTGTCGCCGGTTACAGTAGCGGGGGCTGTGTCCGCCTCTCACGGACTTCCCTGCTTCTTAAACCCAGAAACCTAAATTTATCACATCCCCCTGCCCTGTCAATAGGAATTTGGCTCTTCAGCCAAAAGTGTGGTAAACAAGAAGGGGGATAATGGTAATTGGGATGAAGGATAAGAGGACTTTCTTGATATAGACTTCAACGTTTCTGTAGCCATAGCTCATTCTCTTGATTAACTT
>JACIYI010000019.1 GCA_014360005.1 Candidatus Aminicenantota bacterium | reverse complement strand
GCTCACCATGGAGAGGAAAATATCCAAGTTAGTAGCCCTGTTTCCAGTAATGCAGCTGGAAAAATTAACTGACCTATATTTTAAGCTCTTCCCGCAAACTGGATACCATGTATCAACCAATGACCGCTGGAAATTTTCATCTGGCTTCAGGCACCGCTTCAGCCGCCGCCCTTCCAGGTTGATAGTCACCAGAGGAAGGGTGTGGTCAGAGAAATAAAAATACGGATTAACTCCCGGGATGGTAATGGATTAACATATAAGGCTCACCCGGCTATATTGTGGGTAAAAATTAGAGATTCCTGGATCCTGAAAACTAAGTTGAATTCAGGCCAACTCATCGAAATTGAAGCCAATTGAAAAAATAGCAACAAAATACAGAATGTTCCCTTGCAACGATCGTATAAAAACCTTCACCGTTGAGAACTGTCTTCGTTAATGGAGATTTATGATTCTACAAGATTAGTATTTAAGAATGGGAGGGGTCATAAATACATAAATAATTATGGGAAACAACCGCCGCAGCGCTGCACCCCTTCTCAGCCGTTTTTTTACAAATACCTCTGCCATTCGGCCTGCCCGAATTCCAGCCTGAAACTGCCTCCCGGCCCGATGACCGCCGCTTCGGCCCGCTCCAGCTTCCTGGCTCGGCTGTAGCGAATTACCAGCAGGCAGGCTTCTCTGACCGCGGGGGCCGCTGCCACCCCGGCCGCACTTTCATCGGCCGCCCTTTTTTCCGGCACCATCTTGCCTTCCTGGATCGACCGCACTAACTGGATGAGCCCCGATTTCCTGTCATTTTCCGTCCTACTTTCCCGTTGGCTGCTTTCTCCCCCCGTGTCACCCAATAACACAGGAACCTCAACACCCGGAGACGAAGCCATATTTTCACCCCCTGCCCGGCCACCAGCTCCGCCGGCCGAATCTTTTCCCAGCGGTTCGCCCGCCTGTTTTAACCTGACCACTGCCAGCGGGCCTTTAACCCCCGCCGTGGTCGCCAGAATATCCGACTCGTCAGCCAGCCCGGCAATTTTTTCATTCTCCCGCTCATTTCGACTCACCACTATCAACCCGTCCGCTTCAAAAAATACCCGTCCGGTTTTAATCAGGCTGATATCTTCGGCTCTCAATTTTCCCCGCCACTCCATTAACTGCCGCAGCCGGGTGCTAAAAACCGGGTCGGTCAGCAGGCAGCCCCCAGCCGGGGTTGGAAATTCCCTGAGACCGTATTTTTCAGCCAGCTCCAGCTGCCGCTTCCTGGAACGACCATAGATATCAAGCAGCTTCTCCCGGTCCACCAGGTTTTTTTCTTCCGGGATGGTCGGAGCGAGCAGCCTGGCCGAAAGTGGCCGCAGCACCAGCCCCTTAATACCGGATAGTTTTTCCACGATGGCCAGGGCCTGACGATTCTGGGATTTCGGCCTCTCGCCCAGCACTTCACCGGTGGCCACGAAATCAGCCTGATATTTTTCCAGCAGCCGCCCGGCTATTCTGGCCATCTGACCGTGACAATCGATGCAGGGATTAAGCCGGCGGCCATAACCGTATTTCGGTTTTTCCACCAGTTCAATCTGTTCCTGGCTGATGTCTGCCAAAAGCAGCGGCCAGCCCAGCTCTTTCGCCGCCCGGATAGCTTCGGCCGCTCCGAAAAACTGGCTGCGAAAGGTCAGACCCACCACCTCTATTCCCTGTTCTTCCAGCACCTTTCCGGCCAGCACGCTGTCCAGCCCGCCTGAGAAAAGCAACAGGGCCCTGGCTCTGGCCTGCTTCTGGCCGGGTTTCCTGATTTCTGTAATTTTCATCTTCATCACCTTAAAAACCACATACGCTTCAGGCCCTCAAAAATAGCCACCTCCAACCTGACCAGACCGCTTCAATAATAGCAGAAACTTCCGGAGCTAATAAGCCATCAACGGGCAATTCATCCGCCGGGGGTTTTTTCCCGTCGGTCGGAGAAGGCTTCCAGATTTAAGGCTTAAACAATCTGCAAGGTCTCAGCGAATACCGGAGCGGCCTGATGGGCTAACCGCGGCTCTAACTTTGAGCCGCGAAAAGATTCATATATGCCAGGCAGGCGGCTGTTTTTTCTTTCCCAAACAAATTATTCAGGCTAAAAACCGGAACTGGCGTTCGGGGCTCATGAACCTTCTCTTGCCCCCCTTTTAGTCCTGATACTGATCCTGCATCGCGGCCATTTTTCTTATCTTACCCAGCCTGGCCAGCCAGCGCATCAGGCTGAAAGTCCAGGGACAGCGCATCAAGAAAGCAATCATTCTGTTGCGGCAGCCGGGAACAACAATTGTCTTTTTGCCGTTCAGAGCCTTCAAGGAAATCCTGACCACCCGGTCGGCCTTCATCCAGAGCAGGCCCGGAATGGCCTCTTTATTTATCCCGGCCACCTGATGAAACTCGGTATGGGTCAGGCCCGGACAGAGAGCCTGGATTTTAATCCCCGTTTCCAACAACTCGTTCTGCAGGTTTTCTGAAAACATTACCAGGAAAGCCTTGGTCGAACTGTACATGGCCCCGGAAAAAGGGGAAAAAGCGGCTATTGAAGCCAGGTTGATGACCGCTCCCCTGTTTCTTTTTATCATAGCCGGCAGAGCGGCTCTGGTCAGAACGACCGGAGCCGTGACATGTACTTTAACCATCTGTTCGGCTTCCTGGGTCTGGTCGCGATAAAACTTGCTCCTACCGCCGAAACCAGCGTTGTTGATGAGCAGGTCAAGGTCCTCAGTCTGCCTTATTTTCTCGGCCAGGCGGTAGATCTCCTCCTCCCGGCTGAGGTCAGCCGGGAAAACATCGACCGAAATCCCAAACTTTTCCTTTAGCTCGGCCGCCAGCTTTTCCAGGCGTTCTTTCCTCCTAGCCACCAAGATCAAGTCAGTCCCGGCCGCGGCCAGCTGTCTGGCGTATTCTTCACCCAGCCCGGCCGAAGCCCCGGTTATCAGTGCTTTTCCGTAGGCAATCTTCATCTTTCCACCTCTGTTTTAATTATCTTTTTGAGTTTTAGTCTATATATGATACCAGAACAACCGCAAAAAACTTATGCCGGGCTCATCACCAGACACCATGAGGCACCGGCACCTTAAAAAGGCTTAAAAGCTGGCGGCCAAAAGGGATACAGGGCCACAGCCCGGGTTCTTAGCAGCCCGCTGTTATTGGTGACTCACCAAATTAATTATAAGACGAATAAAGGGCCCACGATTAAAAAACCATTTTTTACTGCCGCACCGCTTCTTTTCAAACAGGGCAAAATTAATTTGATTTAGCTTAGAAATATTCAGTTCTGGCTTTAGGTTGAGGGCTCGGCCTCCAGTTGTTCCAAACCCGCCCTTCAAAAAACTTAATCAAAGTATTCATCCCGTTGGTATTCTTTATCCGGGAGAACAGCCTGTTTACCAACCCTATCCCGACGTCCTTCTTCCTGTTCCTGGAAAACCGGGTTAAAACCTCGCCCGCAAACAGAAGAAGCCAGGCCGGTTCGGGTTCAGGTCAGGCTTTCTTTTTCAGGGTTTCCAGAATTTCAGACAGCAGCTTGACTTCAGCCGGCAGTTCCGGAGCCGGAGCAGCAGCTGCTTCCTGGGCTTTCTTCCTGTCCTTTAATTCCTGGATCTTTTTCAACGGGACGACGATGGCAAAATAGATCGCTGCGGCTACAATCAGGAAATTGACCACGGCATTGATAAACTTGCCCAGGGCTACCGGGCCGAGGAACAACCCGGAAAAATCTGGCCGGCCGAAAATCGCCCCGATGAGCGGAGTCAGCACGTCCCCGACCATCGAGTTGACAATCTGGCTGAAAGCTGCCCCGATGATTACAGCCACGGCCAGGTCAGCCACGTTGCCGCGCATGATAAATTCTTTGAACCCTTTAAGCATGACCTTTCCTCCCTTCTAATGATTCAAATATTATATGGCAAACCGGCTATGATTAACATAAATTTTTCCGGACAGAGACCCAGAGCTCAACCCAAAAGCGCTTTTCTTGACTAATAACCAGGAAGGTGTTAATTTTGAGCCGGAGCCGATGAAAACGGGTAACCTGAAGAAGGGCCGACGGTCATCAAGGCGCCGTCTGAACCGGCCGGAAGGTTCCGCTCAATCCCAACTTTATAATTATAATCTTCGAGTCCAGCGCGGTTCGGACTACACCTTCCCGGCTGTCGTCCGCTCCATACCCGGACCTTAAAAGCCAGGAGCTGCTTCATGCCAGACGAAACCAGGCTTCAGGCCAGATGGAAACAAAGGCTGACCAGCCCGGTTTATTTAACCTCACTTTTCCTGATTATCCTGATTCTCGGAGTCGGACTGGCCATCCGCCGCTCGGAAGAAAAACGGGCTGAAAAAATTGTCTTTGACCAGCTATCGTCCATTGCCCGGATAAAAGCCCAGCAGATCCGGGACTGGCTGGACGAGAGGAAAAAAGATGCGGCCATAATGACCCGGAGTCCTTTCCTGTCCGAAGCTATCGTCGATTTTCTGCAAAACGGACAGGAATCTGTCAGGAACAGGATAATCAAGAGATTAGAAATAACCGCCGAAAATTACAATTACGGCAACATCGCCCTGATGAACGCCGAGAAGAGAATCGTGCTGGCTCTCAAAGGTTACAGCCAGGAAGCTCCGCCCGAATTCATGGATATCCTGGAAAAGGCCGAAAAAAGCGGATCCATCTTCAATACTGACCTTCACCGCAGCCGGGCCGACGACTCCATCCACCTGGATGTGGTGGCCCCGGTGCTGCCGCCGGAAGCTGCAGGCTCCGGGCCGCTCGGCTATCTCATCTTAAAAGCCAACGCCGAAAATTTTCTTTTTCCCCTGATTCAATCGTGGCCGGTAGCCAGCCAGACGGCTGAAGCCCTGCTGGTCAAGCGGGATGGAGATGAGGTCTTGTTCCTAAACGAACTCCGGCACAGACCCGATGCAGCTCTTAACCTGCGGCTCCCCCTGACCAGAAAAGAGGTCCCGGCAGTCAAAGCGGTCCTGGGCGATTACGGCACTTACGAAGGACTGGATTATCGAGGCCTCAAAGTCCTGGCCGCCACCAGTCCGGTTTTCAATACCTGCTGGTCAGTCGTGGCCAAGATGGACCGGGCCGAGGCCCTGGCCGGCTGGCGGAGACGCTCTACCCTGATCATTCTTTTTCTGATTTCCCTCATCGTTGCCCAGCTGCTGCTGACCGAAGTTTTCTGGCAGCGCCGGGAAAAACTCAATTACCAGAAATTATACCAGGCCGAAGCCCGGGCCAGGGAAACCCAGCAACTTTTCCAAGTCCTGAGCGATTCGGCCATGGCCGGGGTCTACCTGGTGCAGGACGGTGTCTTTAAGTACGTCAACCGGTCGCTGGCCGAGATGTTCGGTTATGAACCCGGCGAGCTGATTGGGAAGCTGGGCAATATAGACCTGACTCATCCTGACGACCGGGCCATGGTCCGCGAATACAACCGCCGCCGCCTGAGCGGCCAGGTGCCTTCGCTGCGTTTTGAATTCCGGGGCTGGCGCAAGGACGGTACTTCTTTTTACTGCGAAGCCCACGGCAGCACCATCGACTATCAGGGTCGCAAAGCCATCATCGGCACCCTGGTGGATATCACTGACCGGGTGGAGTTAATCCAGGAGCTGCTGGCCCGGGAAGCAGAAATCAGAGCCACTCTCTACAGCATCGGAGACGGGGTTATCTCCACAGATACGAAGGGCAAAATCCTGGTGATGAACCACGTGGCCGAAAAATTGACCGGCTGGAGTGAACAGGAAGCCCGGGGCCGGCCGATTGAAGAAGTCTTCCAGGTGGTGGATGAATTCACCAGGGAAAAGACGGGAAACCCTGTGGAAAGAGTAATCAAAGAAGGAATCATAGTGGGATTGGCCAATCACTCCATATTAATTTCGCGCGACGGTCGGGAATGCCCGGTCGCCGACAGCGGAGCCCCGATCACCGACGACGAAGGAAACCTGCTGGGGGTCATCCTGGTTTTCCGCGACCAGACGGCCGAACGGGAAGCCCAGAAGCAAATCCTAGCTGCCCGGGAAGAATTGAAGGAGAAAAACCGCTTCCTGGAACATCTGCTGGCCAACCTGCCGGGAATGGTTTACCGCTGCCGGAACGACCGCCACTGGACCATGGATTACATAGCCGGCACCTGCCGGGAAATTACCGGCTACCAGCCGGAAGATTTGAGCGGTAACCGCCGGCTGGCCTTTAGCGACCTGATCGTTCCCGAATACCGCGAGTACCTCTGGAAAAAGTGGCAGCAGGTGCTCAAAAAACGGGAAGTCTTTGAAGAAGAGTACCAGATCATAACGGCCAACGGCCATGTCAAATGGGTGCAGGAGCGAGGCGGTGGAATTTTTGATGACGGCGGTAATCTGGTCTGTCTGGAAGGAATCATCACCGACATAACCGCCAGGAAAAGAGCCGAGGAAGAGCTCATCCGGAGTGAGCGGGAAAAATCGGCCATCTTTGCCACCATCTCCGAACACGTCATCTACCAGGCCCCTGATCATACCATAGTCTGGACCAACCGAGCCGCGGCCGCCTCACTCGGCCTGGAGCCGGGTCAACTGGTTGGGAAAAAATGCTATGAGCTCTGGCATCAGCGGCAGGAGCCTTGCTCTTTTTGCCCCCTGGATAAGGCCCGGACCAGCGGAAAACCGGAACAGGCAGAAGTCCAGAGTCCCGATGGCCACTGGTGGCATATCAGCGGTTACCCGCTGAAAGATGAAAAAGAACAGATAATCGGCCTGATTGAAGTTACCATAGAAATCACCGACCGAAAGAAGGCCGAGCAGGCTCTCCGCGAGAGCGAAAGCAAATACCGCAGCCTGTTCGAAGCGGCCAATGATGCTATTTTCCTGATGGACCGGGAAATTTTCATCGATTGTAACCAGAAAACCGAAACAATCTTCGGCTGTTCCCGGGAACAAATAATCGGCCAGCCGCCCTATCAGTTTTCCCCGGAGAAACAGCCTGACGGCCGCGATTCCAGGGAGAAAGCTCTGGAGAAAATCGAAGCCGCCCTGAGGGGAGAGCCTCAATTTTTCGAATGGCTACACAGCCGGTATGATGGCACCCCCTTCTACACCGAGGTCAGCCTGAACCTGATTGAAATCGGGGGAAGGAAACTGATCCAGGCCATAGTTCGCGACATCGACCAGCGCAAGAAGGGTGAACAGGCCCTGCGGGAGAGTGAAGCCAGGTTCCGTCGGCTGGCTGAGAATGCCAAGGACATCATCTACCGGTTCAGGTTGCTGCCCGAACCCGGCTTCGAATATGTCAGCCCGGCGGCCACGGCCATTACCGGTTATACACCCGAGGAGCACTATGCCGACCCGGCCCTGGGCTACAAGCTGCTGCTGCCCGAAGACCGCCCGGTATTAAAAGATATGGTCAAAGGAAAAATCAGCAACCCGGCCGTCCTGCGCTGGAAAAGGAAAGACGGACAGATCATCTGGACCGAGCAGATTAACGTGCCCATTTATGACGACTCCGGCCAGCTGGTGGCCCTGGAAGGCATAGCCCGCGATATTACCGAGCGAAAGCTGGCCGAGGAGGCTCTGAGGCAGTCGCTCAAGGAAAAAGAGATCCTGATGCGGGAGATCCATCACCGGGTCAAGAACAACATGCAGGTGATTTCCAGCATGTTGAACATGCAGTCGGCCCGGCTGCAGGACCCGGCGGCCAGAGTGGCCTTCAAGGAATGCCAGCAGCGGATTAAATCCCTGGCCATGGTCCACGAAAAGTTATACCGGTCGCGGGACCTGAGCAACGTCAATTTCCCCGACTATCTTAATAACCTGGCCTGGAACATCTTTTACGACCAGCAGCTGGAACCGGACCAGGTCCAGCTGCACCTGGACATCGAGCCACAGAACCTCAACCTGAACCTGGCCGTGCCGGTGGGTCTGATACTTAACGAGCTGATAACCAACTGCTTCAAGCATGCTTTTCCGCAGGGGCGCCGGGGCAACCTCTGGATAAAGTTCAGGAAACTGCCCGCAGGCCAGTTTGAGCTTAGGGTCAAGGATGACGGGGTCGGCTTTCCCCGGAAGCTCGATATGAAAAAAGCCGAAACCATGGGACTGGTCATCATCAACACCCTGGTAGAGCAAATAGACGGGGAGATCAGGCTGATTCGAGGCCGGAACAAGGGCAGCGAATTCCGGCTGGTCTTCCCCGGTTGAGGGAGCCGGTTTGGAGAAGAGCTGCCAGTCCCAGGGTCCGATGAGTCTGAGCCATTCCTGAGATAAAAGACAGGTGTGAACAGCTAAGGCGGTGGGCGCTTATCCGCTCTATACGAAAAATTAAAAAGAAAGACTGGGTGGCGGGCATTATTTTGTGATTTTTTGGCCTATAATGGAAGAAATGCCCTGAAGAAACGTCAAACAAAATGATGGATATTTTTATTTTTCCTGCCCGTTTGTTTTCCTTCTTTTCAACGCTAAAAATTTTGTCAGATAAATTAATGGAGGTTTAAATGAAAAAGCGTCTACTGCCGTTACTGATGGTAGCAGCCGTGCTACTCGCTTTTTCCTTCTCCCTGGCTCAGATGCCGTCGCAGCAGCAGATGAAGCCGGAGGAAGTGAAAAGAGCCCTGAACCTGGTCTCCAAGACCGAACCGGTTCCGGAAAAGTACAGGCTGGGGTTCGAGTCCATCAACCCCAGGGATACCCTGTCGATGCTCAGCTATATGGCTTCCGACTGGATGGAAGGAAGAGATACGGGAAGCCGGGGCTATGCCATGGCTGCTGACTATGTGGTTTCGCTCTTCAAGATGTGGGGAATCAAGCCGGGCGGCGATTGGCCCAGGGCTGAGCTCAATATTGCCTGGGCCATGGCCGGACAGAATGCCAGACAGGCCATGTCCATGGAGCGGAGCTATTTCCAGGAATTTACCCTGAAGGAAATCACCGACAGCCAGACTGCTGTCAGGGTTGAGGTTTCCAGGGGTGGTTTAACCAGGTCCCGGACTTTCCAGAGCGGTATAGATTTTATGAGTATCCTGTCTTCCGATGAAGACCTCAGCGGGCCGGTGGTTTTTGCTGGTTATGGAATCAAGGAACCGGCAGTCGGCTGGGATGAACTCACAGGGTTGAACCTGAAGGATAAAATCGTCCTGGTGCTGAGCGAAGCTCCGGGCAAAGACGACCCCAAGTCACCTTTCAATAAGAACAAAGAGATTAAGGACAAGTATTTTCCCCGGGCCCAGGCCATGCAGATGATGTTCATGCGAAGAGGAAGGGGCGGTTTCAATAAGTTAGAGGAAATCTACAAGCAGTCACCGGCAGCCGTCCTGGTCGTTCAGAACACCGGGAAGGATGCCGATATTTACAATATGTTAACCGCAGCTCAGAACCGTCGGCCGAATGACGAACGGCCGATTATCAACAGACCCAGGATCAGGATGCTCATTCCGGGGGCTCGGGAGGCGATGGCCGGGATGATGGGCAGGAGCAATGTGCCCACCCTGACCATAACCCGGGAAATGGCCAATCTTATTCTGGAAAATAGCGGAAAAACGATTGACGAGCTGAAAAAGGAAATTGAGACTGCCTACAAACCTGCTTCCCGCCAGCTGCCGGGCGTCAGGGTCAGCCTCAATTCCAGGGTTAAGGCCAACCTGGTTCGGACCATGAATGTCATCGGTTACATTGAAGGCTCCGACCCCAAGCTGAAGGATGAATATTTCGTGGTGGGAGCTCATTTTGACCACTTGGGCATGTGGGGTGATTATATATTTAACGGCTCTGACGATAACGCCTCAGGTTCGGTGGGAGTGATAGCCATTGCCCGGGCCATGGCCCTCAACCCGGTCAAGCCGAAGAGAAGTGTCGTTTTCTGCCTCTGGACGGGGGAAGAGAAAGGGCTGCTGGGGAGCCGTTATTACGTGCAGAACCCGACTTTCCCCATAGAAAAGACCGTCGGTTACCTGAACTACGATATGATCAGCCGGCCGTTTGACCAGCAGACTTTCGCCCGCTATGCGAATATGTTCAAGGTTCAGGGCGTGGAAGAGCTGGTCAAGCAGATCAGGCCAGGATACTTTGTGACGGTCAATGCCACCAAGGATTCGGGATTTTACGAAATTCAGCAGGAAATGAACAAGTACGTTGGGCTGGACCTGTTTATACGGGAGCCGGAGCTGGGGCAGGGCAGCGGTGGGTCTGACCACTCCTCGTTTGCCGCGGTCAAAAAACCGTTCGTATATTACATGACGGCCATGCATCCAGACTACCACCAGCCGGGTGACAGCCCGGATAAGGCGTCGGGCGAGCTGCTGAGCCGGGTGATCAAGCTGGGCTACCTGAGCGTCTTCGCCTTCTCCGACAAATAAAAGAGGGGACACCTGCTGGTGTCCCCTTTTTCCGCTTATTCTGGGGGTTCGCCCGCCTTAAAATCTGTCTCCGTAAGAGGGGACACCTGCAGGTGTCCCCTTTCTCTCTTTTCCGGGGGCAGAACTCTTATTCCAAGCTCCGTCTCTATCCTTTTCAAGAAAAACTCACTCCCCAACGGCCGGCCTCCTCTGTTGCTTTCCCGAAACGTTATTATGTCGTGTTCGCACTCAGTTTCACTCAGGTAGGCCTGCCAGTCTTCCAGTCTATAGGCCAGAGGTAGCGGACTTAGAATATAATCATTGATGCCAAAGAGGTGGGCCCTGGCACTTGACCATGGATAATCTTCCGGACGGTTGACCAGGCCAGCCCTGACGGGATTGCGCTCTATGTACCTCATGCACCGGTAAAGGTAGGTTTCATCCATAGGATAGGAGATAAATCGCCCCTGCCAGAGATGACCCTTCCACTTATTTCTGGCATTGATCATAAGGGTATATTTTTTATGGGTTTCAGAAATGGTCCTTCTCAGGCTTTGTGTATCTTCCGGAACTGCGATTAGATGAACATGGTTATCCATGAGACAATAACACCAGATTTTCACTCTTTCGCGGCTTGAATTATGGCCTAAGAGTTCGAGATATACTTTTTTATCATCGTCAGTGAAGAAGACGGTCTGGTTACGGTTGCCGCGCTGGATGATATGATGCGGGGCGTTCGGGAAAACTATCCTAGCTGTCCTTGGCATTGCATATTAAAAGACGTAGATAACCGGCCATTTTTATCACGGTCACAAAAATTTTTATTGAGGGGACACCTGCAGGTGTCCCTGGATCAGGGCCAATTTTATATGGGGAGAGAAGGATGAAAAGAAGCAAAAGAGGGGACACCTGCAGGTGTCCCCTCTTTTATAGGTTGAAGCGGTAGGAGAATTTCACCAGGAAGATGTTGTCGCCGGGCGCCGTAAACAGGTTGCCCAGGTCGCGCCACAGCGACAGCTGCCCCGGGTAGCTGAAATCAGCCCGGTTCTGGGTCCAGACCAGGTACAGCAACGACCCCGGCCGGTACTCCCACCTCAGCACCACCGTACCCCGCATCGACTTGTAGTTGAAGTCGGGGTTATTTATATAGAACGAAGCCGCCGGGCCGTCGCCATCCGGGTCCACCAGATAGCTCCCGTCTTCCTCGCTAATGGTCGACTCACCCTCTCCGAACACCAGGTAATCATAAGCCCGCGGCCGGTTGAGCTGCTTGAACCGGTCGTACTTCCCCACGGCAACAAACGGCTGCAAATAAGCCTGCAAGCTCAGGGTCGGCGTGAAAATCCAGTTTATCCTGATTTCACTGGCCACGATTTTCTGGTCAATCCGGCCGAATACGTAGCGCACTCCGAAAGTTTCAGTCATCAGCGGGTCGCTCACCTTCTTTACCCACTGAGTTTCATTCTTGGAAAATCCAATCATCGGCCCGACCGACAGGCTGAGATTAGTCCGCGGCTTCCAGCGCACCGAAAAATCGGCCATCCATTCGCTGGAATCACGGTGAGCCCACTCGTAGGAAAAATTACCCTGGAGCACCACCGGCTTCCTGGAGTCACTGTTCAGAAAAAGCTGGTGTATTACCCCATGCGGAACCAGAGCCAGCGGGCCTCCCCGGGTCAGGCGGTTGCTCAGAGCCTCCGGCACATAGATCAGCGTATATTCAAAGTTCCACCAGTTATTCAGTGAACCCTGAAAGTCAGCCGCCAGGCAGTTGAAGGTCCGGTTGCCGCCAAAATCATACTGCACCGAACCACCAACAATGGCCGTCCACTGCCGGAAAACTTTCCCCGGTTTGGTCCATTGATAGCCATAAAGCCCCATTACGTCCACCAGGTCCGAACCGGAACTCTGGAAGCCAACATCGTTGGGGTCAAACCCTGGCGACAGGGCCCCGGCCGACAGCATAAACAAGTGATGGCCCTGCTGTCTGGCCAGCTTGAATTGACCGGCCCAGCCGTTAAGACTGGTGGCTTCCGGGTTGAGGCTAACGTGGGTGGCGTCAGGCCTCTGGAAGTAATGCATGGATGACTGCTGCAACCGGTAGATATCTTCCTGGCTGCCCTGGACGAAGGTTCCACCCAGCCAGCCGCCGATTACCCAGGTTCTCTTCTTGTCCAGGAACGACCAACCGTCCATGGCCAGGCTGAAAGCCCTCCGGTTGAGTATGGTTGAAAGGATGTCGTTATCAAGGTCGCGGACGACCGTGGTGGCCATAAATCCTATTCCCTGCTGCCCGTCCTTGATTTCTTTCTGGGCCCGCAGGACACCGTAGTAAGAAAGCGGCTCCACCTCGTCCCTGTACCTTTCTTCCAGGTCATCGACTGTGGCATATTCCCGGGCGGTAACGGCGCTGATGAAACCGACATTCCAGCCCGAGCCCACTTTGCCCGTCAGCTTGAAGGCCCCCAGGATAGTGGACCGGTCCGGAAAATTGACATAGCCCTCATGAACCGGATAGCCCTGCGGCGACCGACCAATCCGCCGGCTGTAAAAAAACCGCGGGTTGGGCCAGTTGATATTGGCATTTATGTAAACTCCGCCCCGGCCGAAGTGGTTGAACATGGAAGCCCCTTCTATGAAAAAAGGTCTCTTTTCCTGGTAGTAAGTTTCGTAGGCACTCAGGTTTATTACCGCCGGGTCGACTTCCACCTGGCCGAAGTCCGGGTTGATACTGATATCGAGGTTGAGGTTGCTTTTCAGTCCAACTTTCAGGTCAAAGCCGACATTGCCCAGGTATTTATGGCCGGTTTCAAAGGGATTGCCTGGTTCGGCTGGCCGGAACTGGGCCTGGCCGACAGAATAAGGATACAGCTCCACCCGCCGGCCGGGACTGATATTCTCAATACCTTCCAGCCGGGCGAAGCGCGAGACATAGGCGCTGTCTTCCTTGGGCACCCAGGCAAAAGCCAGTTTTTCCTGTTTCCGCTTGATGGTGCGCTGGAAATTAACACCCCAGGTGTAACTGTCCTTCCGTGGGAAGCGGAGCTGGTTAAAGGGAATTTTCATCTCCAGGGTCCAGCCGTCAGCCACCCGGGTTACTTTCGCTTCCCAGATGCCATCCCAGGTTGCATCCTCGCTGACATCGTTGAACAGGACTTCATCCACGATAGAACCAGCCGGATTGACCCCGAACAGAAAGCCGCTACGCCGGTCAAAATAGGGGTCGACTGCGAAGAAAAACCAGTCCGAATCCACAAAGGAATCGCGGCGTCCCAGCAGGCCGACCATTCCCTTCGGGTCCGAGTCATGGCAGTAGGCAGCCACATAAAGGTTGGCCTCATCGTAGGCCACCCAGGCCTCGGTCTTTTCGGTGGCCGGAGCTCCGTCTACCGGGTCGCGCTGCAGAAAATCGTTGGCCGGCGGGTTATTCTTCCAGACTTCTTCTTCGAGCAGGCCATCCAGCTTTATTGGTTCGGTCAACTTTATGGCTCGAACCACCTTCTGCTCCTGAGCCTTTTTCAGGGCCTCTTTGTCGATATCGGCAGATTTGGCGGGCAGCCTGTTTCCGGAGGCGGCCCGCAAACCTGCCAGGCTCAAAGGAATAAACAGGATAAAGATCATCGCTGCGGTCGAGAAAATCGCTTTCTTACTCATGTTCAATTCTATCCTTAAATTGGTTTATTTAATCCATGCCATCAGCCTCACTAGGCTTCACCCTTATAAACGAAAACCAAGGGATAAAAGTTCACCCAGAAAGAGGGGACACCTGCAGGTGTCCCCTCTTAAGGGCGTTGTGTCCCGCTAATTAACAGTAAAGAAACAATTTAGGCAGGCGAAAAAAGGGGACACCTGCAGGTGTCCCCTTTTTTCAGGCGCTGATGACGGTTCGGTTGCGTCCGGTTTCCTTGGCCTTATAAAGGCCGCTGTCCGCCTGGTGAATTAAGTTAGGCAGGTCGCTGACCTTGTCCGACGGAAAGCTGGACACCCCGGCGCTGAAGGTCACCTTGAAATCAAAAGCTCCGTACTGCAAGCGCATGGTTTCGACATTGACCCTCAATTTCTCCATTATCTGATAGGCATCGACAGCCGAGGCCCCGTTGAAGACCAGAAGGAATTCTTCCCCGCCAAACCTGATGACCAGGTCTGAAACCCGGATATTACTTGTAAAAACGCCAGCCAGAGTCTTCAAAACAAAATCACCCGCCTGATGTCCGTAGGTGTCATTAATTTTCTTAAAATGATCGATATCGACCATGGCCACTGAGAGCGGCATCCGGTAGCGTTTAGACCGCTCAAATTCTTCGTTTAATCGCCTCAGGCCGAACCTCCGGTTAAGGACACCAGTCAATTCGTCAATGGCCGCCATCACCTCCAGCCTCTTCATGATCAGAGCATTATAAATGAAGGGCGTGGCCTGAATGATGAAATTCCGGGCCTCCAGGCTGGCAAAATCACGCTTGAAAGGCTCCCGGGAAATAAGTCCGCAAACGCCGACATCCTCGTTCTGGTATTTTAGCGGAATCAGAGCGATGTGACGTGGGTCAAGCTGGCCTATCCCGATGTGCAGGTGGATAGTGTCACCCTCTATTCCGGAAACTATCAAGGGCTTATCCTGCCGCAGGAGCTGCAGCTAGAAGCTGTCCTCGATCTGTTCCTTCTTGATATCAACGGACTGAGCCTTAACCAGCCTGAACTCTCCCCTCTCCAGGATCAGGAGAAAACTGCCCTGGCCGCCGAAGTATTCGCTGAAGGCCTGCAACACCACCTCGGCCACATCTTCCAGTTTGAGGCTACGTTTCAGTTTATCGAGGAAGCCATCGGTAGTCCTTTCCAACTCGATAAAATTAGCTACCGAGGCAATCAGGTTATTAAACTCCCCGGAAATCGTTCCCAGGATATCGGCCGATGTGGCTTCCACATAGCAATCCTCCACCCGGCACTTTTCAGCCGAGGACGGGTCGGAGCGGTAGGATTCAAGCTTGGCTTGAAAAACTCCCATCTTGGCTGAGAGCCTGGACAGAAACCTGTAAACCACGCCGCGGAAAATGAAATAGTTACAGAGACCAACTACCAGGCCGGCCAAAACGCACATCGAAAAGTAGAGCGGAGTTAGCACCTGGACCGCCGGCAATTTCAACAGCCAGAGAGTAAAAAAAGGAAATATTATTCCCATCAGAAATCCAAAGCCCAGCATAAAAATAAGCTGGTCCCTGACCACACTGCCAGTTATGCTCTTCATCCTGCCCTCCTTTGTAAGTGGAGACATCAACGCCCATCATTATATAATAAAAAGGGGACACCTGCAGATGTCCCCGAATTGTCGAGTCGATTATATGGGAGAAAATTTGGCCGCCGGAAGGAAAGAGGGGACACCTGCAGGTGTCCCCTTGCCTACCCTTGCCTATCCCCTTGCCTACCTTTGCCTATATCCCCTCGCCCATATCAGCCCTTATCACTCCGCCTCTAATACTCTGTTTTATCACTTATCAATTCCCCCCCGCCTACCCCCCAATGCCGCGAAATTCAATTCCTGCTGGATGCGGCTGGCCAGCATATTCTGCTTCCTGAGATATATCCTGGCGGGCAAACCTGTCCTGGAGACCAACCTGGCCACTCCCTTCAAAACCGCTCTCTTCACTCCCAGGATTTGAGCCCTTCCTCCGGACAGCATTTCGATAACCGCATCAGCCAGAGCATTCCCAGTCTCCATCTTTAATTCTTCCTTACCCATCACCCATTTATGACTATCAATCAGCATTTCCAGCCGCTGGAAAATTTCGTTCTTTATCCGATCATAATTCAGGTCTTCCGTCACCAGGCAGGACTCTCCATTCTTCACCGACTCGAAAAATTCCCTGAAATCACCACCCCTGGCCACGGTAAAAATCCTTCCTATATCCCCGGTGTGAGAATCGCTTCCGGCGGCCACCCCCCTATTCTTTTCTGCAGCCAGCTCCAGCACCAGCCGGTTCAATTTTTTGATACGGCCCAGGTTATATTCCAGCACCGGAAATTTCTCCGCCAGCTCCACCACGGCCCGGGCGTTCAGCTTCTCGCCTGGCTCATGCCAGAAAGGATGGTTGAAGGTAAAGGGCAAATTCTCCGCCCTCAGATACTCCAGCAGCAGTTCAATATCCCTGGCTCCCCTGGCAATTCTCTCGATTTCTTCAAACTGGCTCCTGTTCAACAGATAGACATTGATGTGTACCGTATGGCCGACTTTATCCTGGTCCAGAATTTTCACCTCAACCCCTGGCACCAGGCCTTCCCTCGTCCAACCTATCCGGTCATAGGCATCCATAGTGTCATGGTCGGTGAAGGAGACAAAGCTCATCCCCCTGGCCCTGGCCTTTTCGTAAAGCAGCAGCGGGTCAACTTCCCTGGTCGGCACCACATCATAAGAATAAAAGGTGTGGACATGAAGGTCAGCCGCCTGCCAGCCGGCCTCGATCAGAGTCCGCGCTTTCTCCAGGCTTATCAGCATAGGTTTTTTCCCTGCCGCCCCATAGTCCGAGCAAGCTGCCCCTGCCGAAACAGCTTTGGCCTGGCACCGGCCTTCATCCGAGCCGCGAAATCTCAGCCCCCTACCAACTCTTGGCTGGGCTTCCAGACCGCCATCTGCCATCATTACCAATCCCCCAGTGGTTTCTTTTTCGTTGTTTGCTTTCATTTTCGCTTCCATTTTTTCTCTTTTCATCCATCTTGAGGTTAGCAAACCCGGATTAAAAAACAGGGTAAGATAAGTTAAAGTTATGTTAATAACAGCAAAAGGTCAGAAAAATTTTTTAGTTCCCCCACCCCGCCTGATTACTAACTCGTTGATAAATAATTATTTATGCTCCATGAAAATTGGCGACACCGTATATATTTCCTGCTCTTCTTAAATGCAAGATGCCAGAGGTATCTTCTGATTTGCTAAGATAAGCGATTAAACAGCGATGAACCCAAGACAACTACAGACATCATACACGTTTCCCCCTTCTCCCCTGTTAAAAAAGAGCCCTGCCTTGCTTCCTGACTGACTTGAAAATCTGCTGATTGTAGTTTAAGCCTGGTAAAAATCCGCCTTACTCTTCACCTGAACGAAAAGTTGCTCACCACCCTCTTGATAGAGCTTTTTTATTCAATGACAGTGATGGCCGTGATCACAGCCTTCAGCTATTTCTTCCAGCTTATTTTCTTTGTAAGCTGCCAAAACCTCCTGGACTGTATTTCCTTCGGCTTTGAGAACCGAAACCCCGGCCTCAGCCATCCTGGCCAACCCCCGCGGCCCCATGCCGTAGACAATAATAACATCAGGTTTTTCGCTTAAGATGTTGTCATGGGCATGACCCCGACCGCCAAAATGCTCGTCAAAATTAGCTACTGTCCTGAACGAAACCAGCTCACCATTTTCTTCCATCTCAATTACCGCAAAATAAGGCGCCCGTCCGAAATGCCCGGCTAGCTTAGCTTCTAAGCCTTTTTCGTCTTCAACCGGAATTATTATTTTCTTGGCCATGGTCTGCCTCCAAACAGCCGATTATAAAATATATTATGAGCATATGCTCAATTTGTCAAGGCCACAAAAGCCGCCCGAAAGGAAACTGAACCAACCGGCCAGCAAAATTCAGTTGCCGCTTACCTGGTTTTTAGGAAAAATTGGACTTGACATAATATGAGCATATGCTCATAATATAATTGAGTCTGAAATGAGTTTCAGATGATGGCTAAAAAAGGAGACCGCAATGCCGAGACCATTTTGCCGACGCCGCATTGGCTGGAGACCGGGGATATCCAGATTCTTTCCCGAAGGCCAAAAGGCTCATCTGTCTGGGGTGATAACCTTAAATCTCGATGAACTCGAAGCTATTAGACTGGCCGACCTGGATGGCCTTTATCAGGAGCAGGCGGCTGACAAAATGGGCATATCCCGTCCGACCTTCGCCCGCATCCTGGAGTCCGGCCGCAAAAAAGTTGCTGAAGCTCTGGTCAACGGCAAAGGACTGGTCATAGAAGGCGGGCCGGTGGAAATGGAGCCCGGTCAATTTGAGCCCGGCCATACTTCACGCTCTCCGGGCAGGCTGGAGCAACCCGGCCCTCCCGGTCCACCAGGCCCCCCGGGTCCACCAGGTCGCCGCAGCCGAGGTGGCTGCCGCCGCGGCCGTCGCTTTTAAGTTAAGCTTAAAGGAATAAAGGAGGGAAAAATGCGCGGAAGACAACAGGGCTCTCGCCCTGGCCGCCTGGGACTTGGTCCCGAAGGCTATTGCCTTTGTCCCAAATGTGGCTTCCGGAAAGAGCATCAGCCTGGCGTTCCCTGCATCCAGGAGCACTGCCCCAATTGTGGTTCGGCCCTCATCCGACAGGGCTCGGAACACGACAGAGCAATCAAGCAGAAAAAAGAAAAGGCCTGATACTCAAGCCGGGCCCGGGATTTAGCTTTAGCCTGGAGTTGAGGCCCGGGTTAAGCCTGCAGGTGAAGCAGGTTTTTGCTTTATAAGATTAAACCTGCTTTTTGAAAGCTGATTATGAACTTAATGAATTTTACAGGAGGTTTAACATGAGAGGATATTACGGAAGGTATTACGGCTACGGCTATGGACGCGGCTGGCATCAGAATTGGCGGGGACAGGTGCAGCCACCTGAAGGTTTCACTTACCTCGGTCCCTGCCGCTGTGGATTTGGTCCGAATGCCTACTGGCAGGAAAGGGAAACCGGCCGTATTTTCCGCGGCTTTCCAGGTTACAGAGGTTGGATTAGGCCTGGATATGCCGGTCCGGAACAAGAGCCGGCTGATGAAGACCTGCGCTCCGAACTTAACTGGCTCAAACAGGAAAAAGAAGAGCTGGAAGCCAGAATCAAAGAGCTGGAAGAAACTTTGAAAAAGAAGTATAAGGAAGAGGAAGAGAAAAAGAAATAGAAGAAAACAGAACCATTGCCCCGGAGCGCATTGTTGCTGGGCCTGCAAGGCAGACTTAAAATCGCGCCGAGAAGCAAGCCCCATTATTATTATTATTCAAGGAGATACATATGAAAAAAGTTGGCCTTATCATCTGTGGGCGTTATCAATCCTGCGGCGGCGGCAAATGCTTCCGCTCCATCCGGGAGCGGGTCGGTGGCTTCGCCCGTTATCCCAAAGATGAACCTGTTGAAGTGGTCGGCTACTCCTACTGCGGCGGTTGCCCTGGCGGCAACGTGGAATATGTCCCGGAGGAAATGATTAAAAACGGAGCTGAGGTTATCCACCTGGCTACCGGTCTGGTCGTTGGCTATCCACCCTGCCCTTACCTCCGGCAGTTCAAGGAATTTATTGAGAAGCGCTACGGAGTCCCGGTGGTAGTGGGCACCCACCCCATTCCCTTAAAATACCTGAAAATGCACGAGCAGCTCCCCTTCTGGAATGAGATGAAAATGGAAGAACTGGCCGGCGATTTGCTAAAAGAAGACAGGAAAATTATGGAAGCCTACAATTAGAGCAGAGCGGGGCCTGACTTTGCCAAGCCCCAACTGCCATCTGAGTCACGGCTCTAATCCGCAGCTTCAGCCTCCGATTTCAACATTGTAAACCATGGCTATAAATTTCCTTCTCCAAAACAAGCTGTATAGCTTCGTCAACTATAAACTAAAGGATCCGGACCGTTAGACCGCTAATAATATTTTAAGCTGCAGGCCGTAACCATAAGCGCTATAATTTTCCGGGGATATAGAATTTTGATGAAGAAACGCCTTCATTTTCACCTGCTGGCCCTGAGTTATAAGATTCGCGACCTTCGTCGGCCGCGCCGGATAATCCTGGAAGAAGTGGAAATTAAACCCGGAGACCGGGTGCTGGACTTTGGCTGTGGGCCAGGAAGCTACCTTCTGCTCCTGGTGGAAATGGTCGGACCTCACGGGAAAATCTATGCTCTGGATATCAACCCGCTGGCTATCAGGATGGTCCAAGGTCTGGCCGAAAGAAAACAGCTTAAAAATATCAGCACCATCCATTCTGACGGGCCGACCGGACTTCCGGACGATTACCTTGATGTCGTCCTTCTCTTCGATGTCTTTCACCATCTGGAGCAGCCACAGGCAGTCCTAAGGGAACTTCACCGGATTTTAAGACCCGGTGGTATTCTTTCTGTAAGCGATCACCATTTAAAAGGAAGTCAGATTATCCAGGCTCTGACCGAAGGGAATTTATTCAAGCTGTCAAAAACAGGCCGTTTTACTTATTCCTTCAATAAAATCTAAATGGGTGTAATGACCTGATGAGCCATGAATGACCGGGGCCTGTATTTATTAATAATAAGATTGAAAAAGGGTCAGGCCATAAAAATTGGCCGGTTTCAGGAGACCTATTTTAAGGCGGGTTATTATCTATATGTCGGTCGGGCCAGGCGCGGGCTGAGGGCCAGGATTGAAAGACACTTAAGAGCAGAAAAAAAGACCTTCTGGCATATAGATAGTTTTTTAACTAAGGCTCAAATCATTGAGGTCCTGATAAGACCCGGCTCTTTTGCTGAATGCCGCCTGGCCTGCAGATTGCGACAGCTTCTCCGGAATTCTGTAGTTCCAGTTCCCGGTTTCGGGGCCTCCGACTGCCGCTGCCCCGGCCATCTCATTTATCTATCTGAGAAGCAAGATTTAAAAGATGTAATTTCACTCTTAAAGCCAGCGCTCGGTTTAAGGACCTATCCCTGAACCATAGCAACTGACAGCAGTTTACTGAACAGAAAACCAGCTCACTATTCTGCTTGGCCTCAGGGAATTGAGGAACCAGGTTCATCTTGTTTTCCAATCCATTTTACAATCGTTAAAAAAGGGGATAACCTAAGAAAAAGGGTGTTGGTCCCTTCGTCAGGAGGAAAAATGAGGAAATCGCTGGCTGCGCTTATCATATTTTTTATAACTCTGGTTACCGGAGGACTGGCCATGAATCAGAAAACTCCGCTGCGGGCTGTTATTGTTTACGACAACAACCCCTATGACCAGCGTTTGCAGACAGACTGGGGCTTTTCCTGCAATCTGGAAGGCCTGGAAAAGGTTATTCTTTTTGACTGCGGAACCAAGGGACAGATTCTGCTGTCAAACCTGGAAAAGCTCGGTCTTAAACCCGAGAAGATTGAGGTGGTGGTCCTCTCCCATTTTCACCATGACCACACCGGCGGGCTTTCCGAGCTGCTGGCCCGGAATTCAAGCCTGGAAGTCTGGCTGCCTGAATTTTTCCCCAATGATTTTAAGGAAGCGATAAGGAAAAAAGGAGCCAGGGTGGTCGAGGTGACCCAGCCGGCTCAAATCTGCCCCGGGGCACTGACTACCGGAGTAATTGAAGGGCCGATTAAAGAACAGTCCCTGGTGCTGGAATCAGATAAAGGTCTGGTGCTGATCACTGGCTGTGCCCACCCGGGAATAATAAAGATTATAGAATCCGTAAAATCAAGACACAAAAAAGATATCTATTGCGTCTTCGGTGGTTTCCATTTGGGGGGTCTGCAGCCATCGGAGATAAAAGCTATTATCGCTGGATTCAGGAGACTTGGCCTTAAGAAATCCGGCCCCGGCCACTGTTCCGGAGATGCTGCCCGCCGTCTTTTTTCCGAAGAATACGGCAGCGATTTTGTAAAAATCGGCGTTGGCCGGGAAATTATTTTCTAAGCAAAGCCATCATACTAATTCAGAGAGCGACTTAAATATTTTTTTTCTTAGACTTACCACCAGAATTTTGGTAATATCTTGTTTAAAAAAATGGAGTAAGACACATATGTCAAACAAAAAGATTTATCTGGGCGCCTGTTTAATGATTATGGTGATTATCCTGGGGCTGCCATCTTTTGCCCTGATCACCGAGCAGTCACCGGAAGCAGGACAAAGTGCCGGGCAGGCCCTCCGACAGGGACCCGGTCGGGGTTTAGGCCAGCGCTTTGGTCAGCAAGCCTCCCAACCGCTGCCGACTCAAAATTTCTTCAATTTTCTCTTCAGCCCCAAATTAATTACCATGCTGATAATAGCGGCCGTAGCCCTGTTTCTGCTGCTGACCGGCAAGATGGACAATCGGACCAGAATCCCCTTCCTGGTAATTGCTACCTTTCTTTACGGAGTGTCAGCCAACCTCGGGCTGAAGCTTTTCTCCGGTTTTTCCATGCATCCTTCGCCCATCTGCGCTTTCACCAAGCCCCTGCTTTACGGTTTGCGAGCGCCGATGCTGGCCACCCTGGCTGTAATTCTACTGTTAAGCCTTGTCGGGCCCAAACTTTTCTGCAGCTACGTCTGCCCGGTGGGAGCCATCCAGGAGCTGCTGGCCATGCTGGCCGACAAGCTCAAAATCCGGAGACGTCGGCCCTCCTTCCGCCTCAGCCAGACTTTCAGAGTGTCAATTTTCCTGGCTTTTATCGCCCTGAGCTGGACGGCCATAATCCATACGGTCAACCGGGGTCAGGCCCGGGCCCTATCGCTTTATGATTACCTCAACGCCTTTGAAGGCTTCAAGTGGAACCTGCAGCCGACCCTGCTGGATAATCTTTTTCATTTTCTGCCGCTTCTTCTGACGCTGGGCTTCGCCTTTTTTGCCTACCGGCCTTACTGCTATTTTGTCTGCCCGGTCGGCCTGTTCACCAATATCATTGAGCAGATGGCTGTTTTCCGCGTGGTCAAGAAGAAAGACAGCTGCAATGATTGTCGGGCCTGCACCGCCAAAGCTCCCTGCCCGGCCGTCGCCGAAATACTCAAGGATGCGGTTATGGTACCAGACTGTTTTGCCTGCACCATCTGCACCAAGGGCTGCCGCCGGGGCCTGTTGCGATTCGGGGTTAAAGATAAAACCAGAGATCAAGAGCAGCCGGTATGACCTAATTTTCTAACCAGAATACTCGGGAAGCAAATACCGCACCGAGTTGTTTCATTTGTTGGGTCATTATTGCCTGGTTTTGTCCTGTTACCAAAAATTAAAATATTATTAGGGAATCCCTTTTTTTCCAAAAATCTTTTGCTCTCCTGGCTGGATGCCAGCTTGCTGCCTTGGCCTTAAGGCTTACTTGCTTCCAGGCCGGCAATTTCCGGCTGGCTCCATTTCATTTAATAGAATAGAACTATTTTCAAACCACAACCCTGGCTTCCCGAAAACTTCCCCACTTTCTTTCGCTTGCTTTTTCAGTCAAAAATGTTTTCTAATTATAAAAAAGTCTTGTTGAAAGGAATTATCATGCCCTTTATGGTTTTAGCTTTTGATTATCCGCCGCCAGCCGGTCCCGAGCGTCGCCAGGCCGTCCGGGAAGAACACCTGAGGCAGGGTGAAAAATTTTACGAAGAAGGCAAATGGCTATGTGCCGCCGGCATTCTTAACCAGGCCGGGGAATTAATTGGCTCCATCATCATCTGTAATTTCCCGTCCAAAGAGGCTCTGCGGAAAGAATGGCTGGATAGCGAGCCCTACGTCCTGAACCGGGTCTGGGAAAAAGTTGAAATCTACCCCATCCGGCCCGCCCCCTTTATGAAGTTTGAATGAAATTGGTTCCAATATTTTAACTGATTTGCGAATTTCCATAGGGCCGAGGGCCGGGTCAGCTAACGTTTCTATTCCCCCTTGTTAATAGCGTACCCTATCCTTGCCTTAATGTTCAGCAACCATGATACCGCGCGCTTTCGGCCGGCAAAGTCAGCCCTTTTCCTGCTCTTTCCTGGCCCAGTCACCTTAATACCGTTTATCCACAATACCAATTACCTGATTTTGCACTGATCTACACCACTTTCTGGCCTCCCCGTCAAGCAACAGCATAGTGACAATAGAATAGAGGTTATAAATTCTCGCGCCGCTCAGCCAGGGCTTTTAAGAATTCTTCTTTCAGGCTGCCGCCGGAGAAGAAAACCACTCCATCGGCGCCGGCTTCCCTGGCCAGCCTGATTTCTTCCAGCATGATCTCCGGCGTGGCCTGGTTGTGAGAGGTGATGAGGCCGATTCCCGGACAGATTAAAACTGTGCTGGCTCTGACCCCACCCCCAACCGCAGCCGCAGTTTTTCCTCGGTCTGCAGTTCTCTCCTTGATAGAAGTTCCGGCCTGAGCCTCAGTTTTGCCAGCAATCATAACCGCCGCTCCACTCTGCCTCCCAATGGACTCCCTCGCCACCAGGGCTCTTTTTGTCAGCTTTTCAAACAACGGCAGGTCGTTGGTGTAGAGCATGGGACAGAGCATGTCTACCAGACCCTGCCTTCCCCATTCCAGCCAGTCCTGTCCGATGAGCACCCGGGCGTTGTCGGCATCCGGGAAAACGGCAGCGCTTATTTTTGTCTGGTGACCGGTTTTGCTGAGCTCCTGACGGAGCTCTCGCACGAATCGGGTTACCTGCTCCCGGTTCCACTCCAGCCAGACATTCCAGTAGGGATTGCCCGAATCGCGGGCCTTCAGGGCGTTGAAGTCAATGCCGGTTTCTTCCTTGAATAACTGGAGTGTCCGGGCCTCACGGCTGAAATAAGGTTCGGTCGGCTCACAGGGAAAACGGATGTAGTCCAGGTGCACCCAGTCCACTTCGTATTTCTTAACCAGCTCCAGCATCAGGCTGATTTCATAGGCCCGGACTTCGGGCAGGGCCGGATTGACCGTCCTGACCATCTCTCGCCCCGGGCCGACTATCAGCCACTCCGGATGTTCCCGGACCTGCCCCAGCAACGATGACTCCGGAAAAACGCAGAACCAGGGGTGGACAGTCATTTTTCTTTTCCTGGCTTCTTCCAGGAAAAGACCGAAGAAGTCCCAGCCATAAGCCGGGTCCTTAACTCCAATTTCGCTGTCATAATAAACATGGCCGGTGGTGTTCTTTACCAGCATGAACAGCGAGTTAATACCGGCCTTAAGATATTCGTCAAGGGTCTGGCGAATCTTTTCCGCGGCCGCTTCTTTTTCTCTACCGAACATTCCTGGATGCATCCAGACTCCGACCACCCAGGGCTGAGGGGCCGAGGCCGGAAGACCGACCTTCGGCTCCTTGATGGGCTTTAGCTTCTGGCCAGAGGGGCCGCTGGCCTCAGCCGCAGTCACCAGGGAAGCGGAGATTAATGCCAGAACAGTCAGTATAGATAAAACCTTTCTAAAACCAGGGTTAATTGATGCCGTCATATCCACCTCCCGACCGTAAATCACCAATTATAATAACTCAAAAAATCGGGACACCCTAGATTTTTCCATTTTTTTCGTAAAAAATCGGGACACCCTAGATTTTTCCATTTTTTTCGTAAAAAATCGGGACACCTTACATTTCTCTTTTTTCCGGCAACCCTTTGGCCTGTTCACAGGTATATATTCATGAATTTGTGATAGGCTTTGGCCAACTGGCCACAGATTCACTCCTGGTTCGCCTCCCTGAAAGTACTGGAAAATTCCTTAAGGAGTAGTCATAGATGAAAATTGTGTCCGGAGATTTGCAAAAAATCTGGCCGCCGCTTGAACTTGAATCACTCAAATCGCAGGCCTGTATCCCCCAGGCCCACTTACCACTAGCAGCTTCATCTCAATTTCCTACTGAATTAAACTCACCAGCAGGCGATTTATTGCCCAGGGAAGAATCTGTCATCCCACCCACTCCACTCCGTCTTCCCTCCCCCACCCAAAGTCCACGAGCCCAGCAGGGCCACAGCCCCCGGCCCTGGCACAAGCTGTCGATAAGTCGGATTGCCGCCATTTTATTTTCTTTACTCATAATCCTGACCGCTTTCCTCTCTATGGCCGCAGCCCAGCCAGCTCAAGCGGGAAGCCCGCAAGCAAACAACAATAACAATAAGCAGCAACCAAGGAAGGTGGCTCAAGCTCAAAGAATCAATCCTCACGCCCCGGCCATCGATGGCAGGCTGGACGACCCGGCCTGGGAGCACGGCGACTGGTACACCGATTTCGTTCAGTTCCATCCCTACGAAGGTCAGGCCCCAGCTGAACAAACTGCCTTCAAAATCCTCTACGATGACAGCCACCTCTACCTGGCCATTCGCTGTTATGACTCGCAACCGCAGACCATCGAACGACGCCTGGGGCGTCGTGACCTCACCTCGGGAGATTACGTGATGGTTTTCATAGACAGCCTGCACGACCTCAGGACCAGCTACTGCTTTGCGGTCAATGCGGCCGGGGTGAAGGCCGACCAGATTCTGCCCAACGACAGCTTCGACGAAAACTCGGTGGACCTTTCCTGGGATCCCATCTGGGAGGTGAAAACCGCGGTTGATGACAGGGGCTGGACCGCAGAAATGAAAATTCCTTTCTCCCAGCTGCGCTTCAGCACCTCGGGCGAGCAGGTCTGGGGGCTGGAAGTCTGGCGCGAATTATTCCGCAAAGCGGAAATTTCCCTCTGGCAGCCCATTCCCAAAAATGCCCCGGGCTGGACCAGTCAGTTCGGTGAACTTCGCGGCATGACCGGCCTCAAGCCACCTCGCCAGATTGAAATAATGCCCTATACCGTCGGACGCCTTCGCTCCTACCCGGCCGAGCCCGGCAACCCCTTCCTCACCGGAAAAGAAAAGAACATCCGCGGCGGCCTGGACGGCAAAATCGGTCTGACCCACGACCTGACTCTCAATTTCACTCTCAACCCCGACTTCGGCCAGGTCGAAGCCGACCCTTCGGAAATCAACCTGACGGCCTACGAAACTTATTTTGAAGAAAAGAGGCCTTTTTTCGTTGAAGGTCAGAACATCACCAATTACAAGATAACTAGTGGCGACGGCGATTTCTCCTACGATAACCTTTTCTACAGCCGGCGAATCGGCCGGGCCCCGCAGCTTTACCCGGATACGGCCGGCTTTTGCAGCCTGCCGACCTCAACCACCATCCTTGGCGCTTTCAAGCTCTCGGGCAAGACCAGAAACGGCTGGTCGATCGGGGCCATGGAAGCCCTGACGTCCAGAGAATCGGCCTCCACCTTCGACCCGGACAGCGGACTTTACGGCCAGGAAACGGTCGAACCCCTGACCAACTACGCCGCCTTCAGGCTGTCCAAGGATTACCGCCAGGGAGCCACGGTCATCGGGGCCATGTTCACAGCCACCAACCGCAATCTTGATTCCAGGAGTGAAGGGCCGCTGCACCGCTCGGCTTACAGCGGAGGGCTTGACTTTTACCACAGCTGGAAAGAACGCCAGTATTATTTTTCATTGAAGCTGGTCGGTAGCGGTGTTTTCGGCACTGAAGAAGCCCTGCAGCGGACGCAGTTGTCGTCAGTACATTATTTCAATAGGCCGGATGCCGATTACCTGACCTATGACCCGACCCGGCGCTCGCTTTACGGTCACGGCGGCTCGCTCGAATTCGGACGAACTGGCGGCTCGCACCTGATTTTCTCAACCGGAATCACCTGGAGGTCGCCTGGCCTGGAGCTCAACGACATGGGATTCCTGCGGTCAGCCGATGTGGCCATGCAATATTTCTGGGCGGGTTATCGTTTCTACAAGCCCTTCAGCATTTTCCGCAACCTCAACCTGAATATCAACCAGTGGACCGGCTGGAACTTCGGCGGTGAAAGAATTTTTGCCGGGGGTAACGTCAACGCCTGGGCCCAGTTCAAGAATTACTGGAGCCTGAGCTTCGGCCTTAACAGGCAGTTTACGGGATTATCGCAGAGCGCCCTGCGCGGCGGCCCGCTGCTGAGGGTGGCTCCGGCCATGAGCATCTGGAGTTACGTTCAGACTGATAGCCGGAAGAAGTTGCGGCTGGCGCTTCAGGGACAGTGGCGGCAGTCAGACAACGATGACAGCCGGATAGTGAGCCTGAGCCCGCAGATAACCTACGTGCCGGTGCCCGCTTTTAACCTGTCTTTGCGGCCGGCCTACTCAATTTTCAGAAGCGAGCTGCAGTACGTGGCGACCGTGGGTTATGAGGACGACCGGCGCTACCTGGTGGGCAAGATCGACCAGAAGACGCTGTCGCTGGTTGTCCGCTTGAACCTCAGCCTGACTCCGGACCTGAGCCTGCAGTTTTACGGTATGCCTTTCATTTCGGCCGGGAAGTACAGCCGCTTCAAAATGATTACCGAGCCGCGGGCCAGGAACTGGGCTGACCGTTACCATCTGTTTGGCGATGGTGAGATTTCTTATGATGGGGCGGCGGCTGTTTATCGGGTGGATGAAAACGGCGACGGGCTGGTTGATTATTCCTTCGGCAATCCTGATTTCAATTTCAGGCAGTTTCGGTCTAACCTGGTCCTGCGCTGGGAATACAAGCCAGGGTGCACGCTATTCCTGGTCTGGTCCCAGGGCCGGACCAATTACGGATATAGCGGCCTGCTGGATTTCGACAACGACCTGAGCTCCCTGTTCAGCGGCCGCCCCGACAACGTCTTCCTACTCAAGTTCTCTTACAATTTCAACCTGTAAAAGAGGGGACACCTGCAGGTGTCCCCTCTTTCGGTCCAATGGCCATAATTTTCCCCGAGAAAATTCGGGCTAAATCCGGGGACACTTGCAGGTGTCCCCAACGCTGGTTGATTTTGCCTGAAATTTCATGATAAGTTGACCATGAAAGGAGTGTTCATGACCAAAAGAATTTTACCGGTGATCCTGCTGGCCGCGACGTTGATTTTCTCTTCAACTTTAAGGGCCCAGGAAAAAAGTGACGAGGAAGCTATCAAAAACCTGATTCAAACTGCTTATGTCGACGGGCTACAAAACCTGGGCGACCTGGAAAAAACCCGGGTCGGTTTTCACCCCGACTTCGTGTTGCTCGGCCTGCGAGACGGCCAGTTGACCCGGTTGCCGATAGCCAACTGGATTGCCTCCACTGAGAAGAGAAAGGCTGCCGGCCAGAAACCGCCGCTGACCACTTGCAAATTTATCCAGGTTGACATCACTGGCGATGCCGCCGTGGTCAAGCTGGAATTGCACCGCGAAGGCCAGAGAATTTTTACTGATTATCTTTCGCTCTACAAATTTCCTGATGGCTGGAAAATCGTCGGCAAAATTTATTACCGCCACTAACAAAACCGTAAAAATTAGTGACACAATATATATTTCCTATTTTTTAGATCTGCGCATTCTCCAGCTCCCCCAGGGAAAGCCAGTGCAATCAGAGAACATCTTGGAAATAAATATAATTAGCAGATAACTTCAACAAAAAAATCAAGGACCAACTCACCCTAAGAATGAAAGCCTGGGATGCCTTTAACCTACTGTATACATTTCCCTCATCCCTGCTTATCTTTACTCATTGTGGCTCATTGTTGTTTATCCTGCTCCACGTTGCCCATTATTGAATAATACCACCCAACCTATCGCCGTTTTTGATTTTTTTTCTGTTTTTTTTTAAAAATAATTAACCTTAAATTTAATAAAAATCAGGGCAGACAAATGGGCAAAAGACCTCTTTCCTTTCGCCACCCACGAATAATTTTCTTTCCCCTCATTTTTTTGTCTTTAATCAGTCCCTTTACTATCCCGCCTGAATTGGCCGGACAATCTAAGCTCGAACAGCAAAAAACATCGATTAATTGGTCTCCGCCGTCCGATATAGCTATTCCCTTTGTTGATGACCTCGGCTTGTTGGTTTACTGCCCGCCTGGCTGGACTCCTCTTTATCCAGACTCCTCCAGAGGAACCATTCCGCTTTTTATTTGTCCGCCAGGCTCTGTTCAACCAACAGAAATGGGATACTCATTTAAAAATGGCCTTATCGTTGATATTCGCAAGCTACCTTCATACCAAAATCTTATTGAGCTGGTCAAAGCAGAGCAGAAAGAAATTTCAAAAACACTTCCCAGCATTAAATTCGGGCCCGAAGAAACTATTACTTCTTACCGCAATTATAAATTCTTAACCACGACAGCCGAAGACAAAATTGCCAAATTTAAAATGAAAATAGGTTTCTCTAAAATCGGCGACAAGGTAATAATAATTCAACTAATCTCACAGGCAGACTTTTATCAGGAAAATCTGGATCAATTTTTTTACGTCCTTCATTCCCTTCTGCCTCTGAAAATAACCGTTGACCAGGACATCGTCAGCCCCCAACCTGCGCCACTTCTCTTACCAGCCGAAGCGCACTGGAGAAAAAAATTGCTGGGAGATGGTCGATACGAGTACTGGAAAAATTATGAAGCCGGTACGCAAGCAAAATTCAAAGTCAGCCAGAAATTCTCCAGTTTCTCTCTTCAATCGGAAAAAACTTTTCGGGTGCTTAACGTGAATGAAGAAGCTGCTATTATTACTTGCCAGGAAAAAATCACTGGCGCACCTGGCCATCCTTCTGGGGGAACATCCGAGGACACCACCGAAAATATAATTGCCTTTAGTCAGGCAGAAGAGGCCTTCCCCGAAAAAGATCTCTTTGATACCAGGCTGGGTGTGGACCTATCCTATTTTCTTTCTCATCCCGATGCTATTGTTGTGGCAGAAGATACCGAAAATCTTCCTATTCAGGGCAGAACACTCGGCTGCGAGCGGGTCGTCATTCTCATCAACAGCAAGGAGCAGCCCAAAAGATTGTCCATCTGGCATTCAGAGGCCGTTCCAGGAGGACTGGTTAAATTCGCCCTGGAAAGTCTGGACAAATCAGGTCTTTATCAGGAGGCTCAGTTGATCTCTTATACAATTAAAAAAAGAGAGGCAACCGGTCCGACGGCCGCAACTACCTCACAGGAGCAAATAAAAGAAATGCCCGCCATTTTTTATGTTAAACAAAGGCTACCGATTTTCTGGCGAGGAACTTCCCCTTTTGAGTACTTTACGGACCTTTCCTACATTCTATACATATTTACCATTTATTATTTAGGAGTTAACTCAAACCCAGAAGAAACCCTGGGACGGATACAGCCCATCATTGATGAACTGGAAAAAGCCCGGCAGGATTTTAATAATTTTCTGTCCGGAGCTCATGAAGAATTAGAACCGGCAGAGCTTACAAAATTAAACTTTTTCATCGACGCCTCCGAAAGCTACTTAAGGCTTCTCAACAGGTTGAACGAGCTACTCATTCAAACTATTCGTTTGTCAAAGACCCAAAATAAGGAAGATTTGGAAAAATTGAAAAGTAATTTCAAGAGCCTGTCAACCAGTTTCACAGAAAACCAGAGGTTATTAGACCATCTCCAAAACCTAACTAAATCGTTATCAGCAATAACCTTAAAAGTTAAAAGATAAAAAAATGGGGACACAATCTATATTTTCTATTTTTTCAACTTGTGAATATTTAGGACGTCACCAATTTATCATGCCACCAATATTTTTTGGTGTTTGAGTATTGTGGCACACATTTTCGTGGTACCAATTTTATAAAAAAATTGGGGATTGAGTATTGTGTCCCCCGTTTTTTGTTTTTTAGGAGATGAAGCCGGCGCCCAGCACGGCCTCGCCGTCGTAAAAAACTGCTACCTGGCCCGGCGTGATGGCTTTGTAAGGAGAAAGGAGCACCGCCTCAACCTCACTCAGCGCTTCAACTAATGCCTTCGCCTCAACCGGTGCTGATTCGGCTCCTTCAGTAATTCTGAATGCTTCAGCAACTCTACCGGCCGCATCCACAGTGTCGGCCCGCCTGGCCCGCTGGCCCTTACCGGCTGAATCAGCTTTATTACCGCCGCCGGCAAAATCAACATCAGCCCTCCCTGCTCCCGCTTTCCCTGCCCCCGCTTCCTCTGTTCTCACCTTCCACGCCGCCCCCGTAACAATCCGGCAGTTCAGCTCCGGCGATTTATAGCGCACTCTGACCGTAGCCTCGAGCTCTTCGCCCGCTTCTGGCACCCGGGCAATCCAGTTCACTTTCTCAACCCGGAAGCGCTGGGTCAGCAAATCCTTTTCCTCGCCCACGTATACCGTACCGGTTTCCGGCTCAATTTTAACCACATAAAGCCGCCCCGTGCTGCTGACTCCCAGCCCCCGGCGCTGCCCGATGGTAAAATTCTCGATGCCGTCGTGCTTCCCCAGCACCCGCCCGCTCAGGTCCTTGATGTAGCCAGGCTTGCCCGGTCCGAGCAGCTCGCGGTAATCGCCAGCATAAAAATCCTGGCTTTCCTCTTTTTCGCTGAGCGGCAAATTATTTTCCCGGGCGATTTTCCGCACCTCGACTTTACTCAGTTCCCCCAGCGGAAAAAGGGTCCGGCCGAGCTGCTCCTGACTCAGCAGCGACAGGAAATAGGACTGGTCTTTGGCCACCTCTCTGGCCTTAAGCAGGAGCCACCGCCCGGTCCTCGCTTCAAACCTGACCCGGGCATAATGACCGGTGGCAAAGTAATCATAATCCAGCCCCAGCTTCCGACAGCCTTCGAGCAGCAAGCCGAACTTAATCTCGGCATTGCACCTGACGCAGGGATTGGGCGTTCGGCCCCGCGCATATTCACTTCTGAAATAGCTCAGGATGCGCTCTTCATATTCCCGACTGAGGTCCACCACCTGAAAAGGAATGCCGATGTGCCTGGCCACCGCCTCGGCTTCTTTGACCTCTTCCTCGGAATCATCGCCGAAGCAAGACAGTCGCCGTCCGGCGCGAGAGATTTTATTGGCCGAATCATCACCAGTTATTGAAGATGACGGCGGAGATTGCAGGCCAGGCGCGGACGACCTTTCCACCGGGGGAGATTGGCTGGTCTTATTACCGGCAGGAGTGACTCCTTCCTTCAACCTACCA
Source organism: Candidatus Aminicenantota bacterium (assembly GCA_014360005.1). GTDB lineage: Bacteria > Acidobacteriota > Aminicenantia > Aminicenantales > Saccharicenantaceae > Saccharicenans. The sequence goes on along the minus strand of JACIYI010000019.1, from coordinate 8,149 downwards.
CGCTGACCCAACCCGGAGGACCCTTCTGGTCGCTGCCCTTTCTCCGGCGTTATCTTCATGGTCACGCCGATTACCTCGTAACCTTGCCTTTTCAATAACAGCGCGGCCACGGAAGAGTCCACCCCGCCGCTCATCCCGACCAGCACTCTTTTTCTCTTATTGCCTTCCATCTCCGTCTCGCCTTTATTATAACACCGATAAATAGGTGAAACACTCTGTCCTCCTTAAAAATCGGAAAAATGTAGGATGTCCCGATTTATCAAAAATCGGAAAATTCTAGGGTGTCCCGATTTTTGCCGATTTTTGCCGTAGCCAGCGCTATTGACGACCCGAGCCCCCTCTGGTATTTTGAAAATATAATCAGCAAATATTAAAAAATTGACAGGAAGCCATGGGACGGCAGCCTCCCGGGGTATAATTTGGCCCGAATTGGCCAGCCGCTCCGAATCCAGACTGGAGGGTTAAGTCATGATGAAACCAGGTCATCGCCAGCCAAGGCGCCCGTCTAACCTGTGTAATTTACTTTTTCCGATGAGGCCAATAAGCTTCCCCCTCCCTCGCGTCCTGACAGCCCTCGTCCTTTCTACCTTTATATTTATCTTTTCATCCCTGAACCGCCCCGCCCTCGCTTCCACTGCCTCCTTGTCTTCAGATAGCCATCCGTCATCATCCACTCCCGGACCCACAGCCGCAGCCACTGACGACACCTCAACTCCGCCCAGCCCCATTCAACAGCAACAGCAACAGTCAAAAGAACAGAAGGACAAAGACCAGAAGGCCAAAGCAGCCCGGGAACAACAAGCCGAAGAAGAAAAAAAATCCCAGAAACTTTTCCAGCTCGAGCCGGTCTACATCGAAGTCGTCGACCGAGTCCGGGAAAATGAGCGCCCCAACATGACCGTGGTCCAGACCGACCTCTTCCCGCTGACCATTTCCCACACCCTTGACACCGCTCTCGAACGCCAGCCCGGGATAGACATCCAGCGTATCCAGATGATCGGTACCGCTCTCGACGATGACTCGGTCAAAATCCGCGGCCTGGGCGCCAGGCGACTGCTGCTGCTTCGTGACGGTCGTCTCCTCAACAGCTCCGGCGTGGCCGGCGGTTACTTCATCGACTGGACCACCGTCCCCCCTGACAGCCATCGGTCGCATCGAAGTGGTCAAAGGCCTGGCTGACGCTCGCTACGGCAACACCCTCGGCGGAGTTATTAACCTCATCCCGCGCCGACCCCAGGCCGACCAGGTCTTCGAGCTCCAGACCAGCCTGTCCAGTTTCAGCACCACCGCCTTCAGTTTTTTCCATTCCTGGAAACCGGGGCGTCTGGACTACTCTATGTCCGCTTCTCTCCAGGACAGCCGGGGCTATCTGCGCAACGGAAATTTTAACCTCAAGAATATTGAATTCCGCCTCGGCTACGACCTGCCCTTTTCCGGTCGGTTGAGTGCCGACCTGGCTTATGCCCGGGTCAAAAAGGGTTTCGTCGTCTTCAACCGGGCCGACCACAACCCGCAATCGCCCGATTACCAAACTCCACTCGAAAGCTCTTTCCCGGCCTCAGACGGGGAATACATGTACGGTGGGATGGGTGCTTATCCCGAGCCCGGAGCCTGGTGGGCCAAGGACCGCTTGCTCCTCAGCCTCAATTATGACCAATCGCTGGGACGGGCTGGACTCCTTCGCCTTAACGGCTGGCTAAACCACGGTAACCGAGAAGCTTACAATACCCGGGTAGCTCTCGACCGCATCTTCCACAAAAAATTCTACGATGACCGGTCCTTCGGGGCCGGCCTGGAGTACCGGTTGCCGCTGTTCAGGTCGCAGGATGGAACCAGCAATTCCAGCCGTTCCTATTCTCTCCTGGCCGGACTTGATTTCGCCCACCTCAAGGACGACGGCGACCTTAATTACCCCGACGATTTCCGGGCCCCCTTCCGCAACGGCTATTACGTGGCTTCCAAACTGGTTAATGCTTATCTCCAGGCTGACCTGCCGCTGTTCATTCCTGGCCTGACCGCCACCCCGGGGCTGCGGTTTATGAGTTACCGCGGACTGTCAGGCCCAGGCGGGATAGCCGAGGGCATTCCTGACATTGCTATGAGCGGTCTGGCCCCATCCTTCAAGCTGACCTACAGCTATTCTGAAGACGGATTACTTTTCCTGAGCGCCGCCCGGGCGCTGCGCTTTCCGACGCCGCCCGAGCACTACTGGCATTATGACTCTGACGATGCCGGGGTCGATACCAGCCAGCTGCCCTTTGAGCCGGAAGACGGGTTGATGTTACAGGCCGGCTGGAAATATGACCTCGAGGCCCGAACCAGGCTGGAGGTATCCGTCTTTTACTACCGCATCAGACATTACATCCAGTTCGACCTGATTAATTTCGTCTCGTACAACATAGACTTGGCCAGATTGACCGGAGCGGAAATTGAACTGGCCAGGCAGCTCAACCGCAGTCTGTCGTTTTTTGCCAACCTGTCGCTCTTCTCTTCCCGGACCGCGGGCGACCAGCTGCTGGAAATTTTCGTCAGGCCGGAAGACCGGGATTTCAACCGGCTGCCGGGCGTGCCCGGGGTCAAGGGCAATCTGGGCCTGCGCTGGCGCAACCGCCAGGGTGTCAGGGTGGCCGGCTTCCTCCAGGCCGTCAGCTCGCAGAAGGTAATATATAACCAGAATTTGCTCTGGAACGACGATTTGCAGGTAGCCGAGCAGAAAGGTTACCTGCGTGTCGACCTGGAAGCCAGTTATCCACTCCCCCGACTCAAAGCTACGGTTTCCGGTTTCATCCATAATGTCCTGGACGCCCGTTACCAGGAGCGGTTTGGCTTTCCGGCAGCCGGCCGCAGCGCCGGGCTCAGCCTGAAGTTCAGCCTCTGAAAAATCGGGACACCCTACATTTTTCCGATTTTCTCGGCAACTACGTAGTTCTTCATTCTTTTAATCGCCATAGAATCGCCATATTTTCAATAAAAGCGGGATAAAAGTGGAAGAACGCATATGTTTCCTGATTTTGTTGCCTTTTTGGCCCTAACGAAGCGTATGTGCAGCTCCTGCCCCTATCAATTGGCAGCTTTTGACCTGCATTCTAAGGGATGAACCACGTTATTTTGATTCCCAGAATACTTCAGGCAGGATGCAGGAATGTTGATTTCCCCTGCATCTAGCTGCCCCTTTATATCAAGGGCCATCTCGGCCCCCAGAAAAAAATCGGAAAAATGTAGGGTGTCCCGATTTAAAAATAGAAATTAAGGCCGCAGCTGAAATAATTGCCGCGGAACACGTAAAAGGCGGTCTCGCCGTACCTGAAGTAATAGGCATGGACGGCCAGCCACCAATTCGGGCTGTAAATTAACCCGGCTGAATAGGCAACCCCCTCCACCTCCTCGGAATTTTTTATCAGGTATAAATTCGGGTTAAAGGCCAGGTTTTTCACCAGCCAGAACTTCATCCCCAGTCTCATGGAATAGATGTTGATCCACCTGACTTCTTGCTCCGGGTGCCACAGCACCGATTTTTCCCGGACTGAATAAACTGACCACAGGCCGGCAATGTGGTCGCTGAATCTATATTCCAGCCCGCTGTCCGCCAGAAAGCCGCGGTAACCGTCCGAGCCCGTAAGGTAGGACAGGTTCAGGTAGCCGGAAAGCCTCTCTCCGGCAAAATAGACCGTGCCCGCCAGCCGGCTGACATCAGCTTTCATCGTCTTGAGAACCGGATTACCCCCGCTATCGCTTCCATAATAATCATACCGGAAATTATGATAATGGTAGCGAAATATCAGCGAGGCCTGATTGCTCAAGCCGATTCTAAGTCCGACCCACGGGCTAAAAATGAACAGCTTGTTTGAGCCGCCGTATCCCTCCAGGCCGAACTGCGGCTTGACCTCGCCCCGGACCGCACTCCAGGCCGACATCAACCCCAGCATTAGCGCCGCAGACAGCAGAACGGCCCCGCGCCACCCTTTTCTCGTCTTCATAATTGCTGTGGCTTTATTATCCTTCATCATCCACACCTGCCTTCAATTTTATTGTTCTCTTTTATTATTCTCTTTCATTATTTCCGACCCAATTTTCACTTTTTCTTCCTTTTCTCCTTCCCCCTCCCCACCTCACTCATCGCCGCCATTATTTTTTCCAGTTCTCCTGTTTCAGCCCTCGGTCTTTCCACTCCCGCCAGGCGCCGGGCCGCCGGGCCTCGACTTAAGTAACAGCCGATGCTGCTCAATTCGCTACTCACACACCAGCAGTTTTTCATTTCTCCGGCCTTCTGTCTCCGCTCCCCGTCTCTGACCATCCGACGTTCACTTGCCTTTCATTCATTTCATTAAATCACTACCAGAGCCAAATTAAAGATCCGGATTTACCGCCTAAACCGTAAAACTGATGCCTTAAACAGGCCTCCTTTCTGCCCCTTACCCGTTGCCTTCCCCTTCTTTCTCGCCCGCACCCACTCCTGGCCTGGCCTCCGACCCGGGCTCTTCCCGGTCTTTTTTCGCCTCTCCTGGCTCGGGGCCCGGCGCTTCTTCCCTCTCAACACTTCTCCCGGGCGCCGTTGTGTCTTCTTTCTCCTTATCCGCGCCCGCCCCTTCAACCTCTTCCTCCGGCCGTCCTCCTTCTTTTTCTTTTATTTCTTCCACTTTTTCTGTTTCTTTGCCCGCCTCTTCCCGTGACTTCTTCAGCGCCTCTTCCAGCTTCTTCTGGGCCAGCTCCTCGCGCTCCTTTCTGTCTCTGAGTTCCAGGGTTTTCTGCTCCTCCAGGTAGCGCTTCAGGAAATCCTCTTCGACAAATCCTTCGTCCACCAGGATTTCACCCAGGCTCTGGCCGCTCCTTTTCTGCCGCCTCAAAGCCGTGGTCAGTTGTTCCCTGGTGATGATATTATCGCGGAGCAACAGCTCGCCCAGCCGCCGCCCCCTGACCACCTTTATAAAATCTTCCGAATAGGCCCTTTCAATGGCATAATTGATGTCATAAGTTGTGGTCAGGCTGAACTTGACCTCGACCTTCATCAGCTCCGACAGGCTGGATTTAAGCAGCCCCAGGTCAATCCGGTCAATGGCCAGGTGCAGCACCCCGTTTTCGTATTTCAGCGGAAAGATGCGGTAGCGCTCGGCCAGCCACTTCGGAATGATCCGCAGCAGCCCCGGCTCCACGGCGTAGGGGTCAATCTCCACGAAGGCCCACTGCCGCTGGTAGGCCAGGGCACTGGCCAGCTCTTCCTCGCTGATGTAGCCCAGCTCCAGCAGAATCTGCCCGAGTCTCTTTTTTGTCTTTTTCTGAAGCTTCACTGCCTGTTCCAGCTGCTTGGCCGTAACCAGATGCCGGGTCAGAAGCAGGTCCCCGATTTTGCGCCTGAAAGCTTCCAGCTTTTCGGCCGGGAACGCGTGCTCGGTCTTAATCCAGGTCTGCTCTTTCCGCGTGGACACAGCCCGGATTAGCCAGAGCATGGCCAGGGTGGAGGAAGCAAAATTCAAGACGTTGCCCACGATAATTCTTATCGGCGACAGCAGGGCCTGACCCAGACCATAGATTTTTTTGACGAAAACAATTCGCATCAGAATTCGCCAGCAGAAGAAAAAGAGCACCAGCAGAGCCAGTTTCCACCAGATTTCATCGGGCCGGACGAGAGCCGGGATGGCGAAATCCGGCCGGAATAAATGCGCCACCCAGCAGGTCAGGATGTAGGCAATCAGCAGGTAGCCGAAGACATAAAGAAAGTTGGTGAAAAAAGACAGCCGGTCGCGGAGCAGGCTGTAGCTGACTTTCAGGTTGCGGTCCCAGCCGATATTCCGGAGCCCCTGCCAGGCGATGCCATAAACCCAGCGGGCTCGCTGCCGCATGGCCTTGCGGAATTCTTCCAGGAAGAAAGCCCGGGTGGCCACCAGTTCCCTGACTTTTTTGGGTTTGGCCTGATCCTTTCTGGTCACTACCCTTTCGACCCACTGCACCAGGATGATCTGCTTTAAGCCGAGCTTGCCCAGGCGGATTCCGATTTCATAATCTTCGGTCAGGCTCTTGGGATTAAAAATCTGCTGGTTGTTCGCTTCATCCAGCTTCTTGAGGCTTTCGCGCCAGAAGGCGGTGCTGGTTCCAGCCGAGGGCAGGATGCGGGCGATTTTTTCCCGGACGATCAGTTCTTTGAGGTGATTCTCGGCGAATTCATCCATGTAGACGCCGCCGACGAAGCTGTGCCAGGGCATCTCCAGCGGAATGACAGGAATCTGGATCATTTCAAAGCGCGGCATAAGGTAATTGAATAGCTTAAAGGACAGCGGGTGGTGGATGTCTTCCGAATCGCTGAGCACGACCAGGTCGAAAGTCAGGCCGGTTTCTTTCTCAAAATGGCAGAGGCCGCGGTAAATTTCGTTGAGGTTATCGGCCTTGGTGGTGGGTCCGGGCTTGGAGTTTATGACTTTAATGACCTGGGGATAGACTTCGCTGACCTGGTCCACCTCGGCCTGGGTTTCCGGGTCGTTGGGATAGCAGCCGACGAATATGAAATAGTTGCGGTAATCTATGGTGTTCAGGGTGTTGAGGAGCATTTTTTTGATGATGCCAGCTTCGCGCCAGGAAGGGATCATCAGAGCGATGGGTTTTTCGTCGATGGACAGGAGCTGGTCCAGGGTCAGGGGTTTGATTAGCCTTTTCTTAAAAAGGCGGCGATAAATCTGGCGGACCCAGTAGTAAATATCGACAAAAAAGTCGCTAAGGCCCCCGATGGCGAAGGCTACCACCAGGACGATGAAGACGTAGCGGAAAAATATCCAGAGGTTATAGAGAGTGGAAAGAAACCACCCGTATTCCATATTGCCCATTTAATTTTGCTTCCTCTTCCTTTTCCTGAGTACCATTCTATAAGAGTGCCGGGCGAAAGGCAAGCCCGGGTTAAGGAAACGGAACTTAACGGGTTAGAGCGCCTTTAGGGACGTTCTGTCAATAACCCGAGAATAACCCATAATAACCCGGCCCAGCCTGCCTCCGATCCCTCAGGACAAGGGAAAAATTAGTACATATTACTGATTTTACTCATTTACGGGAAAAAGAAAAGGAGAAAAGAGGGGACACCTGCAGGTGTCCCCTTTTTGGCCGGCTGACCCCCTCGTAGGCAAAAGATGGCCAAAAGCTGGCGGGCGCAAGTTATTGATTATTAATAAAATAAAAATAGCCGGGAAGCGCCGGTTAACGAACGAGGAGGGGACACCTGCAGGTGTCCCCTTTATAGCCCAGATAGTCGCCAACCTTCCCCCCAAATCAGAAAGGCTAAAGAAGAGGGACACTGCAGCGTGTCCCCTTGTATGCCTTTTCTCTGTATGCCGGCCCGGCTGGATATCCTCAACGCCCCTCTGGATTTAACGTTTTGAGGCCGCAGAGATGGCTCGGTCTGGATATTATAGAGAAAGGATAGGTAAACGAAGTTTGAAAATGCGACAGCGCGGTATGTCCCTCTTTTTATTTCTGTGTTAGAATTATTAGCTGATTGGAAATTAAAGCTTTAGGAACTATTCCGTGAAATCACAGACTCCAGCTCAAACCAAAAAAGTCCTGGTGGTCATGGGGACGCGGCCTGAAGTCATCAAGCTGGCTCCCGTCATTGAGGCCCTTAAAGACGGCCAGAAGGGCAGCCCAAAAATAGCCGGAAAAACAGGAAAGCCGCGGTTTCAGAGGATTAAGACGGTCATTTGCCTGACTGGGCAGCACCGGGAGATGGTCGAGCCCTTCCTGAAGATTTTCGGGATAAAGCCCGATTACGACCTGAGGGTGATGCAGCCTGACCAGCACCTGAGCGAGCTGACCGGACGGGTTCTGGCCGGGATGAAAAAAGTTCTGGAAGCCGAAAAGCCCGACTGGTTACTGGTGCAGGGCGATACCACTTCGGCCCTGGCGGCGGCCCTGGCCGCTTTCTATCAGCGGGTAAAGATCGGCCACGTGGAAGCCGGGTTGCGGACCGACGATAAATACAACCCGTTTCCCGAAGAGATAAACAGGCGACTCATCAGCCATCTGGCCGACCTGCATTTCGCCCCGACCGAGCTGGCACGAAAAAATTTGCTGGCCGAGGGCATTAAGCCAGAAAAAATTTTCGTGACCGGCAACACCGTGGTTGACGCCCTGAGGATGATTTTGAAAAAGACGGCGCGGGAAAAAGGGAATA
>JACIYI010000018.1 GCA_014360005.1 Candidatus Aminicenantota bacterium | reverse complement strand
GATAACGCTTATGAAGCTGCGCTCAAAGCTGGCGTTTTGAGAAAGGAACATTTAGAACCGGTGCGCGAAGAACTGGAAAAGATAAAACCACTTCCAGCCGTTTTTGACAAAAATTACGTGAAAAAGCTTGATGGACCAAACAAAAAGACTGGTGCCACCAAGTACGACCTGGCCTTGCAGCTGATGGATGATATTAAAAAATTCAAAGAAGAAAATGGACTTAACCGGTTGGTGATGATCTGGTGTGCCAGCACTGAAGTTTTTATGAAGCCGGACCCGGTCCACGAAACAGTGGATTCGCTGGAAAAGGCCATGAAAGAGAATCATCCAGCTGTTGCTCCGAGCATGATTTATGCTTATGCGGCTATCAAGTCAGGAGTACCCTTCATTAACGGAGCGCCAAATCTCACGGTTGATATCCCGGCTATGATAGAGCTGGCCAAACAGAACAACGTACCGATTGCCGGTAAGGATTTCAAAACCGGTCAGACGCTGATGAAAACTATCATCGCTCCTGGTTTAAAAGCCAGGCTACTTGGTTTACACGGCTGGTTTTCAACCAACATCCTCGGTAACCGCGACGGCGAAGTTTTGGATGACCCGGAATCGTTCAAAACAAAGGAAGAGAGCAAGCTGGGCTCTCTTGAATACATCTTGCAGCCAGATATTTATCCTGAGCTTTACGGAAAATTTTATCATAAAGTTCGCATCAATTATTACCCACCGCGCGGGGATAACAAAGAAGGCTGGGACAATATTGATATTTTTGGCTGGCTGGGCTATCCGATGCAGATAAAGATTGACTTTCTATGCCGCGACAGTATCCTGGCCGCGCCGATTGTCCTGGACCTGGTGCTGTTCATGGACCTGGCTCAGAGAGCGGGTTTTCGTGGCATACAGGAATGGCTATCCTTTTATTTTAAGACGCCCATGTGTGCACCTGAACTCTATCCAGAGCACGACCTATTTATCCAGTTGATGAAGCTAAAAAATACCCTGCGCTACATGAAGGGTGAAGAATTAATCACCCATCTGGGGCTCGAGTATTACGATTGAGGTTTTAACAGCCAGAAGGCAGATAAACTCAGCAGATAATTCATCTAGCCTGGAAGAGAATGTTGCCTTTGGCAAGTTATAGATAAAAGGCACAAAGTCTGGGCCACAGAGGATGGTCTCTGGAGGGGTGGCCCGGTGCTGGATTTTGAAATGCTTAAGAGCAGCTCAGAATACATAGAACCTCTTAAGAGCCTGATGTGCTCATCTGCAGCTCCAGACCGTCTCCATTATTCTGAGAGGCTTCAGCCCGTGGAATTTCATTTTCAATTAATTTATAAAAGAATTAATGCCAGATTCTTAAAAGCGAGGTAGATTATGAGCCAAAAACAAACCTTCATTTCCTGTTTAAAAATCATGGTTTTAAGCCTAGTCATTTTCCAGCTCACGTTTTTTTCTTCGCTGGCCCAAACGACAAAAAAAGATAAATGGGACCTAAGTCAGGAGAAAGTTCTGTTTACTGTTGGTTATGCACATCTTGATACTCAATGGCGCTGGGATTATCAGAAAACTATCCGGGAATATATCTGGAATACGATGGTGGATAATTTTTCTCTGTTTGAGAAGTATCCAAATTATGTCTTCAATTTCAGCGGGGCTAATCGTTACCGGATGATGAAAGAGTATTATCCAAAGGAGTATGAAAAAGTTAAGGAATATGTAGCCAAGGGGCGCTGGTTCCCGGCTGGTTCTTCTATGGAAGAGAATGATGTTATGGCTCCTTCCTTTGAATCCATTATCCGCCAGATTCTATACGGAACACAGTTTTTCAAGAAAGAATTCGGTTTTTCCAGCAAGGAATACATCCTGCCTGACTGCTTTGGTTTTCCGGCTTCTCTGCCCTCTATTCTGGCCCACTGTGGTTTGAAGGGATTTTCTACTCAAAAGCTGACCTGGGGGTCAGCTATAGGTATTCCTTTTAACATCGGAGTCTGGTATGGGCCAGATGGGCAGGCCGTAGTTGCTGCTCTTAACCCTGGCAATTACACCGGGAAAATCACCAGTGACCTGACTCAGAACCAGAACTGGATGAGAAGGGTTCTGCAGAATGGCCAGAAATATGGCGTTTATGCTGACTACATGTATTTTGGTACCGGCGATGTAGGTGGGGCACCGGATGAAAATTCGGTAAAAAACCTGGAGCTCAGTGTGGCCAGCAGCCGGACGAGCGAAGTTAAAGTCGTTTCTTCCCGCGCTGATGAGTTTTTTATCAGTGTGTCGGATAAGCAGAAAAAGAAGTTACCTTCGTACCAGGGGGAATTTCTTCTGACCAATCATTCAGCTGGTTCCATAACTTCTCAGGCGGCCATGAAACGGTGGAACCGCAAAAACGAGTTTCTGGCTTATTCAACAGAAGTAGCAGCTGTGGTAGCAGACTGGCTGGGAGCAGCTAAGTACGACAGGGAAAGGCTGACAGAAGCCTGGCGTCTGGTGCTTGGGGCTCAATTTCATGATATTCTCCCCGGCACCAGTATTCCACGGGCTTATGAATTTTCCTGGAATGACGAAATTCTGGCTGCCAATCAATTCAGTCTGGTGCTCAAGGACGCAGCGGGAGCGGTAAGCCGGGCGTTGGATACCAGTGTGACAGGAGTTCCTGTGGTCGTTTATAACCCGCTTTCTTTTGACCGGGAAGACGTGGTGGAAGCGGAGTTAAGCCTTGGTCAGAGCCCAAAATATGTCCGGGTTTTCTCACCTGATGGACGTGAAGTACCAGCGCAGGTGCTGGAAAGGAACGGGAATAAAATTAAAATTATTTTTCTGGCCAAGGTGCCGGCCGTTGGTTTTTCCGTTTTTGATGTTCGTCCTTCCTCTGAACCAGGTAAGCTGAGCAGCAGACTTCGGGCAGAAAAGAATCTTTTAGAAAACGAACGGTACGTGGTGAAGATTAATCAGGACGGAGATGTTTCCAGTATCTATGATAAGAAATATCAAAAAGAATTGCTGGCTTCTCCAGCCAGGCTTTCTTTCCATTATGAGAAACCACAGCAGTGGCCAGCCTGGAACATGGATTGGGAAGACCGGATGAAGCCGCCAGCTGGCTACGTGGAGGGCCCGGCTAAAATTTCTGTGGTGGAAAATGGACCAGCCCGGGTAGCTGTGAAAGTAGAAAGAGAGTCGCGGCATTCGCGTTTTGTCCAGATTATCAGACTGTCTACAGGGCAGACCGCTGACCGGGTGGAATTTCTTAATGACATTGACTGGGCTACTTTTGAATCTTCACTCAAAGCAGTTTTTCCCCTAACGGTCTCTAACCCGTTAGCCACCTACAACTGGGGAGTTGGGACTATTCAGCGTGGGAACAACAACCCCAAAAAATTTGAAGTTCCTTCCCACCGCTGGTTTGACCTGACCGACAAGAGCGGAGATTATGGTGTTTCGGTGCTTGAAGATTGTAAATACGGCTCCGACAAACCGACGGATAATATTCTGCGGCTAACCCTGCTTTACACTCCTGGTGTTCGTTCTTGGCCAAAAGAACAGGCCTACCAGGACTTTGGCCAGCACCGGATTCTTTATGCTCTTTACGGACACAAGGGTGACTGGCGGGAAGGCGGAACCAATGAACAGTCTCTGCGGTTAAACCAGCCCCTTCTGGCTTTTCAAACTTTTCCACACCAGGGACTGCTGGGCAAGAGCTATTCATTCCTCAGTTTGAGCCATCCGAATGTTACTGTTTCGGCTGTGAAAAAAGCCGAAAATTCTGAGGAGATCATCATCAGGGTGGTGGAAACCAGAGGAAAGGAGACAAATAATGTTACGCTCAGCCTGGGTAGGGGGATTAAATCGGCCAGAGAAATGAACGGAGTGGAAGAAGATGTTGGCCCAGCTCAAGTGAAAAAAGGGAAGCTGGTTTTCGACCTGAAACCATACAGCCTGAAAACTTTTGCCATAAAGCCAGTAGCGCCACCAAAGACACTGACAGCTCCAGTGGTGGCAGAAGTTGAGCTCCCTTACAACGTGGATGTGTTCACCTATGACGGAAATAGGAGCGACGGGGGATTGGAGGCAGCTGGTCGGACCTATCCGGCAGAGCTGGTGCCAGATAAAATTTTGGCTGGCAGTATAAGTTTTAAAATCGGGCCTAGGTTTGATGGTGCCAAAAATGCTGTTTCCTGCCAGGGCCAGTTAATTTCTCTGCCAGAAGGAAAGTTCAACCGGCTTTATCTGCTGGCCGCTGCTACCGAAGAAAACCAGAAAGGTGTGTTTAAAATTGGAAACAGGGAGGTAGAAATACCGGTAGCTTATTGGAGTGGATTTATCGGTCAGTGGGATAATCGGCTGTGGGCTGAGGGCTCGGCAGAGAAGATTGATTTTGACCGTGATAAATTTACCTACGTAGGCGTGGCTCCAGGTTATACTAAACAGGATGAAGTAGCTTTCTTTACCACTCATATTCATCATCCGCAGGAAGGAAATGAACCTTACATCTACGGCTATATGTTTAAATATGCGGTGGACCTGCCCGAAGGAACAAGCACCATAGTTTTGCCGGACAATCCTAGAATTAAAATTCTGGCTTTGAGCGTAGCTTATAACGAGAACGATGAAACCCGCGCTGCGTCCGAGCTTTTTGATGTTCTTAAGAGAAAGAAAGAAGATTATGAAAGATTTGCCGTAGTGCCGAAGCCGGAAATTGAACCAGCTACCGCTCATGTTTCGGAGGAAGCACCAGCGACGGTAAAAATAAAGGTTGCTCTCCCGGGGGCTGTAATTCATTACACTCTGGACGGCAGTGAACCAAACGAGAAGAGCCCGGTTTACTCTGAGCCCCTCAGCCTGAAAAAGGATGCTGTCCTGAAAGCGATTGCCTACCATCCGGTAAGATTACCCAGCCCAGTGGCCATGGGCTTTTTCAGTAAATCTTATCCGGTAAAAGAGGTGGTTTATTTTACCCGGCCGTCGCCGTCCCGGGAAGGTGCCGGCGAGGAGAAAACTCTCGTTGACCTGGTGAAGGCCACGGTTGACCCTAACGACCCTAACTGGCAGGGCTTTGAGCAGGAAAACCTGGAAGTGGTACTGGACCTGGGAGCAAAAAGAGATGTCTATGAGTTGATTTTAAACTGTCTGGAAAATCACAACAACCGCATTTTCTTACCCGAAAAAGTGGAAGTGGAGGTTTCCGAAAACGGAAAAACTTACGAAAAAGTGGTGGAGAAGGAACTTGGACGGCCAGAAAAACCTTTGCCGCCTTCCATAAAAGAGCTGGCTTTCTCCTTAAAGGGCCGAAGTGCCCGGTTCATCAGGTTAAAAGCCTACAATGTAGGCATAGTCCCAGCTGGCTTCCGTTATGCCGGCCAGAAAGCCTGGCTGCTGGTGGATGAGATTTATGTGCGGTAATTAACAGGCGTTAAATTGATGGCTTGGAAACAATTTCTGATAGTGTTACGCTTTTAATAATTAGTAACACAACAAACGATTACTTATTGCCGGAGCTTAGAACATTTGGCCGGGCGAGGGGGTAGGCAAAGACAAAGACCTGCCTTCTTCGCCCGAGTTTACTTTCCTTCTGTAGACTTTTCCAGCCGGTCATAAGCCCGGTTTACTTTGGTTACCGCTTCATTCAGCAAAGCAGTAATTTTCTTCTTTAGGGCTTTGTCCTTCCCGGTCATAAGTTTGTTCACTTCTTTTAAAAAGCTGGCTTCCAAAGGGAAGAGTTCTTTTTGCAGGGAAGTTATCAACTGCCCGTAATTTTCTTCCACTTCGGCCTCAAATTTTTTTACTCGGTAATTAAGCAGTTTTTCCTTGACCTTCTCAATTTCAGTTGGGTCAAAATGCTGGCGATAGAAAAGTTCGTAGTCATGAGTGGTTGGGCCAGAACCAAAACATTCGGGCAGATGATCGACGTGGTAGAAGACAGGCAAATAGATAGTTGTATCTGGTTTACCAAAGGCCAGCCAGACCAGGATGGAGATTGGCTCGGGCCTTCTATCATTCAAACAGGCCACAAAAGAATTGATGGTGGAGGAAGTGCAGATGGTGCGATATCTTGTCCGGTTGGGGCTGCCTTCCTTGTAACCATCGGTAGCGTCGTATTGGGTTCCTTCGTAGTGGTCGCGGAGCAGCGCCATCAACATCTCGGGGGTAACTTTTTTAGCTGGTTTAAAGGAGAAGGGATAATCTCCGTTTATTTCCCATTCTTTGCCGCTCAAGATGGTAAGGCCACGCCACATGCGCAAGGTGTTGCCGTCGAAAACCGGCTCCCGGCTGGAAGGTCGGGCAAACGCCTTTTTGAAATCAAACGGTCCGTCTTTGATTTCATCGTACCAGCCGTTATTTTTGGCGTATTCAATGATGTCCCGGCTACCCATGAAATTATCAGGGTCATCCAGGCGGATTTGTCTTATGGTGTAATAATTAGGTATGATGGCCACTTCGTCATCAGGTACGCGCTGAGCAAACCAGTGACGACCTCTGATGACCGCTACCATCCAGGCTTCATTTTTATCAGCAATGGAATAAGTGCGGCCGGAACTGCGGTAACCGTATTTTTCCACCAGCTCACCAACTAACTTCACTGCCTCACGGGCAGACCTGGCTTTTTCGGCCACGATTCTTCTCAGCATGTAACTGATTCCGCCGTCGGTGTAATCCTCGTTAGTTTCGCGGGAAGCACAGGCGTCAGAAGTAATAACGACACCGTATTCATTGATAAAGCTATCAGCGAACTCCTGGGACGTGGCTTCTATCCAGAGAAACCCATTGGTTCGGCCGTCGGTTTCGTAAACGGCTCCATGTCCTAAATTAATTTTTACTGTGGGACCGTAATTTCGCGGGCTTATTTTACGCACATTGACGATGATATCTCCGTAATCATCTTCGTTGTGAGCCACCAGCACTGAACCATCAGCGCTGGCCTTCTTACCCACCAGCACGGTATAGCAGTTGAGTGGCTGTTCGTAGCGGGCTGGTCTGTCTGCAGCTTCAGAAAATAGAGCCAGTCCCCATAATAGTAAAATGAGAGATAATAGGATCTTTTTTCCGCTTTTCACTCAGGCCTCCTTGATTTTGTGGATGTTTATTACCACTGCCTAACTCCTGACATAACCTTGTCAGAGCTTTATCTAATATACTATTTTGGGTGGGGCATGTTCAAGGTAAAGCAAGATTAGGAAATGATTAAAAAACTTATAGGCTAAAAAACCAGTCTGGTAGATAACTATCATGTTACCTCTCATTTTACTTCTAATTTATGATGCGGGTGCCCTTTATGAAGCCATTTATGGTGGGAAGACCATGTTTTGTGTTCTCGACTCTGGCTATTTTTTTTGCTTCGGGCTTTTTGCCTGAAGCCTGCGTAATGTTAAAAGGAATCGAATTGTCTGAGTGGCACATTATTTCTTAATAACCAAGATTTTGAAGGGAGGGTTTTTTTGAAGAATAATCAAGAAATCTGTGATAAAAATTTGGCTAAACTGGATGTTCTTAACGGAAAAAGCAGTAATATCATCTTTAATTAGTTGACTTGGCCATTGTTAAAAAAAGGTATAATAGACTTGGATCCAATTCTTTGGAGGAAAAAATGGCGGACAGAGTTAGCATTACAGCCGACTGGCTGGACGGGATGGCTTTTGAAGCCGAGGTTAACGGACATAAAATTATCATGGATGCTGAACCGGAAGTTGGCGGGAAGGACCGCGGTCCGCGTCCCAAGCCCTTGATGTTGGTCTCTCTGGCTGGCTGCACGGGTATGGATGTCATTTCCATACTGCAAAAGATGAGAGTCCGGGTGGAAAGATTACACCTTACAGTTCAGGGCGACCTGACCCCAGAGCATCCCAGGCAGTTCTACAAAATGCACATCATATATGAATTTACCGGGAAAGATTTGCCGCTGGATAAGTTAACTAAAGCTGTGGAGCTTTCTCAGGAAAGATATTGCGGGGTGAGCGCCACCTACAAAAAAGCCCTGGAATTAACCTACGAAATTAAAGTAATCCAATCTTAATAAATTTTTATATGGCTAAAACAGCTGCCTTTGAACATTACTGGCAGGAATACGAAAAGTGGTTTGAAGAACATCACTTTGTTTTTTTATCTGAAATTGAAGCTATAAAGAAACTTTTGCCCCCTACAGGTCGGAAGGTAGAAATTGGAGTGGGCAGTGGTCTTTTTGCTTCGGCCCTTAAGATTGAGGAGGGTTGCGACCCTTCCCTCAGGATGAGGCAAAAAGCTCAAGAGCGGGGAATCAAAGCTATTGATTGTGTGGCTGAGAATCTTCCCTATGAAAATCAAAGCTTTGATGTGGCCTTGCTGGTAACGACCATTTGTTTTGTTGATGACCCGGAACGTAGTTTGAAGGAAATAAACAGGATATTAAAACCTGGTGCTCTGGTGATTGTCGGCCTGGTGGACGCAAAAAGTCCGCTGGGAAAGATTTATCTGGAGAAAAAAGACCGCAGTTTCTTTTATCGGGAAGCACGTTTTTTTAGCTGCCAGGAAGTGGTTGAGCTTCTGGAGGAGACTGGCTTTGAGGTTGAACAAATCTGGCAGACTGTTTTTGGAAAATTGTCTGAAGTTAAAGAAGTTCAGCAGCCGAAAGCAGGCAGCGGTGAAGGAGGTTTTGTGGTCATCAGCGCCCGAAAAACAGCTTAGTGAGCAGGGCAATTGATAATAAAAACAAAAACAAAAGGTATTTCAGGAAAATTAAATATTCAGGCCATAAATTCCCGGGATGGCTAAATCAGTCCTCTTCAGAGGAGGCTATTCTTCATTTTCCAGAAGTTCATCTTCTTCGTTAACCCTGGTCAGGCGCCGAGGGCAAGAAGCGACTGGACAGGTGGCGCAGGAATTTTGATTTTCAAGCTTTTCATAAAATTTCTTAATGTACTCCTTTAGTTCTTCATCGGTCATTTTTTCAATATCTTTTTCTTCCATTGTCCCTTACCAGCTTCATTATACTCCTTTTTTCCCCGAATTAGTTTCTTTTATTAAAAGCAATTGCTGCCAGGATAATCATAACGGCGGAGAAGGAAGTCAGAAACAAGGCGTCAAAAGGAATAAGGTGCAAGGATAAGCGATTCAGAAGTTCTGAGGGAACCTGACGGCTGAGCATCATCTGTCTCAGGCCATCAACTCCATAGCTCAGGGGATTAATGGCAGCCAGCCATCTCATCCACCAGGGCACACTGGTCAGGGGGAAAAAGGCTCCAGAAATAAAAAACATAGGGAAGATGAGAAGCTGCATTAACAGGCCAAAGCTTTCGGTGGTTTTCATCAGAGAAGCGATAAGCAACCCCAGGCTGGCAATGGAAAAAGAAACCAAAATCATAAACAACAAAAGATAGGGGAAAAGCCATGGATGGAGTTTGACTTTAAGAAGGGGAGCCAGCACCAGGAGTAAGAATCCCTGTATGGTGGCAATGGTGGCGGCGCCTAAAATTTTTCCCAGAGTGATGGAAACCCGGGAAATCGGAGCCACCAGAATTTCTTTAAGAAAACCGAATTCCCGGTCCCAGACGGTGGAAATGGTAGAGAAAAAAGACACGCTCATTATACTCATGGCAATAATTCCGGGATACATAAACTGGACAAAATCCATGCCAAAATTGCGGCCGGCCAGTGAGCTTCTCAGGCCTGTGCCAAATATAACTAAAAACATCAGCGGCTGAATGATGGTGGAAGCAATCCTGGTTTTGTCACGCCAGTAGCGGATGAACTCCCGTTGCCAGATGGCTCCAGCTGCCTGCATAATTCTTGGAAACTCCATGGTTAAAACCTCCACTTTTCCCGCACTTTATCCTTTACCGCCGGTGATGAAAGCGGTGCTGGCGCATCCGTTCTAGGGGAGAGGCTTCCTCATCTCTTATTTTTCGCCCCGTTAAATGAAGGAAGACATCATCCAGAGTTGGTTCTCGTAGAGAAACGGAGGTAACCTTTGTGGTCAATTCCTCAAAAAGCCGGGGAAGAAAAGTTTTCCCATTACTTATTTCAATAATTATGGTTCCATTCTCTTCTTTGGCTTCCAGTCCGTATTTTTGTTTTATTTCCTGTTTGAGCTGGTACGGTTGTGGACTTTCCAGAATGATAATATCACCGCCAACTGCCTTTTTTAGATTAGCCGGGGTGTCAAAAGCCACAATTTTCCCGTAATCGATGATAACCAGGCGATCGCAATATTCGGCTTCGTTCATGTAATGGGTGGTCATGAAGATGGTCATCTGCTTTTCCTGTTTTAACCTGAGAATGTAATCCCAGAGGTGAGCCCTGGTCTGGGGGTCAAGCCCCAGAGTTGGCTCATCCAGGAAAAGAATGGCTGGATGATGAATCAGTCCCCGGGCAATTTCCAGCCGTCGTTTCATCCCACCAGAGAAGGTCTTGACTATATCTTTTCTCCTGTCCAGAAGGTCAACCAGAGCAAGGACTTCTGCCATTCTTTTTTTGTATTCATTGGCTGGAACCTGATAGAGACGGGCATGGAAATAAAGGTTTTCTTCGGCTGTTAACCGGTCATCCAGCGAAGGGTCCTGAAATACCAGCCCGATTGATTTTCTAACCTGGTCTTTCTGGGTTAAGATGTTGAAATTGTTAACACAAACCTCACCTTCAGTCGGAGCCAAAAGAGTGGCCAGGATGTTGATGGTGGTTGTCTTTCCGGCACCGTTGGGTCCAAGAAAACCGAAAATTTCTCCTTTTTCCACGGAGAAGCTGATATGATCAACGGCGGTTAATCCGTTATATTTTTTTACTAAATTTTTGACCTTAATTACTTCCATTTTATTAGGTTTTCAGTATAGACCAAAAAATCGGCAAGTCAATAAAGTTAGCTGGTTTAAATTAAAAGGCATGGTGAATATTGCTAAACCAAATTCAAGTTCGAAAGGCTAATTTGGTTTAAGGAAATGGACTGAAATGAGCCGATTAGAAAAACCGGCCAAATTCAGAAATTTTAAATTTATCTTAGAGGCAGAGAGAAAAGAGTGCCGAGGGCCGGACTCGAACCGGCACGGAGTTTACACCCCGAGGGATTTTAAGTCCCTTGCGTCTACCAATTCCGCCACCCCGGCGGCACCAGATAATTTAAACACAATCAGGCTCCCTGGTCAATAACCGCTCTCTTTCAGGCTAAGACTTGGTATCCAGGTTAAGGGCAGTATCTGGAAGCGGTACAGGGTGGGCCAGCCATCGGCCTTAAAGCTATAAAATCAAGGGATTTAACGGCGCGATTTGAGAAAAATAAAGCCTTTTCTTTGAAAAAATTTTTTATAATTTATTGTAGACGGGTGAAAGCCTGAACCTAGTAGCAAGAATGTGGTCTTCACCGCTTCTGAAAATGGGAAGCCCGTCGTTGTCCCCGACGGGTTCACCAGCTTGACGGAAACTGACCTTACCTGTAACCTTAAGAAGAGAGTGAATCAGGTTCCACCTGCCAATTTTTTTAGGAGTTTAGCCATGCGAAGGAAATCTACCGGCCCGAAAATTCTTTTTTATGCGGGCTTCATTCTTGTACTTCTGGCTGCCTGGAGCCCGGCTTTTACCGGGCAGGGCCAGTCTGCCGTCAAGCTGCCCAGGAAATTATCCGGTCTTAAAGGACCTTTTAACCTGGCTGGCGAGCGCGCGCCAGAAGTACAGTATTACCGGCAGGAAATGAAGCTGATTCAGCTCGGGTTTGACGGAAAAAGAAAATCAGTTGAGACTTTCATGCTGAAACTGAAAAGGGTTCCGGCCCGGCTCTCAGAGAAGGAAGGAGATCTGTGTACCGTGGGCGAATTCACCATCCAGTCTGGCGCCCGGCCGCCAGCCCGGGTCAGAGAACTGCCCGGCTGGTCTTATGTTTTTAAGGAGATGGCGGGGGGAAAGGATGAGCAGAGGCAGGTTTTCGGCATTCCCCACGACCGGTTTGGAGACCTGACCTTTAGCGATGGCCGGAAAATTCCCGGCATCACCGCTTATCAGATTTATAACAGCTTTATCGATTTTCACAGTTTCTGCGATATTTTTGCCAGGCCGGTGGAAGGAGAGGCAGGAATTCAGGACTTGCAATACCCCGGACAGAGCCTCCGCCATGCTGCTTCCTTTACCGAGCCTCCAGTTAATCTTGGCCAGGCTCTTAAGGAAGGCTCGGTCTTCCGCAACGGTGAAGTCAGGTTGACCTTCAAGGGTCTCGGCCTGATGAACGGGGTGGCCTGTGCCATCATTGGCTACGATTCAGGTGAAAGCACTTTGAAGGTGATCATGTCGGGCGGCCCTGGCGGTGATATAATTACCGAGGGCGGTTCAGAATACCTCGGTGATATTTATATTAACCTCAATACCAGGTGGGTGGAGAGAGTTACCATGGATGAATTCGTGGTCACCGAAACCAGTCTGCCGCCGGGAATGGGCGGTCAGAAAATCCAGAGTTATACGGTGCGCCACCTGACGATTCAGAAAATTTCACGGGAAGAATTTGAAAAGAAATCCTGAATTCAGTTTTAATCCGGGAGCGGAAGATGGAAGTTCCGAACCGTTCACAGGGAAGGCCCCGGCTCATTAGGTTGACCATCGACCGGTATAATCTAATTGTTCTCTGTTCTTTTATTCTGATAAGCCTGGCTTGCCTTTGGCCAGCCCTCGCTAATGGCCGCAGCGGATATCAACCGGGAAGCCTTGACAGACCTGTTTCCCGGACAGTCCAGGTCCAGTCCCAGCCGGCCGCTTCTGCCGTCCCCGATTTTGGTCCTGACGGCCTTAAAGACCTGACGGCTCAACAGAAGAAGAAACTTTTTTCGGGTAAAGTGGTCCTGGTCTCTTCTCACCAAGGAGCCCCCGAGGGCCAGACTATTATTTCTGCTGCTTTGATTTTTGAAGTTCCGGCGGAGAAGGCCTGGGCTATTCTTTCAGACACTGAGGACCAGGCTGAATATCTTGAAGAAATAGAAGACCTAAAAATTATAGAACAGGGGGCAAATTACAACCGGACGTTTTTTGTGGTCAGGATTATGGGACAAAAGGTCAGGTATACCGTCATCCATCACTTCCGGCCTGATAAATTATATTTCTGGTGGGAGCTGGACCCCGCTGAGCCCCGGGACCTGAAGCAACTCTACGGTTTCTGGAAGCTGCACCGGCTGGATGAACAGCGAACGGTGGCCCGCTACGGAAGCCTGGTCCGGCCGGCTTTCCCCGTCCCTGCTTTTATTAGAGACTGGCTTTATAAAGCCAACCTGCGGTCTTCCCTGGAAAAGGTTAAAAAATATGTAGCCACCAAGGCCCAGGGCTAAGGGCCTTGGCTTCTGGGCTCAGTGCAGCTCAGGCCCCATCAAAAGCCGGGGAAGCAGAAGTTTAAAGGCCAGGCCTGGTGCCACCAGGTAATCCCCGTTTTTTAAGCCCTGAAGCGTTTAAGACAGGAGAAATTGACTTGATTTGGTGGTCGTTTATCAGAGAAGAAAATTCCAGGCTGGAGGCCCTCTGGCCGCTGTCAAATTCCCCGTCAATAATTCCGGGAACAGGCTTCAGTTCCTGAGAATTAAGCCTTTAGGAGCCTGAATATCCTTAACTTTTTAAGTTAATAAAATTAATTTTTCGATGTATAATATAAAAAAGACGAAAAGGAGGCCGGGAATGAAAAAGACAGTTCTGGCTTTGGCTGCTGCTTTTCTTCTTCTGTCAATTGGCTGTTCAACTAAATCATCTGCCAATTTTGAGCTCTACCTGACCGATGCGCCAGCCTATGGAATTGAGCATGTCTATGTGACCATTGATGCCATTTATTTGCGAAATGAAGACCGCCAGACCTGGACTGATAACATCCTGAGCGAGCCCAAAACAATTGACCTAATTCCGTTAAGAGGCCGGGAAGAAAGATTAGCGGCTCTGGAACTTCCGCCTGGAACCTATTCTGGCATTAAGCTGGTCATTTCCAAAGTGGAGATAGTTACTTCTGAAAGAACCTTTACCATCACCATGAACCCGCCGCTGACCATCACCATTCCCTGTCAGTTTACTATTACCGGGGAGACTTCGGTTAAGGTGACCCTGGATTTTGATGCCGAGCGGTCACTACTCTGGAACGGGATGAATTATAATTTCGCTCCCTACATCATCGTCAAAAACATCGTTCATGGTCGGTAGGCCTGCTGGTCTGGTTGGCAGTCGGGTGGTAAAAGGTCTGAAGTGAGGATTCTGTACTGGTTTAAGCGTGACCTGCGACTGAAAGATAACCGCGGACTTATTGAGGCATTTAAAAAAAGCCAAGAAGTTATTCCGGTATTTATCTTCGACCATGAGCTTCTTCGGGAGCTGGATGGCCCAGCTTCCAGAACCGGTTTTTTGCTTGATTGCCTGAGGCGGTTAAACCATCAGCTGGAGAAAAAGGGCAACCGCCTTTATGGATTTTACGGACAGCCGGAAAAAGTTCTGGACCGGGTCATCTCAGAATCGAAAGCGGAGGCTGTCTACACTAATCGCAGTTACTCCTGGAAGGGAGAGAGAACCCAGAAGAAAGTGGAAGCTCTGTGCCGGAAGAAAGGGGTTGCCTTCAAGGATTTTAATGATTCCCTCCTGGTGCCGCCGGGAAGAATCGAAGCCCGCAAGGTTTACAGCCCTTTTTTCAGATTGTGGCGAATGGCCCTGGCCAGAGAAGATATTTCTGTCTGGCCTGAACCTGGTCGCCTTCAGATGCCGAAGCTGAATTGGCCATCGCTGGTAGGAACTTTTAAGTTGATACCCCACCAGCCAAACAGGCACTGGAAGCCAGATTATGCTGAGCGCCGGCTCAAGCAATATGATTTTAAGAGTTATGATG
Source organism: Candidatus Aminicenantota bacterium (assembly GCA_014360005.1). Classification (GTDB taxonomy): domain Bacteria; phylum Acidobacteriota; class Aminicenantia; order Aminicenantales; family Saccharicenantaceae; genus Saccharicenans. The sequence goes on along the minus strand of JACIYI010000018.1, from coordinate 27,066 downwards.
AGGGCCGGAATCAGCTGGATGTTGACGGCACTAGCCGGCTGTCGGTAGCCATCAGGTTTGGCCTGATTTCAATCCGCCAGGTTCTGGCCCGGGTGCGGAAAAGTCTGGCTATGGATAGCCAGTTTGTCAAAGAACTGGCCTGGCGAGAATTCTGGTACCACATCCGCCACCACTTCCCCTGGACGGAAAACCTGGAATTCCAGGAGAATCGGCGCGGCCTTAGGTGGCTCAATCGGGAAGAAGATATCAGGGCCCTGGAAGAAGCCCGGACCGGTTATCCAATCATTGATGCCGCTATCCGTCAACTCAAAGAAGAAGGCTGGATGCACAACCGGGCCCGGCTGGTGGTGGCTTCCTTTGTCACCAAGGACCTGCTTATTGACTGGAGAATAGGGGAGAAGTTATTCAAAAAATATCTTCTCGATTATGATGAAGTGGTTAACACCGGCAACTGGCAGTGGTCAGCCTCAGTTGGGGCTGACCCGCGCCCTCTGCGGCTGTTCAACCCTCAGCTACAGGCTGAAAAACATGACCCGGAATGCCTTTATGTAAAAAAATATGTTCCCGAGTTGAAAAAGGCCTCCTGCCAGCAAATTCAGGCTCTGGAACTTCCGAACTATCATCGGCCCATAGTTGACCACCGGTCGGCGGCCATCAGGGTCAGGCAGATCTACTTCGGGCAATAGTCGGTTTGGTTGCCTTTCTGTTTTTCTACAGGTCCAGAAGCTTTATGGTTTCAGCGTAAACCAGTCGTTTGTACTTTTTGGTGGTCACCGCGGCTACGGTGCGGGCGGCCTTGTCCAACTCGTCCGTGTTAAACACTTCGTATTCTCTGACGGCGATTCTGTAGTCCTGGAGCTTTATACCCTTGGGCAGGTTGAGTGTGCCCTGCCAGATAAACGAGCCAACTTCCGCCGCTCCGGCCTTTTGCGGCTTAAGGGTGATGACTGACTCTTTGACTGGTTCCCAGCCCAGCTCGTCCGGCAGGTTGAGCTTCTTGGTCTCCAGAGCCACTTCCACCACACCCGGTCCGCTTCCGGCATAACCCTGGATGTAGGACACGCCGGACAGGCTGACTTTCACTGCCCTGAGATTGGAAGGATTGAAGGTCACGGCCAGGTTTCTTTCGGGCAGAATCTGACCGAAATTAGCCACTACTACCTGAGACAGGTGAGCCCCGGGCACAGAATCCGGCTGGAACCTGGCCAGGGCTAACCGGATGAAAGGAAAGTAGGCCTGACCTGAATCCAGCTCCAGGTTGCAGAACCACAGCTGTCGCTCTTCATCATATTCTACCTGGTGCCCGACAGCGATAAACTTTTTATCATTCGGCAGTTCCAGGAGAGGCAAGTCGCCCATAACCTCAACGGCTGAAGAGAAGGCCTCGGGCAGCGGATATTCGGGCGGGGCCACCGCTCCGGACCTCCAGATGGGGTCGCTGCCCCACATCGTTACATAAGGTTTATATTTTTCGGCTACTGGCGGAACTCTCACCTGCAAAGCGCCGGGCACGGCCTTTCTCTGAAGCTGGGGTTTAATTCTCTGGGTAACCTGCGGAGTAGCAGTGCGACTGACGGGAGCGGCCGCTGGTTTTCTCGAGGTTATGGTAATTCCCGGGGGAAGAATGACCGCCAGGAGCTCGCCTTCACCGCTTGAATACCATGGTCTTTCTAAATACACCCGGAGCGCGCTCTTCCTGACGCTGGTGACCTTCGAGCCTTGCTTGCTTCTTTCCCACTTAAAGGAGGGAACCACGTAGACGACTTTAGGCATGGCCGGCGGTGCAGTGTTCAGCACCTTGACCTCCACCGGGTCGCTGGTCCTGGTGTATCCTGTTTCTTCCGGCAGCTGGTTTGACGGGAATTGCTCCATGTACCTGGTGGTAGTGATGAGCCTGTAGTTAACCCTTCTGAACTTGGTATCGCCGAACTCGTGCTTATAAACCGGAGTTTGCGGGGCCTTGACCATGGCCGTGGTGACGGCCCTGGTTTTAAGCTGCTTATCTCTGATTAAACCGACGGTCTTCCCAGCCTCAGGCCTGGGTGTAAGGTTCAGGGTGGTCATAACCGGGCCTATCTTAAATTCCAGGACGTGAGCCTTACCGTCAAGAACCCTCGGCTTCGGCTCATTCAGGTAATCTACCGGTTCTTTCCAATCGGCTATAAGCTCGGCTTTGGAAGTGCTTGGCCCGTGGAGTTCAAACTCGCCGTACAGAACAGCCGAGGTTTGACCCAGCCCTCTCTGGGCTTCGAGCGATTTGTTGACTGGTTTGCCCACTGGCTGCAGAGTGGCATGCATCAGTGTTATTTCTCTGAAGGGAGTCATCAACCAGTTGCGGCCCTGAATGGACAGCGTCCGAACCCTGGTCAGGTCAATCTTGGGGGGCTGCAGAGTCTTGAGCACCTGAACCTGGCCTTCGGGCAAACCGCGAGGCGGCCTCATGACTTTCTGGGGCAATATTCTTTCCGGTTTTTCTAACCAGCGATAAAGCCCCTGAATGGGCAGGAACCTCTCTGGGAAATAACAGCTTATTCGCAGGGTGACCGATTCTCCCTTTCTCAGGTAGATTGTCAGCAGGCGGGAAGAATTATCCCAGCGCGCCGGCTGGCCCCCTTCCTGCAACCTTATCCTGAAAGGCCGGAAATCCGGCCAGTCGCCTGAAAATTCAATCATCATCGGGTCGGGTGCTCCGTAGGGAAGACCACTGATGCAAGCCCCGCGGGCCCAGGGGTCGGGGAAGTAGGGGAGCTCAAGCTGTTCTCCTGGTTCCATTTCTTTGAACTGGCCGCCATCCCTCTGGCAGATGAGGGAATAAACTTCTGGTTTCAGGCCGGCCGTGCCGTCGAACATACCGTGAAATTCCGAGTCCAGTTGCGAAATCTTCGGCGGAGCCACGTGGCGGTCCGCAACCTGGTCGGTGGGCACGGTGTCCCGTTCTATGGATTCATTAAAACTCTTTATCACCAGGTGGTCCACATTCTCTCCGCTCTTGGGTGCTTCGCGGGCAATAATCAGGGGTGAGGGCACAGGGTCAAAGCGGCTGAAAGTAAAGGGCTGCTTGGAAGGAGACGGGATAGCGCAATTATCGTCGGGATTTTCGAGGGGCTGGCTGTTTCCGGCTAGGTCGACCGTTCTGGCCCTCAGCCTGTAGCTCAGTCCATAGCGCAGGCGCGGCAGCGAACCCGGTTTCGGTTTGAACCTGGTTTCTAGCAGGAAGTCAGTCATGGCCTGGTTTTCTATTGTTTGGGGCTGGTCGTCGGGGTTGATGGTCTTGCCAGGGCGAGGGGCCACCAGGCTCCAGCCGTCCCAGTGGAACAGTGATTCGTGGGCGAAAATGTCATCGGAGGACTCATCAGCCGACTGGGTTACCGCAGGCGAGATAAAACCTTCATCTTCAAGTGTTATTTCTTTGTCCAGGCGAACGAAGCGGTAAGTCCCGATTCTCTGGCAGAGAGAACGCCATTTTCTGGACTTTTCATCCCAGACATCAACCCGGTAGCCCTGAACCAGGTCTTCGGCATATAGGGTTAACTCTTTTTTTCGCACCAGGTCAGTGTTGAGCTCTACCGCCCGCACCAGCACTTCGGCTATGCTTTTGGCCTGTTCATTTTTGACCACCCCCAGACCGCTCGAGCGCAGGGCCGGGAGTTCGGCCTTTTCTTTGGTTTCGGCCGTGTCGGCCAGCTCGGCAGTTTTCAGAGCTATGGCATCGACGTCGATTTGAACAAGGTCGTATTGCTCTTTGTCAGCCAGGTTCAGAAAACCGTTGACCACCTCCGGCGGTTTCTTGCTGCTGGCGGCTTCGAAGATTCCGCGGGCCGCATCGTAGAGGTAAGCAGTCCGTGGAGTCTCGTCGTTCCGGCCCTGGGGCACAATTTTAATCCAGCCGCTCGACGGAAAATCGGCCGGGACCTCCAGCTCAAAATCGACGGCCAGACCGAGCAGCCTCATCAGGGCCGGATAATTGGTGATAATAGCTAGGGCCTGGTGGAAATCAATTTCCGGCTTGGTAATGGGCACTTTTTTTATGATGGGCTGTTTAGTTTTCGGGTCTATGGTTATCCTGTTTTTCGGCTTGTAGAAATCTCTCAGCAGGAAAAAATCCTTAGCGGGTTGAGGAAGGGGAGAAACCTGGATGGCCTTAATTTTCTGGCTTTCGGCTTCGCGTCTAACCGACTGGGCCATAACCTGCTGAGTGGTCCGGAGCTTAACGGTCTTAGCCAAGCGGACATCGGTGATGGGTTTGAGCCGAATTTGAGCCAGACCGTCAGTATGGAAGAGTTTTTCCATCGGCGGCGGTTCTTCCGGTGATTCTGAAGCCACGTTCAGATAAGTGGAAGCTACAAAGGTCAGGACGTTTTTGACCGGGTAGGAGACCACCAGATTTTTACTGAGGTCAGCCATCTTAAAATTGAACACCGGCGCTTCCGGCTTGAAGATGGCCTGCCAGAGCTCCAGGTCCGGTTCGGGTGAAACCCGGCTGGCTTGGACCGGTTCGGCCGGCTTTTTCTTATCGTAAGTCACCCCAAAATTTATGGCTTTGACCGTCTCTGGCCAGTTGAGGATTTCCGGGAAAAGGTTCAAGCTGGGAGTTTTCCCGCCGGAACCTTCTTCCAGACGGATGGAGACTGCAGCTGAAAACCGTAGTTTCCCGTCCTTGATTCCGTTGGGACATAAGGTCCACATTACAGTTGATTTAGCCATGGTGGTCCTCACTTTCAGGCAAAGGCTTCACAGTAAGCCAGCCAGTCTTTCTCTTCCATCAGGTCGCAGAAAAGCGGAGCCGGCGAGTGTCCGAATTCTCTTTCGACTTTCAGGGTAACCTTGATGCTGAAGAAGACGATCTTGATCTTGACAGTCAGGGAAGCCTGACCCCAGACCCGGTTGCGGGCTTCTTCGTAGGTCAGAGCCAGGTAGAATTCAGCTGAGATACTGATTAGCCCCAGGACATCCAGCTCGCCGGTGCAGCGGACATAACCGGTCAGGGTCAGGGCGTCGTCTTCATACTTGAAGTAGATGCCGGCCATCAATGTTACTCCGCCGCTGGCCACGCCGATATTCATAGCAAAGCTGCCGCCGAATTCCAGGGCGCCTTCGATAAGTTTGATTCCGTGGGGCTGGAGCACGATGGCGAAGAAACCGCCGCCGCCGAACATGGCCACGGTCACCAGGAAAGGATTGTTCTTCTCGTTGAAAGCAAACCGCAGGGAAACCGGGTCGCCGGTAAAGGGCAGGTAAATTTCGCCAGTAAACTTTAGGTTCTGCAGAGTAAAGACACCGAAGGCTACATCAGGGATGGACAAAGCATAGCCCAGCTTGGCGCCCGAAGCATCCACCTTCACGATGGGCTTCTCGCCAAAACCGCCGTCGGCGTCGCTGAAGCCACCTGGCAATGGAATTTTATCCAGCAGTTCCTTGATGAACTTGAGCGGGCCCTGGAAGTCGAGCGAAGCGATTTTCGGGTCAACATCGGTCTTCTTGCCCTTCTCGGCGGTAAAGGTGAACTTGGAGAACTTGACCAGGATAAAAGTGGTTATGCCTTTTATCAGGTCCAGGGTAAAATCGGTGAGTTCGCCCTTGACCTTGTAGGTCGATTCCTTCCCGTTAAAATAGTTGATGGCTTCGACATTCAGGGTGAGGGTGGATTTGGTCCCGTCCCGGCTGGCTATAAAAATCAGAACATCGTGGACGCTCGGTGTCCATTTGAGCAGGGTCTTGACACCAGCCGGAGTCTTGCCGTCGCTTTCATAAACCTGTTCGTTCTTTATGGCCAGGGCCTTACCGGTGTTGGCCGGGCTGGTAAAATCGTTAACCTGGTCGATGAGGTCCTGAAGCAGGATCCCACCGAGAATTTTGGCTTTATCGCTGAAGAACTTCTTGGGGTCAAACTTTCCGGCCACGATGTCGTTCAGGGCTCCGGCCGCCTGGGCTACCGGGTCCGGGGCAGAATCAGACAGTCCGGCCCCGACCGGACCCAGGATTCTGGACAGGCCCACTATGGAAAAACTGGGCGTGGCGATTCCGCCCGACTTTTCCGCCTGGCCGCCGGCGGCAAAATCCAGGCGAGGGGGGTTGAGAACCTGGAAAATCAATTCGCCCTTGTTGCCGGATGGAGTGAGTCCGTTCTTGATATAAGCCTCGGCGTACTTCACCTGGGTGCTGTCAAATCCGACCAGGTTTTTAAGGGCCGGGATGGCAATGGAGGCTTCCTCCAGGGCCGGAAAGCACATCGGCTGGTCCTGCAGTTCGAAGGCCTGCGGTGAAGAGTTGGATTTAGCTTCCACCACCTGCCAGGTCAGCGATTCGGTTTCGAAAGTGGTGTCACCTTTTTTCTTCTCCGGGGCAAAAGAAATGCTCTGGCCCATCAGGTCGGGTTTTCTCTTCAGCGCTGGAGTTGTGGATTTTGAATTATAAGCTCCGATGACCTGGTTGAGCTTGTTCTGGTTGAAGGCGTAGAAGTTTTCTACGAAGACCATGGGCATCCGGAACTCGACTTCCCGGCCTTCCTGGTCGGTGGCAATCAGGTGAAATTCGAAATCCTTACCTCCGACTTTAGGCCAGAAAGCCTGCTGGCCGGAGTCCGGCAGAATCTGAGTATTTTCGGGCGGGTCGAGCGGCGGAGTTTTCCTGGTGGTGATTCGGACCAGCTTGAATGGAACTTCCCGACCGTCGTATTGCTGAAAGGGTGCGGGGAAGGTGCGATCCGGGTCGCGAATAAGGATATATTTTTTCTGGAATAGGTAGGCGATATTCTGGCCATCCTTGCCTTTATAAAATTTTCTCTCGGTCTCTTTGACCAGAGCCGCCCGGTGGCCGAAAGGCAGCAGATATCCTTTGTAGACTACTTTAACGTAGTGGTCGCGGCCCATGGTAGCTAAGTGCTGCCAGGTGACCACAGAGAGGGGAGACATCGGAGACCAGTTACCCAGAGAATCGAGCCAGGCCCCGAGCGGACTAAGCATCATTCTCTTTATTTTAACCGGCTGTGGTTCGTAAACGGTTTTGTCAGGATTCCTCAGGGTGAAATTGCTGCTGAGGTGGACGATTTGATGCCGGTCGTTGGGATCGAGAGAGAGGCGGGGTCGGGCTTTATGTTCCGGGTCAGGACCGACCAGGTTGTTAACATCAACATCTGGCGACCAGACGGCCCGGACGGCCAGATAAGGGTTGTCTGATTCGCTGACCGAGCCATCCGGATTTAGGGCAGCCAGGCGGGTGTGCCAGAGCTCGGTCCAGCCGGCGGTGGAGGTGGGTCCGGCCGTGTGCAACCAGACATTATAGGCATTGGGCGAAAGAATCAGCCGGTAGGGCATTTCAATTGCCGTGTGAAATTTTTCGGGGGGAGAAGGTTTTAGCAGAGCCTTCAAGGCCGGACCGGCCTGAGCCTGAGCCAGCTTGTTTTGTTTTAAGTATAGGTTCTGGGTGGAGGGCCCGGTTTGTGTCAGGAGAGAGCGGGTGGCTGCAGGTGGGGTTCCGGTTTTGGGTTGAATTGTTCGCGGCCCAGCTTGACCCGGAATCGAGGGCGGCAGGGCTACCGGGACCAGGCTCGGCTGGTACAGATGCCAGGCCAAAAGAGATTCCAGGGTCAGAGGAATTTCGTTAATTTCGTCGGGGATTAAAAAGCTCAAACGCGTTGGGCCGGAAATCCGGTTGAATACTGGCGGTGGTTTGGGGGTTTCTGATTCGGCCGGGGTGCTGGCTTCGTAAAACGCCTCTTCAGCTATGCTCTGAGGTGGAAAATGAACAATCATGTAAGCCGGTTGTCCGCGATTTTCTCTGACTAAACGCGGCCTGGGCAGGTTGACCAGCTTGAGGTTGATGAACTCAAAATCAAGATAGAGCAGGTCATCTGGCCTCAAGGCCTGGATCAACAAGCCCCTCTGAGGCAAAACTATCCGCCTTTGGGGAATGACTTTTTTCTGAATCTGCTGCAACTGGCCGAGGACCGGAGTGGCTCCGAGTATCCCGGCGTAAGAGAGAAACTTTCTTCTGGTCAGTTTGTTTTTCTTCTGGCCATTGTCGCCATTTCCCGGGTTAAGGGGATTTGGGTCTGACATAATACCCTCCTTAAACCTGAAAGGCTAATTTCCGGAAGTCAGGGTGCGGGTGTTTCTTTGCTAGATTAGGTGGCGGAAACAGCTCTCTTGTTTTGCCCTCATGAAATAAGCCTTTGACTTGTTTATACTCATTTAAAGTTTTAAGTCAAGCCACTTTTTCTTTCAGGTTAAGACATGGTTTTTAGGTTGGCCAAAGAATTATTGTTGAGGTAACCAGGTTATTTCCGTAAGCTTAATCGACATGGTGCGGTTATGGCCTTGATAAAAACGAATTCACGGTTAGACTTTGAAAAAGATATAGAAGGATGGGGAATTTAAACAAAGCTTAAACCTAAAATCTAAGGCAGTTATTTTATCTGGTAGATCTGGATCAAATTGCCGCAGGTATCGTCAAAGATGGCGACCAACACTGTACCAAAATCTGTTGGCTCCAGGGTGAAATTAACACCTTTTTCTTTGAGGCGGTTAAATTCTTCCTTAATGTTTTTAACTTCAAAGGCGGCTATGGGAATGTTGTCTCTGACCAGTGATTCCTTCAGGTTCTTCATAGCGGGGTACTCCGCATTGGGTTCAAGAAGAAGTTCAGGACCTTCGGGCTCTTCTGGCGAGACTACAGTTAGCCAGCGGGCTTCACCCATAGGGATATCTTTTTTCAGAATAAAACCGAGTTTTTCGGTATAAAAATTCAGGGCTTTTTGCTGGTCAGCAACCGGGATGCTTAACAATCTAATCCTCATAGCATTTCTCCTCATAGGAAAATTAAGATATTATTGCCCAAAAATCAACTATATGAACAGTTATTCATATAATGACCTGGGTCTGATTTATGCAATCTTCGCTCTTTTCTTTGTCGAAAAGTTTTATAAGGTTGCGGAAAAAGCTTTTGTTTAGCTGGTTTGATGAGAAAGGCCGGACTAAGAAATGGTACCCCGTCTAGGTGCACTCTTCAGAAGCGACACCTCAGAAGTCTGGCCGTCGAGGTGAGTTTACTCATACTCGTGCCAGGCTTTAATTTTGAGGTCTTCCAGCCGGCGAAGCTTCAGAGAATTGACAAAAGCTTCGGCTAACTGCAGGTTGGTGATGACCGGAATACCAAGGTCAATGGCCAGACGCCGCATCCGGTAGTCGGAGTCAAATTCAATTCGCTTTCCGGTGTGCGGTATGGAAATCAGGAAATCAATCCTTTTTTCCATCAGGTAATCTTTCAGGTTGGGCTGGTGTGGCTGGTGAATTTTATAAAGCATGGTATTTTCTATTTTATGCCGCTTTAAAAATCGGGAAGTGCCTTCAGTGGCGTAAATCTGAAGCCCGGTTCTGACTAGCTCCTGAGCTGCGGCCAGAAATTTTTGCTTGTTTTCCTCACCGCCCAGGCTGAGCAAGATTGATTGTTGGGGAAGCTTAAAGCCGGCAGCCAGCATGGCTTTAAGTAAAGCTTCCTGGACATCATCTCCCAGGCAGGCCACTTCTCCGGTTGAAGCCATTTCCACTCCAAGATTCGGGTCAGCGCCCTTCAGCCTGGAGAAGGAAAACTGCGGGGCCTTCACTCCGACATAATTCAGTTCAAAAATGGAGCGGCTGTTGCTCACCGGCAGCCCGAGCATGGCTCTTACGGCCAGCTCGATAAAAGGAAGGCGCGAAACCTTGGAAACAAAGGGCAGCGAACGAGAAGCTCTCAGGTTACACTCAATCACTTTAAGCTGGTTATCCCTGGCCAGAAGCTGCAGGTTAAACGGTCCGGTGATGCTTAAGGCCCGGGCAATTTTTTCTCCGATTATTCTTATGCGGCGCACGGTTTCCAGGTAAAGCTTTTGCGGGGGGACGACCATAGTGGCATCACCGGAATGGACGCCGGCATTTTCTATATGTTCCACAATGGCTGAAGCCACAATTTTCCCTTTTACTGCTACCGCCTCTAACTCAATTTCTTTGGCCCCAACGATGAATTTAGAAATGACCACTGGATGTTCGGGTGAAACTAAGGAAGCCCGCCTCAAGTAGCGCTCCAGAAAATTTTCTTCAAAAACCAGACTCATGGCCGCACCGCTCAGCACGTAGGAAGGGCGAATTATTACCGGGTAGCCCACCTGACGGCAGAACTCTCTGGCTTCTTCCACCGTAGTGACCTCTCTCCACGGCGGCTGGTCAATTCCGAGTTCATCCAGAAGTCTGGAGAATTTATGGCGGTCTTCCGCCCGGTCAATACTTTCTGGTGAAGTGCCCAGCACCCGCAGGCCTGCCTGGTGCAGTTTAAGAGCCAGGTTGTTCGGCACCTGACCGCCCATGGAAATTATCACTCCAATCGGTTTTTCTTTTTCGTAGATGTCCAGAACCCGCTCCAGACTCAGCTCATCAAAATAAAGTCGGTCGCACATATCATAATCAGTAGAAACGGTTTCCGGGTTATAGTTGACCATGATGGTCTTAAAGCCGAGCTTTCTTAGCGTCAGAACAGTGTTTACACAGCACCAGTCAAATTCTACGGATGAACCAATGCTGTAGGGACCAGAGCCCAGCACCATGACCTTCTTTTTTGCCGGCCGAAATTTGACATCATCTTCCTGACCGTAGTAGGTGAGATAAAGATAATTGGTTTTGGCCGGGTATTCAGCCGCCAGGGTATCAATCTGTTTTGCGGCCGGCCGCAGTTTGAGCTTTTTCCTTTTTTCCCTGACTTCGGCTTCGCTGGAGCCGGTGAACACAGAAATCTGCTTGTCAGAAAATCCTTTTCTTTTGGCTTCTTCCAATAAATCAGAAGGTAGAGTGTCTAAAGTGTATTTTCTTATTTCCTTTTCCAGCTCTACCAGCCCTTTCATCTTATGCAGAAACCAGGGGTCTATCTGGGTAAGTGAAGCCACCTTCTCCACGGACCAGCCTTTTTTGAAAGCCTCGGCCAGGCCGAAAAGCCGTTCGTCTGTCGGATGCTCCAGTTCCTTTTCCAGGTTTTTAAAAGAATAATTTTCGTTGCCCACAAACCCGTACATACCTACCTGAAGCATGCGGATGGCTTTCTGCAGGGCTTCTTCAAAGCTGCGGCCGATGGCCATGACTTCGCCCACGGACTTCATTTCTGAGTCGATTTTTTTGGAAACCCGAGCGAATTTCTTAAGATCCCATCTGGGAATCTTGACGGTGACGTAATCCAGAGCTGGTTCAAAGCAGGCGGTGGTCGCTCTGGTGACAGTGTTTTTCAGCTCCGGCAGGCAGTAGCCCAGCATCAATTTGGTAGCCATAAACGCCAGTGGATAGCCAGTGGCCTTAGAAGCCAGCGCCGAGGAACGCGACAGCCGGGCGTTAATCTCAATGATTCGGTAATCGCTGTTTTCCGGGTTGAGGGCAAACTGGATGTTACATTCGCCGATAATGCCTAATTTCCTGACTGCCTGGAAGGCAATTTCCCGCAGCTGGTGGTATTCACGGTTGGTCAGAGTTTGCGAGGGAGCCACCACCACACTCTCGCCGGTGTGGATGCCCATGGGGTCGAGGTTTTCCATGTTGCAGATGGCCAAGCAGTTATCAGCTTCATCGCGGACAATTTCGTACTCAATCTCTTTCCAGCCTTCCAGGTATTCTTCAATCAAAACCTGCTTGAGCTCAGAAAAAGCCAGGCCCAGTTTTTCTTCCAGCTCTTCTTTTTTATAACAGAGAGAGCTGCCCTGACCGCCTAGAGCAAAAGCGGCCCTGACCATGACGGGGTAGCCGATGTCCTCGGCCGCAAGGAGGCCCTCTTCTGCAGATGAGACAGCCTGACCGCGCGGAGTCTTGAGCCCGGCTACGGCTAAAGCCTGATTGAACAGGCCGCGGTCTTCGGTTATTTCCACGGAACGAAGCGGCGTGCCTAAAACCTGAACTTTGTGCTTTTCCAGAATTCCTTGCTTCCACAGAGTTAACCCACAGTTTAGAGCTGTCTGTCCTCCGAAAGAAATCATCATCGCCTCTGGCTTTTCGCGGGCGATGATTTTTTCCACAAAATAGGGCTCGACGGGAAGAAAATAGATTTTATCAGCCAAGAATTCTGAAGTCTGGATGGTGGCGATGTTGGGGTTGACCAGAATAACTTCCAGCCCTTCTTCTTTAAGAGCTTTGATGGCCTGGCTTCCAGAATAATCAAATTCGCCGGCTTCACCGATTTTTATGGCCCCGCTTCCAAGCAGTAGAACTTTTTTCAACTTTCTCATCTGAGCTGCTCCAGGAAAAGATCAAAGATGAACTCAGTGTCGGTTGGTCCGGGGCTGGCTTCAGGATGGAATTGCACGCCGAAGAATGGCTTCTTCCTGTGTCTGATTCCCTCGTTGGTGTGGTCGTTGGCGTTGGTGAACCAGGGGAGCCACTCGGGCGGCAGGGTTCTTGCTTCAACCGCATAGCCGTGGTTCTGGCTGGTCAGGTAGCAGCGCCTGGTGCCTTCTTCCAGACAGGGTTGGTTCTGGGAGCGGTGGCCAAACTTGAGTTTATAAGTGCGGGCACCGGCAGCCAGAGCCAGAATCTGATGGCCGAGGCAGATGCCCAGGAGTGGCAGGTTTTCTTTAAGTAGGGCAGCGACTGTTTCCACGGCCCGACACTTCTGCGGGTCACCAGGCCCGTTGGAAATAACCACCGCATGGGGATTAAGGTCCAGAATTTTTTCCGCCGGGAAATTCTCCGGGACCCTGATGACCGAAGCGCCCCGTTTTAGCAGGCTCCTGATAAGGCCCAGTTTTACCCCGCAGTCAATCAAAACCAGTCTGGCGTTGCCTTCCGGGTTGTAAATATGGATATCTTTGGTGGAAGCTTCAGCTGCCAGGTTAGAAGCATTGGGGTCAGGAAGGGTTTTCGCTTCCTTTATGAGGGGAGTTATCCTGATAGGTTTTTCAGACACGACCAGAAGTCCCGGGATAACGCCATAGTGTCGCAGCCTCCTGACCAGAGCTCTGGTATCAATCGCGCAGAGACCAGGAATCCGGCTTTCTTCCAGCCAGCGGTCCAGAGATTTTCTGGAAGAGTGATGGGAGGGGAAGCGGGTGTATTCCGAAACCACGTAACCTTTTATCCAGGGACGGTCTGACTCAAACTCATCCGGGTTGACGCCGTAGTTGCCGACAAGCGGGTAGGTTTGAACCAGAATCTGGCCGTGGTAGGAGGGGTCGGTGATGGATTCGACATAACCCACCATCCCGGTGTTAAAAACGACTTCCCCCCAGTTTTTAGCGCAGGCTCCGAATCCTCTGCCCTCAAAGACCGTGCCGTCTTTGAGGACCAGCAGTCCGTATTTCGTGCTTCAGCCTCCAGAAATTTTCCTGACTTTAGCACATTTATTGTCTGGCGGCAAGATGTAGCCAAATATTTAACAGGTACCTGGTTTAATCGGGCAAAAAAATTCGCTGCTTTTAGTTCGATAAATCTTTATAATGAGCATCTGAAAGATTTTATTTTGGACGGAATGGGCCGAAAAGAATGGATAAAAACCATAAATTTTTATCTGGCCCAGCCTCATAAAGGAGAATAAAGATGGAGAAGAAAGTTTTAATGATTTGGCTTCTGGCCTTGGTGGTTCTTCCTGTATCTGCCCAGGAGTCAAAGATCTGGTGGGATTTTGAAAAAATTGAAGAAATACAGACGAAACAGACCGTCAAGGAAAATTTTAATCCCGAGATGAGTCCGCCGGCTGTTTATGTGGTAAGCGGAAAGACCCGGGAAGCGAGAAACGGAAAATGGGATTCCCTGGAAGGAAACTTTGCTGTTGCTCCCGGGGTTAGTGGCCAGGGCTTAAGGCTCGATGGCTTTACCACCTCGGTGCGGGCCGCTGAGACTTCCCCGCTTAATATAAATAATGAATTAACGGTAGAAGCCTGGGTGGCGCTGGGTGAATATCCTTTAAACTGGTGTCCCGTTCTTACTACTGAAACCACTCAGGTCAATGGTTACCGCTTGCTGATTGGTCCCTATGGCCAGGTCTCCATGGAGGTGGCTATAGATGGCCAGTGGCGTTCAGCCACCACCGAAAGAGAAACCATTCCCCTGAGAACATGGATGCATGTTGTTGGCACTTATAAAGCAAATTCTGAGCTTAAGGTCTATGTCAATGGAGAACTGCGGGCCAGCTCAGCCGTCATCGGTCAGATGGAAAAACTCAAAGGAAATTTCCTGCTGGGAATGGTAGCTTCACCGGCCAAGCCATCTGATATTGTCAGTGAACATGGGACGCTGGCCGATTATTTTGGCCTGGAAGGAATATTAGATGAAGTGAAGGTATACAACCTGGCCCTGAGCGCAGACCAGATAAAAGCCAAATATCAGCAGGTTAAAGTGGCCTCCCCGGACCTTCAGCCCAAAAGGCTACCAAGGCTCGAGCACCAGCCAGGGAAGTTCGGGGCTTTTTATACCACTTTAAAATATTACCCGGCCTGGGACAATCTCTGGCCGGTAGGTGAACATGCAGATGTAGTAGTCACTTTTGATAAATCTCCGGTCAAGCTCGTTTTCTGGCGCGGCACCCGCTACAGCCCGGTCTGGGTTTCAGAGAATGAACTGTGGATGGCTGACCAGAGTGTAGAAGCCTGGAATGATGAGGAAGGTTGCTTTGAACACATGCAGGACAGGCACTGCCGCTTATCCAGTGTCAGGATAATTGAAAACAATGAAGCCCGGGCAGTTGTTCATTGGAGATACGCCCCGGTGAGTGCTTATGAACATACCTGGAGAAGGGACCCGAAAACCGGCTGGGAAGTCTGGGTGGACGAATACTATTACGTTTATCCAGACCAGACCGCCATCAGAAAAGTTTCCTGGAAAAAGGACACCCTGGGGGTCCCCAGGCAGTTTCAGGAATCTGAAGTTCTGCTGCAGCCGGAGCAAAAAGTATGTGAGGTGGTAGAAAAGGATTTTGCCACAGTAGCCGATTATAAAGGGAATAAGAAAAAAGTCTCTTTTGTGGAAGACCCGAGCCAACCTCCTTACGGGCCCTTTAACTGGGATAAGTCTTTTGACTACACCATTCAGCAATTCAATTTTAAGGCAAAAAACAGACCCTTCATCTGCTTTGAACCAGGCAACAAGATGTGGCTGCGCTATGAAAACCTGAACGGATATTGTCTTCATACCGGCTGCAACCACTGGCCGATGGGACAGGCCAGATGCGACGGCCGCTGCGATGGCCGAAGAGGAGTAATGCCTGACCGGCCGTCCCACACCATAGGCTTTCCTATTTCTGACCCAGTTATTCATGAAACCGGTAGACGAGAATACTGGTCTGGCCTTTATGGGATGAACGACCTGTCTCTTGATGAAATAATAAAATTCGGCCGCTCCTGGGCCTATCCAGCCGAACTGGTAATCCAGAGCGATGGTTTTAAATTAGAAGGCTACGATAAAAGTGAAAGATGCTACAAGATTTATAAAACCAGCCAGAAGCCCAAAGACTTAATTATCAGTCTTAAAGGTTCAAAAAATTCGCCGCTGTTCAACCCGGCTGTTTATGTAAAGAACTGGAATTTATCGGGTGCTAAGGTATTAGTGAATAACAAAGAGATAGAAGGCTGCCAGGTGGGGGTGAATAAGACCTTAGAAGGAATTGATCTTGTTCTGTTTGTACCATTAAAGGCTGAATCTGAAGTCCAGATAAAAATTGAACCCGTTAAATAATTAAAAATGATTAACCAGTTTGTCCTATTAAAGATAAGAATAACTCTGGCTAACTAAAAATTTCTTAAGGCCCTCATTTTTTAGCCGGTTCTTGCCGGACGACAATAGGTACATAGCCGACTTCAAGGCCTGGAGGTGGAGTCACAATAAGAGCCGGGTCAATTTTTACCAGTTGGCCGTAAGACGGCGGCACCATGTAATCGCGGTCAATCGGCCAATTAGCCTGAAGTTTTTCGACCAGAGCCTGCAATTTAGCCTTTTTTTCAGCAGACCAAACATATCTGTCAGCAGACCTGGTATATTGCCAGAAGGCTGGTTGATCAATGAACCTGTACCAATAATAAGTTACCACCGAACCATCAGCCAGCGTAACCTTAAACGGTCCTGCTTTCGGCCTGGGCAGGATTTCTTGATCAGAATAATCAGACCCTGAGCCTTCAGCCAGCTTAGCCTTAGAGGGACGAGCTTTTGGTCTGGGATTGATATTGACCCAGGTTGAGTTATAAGGACGCCCGGGCCCAGCCAGCTGGAATTTTTGCTGGGTTAAGCTGGTTTCGGTTGGCACTTCTGATTCCCTAACAGCCAGGTATTGGCTTCCCTCATATTTGTAATATTGAGGGAAAACTGCCATGTTATTTTCTATACCTGCCTTCCATTTCAATCCCCACAAATTGCCAGCAAATACCTGTGTCTCAAAAATACCTGACTCGCCCTCAACCCCTTCTATTTTCACTCCAGCCATATCATAACGAGTAAGCCGGGGAGTAAGTTTGGGCTTTATTGCTCCTTCCTGACCAAATTGGCCAGAGCAAAAGATGCCCTGGTCCCGCCAGGCTTTAAACGAATCGTACAGGGCCGCTTTGGAGTAATAAGTCACCTCCTGTACCAGAATAGACCGGCCCTGTTCATCCACTGGAAATTGCAATTTGGGTAATTTGGCATATATTTGTCCGGTTAAATCTGCGGCTTCAAATCTGGGCACAGTATTAATTTCAATGGCTCCGCCGCCGGCTTTCCCGGGTCTGGCATCAAGGCCACGACCAAACAAGAAGGGATAATTAAATAATTTGCCGATTTTGCTCCAGGTTTCAGGGATAAAGAAGGCTATCGGTCCCTTAAAATTAGCGGCGCTCAAAAAGCAGGTCCAGCTCTGGTCGCCGGTTGGTAGCTGGCCTTCCTCAGAATCTGTAAAAGGCAGGGCCATCCAGGTATACCCGAGAAATTCCCCGTTGGGATAACCTTCAAAAGTGATTCCGTCTGGGGGAATCAGCAAACGGTTGCTGAGCTGGGCAATGCCGAGTCTATCATCAGGCAGAGCTTCATCGCTGTAGAAAAATGACCAGCCCGGTGAACCTATTTCATAATCATAACACTGGGGCGTGCCGTTCATACTGAACTTGGGCGGCCCGTAACGGAAATGATTACCAGCCCAATATCCCACCCCACCTTCAATGGTTTGAAAAACAGAGCTCCAGGTAGGTCCCCGCGGTTTCCATTTTCTGGCCAGGGTCCCTTCGGGACAGAGGGGAGTGGTCTTGTTATCAGAATTATCAGGGATAATCCAGGTGCTGGGCAAACCTATCTGGAAGCCCGCCAGGGGTTCATCGATCAAGGGCCAGACAGCTACGTAAAAGCCTATGCCAGCTCCGAAGTCACCAGGAATAGGGTCATGGTTAAAGCTGATGTATCCATGAAGTCCATTTTCCTTCTGGATTAGCCGGGATGATTTAGCCCCGGCTATAGTATTAATCATAAAAGGCAGACCGACCAGAATAAGAGTTAATATTCCCAGCCCATAAATAAATCCTTTCTTTTTTCCAGGCATAGTCACCTCCCGGGCTTCGAGCTTATTTCTTAAGCCAATTGGTTGCTCAATTTGCAGGCCATCTTTCTTGAAAAAATCCATCCTGATGAGCCGTCTTTACTCTGTCTTTCTAAGGTCAGAAAATTCTTTCTCAATCCTCAGACTCATTACCTGGATTCTTGACCCGGATTTTATATCCTTCTTTCTCATCAAATTCTTGCTTCTTATATTCAAATCTGGCCTATACCCGAGGCATAAAAAATTCCAGAATAAAAGAGTGTCTTTGTTTTTAATTACCCCCAGGAGCACTTTTCTTTTCTTGCTGGTAGCGTTCCAGCAGTTTTTTTAGATGACGGACTATCTCCGGCTGTTGGTCCCAGAGGTTGTTTTGCTCATACGGGTCATCTCTTAAATTATATAACTGGCCCGGACTGCCTGGCTGCGGGGGACTGCCTTCTGGTGGCATCCAGCCGCCTGAGGTTGGGTTATCCAGGACCAACTTCCATTCACCCTGTCGAATAGCAAACGTTCCATCTTCAGAATGAAGAACCAGCGCTTCCCGGATTGGCTTTCTATATTTTTCTCCTAAAATGGCCGGGGAGATATCGTAGCTATCAGGGCCGGCTTCAGGCGATAACCGGGCCCCGGTGAGAGAGGCAAAAGTCGCCATCATATCAGTCAGACAAATTGGTTCCTCAGAAACGCTACCAGGTTTGATTCGCCCGGGCCAGCGGACAAGGAACGGAACCCTGTGCCCACCTTCCCAGATGTGAGTTTTATAACCACGCCAGGGTCCAGCTGATTTATGTCCTTTTATTCCAGGGTGAGGTCCATTGTCACTGGCAAAAATGACCATCGTTTTATCGTCAATTTTTAGTTCGGCCAGAGTCTTAATTATCTCACCCAGACACCAATCAGCCAGGACAACCAGGTCTCCACGGGGCCCATCGCCGCTTTTTCCTTTGACAAAGTCTGGCGGTAACCAGGGAGTATGAGGCGAAGATAAACACAATTCGACAAAAAATGGCTTTCCGGGAGATTCCCTCAGGCTTCGCTTAATAAAAGCGATGGCTTCCCTGGTAAATTCCATGTCCACTTCTTCAATCTTGAAGCCTGGGGCAGCCCATCCGGGCCGGGGACTGCCTTCCTCGCCGCCATTCATATTGTAATACTCTGATATCTTATGGGTAGGAATCTCCTTGACCCGGTCTCCCACAATAAAGGTGAAGGGACCGTCAATACCTGAACAGGCAGCGGTAAAAAAAGCGTAATCGAACCCCAGGTCCAGTGGTCCGCCGGATACTGGTTTAGAAAAATCTACGTTCATTCCTGTTTCTGGAGGAGAATCCTGCCAGGAACCACGATAAAGTCTCTCCGCATCTTTCCAGGTTGGCTTAAAGCCGTTGGCTCTGGTCCAGTTCAGACCAAGATGCCACTTGCCAAAAAACCCACACTTGTATTGCTTCTTTTTAAGAAGGGTAGCCAGGGTTTCCCGCTCGGGTTCAATAAGAGATGGCGTATACCCACCGACAACGCCTCTTTTCAGCCAGGTTCTCCAGCAGTATCTGCCGGTCAGAAGGCCATAGCGGGTGGGGGTGCAGACGGCAGAAGGGGAGTGGGCATCAGTGAATCTGATGCCTTCCCTGGCTAATCTATTGATATTGGGGGTTGGAATCAGGGATTGGGGATTATAGCATTCGGCATCGCCGTATCCCTGATCATCAGTCAAAAGAAGAATGATATGGGGAAGCTCATCCTTAGGGGCCGTTATTATATCGGGATATAAAGATTTGTTCAGAGCTATTAAAGCCGTACCTATTCCTGCCGCTCTGACGAACTCTCGCCGTTTCATTAAATTCTCCTTTGAGAGTTTAGCAGTTATTTTCTTAATGTAAGAAACTATTCTAATTCTGTCAAGAAATTTTTTCTTTCAAATTGATATTGGAACCTGGCCCAGGGCCGCACTTAAATTAAATTTTCACCAGGCAAGCTGTCAGTGAATCACAAGGAAAAAGCGGGAATCTATTTCTCCCTCGGGGATAAATCAATAACAATCCGGTTATTATGGGGGATGATCTTCAGGGGCGTATCCTGTTCTTTTATAAATCGGCCTGACTTCAGCCAAACCACATAAGTCCAGTTCCTGAATTTCCCGGATAACTTTTGAGGTTCTATTTTAAGAAATGGTAACTCTGCTTCCGCTGCCGTGCTCAATTCGAGGTACCAGTTATTTTTAAGCCGGCCGGCGGCCGAAATTATCAAAGAGTTTTCATTTAACTGAATAGAAATTTCTCCGGCCAGAGACCTGGTGGGCCAGCTCAGCAAAAGTGCGCCAGCCGGCGAATCGTTCACCACCAGGTTGTCACCTTTTAACTCTTTACCATCACCAGATTTAAACTTCAGACCGGCAATTGTCTGAGCAGAGCTCCAGTAAAAACCATCTACCAGCGGCAGGGTGTAGTAAAAACACTGGCTTGAGGTTCCTGGCTCTTTAAGATAATCAGAGACCATGTTTTCATCAAAAAGATGGATATCTCTGAAGCGCAGGGTCCCCTGTTCCCAGAGGAGATTTGCCCGGTAAAATCTTGAGTTAAACCAGACCGTTCTTAAATTTTTTTCAGAATGATCCTTAAGCACTACGACCGAAGTTGGCGGAGTAACCCGATAATTTTCCTTAAACCACTTTCCCGTTTCACTGAGAGTCTGCAGGAGAATTTTCCCGTTTTTGACCAGCTCCTCTAAAATCTTCATCTGCACTTGATAGCCCTGAGCCATCCTTTTCCAGGTAAAGGAATTCTCCTGACCGACCTGGACATAGGCAAAGTTGAGGGCTGGTTCGTTGACAAACCAATCAAAATACCACCGGCACCATCTCTCATCGCCCCCGCCCTTCTCATACACCGGTTCAAGAGAAATAACACGCTGGTTCATAGTTCCCAGGCCGCTGTCATACTGATGAATGGGGTCGCTGCCCAGCATGCGGAAAATGGGGACGGGAATTTGCTTTTCCTGGCTCTGGGCGGGCATGTAAGCATTGACCTGACTTGGATAGTAACCGCCACTCCAGAAACCGCCCCACAAAGTGTAGCCATCTGTTCCAACCTGATCTTTACAGTTGCAGGAAGCCACAATTCCATATTTTTCGTGCATGTACTTCAGCGAATGGGCATCGATGAACCAGGAACCAACAGATTTTGGATAGCTACCAAAAATTTTCTTGAAATCTTCCATGTAGGTATCGATGAGCTTTTCTCTTTCTTCGGGCGTGTAGCCAGTGGCGAAACCGACATCAGCATGCCAGTCCCAGGGATATCTTCCACGCCATTTAAGCCCGCTCTTCTCCACCAGAGGTTGCGGTATCTCCCACCAGGCGCCAACTTCAAACTTATCAGCTGGTAATTCTTTCATCAGTTTTTGATAGCGGGGGTCAGTAAGCGCATCATACTGAAGAAGAAAAGTGGCTTTGAAATTATACTGCTTTATAGTCTTAATCTGCTCCACCACTGTCTGGTAGAGCACTTCTTGGGTTATCCAGTCAATTCGGGGTTCGCACTGCCGGACAAAGTTTATTATATTTACAATCCGGGGAGAGTGAATTTTATTTTCAGCTTCTAAGCCATGGCTGATTTCAACCGAGCCTGATAATAACAGAAGAGCCAAAAATATAATTAAGGTCCATTTTATTTTTTCAACCCCTTTAATCATTTTTATCCTCATGATAAATCAAATGAACTCGGTTCAAACTTCATCCTTGTTTCTGTTTATTTCCAAAAGCATGTTTACTAATTTTTTTTTATTTAACTGAAAAATCTACTTCCATATCTATGGCCGGCAGAAGCCTGACCGGTCCCAGCAGGCCAGCTGGATAAAGCTGCCAGTTTGACCTGATGTTGGTGCGGCAGAATCTTTTTTCCGCTGGAAGCTGCGAATCACCGCAGAGACGATTGATCCACATATTCCTGACTTCTACTTTAACCTCATTGGAACCTGGTTTGAGGAAAGGAGTAATATCCGTGCAGAATGGCGTGGTCCATAGTATGCCAGCCGATTGGCCGTTAATAACTACCTCAGCCACTTCATGAACCTCTCCCAGGTCCAGATACACTCTTTTACCAGAGCCCAGCCACTCCTTGGCTAGATCAAGCGTTTTGACATAGAAGCCCGGACCAGAATAATACTTCACACCTTCATTTTCATGGTCAGTCCACGATATAAGTTCTGACAGTTTAATGCTGGGTGGAGCCCCCCACTTGGGATCAAAGTCCACTGTCCATTCACCTTCAATGATCTGAGGCTGCGGTAAGGAATTGACTTTTATCCTTTTCTTTTGTCCATTTATACCGGTCAGTTCGTATTCACCGTTCTGCCAGACTCTAACTCTGGCAGATGTTTTATCAACTTCCTGGATTTGTATTAAAGGAAAAGAAGAATCATGTTTTCCGTCAGAAAGCACCGCCCAATCAGGGCCAGGAGACATGGTTTTTTTCGTAAAGACCACAAACACCGAACCAGCTGGAGGAAGGCTGAGCCATACACTTGTTCCGCCAGGCACAGTCCTGTGAGTGAAGACCGGTTTTATACTGCCATCCATCGGATCCCATAGTTGAGGTGTTTTATCTTTGACTCGAAAAACACACCAGGTATTTAAAGGAGTTAATGATTTATTTCTAACAAAATAGATGTCCTTATTTTCTACCCGGCGATGGAGGTAATCAAGATGGACGTTGTGTTCTTCAATCTCACTCGAAAAATCCGGCCCGGTAGAATTCTGTAGCAGCCATTCTCCGGGAGTTAAACCCCAGATAACTTTTCCCCGGCCATAATTATTCTGTTTAACTGAAATCCCATCACAATCTCCCCACAGCCTGTCCGCCAGAGCCCGGAGTTTCGCAGCTTTTTCTTCGTGGTCTTTAAGACCTGGAACATCTTCAGGCTTTGGTCCTAAAATGGTTGCCCCTTCAGACACCATTTTTTCTAATTTGACAAGCACCTCAAGGGGCATGGTCCGCTCCTCCGGAAGGACAAGAAGGCGATAAGACATCCCATCGGGAAGAACAATCCAGCCATCTTTAACTGTCATCCGATTGAGGATAACGTCGGTGTTGACCACATCATAGTCATAGCCCTGGCCCAAATCTTCCAGCAAAGGTTTTTCTGGAACATTATGAAACAAAGGCCAAAAATTTGGAGCTTTATCACCATAATAATAGGCAACGTCAGCCACAAATAAACCCTGCTGCAGCATATAACAACAACGAGCCAGGTAATCCATGAAGGGTCTGACCTTAGGCCACCAGACCACCCGCGGGTTCAAATCCACCCCAGCATGATAAGCCCGGCCGGGAAAGCCTGCTTCTTCCGGGGAGTGGGCAAAGACATGGTAGGTTATCCGATTCAGACCTTCGCAGAAGGCTCGGTCAACCAGCTGTTTAAGCACTAAAGGGCTATTCTGCCAGCGCAACCAGGTAGTCCAGGATTCAGCATCTACGTATTTTTTCCCGTAAATATGGGAAGCTGAGGCTATTTCCTTAACCAGAAAAATATTGTGGCGATTCTTAATCCAGAATTCGCCACGGGGTAGGTCAACATTTCCCAGAGCTTTCAGAGCATCAACCGGACAGCTATCCCAGATAGGGGGACCTGGACCTCCGGCTTCGCCCGCCAGCTGCAGACCGTACTCAGCGCATACCTCGCTCCCCGTTACATAATGGCTAAAAATAAGGAGATCGCTGACCGTTTTTTTATAATCATAAATAAATCTGTCATTGGTACCCTTATCTTTTACCGTCCAGCCCGACAATGCGGGTAACCAGGTAATCGGATCATAGCCGTTGTACTTACTGAACCAAATCGGGAATTTTGGCGTCCACTGAATGCCTTCTTCCAGCTCCATGCTATCAACTTCCAGGTATTTAAGAGGGCAATCCGGATTGGCACCTTTTTTCAACCCAATTTTATTTAAGATGTATTCAAAGTGAAAACGAGTAGCCTCTGGGTCCAGAAAATCTATGAACAGGCCCTTTGAATTTGGACTGGCGGCAATTAGTTGCTGACCATTATTAGTACAGACAAAGCGCATAACTTGCCACTTACCCGGAGGAACATCCCAGGCCAGCTGATCATTTATTAGCTTGTCAGTAATATTGATGACTTTTGAAACATCTGGAATGATTTTGTCCTCGGTATAGGGCCAGGCTAGCACAGCTACCTCCAGGTACCACTTCGGCCTGCCGTCTTCACCTTTAGGACAGTTAGATGGAACTTCAGGGAACTCCAGCGGTTGCCTGATTTTAGCCGGTCCGCTGACAACCAAACTTGAATAGTAGAGATTTTTACTGGCCATCTCTGGCGGCACCCAGGAACCTCCGGCATTCCAGCCACTGGAAGTAATAAGTCCCAGAGTCAGTCCCAATCGGCTGGCTTCTTTCATTGCGTGCTGGATGGCTGCCACAGATTCAAGGCTCAAAAAAGCTGGTCCGGTGGGAACAAAACCGTCAGGATTCCGCATGGCTTCGGTATCCCATATTTCCAGGCCAGCCAATCCTTTGTCTTTGGCTTCTTCTAAATCACGGGTCAGGCCATTAAGCGATACTGAACCGTTCAACCAGTTCCAGTAGGCTCTCGGGCGAGCCTCGTGGCCAGGCTGTTTGAAACCAGTAGCCAGATCCGTCTCTTTGGTCTTGACCTGGCAGGCAGTGCTGACCAGAAACATTACCAGAAAAACAAGGCTGATAATTTTTTTCATTTTAGTCACTTCTCTTTTTTCCATTAAAATTCATTCCTCAAGCAACTTTTCTAAAACAAAAATTGACTTTACCTTGAACTCATTGTTCCAGGCCCAGTTGCCGGAGGGCTTCCAGGGCGGCGTTCTTGATTATATTCCGGTAGGAAGGAACGGCTGACGCTTTTTTGAGAAAATCAGCTTGCTTCTTATCACCGGTTTTCCCCAGAGCTCTCAAGGCTTCAGCCTGAGCCACGTAGCTATCATCCCGGTTAAAGCATTCCTGGAAAAACCCGGCCAGAGCCGGCTGGGCCAAATCTCCCAGAGCTTTCAGGGCCGCGGCTCTTACCTGTGAATGCTTATCTTTACATTTTTCCCTTAAAAAGGGAATAAACTTCGTATTCTTCCAGCTGCCAATGGTTTCTACGGCTGTTTTCCTTACCGCCCAGAATACGTCACTCCGGGCCACATCCCGTATAGCTTTTACTACCTCTGGCTTATCAGCGAATTTTTCCAGCTGCTGGACAGCCCACATCCGGCCGATTACGTCATCATGCTGTGCCTGGTAAAGCAGCTCTTCTACACTTTTGGGAAAAGTCCACTCTTTGAGAAGATAATTACCGCGGTCAAAGCGAACCAGCCTGGGTTTAGCCGTCAGCTGAAATTCATAATAATTTTCTTTCCCGGTTATCCAGATTTTGTAAATGATTTCATCACCTTTATCGCCCTTAATACTGCTCTCATCAAGACTCTTGCTGCCCCTTATCCCGATCAATACTGGCGTCTTAAATACGGGAATTCCGCGAGAAGTATCCTGAACCTGTTTAATGGTCAGGCCAAGGGTCTTCTTCCCTTCATCCCAGCTTGAGGAAATCTCAAAAACCGGGTGTCCTGGTTTAAAAAGCCATTGCCCAAAAAACCAGTCCAGGTTCTCCCCGGTGACTTCCTTGACCGTCTTCATAAAATCATGGGTATCAACTGGTTGAAATGAATAGCGGTGAAGAAATTCTTTTAGCACCTGAAAGAAACGCTGGTCACCAAGAACAAATCTTAGCATATGAAGCACGCCGGCCCCTTTCTGGTAGGAATGGGCATCAAACAAATCCTGTGGAGCATCATAACAGTCCGTAACAATCGGTCGGATGTACCTATTTCTTGCTTCTCGCAAATAAGCATTTTTCTTAGCCAGCAAATTTATAGCTCCTTCTTCTGGTCCCCGGTCATAGTTGTAATAAAGATAATCAGAGTAAGTGGCAAATCCCTCGTTGACCCAGGCCTGCTCCCAGCTCCGCAAAGTGATCAGGTCTCCCCACCATTGATGAGCCAGTTCGTGTGAGACAATTCCCAGGCTGGGAAAATCTTTCTCGGCTTTTTCGTCATGGATAATCACATAAGTCATGGCCGTAGCTGAGGTGCTTTCAGCACCACCTCCTAAGGGCACTGATATCTGGTCATATTTATCCCAGGGGTAAGGAGTGTCAAAGGTCTTGATAAAAAACTCCATCATCTTCGGCGTTTTTTCATAAGAGCGCAGGGCATCTTTGACGTGCTGCGGGAAGACCCAGTAGTTAATGGGAATATTCTGGTAGCGGTCACGGATAATTTCATAAGGAGCAGCGGCCAGGAAAATTAAATAAGTAGAATGAGGTTTATCTTGAAGCCAGTGATAGGTCACTGTTTGTTGTCTTTCATTCTTTGTCACGCTTACCAGGCGACCGTTGGAAGCAACTTTGTAAGGCTCTTTCACAGTAGCCATAATTTCATTGGTAACTTTTTCGTTTGGAAAGTCATAACAGGGAAACCAGTGATGAACTCCATCAGGCCAGGAATCTGAAGCCACCAGCATCGGATGTTCGGCCGTAGCTTCAAAAAACCGGAGCCCTTTCTTGTTAGTAGTTTTATGGACCTGATCATCACTTTTATAAAAGACCGTGACAGAAAATACCTCACTTACGTTATAAGGTCGCGATAGTTCAATCAAAAGCTTTCTATCTGTCTGTTTAAAAGAAAGAGGATGCCCCCATTCATCATATACTTTTTCGACTCGGTAATCTTCAGCATCAAGCTCAACAGTTCTTAAATCAGGGCGAAGAGAACTCAGGGTCAGGACCGCCTCTCCCTGGAAAGCCTTACCCTCCACATCCAGATTAAGTTTAATCAGGTAGTGGCGGGCATCATATGTCCTGCTTCTTTCCCACTGGCGCGGTTTTTGGCTGAAATCAATCTGCTGAGCAAAAGTTCCGATAATTGACGGTGAAAGAAAAATGGTGCTCAGGAATAGAATAAAAATGATGGCTTTAAAAACGGCTGAATACTTCTTCATGACCATTCTCCTCAAACCTGATGTTAAGACCAGGGCTCTATCTTAATAAACCTGTTTCTTTTTAAGCACCTGGATAACCCCATCTTTTTTCATCAGCTCTTCTATTTCTTCTACAGTTCGAGGCAGCCCTTCCCCCAAATTTAAATATCCAGTTTCAGTAATGACAATTGTGTCTTCAAGACGGATGCCTATCTCTTCCTCGGGATGAATAACCTGAATATCACAGGCAAAAACATATCCGGGTTTTAAAACCTCGTCCGGTCCGGAAAAAGTGGCCTGGACATCATGAGTAGCCAGCCCAACCGAATGGTTATACCCACCATAACGAAGGGGACCTCTCAAATCGCGGTCTTCGGGAGAAAGGCCTTTCTCCTGTAAAAATTTCTTGGTCTCTTCGGAGACCTGCCGCAGAGTAATTCCTGGCCGGTAACTGTTCAAGCAGGTCTGGCGAACCAGCAGTGCTTTCTGGTAAAGTTCTTTTTGCCGCGGGGTAAATTTTCCATTGACCGGGAAAGAGGTTGAAAGGTCAACGTTGTAATATTTGAAA
>JACIYI010000017.1 GCA_014360005.1 Candidatus Aminicenantota bacterium | reverse complement strand
ATCAGAATCGAGCTGGGAGAACCCCGCTTTTCTTCCCGTGATATTCCCTTCGACGACGGGCAGGAATATGAATTCATAATTGATTACCCCCTGTCTATAAACCGCAAGGTCTATCATATCACCTGCGTTTCGGTCGGCAATCCCCACTGCGATATCTTCGTCGAAAGATTCTTCCCGGCCAGGATTGAGTGGCACCAGGTCGGGCAGGAGCTGGAAAACCATCCTTTCTTCCCCCGCCGGACCAACGTGGAATTCATCCGGGTCCTAAACCGCCAGGAAATTGAGGTTTTGTTCTGGGAACGGGGCGTGGGCGAAACCCTGAGCTCGGGCAGCGGCTCCTGCGCTGCGGCTGTAGCTTCCATCCTGAAAAAACTGACTGAGCGGAAGGTCAAGGTCTGGACCAGCATGGGCCCACTGGTGGTCGAATGGGAAAAAGACAAGATTTACCAGACCGGGCCGGCCCAGTTAGTCTTTGAGGGTAATTTCCTGGCCTGAGTAGGGCCGCCTGAGCGGATAGGACGCTGCCCCCAAAACCTAAATCCAGCAGAATATCTTCCGACTCCCTGCTTTAGGCTTAGGAAAAAGCGGGCTGGCTCCCCTCTTCCCTTTTTTAAGGAAATCAACAATTTAAGTCTTAATATCCGTTTTATTAGGCTATCTGTATGCAGTCGGCTAAGCTGATGACTTGGGTCCCGAACCATCCCCGAATCATCAGGGTCAAGAACAGCTATCCAGCAAACCCAGAACCGCCGCTCTGGATAAGAGGATTTTAACTACCCCAGACAAAAGCAACATTAATGGGCTTTTCTGGCCCGCCCTGAACCGACTCTGATAATCTTCCTGGTTTTACTAACGGTATTTTTCCGCCGCTTCGGATTGGCCGCCATCACCACAACATCCTGAGAAAAAGGTCTGGCCAGGGCTTCCCGGAAAACCTGCTTTATGTCCTCGACAAAAATGAACTGCATCTCCTGGCGGATTTTGGCCGGGATGTCAACCAGGTCTTTCTTGTTGGGCAGAGGCAAAATCATCTTCTTGATGCCCGCTCGCTGGGCGGCCAGCACTTTTTCCTTGATGCCGCCCACCGGCAGAACATTGCCGCGCAGGGTAATCTCGCCGGTCATGGCCACATTCCAGCGCACCGGAATATTGGTGCAGACCGAAATGAAGGCGGTGGCGATGGTTACCCCGGCCGAGGGTCCGTCCTTGGGGATGGCCCCTTCGGGAATATGGATATGGAAATCATTTTCCATGAAGATTCGCGGCTCTATACCGAATTCCCCGGCATGAGCCCGGGCATAGCTCAGGGCAGCCTGGGCTGACTCTTTCATCACCTCGCCCAGGGAGCCGGTCAGCATCAGGTTGCCCTTGCCCTGCATCCTGGTGGCTTCAACAAACAGGATTTCGCCGCCAGCGGCCGTCCAGGCCACTCCGGTGGCCACGCCCACCTGGTCCTTCTTGGTGAGCTGGTCCCGGAAAATCTTGGGCGGGCCCAGGAATTTTTCGATGTTCTGGGCGGTTATCCTGACTTTTCTCTTCTTGCCCTCAGCAATCTGCCGGGCCACCTTGCGGCAGATGCCGGCGATTTCTCTCTCCAGGTTGCGGACCCCGGCTTCCCGGGTGTACTGGGAAATAATGGCCCTGACCGCTCCCTCGGAGATATCGATGGCTTCCGGCTTGAGGGCGTGTTCGGTAATCTGCTTGGGGATGAGATGGCGAATGGCAATCTGCAATTTTTCTTCCTCGGTATAGCCGGGAAGCTCGATAATTTCCATCCGGTCCCGGAAGGCCGGCTGGATGGGGTCCAGGAGGTTGGCCGTGGTGATGAACATGACCTTAGACAGGTCAAAGGGCACCCCCAGGTAATGGTCCAGGAAGCTGTTGTTCTGTTCCGGGTCCAGGACTTCCAGCAGAGCCGAGGACGGGTCGCCCCGAAAATCAGCCCCGATTTTATCCACCTCGTCCATCATGAACACCGGGTTGTTGGAACCGGCCCGCCGCAGTCCCTGAATGATTTTGCCGGGCATGGCCCCGACGTAGGTCCGGCGGTGTCCCCGGATTTCGGCCTCGTCATGAACACCGCCCAGCGATATCCGGACGAATTTCCGCCCGAGGGCCCGGGCGATTGACCGGCCAAGAGAAGTCTTGCCAACTCCCGGCGGCCCGACGAAGCACAGAATCGGTCCCTTGATTTTCTTGGACAGCTTCCTGACGCTCAAGTACTCTATGATTCGTTCCTTGACCTTTTCCAGGCCGTAATGGTCCTCATCCAGAATTTTCCTGGCCATCTTGAGGTCAAGGTTATCCTTGGTGCTGATGTCCCAGGGCAGGGAGAACATCCAATCCAGGTAATTTCTGATAACCGCGGTCTCGGCCGATTCCGGGTGCATCTGAGCCAGGCGGTTGATTTGCTTCTCCAGTTCTTCCCGCACCTCATCGCCGACCCGCAGTTTCTTCAGCTTTTCCTGATAGACCTTGACCTCTTCCTGGAGCTCGGAACCTTCACCCAGCTCTTTCTGGATGGCCTTCATCTGCTGCCGCAGGAAGTACTGGCGCTGCAACTTGTCCAGTTCACCCCGGGCTTCGTTGGAAATCCTGGACTGCATCTCCAGCAGCTCCAGTTCCCTGACCAGGAGCTCGTAGACCCGCTTCAGCCGCAGCACCGGGTCGACAATTTCCAGGACTTCCTGGGCCTCCTTCACCTTTAGTTCCAGGTTGGAGGCGGTCAGGTCGGCCAGCCGGCCCGGGTCTTCCAGGTTGGCCGCTATCACCAGTATCTCCGGTTGAATGGCCTTGCCAAGGGTGGTAGCCTTTTCCAGGCCGGAGCGGACGTTCCTGATCAGGGCTTCAAGCTCGATGGTCTTTTCCCCTTGTTCCGGTTCCAGGAGGGTGACTATCCTGGCCTGGACGAAGGGGCCTTCGTCTTCGAAGGTTTCAATCCTGGCCCGGACCAGGCCCTGGGCCAGAATCCTGATGCGGCCGTCGGGTAGCTTCAGCATCCGCATGATGAGGGCGACCGTGCCCACCTCGTAGACGTCTTCCCTCTTGGGCTCTTCGATTTCCATGTCCTTCTGGGTCAGCAGCAGGATCATGCGGTTGGTGGACAGGCTGTGATCAATGGCCGCCTTGGATTTTTCCCGGCCGACGTAGAGCGGGGCTATCATGTAGGGAAAAATCACCACGTCCCTGAGCAGCAGAACGGGCAGGCGGTCGGGAATCTGCAGCTTCTGCTGCTGTTCCTCGGTCAGACCATTGACCGCTTCTTCGGGAGAATTATCGAACTGGGACATCACTCACCTCCTTGACCTTCAGCCTTTGTTTTCTGGATCTTAACCTCAATTTCCCTGGTGCTCCTGGGTTGCTTTTTAAGAACGATGGTCAACACCCCGTTTTCCAGAGAAGCCCTGGTGTCCTCGCTGGAAACGGCTACCGGCAGCACTATTTCCTTATGAAAGAAGCCCATTTCCCTTTCCAGGCGGTGGAACCTCAACCTAACGGCTTCCACCACTTCCTTTTTCATCCCGCTGACTTCCAGGCGGTTGCCCCACTGGACAATCTTGAGGTTCCTGGCCAGAACGCCAGGGACTTCGACCTCAACCACTATCTCGTCCTCTTTCTCATAAACATCTACTGCCGGCTCCCAGGCCAGGCCCAGACTGCCGAGGCTTTCCCGCTTGAAGACTAGTTCCCCGTTGCTACCCCTGATCTGGGTTTCAACCTTAAATACCCGGGCTACAGGTTTAATTTTTTTTTTCATCGGAGTCAGACAGTGCCGGTTTTATTTTTCTTTGAGCAAATTTTCAAGCACATGCTTAAATTCTACCACATCCTTGAATTCGCGGTAGACCGAGGCAAAACGAATGTAGGCCACTTTGTCCAGTGCCTTCAACCTTTCCATAACTATCTGGCCGATTTCTGATGATTCCATCTCTTTATCCGGCCGCTCCTGCAGGATGGACTCGATTTCTTCCACTATTTCTTCCAGCTGGCTGATCTGGATGGGCCTCTTTTCGCAGGCTTTCATCATGCCTCGCAGCAACTTCTGGCTGTCGAAAGGCTGCCGGGTACCGTCTTTTTTCACCACCATGTAGGGCAGCTGCTCCAGCCGCTCGTAGGTGGTAAAGCGCTTCTTGCAGGACAGGCACTCCCGGCGGCGCCGGATGGAAACACCTTTCTTGCTTTCTCTTGAGTCGATTACCTTGCTCTCCAGAAAACCGCAATAGGGGCAGCGCATCAGCTCTTTCCCTCTCCCATTTTTCTAGCCTGTAGGAGGCTGAGGCCATTTTTCCATAATATAACATAACCCAGAAGGCATGTCACCACGAACTGCAGAGCATGGATGACGATGGTCAGGCCAACCGCCCGGTTGGGGTCCATCCCGTACAGGCTAGTCAGGGCCAACTTGCTGAAGTAATCAAAGCCCCCGGCCATGCCCGGAGTTGGTATGGAAGCCCCGATCATGGTCAGGAAAATATAGGGAACGATGAAAAAATAAGGGATTTTAAGGCCGTAGCCAGTATAGAACACCCAGTAAAGAAGCGATATACCCAGCCAGACCACCAGCGACAGGCCAAAATAGCCCAGCAGGCGGCCGAAGGAATGGAAAAACTTCAGCCCCTCAACAAATTCCAGACCGAATTTCTCGATGCCCGGCCGGACCCTGGCCGGGAAAGGCCGGCTGATGGCCCGGAAAACACGAGCCGCCCGGTCCTTGAGGAAATAGAGGGTGGTTATCAGCAGGAAGAGTACCGCCGCCAGGATCAGGCCGAGTTTTCCCCAGAAGTAAAGGCGGCTCAGGGTTTCGGGCTGCAACTCCAGCTTGTATTTGAACAGGTGTCTAGTCAGTAGGAAGGTCCCGAGCAAGAAGCAGTTGGTAAATAGGTCAAAAGTCCTTTCCACGACGATTGTTCCCATCAGGTAGCCGGGGCTCAGATTCTCGGCTCTGGCCAGGTACATGGGCCGGACTACCTCCCCTACCCGCGCCGGGAAAAGCAGGGTGACGGTAAAACCGACGGTGGTGGCTTCCACCGCCTTGCCGAACCTCAGGTCCGGCTTGACCGGGTAGAGCAGGAATTTCCAGCGGATTGACCTGGTGACCAGGTGCAGGGGCCCTAAGAAAATGGTCATGACCAGGAACGGCAGCCGGAATTCCTGGAGATAGCCCCAGACTTCATTCCAGCGGACACTCTTAAAAAAGAACCAGAGAAAGACAACTGTCAGCAGGAAGATTATCAGGTAGTTAAGCTTGCTCCTGGCCATACCGGGGCCTATACCATCCTAAAAAATTTGGTTTCTTATTATACAGGTTAGGGTGGTAACCTTCAAATCTGGCCCCCCGACCCTTGAAAAATGGCCCGGAATTGGCTATATTTAAGCGAGTGCTGGGAAGTCGTCCAACGGTAGGACACATGACTCTGGATCATGTTATCTAGGTTCGAATCCTAGCTTCCCAGCCAATCTCCCCCAAAACCCTCCTTCTTTTATAGACAAAGGCAGCTCCTCCCCTCCGGAGCTGCCGCTTTTTTAAAATCCCCGCTTTTGAAACTGTCTATAAGATGGAAGGCAGAAGTTGTCCTGTGAACTGAAATCCCGAAGCCAGCTGAAATCAGGTCCCACCAACTAAGAAAGAGGCGAAAAGGGGAATGAAAATAAAACACAGTTAAAGTTTCTCAGTTTTATAATCCCATGCTACGATTTTTTGCCAACCGGATCATTACCGCTCCTGACCGCTGGATTGTTGTTGGCAGAATAGGCACTTCATCTTCGGTATTTCAGCCGCAAACTCTAGCTGGAGCAAGTAACTATTTGTCCGATAAACACCTTGAGGATCAAGGCATAAAGACTGTATTGACTGCAAAAGCCAATTAAAGCAATTTTCAGACTGGATGGCGGCGGGCTAACTCCACCCCGCGCTCTTTTAAATTCTTCTCCACGAACGGGTAGAGAATAAGCTCTTCCAGTTCGATTTCCGGCCCCAGCGACTGAGCCACCAGCATTGACTGCAGTCCTCTTATTTCCTCCCGGGTGAAAAGGTCTGCGGCCAGGGCGGGCCAGCATTTAACCCCGTAGTGTTTCAGGTGGACCAGGGCAGCTACAGGCTTAAAAAAATAATCTCGGTCGGCCCCGGTAATCTGCTGGAACCGGTCGCGGTCAGTGGCTTTAAGGCAGACCCTCACCCGCAAATTCTTGAAGCGGCTGAGGCTCTGGGCAAATTCCCGGTCCTGGCCCAGCATCAGCCCGTTGGTTTCCAGAATAAAGCGGTAATCCGGGACCCGGGCCGAAAGCCTTTCCAGGATTTGAAGCAGATGGGCCAGCGATTCTTGCCCCAGGAGCGGTTCGGCCCCACTTATCCTGACCTGGTGTAAGCGGTGTTTCCGGGCCAGGAGAAGAACTCTGTCCACCACTTCTTCCGGGGAAAAGAAGGTTCCAACACCGGCCGGGTTCAGGTTTCGGCGGTAATTCCAGCAATAAGCGCAGAGGAAAGAACAGCCAATGGCATCAGCCGTGACTATACCACCGTAAAATTGACCGGCCCGGAAGCGGTAGTACTTACGGCGACCGGAGTCCATGACCAGGCTTTCTACCAGGCGAGAACGCTCCAGCGGGTCAAAGGGCAGGTTGAGAGAGCCCAAGGCTATCTATCCCCAAAAATTTCAGTCTTCAAGAATCCTGGTTCCGGCTTCAACCCTGACCACGTGGATGGCCGGCTCGCGCCCGGTTTCCCAGCGGTAAGCGGCACTGACCCGGGCCTGGAATTCTTCCACTGCCGCCACTTCCACCAGGCTGATGGTGCAGCCACCGAAGCCGGCCCCCATCATTCTGGAACCCAGGACACCAGGGACGGATGAAGCCGCTTCCACCAGCAGGTTGAGCTCGGGCGAGCTGACTTCATACT
Organism: Candidatus Aminicenantota bacterium; assembly: GCA_014360005.1. Lineage (GTDB taxonomy): Bacteria > Acidobacteriota > Aminicenantia > Aminicenantales > Saccharicenantaceae > Saccharicenans. The sequence continues at coordinate 48,431 of JACIYI010000017.1, read as the reverse complement.
CGTCTCGCAGGCCGAGGTGCGATTCCTGCATTCTAAGCCCAAAAGAATTAAAATCGTGCCGCAGCAGGTCCTGGCAGGCCAGCTCCACCCGGTTATTCTCCCGGACGACATAAGCACATCTCTTCCAGACGACCGGGTCAAATTCTGCTTGATGTTCCTGGAGCATTTCCAGGTTGACGTCGCGCAGGCTTTTAAGGTTTGGATAGTATTTTTGCAGAGTCCTGACGCCCTGCTCGCACTGGCGGCGCCGGACGTTGTATTCGGAGGAAGCCAGTTCCCGCCGGATGCCGGTATCGCTTATGATTATCCTGAGTTCAGGCCGGTCAAAAGGATAATATTCGTGCACCAGGTGGCGGCAATCAATCTTCAGCACCTGGCCGGGTCGGCCGTGAAGGTTGGCGTACATATCCATGATGCCGCATCTTAAGCCGACGAATTCGTTCTCAGCTTTCTGAGCCAGAAGGGCCAGCGTCAGCAAATCCAGTTTTAGTTCGAATAGGTGATTCAGGGCAAAGGCTACCCCGGCTTCAACCGCAGCTGAGGAGGACATCCCGCCGCCGATGGGCACATTGCCGCCGAAGGCCAGGTCCACTCCCCCGATGTTGTAACCAGCCTTGAGAAACTGGTCCAGGACTCCCTGCAGGTAATCCGGCCAGCGCCATTCTGTCCGGTGCAGGTGGTCCAGGTCGGTGGTAAAATCCTGGTCAAAATCGAGCGAATAAAAGCGGCAACCCCGGTCAGTTCGCGCCGCCACTGCAAAGATAAGGCAGCGGTCGGTGGCTCCGGGCAGGACAAAGCCTTCGTTATAATCGGTATGTTCGCCGATTAGATTGATTCTACCAGGCGATGCCAGCAGGAGGGGTTTACGCAGAAATTTTTTTTCAAAGCTTTGTCTTACGGCTTCCACCAGCTTTTCCATCATGACTACCTCAAAGAAAAGATCAGGAAAAATTAGAAATATCAGGTTGCGCTGGAATTGTCAAAATTTATGCGGACTACGGAAGTCAGCTTCCTTGTTATCCCTGGATTTCTCACATCGGCAGCAAAAACCGCAGCCTGAGCACCCTTTCGGCCGGTTTCCTGAAGGGAGAATAGCCGGTGTCGGCCGGCCCGCCGATTTCCGGGTCGGGAAACCACTGCCACCAGTACATCCCGGCCAGGTAGGGACGGCCAGCTACCATCCGCAGGGCCGCCTCGTAGCATTTGCGCTGGACCACCAGGTCAACCGGGCCTTCTTTCTGCCAGTCCCAGGGATTCTGGGCTGCCCCCTGGACGCTGCGGTAACCGATTTCGGTAATCAGAACCGGCTTGCCCCATCTGTCCGACAGGTCTTTAATACGGTTGAGCAGCCGGCTCCAGCCATAACAGAGGTCGGAGACCGAGGGGTTGGTTTTGGAAGTTAGGGTCGGGTAGAGGTCCTGGCCGATTAAATCCAGGGCATCCCAGAAAGTTACGGCTTCGGGCTTGCTTTCCACCTGGTCATCAGCATAGACCAGGGTCCCGGGAAAAACCTGGCGGATGGCGGCGATTATCTGGCGCCAGTCCTGAGCCCGGGCTACCGTCCCGTCCAGCTCGCAACCGACGGAGAACTGCTCGGCCCCGGTTTCTGCGGCTATCTGAGCATAGTGAAGAATGAACTGGCGGTAAGAGCTGAACCATTGGGTCCAGGCCGCTTCGTTGAAATACAGGCCAATCTGGCCACGCCAGTGGTTAGGGTCGTTCAGCAGGTCGACGTGGGGCTTGAGCATAACCTTGAGGCCGAGCTGGTGGGCGTAATCAATTATGTACCTGACTGAGTCATCATTAGGCGTATAGGCGCTGTTATAATCAATGACCGTGGAATAAACATTCTCCTGATAGGCAGTGACCAGCAGACTTATCCACTGGGCATTGGTTTTTTTCAAGTTCTGGAGCGAAGTTTCAGCTCGCCAGCCGACATAGGCCTCTCGGCTGTAGCCCGTAAAGGAAACGCCTTTCTGGAATTGCCGGAGGCTTGTACGCTGTTTCAGCCCTTGTTTCAGTCCGGAAAAACCTGAGAATAAAGCCAGGCCGGCTATCAGGGCTGCGACCAGCCCGAAGGATAACCACGGATACCTGTTTTTCATGATCACCCCTGGCTATGTTAACAAATCAGCCGTCCCGAAGCAAAGTATGGCAGACTGCGGGCTAAGTTTGACTTTAATCAGCCCGGGTGTTAAGTTATAAGCAGGATTAGAAGGAGCGAGTCATGAAAAGATCAATCCCATTTTTGCTGGTCTTGATTTTTGTATTTTCTGCCGCCTGCGGTGTAGGCATGCTCCCTTCCAAGGATTCCTGGTACGCCAAGCATTATTTCATAATGCATGATTTTGAAAGAGAAGCTTACAAGAAGCTGACCGACGCCGGACGCCTGCAGTTCCAGACTCTTTTCTGGGAAGCCCGTCAGCCCTTAGCCAAAGAGAATTTTGACACCAGGATTGCTTACATAGAAAGGGTTTTCAAAACCGAGAACAGGTCACAGCCCTGGAATACCGACCGGGCCAGGGTCTACCTCCTCAACGGCTCACCGGCCTCTATTGATTACCGCCAGAATACCGACTGGGTGACTAATACCGTGAATCAGCCGGGAAGGTCCGGAACCCAGCAAATCTCTGACCGGAGCAATGAGGACATTCAGGCTAATACCGCCGAAATCTGGGTTTACCCTTATGACAAGTATTTCGTCTATTATATTTTCACTTTCTCGCCACCGAATTCCTGGAAACTGAACCCCTCTACCTACCAGAATAACCAGTATCTTCAGGCTCTGGAGAATCTGAATAAAGACCTGACTTATGGCATTGTGGATGAGGCAGCCTACAAGGCCAAACTGGAAGCTTTACCCCATAAATAAGAAAAGCAGCGCTACGGGGATTCGAACCCCGGTTTGATGGCTGAGAACCACCCGTCCTAGGCCTCTAGACGATAGCGCCGCAAGGCTAAAAAAATACCAAATTCCACCCGGACTGTCAATCATGACGGATGGCGTATTTAAATGGGCTCATGGGGTGCTGCTAAAGCCCCAGTAGCGGAGGGGGACCCGCTCTCTGGAGCGGGGGAACCCACGGGACTGGTTCCCGGGTCTGGGGCAGGCAGCATCCCGTGAGCCGCATTATTTTTCTTCTATCCGCAAGAGCAATGCACATATAGATGGTCCCTTACCTAAAAATCATACGAATGGTCCATTGCACTAATTGGGGTACCTTAAAATACTAAATTGCGTAAAAGACTTTTGAATCACTTCTTACTGAGACTTTCCTGCAGGCCTGCTGCCCCTTTTGCCCCTCTTTCCCGGGGGCTCATGGGGGTGCTGCTAAAGCCCCAGTAGCGGAGGGGGACCCGCTCTCTGGAGCGGGGGAACCCACGGGACTGGTTCCCGGGTCTGGGGCAGGCAGCATCCCGTGAGCCCCCCTCCTCAGCCTCTCCTGGCCTGCAGCATCTTAGCCTGGGTTTCACCACCATTAAGCCTGTACAGCATCGGCAACGGCCGGTCCAGGTCCTCGCTGTATTCGGGCTGGTTTTCCCAGCGGTAATTCAGGACACAGGCATAATCGGAGAAATACTGCCAGCGCCGGCGGTTGAGCCCGGTAACCAGGTGGAAATGATTGGCCGGCATCCCCATCTTGACCAGACTGGCTGGCAGCCGGTCATAGGTGACAAAGGTATGCGGCCAGGAATAGTCGGAGGCCCGGCAGACTTCTTCAGCCAGGAGCGGCGGCAGGGAGATGCTTTCGGCTTCACCCTGGACCATGGTGAACAGGCCGCTCAGCTCGGAATAGGCCAGCCGCCCGGCCAACCCCTTGATACCGGCCGGTGAGAGATAGCTCACCGAAAATCCGAGGCCCGGGAAATAATACTCAATGGCCTTGAACAGGAAAGCTTCCGTGGCGTAATCAAGCGATGCCGAGCCAGAATTATTGCCGTCAACAAATCCTCTTTCCAGCCAGGAGGAGCCCTCAAAGGGCTTCAGGTCAACCTTAAGCTCAGCCGCCTTCTTTCTGATTTCCCAGGGTTCGTAGACCTTGCGGAAATCCATGAACAGGGTCGGCTGCCCGCCGCTGAGATAGCAGTAACAGATCATGGTCAGCAGGGCCTGGATATCATTCTCGGTGGCAAAGGGAATGACCGGCTTTTTCCCGGTATGGTCTTCGGTAGAGTTGAACAGGCTCTCGGCGATGTCGGCCGTGGAAAGCGGCAGCCCGCGCCGGTCGGAACCCCAGGCCAGCTGGCTGGTCCAGCCCCCGCCGATGGCGTTAACCTCTTTCAGGTAATTTCTGATGATCAGGTAGAGGGCCAGGCCTTCGTCCAGCTTCTTTTTATCATCTGCCGAAAGAGCCGGCGGCTGGACCCGGTCGAGCCCGGTCAGCACTGCTTTTTTCGATTTGATGATGTCCTCGGTGTTGGTAAAAATCCGGTTGCGAAACTTGACGTTTATTACCCAGTCCCGCAGGGCCTTGAGTTCTTCGGGGTCATAGCCGCCCTTTTTCCTGAGCATGTCGGCAAACAGCTTCATCGATTCCCGGGTTGATTCCAGACCGAAAAATCTCCTGGCAGCGTGGACGTGGTTCAGGGCGGTTTCCATCTGCATGGAGTCAGTGTCAACGGCCACGTACCTTTTTCCCCGGAGAGCCACCCTGGCCAGCATGGCATAGCCCAAGTCGACGATCTGCTCGGCCGTTTTCCCGTCAAACTCCGGTTCCAGGCCGGTTTCTGGCATGTTGCCGATTATCATCTGGCACAGCCGCCCGGTCTGAGCATAGGCCCCGACCAGGGCATCAATTCCGACCACCCCCGGCTTGGGGGCATTGTTCCCGCCGACGCAGGCCAGCGGGGTCTCGGCCGGGAAATGAGCAGTTAGAGCCATAGCCGATTTTCCAGGAAAAAACCAGGTGTCAGGAACGATGAAAAGGCCGGCCACCCCGGCTTCTTTCATTTCCCTGGCTCCGGAATCGGCCGTGCTTTCAGAATCAACCAGGTGAGAGCAGTAGAAGATGTTGGGCGTGCTGCCGTCAGGCAGGCGCAGCCGCCGGGCCAGCAGCCTGGCTGTCATCCGGCCGATGTTAAAGGCTCTGGTCCTGGAAGTTTCATCAATCCGGGGGTCGCAGGGCACGAATACCCCGAGAGTGGGGTTGGCAGGATTTCTTTTACCAATGAAAGGCATGGATCCTCCTTTCAGGCTGAAGAATATATGAATATCAGTTCATATGTTAGCAAGGCCTGAGTCGCGGTCAGACCCAGAGTTTACCACCCCCAGGTAACCCGCTCCCCGACCCGGTAGCTGCTTTAATTTATCCATTCTTCTCGGCCTGGCCGGGGCCAGCCTCCAGCCAGGCTCAGCCAATCAAGCTCTCAGCTTCCGGCCATCAGATATATTCAATGGTGGCCGGCGGCTTGGGGGTGATTTCGTAAGCCACCCTGACCACCTCCGGAATTTCGATGGTCATCCGGCTGGCCAGCCTGGTCAGGACATCCCAGGGGACGGGAGTCGGCTGGGCGGTCATGGCATCCTGGCTCTCGACTGACCTGATGATGATGATGTGTCCGAACTTTCTTTTTCCGGCCTCCACCCCGGTGCCCATGTCGTTCATCAGGACGGCAAAAGCCTGGAACGGCTGGAGGGGGGCCAGCTCTTCCTCAACAATCCTGGTGGCCTTGCGCACTAGCTCCACCCTCTCGGGCGTGACTTCGCCGATGATTCTGGTGGCCAGGGCCGGTCCAGGGAATGGCATCCGCTTGAAGATCATTTCCGGCAGTCCCAGGACTTTCCCCACCTCCCGGACTTCATGCTTGAACAGCTCTTTCAGCGGTTCGATGATCTTAAATCCAAAACCCTTCTCCGGGTCGATGCCGATCTGTTCCAGGATGTTGTGCTGGGTTTTAACCCCGCCTCGGGTTTCGATGATGTCAGCGGCAATAGTCCCCTGGATCAAATACCTGGCTTTGCTCCGCAGAACCTCGCGGCCAAAAACCTTGTAGAAAGCCTGGCGGAAAGCCTTCCTCTTGTCTTCCGGGTCGGTCTTGCCCTTCAGGGCCTGAAAGAATTCGTTCCTGGCATCAATTATTTTCAGGTCAATTCCCAAACGGGCGAAAGCCGTTTTCACCTCTTCCGGTTCTCTTTCTCTCATCAACCCGTGGTCGATAAATATGGTCTGAAGCCGGTTACCCAGGGCCCGGTGAGCCAGGAGGGTGGCTACCGAGCTGTCCACCCCGCCCGACAGGGCCGAGATAGCTTTGTTATTGCCCACAGTTTCTTTGATTTCTTCCACCTGGGCTTCAATGAATTTTTTCACGTCCACTTTTTCCTCCGGTTCAAGGGTATTTAGATGATACAATAATCACCAGAATCAAGTCCATAAAAAGTTAAATTTTGATACAAATTCCAGTTGATTTTTTTGTTAAAAAGTTGGATATTAGAAATAGAGATTTAAAAAGAGGAGGGCCTCCATCCAAGGCGTAAGATTTTCAGGAGAAGGACGCCCCCCGAGAGTCCTTCTCCCCTGCCCTCCTCGGGAGGATTTCCTAACCTTTTAGTCGGCAGTTGATGGAAAAAGTTGAAAACTAATTTCTGTATTTTTTCCGGCCAGCTGAGTTAAAATCATTTCCTGAAATTTACCCGGTAAAGGAGAAACTCATGACCTTGTCTGTCCGTTCCGGCCCCCAGATCCCCTTATTAATATTGCTGGTGCTTTTCAGCCTGGTGGTCAGCAGCCCACTTCTGGCCAGCGGCCAGGCCAAGCCCCCCTACTACCAGAAAATCTCCGAGCTGACGGCTGCCGTAGAAGCCGAGATCATCGCTATAAGGAGAGATATCCACGCCCACCCGGAGCTGGCCTTCCAGGAACACCGGACGGCCGCCCTGGTGGCTGACCATTTCCGGAAACTGGGGCTGGAGGTCCGGACCGGTATTGGCGGCACCGGAGTTCTGGGCGTGCTCAAGGGTGGCCTGCCCGGGCCAATTCTGGCCATGCGCGGCGACATGGATGCCCTGGCCATCACCGAGGAAACTGACCTGCCCTTCGCTTCCAGGGAAAAAGTACTGGTCGGCGGCCGGGAAACCGGGCTGATGCACGCCTGTGGCCATGATATTCATACGGCCATGCTGCTGGGCGTGGCCTCGGTCCTGAGCCGGATGAAAAACCAGGTTCCGGGGACCATCCTGTTCGTGGCCCAGCCAGCCGAAGAGTGGGGAGACGGGGCCAACAAGATGCTCCAGGATGGAGTCTTCCGGGATTATAAACCCGAAGCCATTTTTGCCTTCCACGTGGACGATACCCTTAAGGCCGGTTATGCCCATTATGTGCCGGGCTATGCCGGGGCCAACTGCGACACCTTCTTTCTGACCATCAAGTCCGAAGGTTGCCACGGGGCCGACCCTGACCAGTGTGTTGACCCCATCGTGGTCGGAAGCCACGTGGTCCTGGCCCTGCAGGCCATGATCAGCCGGGAAATAGATGTCCATGACCACACGGTCATCACCGTCGGCTATTTTCATGCCGGCAGTGCCACCAACATCATTCCGGAAAAAGCTGAGCTCAGGGCCACCGTTAGAAGTTACGGAGACGAGCAGAGAATCCGGCTCAAAGAGAAAATCACCCGGACGATAAGCGGCATCTGCCAGTCCCACGGAGCCAGGTATGAGCTGGACTACCAGTTTGGAACCCCGGCTCTCTATAACCACCCGGAACTGCTGACAGCCATTCTGCCCACGGCCGAGCTGGTCCTGGGCGGGAAGGACCGCCTGATCGAAGACCGGCCGGAGATGGGCGGCGAGGATTTCAGCCATTTTGCCCGGGAAATTCCCGGAGTGATGCTATCGCTGGGAGTGGTGCCGCCCCACCTGGAAAGAACTTCGGTCCACTCCCCCACCTTCATCGCTGACGAGAAAGCCATCGGCATTGGCATCAGGCTGATGTCTTCTATCCTGATGGACTACGCCCGCAAGCCGGCCAGGCTAAGAGTCCGCGGCTTTAAGAAGTAGCAAACAAAGGAGTTGCCGCAAATAATTCGGCACCAATAGTTTTCGTCTTCACTTCTTACAAAGCTACTGCTATTTAATAAAAAATAGTCAATTTGCCAGCAAGCCAGTCACTCAACGGATATTAAACCTTTGCCCGGCGCTCATATTAAACTTCTCTATGCCCACCGAAATATCAGTTCGGCCAGCAATACAAATTAGAGCCGGCCGAAAAACCCTGGGCCAGAAAGGCAGCTCCCTACTCCCGCCGATATATAAATTGATAAAAAACAGCGCTGATGGTAAATTTATTTACATCAGCGATGAAACTGCTTAAGCTCAACATTTCTGGCGTCCGGGGGCTGGTTGGCCAGACTATAACCCCGGAGCTGGTCATTGATTTTGCCTCGGCTTTCGGCACAATGATACCAGCCGGGGCGGTCCTGGTGGGGCGCGACAGCCGCAGGTCGGGACCGATGGTCCAGGAAGCAGTCATGTCGGCCCTGCTTTCCACCGGACACGAGGTCATAAACCTCGGGATTTCCCCCACCCCCGTTATCCAGTTCCTGGTCAGGCAGCATCGGGCAGCCGGGGCGGTGTCCATCACTGCCGGCCACAACCCGGCCGGCTGGAACGCCCTGAATTTTATCAACAGCCAGGGCCCCTACTTAAATGAATTTCAGGGGTCGGAGCTTCTTGACATTTACCACCTGGGTCGCTTTGCCCACCAGAAATTGAAAAAGTCCCCGGCCGTGGTGTCAGAGGTCAACCCGGAAGAAGTCTATTTTTCCTGGCTCAAGACCAGGCTGCGAACCGCCGAAATCAGCCGGTCCCGGTTCAAGGTGGTGGTTGACCCCTGTAACGGAGCGGGAGCCAGGCTGGTCAATAAATTCTTCGCCACCCTGAGCTGCGAGCTGGTAGCTGTCAATAACGAACCCAGCGGCTATTTCCCGCATGACCCGGAACCGCGACCGAGAAATGCGGGTGAAGTGGCTTCCCTGGTCCGGGCCACGGGAGCTAACTTAGGCTTCTTACTTAACAGCGACGTCAGCCGGGTGTCGCTGGTAACCGAGACCGGGGAAACCCTGTCGGAAGAATACACCCTGCCGGTGGTGGCCGGATATTATCTGGAGCGCCAACCCGGGGCTGTGGTTACCAACCTGTCTACTTCCAGGATGATAGAAGAAGTTGCCGGCCGCTTCCAGGTCCCGGTCCTTAGAACCAGGGTCGGCCAGTCGGCCCTGGTTCAGACGATGCTTCAGGAAGGGGCAGCCCTGGCCGGAGAAGGCAGCGGCGGCCTGGCCCTGGCCGATTTCCAGCCGGCTTTTGATGGGTTTGTGGTCATGGGTCTTATCCTGGAAATGATGGCTGTCCGGCAGAAAAAACTTTCAGAACTGGTAAAAGCGCTGCCCCGCTACCATATCGTCAAGGATAAACTTATCTGCCCGCCGCACCGGCTGCACTCGCTGGTGGCTGAAACCAGGAAGCTTTACCCGCGGGCTGAAATCAATTCGCTGGACGGCTTACACTTCACTTTGAAAGACACCTGGGTCCACGTCCGGGCTTCCAGCACCGAGCCTCTCATCCGCATTATTGCCGAGAGTGCTTCCTCTGCCAGGGCCCAGCTGGAAGTGGACAAGGTAGTAGCGTTCTTAAACCGTCTGCTCGGGTAAAAAATGAGCAAGAGATTTCCCTTAAAAGTCAGCATCTCCGGAGTCAGGGGAATCATCGGGGAAAGCCTGACGCCCCAGATTGCGGCCCGGTTCGCCTCAGCCTTTGGCACCTACCTGGGCCAGGGTCCGGTGCTGGTGGGCCAGGATACCCGTGCCTCTGGCACTATGCTGAAAAAGGCCGTGCTGAGCGGTCTGCTGGCCACCGGCTGCCAGCCGGTGGATGTGGGTGTTCTGCCCATCCCTACCATTCTCTTTCTAACCCGCGAAAGACAGGCCCGGGGGGCAGTGGTCATTACCGCCAGTCACAATCCACCCGAGTGGAACGGTCTAAAATTTATCGGGCCGGAAGGTCTTTATCTGCGCAGTTCACAGGTGGAAGAATTCCTGGATATTTTCCACCAGGGTGAGTTCACCTTTGTCCCGGCGGAAAGAATCAAGTCCGTCAGCCAGGAAAAAAATGCCGGCCAGCTCCACCTGGAAAAAATTCTGGCTCACCTTAAGATCAATTCCATCCGCCGCCGTAAATTCCGGGTAGTAGCTGACTGCGCCAACGGGGCCGGGGCCACCCTGCTCCCTCAGCTGCTGCAGGAGCTGGGATGTGAAAGCCTGCTGCTAAATACCAACCTGAATGGTCAATTTTCTCACCAGTCGGAGCCGGTGCCCGAAAACCTGGGAGAGCTCTGCCGCCGGGTAAAAGAATTCCGGGCCGACCTGGGTCTGGCCCAGGATGCCGATGCTGACCGGCTGGCTTTGGTGGATGAAAAAGGACGGCCCCTGGGAGAAGACCTGACCCTGGCCCTGGCCGTGCAGCACGGGCTGAAGAAAAAAAGGGGCCCGGTGGCAGTCAACCTGTCGGCTTCTATGGCCATTGATGAGCTGGCCGCCAGGTTCCGGGTTCTGGTCATCAGGACTAAAATTGGCGAAATCAACGTGGTTGAAGCCATGCTGGAACACGGGGCGGTAATCGGGGGCGAGGGCAACGGCGGAGTTATCTGGCCGCAAATTCATCCCTGCCGCGATTCTCTGACGGCGGCCGGCCTGGTGCTGGAAATGCTGGCCGAAAGTCAGGAACCGCTTTCAGCCCTGGCTGCCCCCTTTAGAACCTACCATCTGGTCAAGGATAAAATTGACTGCCCGGCCGAGCTGGCCTTCAGAGCGGTGGTCGAATTGAGACATCGCTACCAGGGAGAGAACATCTCCACCCTGGACGGGCTCAAGATCAGCTGGCCCGACTCCTGGGTGCACCTAAGACCTTCTAACACTGAGCCCATAATCCGGCTGTTAGCCGAATCCCGCTCGGCCGCCCGCAGCCGCCGGTTGATCGAAAATTTCAAAAAAGAAATAAAAAAGATCATCCGCCAGCTTGCCTGAAACCAAAAGTTAAAGGCTGGTTCAGGGCCATAAAACAAAAAGGAAAGGGTGTCAGTTATGAAGACGAGAAAGATTTGCCTGGCCAGAAAGAGATGGGTTGTGGCCACCGGAATTCTGCTTTCTTTCCTGGCGGCAGCGACGTTACTTCGGCCGCAGGAAGGTCCGCGTCCCTGGTTTAACGGTTATAAAGAAACCGTTGAGAGTCAGAAACTTTACTACCATTCGCCCTACCCGGGTCAGCTCCCGGCCCTGCTGGTCCGGGCCAGCGACGGCAACATGAAAGCTATCTGGAAGACGGACAGCATTCCGCAGGATTTCAGGGCAGAGGAAGCCGTTTTCGTATTCCTGGGTGGACTGGCCACGGCCAAGGGTAGCCACCGTTTCTACCTCACGGTCAACGGAGCTGGCCCCCTGGAATTTACCACTTCGGAAAGTTCGGCCCGTAAAGAATGGAGGGTGCGCCACCCGCAGGGCCTGGAACTTTCTTTCCGCACCGCCCTGGTGGACCAGTTTGACGAGCTGTTTGGCTACTTCTTCCTGAAGGTGCCGCGGCGCTTCCTGCAACCAGGGCAGCCCCTGACCCTGGAACTTACGGCCGAGAAGAGCGGAAGTTCCGACTGGGTCATGGTCTTTGAACAGCCGCTGTCTTCCTGGGCCCGGCTGAAAGCCCTGCCGGCTTTGCTCAACACTCGCCCGCCCCGCCAGCCGCTGCTCCTGGAAATAAGCAATTTCGGTCCGCCGCTGGCCGTCCGGGTCAAAGCCGGGCCCAAAGTCGAGGTCAGAAAAATCCTGGAAACTGGCTACAACCAGGTTTTCCTGGAAGTTGAGCCGGTCAATCAGCCGCAAGAAATAGAAGCCTCAGTTTACCGGGGCCGAGAAAAATTATTCACGGCCCGGGCCGAGCAGAAGCCTGTCCGCCCTGTTGAATTATGGCTTCTGCCCCACTCCCACCTCGACATCGGCTACTCTGATTACCAGGAAGAGGTGGAAAGAAAACAGTGGCAGAACATAGACACGGCCATCGAGCTGGCCGAAAAATCCCAGTCCCTGCCGCCGGAAGCCCGATTTAAATGGAACGTGGAACAGCTCTGGCATGTGGAAACTTACCTCAGGCAAAGGGGCGAAGAGGGTAAGCAAAAACTTCTGCAGGCTGTAAAAAACGGCTGGATTGGGCTCCAGGCCACCCTGGCCAATGAACTGACTGGGCTCTGTCACCCAGAAGAATTGCTGGAGCTGACGGCCTTTGCCAGGAAGCTTCAGACGGAAGGTTTTCCGCCCATCACCTCGGCCATGATCACCGACATCCCGAGTTACAGCTGGTCGCTGGTGCCGGCCCTGGCTCTGGCCGGAGTCCGCTATTTTTCCAGCGGACCAAACTACATGCCCATTCTGCCAGACGGTGGAGACCGGGTGGGCTGGGCCCTCAAGACCTGGGCTGACCGGCCTTTTTACTGGGTTTCACCTTCGGGCCAGGACAAGATCCTGTTCTGGATGGCCGGTCGCGGTTATTCCTGGTTTCACGGCCTCAACCTGGGCAACTTCCGGGTGGAGCGGAAAAGAGAAATCCTGGAGTACGTGGAAGAGCTGGAAAGAAAAAATTATCCTTATTCGCTGGTTCAAGTGCGCTACACGGTCGGCGGCGATAACGGGCCGCCGGATCCCGACCTCAGCCGGCAGGTGGCAGCCTGGAACAAAGAATTCCTGACGCCGCGGCTGGTAATCGCCACCAGCGAACAACTGTTTCAGGAACTGGAAAAAAGGCATGGCCGCGAAATACCGGCTGTCCGTGGTGATTTTTCCGGCTACTGGGAAGACGGAGCCGCTTCCACCGCCAGAGAAACCGCCTGGAACCGTAACCTTAGCGAGCGTCTGCTCCAACTGGAAACCCTGTATTCTCTTCTTATCCCGGAAGAATTTATCAACCGCTCGCCTGATTTCTATGAAGCCTGGCGCCAGGTGGTTTTATTCCACGAACACACCTGGGGAGCTCACGACAGCGTTTCTAACCCTGACGGGGAGAATGCCGTCCGGCAATGGGAATACAAAAAGTCCATTCTGGAAAAAGGGCTATCGCTGGTTGGAGAACTGGAAAATAACCTGAAGACAAAATTGGCGAAAACTGATGAAACTAAAAAAGTTTCAAGAGTCAGCCTGGATATCATCAACACCACCTCCTTCACCCGCTCGGAAACGGTTTTCATCCCGGCTGAACTCTCAACCGGGCTGGACCTAGCCCTTGATGAAAACGACCGGGCCCTTCCCTCCCAGAGACTGGCCGATGGTTCCTTGGCCGTGGCCATTAGCCAGCTGGCTCCTTTCTCCAGCCGGCGAATCCGGTTAACAACGGGCAGCAGCTGGCCGGGTGGCCAGGCCCGGGTTAAAGAAAATTCTCTGGAAAATAATTGGCTGCGGCTTCAGCTTGACCCGGAAACCGGGGCGGTGCGCAGCCTGGTCTTCAAGCCGGCCGGGAACCTGGAACTGGTAGAAACAGGAAAATTCTCCGGGCTCAACGCTTACCTTTATGTCCCGGGCACTGACCCCAGCCGGGCCCAGCCAGCCCGCCTCCGGCAGATGTCGGTCCTGGAACCGGGCCCACTGGTGGCTTCCCTGGCCCTGGAGCTTGAAGCCCCGGGCTGCCGCAGCCTGAAAACCATCATCCGGCTGAACGGCCTGGAAGGCCGGGTAGATTTCCTCAACCGCCTGGACAAAATAAAAGTCAGGGAGAAAGAGAGTGTCCACCTGGCTTTTCCCTTCAATCTGCCCCGGGCCGAAGTCCGGCTGGACCTGGGCTGGGCTACAGTCAATCCTTTCTTCGAAGAAATCCCGGGGGCCTGCCTGGATTTCTTCTCGGTGCAGAAGGCGGTCAGCCTCCTTCGCCCGGATGTTAACCTGACCTGGGTTACACCCGATGCTCCTCTGGTCGAAATCGGCAACCTGACCGACGAAAGCAGCTCTGGAGGTTTTCCCCGGGCCTGGAAAAAAGAACTCCTTCCCTCAACCGCCATCATTTCTTACGCCCTGAATAATTACTGGCACACCAATTATAAAGCTGACCAGGAGGGTGAGATTGAGCTGGGCTACACACTTTTTCTCAACTTGCAGCCGGAACCGGCCCTGCTCAAGCATCAGGCCCTGAGAGTCTGCCAGCCGCTGGTGGTCATTCCGGTTGAAGAAAGCCGGATTCCCCTGGAACCGGTTCTCTGGGTGGAGCCGGAAAGAGTGGTGGTGACCAGGTTGAAGGCGGTAGCGGGAACTGCACCCGGAAAGCCGGCCTGGTGGCTGAGGCTGTATAACGCTTCGGGCCAGCCGGAAGAAGTCCAGCTGAAAGGACTGTTAAGCCTGGGCCGCAAGATTTACCTGTCCAACCTGAAAGAAGAAAAACTGGCCCCGGTCAATCTGCCCCTAAGCCTTCTCCCCTGGTCAACAGTAACGCTGAGACTGGAATAAAGGTTTATAATATATCTTATAAATTTTTAACCTCAGGAGGTCAGCATGAAAAAGAGCCGCTGGATTTTCGTCCTCAACGGCCTTATGTTTTTCTTAATGATCAGCCTCTCGCTATCGGCTGCCGCCCAGCCCGGGGGCCAGGTTCAACCCCGGAACCGGATGCTTTTGCTTCCGGAAACCCAGCTCCTGCTGACCGACTGGTTTATCCAGTCTTCCGCCCGACTTAAAACTGATGGCCCCTCTCTCTCCCGCCCGGGAATCATGACTGACCGCTGGTACCCGGCCCGGGTGCCATCCACAGTCTTGGGCACCCTGGTAGAAAATAATGTTTACGGCGATGTCTTTTTCGGGAAAAACCTGGAAAAAATCAAAGCGGAAGATTTCCAGACCTCCTGGTGGTACCGGACCGAGTTCTTGTTGCCGGCCTACCCGGGTCGAAGCCGGACCTTTCTGGAGCTGGACGGGGTCAATTACCGGGCTAATATCTGGTTAAACGGGCAGAAAGTGGCGGAAGCCTCCGAAATCTACGGCGCTTTCCGGCGTTTCAGCCTGGACATCACGGCGCTGGCCCGGTCGGGCGAAAGAAACGTCCTGGCCATAGAAGTCATTCCGCCGGTCAAAGGAGAACCGACCATCGGCTTCGTTGACTGGAACCCGGCCCCGGCCGATAACAGCCTCGGCCTGTGGCGTCCAGTGAGAATCAGGCAGACCGGTGAAGTCAGCCTGGAGAATCCTTTCGTTCAAACCAGCCTGGAAACGGCCAGCCTGAAGGAAGCCCGGCTGACCATCTCGGTTGAAGTTAAAAACCATTCCGATAAACCGGTCAATGGCACCCTGGAGGTAGAGCTGGAAAAGATAAAGGTTTCAAAAGAAGTAAAACTGGGGCCAAAAGAGGTGCAGAAAGTGGTCCTCAGCCCCGAAACCAACAAAGAACTGATCATCAGCAACCCCCGGGTCTGGTGGACCCATGACCTGGGACGGCCAGAGCTCTACCTCCTGTCGATGGCTTTCAGGCTCAAAGGCCAGGGCGGGGAAGAGAAACCTCCGAGCCAACCGGCCGAAAAGGGAAAAGTCCAAAAGCAACCAGCGCGGGAGAAAGAGCAGGACAGGGATAAAGAAAAAAAACAGGAGCGGATGAGAATCCCGGCTACCTTCAAAGCCCTGGCCCAGGTGTCTGACTGGCTGGTGCTGCGCTTTGGCATCCGAGAAATAAAGGATTACATAAACGAGCAGGGCCACCGCGGTTACCTGCTCAACGGAAAGAAGATTTTGATCCGCGGAGGCGGCTGGACCGACGATATATTCCTAAATAACAGGCCTAAAAAACTCCGAGCCGAGCTGATGTACGCCAAACATATGAACCTCAACGCCCTGAGGCTGGAAGGTTTCTGGGGAACCGGAAAAGAGCTTTACCACCTGTGCGACGAGCTGGGCCTGCTGCTGATGGTCGGCTGGAGCTGCCATTGGGAATGGGAAAATTATTTTGGCAAGTCCGCTGACCCCAGGTATGGGGGGATAACCAGTCCCGAAGATATGGCTCTGGTGGCCGCTTCCTTCCGTGACCAGGTGCGCTGGCTGCGCAACCACCCCAGCATTTTCGTCTGGGCCCTAGCCAGCGACCTGGTGCCCAAGCCGGAGATGGAAAAAGAATACCTCAAAATCCTGGCCGAAGATGACCCGACCCGGCCATTCCTCAATTCCACCGGGACCAAGGTCAGTGAGGTCAGCGGCCCATCAGGCGTCAAGATGAACGGTCCCTACGACTGGGTGCCGCCCAATTACTGGTTCCTGGATAAGAAGAACGGCGGGGCCTTCGGCTTTAACACCGAAACCGGCCCGGGTCCCCAGGTACCGGTGCTGGAAAGCCTGAAGATGATGATACCGGAAGAGGCTCTGTGGCCGCCGAACGACTACTGGGATTTCCACTGCTCCCGGGGGATGTTCAAATCGCTCGACAGGTACAATGAAGCCCTGCGGGAACGCCTGGGCTGGCCCGGCAACGTGGCCGAATACTGTGACAAAGCCCAGTTTATGAATTATGAAGCCATGCGGGGCATGTTTGAGGCCTTTGTCGCCCGCCGGCCCCTGGCCACCGGAATAATCCAGTGGATGTACAATTCAGCCTGGCCCAAGCTCTGGTGGCAGCTTTACGATTATTACCTGATGCCAACCGGTGCTTTTTACGGGGCCAGGAAAGCCAACACCCCTGTCCACCTGATATATGACTATGAAACCCGGGAGATAATCGCCTCAAACCTGTCCTCGGTTAAGGCTGAAAAACTTAACGCTCTGGTCAGGGTGTTTGACCTGGAACTCAAGGAAAAATTCAGACAGGAATTCCCGCTCAACCTGGAAGCGGACGCCAAGATTGTGCTGACCCGCCTGCCAGATATACCCGACCTGACTCCTGTTTATTTTCTGGACCTCAGAATCCTCGGGTCCAAGCAATCCCTGGAAGACCAGAATTTCTACGTGCTCAGCCGGGAGCCCGACGTTCTCGATTTCGAGAAAACTACCTGGTACGTAACCCCGGTTAAAAAATACGCCGACCTGAAGGCCCTGAACGAACTGCCTGAAACCAGGGTGAGATACCGCTGGAAGGCAGAAGGAAAAGACCTGATCAGAAACCTGACCATTGAACTGGAAAATCCCACCCGGCAGCTGGCCTTTAACCTGGAAATTCAAGTGCTAAAAAAGCTGCGGCAGAAATCGGTCCTCCCCATTTTTCTGGAAGACAATTACTTTTCTCTGCTACCGGGAGAAAGACGCACGGTTAAAGGTTATTTCTTCGGTGAGGACCTGGAAGGCGACGAGCTGGAAATAAGAATCAGGGGCTGGAAAGTTAAAGCCGTTGAAGTGAAGAAATTCTAACCTGATTTTTTAACTGGCTGGGGCTCGCGGCCAAAGCTGGCTGTCCAATCTTGGCTGCCTGGAGAGTTTTCTGGACTGTAAGAAGGTCGAGTCCCTGGAATTTTCTCGTTGCGGCTGGCCACGGTTTCGGAAATAAGAAGGTCATCGGTGGCTTTGAGTTTTGTTTGGCGTAGCGGTCAGAGTTATTTTTTCTTAAGGGAGTTGACCAGCTCTTTCAATTTTTCCTGGTCGGGGTTAAGGCTCAGCGATTTTTCCCAGATAGCCAGGGCCTTTTCCTTATCCCCCATCTGGTAGTAGCAGCTTCCAAGATAATTGAGGATTTCCAGGTTAACCCCGAAGCGGTTGAGGTATTGCTCATAATAGACGGCGGCCCGCGCCGGCTGGTTCAGGGAATGGAATGCCCGACCCAAAAGCGAAACCAGCTCGGCCGCAGAATCCGGATGGTCATAAGGGGCGAGTAAATCCACCACTCCCTGGAACTGGCCGCTCCGGAAGAAGGCTTCGGCCAGGGCCAGGGCCGAGTCCGGTCCCGGGTTGAGGGAATAAGCCTGACTCAGACGTTTTAGGGCTTCCTGGTTATTCCCGGTATTTAAGCTCTGGATTCCGGTGGCCAGCAGCTCGTCAGCTTCGGTCAGTTGGCCTCTGGAAGCCAGGATAGGGCTGGCTATGGCACTCAGGCCTGAGACTTCCAGCTCGGCCCGCCGGCTGTCCCGGACCTGTCCACCGATGGTCAGGTCAGCCCTAAGCGTATAGTAACCCGGTTTACAGGAAGAAAGCGGCAGCGATTCAACCACGAATGAACCGTCCGGCAGCTCCGCCAGAGATCTATCGCGGACCTGAACTGCCTGGTTATCGGCCAGCAAAGAAATTTTGAGGCTGGCTTTTTTCTTAAGCTCCTCGCTTAATCCGCTCACCTGCAGGCAGGCCACCAGGGTGTCCGAGACGGCAAAAGACTTATGGCTCCGGCTGAGAAGCTGCTGGCGGCCAACCTGATAAGGCTGAAGGCCAGGGCGGTCCTGGCTTTCCAGAAGACCATAAGCCAGAAGAATCTGACTTATCTCAGGCTCTCCGGTCTCGGCCGGCAGATTTAGTTTCCGGGAAAAACTGGAAAATTCTCTGGAAATGGGGTTCTTAAGCAGCAGGTCAAAGGTGTAATTTCCGGGAACCAGGGGAAAGACATCCTGGAAAGAGATGGACCTTTTCTGAATCTCGGCCAGCTCTTCCGGTTTGAGGTCAAGCGGCAGGCTCTTGTCAAACTGATAGATGGTCCGACCCTGGCTATCGGAAATCCGACCGTTAAGCTCAATTCGCACCAGGTAATTCCGGCCATCCTGACTGACTGAAAGCTTGGCCGGTTCCACCGCGTAGTGGATAAGATAATGGCCTTGCTGGCTGCGGACGGCCCAGACCTCACCATCCGACCTGATATAGTTGGTGCTGTATTCAACTTCTATCATATCTTTGTGGCGGAACCAGGCTTCGGCATAGGCATCTTCTACCATTCTCTGAGGCAGGGACATGATGGTGGCCAGCAGCCGGTTGGAAGCCAGGTTGATGACCCCAGGCTCCAGCCGTTCGCTGGGAATCAGGCTAAGTGATTGCTCGGCCAGGTTGGGTGATAGCTGATGCAGCCGCTGGTAGGCATCGCGGGCATCTTTGGCATTGTACATATAGTCAGCCACCAGGGCCTGGGGACCATGGTCGGAAGGCGAATAGAGAATATATTCACCCGTCCCCTCTTTCTTGAAAAAAATGACATTAAAGCCGGTCGGCAGGCCGTAGCGGGGGTCGCCGTAGTAAAACCAGACCTGGGTTGGATAGACGCCCATGATGTTCTCGTAGGTTTCGATGTTGTTGGGCGGACCGAGGATAATGTAGATGCGGCCCTGGTCAGTTTTCCAGCCGGATTTGCCCGTCCCCCGGCCCAGATATTGATTGGCGTAATTCAGCCGCCGGTAATGCTCTTCTCTGAATTCATTCTGAGGAGTATTGGGGTTGGGGTCGCGTTGTTTCCAGAAAGCTTCTATGAAGATGTCGCGCTCCCGGTCTGTCTGCAGCTTAAGGAAAACTTCCCTCTCTTTGGGGGTGATGAGATAGACCACTTCCTCTTCCAGCCACTTGCGGTATCTTTCGGGCAGGCTGACGGCCACTGCGGCCGCGGAAATGAGAAAAATTAGCGAGCTGGCTATTAAGATGTTCTTTATCCTGGTTTTCGACAGCCCCGGTTTCTTCATCTGTCTCATCTCATTTCTTATTTAATTAAATCAATTATAGCTTTTTCGGGGCACTCAGGGCAAAAAAAGGGCGCCCGGGAAAAACCCGGACGCCCTTGAGCTTCTGCAGTTACCGTCCTTAGAACTCGTAGCTGAAGTTCAGGCGGATCTTCCTCGACGGATAGGTAATGCCGGAAACCCGGCCGATCAGCGGTTCGTGAGGACCACCGTAGCCGGCATTAACTACGGCATGTTCGTTGAACAGGTTCAGGATGTCGACCGCTAACCTGATGTAACCAGCACCCTTCAGGCTGATAGCCTTGTCGAACCTGAGGTCAACCACTTTTTCGTGAGGCAGGTACCAGGGCTTGGTCGGGTCGATGGAAACGATGTAGTTATCTCCGGTATTGACCACCAGTCCAGCCGGATAACCCCACTGGGTAATAACCGGATAGCTCTGCAGCGGCCACAGCGGACGACCCGAGTTATACCTGAACCTCAGGCCAATATCCATTTCAATAACCGGTATCCGATAGGAGCCGGAGAGCTTGAATTCGAACTTCTGGGTATGGGGCAGCGGCCCTTTCATGTTATTGATGGTCTGGTTCAACCCGGCCAGGAAAGTAGTATCCATGACCATGGGCCCTTCAAAGTTGAAGTCCTGACGGACCGACCTCATGGCCATGCCGTCCGACCAGGAGAACAGGGCCGAGGCCAGCATCTGCCAGCGGTTAGAGAAACGTTTGTTCAGCATGAATTGCAGGCCCTGGTACAGGCGGCGCGGCTTGATGCTGTCCACTTCCGGCATGTTCTGGACCATGTAATCCAGGTGGGAACCTATCCAGCCCACGTCAGCCCCGTTGATTTCACCGTCCTCGTTATAATCTTTCAGGACAACACTGTACAGGGAAACAGTCTCGCCATAGTCGGTGGTGAAACTCTTGCGTTCGTATTCAAAAGGTTCCTGGGTAACTTCATTCAACGGCCAGTTGACAAAGATGTTGCCGGTCCTTTTCCAGATATAGGTAGCACTCAGCGACAGGTCTTTGATGATTTCCCTTTCCAGGTTGAGTGTAATCTGGTCGGTGTGCTGGTCCTTGGTTCCTTCTTTGACCTTTAACTGCCAGGAATAATCTGTAGTCTGGTATTCCTCCCACCAGTCCGGACGGACGCTGGGGTCAACATAGGTATCGCCGTAGAGATAACGAGCCGCATTGGTGGTTTCATCGGCCGAAATCCAGTTGTCACCGTCCAGGTCAACCAGGTCAAAGGGGATGTTGTAGAAGATGTAATGGATGTTGGCTACGGGCATATCCGGGCCGAACCTTCTCAGGTATTCCACGCTGAGCGGCAGGTAATAGCGGCCATAGCTCACCCGGAAGATGGTCTTCATGTCCCTGGTCAGAGCATAGGTCAGCCCGATACGCGGCGAGAACAGCTTGAAATCAAAAATGTTGCCGGTGCCCTCTCTGTCTCTCAGAACTTTGAGGTTGGTGTTGATTTCCTCCGGGCTGTTTACATACTCATAGACTTTACCCTTCCCGTATTTGGTGGTCATCCGGTCAAAACGCAGACCCAGGTTGATGGTTAATCTCTTGTGAGGCGTCCACTGGTCGTCTAAAAAGATGCCCATCTGGTCAGCCGTCCTGACGGTCAGGAAGGGATTCAACCAGGTCTGGCGGTTGTAAAAAACCAGTCCGGTGGCCCCGTACCAGCTCTGCAGCCACGGGATGTACTGGACCCAGGGAGCCGGATAGGCGAAGTTGGCGTAATTCTGGAAGTAGCCACCCAGCCAGTTGCCGCGGCCCCTGGTGTACTGAACTCCGAACTTGATGTCGTGCTCACCCAGGAAGTTTTCGGCGTAATAGGACATGTCGGCCTGGATGGTGTTACGGCTGGACTTCTGGGCTTCTACGTAGGGGAAGGCCCCGTTTATGCCGTAGACATTCCACTTCCACCAGTTGATGTAGCCGGGATGATCCGGCGCATCCGAGGGTATAAAGGGCTGGTCATCCCGCCAGAAACCCAGGTACTTCAGGGTGAAAATGGTCTTGCCGGTGGCCATGTACTGCCACTGAGCAGAAACACTGTGAGTGGAGCTGTTCTGGCCGTAGGTCATGGTCTCGTCCCAGTGCGGGCTCCAGGTCCAGCCGTCACCCTTATTCCTTTCATAGTGATAAGAAATCCAGGCCCGGTGGTTGGTCCAGGGTTCGGTGGTCAGCTTGAGATCGCCGAACCGTCCCCAGTACCTGTTGGGCACGGGCCAGAAGGGGGTTTTAGATTCAGCCCGGATGTAATCCACGCCGCCGTAGAACCAGACCTTGTCTTTTTTGATGGGACCGCCCAGAGTGAAGTTGAACTCATATTCCTTGGTATTCTTATTGAGGATGTCATCCCCCGGTCCTATATACAACCTTTCCCCAAAGGGTCCGAAGGCACCCATATCAACCGGCTCTCCGGGAGAAGCCGGCTTGGGCTGGTTGTCGGCGATCCATTTCTTGGGCGCGCCGTTGACCATAAAATTGCCGTGGAATTCGTTACTTCCGGACTTGGTCAGAACGTCAATGGCCACGCCGGAATAGCTGCCATATTCGGCCTTGGAACCAAGAGCAATAACTCTGACTTCCTCCACGGCGTTATAGTTGACGTTAACCAGCGAGCCGTAGGCCGCTGACCTGGGGTTGGTGGTGTTAACCCCGTTGATCAAGAAGACGTTTTCGTTGGAAGCGCCGCCATAAGCATTGGGGCTCGGCAGCCAGCTCCCATCCTTACCCTGGGCCACCATGCCCGGGGTGCTCAGAGCCAGATCATAAAAGGCATCACGGCTGGTCGGCAGCTTGGCCAGCAACTCGCTGTTGAGGTTGGTGGCCACGGTGGAAGTCTTGGCATCCACCACCGGTCCGGCTGCGGTTACAGTCACTGTCTCCTCCAGCTTGCCGATTTCCATTTTGACGTCAACCACCACGGAAGAACCGGCCGAGATGACGATGTTTTCCTGTTTGCTGGTCTTAAAGCCTGGCAGGGAAGCACTCAGCGTGTACCTGCCTGGCGGCACATTCATAAATACGTAGCTGCCCCGGGCCGAGGTGGTCGTAGCTCTCTTCCCGCCCATCAAAGCGGGTCCGGTAATCTCAACGGTGACTCCGGGCAGAGGTGCGCCCTCTTCATCCGCGATGACGCCGGTGATTTTGCCGTATTCAATGGTCTGCGATACAGCCAGTGGTGCCAGTAGTAAGAGGATCAGGCTCAGAGAAAAAAGCTTGGCTTTGATTGACCCTTTCTTCATTTGACCCTCCTTTTTCCTTTAGCTTTTTCTTCCCTCCTGGAAAAAGCAGGCAGGAAGAAACCCTCACACACTTTTTCTCTTGGAGACAGCCTTCATTCCCACCTCCTTTCCGTCTTAAACTTTCCCTGTTATTAATATTTAATCCCGCGTGTTTTTTTCTGTCAAGCCTTTTTTGGCCACAGCGATCATCGCCAGGAGCCAATGGATGCCGCGGGCCGACAACTTATGTTACTCTCCTTCGAACTGAAGGCCGCTCACTGCTCCAGAAACTGCTATTTTTTTATCTGGGCTTTCAGGGTAGAAATAAAGCTATCCAGAAATTTAATTTTTTCTTCGTTCTGGGCCAGGGCCCGGGCTTTTTCCAGGTACTCCACCGCTTTCGGCAGGTCGCCTTTGTTGAGGTAACAGCGGGCAATCATCTCCAGGGTGTCCAGGTCGTCTGGCTTGGCGGCCAGGGCTTTCTCCAGGTAGCTCAGGGCTTCGTCCACTTTATCCATCTCGAACAGGATCAGGCCCAGGTTGTATAGATTGGTGGAATTGGCCGGGTCCAGCTCGGCTGATTTCTTGTAATTTTCCAGGGCTTTTTCCATGTTTTTCAGGTTCTGGTAACAGAACCCGAGTTGCTGGTAGGCCGGGGCGAATTCCGGAGCCATCTCGGTCACCCGGGTCAATTCGGGGATGGCTTCCTCGTAACGGTGCATCCGGCCGAGAGTCACGCCCAGGAGGTAATGAACGTTGGAATCTTCCGGGAACCTTTCGGCCAGCTCTTGCAGCTGACTCAGGGCGCTTTCCAGCTCATTCCGCTGGATTTTCTGCATGACTTCTTCAACCGCTTGTTTCAGCTCTTTCAGGCTGGCCAGGGTTTTTAATTTTTCACCCGAGGCCAGGATAATCGTTTCCATTTCCACTTTCTGCATTCTCTCCTGGGGCTGGGAAAAATCCCACTCAAAGGTCCTGGTTTCATAGCCTTCTTTTTTGACGGTAACCTGATAACGGCCGTGGGGCAGACCTGATAGCACATATTTGCCGTTCTTGTCGGTCCGAATCCGGTAACTACGGCTGGTGTTTATATCCTGCAGAAAGATGTCAACGCCGGACAGCGGGTTGCTGTCGGTATCGACCACCAGGCCAAAAAGATGATATTCCCGGTACTGGCCATAAGCCTGGGGCCAAAACAGGAAAAACGCCAGAGCCAGCAGAAAAATTTTGCCCAAGGGCAGGCTGGAAAATTTTTCTTTTCTCATCTCCTTGACTCCTCTCCCTGATTTCTGAACTGGTTAGCCCGGGCCAGGGCTTCCTGGACTTTGGTCGGCTGACCAAGCCGGTTATAGACGTCCGCCAGCAGAAAATAGCCCAGGGCCTTTAGTTCCGGGGTTCTGGCCTTTTCCAGGCCGGCGGTAACCAAAGGCAGGATTTCTCCGGGGTCATCCTGGCGCAGGAGTTTGCCCCGGGCGTAGAAAAGATAACCCTCGGCTTCAGACGGGGCGGTTTGTATTACCTTCTCCATGTGCTTCAGGTAACCATCCAGGTCTCCGCGCTTGAGCAGAAGCTTGCCCAGGTTAAAACGAGCCCGGTAATGGTCAGGATAATTTTCAATTTCCTGGCCATAGGCCTGGCAGGCCTCCTCCACTTTTCCCTGCTCTTCATACAATAACCCAAGATGAAAATAAGTTAAAGGAAATTTTGGATAATCCTGCAGTACCTGTTTCAACAGTTCCTCAGCCCGCTGGTACTCTTTGAGGCCGATCAGGCAGACCGCCAGGTTCTGCACGTTCCTGGTCATCTTGGGCTGAATTTCAACGGCCTTCTCTAAATAAGGACGGGCCTGTTGATGTTCCATCCGGGAAATATAGACTTCACCCAGCAAGGTATAGGCCTGGATGTTCCGCTCATCTATGGACAGGGCTTTCTTGCAGAGCGTGACCACATCCTCGGTTTTTCCTTCCCCGATCAATATATTGGCCAGGCCAATCAGGGCCTGGACCGAGTCGGGGTCTTCTTTGAGGATTTCATCCAGGAGCTTCTTGGCTTCTTCTTTGCGCCCCAGTTCCACATAGCAGGTGGACAACAACAGCCTGGCCAGGGGTATTCCGGGCTCCAGGTTGAGGGCTCTCTCCAGGTTTCCGACTGCCTGGTCATATTTTTCATGGTTGATCCAGTCGCCAGCCTGCTGAATCAGTTCGTAGACTTCCAGCTTGTCCTTGGGATCAGCCAGCTCCCGGGCCGGCCTGGTCTTCATCTTGACCGAAGACCCGATATAACCGAGGGCCGCCAGACGTTCGATGGTTTCTGAATCCAGGCTGGCAGCCTGAGGTTCGGGCGCACCCAGGCTGATTTCTTCCAGCAGAGAATCCAGCTCCCTTTTCAGTCTGAGGCCCAGCTCAGGGTAGCGGTTCTGGACATCGTTGAGCTCTTTCGGGTCGTTTTTCAGGTCATAAAGCTCAGGGCGCGGGGCATCTATGAATTTGAACTCGGCCCTCCTCAAGCCCAGCAGCGGGCTCCAGCCAAAATGCAGGTTGGGAATTAGCGATTCGCTATAGGCCGGAATCTCCGGTGCTTTTTTCCCGGCCATCACCCCGGTCAGCGACCGGCCCTGGGTGGCGGGAACTTTAAGCCCGGCCATCTCGGCCATGGTTGGCAATAAATCGACCACGCTGACCTGAGACTTTACCCGGCGTCCCTGGAGAGCGGGGTTGGGACTGGTAACGATGAGCGGGACGTGAACGGCATAATCATAAATAAAATAACCGTGGGCCAGCTCGCCGTGGTCTCCCAGCCCTTCGCCGTGGTCCCCCACCAGGATGATAACCGTCTTGCGGTCCAGGCCCTGGCTCTTCAGCCAGGAATGCAGCCGGCCAATCTGCTCATCCATGAAGGCAATCTCACCGTCATAAAGGCTGACCGGCGGATAGTACTTATATTGAGAAAAATACGGTTCAGGTGGTTCGTAGGGTAGATGCGGGTCATAAAGATGAACCCAGGCAAAAAAGGGCTGCTCCCGATTCTCTTCCAGCCACTTCAGAGCTGAATCCACCACTTCGTTTCCCGGGCGCTGGACTGTTCCCAGGTCCAGCTGTTTATATTTTTTCAGGTCAAAATGGTCATCATAATAATCAAAACCCTGCTTCAGGCCCCAGCGGCCATCGAGGACAAAAGCGGCAATGAAGGCTGCGGTTTTGTAACCGGCAGCGGAAAAAATCTCAGCCGCCGTGAACTGAGCATCGGCCAGAGCATTGTTGCCGTTAACTCTGACCCCGTGATAGGGCGGATAATAGCCGGTCAAAATTGAACAGTGAGCCGGCAGGGTCAGGGGCACGGTGGTGGCACATTGGTCAAAAACCACTCCCTTCTGACCGAGTTCGTTAAGGTGCGGGGTTTGAACCCCGTTATAACCATAGAGCGGCAGGTGGTCGGCCCGGGTGGTGTCGAGCGTTATCAGCAGGACATTAGGCCTGTCCACTCCCTGCTTTTTCCAGAAGCCCGTCCAGGAAGATCCCGGCTGCAGCCAGAATTTATAGGCCAGGAAGCCGCCGGCTATGAAGACTATCAGAACCAGAAGAATCATCAGACGGCTACGATGACTTACTTGTTTTCCCCTGGAGCTGATTTCTCTGGCCTGCTTCTTCTGACTCATCTCATACTCAATATTATCACCTTGAAATTAAGAATCAATCGACCCAGAACCGGACCAACAAAGAACATCTCATTTCTATCCATCGGCGAGGCCGGTTTCCTCTCATTCCTGATCGCCCTGAAACCGCAACTGGAAGAAGCAACAATTTCCAGCTCCGGTTTCTGAACCCGGGAATTAAAAGAAGAGGCTGTCTTCGAGGCTCTGCCGGCCAAAAAACCGCCGCCCCGGTTCTGGGGCTTCACCCCGGGTCGGTCAATTTTCAGAGTCCGGTATGGAGCATTTTCAGCCATTGACAGCTTCGTTACTTTTCAGTCTGAAGCCAGGCCCGGTAAACGGCCCAGACCGCACCCGGCCTCATGTATTTCATCGCCCGGAAAAGGTTCTGACCGTATTTATTGACCGGGTTATTCCAGACTTTTTCTTCCGGATTCAGGTAAGCCTCGGGAGTCTTGAAGAAATAGCCCTGGCCCTCGGGACTCCAGACCACCCGGTACAGACCATAAACAATCTGCCAGGCTTCTTTTTCCAGCCCATGAAGCAGGCAGTTGGAAGCGAAAGCATAGGCAGTCCCGACCCAAACTTCGTCACCCTGCTGGCTCCGGAGCTGCTGGCCCGAAGCGCTCCGGCCGTTGACCGCTCCCATCAGGCCGTCGCCGAAGCCGGCCACATTATTGCGGAAAATGGTAGATAGGGCCCTGGTCACCTGTTCCCGGCTGACCACCGGGTCTTTATCTTCCAGTCCGAGCAGGCTTCCGTACCACAAGCCGAAAAGCTGGTCGGTCATGATATCGTCAGTGTGGCTATCGATATGAAAATAACCTTTTTCTTCATTCCACAACTTCTGGATCTCCGTTTTTCCAGCCTGGAGCCAGTCCGCATATTTTTTCTGAATCTTATCCAGGCTCAGGCCATCAACCTGGCTGAAGCCCTTCTCCAGCAGCAGATCAGCCAGCCGAATTGTAGCTTTAAGCGCCGACAGCCAGAGCAGACCGACGTAGGCGCTGCTGCCTTTCATCCGCCAGGTGTCGTAGGTCTGATCGGGTATAGCTTCGTTCTGCGGGATGTGGGAAACCGGGTGGCCGAACTTCCGTTCCAGGGTATCCAGGGCCAGGACTGAAGCCGCAAAGACTTCTCGCAGGAAATCGGTATCTTCCTTTCCGGCTGCCAGATAATCCCTGAGGGCCCGGAGCGGGAATTTGGGGTTCAAATCCTTCCAGACATTCCCGTTCTGCCAGTCGAAGGCATTCAGGACCACCCACGGCCTCACCCGGGGCGAGCCCAGGTCGTGGGGTATCATGCCCGGCTCTTTATTGACATTCCAGTAATATCCTTTCTTATCGGGTGGCACCTCATGAGGAAAAGTCTGATTGTATTGATAAATCTTATAAGCCGGGTCCAGCATCTTGATGGTCTGGGCAAAAAACCTGATGTTCTTCAACTCGAGCTCCGGCCACAGTTCCAGCAGTTGCCAGCAGTAGGAATCAACGTCGAAGGTCCCGTACATCAGGTAATCAGCACTTTCCAGATAAGTAAAAAGGTCGGTGGTCGCCTCCCAAATTCCGGTTTCTGACAGCACATACAGTTCGTTGAACAGGAGCTGCTTAAACCAGGGAGGAAGGTTTTTCTGGCCGAGAATCCGGGACTGCCAGCTGTCAATGGCTTGTTCCCACTCGGCGTACCGGTTCAGGGCCTCAAAGGCTATTTTCAGGGCCTGCTGCCCGTCCGCACCGAAAAATTCGGTGTATTTCTTGCGGTATTTGACGCCTTTTTCAAATTCGTAGTAAGGAAAATCCCAGCTGACAACAAAGGGTAATTCCACCTTCTGACCTGGCTTGAGTTTTATGGACACGGCCAGGGCGGAAGCCGTTCGGCCAGTCCTGGAAACGGTGGCCGCTTTTCCTGAGGGCAACCGTCCGCTGCCTGAAAAAGGACCCATCACCTCCTGGCCGTCGCCGGTCGGGTCAAAATCGGTGAGATAGGTGATTTCAGCCCCGGGAACTTCCAGGGCGGCCAGGCTCATGGTGCCGGCAAGGGCACTACCTGTTTTAAGGTCCAGTCCTTTTCGCCTGAAGATGATACCTTTCTTCTGCCCCTCGCTGACAAACTCGCTGTAACTCCCCTGGCTTTTTTTATCCCAGATGAACTGGGTCTGGGGCAGAGGTGGGCCCGGCCAAACCGCCTGCCAGCCGACCATGTTCTCCCAGGTCAGCATCAGCGAAACTTCAACTTCGGTCCGGGATGGGTTATGAATTATCCACTTATAAACGGCCACCGGGTAGCTGCTTTCCCGGTAGTTATGGGGAATGACCGGCGAGAACTGGACTACCGCCAGGCGCACTGGCCATTTCTGGTTCTTTTCAAAAGAAAAACCGCTTTTGGGGTAAAGGGCAAAGTAATCACCGCTTCCTTGAGCCAGGCTCCTGTTCCAGCTCTGCAGCACCTGGTCAGGTTTATCAGCGGAAATCGTCTGCACGATTTTTTGATTTCCCTTTTTCAGGAACAGGTGGAAGGCATCGGCCGGCAGCCGGTCGTCCACGTACCAGCCTGATTTTAAGAACCAGTAGCGAAAATTACCGCTGATGGTCCACTCATAGCCCCCGGCTCCCAGCCCGCCCACCGGACAGGCGCTGCCTTCCGGGTTATTATCTATGTTGCCAGCAGCCACCGTCCTTCCGTATTTCTGCATTTTATAGCCGAAGGGCCGGGTAAAAGCGCACTCAGGAAATCCGGCCATATTGGCCGGCGCCGGCCGGAACTTGAATTCAAAACCAGGTAGTTTTCCTCCGGTTGCCCCTTTAACCTTTTGCCCGAAGCCCTGGCCGCTGGCTATGGCCCAGACCACGATCGCGGCGGCAACCGCCAGAAGCCAGCTCCGGGGTTTTGACCTTAAGGCGAACACTATTTTGTTTTTCATTCCCTCACTCCCCTTCCCTTTCAGGGAAAACTTTTTTGCCTTTTAAGTAGGTGGCCACCGTTTCCAGGTTGGAATCAAAGACGGCCACGTTGGCTATTTTCCCCCTTTCCAGGCTTCCCATGACCCGGTCAAAACCGACGCTCTCGGCCGGGGTCAGCGAGGCCATGCGGATGACCTGAGGCAGAGACAGTTCAGTCCACTTCAGGACATTCCTCACTCCATGGTTTAAGTGAAGGACCGAGCCGGCCAGAACCCCGGAATCCTTGAGCCTGACCTCAGCTCCTTTGAGCACAATCTGCAGGTCGCCCCAGTCATAAACGCCGTCGGGAAGACCGGCGGCTTTGAGCGAATCAGTTACCAGGCAGATGCGTTCCGGACTTTTACGGAATACAGCCAGGCGGATAAAGGAGGGGTGAACATGGATGCCGTCAGTGATCAATTCGGCAAAGACCCGGTCGCTGTCCAGAACCGCTCCTAGCCCGCCCGGCTCCCGGTGATGAAATTCCCGCCAGGCGTTGAACAGATGGGTGGCATGATTGGCCCCGGCGGCGATGGCCCGGCTGGCTTCATCATAGGTGGCGTCTGAATGGCCGATGGAAACTGTCCAGCCAGCCTCGACCATCTGGGGTATATAGTCCAGGTTGTGACCGGCTTCGGGAGCGATGGTTATCAGTGTCTTCAGAGGCCCAAGAGCGGTAGCCAGCACCTTCAGGTCATCGGGCTGGATTTCCCGCACGTACTTCGGGTCCTGGGCGCCCTTCCTCTTGAGGCTGACATACGGTCCTTCCAGATGAATGCCGGCGATAGTGGAAGGCAGGTCAAGCGAAGCCGCCTCTTTTACCGCCTCTATAGCCCTGATGACCGTCTCCAGGGGTGCAGTCAGGGTCGTCGGGAAAAAGGCGGTGACGCCGCAGGCAGCCTGGTGGGCGGCGATTTTTTTCAGGCCATCAACCCGGCCGTCCATGACTTCTTCACCCAGGGCTCCGTGCAGATGGACATCAACCAGCCCGGGTGAAACCCAGTGCCCGTGGTAATCGTGGACTTCAGCCTCCGGCCGGTCTGGGGCCTGGCTGGCTTCCCTGATTTCTTCAATCAGGCCAGCCTTGAGTAATAACCAGCCATTTTCTATCACCCGGTCGGGCAGGACTAAGTTTCCCCTGATGATTAATTCTTTCATCGAGTTACCTCTCCTGCTTCATTATTGTTTTGTCTAATGACAAATTCTACCACTTTTAACCAGGCGCAAGTAAGACTGCGGTTGTTCCGGCTCTGAGCTCGTAGCCAACATCTTTTCTCAGTTATCACCGTCATCCAGAAAAACTGCCTCCGCCCGCCCTAAAAAAAAATCTTAATCGGGTCCAATTGAAATTCCTGGCAGGTGTGAGGTCTAACTTAATAAAATCCGGTCGCTCGCCTCCTCATCCTGATTCTCAGAACGTTAATCTTAATTTTTTTTGTTCAAAGAAGGGACTCTTAAAATTCACCAGATAAGGGGCGGGTGGCATTCATCTTCAAACCCCCGAGCGAAACCGTTTCCAGCCGTGGGATTCCCCTGCTGCCTCAAACTGCCATTTATCACTTAGAGCAATCCGGCTAACCCGCCAGCCAACTCTTGGTAAGTCCATTAACCTGATACCTAATTGAATTTGACCCGGCCCTGCTCCTTGAGGTCACGGTAGCTGAGCAGCTTGATTTTCCTGCTGGCTATTATTTTCTTAACTTTCCGGCTGGTGATGGCCCTGACCTCAGCCGAACGGTATTTATAGACATCTTTCAGGCCGTCGGGGTTCAAATCAACGATGGCTCTTTCTTCAGGGGTATCCAGTCCCGGGTGGACTACCAGCAGGTAAAGACCCGGTTTGGCCGTCTGCAGTTTTTCTATCAAGACTTTTTCTTTAAGTTCCGGCTTGACGGCATAAATATCGAAAAATTCCCGGTCCTCGCCGCACTCACCAGAAACGGGCAGCCCGTATTCCCGGGCTAACTTCCTGACCACTGCCCGGAATTCATCCCTGGTCTCGAGGCTGTCCATGTGGGTATCGAGATAATCGGGCTTAATCCCCCTGGCCAGGGCTCTTTCCACCTGGGCTCTTAATTCCTTCTCCACCTCTTCCACCTTTGGCCCGTTATTTAAAAAAGCCGCAGCTGTCGGGAAAAAATAGCCGTCCCTGTCAACCAGGCTGGGCACCAGGTTATAGGGCAGAACCGGACGCCAGCGATAATCCTTCCACTCGGCGTTAACACACAGGTGGACTCCTACCGACCACTGCGGATTTTCCCGGCAGCGTCGGGCCGCATTCTCAAACCAGGGCGAGGGCACAATCAGCCCGCCGGCGGTCAGAATCCCCTGCCGAAAAGCCAGCTCAAAGGCCTCGTTGGCCGCCTGGGTCATGCCCATGTCATCGCCCCGGACAACGAGCTCGATGTCCCGGCCTTGAGGCTCCCGGGCCCCGGCCAGCAAAAAAACAACGGCCAGGAAAGCCAGAAATAAGAACCAGCCTTTCTTAACCCGGTTCATCGGCCACCTCCTTTCAAGACTTTAATTGAAGCCAGGCTTTGGTCACCGTCTCCGCTCATAACCTCAAGCTTGTTGCTCTCTGAGTTTTATTTTACCCCGCCCCCCGGCTCTTTTCATTTTATTTTTGAAATGTTTCCTCCAGCAGGTTGCCGGCAATCGGATGCTAACCGGTCTTTCAGGCCATCACCTTTTTTCTGACAATCAACTGCAATACCAGAATCATCGTCAGGTTAAAAACCGGCACCAGCAGAGCCGTTTGCAGCGAATAACCCTGGCTCACCCGCCCGATCAGCCAGGGTGAAAGCATCCCGCCGACCAGACCGGTGCTGATGGCCAGGGAAAAAGCCGTGCCGGAAAAGGCTGGAAATTTTTCGCCTATAACCGAAAGGGTGGTCGGGTAGATGGCCGCAAAGCCCAGCCCGATTAATAGAGCGAAAACCACCGCCAGGGAGCTCAGGGGGCTTAGAATTAGACCGGCCACCGCGACCAGGGCTATCACCACGCTTACCAGCACCACCGTTTCCCTCTTCCAGAACCGGTTTAACCCCGGGTAGAGAAAGCGGCCGACGATCAGGAAAAACCAGTAGCCGGACAGCACCAGGGCCGACTGGCTCAGGCTGAAATTAAACCTTTCCTGGAAATAACTGCTCAACCAGCCACCCACTGAAAATTCGTTCCCCGACTGGAAAAACAGGATGAAGGCAGCCAGCCACAGCAGCCCCGAACTTATGATTTTCCTGACGTCTTTGAGGGGAAAACCCTGGGGCTGCTTGGGCCGGGGAAAGCTGAATACAGAAAACAGGATAAAGGGCACCAGGCTGAGAGCGGCCGCTATCAGGATCACCGGTTGCAATCCGAGCTGTCTTAAAAAGCCGCCGATAATCAGCGGCACCAGCATCGCCCCAAAACCGAAAAAGACGCCCAGGAAATTCAAAGCTGCCGCCCGGCGGTCAGGGTTGAGGTCGTTGACCAGGGCGTTGCTGCCGCCGTTCAGCACTCCGCCGGCCAGTCCGAGAAAGATTACCGACACCAGGACCAGGTCATAAGTTGAAGAAAAAGCCAGTCCGGTGAAAGACAGGCTGACCAGCAGCGAACTCAGGGCCAGCAACAGCTTGAAACCGAAGCGGTCGACCACCGGCCCGAAAAACAAGGTGGCTGCCAGCATACCCAGGTTCATAAAGAAAAACAGGTTTCCGGCCTGGGTCCGCTGCAGGCTGAGACGGTCCACGAGCTGGGGCAGGATAGCTCCGAGTATGGCCATGACTATCCCGAAAATAAAGATGCTGGAAGAACTGGCCGCGGTCAGTTTCCAGGCCAGCCGGGAGGCGGCGGCGTTTTCCGGCTGAGGATTAGGGCTCATTTCCATCGTTAACTCCTTTCTCCCTTAAAACCATCACGGGCACCCCCCTGGACTTCCCTTAAAGCCAGCGGCTATTTTTTCTTCTTTTTCTTCGGTGATTTACCAGCCCTGGCTTCAAAAAAGGCTGACTCCCCTGCTTCTGGAATGTTTTTGGGAGCGGGCCGACCGTAGAAAAACTCGGTAAAAGCCTGGTAGACGCAGTCGTTGTGGTCTGGAGCTACCCCCGGAACGTTGGGCGAAACAAAGGTCGGAGGCAATTTCCCTTCCCTGGCCAGGATGGTCCCGGCTTCAGCCACCAGGGCCATGGCCACCGAGACCGCGGCCACGGTTGAGCCGGCGGCGATTTTTTCCGGTTTCCCGACATCTACCAGAGCATCTTCCGGAGGTGTGCAATTATCAATGGCCACGTCAGCCAGGTCGGCCAGAAACTGGCCCGAAGAATGGGAAGGCCGGGAAATTTTCAGGTTCTGGTGGCTGGAAACGCTTATCACTTTAAGACCTCGGCTTCTGGCTTCCAGAGCCACTTCAACCGGGGCGGCATTCCGGCCACCGTGGGAAAAGATGACCACCACATCACCCGGAAGAAGGGAATAACTCTGCAGGAAAATTCGGGCATAGCCTTCTTTCCGCTCTATCCAGAGCAATTCCCGGGCCCCGCCGGGTCCGATGACGTTATGCCACATCAGCCGCGGGTCATAGAGCGGGTAGAAGCCGACAAAGCTGCCGTAGCGGGGAAAGACATCCATGACCGGAATCACTGAATGCCCGCTGCCGAAAAGATAAACCCGGTGGCCGGAAGCAATGGCTTCAGCAATTATCTTCCCGGCCTTGCGGATTTTCTGGAGCTGGGTCTTCTGAATTTTACCGATTATTTTCTGGATTCTGTCCAGATATTTTTCAGCCGACATGTTCTTTCTCCTTTATCCTTGATTTCGCCTTCTCCGGTTTTATGACGATAATCATGAATTAATTCACGGGAAGCCTGGCTACCTGATTCATTCTACGGTGCCAGTCCGCAAGCACTGGCCGGTTTCATATTTTTAATCCTGGCCATCTGCCGCTTCTATTTCTAACCAGGCCGCACGGGCGCAGCCATAGAGAGCCGCTTCCTGGCCCAGAGCTGATAAAACCAGTTTGACGCTCCTGGCAGCCAGCGGTTGAGCCCATTTCTTGAACTTCTCTCTGAGCGGTTTAAAAAACAGGTCGGGCGACTTAAACAACCCGCCGCCCAGAACCACCACCTCCGGGTTAAACGTGGAAACCAGGTTGGCCAGGCCCATGGCTAAGTAATCCTGGATTTCTCCAACCAGCTTCAGGGCTTCAACCCGCCCCCGGCGGGCCGCCTCACAGACAATTCCCACCTCATCCGCCGCCGGCTGAGGCTTTTCCGGCCGCGGAAGAAGATGAGGGTTTCGAGCCAGTAACTCCCGGGCTTTTCTGGCCAGGGCACCGCCGGAGGCCTCCCATTCGAAACAACCTGTCTTGGCATACCCGGCTTTATATTCCCGGTTGAGAGCCAGCCAGCCTACGGCTCCGGCCAGGTCGCCCTCACCATGAATGACCACTCCTTCGGCCATAAGCCCGGCGCCAATTCCTGTGCCCACGGCCAGAAAGATGACGTTATTTTTATTCCTGGCCGCTCCTTTCCAGGTCTCGCCCAGAACACAGGCCGTCCGGTCGCTGACCACAGACACCGGACAGGCGATATTTCTCTTGAGAGTCTTCAGTAACTGAAAGTCTTTCCAGCCCGGAATGTTTGGGGCCCAGACCAGGCCGGTAGCCGGGTTAACCACCCCGGGAATGCACAGGCCCACGGCCCTGAGTTGCCCCCTTAATTTTCCGGCTTCCGCTTCGAGCTGGTAATAAAGAGAAATGACTTCGTCCAGCACGGCCAGGCCGCCCTCCGGCGCCACCGGAACCCGAGACCTGAAAAGTGGACAGCCGGTCGGACTGAATAAAGCCGAGGCGATCTTGGTGCCGCCGAGGTCAATGGCCCCGACCAGCGGTTTTAAGTTTGGGGACATTTTATTTTTCTTCATTTTAACTGTTTCAACCTTCTTAATCTTTTTCGCCTTCTTAACCTCCGGCATCCTTCTCTCCTATCGCTCGGCTCCAATTTCCTGGCTTGGGCTCAAGCTTTTGCTATTCTACATTTTATTTTTGTTCACATCTCGTATTAATCTTTTTTTCTTTCTTTTCATCTCTTCTTGCCCTCAAGTTTCCGGCCTGCCTTCAACTCAGGCCAACCGCTCACCTCTTCGCCGTATGATCCGTTTCCAATCTTTTTTCTTTTACTCCCTTCCTGTTTTCCGGCCATAACCAATTCTGGCCTTAGAAAAAGGCTCAAATCTTCCTGGCCAGTAAAACCACAACCCCCTGAGGCTCCAGTTCCAGGTCGAAGCTCTGCCGGTTCTGGTCGCGCTTGAAATGAATTCTTTCTCCAGTCTCCAGGTTCTTGAGCTCAATCCTGGACCAGGGCCAACTGGTGATAAGAGCTGCCTTGGCTTTTTCTTCTCCCCGGTTAAAAACAAACAGCAGGCAGTAATCGAGGCCCTCGAGTAAGCGCCATTCGAGGAGGGCCTTTTCCGGCTGCGATTCTATTTCCAGCTCAGGCTTGAGGCCCAGCCATTCGGCCAGGCCGGCCAGGAATTTTCCGTTGTTAGGATTACGAAAATGATGATAGGCCGAGCCCAGGAAGGAACCGGCTATTATGGCCTGGCCTTTCCCGTATGGAGCCAGGACCAGCATCGGCTGTCCGTCGGGGCTGGTGGCCAGCACCCGGGCTTTGTTATCGGTAATTTCAAAGGTTTCTTCAAAAAACACGGTGTTGAGCCTATCTCCCGGTTTGAGCCAGGGCAGGGCTGGATGACTCTGGCTTATGGTCATCTGGCCAGTTTTCGGGATGGGCAGCAACCGGGCTTCCCGGCAACCCAGCACCCTGTCCAGTCCCCCACCAGGAATGACCGGGAAGGCAAAGCCCTTCTCGTCAATCCAGCCGGCCCGAGCTTCAACCAGCAGCATTCCACCCTGTTCTACGTATCTTATAAGGTCCTGAACATAAGGCTGCGAAATCATCACCGGGTAAGGGGCGATAAGCAGCCGGTAACCGGCAGCTTTCTCCTTCAGGTCACGGACGTGGATAAAATCAACCTTTAAGCCACGCTCGAAGAATGCCCGGTGCACACCCTGGAGCGATTCGCTGAGGTTGTTATAACCGACCGGCTGGCCTTCGAAAGTGAAAGTTTGCTGTCCGCCAACCATGTGTGCAAGCGGATTATAGACGATGGCAATTTCAGCCTTTGGTGGTCTGGCTTTGAGGAAAAGGTCCATATTCCTGGTAATCACTCGAGCTATCCTTCCTGCTTCCTCAGCTCTTGGAGTTATTTTCCCGTCGAGTTCAATCAAGCCATAGCCGCCGGCTTCGTAGCCGGAGCTCATCGGGTAATAAGCGTAGATATTAATGGCCCTGGCTCCGTAAGCCACCATGCTCCACATCCAGTCGCGCAGGTCGGCGGCCGTAACCGGCAGGCTGACCTTCATCCCGAAAACACCGTAGCCGGCCTGGAGCTCGCCCACGTAAAACCCCTCGTTCTTCAGGCTCATGGACCGGACAAAATCAAGCCCGGCGGCCCGGAAGAATGGCGACCAGGGTCTCGCCGCGCCGGCATGCTTGGGATAAATCGAAACGCCGTAATAATCGACACTGTCGTTCATCTTCCGGTCGTCAGGTGTCCCGTCCCAGGATGGACGGCTGAACAGGCCAGGAATGGCCGAGTGGCTGGTGACCACCGATTCCGGAAAAACCTTCTTGATAGCCCAGGCTTTCAGGGCCAGGTCTTCGGCCAGCTTGTCGGAAATGTACTCCTGCCAGTCAACGTAGTCGGAGTAGGTCAGGATGGTGCCGAAGCGAGGAGGTTCCACCTCCTCAAAAGACCTGAAAGTCCGGTGCCAGGCCTGGTTGAGCTTTTCAACGCTTCCATATTTTTTTCTCAGCCATTCCCGGAAGCGGGCCTGGCTTGAGGGGCAATAACAGAACTGGACGTACCTCAGGTCACCCAGGTGGTAGACTTCCGACCAGTTGATGATATGGGGCTCGCTCCACAGGTCCCAGCCGTAAAAGGCCGGTTTGTTTTTGACGGCCCGGGCCGCAGCGCTAAAAAATTCCAGAATTTTTTCCTGGACACCGGGGTGGTCAAAGCAAAAACCTGGTGCTGACTGGGAATGAACCTTGAGGTCGTTGGAAGCGACGAAAGCCGAATCGGGATATTTCTGGCCGACCCACTCCGGGGCCGAATCGATGTAAACCTGGCAGATGACTTTTAGACCGACTTCGGCCGCCAGGTCGGTCAGCAATTGCAGACTGGAAAAATCATATTTGCCCTCTTCCTTCTCGTTGTAGGCCCATTCCAGCCAGCAGCGAACGGTGTTAAAGCCCAGCTTTTTTACCTGCTCCAGGTCTTTTTTCCACTCGGCCCGGGATTTGGCCGTGACCGGTTCAATCATCGGGGCCCGGACCTGGCCCCCTGTATACCAGACTGAGACCGGGAAAAAATCGTGGTGTCTGGGGCTGTCCTGGGCCCGGGATTCGGCCAGCCCAATAAGTGCGGTTAGAAGCCCGACGGCTAAAGCCAGAAAGGAAACCACCAATAAAGAAGAGCTTTTTTTCCTACTCATAAAACCCTCACTTTCTGTTTTTTCTCTTGAATTTATTATTCACGATTTTCAAACTTTTTTCACCTGTTATCTTGGGACATTTTTTCTCGTTCCCATAGCCTTAAAAAATTGCGAACGGCCATCAGGCCGGGTTAAGGTTAAAAGCCTCTAACCGGGAAAACCTGAACAGATTTCAACCAAAATGAAGTTTTATCCGTCGTTCTTACTTAAGTATTAATCAGTCGGGAAAAGTAAGGTGGGCATGACGGCCGCGCCTGGAAATATCCTAGGCCGGGCCCGGTCATTTCTTAACCGGGGTGCGGAAAGTCCTGGCCACTGTCTGCAGCAGCTCCGGTCGGCCGTTATGCCAGTCGGCCGTAACCTCCCAGATGATAACTCCACCCAGGCTCTTGTCCAGCACGTAGCGGCACTTGCGGAAAACTGAACGGATATCGTCAAACGACAGCAGGGTGGTCCTGGAGGGACTGAGGAGGAACGGCACCTGGCTGCAGAAATCCCAGTTGTACTTCCAGCCGGAAGCCAGCAGTTTCTGAACATCGGTGTACGTGTAATACTGGCTCTCGGTTGATGGAGCGTACAGTTTTCCGGTATTAAATGACCGCCCGAAAAAGGGAATTCCCAGGAGCAGCTTATCAAGTGGGATTCCTCTGATAACAGCATAGCTGAAGCTGTCATCAAACGAACCGCAGGGGTCGTTCTGACAGGTGTAGAGGGGAGAATTGTGGCCGGAATGGTCAGACCAGGGTCCGTGGTAATCGTAGGTCATCAGAGCGATGTAATCGAAATAGGGATGGAGCTGTTCGTAATTAATCCAGCGCCCCCAGTAAGACCCGGCCGGTGCGGCCATGGTCAAAAGACGGGGCGGGTCCATGGCCCGGAGAGCTGCTGACAGCTCTCGCACCAGGTCGGAAAAATTCTGGCTTTCCTGCTCGTTGGAGACGTACTCCCAGTCAAGGTCAACCCCGTCGTAGTTGTGCTGCCGGCAGAATTCCACAATCTGATTGATAAACCGGCTTCGTTTTTCGGGCGAAGCGGCCGTCGGCGGGAAGCCCTGGCAATTGCCCCAACCGCCGATGCTCATGATAACCTTTACCGAATGGCTGTGGGCGGCCTCTACCAGTTCCGGATAGATATAATCCGGGTCAACCACCAGGTTGCCGTCGCTATCCGGTTTGGTAAAAGCCAGGGCCAGGTGGGTCAGGCTGGTAAAATCTATCTGGCTGTGACTGAACTCCGCCCTTTTCCAGACCGGGTAATAACCCATCACTACCTTAGATAGGGCCGGAGCCTGATAAGAAATTTTTTCTTTAAGACCGGTCTCCAGTCGTTGCTGCTGGCTGCTGACCTGGGTGCAGGAGAGAATGGCCAGGAAGATGACCAGACCCAGAAGAAAAATAACCGGAAGACCATCTTTAATTTTCATTTTAATCACTTCAGGCCGCACTGTATTTTTTTCCTTTTCCCTCTTACTTAGCCGTCATTCAAATTCTGGTCTTCCTGCTACAATTTAGCCTTGCCGATACTGCTCTTACTTATCTGTACCCGCTTCACTTTCAGACGTCTTTGGCCTTCATTAATTTGAGTCGGGAGGCCAGAAAAAATCTTAAAAAATTTACCCGCCTCCATTTTCATACAGAATACCAACCAGAAAATTTAGTAACCTTCGCTCATCCGGCTCAGGCCAGCAAAGTCTTAAGCTCGTCCAGGCGGCGAGCAATGTTAACGCCCCGCACACAACGGGCAGCGCATCCGCTACAGTCAGCACAGGCTTTAATTGACCTGGATGCCTCCAGGCTGTCCAGGGTTTCCCTGGCCTGGTAGAGGTTGCCGTAGCTGGCGGCATACATGTGAGCCCTGAGCAAGTTGGGAATGTCCACACCCTTGGGGCAGGTCGGCTGGCACTGGCCGCAGGCCCGGCAGACCGCGGCCATCTGGGTCCTGACCAGGCGGTCTTCCAGAAATTTCTTTTCTTCTTCGGTAAATTCCAGGTTGCTGGCCACCGGCATATCGGTATATAGCTGCTCAAAGGTGGTAAACCCGGGAACAGCCGTGGCGATGAATTCATGGCGGACAACCCATTTCAGAAGGGCGCTGTGAATTATCGGCCCCTCATAAAAACGTCTCATTTCAGCCGGGACTGATTCCCGGTACCAGGCCTGCTGGCACTGGGTCTTCATGGCCACCAGCCCGATTCCCTGAGCCGCGGCTGTCTTCAGGGTTTCCAGGTACTCGGTATAATCAAACAGAGAATAATTCAGGGTGGTAAGGATGACGTCGTAGATTTTCATCTCCATAGCTGTCTTGATTACCTCGTTCATGTTCTGGTGAGTGGAGAAACCGATGAACCGGGCTTTCTTCTTCTCTTTTATTTCCAGCAGCGAGTCGACCAGCGCCGGATTTTTAAGCCAGGCCGGGTCGGACACATCATGGGAATAAAGAATGTCAACGTAATCGGTCTGGAGCCGGCGCAGGCTTTCCTCAATCATCTTGCGGTGCATTTCCCTGATTTCTTCGGCCGGCAGGCGGCGCTGGGGTGGCCTGATTTTGATCTTGGTGGCGATGACCACCTTGTCCCTGACTTTTAGCTCTTCCACTAGCACCCGCCCGACCATTTCTTCATTGCGCCCGCGTTGATAGCCGTAGGCGGTATCAAAATGCCTGATACCGGCCTCATAGGCCCGGCGGACCAGCTCCGGGTTATCGGCGTTCATTACGCCCATAGAAACGATGGGCACTTTATACCCGGTCCGGCCAAGAGTTCGGCTGATTAAAGCTCCAGCTTTTTCTTCTTTTTTCTCAGCCCGGGCTGGGGCTGGGACAGAACCTCCCAGAGCCAGTACCCCGGCCACGGTTCCGGCCGCTGTTCCCAGGAATTTTCTCCGGTTGATGGTTCTATTTTCGGCCATGTGCCCTCCTCCTGGCTGAATTTCGCCTCTTTTTTACCCTTTAATTCCCTTCCGGTCAAGAGAAAAAATATCTGGGTTCAAGAATCCACTTTTCCGGTTATCCAGAATTTCCGCTGACCTTGACGATTCTAGCCTGTAATTGAAAAGCGCCAATGAGTTAAGCCGGATAAGGAAACTTTCAGACCAGCTCTGGTCGATGGCATAATAAATTATGCTTCGGGGAAATCTTATTACTCAATAACCAGAGAGACTGAGCGACCTGGGAATCCAGGTTTTCCTGAACCGAGCAGAAATTAGAGCCTTACTGGTCAAACAACTTTCAATAAATCCTGGCTGACGGCAGATTAAAAGCCAAGCTTCCGGAAAAAATACAAAAATAATGGCAGACTGACCATCGACACCAGGGCCGAAGCTACAAACAGCTGGTTGACAAAAGCCCGGTTGCCTCCAGCCCGGCCGACCAGAGCTGGCACGGCCGTTAGCGGCGGAACAGCACATTCCAGGATGATGATAAAAGACAGCGGATGGGGAATCCGCAAGAGCTTGATAGCCAGCAGTCCAACGGCCGGGAAAATGAAGTTCTTAATCAAGACAAACCACAGGGCTTTCCCGAAATAGAACTTTTTGCTTCCGGCCAGGTCCAGATAGATATTCCCGCCCAGTATCAGAAAAATGATCGGGGTGGAGAGCGAGCCAACCGCCTGAAAAGTGCCCTTAAGAAAACCGGGGAGATAGACATCGAGGCCAGCCAGCTTGATTAAAATGGCCAGGACGGTGGCCATAAAGACCGGGCTGATAAGTCTTTGCCACCTGGCCTTTTGTTTCATCCCCAGCACCGCCGGTATCATCACAAAGAAAAAACTGGGATAGAACATCATGAAGATGAAAAGCACCGCCACCTCGGCTGAATCCGAACCGAACAGCCCACTCATCAGAGCCACCGGAAAGAAAATGCCGTTCTGGAAAAACAGTGACAGGAAAAATTCCTTGCTGCTCCTGGACAATAGAGTAAATAAGAGCGATAGCAGGCCCAGTCCGGCGGTCAGCCCCAGCCACCAAAGGGGATAAATATGCCAGTCGGGAAAAGCCCGGGGGTTGAAATTCTTGATGATGACGCTGAAAGAAAGAAAGGGCAGGGCTAAATCAATGCCCAGGATTGATAAAAACCTCAGGATGCTTTCTTTATCCTGAATTTTTCCCCGGAAAACAAAAAATCCGACCAGGGCAATTCCCAGCTGGGCGGCAATTGCTTCAAAAGACCTGACGAAGATATCCATGGTTAATATTAGGTCCGGTCTCCCTGATTAATTTAAACTATCCGATTGGCCCTTTTCTGACAACTATTTTTTGAATCCCGGAAAAAGTAAAGAATAGCAGGAAACCAATAGCAGCCTTTTGAGTTGCTGAAAAAAGCCAAAGGTATTAGAATTAATAAAAGGTAGGAAAAAAATGAAAAAGCAAGTAAGTAAAACTATTTTGATCGTCGCGCTTATGGTGCTCTTACCAGCTCTGGCTGGAGCCTGGCCCACAGCCAGCGGCCAGAAAAGCCCCAGGCCTGGCGCCGGCGAGGAAAGAGTGGCCAGGGCCATTGAAGTTATTAAAGACCTGGCCAGCATGAAAGAAGAAGGCATCCCGGGCCGCTTGCTGGAAAAGGCCAAAGGCCTGGCCATCTTCCCGGGAGTGGTTAAGGCAGCCTGGGGAATCGGTGGCCAGTACGGCCGGGGAATCGTCATGGTCAGAAGGAAGGACGGCCAGTGGAGCAATCCGCTGTTCATAGACCTCATCGGCGGCAGTTTCGGCTGGCAGATCGGGGTGCAGAAAGCCGACATAGTCCTGGTGTTTAAGAACCGGCAGGGAGTGGAAAACATCGCTTCCAATAAGATTACTCTTGGAGCCGATATGAGTGTGTCCGCTGGCCCGGTCGGTCGCAGCGCCGAGGCCAGTACCGATATCGAAATGGAAGCTGAAATCTATTCCTACTCCAAGAGCAAGGGTCTATTTGCCGGAGTTTCAATCAAAGGCGGGACCCTGAGGGTGAACCAGGAGGCCAACGCGGCTTTTTATGGCTCCAGCCTGAATCCTTCCAAAATCCTGTATGAGAACATCAAAACTCCGGTCATCGTCATCCGCCTTCATCAGACCGTTGAGGAACTTTCTAAGAAGCTCAAAGAATAGGGCACGGGCTGGTTTTGGCTCAAGGCCTGAATGATATCTTTCTCTTCAACAAAAACAATCTCGGGCTTGATAGCAAAATAAAAACAGGGAAAAGGGTTTTTTCAGTTTCTGACCTTAAAACATAGAAGCCACGACTCAGGCTGCCGATTCGGACCTGGCTCATCCTTAACCCGGAAGGCATGGCAAAAACAGGCGGGCTGATAAAGAACAATTACTGCCGTCTATCGTCCATATCTTTCCGCTTGAAGCCGGCCCAGCATGTTTTGTCTCAGGCGGGACGCCAGCACTCCCGCCGGCCTGACATGGGAAAAAATATGCTGATGCTTCTTTTCCTGCCGGCAGTTGGTCTGGGCGATTAAAGAATCAAAGAGTTGCCTTTGGGCTTATTTCCCACAAATAACCGGGTCAAATTTTCATCAGGCTGATAGAACCGTTAGTCGTCTGCAGCTCAATCCTCGGACCCTGTCCGCTGCCCATCCGGCCTTCGATTCTTCGCCTGGTAATAGTGCCCTCGACTGTCACCGGGTAGTCCACCCTGACCCTGCCGTTGGTGGTGCGAGCATAGAAATAAGCATCGGGCTGGTTTTTCAGCCTGATGGTGATGCTGCCGTTAGTGGTCCGGGCGTTTAAGTCGCCGCTGACTTCATCCAGTTCCAGCTTGATGCTGCCGTTGGTGGTTTTGAGATCGAGCTTTCCCTTGACCTGAATGATATCCAGGCTGCCGTTGGTGGTAGCGGCTTCCAGCCAGTTGACTTCTCCCCGGGCAGTGATGCTGCCATTGGTGGTCCGTAGCTGGGCTCGTTCGAATTTTCCGCTCAGGTTAACCCGGCCGTTAACTGTTTTAACCAGTTCCAGAGCCATATTCTCCGGAACGGTAATCTCGTAGTCAACCTTGACCTGGAGGTTTCGTTTTTCATGAATGGTATCTACGATGACCGACTTCTCCCCGCCGACCACTTCTATTCTGACTTTATCCAGGTCTTCCTTTCTCCAGCGGGCGTATTTGGTGGCTTTGATTACCACTTCCATAGCGGGCGAGCTGGTGACGGTGATGGAGCCGTTGATATTAGACAGGGAAAAGGAGCCCGGTTCTTTGAGGGAAATTGTCTGGCTGAACGGTTCC
This sequence comes from Candidatus Aminicenantota bacterium, assembly GCA_014360005.1. Lineage (GTDB taxonomy): Bacteria > Acidobacteriota > Aminicenantia > Aminicenantales > Saccharicenantaceae > Saccharicenans. The sequence continues at coordinate 4,294 of JACIYI010000017.1, read as the reverse complement.
TCATATTTATAAGTGGCATCGATAAAATCTTCACAAGCTGAGCTAAAAATCGCTGTAAACAGTAGCAACAGTAATAGGCTCAGAATGTGATTTCTTCTTAAGATTCCTGGTATCCTGTTCGTGCTCATTTTGCCTCCTGACATTGATATTATTAAATAAAATCCTTGTTGTTACACCTGAAAAGACGAAAAACCGGCTAAAAAGGTTCCCTGAGCTGATTATTTTCAAACTTTTTTCAGTCTGACGGGCAGAAACAGAACGTTTTGGGGTGTTTTTCCGTAGATATATATCTGAGTAGATGATTACCGGCAGACGACTACCGGCCTCAGAAAAGTCAGGAAACTTCTTAAAAGGTGAAGGCCCGGGCCGGAATTAATTATCGGCAAAAATTGATTTATCAGCCGACTGCTGATATTCTAATTTCAAGGAGCAAATCTTATTAATCTTATTATCCTTCCGGAGGTCAAAATGAATAAAAAGTTAAGGGCGATAGTAGCGGGAATTTTTGTGTCCTTCCTGATTACTTTTTTTGCGCCGGGGCTGATGGCTCAGACCAGCGATCCCGGCCAGAAAATTGCCGGGCACTGGGAAGGAGCCATTGAGCTTCCCGGAATGAAGCTGGAAGTGCTGGTTGATTTTAAGCTTTCGGCCGAAAAGAAACTGGAAGGCGTCATTTCCATTCCCATCCAGAAAGCCAAGGACCTGCCGCTTGTTGATATAAAAATAGCAGACAGCGAAATCAGCTTTGCCATCGCTGGCGTTCCTGGAAATCCAGTCTTCAAGGGAAAGCTGGACGAAAGCGGCCAGAAAATGAGCGGCCAGTTCACCCAGTCGGGCCAGACTTTTCCCTTCAGTCTGAGCAAAGGCGAAGACCCGGTGGCCCGGGCTAAAAAAATCCTGGAAGGCATGGATGAAGTCATCAACAAGGCCATGGCTGACCTCAAGGTGCCGGGCCTGGCTCTGGCTGTGGTCAAGGATAAAGAAGTAATTTTCGCTAAAGGCTACGGGCTGCGTGACGTAGAAAACAAGCTGCCGATGACGCCAGACACCCTGCTGGCCATTGGTTCTGCCAGCAAGGCTTTCACCACTTTCGCCCTGGCCCGTCTGACTGATGAAGGCAAGATGAGCTGGGACCAGCCCGTGCGCACCTACATTCCCTGGTTCAAGCTGTCGGACCCGCTGATAACTGAAAGAATCACGCCCCGCGATTTAGTCACCCACCGCTCTGGCCTTCCCCGACATGACCGCCTCTGGTACAACAATTACCAGGCTACACGAGAGGAGCTGGTGCGGCGGTTGGCTTATCTTCAGTTCACCGCCGACTTGAGGCAGAAATTCCAGTACAACAACCTGATGTTTCTGACGGCCGGGTATCTGCTGGAAGTGCTCACCGGAAAGACCTGGGAAGAAGCGATAAGAGAGCTGGTGCTCAACCCGCTTCAGATGAAGAGGACCAACTTTTCGGTGCTGGATTCGCAGAAAGACCAGGATTTTGCCCAGCCCTATGCCTACCGTCAGAAAAAGATAGAAAAAATTCCTTTCCGCAACATCACCAACATGGGACCGGCGGGTTCCATCAATTCCAGCGTGCGTGAGATGAGCAATTGGGTTGTGGTGCATCTTAATTCGGGCAAGTTTGGCGAAAAACAGCTTTTGAACCCGGCCACCATGGCTGACCTGCACTTGCCGCATATGCCTATTGAACAGACGCCAGCCACGCCGTACTTGAGTCCGGCAAGTTATGCTATGGGCTGGTTTGTGGATTATTACCGCGGCCATCAGCGCGTTTATCACGGCGGAAACATAGACGGATTTTCGGCGCTGGTTTCCATGCTGCCCAACGATGGCTTCGGTTTCGTGGTGCTGACCAACAGGAACGGTACCGGTCTGCCAGAACTACTGGTAAGAACCCTGACCGATAAACTATTGGGTCTTGAGCCTGTGGACTGGATAGGAGAGGCGGTGCGCAATGCCGCTAAGGCTGAAGAGGTGGGCGAAAAAGCCGAACAGAAGGCCGCCACCAGGAAGATCAAAGGCACCAGGCCGGCTCATTCCCTTGAAGAATATGCCGGGACCTACGTTCATCCCGGATACGGTGAAGTTAAGGTGGTCTTAAAGGATAAGAGCCTTTCTTTTGTCTACAACGGAATAACCACTCCCCTGGAGCACTGGCATTATGAAACTTTTAACGGCCTCCAGGCTGAGGACCCGACCTTCAAGGATATGAAGCTCACCTTCCAGACTGACGTCAACGGCAACGTGGCCGCAGTGGTCTCGCCCTTTGAACCGACAGCTGACCCGGTAGTTTTCAGGAAAAAACCGGACCAACGCTATTACGACCCGAAATTCCTGGAAAAACTCACAGGAAAATACGTGATCCTGAATCAGGTGACAACTGTGGAACTTAAGGGCAACACTTTGACCCTGTTTGTTCCTGGTCAGCCGGTATTTGAGCTGGTACCAGACTTAGGAGATGAATTTTATCTCAAGCAGGCACCTATAATAAGAGCCCGCTTCATCTTCGACCAGAAAGGTGAGGTCACAGGACTTGAACAAATTCAGCCCAGCGGTGTGTTTGAGCTCAAGAAGATTACAGATAAAGAAGAAAGCCCGAGAGAAAAAGCCCCGCAGAAAAAATAACAACTCTTAAGTTTCATTTATCAGGAAAAACTATGAGAAGAGTTATCGTTTTTCTCTCGATAGTTCTGGTCGGACTGCCGGGAATTTTAGGCACCCATCAGGAAGGGAGTGCAGTCAACCAACCTGAGTCGGTTGTTGATTCCTCAGTCCAGGGGCAGCAGTCTCTTAGGTAGGAATGGCCTAGTTCGACGCCTGAGTCAGAGGGCCTGGATTCCAGGAGCCTGGGGGAGCTTATCAGCCAGATACAGAAGAAGGAACTCTATCCGCACCTTCACGCTCTCACGCTCTATTAATCGTCCGCCATGGGAAATTAGTGGTGGATGAATATTTCAATAACTGGCAGGCTGATAAACTTCACACGCTTCAGTCGGTTACCAAGAGCTTCACCCGCGCCCTGGTTGGCATAGCCATTGCTCGGGGTGAGTTCAAGGGGGTGGATGAAAAAATTCTGGATTTTTTTCCAGAAATGAAAGAGATCTCCAACCTGGACGAGAGGAAGGCTTGGCTGTGGCTTAAAGACATACTGACGATGCCCACCGGAGTTGACTATGACGAACCCGGTCCAGGCTCAACGCATGAACAGATGACTCGTCTTCCCCGGGGATGGGACAGGTTCTATCTTAACAGGCCGATGCTGAGGCCCCCTGGAACCGAGTTCCATTACGACAGCGGTGGCGTCATCTTACTATCAGCCATGCTCAAAAACCGGACAGGTATGCATGCAGATCAATATGCCGAACGTTTTCTCTTTAAGCCCCTGGAGATTGAGAAAAAACTCTGGTTCAATAATCAGGAAGGTCATACCCATACTGGGGGTGGTTTAGTTATGACTGCCCGTGATGTAGCCAAATTCGGACTGTTGTAATTAAATAAAGGTCGCTGGGGAGATTTACAGATAGTTCCTGAGGCCTGGGTTAATGAATCTTTCACAAAGCATGTTGATTTAAGCCAACCCGGACAACCGCCCTCTGGCTATGGATATCTCTGGTGGATTGGTGCCCCGGACCCGCGGGGTAACGGCAAGTATGACGTTTACTTTGCTCGAGGCCGGTTTGGACAGTACATTTTCATCGCCCCGGAGCACGATATGGTTGTTGTCATCCTGGGTATGGCTCCAATAGGACCGGAGCAGATAAAACCGATTGAGGTTTTTTATGACCGCATCCTGACTGCGGTCAAACGCCAGAATTAGCGTTTTGGGCAACTTGGGCAGTATATAAATAACCATAGGCTAGAGCAATTAAAACAATTATTTTATTTAAGCTCTAACCAATTTTTATCGCACCTAAAGCAACAAATTGCGGTGGCGATAATGTATCATCTCTCCCTCTTCTCTCTTAGCCCAAAATTCTAAGCCTTCGGCTAACAAGCCTGCCTGTATTAGGGCCGGCTGACCAGCCGAGATAAAATATAGGAACCAGGATGTAAATCAATAAAAGTAAAGATTTCTTGAGCTGAGCCAGCTGAAATGCCATTACCGAAAAAATTAACACTGCCACCCAGTAAAAACAGAGCTGGGTTGTAGGTTTCAATTAAAATGGGGACCCGGTAGGGTGTCTCTCTTTTCTCGTAGCCACTTCGCCAGAAGACCAGAAGATAAATTTCCTGTATTTATTTAGGTCAAATTATTTGTTCAACTTAGCCGCAAACCTGT
>JACIYI010000016.1 GCA_014360005.1 Candidatus Aminicenantota bacterium | reverse complement strand
AGCGGTTTTCTGACCTCGTCAGGTTCGTCCTGGTGGCGGCTCATGTTTTTGTGCTTTATTTTTTCGTGATGGATACCAAATGGATTGAACGGTGGTATGAAAGCCTTCAGGCGATAAAAGAGGCGCCAAGCCCCTGGGTAATGAATTTCCCTCCCCTCTGGTTTACTGGATTGTATCAGGTGCTAATGGGAAATAAGGAGGCCTTCTTTGAAAAGCTGGCGGACAGGGCTCTTCTGGCTTTGGGAACGGTCATTGCAGCATTTTTTCTGATTGTTTTGTTTTCCTACAACCGGCACCTGAAAAAAATGGCTCCGGAAGGGGAGAAACATTATCGTCCGTCACTGCTGAGAAGAATTGCCGAGCCGACTTTAAGTTTCATCTGGCTGAGAAACCCGGCCGAAAGAGCAGCTTTCTGGTTTTACCACAGCGTGTTTCGTCGCAGCCGGCTACATCGCAACCGCGTTATGTCTTACTTAGGAGTTGGGGTGGCCTTTACCCTGATTATGCTGGCTTCAACGGGAAAATATTTCTGGAAATACCAGTCCGGAAACATGCTGTCACTGCCTCTGGTTTTAACCTTTTTTATGCTGGTTGGGGTGCGGGATGCGGTCAGCATTCCGGTGAACTTTGAAGCTAACTGGGCTTTCAGGATCACTGAAAACCCGGATAGATGGCCCTATTTTTCAGCTTTAAGGAAAAGCATCTTTTTATTTTTTATTCTTCCTCTCTATGGGTTAATGTTTTCTTTTTATGGAGTAATCTGGAACATCAAGTCTGCCGGGTTTCACTGCCTTTATGACCTGGCTTTTGCCGTGTTGCTGATGGAACTGCTTTTCTTCCAGCACAGAAAATTTCCTTTTGCCTGCTCTTATCTTCCGGGCAAAAGTCAGCTCCATGTTTTATGGATCGTTTACCTTTTTTCTTTTCTGGCTTACATCTTCATCCCGCGCTGGCTGGAGCCAGACATTCTGGCCAGCACCAGACGCTTTGTGGTCTTTTATGCCATCTTTATTCTGATGGCCGCGGTCTTCTGGCTCTACCATAAGTTCATATTCTACCCGAAGCAGAGTTTGATTTATGAGGATATTCCAGAGCCTTCCGTGGTAGAACTCTTCCACGCTACCTGAATTTCTTAAGATTGACAATGTAATCTTAATAGATTACAAGTGTAACCCAATCAGGAAATATATAGATATTATCAGAATTTTTAAGTCAAAAACTCGAGCTGCTCTTTTCAGGTTGTACTTTACCAATCCGGACGCTCAATACTATTTGAGAGAACTTGAGCGGATATTATCCAGGCCTGTAGCCATGATCTGAAAAGAATTGCAGCTGCTGGAAAAAGAAGGTTTGTTTGTTCCCGCCAGAAAAGGCAACCTGGTGTATTATTCTCTTAATAAATCTTACCCTTTGTTTGAAGAACTTAAGAGCATTGTCCTGAAGACAATTGGTGTTGCTGGTCTTTTGAAAGAAACAATGAGCAAAATTAAGGGCGTTGAAACGTCTTTTATTTATGGTTCATATGCTCGGTCAGAGGAACGGGCAGGAAGCGACATTGACCTTTTTATCATAGGGGAGGTTGATGAAAATACCCTGGTTAAGGTGGTCAAAAAAGCTGAGAGCTTTCTGAGAAGGGAAATTAATTATGTAATATACCGGACAGCCGAATATAAAGCCAGAAAAAAGAAAAGAGACCCGTTTATCAAAGAAATCCTTAAACGTTCCAAACTATTTCTGGTTGGTGGAGTTGATGAGTTATGAGGAATTTGTAAAAGATTATTTAAGAAAGGGATTATTGCAGAAATTAAACACGGACTGGTCAACCATAAAGAAATTGATGCTACGCAGCGCAAAAGACCTGAAAGCAGCCAGGTTAAACCTTTCAATCGACGCGGGGATTGCCTAGACAGTGGCCTACCTTGCTATGTTAAGAGCGGCCAGAGCAATCAGGCCTTCGGTAATCGCTTCGAGGCGGAGGCTTTCCATGGCCGATTGTAGGGCCGGAAGACACCTCCTCCGTCCCGCAGTCGAGCTTCATAATACGGAGGTCGAGCCTGGTGAGTGCTACCCGGACATCAGGTTGCATGATCGCTGCGGAATTTGAGAGCAATGCGACCCGCAACCTGCCTTGTAACTTATTTGGAAGAGAGACAACCCGATCGACCACAATTCCGGGAAGTCCGGGTGCAGCGTCGGTTGGCGGTTATGGGCAAATGTGATATATGCGGGTAGCGGCGGTTGGTACTCCAAAGCGCGGCGGACGGCCTCTTCGACCTCAACAGGTGAAGGCAGTGGAACAATCCCCCGGCTCAGACGAAGCACTTTTTCCTGCGTCCATCAGAAATGGCAATAGAGGCAACAGAAAGGATATCGCTTGTTATTTCCGGAATATAGTTAATCCCCAAGGACACACCCCAGAGGCCTCGACCGGACAGGGCCATAAGTCAGTTCCTTTTGCAGTCCCAGGATCATCGGTCAGAGTTCCACTCTATGGTTTTAATGAATAAGCTGATAAGTATAGCATTGAACATAGCGATTGCCGTCTTCATCTTTAGAGATCGTATAGAGCCTGCCGCCTCTGCAAATTCCCTCTGTGATGCTAAAGGACAGCTCTTTTTCGATGATCAATCGACCTGAAGGATCAAAGATATTTATCAAGGCGTTTTGTCCGTAGTGCCCGCGCCGGACGACCATCAGATAGCCGTCATCCATCGGAATCAGGCCCAAAAAAGCCGGCATCTTTTTAGGAAACTCTATCATCTTCTGAATCTGATTTCTTAGGGATTCATCCATGGTCCGCCAGGTTGATATGTCCTCGGGCAACCGCGTTTCCAAAAAGACCTGCCGGTCTTTCTCCCTAACCGGGAGACAAGGGAGTTCCGTCCGGATGATCCTGTTGAGTCGGCCGTCGGCCCGCATAATCCGAATTTCATACTTATCGGTGAAGGCAAAGTAGATGTTTTCGCTGCCGTCGAGAGCTACTAGATTCTGAGGCCTGAAGGCCACCCTGGAGATGGCGTCGGCTATCCTCCTTGCCCGGGCATTCAGGTCTCCAGCTGTCGGCCGTGGCGGATCCGCCTTTCTTTCTCCCCTGGACAACTCCTTCACGAGATTGCAGCGCTCGTCGTATATTCCCAGGATGGACTCCGTTTTATCGGAATCATGGAGCACGTTCACGGCGATGAAGTGGCCGTTCGTGAGCCCAAAATAGGGCGGAAACATGAGCTTTTGAAACCGGCCGGTTCGGACCAATCGGCCGTCTTTAGTGAAACAGGAGTATTTCTGGCTTTCGCCCTCAAATACCATGAGCTGTCCGTTCGGCAGAAACCGGATCGCCTCGGGTGAGGAAAACTCGCCTGGACCCTGTCCCGGGCCGCCGAAGGCGAAAAGATAGTCTCCCCTGTCGTTGAATTTTCTTACCGTTTTTCCCCTCCAATCCAGAACATAAACATGACCATGCTCGTCCACCGTGAAGCTGATGAACGGACCGAAGACATAATTCGGATCGCCCTCCGCCGAGCCGATCCTGAACCTTTCTGTGAACACGATATCCTTTGGGCTGTCCTTCCCGGGAATGGGACGGTCCGGATTCACGGCTACGGGAACCCCGTCCTCTTTGATGACCTTAAATTCAAGTTTCTTTTGTCCGTAAAGGAACATAACAGCAGACAGGACCAATAAGACAGGAACAGCCAGGATCCGGATATGGCTCATTTCGGCTGGAATGTTCCTTTCATGATGAAAAACAGGCCCCAGATCCATGGAATCGCCTTGGTGTTCATTGAGCGTTCTCCAACATTTCCCGGAGGGCCCGGCCGAAGCTCCGGACGCCTTCCCGGATGCGGCTTTCGTCGAAACTGGATATGGATAATCGAAAGGGCCTTCTGGATTTTCCCTTCCGATACTATTAATGGCCCAGCCATGCTATCACCGGGTGTTTTGATAACATCGCTTTTACAGCTCTTTCTTCGAGATAATATAAGCGAATAGTCGACCAAAAGTGTATCCTCCTTCTACCTTCTCAGGGGGTCTGTATAGAAAATCTGCACAAATTCCCTATAGATTCTTAAGTGAAGCAATGAATATGCTTTCATATAGATTTTCTCATGAGGCCACATGGGCCGTTTTCTTTCAGGCTAGGACCAGCCAGAATTAAGCTCTCTGCCCTTGCCCTGTTTATCTCAGCCTCACCCTTGCTTAGAATAAGCTGAATTCCAGCAAATCTTAAAGATTTCATGATTAGTAATATAATTTTATCTGCTATGCATAAAAGCTATTGGAACCTGAAAATGGCTGAGTTGCTTCTTCTCTCTCTTCATATTTTCATTACCGAAGATGAACATATCTTTGAGAATTCGTAATTTTAGTTCGCTGATACCGGCTCTTCTGTAAGATTCTTCGATCCTATAGAAAAGCTGCATATTAATTTCCGGGGTAAGCTCTTCCTTGAAATTTTCTCCTTTGGTGCAGTTCGAAAGATCGGAATATTGATAATACCTTTCCTGACTGTTACCTCCCGGCTCAAATGTGAATTGAACCTCCTTCCCGGATCTGGCATTCTTAAAGAAAATTCTTGATTCTTTGTTGTCGTATACTATGCTCCATTGCGTGTCTATCTGACTTACTTCAGATAGCAATTGAAATGCAGCTTCCTTATCAGGAACCTTGTCAGAATGCCGTTTTAGCTTGTCGGCAATGGTTACAAACCTTGTTTGGGAATCCCGGCTTTCAGCCAATGGCAATTCACCACCAAACCCGATGAAATTTTTAAGGTATTTAAGAGAATTGCCATAGAGGTTGTTACTTAAAACACTATGCCTTACATCATCTCCTGAGTAGATTTTGAATTCACCATTTATTATTTCGATAATAGCAACATTTCCCTGAATGTCCATAATAATGTAATGTAGATTCTGAATGAGAGGTTTTACACCGATAGTTTTTATGTTGTTAATAACCCCGGCTACATCCGAATGGTTGTCAAGCTGGTACTGTATCCACTGGAACTCATTAAGTATTGCCTGGTCTTTGTGAACTCCGCCACTGCCGGGAGCGTTAAGCGATTCAATTATCAGTCCTGCCGTATTCATCCCCCCCAGGGGAAATCCAACTCCAAACTGATTAAAGGTGATACTTATGTACTTTGAGATCCATGAAATGTTGTTTTCCTTGTGACTGAAAGAGTATTTTATAACCGATTTTGGGTTGTAGATAAGATAACCTTGGCCGCAATGCCAGTCCAGATTTTTTGCCAGGTATTGTCTGCCTCCCCCCTTAAGAACAAAGGAGGTACAGGCAAACGATTCGTATTGCACTATTGTTAGCAATAATGCCGCAAGAATCAACTGTGTGATTTGCTGAGAGTTTTTAATAAGTCTCATCTCTGTTTACTTCAACTTTTTTATAAATAAAAATAACGCTAAACAATTCAGGTATCCAATTTTTTCGCAAAGCGGTCGAAAACGAAAAATATAGGAAGTTGCTTTTCAGCTGTGCAGTTTGGGTGTGCCTTTAATCTCGTTCAACCATCCTCAGAAAATATAAATCCCGATAATATGGATGTCAAGGACAATTAAAAATCGCACCTGGTGGGTGAAAACGGCTCAGCAGCCGAAGAGTCGCCTGGAAAATGATGAAAATCAGGCAGATTCCTCCTTCTGGCCAAAGGAAGGATTATGAAAAATAATCGGCCGGAGCCCCGGAGTCCAGGAAGAATGGCGGCGAGACGACCTGAGGCGGAGGAGGTCTTTCGGCGACAAATGTCAGCTTGAGGTGATGGATGATCCTGTCGACCACGGCATAGTCGGTGAGGAAGGCGATAAGACGCATCTGGCTCTGGCATTGAGGGCAGAGCAGATGGTCAAATAGGGGGGACACGTACCAAATTCCGGAGAATTTGGAACATGTCCCCAAATTATCATCTCAGCTTAGCCGCGGTGGGGGATTCTTGGGCATTCTTGCTCGATGAGAATGAGTTTCTGCTCCCACCCCTCCCTCTTTCGCACCTTGCCCCAGTGGGCTTTCCCGTAGAGGCCGAAATATCTCCAAGTGACGGCTTTGGTTTAAAAAAAACGGTCGGGGGATCCAGCGAAGTATGCCCCTTTAGTCGCTGGGCGAAGCCCGAGAAGGAGGGAGAAAGCGAAGTGAACGTTGGAAGGGGAAGTAAGTTCCCCCTGCAAGAAGACCTGGCCCTTGTCCGGGATATGAGCGGTCACCCGGGCGATGAACTCCAGGTAATCCATCCGCTCCATCTCTTCCGGCTTTTCTCCATACCGGTAGCAGACCTGGCCTTCTTTTTCATCGAGGGAGAGGCGTTCCAGGGAAAGAAGAGGCCGAATCATGTACTTTCTCACCCGCTCGGCCTCTTTTCTGGTCTTAGCACTTACCTTATTGTGGACCGAAAAACCCGAGTGCCGCCAGCCCATGATCTTCTCCACCACAGCCTCTGAGATGAGCTCCTCCCTGAGGAGAAGAGCGAAGACCTGGCGGGAGAAGATAACAGCCAGAGGCTGTTCTGGAAGGAAGATAGATGATGGAATCGGCCCTCGACATCTTCACCGCCTTCGGTCAACGGAAAATGGAGGTGGGCCTGCAGCCACTGCTGGTATCGCACTTGTCACTGGTAATTCTATAAATCTAAGTCTAGAAGGTGCGCTAGAGGTAGCAGCGATTGGAGCATTTATAGGAGCAATTGGAGAAATACTCCTGGTCTCTTAATAAATGAGTTTTGTATTTATTTGGGGGATTATGCCGACTTTATCATTCGCTTTATCTAATGTTAATAGATTAATTGCACAAGTTATTATCGGCCGTAGCAGGAAAAAATACAAGCGAAAGAAGTTTTTCTTTCATAAGCAACTATTATCGTGACAGGCAACCCCGTATTGATTGCTTTGGTTCTGACGGACGGCTGCGTTCATCCAGGATAATTACTCTTGGTTATGAACCAGATGTTAGGCTCTGGCTGGACAGCAGGTATCTGGTCTGTTTTTTGGCCGAGGATAACTGCCAGGTTTATAAAAATCTCTCCAGGTTATAACAGTGCAATATCTTGCGCTTTTCTAATTAATTTTTTGGCGGGTTAGGCCAGATTTTTCTGAAAATTATTTGGCCAGCTTTACAGGTGAACAATTCATTTGATCAGGTTTAATTCTGTTAGGTAATTGTTTATTTCGATTTTGGCTTTTTCATCCAGGGGGAGAAGGGGGATACGGCAGGGGCCGCCGTAAAAGCCGCGGCGGTCCAGAGCATATTTTATGGCTGGAATGCCGTAGGTTTCCGTTAAAGCTCGGTTTAAAGGAATCAATTTGTACTGAAGTTCCTTGGCTTCTTCTTTTTTCCCGGCAATAAACAAGTCATACAACTTAACGCAGTGTTCTGATGCCACGTTAGCCAGTGCCAGGATAGCCCCGCAGGCTCCCATATCCAACGCAGAATAAAGTATGCTGGCTGAGCCGGTAAAATAGTGGAAATCAGCTGGAACTTTGCTGCATACCTCGCTGAGGTAAGCCAGGCTGCCACCGCTTTCCTTAAGCCCGATGATATTCTGGTGTTCTGACAGCTCCACCACCAGCTCTAAAGGCAGCCAGACCTGGGTGTTCTGGGGGATGTTGTACATTATAACCGGAATCTTTACCCGGTCAGCCACTTCTGAATAATAAGCCTTAAGAGCAGAGTAGTTCATGCGGCTTTTGTAATAATATGGCGGCTTGATGAGTGCGGCCTGAGCGCCAGCCTCCGCCAGACGGTTGGTTAATTTCACAGTCCATTCGGCTGAATCGCGTCCGGTGCCGGCGATGATGTATTTCTCGGGGCTGGCGGTTTTTCTGGCTTCTCTGACCAGGATTTCTGCTTCTTCATCATCCACGAACGGCGCTTCTCCAGTAGAACCCATGATGATGTAGCCAGAAAGGCCGGTCTGGTTGAATTTTTCAATGTTTTCCCGAAATTTGTCTACAGCAATCCGACCGCTGGAAAAAGGAGTGGTCAGGGCAGCGAAAATTCCTTTAAATCTTTTTTCCATTTCTTTATTCCTCCATTTTTGCTACTAAATTTCTTTTTTAGTTTGGAAGCTTTGCTTTTCATTTTGAAATTTAAGGCTTCTTTTCTCTTCTCATTCTTACGTTTTCAATTTCTCTTAATTCTTTTTCATCCATCCCGAAATAATGGCCAATTTCATGCAGCAACACTTCTTCAATCTTTTCCCTGACCTGGTCTTCGGTCTGGCAGAGGCTCTCAATCGGAATCTTATACAACACTATGACATCAGGCGGAACATTTCCGTAATAAGAACCGCGGTGTTTGAGCGGAATGCCATGGTACAGCCCGAGCCAGGGTTGTCCCGGCGGGGGATAATCTTCCACCAGCACGGCCACGTTCTTTATCTGCCGGAGATATCTTTTCGGTATATTCCGCATGGCCTCTCCCACCAGCTGCTGGAACCGTTCCCTGGTCAGGTTCATTTTAATCCTGGGCTCATAGACTTAAATTCCATATAAGGCAATCATTTAATATAGTAGCTGAAAAGGTGAGTTTATAAAACAGGAAAATCAAAAGGCTGGTTGGGCAGGTATCACAAGCTCATGAGCAGCGAGGAGGCTGTTTCTGGTATTGAAACCAGGCCAGGAGCCACGCCGCTGCTGAAAGGGCTCTAAATGCGGCCAGAGCTGGCCGGACAGAATCTACGAACAGAATCTATTTTTCAATACCTTTCCTGGCCCTGACACCGCTATCATAATAATGCTTCCGGCAGACCATTTCCGTAACCAGGTCAGCCCGGGCCAGGAGGGACTCGGGAGCGTAGCGCCCGGTCAGGATAACCTCGACCCCTTCCGGCTTTTTGTCGAGAAATTCCAGAACCTGTTTCTCTTTAAGCAGCCCCAGGTTGAGAGCCACGTTGATTTCATCCAGCACCAGGATCCGGTATTGACCGCTGAGCATGGCTTTCAGACACTTTTTCAGGCCGGCCTCGGCCAGGCGGTAATCTTCCTCCTCAAAATCTTCTGTCACCTTCAGGAATTTTTTCCGGCCGAACTGTTCCACGGTAATCAGGGGAGACAACTTTCTGGCGGCCAGAATTTCTCCGCTCGGCTGACCCTTGAGAAACTGTCCGATATAGGTCCTGAAACCATGGCCAGCAGCCCGCAGGGCCAGCCCCAGGGCGGCCGTGGTTTTTCCCTTGCCCTCGCCAGTGTAGACCTGGATGTAACCGCGGAAGCTTTCAGGCCGGCGGCCGTTGGCGGTAGCGGGTCTGGCTTTCATGGTCGGTGACTCATTGGCAGGTCTTGATGATTTCCAGGCTACAACTATAAGTTAAGATTAAACTTGAGTCAAATTTATGTTATAAATGAAAAGAAGATAGAAAAGCCTGTTAGGTCTGATGAACGTGCTGCTCGCCAGAAAAATTGAAGAGGCTTCGGTCAGAATCAGGGACTATGCTCTTAACACCCCCCTGTCGGAATCGCTGGAACTATCGGCCCGGCTTGGCTCTAAAGTCTATCTGAAGTGGGAAAACAACCAGCCCACCGGTTCTTTCAAGATACGCGGGGCCAGCAATAAGATTCTGGCTAACCTGGAATCCTGCCGGCAGAAGGGTGTGGTGGCGGCTTCCACCGGCAATCATGGCCTGGCTACCGCCCATGTCTGCAGCCAGGAAAAACTCCGGCTGGAACTTTATGTCCCCCGGACCATTTCTGCGGTCAAGAAAGGATACCTGAAGGATTACGGGGTGAAGCTCAATCTGGTTGATGGGCCGTGCCAGCAGGCTGAAAAGCTGGCCCGGGAAGAAGCCCGGTCCGCGGGTCTGGTTTTTGTTTCTCCTTATAATGATGAAGAAGTAATTGCCGGGCAGGGAACCTGCGGCCTGGAGGTCTGGGCTGATTGGCCCGAGGTGGAAGAAGTGGTGGTGCCGGTGGGTGGGGGAGGGCTGATTGCCGGGATTGCCTGCTACTTGAAGGAAAAAAATCCGTCGATAATAATCACCGGGATTGAACCTGAGAATTCTGCTTTTATCAAGCATTCCTGGCTCCAGGGACGGCTTGATAATAATTTTGCGGAAAAACCCACGATAGCCGAGGCTGTGGCCGGCGGGCTGGAGGACAACTCCATAACCTTCGAACTTATCCAGAAATATGTCGACCGCCTCCTGACCGTGACCGAGGAAGCCATCATTCAAGCCATCATCATCTGCTTTCGTCATCACCGCCAGCAGGTGGAAGGAGCCGGAGCCCTATCGCTGGCCGGAATCCGCTCCTATCCTGAGCTTTTTTCGGGCAGGAAGCTGGTAGCTATCATTAGTGGCGGTAATATTGAGGACAGTCTCTGGGAAAAATTGGTTTTTTCTGAATAAAATTTAATTTAAACAATGAGAGTGAGAAAAACTTTGTCAGCCAAGCGTCTCTTATTATGGTTTTCGCTGCTGGTCGTCAGTCTGGCCATGGTGCTAACAGGTTGTAAAGAAAAAATGGAGAAAGCAGAAAAAGTTAAGAACCAATATACCGTGGGCATAATTCTGGCTTACAATTCTCCCACCTCTCTCCAGGTGCTGCAGGGGTTGCAGGAGAAACTGGAAGAGTACCAGAAAAGCAGCGGCCAGTCGTTGGAAATCATCGTCCGGCAGGCCGGTGGGCAGGTGGCGGTACTGCCGGAGTTGGTCCAGAGCCTGGCGGCCCGGGCCAACCTGCTGGTACCGATTTCCACGGCCGCCCTACAGGCAGCCCTGATTGCTTCCAGTGAGCAGCCGGTGGTTTTTTCTTCCGTGGCCAATCCCTACATTGTCAGAGCCGGGCGGACGGCGGTAGACCATAACCCCAGGGTAACCGGAGTCTGTTCCACCGCACCCATCAGACAGGTCCTGGCCCTGATTCACCAGCTGCTACCGCCGGCCCGAAAAATAGGCACCATCTGGACACCGTCTGAAATTAACTCCGAATATTACCTGGAGTTGATGAGAGAAGCAGCTTCCGAACTGGGTCTGGAAATAATCAGCCAGCCCATCGCTGGAGCCGGAGACATTGTCCAGGCCGTTCAGGCCCTGCTCCGGGATCGGGTGGAGGTTCTGTTCCCGGTTTCTGATAATACCATTAACGCCAATTTCCAGGTTATCGGCAAGCTGGCAGCTGAAAACCGGCTGCCGCTTTTCGCCGCTTTTGCCACCGGAGCCGAATTCGGGGCCTGTGCCTCCATGGGCTTTGGCTTTGAGGACATCGGCCACAAGACTGCCGAACTGGTCATAAGAATCAAGAACGGGGAAAGCCCGGCCAGGATACCGTTCCAGTACATTGACCGGGTTAGATTTTTTGTGAACCAGGAAGCGGCCCGGAAGCAGGGAATCAGTTTTCCGGAGTCGGTCCTCAAGAAAGCTGACGGGGTAATTCAAACATCTGACCTGGACAGCGCAGAGTCCCGACCGCGGGCGGCCGCAAGGAGTGAAGGATGAAAAAATCTCGCCTCTTAAGGTTCATTCTGGTCATAGTCTTTTTCCTGGTGCTGGGAGCCTTCATTTTTATCTACTTTACCTTCCGCTCATCGTTGCCGCCCAAAAAAGACAGCGCCCGGATTCCTGGCCTGCGTTCTGAGGTGATGATTAACTGGGACCAGTGGGGTATTCCCCACATCAAGGCCGATAACGAACATGACCTCTTTCTGGCTTCCGGCTACATCCAGGCCAGGGAGAGATTATGGCAGATGGAGCTAATCAGGCGGATAGCCCATGGCCGTCTGGCTGAAATTCTGGGTCAGCCGGGAGTGCGGTTTGATGTCCGGAGCCGGGTGCTGGGCATCCCGGTGGGCATAGAGAGAGACTATCAGAAACTATCTGGAGAAATGAAGGAGCTCCTGGGGGCTTATGCCCGGGGGGTTAATGCTTACATGGAAAGCCTCAAGTGGAACTGGCCACCGGAATTCATCGTCCTCAGGTACAGGCCCGAACCCTGGCGGATTGAAGATACCCTTGGAGTGAAACACGTATTGGCTATGAGCCTGGCGGCCGACCTGACCTCGGAAATACCTCGCATGAACATCATGAAGTTGACCGGGCGCCGGGGTCTGGAAGTCCTGGAGCCGGGCATTGATTTCCCGCCCGACCCGGAAGTCAGGCTGGATTATCTCAACCTGGGCTGGATGGGTCAGGAAGCGGTAATGGGCTCCAACAACTGGGTGATTTCCGGCCAGCTGACTGAAACCGGGCAGCCGTTTCTGGCCAATGACCCCCACCTGAACATTTCGGTGCCGCCCATCTGGATGGAAATCAGCCTGGAATGTCCCGATTACAGAGTGAGCGGAGTTACCGTACCCGGGGTGCCGATAGTGATAATCGGTCATAACCAATACATTGCCTGGGGCGTGACCAATTCCTACGTGGACGTCCAGGATATCTACGTGGAACAGGTCAACTGGGACAATGAATCATATTTCCGGAAGGGAGAATGGAAGCCCTTCAGCTTTCGCCGGGAAGAAGTCAAGATACGGGGCCAGAAGGATCCCCAGGTAATGAAGGTGCGCTGGGTGGAAGAAGGCCCGATGATTAACCCCTTTCTCCTGAGTTGCGAGATGCCCATTACCCTGCACTGGACACTGTACGAGGGTGATAGCACCGTGGCCGGGCTGTACCTGATCAACAAGGCCCGGAACTGGGATGAGTTCTGCCGGGGGATCAGGCTTTTTGAAAACCCCTCTCAGAATTTTGTCTACGCCGATGTTTCAGGAAATATCGGATACTACCTTTCGGGCAAAATTCCGGTCAGGAAAAAAGAAACTGCCGTCTATCCTTATCCAGGCTGGAAGGAGGATAGCCTGTGGAGCGGCTACCTGGCCGAGGAAGATAAACCCAACCAGTTCAATCCAGCCTCCGGCTTCATCATAACTGCCAACAACAAAATTTCTCCAAATGGGTACCCCCACTACCTGGGCTATGACTGGCTTTCTTCGGATAGAGAAGAAAGGATAAAAGAACTAATCACCGCCCGGCCCAAGCATTCGGTCGAGAGCCTGATCGCCATTCAGAACGATGTTTATTCTCGCCGGTCCGAGCGGGTCAAGAAAGTCCTCAGCCAGATCAGACTGAGCCACCCGGCGGCCGAAGAAGCCAGGAAACTCCTGATTCAATGGTCGGGCCAGGTGCGGGAAGGTCTGGCTCCGGCCATCTTCGAGGTTTTCTGGGATAGACTGCAGGAACTGACTTTCAGCGATGATTTCCGCTCTTATTACCATCAAATTGCCGAGTATTTCCGGGTGAAGGAAGCCGGACTGGAAAGAATTCTGGACAAACCCGATTCCATCTGGTTTGACCTCAAGGAAACTCAGAAGGTGGAAACGCGGGAAGAAATCATCGAGAAAGCCCTGCTCGAAGCCCTGGATTACCTGCGCCACAGATTCGGGCGAAACCAGGAAAAATGGGACTGGCCTACCCTGCACCGCCTGGACTACATCCATGTTCTCGGGCAGAAATGGTTCCTGGGATTTTTCAATTGCGGGAAATACCCGATGATAGGCGACGGGACAACAGTCCGGGCCAGTTTCAGCGGCGACGGCTGGGAGACCACTGGCGGGGCTTCCTGCCGGCTGATAGTCGACCTGTCTGACCTGGATAAATCGCTGGCGGTGATTACTTCTGGACAGAGTGGCCACTTTATGAGTCCTCACTACCAGGACCAGATCTCCCTCTACCTGAACAGCCTTTACCATCCCTGGGCTTTTTCGGAAGGAGCCGTCGGCCGGGTGCTGGAGAGAACAGAAAAACTGGTGCCGCAGAAATAGCTCTGACCTCTTAGCTGGCTGTTTAAGATAAAGTCCTCCCCAGGACATCATCATTAGCAAAAGCTGTGTGGATAATGCGCTGTCGGATTAAGTCCGGTTTCTGACGATAATTTTTCAGTTTGGGTTGATTTAAGGAACGGGGGGTGTCCAGGCAGATGGTGAGATTCGCAGATAAATAGTTCGGCCTTGATGACTTGGGTCTGGCTCTAAGAAAAAAGAATTTTATTGGCCGCCATGAGACTTTATAAGGAAGCTGAAGCTCGCTACTGCAACTAAATATCAAAAAGGGGACGGCGGCTTATTTTAAGGGGAGTCCGCAGGCCGCGATAAACAGCGGCTGAGGCCTGGCGGCAGGCTTCTGGCAGAGAACAGCCCTCGGCCAGGAAGCAGAGCAAGGCCGAGGACAGAAAACAGCCACTGCCGTGAACTTCCAGCTGAAGTTTTTTCTTCCGGAAGTGGTAAAAACGGCGACCGTCAAAAAGAACGTCCACGGCCATTCCCTGAAGGTGTCCGCCTTTAACCAGGCAAGCAGATGAGGTCAGGTGGCTGATACTGCGGGCCGCCTCCTCCATTTTTTTCAGCCGGTCAATTTTTTCTCCCAGAATCAGAGAGGCTTCTTGGAGATTGGGTGTGATCAGGCTGATTTTCCCGCTTAGAGCTTTAAGGTAAGGCCTGAGGCCCGATTTTTCCAGCAGCCAGCGGCCAGAAGAAGAACGGAAGACCGGGTCTACCACCAGCGGCAGAGACCGGTTATCTTCGGCAATTTCTCCAACCACTGGGATTATTTTTTTACTGCCCAGCATGCCGATTTTAATCCCGGACAGCCTGAAGTCGGATTTAAGCCGTCGGTATTGCTCGAGGACCAGCGGCGGCGGCAGACTTCGGTAGCCATAAACCCGGCTGGAATTCTGGACGGTAATAGCGGTAAGGACAGCCAGTCCATGATAGCCAAAATGGCGAAAAACCCTTAAGTCCAGAGTGGCTCCGGCACCGCAGGAAGGGTCAAACCCGGCCACAGTCAGCAGTGTTTTTCTCACAGGCTAATTCTAACTTAAAATCGGGAATATTTTTAGCCTGTTTTGGCTTTTTACCAGCAATTTCTTTGTGGTAAAATCCTTTTTGTGAAAGCCAGATTCCATGCTTTAATTTCTGGCCGGGTGCAGGGAGTGGCCTTCCGTTATTTTGCCCAGGAGGTGGCCAGCGACCTTGAAGTGACCGGCTGGGTGCGCAACCTGTACGACGGGCGGGTGGAGGTGGTGGCCGAAGGGGAGAAGGACAGGCTGGAACAATTCCTGTTTCAGCTCAAAAGGGGCCCGCGGCTGGCCCGGGTGGAAGAGGTGGAGGTCAGCTGGGAAGATTTTCGGGATGAATTTTCCGATTTTTCCATAAAGTTTTCCGGCTTCTGAGCGGTTTTCAATCGGTGCTTTTTTTCGAGGCCAGAAACTTTTTCCGGCAGTCCTCAGAACAGAAATAATAAACCCGGCCGTTATAGTTTTCTTTCAGAGCCTCGTCCTCAGAGATGTAAGTGTTGCAGACTTCGTCTTTAACCATGGTTTTCTTGGGCAGGGAATCAGGCTGGCGGCGGTTGGTCCGGGGCGGCTGCCCCAGCGACTGGAAAAAGCGAACCACCAGGTAAACAAGATAAAGCAGCAGGGCCAGAAAAATTAATCTGATTAACACGGGTTAAAATTTACTCGATTACCAGGCTGGTGTCAAATACCGGAGTGGAGCCAGCAGCCGGCTTGCTTTGACTGTCACAAACAGCTATATTTGGTCTGAAAATGATAGACTGCTTTTTACCGGAAAACCTCTGCCAGCTCAGGGAGAAAATACGTGAGCTGACTGCAGGAACTCGAAACTCTTCAGCCGGCCATAAACCTGTTTTACCGGAAAAGGACCTGATCCCGAAGCTTTCCCGGTTGCTAAGCTGCAGCCAGAGCGACAAGGCCTTTTTTGGGCCGGGCAATAAGAAAACTGAGCGGGTAGTCTGGTTAACGGAAGAGCTGGCTGCTCACTTCCCGGAATATGGATTACAACTGGCTGTTCAAAAGGGATTGATCTTTCCCGTCCTGGGACTTTCCGGGCTGGGAGACAAAGAGTGCCAAAAACTCTCCAGGGACAAGGGGGGCCAGGATAATTCCCCGAACCAGATCAATCATCTCTTCCTGTCGGTTCCAGCCAGAAGGATTTTTCAACTAATGGTCGGAGGAACAGACGCTGACCTCGACAGCTCGGAAAAGCACTGGAAACCAAATTTGCCTGTCTTCAGCGGGCTGCCATTAAAAAAAATCCTGATTCCGTCAGTCGTTGAGTCAAAAAGAGACAGCTGTCAGGCGGTATCATATTACTTGCTCGAACTTAAAAGCTTCAAGCTTTATGACTGCGGCCCCAGTAAGCGCCATTTTCCTTTAAGACCGGCCAGGTGTGCCTGGCCCCTGGATTCCAGCCCGAACTGGGATCAGCAGCCTGTCTTGAGCCTCGAGCCCGGTCAGTTTCAATCTTTACTGGCCGGCTATTATCTTCTTCTGACGGCCTGTTTTTCTGGCTGGCTGCGGGCTGCCTGGCAGAACCTGGCCAGCCGCAGACCGCCCCGGGGCTGGCCGGCAACCCTGGAGGCTGAAATCTGCTTCCTGGCCACGGAGCTGGGCCGGTTGCAGCTCGGACTTTACCGCTTGAGCCAGGAGAAGTCCGCCTCACCGGCTGATTTTCTGGAAAGGGTTGAAAAACTGAGCCTTAGAGGTTTACACTTGGCTTCCAGAAGCTGGAAATACCTTAACCCGGCAGGGGATATGATAAATCTTCAGACAGGGGAGGAACGATGAAACTAAAGGATTTCTACCGGCTGGCCATCGAGATCGGGATTAAGAACGACCTCAGGCCCAGGGAGGAAATAGAGCGGTTGCTCCGGGAAGAAAAAGAAAAATACGACAAGCTGGAAGCAGAGGATAAAGAAAATTTTGACCTGGACCGGCTGTTCAACCCTTTTGCTGACAGCCGGGTGCTGGTGGGCGACCCGGAAGCCGAGGTCTGCCGTATCCTGGCTGGTATTGATATGGATGGGTCCGAGGTCCTGCTGGCCTACCTCCTGAACCGGGATCAAAAAAAGAAACTTGACCTGGTCCTGGCCCATCATCCCTCTGGCCGGGCCCTGGCCCGTCTGTCTGAGGTCATGGCCCTGCAGGTTGACCTGCTGAGCGCTTTCGGGGTGACACCCAGTGTCGCCGAGCAGCTCCTGGAAAAGAGAATCGGGGAGATTGAAAGACGGCTCCTTCCGGTTAACCATAACCGGACGGCGGATGTGGCCCGGCTGCTGAATCTGCCTCTGGCCTGCCTCCATACTCCAGCCGATAATTGTGTTACCAGATATTTAACCGAGCTCTTTCAGCAAAAAGCTCCGGAGCGGTTGAAAGATGTCCTGAACATCCTGAAAGAAATTCCTGAATACCGGAATTCCAGCCGGAATTCAGTCCCGCCCAGGATTCTGTCCGGTTCGGAAAATAGCCGGGCCGGGAAAATTTATGTGGACATGACCGGTGGCACCGAGGGCTCTAGGGATATCTACGAGAAACAGGCCGCGGCCGGGATCAGCACCCTGGTTGGCATGCATTACAGTGAAGAAGCCCTGGAAAAAGCCAAGAAAGCCAACCTGAACGTAATAGTGGCTGGCCACATTGCCAGCGACACCCTGGGCTTAAACCTGTTGCTGGACCAGCTGGAGAAGGAAACCGGCCAGACCCTGGAAGTGGTAACCGTTTCCGGGTTTGAAAGAATCAGGCATAGCTGACCGCCAGGCTGAGCTGTTCACTGCCTGGCCAGGCTGACAATCCAGCGGGCGAAAGCCCGGGCGTCTTCCAGGTCATGTCGGTCGGGGTGGTTTCTGGCGGTGACGGCCATTTCCGTCCACAGTTCGTGTTCGGGCGACCGGCTGAGAACTTCCATGGCCTGTTCCGACACCTTGCCGCGGCAACTAAAGGTCCCAAGTATTTTGGTGCTGGAGGCCAATATCTGGGCCTGTTCCATAGCCTCCCGGGATAGCCTGGTGCCAGATATCGAGCCGTGGGTCATAAAGATGGCAATCTTCAAGCCGGCTGGCAGCTGCTTCAGGAAAGTTTCCACTCTGGTCGGCACACTGTGACTGTGCACCGGGAAACCGATAAAAACCAGGTTGTAACCTGAAAGGTCGTGAACTTCGGCCAGTGGTTTCAGTTCCTTCGTTTCGGGCAGCGCCTCAAAAATGGCCTCTGCCACAGTTCTGGTATTTCCGGTCAGGCTGTAATAGGTGACCAGGCTTCTCATCTTAACCTCTCATTTTCATAGCCGGTAGAAGCTATTTTGCCATAAATAGGAGCATTAGCCAAACCCGGCGCTTTATTCCGGTTTCCTGCGGGGCAGGGTTATGATTACCTTGGTTCCTTTACCCGGCTGGCTTTCCAGATGGATGGAGCCCTCGTGTTCTTCAACGATTCTCTTGCAGATGGCCAGTCCGAGGCCGGTGCCCTTTTCCTTGGTGGAAAAATAGGGTTCAAAAATCCGGTCGACCATTTCCGGCGGGATACCGCAGCCATTGTCTTTAATTTCCACAACCAGCTCCTGGCCCGCTTCCTTCAGGTTGATTTCGATCCGGCCTTTGCCCTTGATGGCCTCAATGGCATTGATCAGGATATTGCGGAGGGCCACCTTCATCTTGCCCCGGTCTCCCAGTAGCTCAAAATCCTGGCCCGACTGGTGCAGGCTGAAGCTGATCCGGTCGGCCAGGGCCTGCTGGAAGGGCCGGAGCAATTCCTGAACCAGTTCTTTCAGGTCAAACCTGGTTTTAATTGTTCCGCTTTCCCTGGCAATGGTCATGAACTCCCCGGCAATCCGCCTCAGGTTCTCGACTTCAGAAATGATATAGGAGATGGATTCCTCGAGCACCCGGTCAAAGTCGGGATGCTTATCGGCCTGGACCTTGAGGATGTGCTCGGCCGAAAGCTGAATGGGCGTCAGCGGGTTTTTAATCTCGTGGGCGACTTTCCTGGCCATTTCGGTCCAGGCTACCCGCTGGCTCAATTCCGCCAGTTCTTTTTCATGGGCCTTCAGGTTTTCGACCATGGTGTTGAAACCCTCGACCAAACTCTTGAGCTCGTCCTGGGCCTGGTGCTCGACCCGGACGTCCAGGTTGCCCAGGCTGACTTCCTGGGTGGCCCGGATGAGCTGATTAATCGGCAGCACCACCATTTTTTTGATGGTCGCTACCAGGAAGGCAATCAGCAGGATAAAAAAGACGGAGGTAAACAGGAAAAATTCAAACAGCTCGGCCCGGGCCCGGGAGATTTCCTGTCTTTCGAAGGGAAACGGCAGGTTCAGAAAATAATTATCCTGGTGGTAGCGGTAGGGGATGGTCAGGGTCTGGTAAGAATAGCGGCCAAAAGCCCGGCGTTTGACCACCAGTGGCTGTTTCTGCCAGGCCAGCCTGAAATAAGTTTCGCCGTCCATCATTTCCGGAAACAGCCCGGTCTCGAAAAACTCCCGCCGGCTGGATGACAGCAGCCGCCCGTTCTTAAACAGGTTGACATCGTTATTGAGGGTACTGCTGATCCAGAAAACCAGGTCCTCTGGCAAACCAGGCGCCGGGGATTCGGTCTGTTCCTGCAGGCTGATGAAATCATGCAGAATACTGCGGGCAAAATAAGCCCGGCTGGTGGCTTCCTGCACAAAGCGGTCGGCGAAAATTCTGGCCACCACCGTCTGACTGAAAAAGATGAAGAAGAAAATCGGCACCAGGCCAGCGGCCAGGAACGACAGATAGACGCGGAAAGAGAAAGACCGCCCGGACAGCCACCATTCTTTGCGCTTCGCCAGGGAAGGCAGCAGGCCGGCCACCAGGAAAACGGCTAACAGAAAGAAGAGTTTGAGAAATTCGGTAAACTGCCGGCGGAAGGGTTTCACCAGCTGGTAAAAAACGCAGATATTATTGTCGTCGAGGGCCAGGAAAAAGCCACGGTAGTGGCTGCGGCCATCCCGGAATTTGAGCCAGCAGCCGGTCGGGCTCGGAGGCCAGCTTTGCTTGATTTCTGCCGGCAGGGCCAGGCCTGGCTTGTTCTGCTGGAATACGGGCTCCCCCCGGCGGTCGAAGATGGCCAGGTTGACCGGGAAGTGTTGCAGGGAGGGCAGGGTGTTAAGCCGCAGCAGTTCAAAATAAGGATTGGCGGAATAATAGAAGGGCAGGAGTTCCGGGTCCAGGCTGACCCAGATGGCCAGGCGGCCGCCCTGTCCCTGCTCATCCCTGAAATCCTGGTAACCGACCAGGAAATGCTTTTCCTGGCCGAGGATATCAAGATATTGCTCATCAAAGGCAGGCCTGAGGGAGAGGGGAAGGTCGTTGGTTTGCTCGGCAAAAACGGGCATATTTAAGCCGAATGAAGATAGTAGTTTGAAGTCGGTTGATTGGAGATAAAGGCAGGAATTCCAGTTGAACCTGGCCAGGAGGGTCTTGTTCCAGAGAGACCGGGCCAGGTCCGGGCTGGAAGGGTTTCTGAAATATTGTAATAGTTCCCTTGACCTCTTCTGGAGCTCGGCCAAAGATTGGTTAAGGGCTGTCCGGGCCCAGGTTTTCTGGGAAGAAACGAGGTGGACCAGGACCTTTTCGGTCAGGGTTCTGGCCCGTTGCTCGGTAAATTCCTTCAGCTGGGTATAGGTGAAAGCGGAAATTAATAGCAGGCAGAGTCCCAGCTGAGCCCAGTTTCTCCAGGGTAGAACCGAGGATGCAGCCAGCAACAGCCAGAAACCGGCCTGGATAATAAGGTTAAGCCAGGTGAAATCAGCCAGAAACCAGAGTCCGGAATAAAATACCAGGCCGGTCAAAAGAAAGGCCCCCAGCCAGCCCAGGTTGTTCTGAATTCCTTTGAGGACTTGTCTGGAGAATAAAATTAACGGGAGAAGTAAACTGACCAGCGTCAGGAACAGACTCAGGTAGACCAAAAGGGAGGTTGGAGTGAGCGGAAAGCTCAAAAGGTTAAGGTTGCAGTTGGCTACCAGCAGCCTTATAAACCAGGCCAGTATCATTATGGCCAGGGCCGAGCCCGAGGCCAGCAGGATTATGGCGGCCTTTCGTCTTTTGGTGAAAGGCGGAACAGTGCCTGCCGCCGGCTCTTTCCATAGGGCTTCAGGAGCCAAAATCTTGAGACTGAGGTAAACCAGGATAAAAAACAGGAGGCAGCTGATAAAGATTTCGCCCGGCGAAGCGGTCAATCCGAGAGGGCTCCGCAGGCCCAGAGTCTGGGCGTTGAAAATTGACCAGCTGTAGGCCGGGTAATTTCTGGCCAGCAGGCCAAGATGGATTCGGATGATTATCAGCCCCGACAGGATCAGTAACCAGGTTATCACCGGGGGCAAAGAATGCTGAGACCGGAAACGGTAAAGCCAGGTAATTATCAAGCTAAAAGACAGGATGGCCAGGATAATGGCCAGAATCCTGAGCAGCCCGGGCAGGATTATTCGCTGCCTCTGGAGCTGGAGGGAATTAAGGGTAACGGTGGCCAGAATCTGGCCCTGTTCGTTGCGTAGAGGAAAATATAGAGTCCGGATTTCGGTTTCTTCAGCCTGCTGGCTCAAGTATTCATCCTGGGTGCGGGCGAAAAAACGGCCCAGGGCTTCGGTATCCTGATCATGGGGCCAGAAGTTGATGTCGGCCTCGCTCCGGTCAATTGATTTCAACCTGTTGAATTCCCTGACGTAGGCCGATTGAAATTGGGGCTGGAAAGCCAGAAGTTCAAACAGGGCCAGGTAGCCATGACCCGGCCAGTTTACCAGCTTGACCAGGTAATAAGAAGCCCGGTCTTCGACGATGAAGCTGCCAGGCTGCAATTGTTCAGAGCCCTGGGGCCAGCCGGGCAGTTGGTTTTTCAAATTAGCAATGTTGCCCAGCCACAGGTACGGGGTGAGGTCCTGTTCCAGCCAGGCCACACCTTCCACCTCTGTTTTCAGTCCGGCTTTACGGAAATAATTGAAAACTTCCTCAGGCTGGTAAGCGGGAAGAGGCTGTTCAAAATAGCTTTGCCTTTTTTCCAGGAGGGTGACCAGCCGGGAAAATTCCTCCTTGATGCCAGCCGCATTTTTTTTGAGCCTGGCCACGATGTCTTGTTCCGCTTGAATGGAGCGGGACTGGTAAAGAAGACTGGAAGCTCCGAGAAGCAGCAGAGCCAGCAGGAATAGGCAGGCTGCTATCAGCGGGGTTTTGTGGCTTGCCCTGCCCCACCAGCAGGTCGACTGTCTCAATTTTTTCATTTAACGTTTTTCAGCTCTAATTTCCCTGATTTTAAGAAGTGCCTGGCCAGTCTTCAAGCCGGACGGCTTTTCCGGGAAGATGTAAAAATAAACCCGGAAAAGGTGCTTGCGGCCATCCCGCTTATCGCTGACCGACCAGCGGGCCTGGATGATAGCCCCTTTTCGGTCAAGGACTGGTTGGTTTTCCTGGTCAACAAAAAACTCCAGAGTGGAGCCGTGCTGAAAGAGTCGTTTTAGTATCTGGAAAGCCTGTTCCCTGGAGAAACAGTCGGATACCTGGAATGGTTCAGGCAGCGTCAGAAGAACAGGGGAGCCCTGGGGCAGCAGCCCGACCAGCCGAGCCGGGTCGTTCTGCAGGAAAGCGCTTTCCAGGGAAGAATTAAACTGGTTAATCAGGGCCAGCAGAAAGGATAAAAATAAACCTAAAGCACCATTCACATCGTCAATTCTAATAAATATCTATGGATAATTCCAGAGATATGAGAGACCGATTTCCCTGGATCTGACGGGGGGGCAATCAGTCCTTTTTCTCTTCGGTTTTCTGTTCTTCTTGCAGAGCGGCCGCCTCGGCTTCCAGTTTTTTCTGCCGGATGGAATCTTTAATACTGGAGATACCGGCAATGATGGCGATCAATCCGCCGAAGAACAGAATCGGGGGAATAAAACCAAAGACCAGCTCGTAAAATTCTCTCCACCAGACGAATATCACCATATAGAGACCGGCAATCATGGCCACGATACCCAGAAAGATGGCTAAGTACTTGCCCATTCTGTACCTCCCTTCGTAATTCACATCGTAAATAATTATCTACAAAATTTTTTAAGAATAGTCAAATCTTAATTCCAAATTTTATCTAATTTTTATTAAGCGGGGGAGTGGACGGGAGTCGTAATCAGGCTGGAATTGAATTTCTCGGGGGCGACAGGTAATATTAGTTTGATGATGAGTCTGAAGCTGGTGATTTTTGACCTGGACGGCACGGTGGTCGAGAACAGCTATGACTGGCCGGCCATAAAGCAGCAGCTGGGTGTTCAGGGCGGTTCCATCCTGGCTTACCTTGATAGCCTGCCTGAACCGGAAAGATCAGAAAAGTATGCCCTGCTCCGGAGGTTGGAAAGGGAGCAGACTGAAAGTTCGGTTCTGAAGCGGGGAGTGAGGGAATTTCTGGAGTGGCTGGCCGCGGCCGGGGTGAAAAGAGCTCTGGTGACCAACAACAGCCGGGAGAATACCGACCATCTCCTGCAAAAGTTCAGGCTGGGCTTTGACCTGGTGCTGACCCGGGAAAGTGGACTGCATAAACCGGCCGGGACTCCCTTTCTCAGGGTAATGGAACACTTCGGAGCCGGGGCCGGGGAAACGGCGGTGGTGGGCGATACTAACTATGACCTCCTGGCGGCTAAGGAAGCCGGCGTCAGGCTGGTTTTTATTCTTAAGAGTCCGATGACTCCGGTTGGTCTGGAAGGGGCAGAGCTGGTTGAAACTTTTGATGATATAAAAGCAAAACTGGCAGAGAGGATTCCATAAAAGAAAGGCTTCAGACTAACCGAATCAGGCTAATCGAATAGAATAAAAATAAAATAGATTAAATAAAACAGCTGAGGCTGAAAGCCGGTCTCTTTTTTATTCCGCCTGCCGTTCGTAGACGACTTTCCCGCCCACTATGGTATAGATAACCGGCGCCGTCAGGATTTCCCTGGGTTCCACAGAAAAAATATCTCTGCCAAAAACGGTAATATCGGCCAGCTTGCCCGGCTCCAGGGTGCCTTTTAAGTTTTCTTCAAACGAAGCATAAGCCGCGCCCCAGGTAAAATACTTGATGGCTTCGGCCAGGCTCAGTTTCTGCTCGGGGAACCAGCCGCCTTCCGGGTAGTCAAATTCGATGTTTTTCCTGGTGAGGGCCGAGTAGAGGCCGCGACGCGGGTCGAGCGGTTCGACCGGCCAGTCCGAGCCAAAAGCCAGGACCGCCCCGTTGTCGAGCAGGGTGCGCCAGGCGTAAGCGTACCGGGAACGTTCTTTTCCGACTCTTATTTCGCAGAAACGCATGTCGGTCGTGCAGTGCGTGGGCTGCATGGAAGCTATCACCCCCAGTTGCTTGAACCGGGGAAAATCTTCCGGTCTGATTATCTGGGCATGCTCAATCCTGAAGCGCAGGTCCTTCTGACCGTATTTTTTCTGAGCCCTTTCCACCGCGTTTAAGACCCAGTTGACGCCCTTATCGCCGATGGCGTGGGTCCCGACCTGGAAGCCGTTGGCATAAGCCTTTTCCAGCAATTGATAAAAATCTTCTTCTGGATACTGCGGCAGGCCGCTTTTATCAGGAGCATCGGCAAAGGGCTCAAACATCAGTGCTGTGCCGGAGCCGAGCGTCCCGTCAATGAAAGCTTTAAGAAAACCGATTTTCAGGTAGTCATCTCCCTGTCCCTGGCGAAGACCCATCTGCAGATACCGGTCAATTCCTTCAATCGGTAGCCAGGCGTAGACCCGAAGTGTCAATCTGCCCTCAGCCTTGAGCTTTTTATAAATCTCCAGCTCACCCAGGCCGACATCGGCCTGGACCCCGGTCAAGCCCAGCTTCCGGGCGTGGTCCAGGGCTCTCAGGATATCTTCTTCCGGCGTGGATTGAATTGTGGGCCTGACTTTGATCAGGGCCATGGCCGATTCCTTTAAGATTCCGGTTGGTTCTCCGGTTTGGGGGTCGCGGACAATTTCCCCGCCGAAGGGGTCCCTGGTTTTTTCATCAATGCCCGAAAGTTTCAAGGCCAGGCTGTTGAGCCAGGCCGAATGGCCGTCCACCCGGCGAATGACCACGGGATTCTGGGGTGAGACTTTATCCAGGTCTTCCCGGGTTGGCCATTTCTGGCCGGGGAAGAGGGTGTGGTCGTATTCCCGGCCGAAGACCGGAGACCCCGGGGGCAGTTCCTTGATTTTTTCGGCAATCATCTGCTGAATTTTTTCTACTGAATCCACGCCGCGAAAACTCAGTTCGATCAGAGACCGGCCACCCGAAGAGAAATGGGTGTGCGCATCTATCAACCCCGGTATGGCCACTCCCTCTTTGAGTTCAATCACCCTGGTTTCAGGCCCGAGGTATTTCTTGATTTGCTTTTTACTCCCGCTGGCCAGGATCTTACCGCCGCCAGCAGCCAGGGCTTCAACCAGCGGCTGCGAATCGTTACCGGTAAATATCTTGCCAATTAAAACCAGTTCTGCCTTTTGTCCTGTCTTTTCCTGGCAGCCGGAAAGCATCAGACCGGCCAGGAGGAAGAGCATCAGGCTTAGAAGGGTTAAGGGTCTGGTCATTTTTGTCCGGTTCATTTTTTCCTCCAGCTCTTAATATCAACCTATAATAACATAAGGAGTCCCGGGCGGGGAAAGTCAAAATGTGATTTTGACTGAACAGCCTGCCGGAATCGTTAAATTCTGGAGCGGAAACCAGGCTTTGGCTCCTGCCTGCCGGTAGGTTACCTCTTGAAGAAGGGTAAAAAACAGACCTGGAAAATCGGACCGATTCTTCGGGTTAGCACTTGGCCTGGTCAGTTTGGCTTGAGAATGATCATATTTTTCAGGCATAATAGCGGCAAGAAAAATTTTAAGACTGAAAGTGAGACAAACTTTTGATTGATTTTGAGATATGGCTGTAGAAAAATAAGTAATATTAAGGGTAAGAAAGGATAAGAGGACAAGGACGATGAAAGATAGCAAGCTTCTTCTCATTCCTGGACCCAGCCCGGTGGTCGACCGGGTCCTGGAGGCCCTGGCCCAGCCGACGGTTTCTCATATCAGCCCGCAGATGGAGAAAGAGTTGAGCGGGGCCCTGGAAAACATGAAAAAGATTGTGTTTACCGCTGGCGGCCAGCCCTTTATCATCGCTGGCGCCGGCACTCTGGCCATGGAAATTGCCCTGCTTAATATCACGGCTGAAACGGATAAGGTCCTGGTTGTATCACAGGGCTATTTTGGCAGCCGCATGGCTGAGATCTGCCAGGCCTTTGACATCAAGCATGGCCTGCTGTCGAGCCAGTGGGGGAAGGCGGTCAGGCCGGAAGAGCTTAAAGCCGAGCTTAGGAAACATAAGTATGAGGTAGTGGTCTGCACCCATGTGGACACGGCCACTGGAGCCTGCGCTCCGGTTAAGGACTATGCCGAAGTCGTTCGCCAGATAGCCCCGGAAGCTCTCTTTGTAGTGGACGGGGTCTGCGCCACCGGCGGGATTGAAGAGCGGCTGGACGACTGGGGTATTGATGTCATTCTGACTGCGGCCCAGAAATGCCTGGGAGCACCACCCGGATTGGCCATCGACGTTTTTTCCGGGCGGGCCATGGATAAGAGGAAAAAGATGACCCGGGTCAAGGCTTATTATGCCGATATTCTGCGCTGGCTTCCGGTCATGGAAAATCCTAACCGCTACTTCTCGACTCCCTGTGTGAATGAAATCCGGGCTTTTTACCAGGCTACCAGGATGGCACTGGAGGAAGGCCTGGAAAAGAGGTTTGAGAGACACGAACGTTTCGCCACGGCTATTCGTAGCGGACTGACTTCGCTCGGCTTTTCGGTCTATACTGATGAGACCTGCTTAGCCTCAACTCTATCCGTCATTCGTTATCCTGAGGGGCTGGATGACCTCAGCTTCAGGACAAAGCTCTATGAGAACGGAGTGGTGGTGGCCGGGGGGCTCGGGCCGACTGCCGGGCAGGTATTTCGCTTCGGACACATGGGCAACCTCACCCGGGAACAGATAATTTTTGCCTTCGATGCCATTGAAAAATCACTGCTGCACCTGGGCTATGCTTTCAGCCTGGGTGACGGGGTAGAAACGGTCCGCTCTCTTCTGGTAAGATAGAAGACGATGCTGGTTGCCGGCAACCGACCAGGTTGTTTATCCGGTTGATTATTCTTCTTAGTGATGGCTTCAGGTGGCGAGGTTTATGATGAAGAACAAAGTTTATTTTATCAGGGCCAGCCGGGAGGAAGAGGCTGCGGTCATTGCCAGTAAAGCCAGAGCTATCTACCTGGCCCTCGGTTTGAACGAGAAAATCGAGCCCGAAGATTTTGTGGCTCTGAAGATTCATTTCGGAGAAAAAAACAACACCGGACATATCAAGCCCCGCTGGCTGACCGGGATTATTAACGAGGTGCTGAAAAAGAGCCAGAGGGCTTTTCTTTCTGACAGCAACACTCTTTATGTGGGAAACAGGTCCAATTCGGTTGACCACATCCGCCTGGCCTGGGAGCACGGTTTTACCCCAGACATGGTCAGGATACCGGTTATCATTGCCGACGGCCTGGTCGGCCGGGAGAAAACGGAAGTCAAGGTTGAGGGGCAAAGAATCCAGACTTCCAGGATTGCCAGCGCTTTCCTGGACTCGGATGCCATGCTCTGCCTGACCCATGTTACCGGGCACGTCCAGAGCGGAGTAGGGGCAGCCATCAAGAACCTGGGCATGGGTTGCGCTTCCCGGGCCGGCAAACTGGACCAGCACTCGGTGGTTCATCCCCGGGTAAATACCAAGCAGTGCCGGAACTGCGGCCTCTGTCTCAGGTATTGCCCGGCTGGGGCCATTATCCAGACCGAAAGCTACGTGCTGATTGATGATGAAAAGTGCATCGGTTGCGGGGAGTGTCTGGTGGTCTGCAAGTACGGCGCCATCAAGATGAAGTGGGATGAAGATTCCCGCCGGCTGCAGGAGAAGATGGCCGAATACGCCCTGGCGGTTAAGAACCATTTCCGGGATAAAATCTGCTTTCTCAATTTTATCCTCCAGGTTACCAGGGATTGTGACTGCATGGCCAAGAACCAGCCGGCCATCGTGGCCGACGTAGGTATTGTCGGCTCGCTAGACCCGGTGGCCGTTGACCGGGCTTCGATTGACCTGGTGCTCAAAACGGCCGGCCAGGATGCTTTCAAGAAGGGCTATAACATCGACTGGTCGGTACAGCTGGCCTACGGAGAAAAAATAGGTCTGGGCAGCCAGAAATACGAGCTGGTGGAAATTAAAGATTTTTAACTCAGCCGGTCCAGGAGCAATATCTTCAGCCCCGCTTGATTGGAAAAGTGGCAGCCATATCCGGGCTAATTAATTATGATTCGGATAAAGCCAGTTTTCTGTTTCCAGTCTGGGGACTTAATGCCGGTGTTGCCGGGAAACTTCCTGATTATGAACAAGATTCCGGCCGGCAAATCAAAGACAACCAATAAAAATAGTTCCAGAAAAAGCTGAGCCACTGGCCATGGTCCTGGTGGACCGGGTTCTACAATTCAGGAGAATCTTGTAACTTTCAAAAAGAATCTGGCTAACTTAGGTTTTACCAACCGGACCAAGGTGGTGGTTAGCGTAATTTGCGGATCTGGCTGTTGAAGAAAAAGATGACCGCGGAATAGATAAGAAAAATAAAAGCCGAGACCATAATCGGCAGCTTTTCTCCGAAGTGGTTGGCCGCGGCTCCAATCCACAGAGCGGCAAACGGCATCAGGCCGAAAAAGACAAAGCTGTAGATGCTCATCACCCGGCCCCGCATCTTTTCCGGTGTCTGAATCTGAACCAGGGAGTTACACAGGTTATAGATGATGATGACCCCAGTCCCCGAAATGAGCAGTAGCCCCAGTGACAGCGGGAGAAAGCGGGACAGGGCAAAGAGAATAATTGAGATGGGATAGAAAAGTGTGCCCAGGCTCAGGAGCTTGCCCCGGGACAGGTGATGGCTGAAAGAGGCGATGAACAGGGCTCCAACCAGGGCCCCGATTCCATTCGCGGTCTGAAGGAAACCGTTGGTCCGAGCATCGCCGTGAAGAATCTGAACTGCCCAGGCCGGGAGCAGGGTGATTAAGGACCGGCCGAAAAGAGTGGTCATGGCCACGGTCAGGACAAGGAGGCGAATTGTCCTATGGTTGATAACGTATCTAATTCCTTCTTTCAGGTCTTCAATCACCGAATTTTCAATCGGCCGGGGCTCAAAAGGTTTTAACTTCATCAGGGCCAGGGCGATGATTACGGCGATAAAGCTGAGGCCGTTAATGGTAAAACACCAGGCTGGTCCCAGGGAGGCGTAGATTATTCCGCCCGCGGCCGGACCCAGGGCCTGGGCAGAATTGAACATGGCTGAGTTAAGGGCAATGGCGTTGGTCAGAGCCTCGGGCTGTATCATTTCCATGACGAAAGCCTGCCGGGCCGGGGCGTCAAAGGCGTTGACCATGCCAGAGCCAAAGGCCAGTAATATTATGTGCCAGGGCTTGACCAGGTGCAGGAAAACCAGGGCGGCCAGGACAAAGGCCAGTAACATCATGACGGTTTGGGTAAGGATCAGGATTCGGCGGCGGGGGATGCGGTCGGCCACCACGCCGCCGTAGAGCATGAACAACCAGGAGGGCAGACCGGCAGCAAAGCCGGCATAACCCAGGTAAGCGGGGGAGCGGGTGATTTCGTAAATCAGGAAGGCCTGGGCCGTCATCTGCATCCAGGAACCGAAGACCGAAATTAACTGGCCCCAGAACCAGAGACGGTAATTCGGATACTTGAGGGCGTAGAAAGTCTGTTTCCAGGAAAATTTTTTCCCCAGTGCCAGAAGGCGAGGCAGCAATTGAGTTGAGGTTCCGTTAATTTCCTGGTGCATGAATGGCTAAAAATGGCATTTATTATACGCCTCGCATTTTCATATTTCAATCAGGGAAGGGAAGGGCTGAGCTCGGTCGGAGGCGGCAATTTTAGCTGGAAATTTACGGGCCGAGCCAGAAATTATGTATTATTCTTATTGAGGTGAGTCTTATTTATCGGCAGTTAATCTGGCCAGCTCGGCTTCGTAGACCATGAGGTCGGACTCAGTGAAGAGAACAAACCTGATTTTTTTCACCTGCTTCAACTGCGGGAGCATTCCCAGGACGGTCTTGAGGGCAACTTCGGTGGCTTTTTCCAGGGGGTAGCGGAAAACGCCGGTGGAGATGGCCGGGAAGGCAATGGAATCTACGCCGTGTTCTTCAGCCAGGAGAAGAGAGTTGCGGTAGCAGTCGGCCAGGAGCCTGTCTTCAGGCTTGTCCACCCCGTAAACCGGTCCCAGGGTATGGATAACGTACTTGTTGGGCAGGTTATGGCCGCCGGTAATGACCGCCTGGCCCGGTTCAATGGGAGCATACTGTTGGCATTCTTCTTCCAGGCCGGGTCCGGCGGCCCGGTGAATAGCTCCAGCTACTCCGCCTCCCGGTCGTAGCTGGGCGTTGGCGGCGTTGACGATAGCAGTGATATCAGGTTGGGCGGCGATGTTACCCTGAAGACACTCGATAATTACCCCGGAAATTTCCTTGATCATAAGGTCAGGCCCTCCTTTGAGATACAATTTGAATATACTTAATTCTGCAAAAATTACAACAGGAAATTTCAGGCCGGAAACGGACGGATGGCAGGAAGGCAACGGGCGGATTGAATACAGTAAAGCGGGAAGGCTTCGGTTTGTCTAATCAGGATGGCTTGGCGCAGGTAAAATTAAAGGATAAAAGAATCGGGGAGGTGGGATTTGAACCCACGACCCCAGCGTCCCGAACGCTGTGCGCTGGCCAGGCTGCGCTACTCCCCGAAGCTCATGAATTATAAATTAATTATAGCTTTATGTCCAGCTACCTAAATATGAATCATATAGTTATTGGCTACAATTTCCTTTTTATCAGGTTTATCAGGCATTAATATTTTTATCAAAATTTTAGTTTAAAATAAAATTTCTTAAGGGATGATTGCCTCTTTTTCCTCTTGTAATTTAATAAATCTGCTTAAAATCACCGCCCGAATCCTAAAACAGTTTTAAAAATATTAAATTGAAAAAGTTAATAAAGTTAGAAAGCGTTTACTTTACGGCAGGTAAAGATTACAATACAAAAAGAGGTGTATAAGCATGAATATAAGATTAAGATTTTCTGTAAAGTATGCTTTAATATCGACTTTGAGTTTGAGTTTGATTTTTACTTTCTTTCTGACAGCGGGCGGCGGGGAGAATACTCGAATAAGGCTTAAGGAGATTTCACTGGGGAAAATAAATCCTGGTATAGTGCCTGAAACCCTTCGTTTCAATTTAAAGGCCCAGCGAGTAGCTTATGCGGTCAAGAGGGGCGAAAAATATTTTATGGTTATAGATGGAATTGCCGGAAAAGAATATGATGGCCTTCATATGCCTAATTCAATTTTCAGTCCTGATGGAAAAACGGCTGCCTATGGAGCCTGGAAAAAGGGAAAAGCTTTTATTGTGGTTAACGGCCAAGAAGGACAGCCATACTCGAACATAAGACTTATTACTTATAGTCCTGACGGTAAAAAAATTGCTTATTGGGCGGCCAAAGGTGAAGATAAAGCTAAATTAAAAGCAACAGTTGTTGTCAACGGTAAAGAAGGTCCCGTTTTTGATTGGATTGGTGAAAGCACTCCAGGCCCTATCGGTCATAGCGTAAAAAAATATTCGCCGGTTTTTAGCCCTGACAGTCTGCGATTGGCCTATATAGCGATCAATGGAGAAAAAGAACTGGTAGTAGTAGATAGCCAGAATGGACAGAGTTATGAGGCAATCAGCTCTTCTCCTATCTTCAGTCCTGATAGTAAAAAGTTAGCCTTTGTCGCCAGGAAAAATGGAAAATTTTTAGTGGTGGTTGACGGTAAAGAAGGTAAGCCTTATGAGCAAATTGAAAATCTAATGTGGAGTCCTGATAGTCAGAAAATAGCCTATATTGCCTTCCACAACGGAAATCAGTTAGTGGTGGTGAATGGAACTGAAGGCCCTGAATATCAGATGATTGACAAGATGGGTTTCAGCCCAGATGGTCAGCATCTGGCCTACGTTGCCGATATCGGTCAGAAACAGGTGCTGGTGGTGGATGGCAAAGAGAGCAAGCAGTACGATATGATCAACCATTTCATTTTCAGCCCGGATTCAAGGCATATAGCTTATTCAGCCTTATTGAATCAGAAGGAAACGGTGGTGGTTGATGGAAAGGAATTAACCAGCCATCAGTTTGTAGTTAGTCTGGGTTTCGGTCCTGATAGCAAAAAAGTAATATATACTGCCCGTGATGGAATGGATTCGGTTGGTCTTTTTTTGGATGGCCAAAAGGTTAAGAGTTTTGAAGAAATAATTACCCCCTGGATTTTCAGCCCTGATGGGCAAAGGCTGGCTTACTGGGTCAGAAAAAGCAAGGGTGTTTTAATGGTAGTTAATGGGGTAGAAGGGCCTCTATTTGATTTTTCTAATAGCTTGCTTTTTGAGGCAAAACACGAGCCTGTTTTCAGTTCGGATAGCCGGCACTTGGCTTATGTGGCTGTTAGGGGAAACAAAGAATTAATAGTGGCTGATGGGGTGGAAAGTCATCTCTTTGATAAAATTTTGAGCCGGGTAGAATTTAATGGCTCTGAGACCTTTCACTTTCTGGCCATTAATAATAATGAAATTTTCAAAGTAGAAGGAACCTTAACCCAAGCCAGCGGAATCTGAGCTACCTGGAGATTATTGAAAAAGGTTATTTAGAAGGCTCTAAAAAATTAAGAGAAAATATTAAACGGTTAAAAGATAAAATTTCTAAATAAGTGGGAATTTGGCTTTGATAAGGCAGGGTTTTATAATTATCAATTATTCTGGAAAGCAAAAAACTTATTTGAAAGTCTAAAAAGTGAGAGAGAAGAAATGAAAAGAAAATTTTGTTTAAAGACGAACGGTCATTTTATTATTTTAATCCTTTGGCTTTTAGCTTTTTTTGGGGCTGAGCTTCGGTCCCAGGACGTTTACCCAGCCGGGCAGGTACAGGAAGGGCTAAAAGTGGAGAGCAAGATACTGGGAAAAGAAGTGCGGTATACGATTTATCTTCCGCCCGATTACCAGACCTCCAGCCGGCGTTATCCAGTTGTTTACCTGCTTCACGGCTATACTGATAACGACACAGGCTGGCTGCAATTTGGAGAAGTCCATCTAACGGTTGACCGGGCTATTGCTGAGCGGGAGATACCACCGATGATTATCGTCATGCCCGACGGGGGAGTGAGCTGGTACATAAATGATTATAAGGGGAAGGTGCGCTACGAGGATTTCTTCTTTCAGGAGTTCATTCCTCACATCGATGCCACTTATCGCACCAGGCCGATGAAAGAGTTTCGGGGAATAGCCGGCCTGTCCATGGGTGGCTGGGGCACGTTAATTTATGCTCTGCGGCATCCGAAAATGTTTGCCGCCGCCGCTGCTTTCAGCGCCGCGGTCTGGACCGATGAAGAAGTCATGGTCACGGATGAAAAAGTCTACGAGAGAATTTTTGCCCCGCTTTTTGGCCCCGGCCTTAAAGGCAAGGACCGCCTGACCGCTCACTTCCGGAGCTATAACCCGCTGGAGCTGGTGAAGACCTTGCCGGTGGAAAAAATAAAAACTGTGCGCTTTTACCTTGACTGCGGTGACGATGACTTTCTCTATAAGGGGAACGCTGCCCTGCATGTGGCCCTGCGCGACCGCAAGGTACCGCATGAATTCCGGGTCCGTGACGGCGGCCACACCTGGAGTTACTGGCGGACGGGTATCCTGGAAGGCCTGAAGTTCATCGGCGAAAGCTTCCACCGCTGAGCCCGGGCTGATCTGGAATTATTTTGTTAACAAAAGCTATATAATTAATAAAGACGTCTTAATTGATTAATATTTATCCTAAGGTTTTATCTTTTTCTTATGATTATTGCCATGTTTTTTATTAGCCCTAAGACATTGTCTAATTCCAACCCCAGGCAGAACGAAAGGCCTTCTAGTTTCATAAGGCCAGGGTAATAAGTGGATATCCTAAGAGTTCATTCGATGTTAGTAATCGTTCCGGTAATCAAGCTGGGCTCTTAAATTGGCTACTTCTTTTTTATATTTCAGATTTCTTAAATTTTTGCCTATTATGAGTTTATTAAGGTAAAATTGGCTGAAAAAAATTAAGAGGGCAGGATGGCTAAAAAGAGTTTTAAGCTGCCGCATACGCTGGTATTAATCTATCTGCTGGTAATTCTGGTTTATCTGCTGGCGCTGGTTTCGCCTTCGGGGGAGTTTGACCGGGCAGAGAAGACGGTTCAGGGCAAGACTCGGCTGGTGACGGTGCCGGGCACCTACCATCAGATTGAGAAAAAGTGGCTCGGGCCTCAGTGGCTGCTGATTGCGCCGATACGCGGCTTTCAAGATGCCTCGCTCATCATCTTTCTGATTTTTATCTTCGGGGGGACTTTTGGCATTCTGACCAGATCTGGAGCTATTGATGCTGGAATTCAGCGGCTGGCAGCTTTCTTCGGGCGGAATCCCAGGCTGAGGATTCTGGTTATTCCGGTGTTGATGATTATTTTCTCGCTGGCTGGAAGTGTTTACGGCATGGCGGAAGAGTCTATTCCGTTTGTCCTGATATTTATTCCTTTTGCCATTTCCATGGGCTATGACTCGGTGGTTGGGGTGGCCATTCCCTTTGTCGGGTCGGCGGTAGGCTTTGCTGCCGCCTTTTTCAACCCTTTCACTGTGGGCATTGCCCAGGGATTTGCCGAGCTGCCCCTATATTCGGGGCTTGGTTATCGGCTGATTTTGTGGATAATGGCCACGGTCATCGCCATCGCCTTTGTTATGGTTTACGCCGAAAGAGTTAGAAAAAATCCGCAGCTCAGTCCGGTGTATGACCTGGACCGGGAGCGTCTTTTACATCAGGAAAATTCTGCTCAAAATCAGGAGTGGGGGACATCGCAAAAACTGATCATTGCCACCCTTTTTGCTGGCATTCTGCTTTTAATCTACGGCATCTTGAAAAAGGGCTGGTATATGGAAGAGATTGCCGCTTTGTTTCTGGGCATCGGGCTGGTCTCAGGTTTTTTTGCCGGGATGAGGCCGTCGGAGATGGCCAGGAACTTTGTTGACGGTGCCAAAGATATGATGAATGTCTCCCTGATTATCTCCGGCGGGCGGGCGGTGCTCATCATCCTTAAGGAAGCGGCGGTGCTGGACACCATGCTTCAGGGCGCGGCGGGGGTTATTTCAGCTGTGCCCTCTATCCTCACGGCTCAGATAATTTTTTTAGTCCAGGCGGTGATTAATTTCTTTGTCCATTCGGGAACTGCCCAGGCGGCCCTGACCATGCCAATTATCGCCCCGCTGAGCGACCTGGTTGGAATTACCAGGCAGACTTCGGTGCTGGCTTTCCAGCTGTGCGAAGTAATAAACCCCATTCTGC
The DNA here is from genome assembly GCA_014360005.1 of Candidatus Aminicenantota bacterium. Lineage (GTDB taxonomy): Bacteria > Acidobacteriota > Aminicenantia > Aminicenantales > Saccharicenantaceae > Saccharicenans. The sequence goes on along the minus strand of JACIYI010000016.1, from coordinate 31,917 downwards.
CCACTTCAGCCGTTACCATGGGCGTGCTGGGCGTGGCTAAGATTCCGTGGGAGAAGTGGGCTAAATGGTTCCTGCCGCTGATGCTGATTCTTATGGTCTTCAGCCTGCTGGCCCTGATACCTCCCGTGCTGATGAATTGGGGCCCCTTCTAAACGGGGGACACAATACTCATACCCCAATTTTTTTGACAAAAACGCAAATTTTTCCTGACAAAAGTGTCACAGCTAAAGAAAAAGAAGCGAAAAATCTGGACACCTTATAATTTTCCTATTTTTTCTATTCGTTAATTATCTCTTTAATACGGTCAGGCTGGTGCCGAAGGCCCCACATCAACTTGGCACAGAGAAATTCAAGGCTCTGTTCGCCTCCCTCTATGGCTCCCAGCTCCAGAGCTTTCCGACCAACATCGTACAAAGGCATCAGCGTTTTGCCATGAAGACATTGTGAAGTCACGATGACCGGGAGTTTTTTGACCCTGGCTTTTCTGAAAAAGCCTTCAAAACCAGAGGGGATGTTGCCGGTGCCGTAAGCCCTGATTATAATTCCTTTGATCTTCTTATTGTGAAGGAGAAATTCCAGGTCCTCCGGGTCGCAACCCGGGCTGATGGTATATATAAATATGTCCGGTTCAAAGCCCGGCCTGATCTGTATATCATGGGAGTTTTTATTTCTCTTTGGTACCCAGCTTTTAATGTTGATATCAATGTTGATTTCTCCGGCATCTTCTCCGTTGACTGTCTGGAAGGCATCCAGGCGGCTTTCGGAAGCTTTGGTAGCTTTGCTGCCCAGGATAATTCTTTCATCAAAGACAATAAAAACTCCGGAGCTGTCCATTGTGGCAACCTTAAAGGCATTGATCAGGTTTCTCTTAGCGTCGCTTTCAAGTTTGCTGCCGGGTATCTGACTTCCGGTCAGAACTACCGGTTTGCCCAGATTTTTAATGGCCAGGCTCAGGGCGGCCGCGGTGTAGGCCATGGTGTCGGTGCCGTGAGTGATAACAAAACCGTCGTAGCGCCTGTAGTTTTCTTTTATCTTGACCAAGATGCGGTCCCAGTCGGCGGGGGAGATATTGGTGCTGTCAAGGTTGGCGATGAACTCGATATCGTAATCGGCAATGGTCGTCAGCCGTGGCTCAACATTTCTCAGAATATCGATGGCCGAATCCTTGCTGTCCGGGACGGCCAGCGAACCATCAGCTTTTTCTTCCATGACAATGGTCCCACCGCAGAACAGAATTAGGACCTTTGTATTTTTGGGTTTAGCCATGCTATCCAGCTCCTAATTTTTTCATGTTATTTTAGCATTTTATTGACGGTAAGGCATATCGAGAAAGTACATAGACTCCCAGCTCAAAATGTCATCTTTAGCAGTTTTATGTTATAAGAAATCTATATAGGCTATCGGGTTGCAAATAAGCGCAGGAAGTTGAGTAACTTTCCTGGTTGCTTTGAAGAATATAATAAAATATTATTTAGCTCTAAGGATTATCTAAAGCTTGGAAGCTGAAATCTCTTTTGATAAATATTTATTCCATTAAGTAAATATTTCAGGAGGTAAAGATGAGGTTTAAGGTAAAAGCAATCATCGGTGTTCTGTTGGTTAGTCTGCTGTGCCTTCCGTTCTTTGTTTTTGCCGATGAAGGCATGTGGATGCCGCACCAGATGCGGATGCTCAACCTGCAGCAGCTCGGTCTCAAGATGAACCCGGATGACCTCTACAAAAAAGATGGCACCGGCTTGATGAGCGCTGTGGTCAACCTGGGTGGAGGCACAGGCGAGTTCGTCAGCCCCGACGGGCTTATACTCACCAACCATCACGTAGCCTTTGGCGCCCTTCAGAGAGCTTCCAGCAAGGACCACGATTACATCACCGACGGTTTCCTGGCTCTGACCCGGGAGCAGGAAATCCCGGCCCAGGGCTACACCGCAGATATTCTGCTTGGCTATGAAGAAGTTACGGCTCGCGTGCTTTCCAAGATCAAACCGAAAATGACTCCACGGCAGAAGTACGAAGCTATTGAATCGGCCATCAAAAAAATTGTAGCAGAAGCCGAAAAAACTGGCCCCGACATCAGAGCCAACGTTGTCGGCATGTACAGCGGCAATCAGTACTATTTATACCGGTTTAAGAGGATTAAGGATGTGCGCCTCGTCTATGCCCCGCCCCAGGACCTCGGCAACTACGGCGGAGAAGTAGATAACTGGATGTGGCCCCGCCACACCTGCGACTTTTCCTTCCTCAGAGCCTACGTTTCCAAAGACGGAATTGGCGTTGACTACAGCCCGGAGAACGTTCCCTACAAACCCAAGGTCTGGCTGAAGATTTCCACCGAAGGCGTAAAGGAAGGCGATTTTACCTTTGTCATGGGCTATCCTGGCCGCACCTACCGCAACAACCTGGCCGCGGAAATAGAGTATGACTTCAACTCCATGGTCAAGCGCATGGCTGAGTTCCAGGACATCATCAACTTCATGGAAAACGCCAGCAAGGGCGATAAAGAAACTAAAATCCGCTATGCCTCCCTGCTCAGGGGCCTTTACAACTCACTCAAAAACATGCAGGGCAAAGTGGAAGGCATGAAAAAAGTGGACCTGATTGCCCACAAAAAAGAGCAGGAAAAAGAATTTTTAGCCTGGGTCAACGCCAGCCCGGAACGCCAGAAAAAATACGGAAAAGTTCTGGACCAGATGGCTGACTACATGAAGCGCTACGATGTGTTTGCTTCAAAGAATGAGCTCCTTAGCAGCATCATCAGCCCCTACTTTGGCTCCAACGTCCTTTCCCAGGCTTACACCGTATACCGCACAGTTTTAGAACGGCAGAAACCAGATAAAGACCGCGAAGCGGCTTATCAGGACCGCAACCTGCCCTACATCAAGCAGAGAATTCAGTTAGCCGAACGCGGTTATGTTTTTAACACCGACCGCGAGTTCTTCAAGCACCAGCTCAAGAAGATGATGAACCTGCCGGCCGATAAAGTCCCCGCTGCTTTCAAAGCTCTTCTGGCCCAGAAATCAGAAAAAGCCATAGATGAATACGTGGATAATCTCTACCAAAATACCATCCTCGGCGACCCACAGAAGCGGCTGGAACTTCTGGAAAAGAAGCCGGCTGAATTGATGAAGGTGAATGACCCCTTTATCAACCTGGCAGCTGAGCTGGAAAAAGAACTCAAAGTGGTGCGCGAGGAAAGCAAAGCCTGGGCCCAGGAAAGAGCCGACATCAAGAAACTCTACGAAGCAGCTCTCCTGGAAATGAAAGAAGGGAAGCTGGCGCCCGACGCCAACGGCACCATACGTTTTACCTATGGACCGGTCATCGGTTACAGCCCGCGCGACGCCGTCATCTACAAACCAATCACCACTCTCAAAGGCGTGATGGAAAAAGAAACTGGCGAATTCCCGTTCCATGTTCCGGACAAGCTTAAAGAGCTATACCAGAAACGCGACTTTGGCCGCTTTGAAGACCCCATTCTCAAAGAGGTGCCGGCCTGCTTCCTCAATACCACCAACGTCACCGGCGGAAATTCTGGCTCGCCAACCCTCAACGCCAAAGGCGAACAGGTGGGAATTATCTTTGACATGACCTACGAAAGCGTTATTGGCGATTACTACATCATTCCCGAATGGCAGCGCTCAATCAGCGTGGATATCCGTTACGTCCTGTTCATCACGGAAAAATTTTCCGGCGCTCACCACCTGATCAAAGAAATGGGGCTATGCAGCGGCGAATGTGAAATGGAACATAAATAAGGCCAAGTTGAGGTTTTAATAAAGACAGCCCGGACAATGGAATAATAAGAACCAAGCCCGGGCTCTCGTCAAAAAAAAGCCTGAAGCCTTTAGATAAAAACTACGGGCTTCAGGCTTTTCTGCTTTAAAACGAATTCTTGTCCTATTTTTTCTTGTTGAGGTCCTTATCCACCATGGTTTTCAGCTGGCTCATGACTTCGTCAATATTCAGGGACTCGATATCTATGGGCTTGTGATCAGTCGGCTGGCTGCTGTCAGCTGGTTTTTCTTCTTTCGGCAGATTTTTTTCAACCCAGCTTAAAAGCTCTTTGGTGTTGATGGGTTTTTCAAAATAATGGTCGGCTCCGTAACTTTTAACGTCGAGCCGGGAAGTGGCTCCCTTGTAGACGGCAGTAATCAGCACCACCTTGGTTGACTGTAGTGCTGGGTCATCCTTGATTTTCTGGCACAGGTCAGCCCCGTGAATCTTGGGCAGCAGCATATCGCAGATTACTACCTGGGGTCGGACTTCTTTGACCAGCTTCAGCCCTTTTTCGCCGTCAAAGGCCTTAACCACCTTGTATCCCTTCTCGCTGAACAATTTCTCCAGCATAGAAGATGATACCCTGTCGTCATCGATGATGGCAATATTTGCACCCATAACTTCTCTCCATTAGCTGGCTTTATTATTTAACAGAAAAAGGCCTCAAGTCAACCTATCAGATCTATCCGTCAAAACTTCAAAGAAATTGATTCTTTGCCCCACCTCAAAATTTATAAGAACTTAAGTTTTCTTAGGGCCAGTTTGGCCTTTAAAAATATTATCTAGACTCCAGCCTGGAAGCGAGCACCGGGAAACCACAATTTAGATAAAGTTAAATCACAAGGAATTGAACTGGCCCCTCCAGATATTCGCACCGCCGGCTCCGACCCGGGCCTGACTAAAAATCAGTCTCCAAACGTGCTATGATTATAGTCCAGGCTAGCGGAGAAAATTCCGGCCCGGCAACGGGATAAGAAGTCATCTCCCTGGCTTGTAACCCTGATGTCAAAGATTATATTTTGATGATTTATTAAGGCCACCCTGGCTGGAGACGAAATTAAGCAATGATCGCTGTTGAAGAATTGTCCAAGAGCTTTGCCCGGCAGGTTCTTTTTGAAAAAATCAGCTTCAAAATCAACCAGGGCGAAAAAGTAGGCCTGGTGGGTAAAAACGGGCATGGCAAATCCACCCTGTTTCGCATCATCGCCGGCCTGGAAGAGCCTGACGAGGGCCGGGTGATAATTCCCAGGCACTACCGCCTCGGCTACCTGGCGCAAGAACCTGATTTTAAGAAGCCCACGGTTCTGGAAGAAGCCAGCCGCGGATTGTCCGACCATGACTCGGACCAGCTATGGCGGGTGGAGAAAGTCCTGGCCGGCCTGGGTTTTTCCGCCGCCGATTTTGAGAAGAACCCGCACCAGCTGTCCGGTGGCTTCAAGGTCAGGCTGAACCTGGCCCGCCTCCTTCTTACCGACTATGACCTGCTGCTCCTGGATGAACCCAATAACTACCTGGACATCACTTCCATTCGCTGGCTGGAAAAATTCCTGCTGTCCTGGCGGGGCGAGCTGATGTTCATCACCCACGACCGCAGCTTCATGGACCGGGTGGCCACCCACATTCTCGGCATCCACCGCTACAAGGTGCGCAAGATTGAAGGCGATACCGAGAAGTATTACAACCAGCTGGCTCTGGAAGAAGAGGTCTACGAGAAGACCCGGATTAATGATGAGCGCAAAAGGAAAGAACTGGAAGTCTTCATCAACCGTTTCCGGGCCAAGGCCCGGCTGGCCGGCCTGGTCCAGTCCCGCCTTAAATACATAGAAAAGATGGAAAAGCGGGAGAAGCTGGAAAAAATCAAGAACATGGAATTTTCTTTCCTGGAGAAGAAGTTCCACCATAAATACGCTCTCAGCCTGGATAATGTCAGTTTCGCTTATACTCCGGACCGGCCACTTATCCAGAATTTCAGCCTGCACATCGGGGCCCGCGACCGGGTGATGGTCATCGGACCCAACGGGCGAGGCAAGACCACTCTCCTGAAGTTGATGGCCGGGCTCCTCCCACCCCAATCTGGGGAAATAACCTGCCCGAAATCCGTTTCCATCGGTTACTACGAACAGAGTTTTGCCGAAGACCTGAACAATGCCAATACCGTCTTAGAAGAAATAGGTTCGGCCAATCCCCAGCTGGAGCCAGCCCGGGTGCGCCAGATCGCCGGCACTCTGATGTTTGAAGGCGACGAGGCCCTCAAACCCATCAGGGTCCTGTCGGGCGGAGAAAAAAGCCGGGTATTGCTGGGAAAGATTCTGGCTACCCCTGTTAATCTCCTGCTTCTGGACGAACCCACCAACCACCTGGACCTTGAATCCTGCGACGCCCTGCTGGCTGCCCTAGACAACTTTGATGGGGCCGTGGTCATGGTGACCCATAACGAGATGTTCCTGAGAGCCCTGGGCCAGCGGCTAATTATCTTTCAGAATGACAGGCTGACGGTTTTGGAAGGCGACTACGAAACCTTCCTCAAGAGGGTTGGCTGGAACGAAGAGCAGGCTGAAAACCAGGTTCAGTCCAGGGATGAAGCCCAACTGCCGGCAGCAGGCCCGGCCGCACCACCGGACAAAGCCGAGCCCGATAAAAACGGCAGCCGTCAGACCCTCCAGGATGAATCCTTCCGCTTCAAACTTTCACCCCGGGAACTGCGCAAGCTGCGCTCAGAAGTTATCATAGAAAAATCACGAATCTTAAAGCCCCTGGAAGAGAGAGTGCTTTCGCTGGAGAGCCAGCTTGAAGCCCTGGAACAGAAGGTCAACCAGCTGACTCAGCAGATTATTGAAGCTTCGGTCGACGGCCGGGGCCAGGAGGTGGTACGTCTGTCGCGAGAACTCGATGCCAATCGCAAGAGTCTGGACTCGCTCTACGAAGAATATACACAGGTCTACCTGGAATATGAAGAAAAGAGCCAGAGCTTCGAGCGGAGGCTTCAGGAAATAGACAAGATATCATCCTGAAGCCCAGACCTGATAGCTTTTCTTTTTCTCAAAGTTAAGTATAATTAAAAACCTGTAATGAATCCTTCGGATACTGGCCTCTAATCCTGAACTGTGTCTGGCCCGGGCCTGAGAGGAATGAGCTGATTAAGCCGATTTAACCTGATGGAGACCATGAAAGCTAAAAGAAGAGAAGTGCCCATATCAGCCGGATGGCTTTCAGTTCCTGTGATCCGGATGACCGCAGCTCTCATCTTCATTCTGCTTTCCGTCGGTCTGTTCTTTTCCTCCTGCCGCCAGGGGCGAAGCGGACATAACCTGGTAGTGGCTGGTTCTACCAGCGTCCAGCCCTTTGCCGATAAGTGGGCCGAAGTTTTCATGGAGGAAAGGCCGGACATGATAGTGGATGTCCAGGGAGGTGGGTCCAGCGCCGGCATCCAGGCAGTTAAGACCGGGGCGGCCCACATCGGCATGTCTTCCCGCGAACTCAAAGAGGATGAGATGGACTTGTTTCAGATTGAGGTGGCCCGTGATGGTCTGGCCATCATTGTTCATCCTGACAACCCGCTCGATAGCCTCAGCATTGAGCAGGTCAAGAGCATCTTTGTGGGCGAGATTATCACCTGGGAGACACTGAACGGCCGGAAAAAGCCCATTACCGTGGTTGTTCGAGAAGAAGGTTCAGGTACCAGAGGAGCCTTTCAGGAATTGGTCATGGGCAAGTCCAGAATCACCAAGAAAGCCATCGTTCAGGATTCCAACGGCACCGTCAGGGAAATCGTCAGCCGCGACCCCGAGGCCATCGGCTTTATTTCCCTGGGACTGGTCAATGACCGGGTCAAGGCTCTGGCCCTCAACGGCGTGGCTCCCAGCGAAGAAGCCATCCTGAAAAAAGAATATAAACTGGTTCGGCCCTTTCTATTTGTGACAAAAGAAGCTCCCACCGGCCTGGCCAAAGAATTCATTGATTTTGTCCTGTCGCCAGAAATCCAGGAACTGGTCCATAAAGAGGGCTTGATCCCGGTTAAACAGGAGCCGGGGAGCAGCGAATGACCAAACTGGACAGGAACGACCGGCTGGTCAGACTCGGCCTGCTAATGATAGCCCTGTCGGCCATCTCGGTCCTGGCCATTATTACCATTTTCATTTTCGAGCAGGGCACGCCCATCATGTTCAAGTATGGCCTCCGCAGTTTTCTCCTGGGCCGGGACTGGTATCCCTCGGAAAAGAGTTTTGGTTTGTTGCCGATGATTGTCGGCTCTCTTATGGTAACTTTCGGAGCCCTGATCATTGGTGTGCCGCTGGGGATGGCCAGTGCCATCTTTCTGACCGAGTTTTCTCACCGCCGGCTGTCCCGGATTCTGAAACCAGTGATTGAACTTCTGGCCGGCATCCCCTCCGTGGTCTATGGCTTTATTGGATTGATGTTCCTGGTGCCGTTCATCCGGGAAAGGTTCGGTGGTCCAGGGCTTTCGGTGCTGGCTGCTTCCATCATCCTGGGCATTATGATTCTGCCGACGGTTATCAGCATTTCTATCGATGCCATCAGAGCTGTGCCCGATTCCTACCGTGAGGGTTCCATTGCTCTGGGAGCAACCAGGTGGCAGACTGTAAGGCTGGTGGTTCTGCCGGCCGCCCGTTCGGGAATAATTGCCGGGATAATCCTGGGCATGGGCCGGGCCATCGGGGAAACTATGGCCGTCATCATGGTAGCTGGCAATGCGGCCGATATCCCCGGGTCGATTTTAGCCCCGGTCCGCACCCTGACTTCCAACATCGCCCTGGAGATGGCTTACGCTAGCGGGGAGCATCGGGAAGCACTGTTTGCTACTGGAGTTATCCTGTTCATCATCATCATGATTTTGAATACCATGGCCAACGTGACCTCGGCCCGGCAGAGGAAGAAGTAAGGAGCTAGGGGTGGGTCAGCAGCTAAGGTTCAATCCAAAAACAGAGCAGAAAATAGCTCAATCCATCATGTATTTTCTAACCTCGATGGCCATCCTGGTCCTGGTCTTTATACTGGTGGTTATTCTCAAAAATGGCCTGCCCCAGCTCAGTCTGGAATTTCTTACCCGGAATCCGACCGACATGGGGCGGGAGGGTGGCATACTTTCCACCATTGTGGCCACCATTTTTCTGACCTTCATCGCCCTGCTGGTGGCCACACCCCTGGGAGTGGGCACGGCCATTTACCTCACCGAATACACGATTGAGGGCCGCATCACCCGCATCATCAGGTTCGGGGCTGAATGCCTGGCCGGAATCCCTTCCATCATCTTTGGCCTGTTCGGCTTCATTCTTTTTGTCAATAAGTTGAAATTCGGCTGGTCCATCCTGAGCGGAGGATTGACCCTGGCCTTCATGGTTCTGCCAACTATCATCAGGACCAGCGAGGAAGCCATCAAGGCTGTGCCCCCGGCCTACCGCCTGGTCAGCTTTTCTCTGGGCAGCACCCGCTGGCAGACCGTCACCAGGGTGGTTTTGCCCTCGGCCATACCGGGAATAGTTACCGGAGTTATCCTGAGCATCGGCCGGAGCATAGGCGAAACCGCGGCCGTCATTTTCACCGCTGGCTCGGCTCTGCGAATGCCGACCTCGCTGTTCTCTTCGTCCCGCACGATGTCGGTCCATTTTTATATTCTGGCCAAGGAAGGCGTGTCCATGCCCAAAGCTTACGGAACGGCTGCGGTGCTGGTCATCTCCATCCTGATCATTAACATAGTCACCTATTATCTGATGGAAAAATATATCAAGCGGAAATCATAAAGGTTATGAAACAAAGAGGTATCCTGGTCAGGGATTTCAGTCATTACTACGGTGGCCATCGCAGTCTGAACAAAATCAACCTGGATGTCTACCGAAATGAAATCCTGGGGATAATCGGCCCGGCCAGAAGCGGAAAATCAACCTTCCTGGCCTGTCTCAACCGGCTGAACGACCTGATACCCGGCTCCCGAGTGGAAGGAAAAATCGTGGTCGATGACCAGGATATCTACGGGCCCGAGGTGGATGTGGTGGCCCTGCGGCGGAAACTGGGCATGGTTTTTGCAACCCCGGTGCCCCTGCCCATGAGCATCTACGAAAATATTGTTTTTGGGGTCCGCCTACTCGGGAACAATAACCGCAAGGAGCTCGACTGGGTGGTGGAAGATTCCCTGGAAAAGGCCGGCCTCTGGGCCGAGGTCAAGGACCGTCTGCACAGCAGCGCCCTGAAACTGTCAGGCGGACAGCAGCAGCGGCTGTGCATTGCCCGGGTGCTGGCCCTTAAGCCCAAATACATAATGCTGGATGAGCCGACCTCCGGCCTGGACCCGATATCTACCATGAAAATTGAGGATTCCCTGCGCAGCCTGAAGAAGGATTACACCATAATCCTGGTAACTAATAATACCAAGCAGGCAGCCCGGGTGGCCGACCGAACGGCCTTTTTCCTGATGGGCGAGTTGGTGGAGATTGACGAGACCCCGGTCGTCTTTACCCGGCCGGCGGATAAACGGACGGAAGCTTACCTTGAGGGCAAGTTTGGCTGAGGCCGGCAATTGTGGGTGTAATGAGTATGGCTATTTGTCTGAATTTAATGGAGACCTAAATCAAAGTTAACAATGAGAAGCTATAATTATAAAAGGACGAATACCGAGAGACCGGCCGCTGCCAGCCAAGACCGAAGCTGGGGAGCAAGTGTTTTGTTGTTTGATGACGAGCAGAAACAGTCCGGCTGGAAGTGCCCAAACCCAATCAGGAATGGGTCCAGGAGGGAACAAGGCAGCCGGTTGATTTTAAGGAATCGGGTTATCAAGTGAGGCGACAGTGATGACTGCGGTCAGCAAGAATGTCATCGAAGTTAAGAACCTGGCCGTTTATTACGGAAAATTCCAGGCCCTGAGGGATATCAACCTGGATATTCAGGCCAATCGCATTACGGCTCTGATCGGACCTTCGGGCTGTGGCAAATCTACCTTCCTCAGGGCCCTGAACCGGATGAATGATTTAATCGAAGGCTGCCGGACTGAGGGCGGGGTGTTTTTTGAAGGCCAGAACATCTATGATCCCGAGACCGACCTGCTGGAACTGAGGAGAAGAGTGGGCATGGTCTTCCAGCGGCCCAATCCTTTCCCGCTGAGCATAGCCGATAACATCACTTATGGACTCAGGGTTCATGGCCGGACCGAAGCCAATTTTCTGGAAGAAAAACTTTTTCGCTGCCTTCAGGCGGTCAACCTCTGGGACGAGCTGAAGGACCGGCTGTCGGATAATGCCCTGAAACTGACAGGAGAGCAGCAGCAGCGCCTGTGTATCGCCCGGCTGCTGGCGGTTGAGCCCGAGGTGGTGTTGATGGATGAGCCCTGCTCGGCCCTCGACCCTCTGGCCACATCCCGGATAGAGGATTTGATGTACGAGCTCAAAAAAGACTATACTATTGTTATAGTTACCCATAACATGCAGCAGGCGGCCAGGGTTTCTGATTATACGGGTTACTTTTTGCTGGGTGATCTGATAGAGTTCGGCGAGACCAACCAGATTTTTACCAGTCCCAAAGACAGGCGGACTGAAGATTATATCACCGGCCGTTTTGGTTAGAGATGACTGGCCAGAGCAGCTGGAAAAGGAGGCCGTTATGACCAGATATTTCGACGAAGAACTGCTGGAGTTGAACAAGAAAATCCTGGAGATGTCGGCCGAGGTGGAAGCGACCATCGGCAACTCCATCAAGGCCTTGCGGGAGCTCAGCCGGGAAAAAGCCGAGGCCGTGATCAAGGATGACGACCGGATTGATAACCTGGACCTGGCCATCGAGGAAAAATGCCTGAACCTGATTGCTCTCTACCAGCCGGCGGCCGCCGACCTGCGCTTTATTATCATGTCGATGAAAATTGCCACCGACCTGGAAAGGATTGCCGACCTGGCGGTGGATATCGGTCAGAGGGTCATTGAGATGGCCGACCAGCCCCTGCTCAAGCCGCTGATAGATATTCCCAAACTGGCCACCCTGGCCCAGGGGATGGTCAGGGATGCTATTAATTCCTTTGTCAACAAGGATACCGAGCTGGCCCGGTCAGTTATCCTGCGCGATAATGAAGCCGACGAGCTGCGCAACCTGGTGCAATCTGAATTGATAAACGATTACATGGCCAAGGACCCGAGCACTGCCCCCCGGGGGGTGGCCCTGCTCCTGGTGGCCAGGCACCTGGAAAGAATCTGCGACCATGCCACCAATATTGCTGAGGATGTAATCTACCTGGTCAAGGCCGAACAGGTCCGCCACCATCCGGAGAGCCTGAAGTAAAGTCCTGTAAACAGTAAAAAATTTCCTGGTCAATACCTGGCGCCTGCCCTGAATCGGAGTCGGGTTGTTCTAATAGCAGTCTCAATGGCCGACGGATAATTGGCTGCTGGAAAGCCTTTCGGATGAAGCTCGGTAGATAAAAGGAGAGCAGGCCAGGTCTGGGCGGCAGGGGGCAGTCAGTCCTGAAGCCCGATAATAGGGCCACTGACTATTCTTCTCTCCTGATAGAACAACCAGGGCTTGAGCCGACTAAAATCAGTGAGGCCACTGGTTGGCCGGACGGGTTGAGGTGTGATATTTTTAAGACAAGCATGAGCTCCTTTAAGAATAAAAAAATAGCCCCCGGCAGCCTGTGCCTGCTGGCCATCCTAATCATTTTATTGGCAGCAGAAGTCTGGCCTCAGGAAAAAACTCAGAAGATACCCCAGGAAAAGGCAGCCTACAACGTGACGGTCAATGCCATAACCATTGCCGTGACCGTTCAAGATAAGAAGGGCCGCTACATCAATAACCTGGAAAAACAAGATTTTATTGTTTATGAGAACAATGAGAAAAAGACCATAAATTATTTCCAGCATGACCAGTCGGCCCCGCTCAGCCTGACTGTCCTGCTGGATGTCAGCGGCAGCATGGCCCTGGAAAACAAATTCGAAGAATGCCGCCGGGCCCTCCAGATTCTGGCCGAAAAGGTCCTGGTCCCTAAGGACGAGCTGGCCCTGCTGGTGTTTGCCGACGGCGAGGTGGAGGTGGCAGCCCGTCACTCAACCGACCGTTCAGCTTTCCTGGCCGCCCTGGAACAGGAACAGGCCTACGGTAAGACAGCCCTGAATGACGCTGTGGCCGTTTCGCCACAGTATGCGGTCCGGGCCAAGAATGAAAAACGGGCTCTTATCCTGATCACCGACGGGATTGAGAACGACAGTCAGTCCAGTGCCGGGCAGGCTCTGGAGATCGCCCGGCGGGTGGACGTTCCCATCTATGTCATTGGCTATAAAATTCCCAGGGCCGAGGAAATCCTGGCCCGGCATAAAAGGCGCACCGGCTTAACGGCCATGGGCATTGTCGAGACCCTGAAGATGTTTGCCGAAGCCACCGGAGGTAAGGCCTTTTTTCTGGACGACCTGGAAAGCCTGCTGGCAGCTATCTATGAAATCAAACGGGAACAAAGCCATCAGTACCTGATAGGCTACACCTCCTACAAAGATGACGACAAATACCGGCGAATCCGGGTAAGCACCGTCAAGGGAAACTACCGGATCCGAACCAGACAGGGGTATTAGACACGGTCAACCTGGCCACGAGAGGTGTCCCGCAGGCGATCTTTAGCTCAAAAAATACTGGATGACATTGACTGGACGATGGGATATAATAAGAAAAATGAGGGAGTCAAAGGCCTTAAAGCCTATCTTAAGACCCGATAGAAAGGAGGTCAGCATGAAAAAGAACTTTCTTTTTTATGCGATGGTTCTGGTTATCGGCCTGGTCCTGCTTGGTTCAAGCTGTGCCACCAAGAAATATGTCAGCACCGAGGTGGCCGCGGTGGATCAGAAAGTGGCCAGCATTTCCAGCGAAATTGAAGAAGCCCAGAAGAGAATCAAAGAGCACGACGAGAAACTGGCCACCATCGGCGAACTCATCGGCAAGCATGATACCCAGTTCAAGCAGGTCGACGGCAAGATTGAAGAGGTCAAGACCCTGATTCGCGGCAATCTGGTCATGACCGCCACCCTGAGCAATGACGAAGCTAAGTTCGCCTTCAACAGCGCCGAGCTCAGCGCCGAAGCCAAGGCCGCTATTGACCGCTTTGTCCAGAAGTTGATCGAGGAAAACAAGGGCGTTTATCTGGAGATTCAGGGCCATACCGATAACACCGGACCGGAAGAGGTCAACATCTATCTGGGGCAGAAAAGAGCGGAAGCGGTCATGATGTATCTCTACAAGACCCACCACATCCCGCTCCACCGGATGTCTGCCGTGAGCTATGGCAGCTCCAAGCCGGTGGCCGAAAATACCACGCGGGCAGGTCGGGCCAAGAACAGAAGAGTAGAAATACTGGTCTACGAATAAGCCCTTTTTCTGGAAAATTTAACCGTTCGAGTGTGACCTCCACTCCAGAAGCCGGGGAAGCAGTCTAATAAGGAAAAAATATAAGGCAGTAGTGGTGTAGGATTTTAATTAAAGTATCTTTCATCCCAATTTTTAGGGTGACTCAGACAGGTGACTGCCCAGAAGGCCAGAAGAAAGCATTGCCTTTTCCTATGGATGGAGATAACCACTCAACGCCTGGTAAATTTTAGTTATGGCCTTAGAAATAACGGCCTGGATAGATTTCTTAAAAGATTTTTATTTTTTTAAGAGTCGGCGATAAGGTTTAAGCCCGACGACTGGTGAGATAAGACAAGAAATGAGCTTTCTTGACCTTCGGGCCCTGGTAATTATATGCCTGGCACAGGCCGGAAAGCGTTTTAGAGAGGCGGTTTCCGGGCTTTAGGTCCAGGTTAAAGTTTCCAGCGGAAAGGCTGTTTTCGTCTGAAGTCAGGCACCAGGTGTTCCTCTGGCTGGAAAGGCTCGGGCTGCAGGAAAAGGTTCTCAAAACCCAGGTCCAGGGCTCTCTTCATTACCCGGTGGTATTCTTCTCGGGTTATTTCCCTCTGAATTTCTGCCGGGGCTTTATAACAGGGATGATACTGGCTCATCAGGCTGAGCCCAACCGAGGTAGACAGGTTTTCGGCAATCCACTCCAGCACCCGGATGGAATCGTCAGCCGCCCCCGGCAGCACCAGGTGTCTGATTATCAGACCCTGCCGGGCGATTTCCCGGTCGTCGAGCACCAGGTCCGGTTGCTGGCAGTACATTTCCTGCAGGGCCAGTCTGGCCTTATCGAAATAATCGGGAGCTGAAGAATAGAGGCGGGAAAGCTCAGAAGAAACGTATTTCAGGTCAGGCAGGTAAATATCAACGATTCCTCGCAGTTGCTCCACCACTTCCAGCGAATCGTAACCGTTGGAATTATAAACCAGGGGGAGGGACAGGCCCTGCCGGTAAGCCAGGCGCAAAGCTCTTAGAATCGGCAGGATGACATGGGTGGGGGAAACCAGGTTAATGTTCAGGGCTCCCTGGCTCTGGAGTTCCAGCATCAGGGCAGCCAGCTCTCCCTCTGTCAGGAGCTGGCCTTCGTTGAGCCAGCTGAGCTGGAAGTTCTGGCAGAACAGGCATTTCAGGTTACAGCCGGCGAAAAAGATGGTACCGGAACCCCGGGCCCCGGCCGGCAGGCCGCGGCCGCTGAGTACCGGTTCTTCGCCAAAATGGAGCAGCCCGACCGACACCCGGGCCAGGCTGCCCGTCTGACAGACCCCGGTCTGACCCCTGGTGCGGTCGACACGGCATTCCCGCGGGCAGAGAATGCAGTCAGTTTCAAATGGGGAAAGTCTGGCGAGAGCCCGGTCTACGGCTTCGAGTTTCCGCTCCAGAAAGAAATCTCTGTTTTCCATCTACAATTTTCCAGGCTCATTATACCAGAGCCTGGGTCGGATGGCAGCCCGATAGACAGGCAGAAGCCAGCAGCTCTTTTACAGGATTTTTTAGCCTGATAAATTGCTTGTCAGCTTGGCAAAAAAAAAGTATAGTTAATTTCCTTAAAAAATTGGTCCCGGCAGACGGGGAAGGACGACCATTGATAGATTTAGTCAAGAGGCTGTTTGACATAGCCATCCACCTGGACCGCTATGTCGTGGACATCATCAACCAGTATGGTCTGTGGACTTACCTCATCCTCTTTACGGTCATTTTCTCGGAGACCGGGTTTGTGGTGACTCCCTTTTTCCCGGGCGACTCGCTGCTGTTTGCGGTCGGGGCCCTGGCGGCCATCGGCAACTTAAATATCTGGGGGCTTTTCCTGCTCCTGTCCCTGGCCGCCTTTTTAGGTAATATCACCAACTACTGGATTGGCTCCAAGGTCGGGCCGGGGGTGTTCAAGAAAGAAAAAAGCCGGTTTTTTAATAAAGAATACCTGGATAAGACGCACCGCTTTTATGAGAAGTATGGCAGCCTGACCATTATCGTGGCCCGGTTCATGCCTTTTATCCGGACCTTTGCCCCTTTTGTGGCCGGGATAGGTCGGATGACCTACGCCAGATTTCTGGTCTACAGCCTGGCTGGCAGCATTCTCTGGGTTTCGCTTTTTCTGTTCGGCGGATATTTCTTCGGCAACGTTCCGGTAATCAAAAACAATTTTTCCCTGGTGATAGTGGCCATTATCTTGATCTCGGTAGTCCCGACGGCCATCAGCGCCCTGAGAAAAAAAGGACAGAAGAAAACTGGCCGCGACAGCCAAACCGGCTGATTCAGGCTTCAGGGCCGGGCCTCAACTCTTTTTCTTTATACGATTATTTATACGGGATTTTTCCGGCGGCCAGCAATTTTTCAGGCTTTCCAGAAGCCTGTGGCCCAGGAGCGGATGGGCCGTCCGGTCTATCTGCAGCGGAGTGACAGACACCCAGCCCCGGTCCACCACCTGGACATCCGAATCTTTGGGGCCAACTGCTTTGGGGTGGCCCACGCCAATCCAGAAATAAGTTTTTCCCCGCGGGTCCCTTTTTCTGACCAGCTCTGGTGAATAGCGTTTTTCTCCCAGGCGGGTAATCTTAATACCTTTAACCGGAAGCGGGGGGATGTTGATGTTGAGATAGACCCGGCGGGGCAGACCGTTCTGCAGGATGGACTCAACTATGGGCCTGACCAGAGAAGCCGCGCCCTTAAAATCATAGAAGCTGCCGTTTTTGGTTCGTCTTCCTAAATGAGAAACGGCCAGGGAAGGGATGCCCATGAAAGTTCCCTGCAGGGCGGCAGCTACCGTCCCTGAATAAGAAACGTCCTGGCAACCGAGGTTGGCCCCTCTGTTAATACCGGAAATCAGCAGGTCTGGCTGCCGGGGAAGGATGTGTCGCAGGGCGATGTAGACACAGTCAGCCGGAGTGCCGTCCACGGCATAGGTATTCCTGTCAATTTTTTCAGCCCGCAGCGGCCGGCGCAGGGTCAGGGCCAGGGAAATGGAACTCTTTTCCCGGTCGGGAGCAATGATGTAAACCTGCCCCATCTGGCCCAGCTCCTCGGCCAGGGCGGTGATTCCCGGGGAAAAATAACCATCGTCATTGGTCAGTAGAAACAGGGGTTGCTCTCTCTTTCTTTTAAGGGCCATGTTCTCCTGCTGTGTTTAGCCATTCAGTCCAATTTCTGTTTATTATAGAAGAAATGACTGCAATTATCTATAAGTGGGGTTTGAAGACAGGTTGATTTACCTTCCTTAGGCCCAAAGAGGAAGCAGCCGGGCGGAAGTTTACATTTCTGGCTGATAAAACAGTTGCTTTATTTCAAATTCATTAATAAAATTTTGTGATAAGCTTCTTAAAATGAGAGGGATAATTTAAGAGTTAAGATTTTAAGAACTTATAAATAAGGAGGGCAAAATGAACGTCGGACTGACTGACGCCCTGATTCGTTTTATCGTGGGCTGGGTCTTTATCCACCTGACCCCGGTTCTCAGGGTAAAAACCGGCAAGGTCTTACGCTGGATTTTAATCATCCTGGGGTTGATCCTGGTCTTGACCGCCGTCACCAGGTATTGCGGTATCTACACGATTCTTAAAATCAACACCCTGTAGCAAGACCGACCTGACCGACATTCTCATAACACTGCTGCTTGGAGTTAGGGCAGGATACCGGAATTTTCTGATTTTCCTTTATGACGGCTGGCCAAATAAAAAAAATCGGGACGAGCGGATTTGAACCGCTGACCCCATGCACCCCAAGCATGTGCGCTACCAGGCTGCGCCACGTCCCGATTGGTGATAAGGGTAAATTAATTTAACCTTTTTTGCCTTTTTTTTCAAGGGTCTGGAGAATTTCGGCCAGCTCTTCCTTAATCTGGGCTAAGGCCGAATAGAGCTTTTCCGGCGGAATCTTATCGGTCTTGAAGCCGAATTCCTCTTCGACCTTTCTTCTGATGCCGGCACTGGTCAGAGTATTTTCTTCCAGGAGCTCTTTAAGGCGCAGGATTATCAGCACATCCTTCTGACGGTAAATCTTTTTGCCGCCGGCGGTCTGTCCAGCGTAAAACAGGGGGAATTCCTTTTCCCATTCCCTGACTGTCTCCGGGCTGATTTTCAGCAGGCGGCAGACTTCTTCCAGGGAGAAGATCAATTTCTTGTTTATGGCTTCTCGCAGGCTGTTGGCTTTCTGTTCCTGGGTCATGAGTAGATGTCCTCAAAACATTAACACTTAGCCGCCGGGCCGTCAAGAACCATCAGGCCTGGCCCTGACCCCTGGTTGTGGCTCAAAACGGCCGCCTCTTCTTCAGGTCAAAGCGCTCGCCTTCCAGCAGGACGTGCATCAGCATTCCCCGGATAGACAGGGCTTTATCGCCGCGAACTTCGACCTGAGCTCGCCCGGAATCATAAACAATTACATTCTTGTAGCCGACCACTTCAAAGGTTTCATTCGGGTTGACGATGATGGCCGTGGCTTCATCAATACCCACGCCCACCAGTTCCGGATGGCCGGCTATCAGGCTGATCAGGCGGTTGTGCCTCTTGCGGGTGGCGAAATGCTGGTCGATGATGGCCGATTTGATCAGACCCAGACCCCGAGCCACTATTACGTTCCCGGCTTCTATTGTCTCGAATTCATGACCTTCTTCTGGCTTTCTGGCCTCGTCGCCAGTAATCATCAACTCGCTCATTGCGGCTGCCCCGGCGCTCGTTCCGCCAATAACCGCCCCTTTCTGGTAAAGTTCTTTAATCATGTTATGGATGGGCGTATCCAGGATGGCCTCGGTAATCCTGGTCTGGACGCCGCCAGAGAAAAAGATCCCGCCGCTTTCGGCCAGCAGCCTGGCGTTGGAATAATTTTCAGCTTCTTTGCGGCTGAAGTTGTAATAGGCAACTTCTTTGGCTCCGAGCTGCTTAAATTCTTCTACCAGCCTACGCCCGGTCTCGTCGGGGGTGGCGCTGGCCATCGGCAGGACCACAATTCGGCCAGTTCCGGCCCGGCTGGCCAGGTCCACGAAACGCTTCATCATCGGTTCCGGCCTGGTGCCGCCGCCGATGATAAATAGATAACCCCGCGGACGGCCCTGGGCCAGAGCCAGGCTGGCCAAAAAAATCAGGGTCAGCAGAACGGTCAGAATCGCACCGATTGCTGGTTTGAAGGCTGGTCCAAACTGTTTTTTCTTCATCACTTGCTCCTGAAGGATATTTTAATGAAATTAGCCTTTAATAAAAAGAGTTATTACGTTTCCGGCAGGTTTTGGACCTGGTGTATAGGCCGGTAAAACCTGCTGCGGCTATGAAAACCTGGCCGATGATAATATAATAAGAGCGCCCGGATAGCAGCCGGTTTAAATAATTTTCAGGCAAGGTCATGAAAAAAGCCGACAGACCCGACAGCCAGCACATTCCTTTAGCCGAGAGGATGAGACCCCAGACCTTTGACCGTTTCTACGGCCAGGAGCATCTCCTGGGCCCGGGGAAAATTCTGACTGAACTGATTGATTCGGGGCACCTGGTGTCCATCATCTTCTGGGGACCGCCCGGTTCTGGCAAGACCACCCTGGGAATGATGCTGGCTCGCCACTTTGACCTGACCTGTCTGTTCTACAGCGCGGTTCTTTCCGGGATAAAAGAAATCAAGGAAGTCATGGCTCAGGCCGAGCAGCAGAAAAGGCTCTACGGCAAACCTATAATTATTTTCATTGATGAAATCCACCGCTTCAACAAGGCTCAGCAATCGGCTTTTCTGCCATATGTCGAAAGGGGAGATGTCATTCTCTTTGGCTCCACCACCGAAAATCCTTCTTTTGAGGTTATTGCCCCCCTGCTCTCCCGGACCAAAGTGCTGGTCTTGAAGCCGCTGGAGGAAACAGCCCTGAGAAAGATTATAGAAGATGCCCTGACCGACGAGGTCAACGGTCTGGGCCAGCTCCGTCTCAGGATAAACGATGAAGCCGTCAGGCTGCTTCTCGAACAGTCCAACGGTGATGCCCGCCGGGTGCTGAATGCCCTGGAAATCGCCGCCAGCCTGACCCGCGGGAAGGAAATCACGACCCGGGAAGTGGAAGAGGCCCTGCAGAAACGGATTCTGCTCTATGACAAGGCCGGGGAAGAGCATTTTAACCTGATTTCCGCCCTGCACAAGAGCCTGCGAAACTCCGACGTGGATGCTTCCCTTTACTGGCTGGCCCGGATGCTCTATGCCGGGGAAGACCCGCTGTACATAGCCCGGCGCCTGGTGCGGTTTGCTTCGGAAGATATCGGGTTAGCCGACCCCCAGGCCCTGGCCGTGGCCCTGAGGGCCAAGGAGGCCTACGATTTTCTGGGCTCACCAGAAGGGGAACTGGCCCTGGCCGAAGCTGTGGTCTACCTGGCTTCGGCTCCCAAGAGCAACCGTATTTATGTGGCCTTCGGTCAGGCCATGAAAGAAGTTGAGGAAAGTCCCTATGAACCGGTGCCTCTGCACATCCGCAACCCGGTGACTCCACTGATGAAAGAAATAGGCTACGGCCAGGCCTACCAGTACGCTCATGACCATCCGCTGTCAACGACTGACATGGAGACTTTCCCGGAGCGGCTGCGAGGACGAAAGTATTACCAGCCTGGCAACCTGGGCTTCGAGAAAGAAATCAAGAAGCGTATAGACTGGTGGGAAGCTCTTAAGGAAAAAATCCGTCGGGACAAGTCAGGCCAGGAAGACTGACCGGCAGGGTGATTTAAGAATTCGGCCAGGCACAGTTCCAGGTGCTGTACTCGGCTCTGATCGGCCTGGCTTGGTCGTGGCCAGCGGATGCCAGTCTTTTTAGTAAATTCAATTCAGGTGGACTGGCGAAAGTTACAGGACCGGGTCCTCCTGGTTCAGGCAGAAATGAATCCTCTCCAGATAGTCTCATTTGATTTGGTGGGGTAATTACCCCGGAAACTCGGCAGCACTATCAAGGTATTAAAATTTTTTCGTGCCAGGAAAGGCGGAGCTATTTATTGCTGTTATGGTTATTGGGTAAGGACGAAGTGGGGCTTATTTACTATCTTCTGGTTCTTCTTTGTCTTCCCCAGCCTGTTGGCTGCCTTCTTTTTTCCGTTCTTCTCTTTCCTTGAAAAGGTAATAAATTTCCCAGCTGATCTCATCAGCCAGACAGCCCAGGCAGGAGCGAGGGGTGGTGGCGATCTCGCCGTCCTCGATTTTTTCTTTCAGGATCTGCTTGACCAGCTTCCTGATTTTATAAAGAAGAATGTAGTTAATCATTGGAAAAATGATAGCAACAAGGACAGGATAAGTAAAGCTTACAGTTTGCACAATCGGCCGGGTTTATTTACAATGATTTTTCAAAGCACCAATGGCCAGGCCACCAGTTAGAAAAAGAGCAGGACTTCCGTCCTTATCGGTCGGCTTATTCCTGGTGGTGTTGTTTTTAGCGGATTTCATTTCGGCCCAGACCCTGACCCTGGAGCAGGGCGGGATAATTCGTGGCCCCCGCGACCGAAATCAGCTGGCTCTGGTCTTTACTGCGGATTATTACGGGGAGGGGGCTGAATACATCCTGTCGGAATTAAGGCAGCGAAAGCTTAAAGCCTCTTTTTTCTTCACCGGCAATTTTTTGCGTCAACCTGAATTCCGCGGCTGGATAGAGAAAATGGTTGAGGACGGACATTACCTGGGCCCTCATTCCGACCGCCATCTTCTTTATTGCGACTGGCAGGACCGGCAGAAAACCCTGGTCACGAAGGAAGAGTTTATGACCGACCTGGCAAATAATTACCTGGAGCTGGAAAAATTCGGGGTGAGCAGAGACCGGGCCCGCTATTTTATGCCACCCTATGAATGGTATAACCAGGAAATCGCCGGCTGGGCCGCGGAGGTTGGAGTGGCAGTGATAAATTTCACTCCCGGTCTTGTAACCAGCTCCGATTACACCACTCCGGACCAGCCCAATTATCGCTCGTCTGAAGAAATTCTAAACCAGCTGCTTGAATACGAGACCAGGTCGCCGGACGGACTCAACGGTTTTATTCTATTGGTCCATCTCGGGACGGCAGCGGAGAGAACCGACCTGTTCTATTTCCGGCTGGGGGAACTAATAGAAGAACTGACTGCCCGGGGCTACGCTCTGGTCAGGATAGATGAGCTTCTTTCAGCGGGTCGGTCAGAACCAGAAAAGCACAGGGAGCGAGCTGTTATTCAAGCGGCCGGAAAAGAAACAGCGTTTAGCCTGGCTCCAGTTCAGTCACCTGATAAACCGGAAGAGATGAGACCATCCCGGCTGATAGCAGATGGCACCGGCTCGCGTCAAACGGCTGAGAATATAAACCGGCCCCAGACCCGGAAGGATGAAGGGGGCAGGGGAGCTGTGGGGCAAGCTCCGGAGGAGAGTTACCTGTTTTCCTTGACCAGGGGCTGGGTCAACTTTGCCCGTGGCCGGGTCAATCATCTGGTGCCTTATGGGGACAGGCTCTGGTGGTTTTATGAAAATAATCAACCGGCTTACGAATTAATTGAAGTTCAGTCCGGGGAAAAGAAGGGCTCCGGCCTCCTGGAAATAAAACTTGAGCAAAAACCGGTCCCGGGAAGAGCTGGCTTCTGGCTGGTCTCTGACGGGAAGCTGTGGGGGCTGAGTTCTTCTGGAATAAAGGCAGGAACTCAGGTGGAGCTGGCTGAACCTCTGGCCGGGGCCCCGGCCGAGTCCGGAAACCGGCTGCTTTTGCCTTTTAAGAAAAGTCTTGAAGCTCGCTCGACTGAAACGGCCGAATTACTCTGGAAACAGGAGCTTCCAGCGGAATTTTCCGGGCCGCTTATCATTTACAGTTCGGAGGTTCTGGTTCCCTGCCTTTCAGGGCGGCTCCTCAGGTGTAGCCTGGAGACAGGCCGGAAAATAGACCAACACGACTTCCAGGATGAATTCGGGACCTTCCTGCCGGCCTGGGGACCAAAGATTTACTTCAGCACGACCTCGGGAAAAGTGAAATGTTTTGACTTGTCCAGAAAAAAGATCTGCTGGGAAGTTAACCTGGGCAGCCAGCGGGTTCAACACCTGCTTTCTGATGGCCGCCATCTCTATCTGCTGACCACCGGCGGGATCATTTATAAGCTGAAACAATCGGCTGGTGATATTCTCTGGTGGCAGACGGTGCCGGGCAGAGCCTGTTGTCGGCCGGCCATCCTGAAAGAGGAGTTGATTATTCCTTCGGGCCAAATCTTGTACGGCCTGGACCTGAAGACAGGCCGGAAGACATCTGAAACTGTTCTGACCTTCGAAATAAAGACGGACCTGGTCAGGATAGGCGACTGGCTCCTGGCCGGCAGTCATGACTACCGTCAGGACCTGAGCTTAGTCTATGCCCTGAAAAAGGAGCCACGGGTTATCATCAGGCCTTCGAGAGAGTCGCCGCAGCCGGCCGGACGAAGGATAGTATTTACCGCCCTGGCTCCGGGCCTGGAAAAACCCAGGTATGCATTTTATCTCCGGACTCCCGACGGCCGCGACCGGCTGGTCAGGAAAGCTTCCAAGAATAATACCTGGACCTGGCTTCCAGTGGCCCCGGGTCAATACCTCATCAGCGTTGTGGCCAGCAGCGGGCAGCTCAGCAAAAAATCAGAGTTGAGGTATAATATCACTTCCTTTGCCGGAGAATAAAACCAGAAAGGAGATGAACGTGAATCGCGAAGAAGCCTTGGAACTGGTCAAGCAACACCTTCACAACAAAAACCTGGTCAAACACTGCCTGGCGGTGGAAGCCTGCATGAAAGGCCTGGCCCGCCGGCTGGGTGGCAATGAAGAAATCTGGGGTCTGGCTGGTTTGCTGCACGACCTGGACTATGAATTAACCGAGAAGAGCCCGGAACTCCATACCACCGAAACTGTCAAGATGCTGGAAAAATACAGCCTGCCGGCCGAAGTTATCCAGGCTATTCAGGCCCATGCTGGCCGGGTGCCCTGCCAGAGCGCTATGGACTGGTCGATCTACTCGGCTGACCCGACCACCGGTCTGATCATTGCTGCCACCCTGATGCACCCGGATAAGAAGCTGAAGTCGGTTGACCTGGAATTCCTCAAGCGTCGCTACAAGGAAAAACATTTTGCCCGGGGCGCCCGAAGGGAAGAGATCGAGCAATGTGCCAACCTGGGGCTGAGCCTGGACGAATTCCTGACCATCTGCCTGGAGTCAATGCAGGGAATAGACCAGGACCTAGGCCTGGCTTGAACCTGAATCTGTCCCCAGCTTTTAAAGAAGTGAATTTTTAATTAAGTTGCACTATTAACATTTTTAACCCCGCTCGATTTCCCGGTCCTGAAACATGGGGTTTATGGTGATTCTTAAATTTCGGTCAGTTAGCTTAAAAGTGGTAAAAACGATTATCTTTCCTCACGGCCAGGGTTACTGGCTGAAGGGTTTAGGTAGAAGAAATACCGGATATTTGAAATTATGAGAAGAACTGGTCTCGATTGAATTCTTATAAAGGCCTGGAATTAAAGCACTTGACAAAAATCACTTGACCTAAAATGGGATATTAAGATAGATTATTCAGGAAAAGGAAGGCTATTTTAATTATGCTGTGGGATGCCTGCTCAGCCAAGGGAGCTGGAAAAGAGTGGGGACCGAAAGCTTTTCCTTTCCCCTCTTTTTTCGCCTTAACCTTTAACATCTTCCATACCATAATTTTAATACCTGCCTTTTTACTGTTGGCCGACTGAATAAAAATCTTATCCAGAAAGGAGAATAAAATGCAGCCTGGATTACGAGAGAAAAGTAGCTTAATGTTTTTCTGGTTTTGGTCCTTATCAGTAGCGATTCTTTTATTAACTGCCGGCACGGCTTCAGCCGATGTTATCTACTATGACTTTGTCAAGAAAGCGCCGGAGGCTAAATGGTACCGGGCCATGGCTCCTGGTGGGGAACTTCCCTGGAACGGAGCTGATAACGACAGCCGCGGCTTTGCCCGTCACCTGACCGATGTTGTGCTGGAAGATGGCAACAGGTATGCTCTGGTTCTGGAAACTCACCCCGAGTGGAAAAATAATGGAAATATAATTGGCGTTTATTCCGGTATCAAGATTCCAGCTGGGGCCACCTTTAAGGCCTCTGTCGGATTTATTAAAGGAGCCACTCAGACTGATGGAGTTAAGTATTACGTTTCTCTGGTAAATCTGGGTGGTGGTGCTGTTTTATTGAAAGAATTGGCTGCTTCTCACGATGGAAAGCTTGACCAGATTTCTGTGGACTTATCGCCGTATGCTGGAAACACGGTGGATTTCAGACTTTCGGTCTCAGCTGCTGGCCGGGCCAATCAGGATTGGGCAGTCTGGGCTTCGGCCGCCATTTATGTGCCGCTATCTGCCCAGAAGGTCCGTCCTTCAACGAATATGAGCAAGGTGAAGGTCGGGGCCGCAGCTACCCAGCAGCCGACAGAGAAATTGAACCTTCAACTGGTAAAACCGGCAGTCATCAAACCAATACGCTTGAACCCGGCTGGGGCTCTGCCTCCCCGTCATAAAATTGAAGATATTGGTCCTCTGTCCATAGAAGAGCCGTTGACCCTTCTTAACCGCCTTTTTAAAGACAATGAAAAACCTAACACCTACTATTACCTCCCGAGAGAAATCAACCTGATCAGGGACAAGGCGGCTGGAGGTTACCGCTTGAGTGCGGTCTGGACCAACGACCAGAAGGTCAGGACCACTATGACCCTTCGGGCCAACGTTGACCCGGACGACGTCAAGTTGATGGAAGAAGCGTTGAAGGAGGCCAGGGGACAACAGGCCGTTCTCATGTCCCTGCCTTACGATGAGGCTTCCATTATTGATATGAAGGGCTGGGAGGACTGGGAAATTGACAACATCCGGATTCCGAGCTTCGGTTCTCTGGAAACAGAGCTTCCGATTAACATATCCATGACTCCTGACACTCTGGCGGAGCTGAAACCTCTGCTGGAGAAGGAAGGATTAACAGCCGGGATGAAAATCAAATCTGGAACAGTAGAAAGGGAAATTCCCATCAGAGTTGGTTTAAAGTATTTCACCGGCCGCTGGTATTCTGGCGTGGAAGAACTTGGCTTTTCCATAGATGAAAAGAATTCGGTGCTTTATCTTCATGGTGTCAGAAACCTGTCTGATTTTCCGATAAAGGTATCTTCAGTCAACCTGCGCTTCCGCTTACCAAATGGAGAGGAAGTTTATAAAAACCTTAAATGTCTGAAAGAAGTAGTTATTCAGCCCGAACAAGCCCTGGACCTGGAAGTCCAGTTTGCTCCCAGAGGTCTTCTCCTGGCCGAGTACCGCAAAACCTTTCCCACAGCTCCACCCGCTCCAAAGAAAAAGAGTTCACTCCTGGAAAAGGGCCTGGGTGCCTTAAAAGGTGAATTAGAGAAAAAATTAGATAAGGATAAGGTTAAGGAAGCTGAAGAGATTTTGATCAAGGACGAGGTCGGCCAGCCAGCCAGCCCTAAAGTGGATGCTTTCTTCAAGCAGTATGCCAGAAGTTTCTGGATGGAAATTGAACCTGATTTTAGCTGTCAGCCCTGCCTGGACAAGATCTGGAGCAAGGTTGAAGTTGTTTCTTACATTGAAAGAATGAGAAAACTTCAGGTAGAAGTTCTGTCCAGCGTGTTTGATCCCTCGGCTTTTGAAACACCGCTGGAAGTGGAAAAAGTCCGGGTTGAAATTCGCTCTCCCTATCTCAGCGCCCAGGGCCGCAGCGGACTGGTAACCGGGATGGATTTTAACAAGAACAAACTTAAAGAGCTGGTTACCGTTTACCTGCCGATGTCCAGCGGCGAGCAGTTTAGTTTTGAATACAAAATCAAAGCCGTCTTAAAATCAGGGGAAATTGCCGAATCGGCCAGCTGGGAAACCGTGACCGATTCCTTGGACCTGACCATAGGACCTTATCACCTTAAAAATCTTTTTAATCGCTAAGAAAAGTCAGCCTGGCGTTATTTTTTATAACTAAGGGCGGAAAAGGAGAAAGAAATGATTAGTTCGGCAGCAAGAAGGTGTAAGATTTGTCTATTAATTTCTGTTCTTATTATTTTAACCGCATTTTCTGCGTTGAAGGCTGAAGTACTTCTGGATAAAGAACCAATTCAGGTCAGTGGAGCGCTGCTGTTCCGTGACCATGCCGATGAACATGCCTATCACTACATGCCGCTGGCGCCAAGGATTGCTACCTGGCCTGACGGCCGGCCGAAATTCAGTTTTATCCAGTATGTTCGTACCGGTAAAGAAATAACCGGGGGAATTTTGCATTTTCTCTGCACTTTTGGCCTGACCAAAGAGGAGTTGGAGAAAGCAGAGCAGGAGCTGACCAGGATAGATAAAGACGGCAAAATAGTTGGCCCGGTGATGTTTACTTCCGGTGAATTCCATCTTATTTCAGCCTCAGCCGGAGAAGGCGGTATTTTCAGCCGCAAGGTTGTTGGAACAGGCAAAGCTCCGCTTCTGGCCGGTTCTGAAGCAGCCGTGTCTATAGCTCTGACTGAAGAGGGCTCAACCCTGCTGATGGAATCTTTTAAAAAACCAACTTCAGATATTTCGGTCCAGTTTGTCATGACCTACCAGGGATTGACCCCGGCCTACAATGCCCTGCTAACTGTTGACTGGAATAAGGTTTATGACCATAAAGAGTTTAAGGCCGATGTCGGTGGCTTTTTCGTCAGCGCCAGAATTCAAAAAATCTATTCCGAATTGAGAGAACTGGGGGCCATCAAGCTGGAGGTTATAGGCGAAGATACCAAGATGGATGAACTTCTTGATACTGCCTATAACACCATTACCAAAATGATGTTTGAAGCCAAACCGGTAAAACCCGAGGACATCGGAAAATCTGAAGCTTCCACCGGTTCTAACTGGCTGGGCAAGTTGTTCGGACAGGCTCATTTTGGCTTTTACCGAAAACAGATCAAGCTAACCGGCAAGTACACAGTGGACCTGACCCGGCGCAAAAGAGACCAGCGAGAAGTTCCTCTGACCGGCAATATCGGAGGGCTTTATAAACAGCTTGGTAATAATCCTGAATTTTTTGCGGTGGTCGACCTGGATGACCCGACCTTTGAAGAGCGGACCATTAACGTCATTCTGGATGGAGAAGATTTCCAGACTTTTCAGCAGTACCTTAATTTTGCCGGCATTACTTTTAAGAAAGAATATGAAAGCGCAGACATGAAAGCTATTACTGAAGATTTGATTTTTGACCGGACCAAGTTCGGTCAGAACGGCAATAAACTTTCCCTGAAATACAGGCGGAAGGGTGACCAGACCGATAAATGGCTGGAGTATGAGTATCGTCCCATCTGGAGTTATGTAGGCGGGCTGGAAGTGGCCGGAGATTGGATTAAGACCAGTCAGCCGGTCATAACTCTGACTCCACCACACAAGTACAGATACATTGAGGTTCTGGCGGAAGAAGAAAATATGAATAAAAACGGAATTATCCGGATTGCGGTTCAGTTCCGGCATAAAAATTTCGGCCGGCAGCTGCAGAAAGAAGTTGTTCTGCGCAAGGGAGAGCCTCTTAACATAAACTATGTCTATTTCCATGAGCCAAACAACCTGGAGTATGAATACAACATAACCTGGCTGTTCAAGGACAATACCCGCATTTCTTCTGGCTGGAAGAAGGCTACCGACCCGTTTATCTATGCTTATTATGAAAAATTTTAAGTGAGAGAAAACTCTTGGGTTTGAGGAGAAGAACCTTTCTGCTGGTCCTGATGCTGTCTGTGGCCGTAGGCTCCTTGCTGGCCGACCCGGTGCTGACCAGGCCAGAAACAGTAGCCGGCCGGATTATCATCTATCCGGAC
This sequence comes from Candidatus Aminicenantota bacterium, assembly GCA_014360005.1. GTDB lineage: Bacteria > Acidobacteriota > Aminicenantia > Aminicenantales > Saccharicenantaceae > Saccharicenans. The sequence goes on along the minus strand of JACIYI010000016.1, from coordinate 3,027 downwards.
CATAGAAACCCAAAACTCTTTTATTATGTGCCCACGGCGCTCCAGTTGAGCCAGTCCTTTGGCCAGCCAAATTTCTTCTTTTACAAGTATGTCTTTGTGAAAGACCAGGGAGAGGCCGGTCCTAAAACCACAGCCGGCGGAGTGCTGACTCTATCGGTTGAATTTGGTGATGATTCTGAAGTCTTAAAGAGAGAAAAAGGAGTTCAGTATGAATACCGCCCGGTTCAGATTGAAACCATGGAAATCAGTCTGAGTTATACCGGACTGGAAGCGGAGAAAACGAAAGAAGAAGGCACGGCCGAAAGCCAAACCCTGGGTTCCAACAAGGTTTTATGGACCGGGAAAAGCTTCTCCTTTCCTCTGAGCCGGGAATCAGCTTCTTACCTCTGGAAAATCTATGAAGAAAAAAAGGCAGCCGGGCTTAGTGTCGAATGCGAATTTTCCTACGGCGGTTATGAAATAAACGAGGAAGGCAGGCTCCAGCCCGGAGAGAGAAGCGGTCGCCTGAGCCTGGATGTTCCGGTGTCCATGGAACAGTATCCCGAGCTTTTTAAGGTCATTAACCTGGCACAGAAATTTTCTTTTAATTACCGCAAAATGAGCGTCATCTGTTTTGATTTCGTTAATGGATTGAATAAGGACGTGGTTAAGATGGCAGTAGAAGTGGAAAGCACTACCGCTCGGGGGCAGAAGGATGTCAAAAGTGTCGTCTTTTCGTCTGACAGTCAACCACAGTATGACCTGGAGTTTAATGTTCCGGAGGCCAAAGGCGGTAAGTACCGCTACCGGATAACCAGAGTTCTGGCTGATGGCCGTTCGGTCCGGAGTGACTGGCAGGAAGGTGATAACGCTTTCCTGGATTTATCAAGTTATGAACTGGTTATCAGGGATAATTCAGTGGGATAAGGAAGCAAAAATATAAAGCTTAGAAAAGGTGTCTAAATAATAGAAGCGGGTAGAACAATGCAAAAAGAGAAACGGTCAAAAAGACAGGAAATTCAAAATAATTATAACCAGTCGAGTCACTTCGGCTGGGCTGTTTTGCTGGCAAAAGGAGGAAGAAAATGAGAAAAAAATCGATGATTTTTGTGGCTATTATCAGTCTGTTAATAATGGCCGGACTTCGCCTGGCGGCCGAGGTTTCAGTGGAGGAAGTGGTGCAGGCGGGGAGGTTTGTATTTTACCGGGACCATGCTGACCCGCATAAGTATTACTACGTCCCTGACCAGCCGCGTTTAGCCACCAAGAGGGATGGCACACCTGAGTTTACCTTTATAAAGTACACCAAGACTGACGGGGCGACCAAGGGCGGGGTGCTGCATTTTCTGGTGACCTGGGGGTTTACTTCAGGCGAGCTGAGCTCGGCTGAGTCGGCTCTTAAGGGAATTGACTCGCAGGCCAAGCTGGCCGGGCCGGTTCCGTTTAAGGAAGGGACGTTTCAGGTAATTTCGGCCACGGCCGGCAAAGACGGCCTTTTCAACCGGCGGATAGTGGGGGAGGGGAAGGCGCCGGTTCTGCCGGGGCAGAAGGCGGCGGTCTCCATTGCCTTGACAGAAGAAGGGGCCTCACTTCTGTGGGAATCATTTAAGAACCCGACTTCAGATGTCTCGGTGCAGTATGTGCTGAAATTTTCGGGGATAACTCCGGCTTTTCAGGCCAAGCTCAAAGTGGACTGGGACAAGGTATACACCCAGCACGACATTAAGGCTGCGGTGGAGGGGACGGTAAAGGTGGTGAAACTCAGGGCTGACCTGGGGGCGACGCTGGAGGAGCTACGTCAAAAAGGAGCAATTCAGCTGGAGATAGTTGGCGAGAATGAGAACATGCAGAAGCTGCTGGAGACTGCCTATAATCACATCCTGGAGCTGATGTGCGATAAGGTACCAGTCGGAGGCGGGGTTGCTAATTCATCCACCATTCATTCATTCTTCAGGCCCAGAACGATGATCAATAGATATAATGATTGGTCTGAAGATTATTTTGGCAGTTTAGAGGTGCCCAAGCCAGATTTGGTTATGGACGTTTCAGCCAAAGAAACTTCTGGTGGACCGAATGACTGGAACCAGCAGGAACAACAAACAACTTCAGCTGAGAACTTTGGCTGCAGTGCTGCTGACAAGCGGCGGGCTGAGCAGCTGTATCAGAAAGGACTGGCTCTGGGAGTTGAAAAGAAATACTTAGAGGCGATTGACCAGTTTAAAAAAGCTTATGCTGCCTGTTCCGACCCGATATATTATTTTAGGGTTGCCTATTTTTACGAACGATTTCTCTACGATTTTGATAAGGCCGAAATTTATCTAAAGATGTTTTTGCAGCTGGCTGAAGAAAAAAATGCTTATTCAGATATGCGACAGGGTGTGGCTAATAAAATTTCCGATATAGATAAAGCCCGAGAAATGTTCGAACAAGCCTTGACACTTAGAGAATCTGGGAAATACCTGGAGGCCGGAGAAGAATTCCTGCTTGTTTATGGGCTGGTAAAAAACCCCTCGGCCTTGGTTGCTGCTGGTTACTCTTTCGAAGAAGCAGGTGATGCTATGGAGAATAACCGGCGAGATAACTATGAGAAAGCACTAGAACTACTTGAAGGATTTCTTAGGGATTACAATGAAGCAGTACCTGAAGCTAAGCTCGACGGGTATAAAAGGACAGTGGCTGAATCAGTATCTAATTTAAGAGTGAAAATTGCAGGTTTACCTGCTGCCCAGCCGCAGGGAAATCCTGAACAACAGGCCGTGGCTACAACTGGAGGGCAGGCAGCAACGACTGGAGCTCAACAAACAGCAACTGGAGCCGAAAGGGCAACCTCTGGGACTCAGGCTGGTGATGTTCGTGGTGCTCTTGGTCAGCAGGTAAGCACAACCGGCCAGACAACTGAACAGACCACTGGCCAGCAGGCTGGGGCTCAGCAGACAACGAGCGGCCAGACCACAAGCGGTACTCAGACGACACCCCCGCCGACCACTACATCTGGAGCCCAGGCAGCGACCCAGACTGGGCGGCCGCAGGCCGCTCAACCGACGACAC
>JACIYI010000015.1 GCA_014360005.1 Candidatus Aminicenantota bacterium | reverse complement strand
GGGAAAGAGGATGCCCTGGCCATCAAAGAAATCAAGAAAAAGATTAAGATTCCCCTTATTGCCGACATTCATTTTGACCCGGGCCTGGCCATCATAGCTGTGGAGGCCGGAGCCGACGGTCTGAGGATCAATCCCGGTACCATCGGTTCCAGGGAAAAGCTAAGGGAAGTGGTCCGGCTGGCGGCTGAAAGACAGATTGCCATCAGGGTGGGCATCAATTCCGGCTCACTGGAAAAAGACCTGCTGGCCAGGTATGGGCAGGCTACGCCTGAGGCTATGGTAGAAAGCGCTTTGCGCCAGGTACGGCAGCTGGAAGAGCTGGGCTTTTATGAAATAAAAATTTCTCTTAAGGCTTCTGATATCCGGAGAACGGTCGAGGCCTACCGGCTGCTGGCGGAAAAAGTAAATTATCCTTTTCACGCCGGAATTACCGAAGCCGGGCCCTTGCTCCGGGGAAGCATCAAGTCAGCGGCCGGGTTGGCCCTGCTGATCAGGGAAGGCCTGGCCGATACCATCAGGGTATCACTGACCGCCCCGCCGGAGAGGGAAGTCCGGGTGGCCTATGAAATTCTCCGGAGCCTTGGCCTGGAAAGCCGGGGTCTTAACTTTATTTCCTGCCCCGGTTGCGGACGGACGGAAGTCAACCTGCGGCAGATTGCGGCCAGAGCGGAGAAAAGGCTGGCGGCAATCGAGGCCAGCCTGACTGTGGCCGTGATGGGTTGTCCGGTTAATGGTCCGGGCGAGGCCAGGGAAGCCGATATTGGGGTGGCTTGCGGCCGCGGAGTCGGCATCATTTTTAAGAGGGGCCGAGTTTTTAAGAAGGTGCCGGAATCAGAAATTGTTGAAGCCCTGGTAAGAGAAGTTGAAAAGATGGCCGGGGAAAAGAAAGCCGGGGCTGGCACTTAAACAGACCGAAGGCCAGGGAGAATACTAAGCTTGAAGGTTAAGAAAAAAGGGGAGACAAAAGTTCCTGAAAGTATTTTCAGTAAATACCGGCGGCTGGTCCGGATACTGAAGTCCCAGGGAAGCTTGCTGGTGGCTTTTTCCGGCGGGGTTGATAGCTCTCTACTGCTGACGGCGGCGGCCGAGGCTCTCGGGAGGAACGTCCTGGCTGCGGTGGTGGACAGTCCCATCGTTCACCGGGAAGAAATCAGAACAGCCCGGGCCATAGCCAGGCAGCTTGGGGTTAGTCTGCGGACGGTCAGGTCTGATGACTACCTGGCCGAGGAATTTAAAAAGAACAGTCCGCTCCGTTGCTATATCTGCAAGCGGGCTCTTTTCCGCCGGTTACTGGACCTGGCCAGTAAAGAAGGATTGGCTGCTGTGGTTGAAGGTTCCAACCTGGATGATGAGCTTGATTACCGTCCCGGGAAAAAAGCTCTGCAGGAGCTCGGAGTCAGGTCTCCATTGAAGGAAGCCGGTCTCAGAAAAGCCGAAATCAGGCTGCTGGCCAGGCACTTCGGACTGCCCAACTGGAACCGCCCGGCCAACGCCTGCCTGGCCACCAGGATTCCTTTCGGTCAGCCGGTAGAGCCTGAATGGCTGGAAAAAATTGACCGGGGCGAGTCTTTCTTGAAGAAACTTGGTTTTACCCAGGTCCGGCTGAGGCATCATGGAGAAACGGCCAGAATTGAGGTCGGGCCGGAAGAGATTGCCCTGGCAGTCAAACCGGGAAACCGCCAGAAAATAATAGACCGGCTGAAAAAACTGGGCTGGACTTATGTCACTTTTGACCTGGAAGGATACCGAACGGGAAGCCTCAACCCCTCCGCCCGAAAAAGGAAAACCTGAGGTTGTTAGAAAGGCTCAATCAGGTTGTCTGGAGGCTCACCCCGTAGACCCTGGAGCAGATTCTTAACAGCCATGAAACACATCTTCTTTCTGGTCTCATAGGTGGCGCTGCCGATATGGGGCAGGAGAACCACGTTGTCCAACCCCATCAGTTCAGGAGTGATTTCCGGTTCGTTTTCATAGACATCGAGTCCGGCGGCCCAGAGCCGGCCGCTGGCCAGGGCTTCAGCCAGGGCCTTCTCCTCGACAATCGGACCCCGGGCCACGTTTATCAGGACGGCCGTTCTTTTCATCAATTCCAGCCGGTCGCGAGAAATCAGGTGATAGGATTGCGGCCTCAGGCTGGCATGGATGGAAACGATATCGGCTTGCCGCAAAAGCTCCTCCAGCTCCCGGTATTCTACCTGCAATTCTTTTTCCAGGGCGGGCTGAAGTGGCTGGGGGTCATGATAAATGACCTTCAGATTAAAGGCCAGGGCCCGCCGGGCTACGGCCCGGCCTATCCGGCCGAAGCCGATTATCCCCAGCGTCCGTCCTGATAGTTCCTGGCCCAGGAACAGGTCTATCTGCCAGCCGCGGAACCGGCCTTCCCGGCAGAAACGGTCGGCAGCCACCAGGCGACGGGTAGTGGCCAGGATGAGAGCCAAAGTCAGGTCGGCCGTGGCTTCGGTCAGCACCTCAGGGGTGTTGGTCACCAGCAGACCCCGGTTCCAGGCCTCTTTCAGGTCAATGTTATTAACCCCGACGGCGCAGTTGGCTATGACTTTAAGTTCAGGGGCCCGGTCCATCACTTCCCGGTCGATGGTATCTGTCAGAAAACACAGCAGCCCCTGTTTATCGCCTATCCGCTCCAGCAACTCTGACCGCGGCAGGATCATTTCCCTGGTAGCCAGCTCCAGTTCCACCTCGCTGGCCAGGTAGTCCATAGCTTCGGGAAGAAGTGGATGGGTCAAAAGGACTTTTGGTTTCATGCTAACCCTCCCATCAGACTGTAAAAATCAGAGGATGGAAATAAGCAGCTGTAGCCTCCAGCACGCGCTGGCTGTGGCTGCAGTTTTTCCACCGCCCGCCGAAAAGTTCATCCGAGACGATGAACAAGCCGACGGCCTGAAGCCGGTAGAAAGCGGCCCAGGACAGGACCGCTGACATCTCCATATCTACGGCCATGATTTTTTTCTTCTGGAGGTTGTTGAGCCAGAGGGCGGTTTCCCGGTAGGGAGCATCGGTGGAAACGATGGCTCCCTGGCTGAAAGCCAGGTTTTGCCGGGCCAGAAATTTTTTAAGTCGGTTAAGCAGTTTTTCAGACGGGAGATAGAAGCCCGCCCTCGGCCGAGCATAATGCCTGGAGGTGCCTTCCTGGCTTAAAGCCCTGAGTGGAAGGAAAGCCTGCCCGGCGACCAGCTCAGATGAGAGAGAACCACAATAACTGAGCAAGCAGATTTCCCTGAGGCCGAGATTCCGCATTTTTTCCAGAGCCATGATGGTGGCCGGGGCTCCCAGGGCACCGCAAAGAACGGCGCTTCTTTCCAGGTAGTAAAGTCGCCCGGGCCTGACTTCCAGCCTATCGCCAGCCACGGCTGCCAGTTTCCGGGGCAGGTCGGTTGAGGGGATAAAGGGCAGAAAAAACAGGCGACCTTCCGGTAGAGGGGGACCGCTGAATTCGGGCCTGGTGATTGAAGGCTGTCTTTTCATGTTCCCCTCAGAAATTATCAAAAATCTGGCCCTCAGGCAATCACCTTCGACTGAGAGAAGGTTTTACAAGGGCTCGGGACTGTCTTAGAATTGAGCTGGGAGATTAAGATGGCCATCAGACTGATCAAGCTGACAGAAATTAACCTGGAAGACCGGCGTTTTCGTTTTACCTTCAACCCAGTTGAGGAAAGATTTCGGCACTCGGTAAAAGTAATAGGAATATTACAACCGTTGATAATAACTTACCGGGATGAGAAGCCGGTTTTAATTGACGGCTGGAAAAGGGTAGAAGCGGCCAGGTCCTGCGGCCTGGAAGAATTGCTGGCCCTGGAAATGGACAACCAGGCTAACGACGCGGAAATCTTCTTTCTGGCCTTTTTTATAAACTACAGCCGGCGGCCGTTTTCTCTGGCCGAAAAATCCCTGGCGGTCAGGAAATTCTACGATTTCGGCTTACGCCCGGCTGATATCATAGAAAATGTTCTACCGCTTTTAGAGCTACCTCTCGAGCAAAAAACACTAGAGATTATGCTGGAACTTTCGGGTCTGGAAAGGTGGCTGGAAGTCATTCACAGGAAGGACTGGAAACTGGGGACGGCCGAATTGCTGGTTAGTTTTCCCCTGGAAGAAAGGTTCAGGCTCCTCCAGCTGGTGGAAAAACTCACTCACAGCCAGCAGAAAGAAGTAATTGAACATTTTTATTCGCTAAAGCGAAGGACGGGAAAAAGCCTGAAGGAGCTGACCGGAGAAGAGGAGATTGGTGATACAATCAGGCGGCTAATCGCTGGGGAGCCTGAAGCGGCCGGGGCCCTGTTATCAGTCTTAAGAAAGTTCAGCTCACCGAGGCTCTGGCACCTGAACCAGGTCATTTCTGAGCGGATAAAGAAACTGGAGCTGCCACCTGAAATTTCCCTGGACTATGACCATAGCCTGGAAAAAGCGGCGCTGAAAATTTCCCTGGAAACAGCAAGCACCGGGGAATTAAAAGAAGTGATTAAATGTCTTTCGCAAAGGCTGGGCAGCCCGGTGTGGGACGCGATATTTGAGCTACTGCATCACGTAGGGGATTGATGACCTTGCAGCCAATCAAAAAAGTCTGGCTGGACGAGAGGGTAGAGAAGACTGCCCTGACCCGCCGTCTGCTGGACAGGCTGCCGGGTGTTCCAGTAGAGCTGGTGGCCGGTCTAGATCCGGTAAAAAGAGAGTTCCGATTTTCTCCTGACCCGGTGGGGGAAAGTAAACAGCATCTTTTTATCACCGAGCAAAAATCATTTATCCGTCCCTGCCCCTGCACCCCGGGAAGTGTTGGCTGTGGCTACTGGACAATAGACCTTGACCTCAACTGTCCTTTTGACTGCAGTTATTGCATCCTGCAGCAGTACCTTAACTGGCAGCCGCTGACGGTAGCCGTCAACCGGGAGAAGCTGCGGGCGGAACTGGAAAGTTTTTTCCAGCGCCAACCAGGCGGGATAATCAGACTGGGAACGGGAGAGCTGGCCGATTCTCTGGCCCTTGATGGTTTGACGGAAAACTCCGTTTTTTTAGTTGAGGCCTTCCGGGGACAGGACCGGTTCTGGCTGGAGCTCAAAAGCAAATCCGACTGTATCCGGCCGCTTCTGGAAATTCGGCCCTCCGACAATGTGGTCCTGTCCTGGTCCCTCAACCCGGAAGCAATCATTGGGGCGGAGGAAAAAGGGACAGCCAGTCTGGGGGAAAGGTTGCAGGCGGCGGCCAAAGTTGTCCGCCATGGCTACCGGGTGGGCTTCCATTTTGACCCGATTCTTCATTACCCAGGCTGGCACACTGATTATGAACGCCTGGTGGCTGAAATTTTCAAAGTTATTCCGGCTGAAGCCATAACCTGGGTCAGCCTGGGTAGCCTGCGTTTTCCTCCCGCCCTGTTGCCGGTGGCCAGGAGACGTTTCCCGGGGAGCCGGATATACGAACAGGAATTTATTCGCTCAGCCGAGGGCAAGTACCGCTATCCCCGGCCAGTGCGTCTTTTATTGTATAGAGAACTGGGGGAGATGCTAGCTGACTACCGGGCCGAAGATAAGATATATCTCTGCATGGAATCGGTTGAGGTCTGGCGGGAATTTTTAGAGAAAATAAAAAGGGGAAGGCGAAATTTCGCCTCCCCCTTTCCCTGGCAAGGCTAAGGAAATTACGGGGTCTTATTCACCCTCAGTCGCTTTCCTCTCTGTGATTATTCCGACGAGTTCAATCCCGGCTTCACGGATCATATCGATGACATCGATCATCTTGCCGAATTCCAGGTTGGCGTCAGCCCTGATGTAGAGTTTCTTTTCAGATGCTGTCAGGAAGGCTTCTTCCAGGGCCATGGTCAGTCCATCAAGGGCCACTCTCTGCTCTTTCAGGAAAAGAGTCCCGTCAGCCTTGATGGATAGAACAACGTCAGGGTTATCGGGCATCTGGGTGGTATTCAGAGCCGAGGGCAACTGGACATCGACACCCTTCTGAACCAGTGGTGTGACCACCATGAAGATGATCAGAAGGACCAGGAGAACGTCACAAAGAGGAACAACATTGGGTTCAGACTTTACGGTTTCTTTGCCGTTCGTTGATACTGTGAAACCCATTGTTTTCCTCTCTTAATAAATTTCAAACATCCGGAGTTTACTTGCCGGAAGTCCGCACGAAGTAATCAACAATCTGAGAGGTGGTATTTTCCATCTCAGTGTTATAGACCTCAATCTTGGTATTCAGAGAGTTGAAGGTCCAGAGGGCGATAACAGCCACGGCAATACCGAAGGCTGTGGTCACCAGAGCTTCAGCGATACCGGCTGCCACCGCTCCGATTCCACCGGAACCGGTCATGGCCATTCCACGGAAAGCATTGATGATTCCGAAAATGGTTCCAAACAATCCGATGAAGGGAGAGGAGGTAGCGATGGTTGCCATGATACTCAAACCTCTCTTCAGTTCCTGGGTGAAGAGGGAACGAGCTCTTTCACAGCCTCTCTGGGCCGACTCTATCTGCTCTTCAATGGATAGATTGGACTCTTTGGCGCCCATGAATTCTTCAATGCCAGCTGCAGTCACTCTGGCCAGGTGGCTGGATTTGAATTCTTTCTTGGAAGCCAGGGCCATAGCTTCTTTGAGCTGTCCGTTCTTCATCAGTTCAGCCAGTTTGGGGGCCACAGCCAGTGATTTTTTCCTGGCGCGGGCGAAGGCCAGCTGACGCTCAATGAACAGATAGATGGTGATAACCGACAGGAGAATCAGGATGATGGCAACTGTTTTTGCCACAACTCCCATGGCCTGCCACATTTCAATCAAACCGAATTGCATGACTAAAACCTCCTTTTAAATATCGAAAGCCATTATTAGCTTTTCTTGCTTATTTAAGCTTAAAGGTCACCGTGACGGTGAAGATAACACCACGGGGACGGCCGTTGATAATCATCGGCTCGTATACCCACTGCTTGACCGCATCAATTGCGGCCTGGTCGAGCAGGGGAACTGACCTTAAAACCTTGACCGACTGTACCCGGCCGTAGATATCGGTGACGGCTTCAAGAATAACGATACCTTCGACTCGAGCCTGACGGGCGATTTCAGGATAGACCGGATCAACCTTGTGGATGAGCTTGGGGGGCTTGATCTCGCCGATGGCCCTGACTGGTTCTTCCACTTCACCGACAACCCCACCCAGGACGCCGCCGACGACGCCACCCAGGACGCCGCCTATGACGCCACCTTCAACTCCACCTTCGACGCCGCCTTCAATTCCGATATCGGACACTGCTTCCTGCGCAATCTCATCCGGGATGTCAACCGGGGCAACCAGGCGGCCCGGCTCAACTGAGGTTGTGGCCTGGACAGCTTTGATGGTTCTGGTGGACGTTCTTTTTTTCTTGGCTGGCGGTGGCGGTGGCGGTGGGGGCGGTGGCGGGGGAGCCAGGAAGGCGCTGTAAACTTCAACTTTCGGGAGCTGGTCAATTGACAGAAGAGGGATAACAATAATCGCAGCTACAAAGATAAGATGGAGGACAATAGCGATCGGCAGGGCAATGGCTTTTCTCTTGATCCCCGACTCGGTCCTAAAAAAGGAATCTTTGAAGAGTTGAGGTAACTCTTCTCCCTGTTTAGGCGTCTTTGCTTCTGGCATGTTAAACCTCACGCTATGGATTAGGTTAGATTAAAGTATAAATTAAAATTCTCTATTTTACAAGTCAAATCAAATTATTTTTTCGGCTTTTTCTTCTTGAAATACTGGTTCCAGAACAGGACCACCGGACAGGAAAGAAAGATGGTGGAATAAACACCTTCAATGGTGCCTATCAGCATGATAAAGGCGAAGTCGTTGATTACCTGGCCACCGAAAATGTAAAGAGAAAGAACGGTCAGGAAAACCGTGCCAGAAGTGATTAAAGTCCGGGAGAGGTTAAGGTTAAGAGATAAGTTCATGATATTTTCCAGAGACTCTTTCCGCATGGTCCGTCTCAGTTCCCGGATACGGTCGAATATAACTATGGTATCATTTATGGAAAAACCGACGATGGTCAGCAGTCCGGCTATAATCGGCAGATTGATTTCGCGGCTGGTAAAGGAATAAATGCTCAGAGTGATGAGGACGTCCTGAGTAAGGGTGAAAATGGCCGCCGCCCCGTATTCTACCCCTTTGAAGCGGAAAGCGATGTAGACAAGCATGCCGATAAGAGACCAGACAACGGCCTGGGTGGCCTTCTTCCTCAGGTCCTTGCCCACCTGGGGGCCCACCGTTTCCCGGCTCAAAACCGTCATTTTGCCCAGGAAGGTCCTGGCCTGAAGCTGGCTGACGATTTCCGCTGAAAGATTGAGCGGTTCTTTTGTTAACTCATCCCAGCCGCTAATGATCCCATTGAGAGTCCGGTAATCTATGATCTTATTGGCCAGGTTTTCAGCTTCATCCGGGACAATAGACCGCAACAGATTGGTCAGGCTATTCCGGTCGATATTGTTCAGGTCCAGCAATCCCTGGTCCAGTTTCTGCCGGTCTTCTTCACCCTGCAAGGCTTGAATAACCCTGTCGGCCAGGATTTGATGGCTTTCAAGTTCCTGTTCCTGGGTGGTCGTTCGCCTCTCCATCGTCCGGATCTGAAATTCGCGGCTCTCTTTGCCGGTTTCCTGAATGACGCTGTCCCCCAGGCCGACTTCGGACAGAAGTTTTCTGATTTCCGAGACCGAAACCGGTTCTCGGAATTTAACCCTGATCAGGGTGCCCTCTCCGAAATCCACGCCCAGCTTCAATCCCTTCCCGGCCAGAATGTTGATCAATCCGGCCACCACGATTATCAGGGTCAGGGCCAGGGCGATCCATTTGTATTTTAAGAACTGGATGTTTGGGTTTTTTTTGAAGATTTGCATTTTAAATACTCAACCTCTTGGCAGTAGTAGGAACAAAGGCATCAAATATAAATCTGGAAACAAAAACCGCGGTGAACAGGTTGGCCACCAGGCTGCAGATCAGGGTTACGGCATAACCCTTGATCGGGCCTGTCCCGAACTGAAACAAGAAGACGGCTGAAATAATGGTGGTCAGGTTGGAATCAAAAATAGCGGAGAAGGCCCGGGAAAAACCGGTGGCAATTGAGCTGGAAATATTTTTGCCGATGGCTATTTCTTCTTTAATTCGCTCGAAAATCAGAACGTTGGCATCGACGGCCATGCCGATGCCCAGGATGATACCGGCGATACCGGGGAGAGTCAGGGTGGCTTTGAAATAACCCATGGCTCCAAAAATAATGATTTCGTTCAGAATAAGAGCAGTGATGGCATTTAGTCCGGCCAGCCGGTAATAGAAAATCATAAACAGCATTACGGCAAAAATGGCGACCAGCCCGGAGATTAAGCCCTGGCGGATGGAATCCGACCCCAGAGATGGTCCGACGGTTCTTTCTTCCAGGTACTTGATTCCGGCTGGCAAAGCTCCGGCCTTAAGAATGACTACCAGGTCATCAGCTTCTTCCGGGGTGAACCTTCCCTGGATGATGCCGGAATCGGAAATCCTGGCTTCAATCACCGGGGCCGATTGCAGTCGGGCATCCAGAATGATGGCCAGCTGCTTGCCGATATTCTGACCGGTTACCTGTTCGAACCTCTTGGCCCCGTCGGGGTTCAGGGTGAAATGAACCGCCGGGTTATTCCATTCGTCGACCCCCCGCCTGACGCTTCTAAGGTCTTTTCCGGTGACAGTGGCCACCTTGCTTACCAGGTAGTAACCCTGGACTCCCCGCTTGGGGTCCGATCTAACCACCTCGGCATCATCTGGAACCTTACCGCCGAATTCCCGGAGCAGGGTTTCTTCGTCAGGAGCCGGCCCGGCTTTGACCAGCTTGAATTCCAGCACAGCCGTAACTTTGATCAGGTTCTTGACTCTATCCGGGTCCTCAACCCCGGGTAGTTCCACCACTATCCTGTCCGAACCTTGCCTTTGTATGATGGGTTCGGCCACGCCAAACTGGTCAATCCTGTTCCTGATGGTTTCAAGGGTCTGGGTAACAGCCAGGTCTCTCAGGTACTGGGCAGCTACTGGTTTCAGGCTGAAAATCAGGCGGTCGCCACTCGAAGAATAATCCCAGTCCCTGGTGTACTGATCGATCAGGTCCCGGGCTTTCCCTTCCTGGTCGACTGGAATTCCCCGGAAATAAAATCTCCCGGGTTTTTCCTTGTTGGCTTCGAGGTAGGTGATGTTGTTTTTCTTGAAGACTTCTTCAAACCGCGCTAGCTGCTGGTCCGTTTCCACGTTGATGGCATCTTCCGTTAACACCTGGAGGACCAGATGGGTGCCGCCTTTCAGGTCCAGTCCGAGCTTGATTTTATCTTTTGGGGGATAAATCAGAAAGAGGCACAGGCCGATAACTCCTATGATGATAGCCAGTTTCCATTGTAAGTTCTTTTTCATCTTGATTAATCTCTCTTCTGGGTTTGATTGGAGACAATCAGCTGGATTCTTTGACCTCTGTTTTTTCCCTGTCAGTCAGAATGATGGCCACAGCACTTTTCAGGATGTCCACCTTGACGTTGGCCGCGATTTTAAGCTCAATCCGGTCGGGATGGACGTCCATGACCGTCCCGAAGATGCCGCCGCTGGTGATGATGCGGTCGCCGGGCTTGAGGTTGGCCACCATCTGTTGATGCTGCTTCTGCTTCTTTCTCTGGGGCATGATGATCAGCAGGTAGAATATGACAAAAACCAAAATGAAGGGCAGGAGTCCGACCAGCATGTTGCCCTGGCCGGAGGGGGTAGCCTGCTGCCCTGACAGGCTGACTAAGGTTAAAAAACTCATCTCTTTATCCTATTCTCTTAAATTTTTCTCTATGATTGCTTTCTTGAATGACCGGAATGAATTAGACTGAATACTTTGCCTTATTTTTTTAAACATGTCAAGATAATAATACAAATTGTGGATGGTATTCAGAATAGCCGAGCTGATCTCGTTCCGCTCGTATAGGTGTCTCAGATAGGCCCGGGAAAAATTCTGGCAGGTGTAGCACTGGCAGTTGGGGTCTGGAGGTCTCGGGTCAGCGGCATATTTCTGGTTCTTGATGGCAATCCGGCCCTCACTGGTGAACAGGGTACCATTCCGGGCATTGCGGGTGGGCAGGACACAATCGAAGAAATCCACCCCTCGTTCGACCGCTTCCAGGATATCCTCAATGTAACCTATGCCCATCAGGTAGCGGGGACGGTCTTCTGGCAGCAGCCGGTTGGACTTTTCCAGTATTTCGTAAAGCTGAGATTTCGGTTCTCCTATTCCCAGCCCGCCCAGAGCATAACCCTGAAAATCGCAGGCCGTAATGTCACCGATGCTTTTCTCCCGGTAAGGCCAGAGAACCCCGCCCTGGGTGATACCCCAGAGCTGGGTCCGTGGTTGGAGGTGGTCGAATTCCTCCCGGCAGCGCCTGGCCCAGCGCCCGGTCAGCTCCACGGAGTAAGCCACCTGTTCCTCGGTATAGGGATAAGAAGGAAAATAGTCCAGGCACATCATGATATCAGTGCCCAGCCTGGCCTGGATGCGGACCGCTTCTTCCGGCGTCAGGAAAATTTTTTTGCCGTCGAGGTGTGAGGAAAACCTGACTCCTTCCTCGCTGATTTTGACCAGGGGCGACAGGCTGTAGACCTGGAAGCCTCCGCTATCGGACAGAATAGCCTTGGGCCAGGAGATAAAGCGGTGCAGGCCACCCATCTTTTCTATCAAATCCACCCCGGGTCGCAGGAAAAGGTGGTAGGAATTGACCAGGATGAGCTGGCAGTCCAGTTCCTCCAGAATTTTATGGGTTAAAGCTTTGACCGTTCCCTGGCTGGCCACCGGCATGAAGACCGGCGTTTCTACCGGGCCGTGGGCAGTCTCCAGGATTCCGGTCCTGGCCTGGCAGGAGGCATCCCGGGCTGTAATCTTGAAAGTGTTATTCATGGGGCGAACCTGAAATAGATAACGTCTCCATCCTGGACCTGGTAATCTTTGCCTTCCAGCCTTAACAGGCCGGCTTCTCTGGCTTTCTGCCAGGAACCATGCTTAACCAGTTCGGTGAAGGGCACCACCTCGGCCCTGATAAAGCCCTTTTCTATGTCTGAATGGATTGTCCCGGCCGCTTTGGCCGCCGGGGTTTTTTTTCGGATAGCCCAGGCCCGGACTTCATCCCTGCCGATGGTATAAAAATTTATCAGCTCCATTACCTGATATAATTTCTGGAAAAAACGGCCAGGGGTGGTTTCAGTCAGGCCATAACTGCTCATGAAAAGCTGTCGGTCTTCGTTTTCCAGCTCTAGCAATTCTTTTTCTATCCGACCGCAGAAAGCCAGAAGCGGAAGGTCGGGCTTGAGGTCGGAATAGAGCAGCCCCGGATTTTCCAGGTAAGCCAGGTTCTGTTCATCGAGGTTGATCAGATGGAGGATGGGTTTTAACGACAGAAAACAAAAACCGCGGAGCATTTTTTCCTCCGAGGGCGACAGGATAAAATCTTTGACCAGGCCCCCTCCTTCCAGCACTGGCTTCAGCTTCTCCAGAAGTTCTTTTTCTTTCTGGGCTTCAGGGTCTTTCATCTTCCGCAGGTCTTTCTCCAGTTTTTCCAGCCGGCCGCAGACCATCACCAGGTCGGAAAGAATCAGTTCCTCGGTCATGGCCCGGATATCTTCAGCCGGGTTGATTTTACCCCGGGGATGGGCTATGGCCGGGTCCTTAAATCCCCGAACCACGTGGACCAGCCCGTCCGCCTTACGCAACTGGCTCAGGTACTGGCTGGTAGAAATGTCGCCCGAAGCCAGACCCGGGAAGTCTTCTATTTCCAGATGGACCTGAACTTTTTTCTTGTTAGGGTAGAGAGAGGAGATGGTATCCAGCCGGGTGTCGGGCACCTGGCAGACAGCCCGGGGGACTTCGGTCCGGGCCTCGACCCCGGCCGGGTGGCTGGCCCTTTTTCTCTGGCACAGGATTTCAAACAGGCTGGTTTTGCCCGCTTGATGGTAGCCGAACAGGGAAATAATCATCTTTTTAGTAAAAACCTAATTACCCATCCTGTCAAGGGCGCGGCCGGGCTATTCCTTTATATATATGTATTGAACCAGAGCCTGATTTAGAGTATATTAACAAGAAATTAAGGAAAGCTGCGATGGTAATGCTTGGTAAAAAGTACGATAAAGAAATAGAAGAGATTAAAGAAAAAGAGCCCGACAAAAAGACTAAAAGGGAAAAGAGCCTTTTCCGGGAATATTTCGAGCTGATTGCCGAAACGGCCGTTTTCGTGTTTTTCGTCATGACCTATGTGGTTCAGGCCTTCCAGATTCCCACCGGCTCGATGGAGCCCACGCTTCTGGTGGGAGATTTTCTTTTGGTCAACAAGTTTATCTATGCCCGGCCCCAGAATGCGGTCGAGGACTTCATCCTGCCTTCCAAGAAACTGGAAAGAAAAGACATCGTGGTTTTCAAGTGGCCCCGGGACCTGAGCAAGGACTTTGTCAAGCGGGTCATTGCTCTGGAAGGGGAAAAGGTCGAGATCAAAGATAAAGAGGTATTCATCAACGACCAGCCTCTGGAAGAACGCTATAAAGTTCACAACGATTCCCAGATTTTTCAAAAGGGTAATTTTTACCAGTATGATGATGTTATCCGTGATAATTACGGTCCGCTGGTGGTGCCGCCCGGCCATGTCTTTGTCATGGGTGACAACCGGGATAACAGTCTGGACAGCCGCTACTGGAGTTTTCTGCCAGTCAGTTATATCAAGGGCCGTCCCTGGCTGATTTATTTTTCCTATGAAGCTGAGAAGGATGCCTACCAGAAAAACGGCCTTAAAGACAGGTTCCGGAAAATCTTCCGTTTCATTTTCAAGACTCGCTGGAAACGGATGCTGAAAGTAATTTTCTGAGGTCAGCCGCAATCCGCCAGAAAAGTGTTGACCCCTCCTAACTTCTGCAATAAGATTATTCAAGCCGGATAGAAAAGCCAATGGGCAAGAGCTGCCTCGGGCTGCTGACCGATTTCGGCAGCCGCGATTATTTTATCGCTTCTCTCAAGGGAGTCATCCTGTCCATCAATCCTGACTGCACCATCGTCGATATCAGCCATGAAGTTCCCGATTACGACCTTAAAGCCGCGGCCTTCATCCTCTGGGCCTGTTACCGTTTTTTCCCCCGCGGTAGCATTTTCCTGACTGTGGTCGACCCCGGCGTGGGTAGTGAGCGACGGATTCTTCTGGTCAGAGCCGGGCAACATTATTTTATTGCTCCGGACAACGGGGTGCTGTCGCTCATTTATAAAGAAGAAGAGAAGGTAGAGGTCCTGGAGATTACCGGAAGTAAGTATTATCTTACCGACCGGCGGACGAGCTTTGAGGGTCGCGACCGGATGGCTCCGGTGGCAGCCTGGCTGAGCCTGGGCCTGCCGCCATCAGAACTCGGACGTCCGGCAGCTTCACCACGCCTTCTGGACTTGCCCGAACCCATAGTAAAGAGCCGGGAAATCCAGGGCCAGATTCTTTACCGCGACAAATTCGGCAATCTCATCACCAACTTGAGCCAGCAGCTGGTGGCTCAATTTCTCGACCGCAACTGTGGAGCCAATCCGGTGGTGATGGCCGGGAAGAAAAAGATCTCCGAAATGGCCGCTGCCTATTCTTCTGCTGGTTCGGACCGGCCGTTTTTTATCATCAACAGCCTGGGGCTGCTGGAAATAGCCAATTTCAAAAAGCCGGCAGCCGAAGTACTGGGCCTGGAACCCGGTGATCCGGTTATCTTAAAAGCCGACTGATGGTCTTATCAGGGAGAGTCTGACAGTCCATGGAATGCCTGGAAGGAACGGTTGAACAGATAATTTTTTATAACCCGGAGAACGGCTATACCGTTTTCAAGATCAAAACCGAAAACGGGGAAACCACCGTGGTCGGTAACTTTCCCCCCCTTTCGCCCGGGGAATGCCTGAAGCTGACCGGCCGCTGGGAAAAGAACGCCAGATTCGGTCCACAGTTCCAGATGGAATCATTCAGTCTGACTCTGCCCAGCTCGGTCAGCGGAGTGGAAAGGTTCCTGGCTTCGGGTTTGATTAAGGGAGTGGGACCGGTTCTGGCTCGACGGATCGTCCAGAAGTTCGGCGAAAAAACGGTGGAGATTCTTAACGACTCGCCAGCCAGGCTGAAAGAGGTGGAGGGCATCGGTCAGAAAAAACTGGCCGAAATCCTCAAGTCTTGGGAAGAGCATCGCGAAATCCGGGACCTGATAATTTTTTTGCAGGCCCATCAGATTTCTACCACCCTGGCTTATAAGATTTACCGTACCTACGGCCAGGCCGCTTTTGAGGTCCTGAAAAGGAATCCCTATCAACTGTGCCTGGACATCTGGGGTGTGGGTTTCAAGACGGCCGACCAGATTGCTCTGAAGCTCGGCCTGCCGGCTGATTCCCTGGAAAGAGTCAAGGCTTTCATTCTTTACCTCCTGGAAAAGGACAATGAACAGGGCCACGTTTTTTCGGACGAGTCGGAAGTCCGGGAGAAATGCTGTCAGGAATTAAAAGTGGACCAGGGGCGGGTGGAACGGGCCCTGGAGGAACTGTTAAGCCAGCGGGCCCTTATCCGGGAAGTGGTGGACGGGAGCTCCGGGCTTTATCTTCCCTTTTTCTACCAGGCTCAGGAAGAAGTGGCCCGGATTATCGCCCGCCTGGCTTTCCAGTCTGCGCCTCCGCCCGATTTTTCTCCGGAAGAAAAGATTGCCGAAGTGGAAAAGAAAACAGGACTGCAGTTTTCAGCCGAACAGAAAAAGGCGATAATCAGCAGCCTGCAGAAAAAAATCATCATCATCACCGGTGGACCCGGCACCGGTAAGACCACCATCGTCCGGGCCATGGTGGAGATATTTGAGAGCTGGCAGAAGAGAATTCTGCTGGCTGCCCCCACCGGGCGGGCGGCCAAGCGTCTGGCTGAAACCACCGGGCGGGAAGCCAAGACCATTCATCGCCTGCTGGAATTCCAGCCCAAAGAAGGGCGGTTCAAACGAGGACCGACTTATCCGCTAAAAGGCGGAGCCCTGATCATTGATGAAGTTTCAATGGTTGACCTGCCGCTGATGTATCATCTGCTGCGGGCCATACCCCCGGAGATGAGATTGATTCTGGTGGGTGATAAGGACCAACTGCCGCCGGTGGGTCCCGGGAACCTGCTCAGGGATTTAATAGATTCCGGTCTGGTCGAAGTCATCCGGCTGGAGGAAATTTTCCGCCAGGCCGGGGAGAGCCTGATCGTGGTCAATGCTCATAGAATAAACCGCGGACAACCTCTGGTTTATCCCCGCCGGGGCGACCCCGAATCCGATTTTTATTTTTTCCACCAGGAAGATGAAGCCAAGGTTTTCCAGCTGATCTTAAAACTCTGCCAGCATAATATTCCCCGCCGCCTGGGTTTAAGCCCGCTGTCCACTCAGATCCAGGTGATAACACCCATGTACCGCGGGCTGGTTGGAGTGGATAACCTGAACCAGGAATTACAGAAAGCCCTGAATCCGGGAAGTCACGGCCTGAAAGTCGGCCAGAAAGAATTCCGGGTCCGGGATAAGGTCATGCAGGTCAGGAATGATTACGAAAAAGAAGTTTTCAACGGGGACCTGGGAACGGTGGTCCAGGTGGACCCGGAGCGCTTCGGTCTGCTGGTAGATTTTGACGGCCGGTTGGTCTCCTATGAGAAAGATGAACTGGCTGACCTGGTTCTGGCTTATGCCATTTCGGTTCACAAGGCTCAGGGCAATGAATACCAGAGCGTGGTCATGCCCCTGCTGACCCAGCATTACATAATGTTGCAGAGAAATTTATTCTACACCGCCCTGACCCGGGCTCGAAAGTTGAGCATCATCATCGGTTCCTACCGGGCGCTGCATATCGCCATCAAGAACGATAAGCCGATTCAACGTAATTGCCGGTTGAAGGAAAAGCTACTAGAAATAAATCGCGGCCAGCAACCTAACTTTCAGTTGTTTTAATTCTCAGGTAGTTTATAATAGGCATAAATAGAAAGGAGGAAAACCGAAGATGGAAAAATGGGAATGTACGGCCTGCGGTTATGTCTACGACCCTGAAGTCGGGGATCCCGACCACAACATCCCGCCCGGAACCCCGTTTGAGTCGCTGCCTGATGATTGGGTCTGCCCCCAGTGCGGCGTGGGCAAGGAGTTTTTTCAGAAATTATCTTAAAAGATAGCTTGCCAGAAGTGAGCTGAAAGCTGATCCGATGAGAGTAGTTATTCTCGGCAACGGGCTGGCCGGGACCATCAGCGGCAAGACTATCCGGGAACTTGATTCAGCTGCCGAGGTAATAATCTGCGGTGAAGAAAAGTATCCCTATTACCCGCGTCCCAACCTGATCGATTTTTTAGCCGGACTGATTCCGCAGGAAAAAGTGTTTGCTTTTGCTGAGGGCTGGGCCGAAAGGCAGAGACTGCAGATCCAGCTGGGGGTAAAGGCCACAGCCATTGATCCTTCCGGACCAGCCGTGGAATTTGAGGACGGCCGGAAACTCAACGCCGATTATCTGGTTCTGGCCACAGGAGCCTGCCCGGCCACTCCGCCTCTGGCCGGTCTGGACAAAGACGGTATTTTCACCATCAGGACTCTGGATGATATCCTGGAATTGCTGGAAGCTATCAGGTCCGGGCCGGATGTGGTGATTCTGGGTGGGGGATTGCTGGGGCTGGAACTGGCCAGAGCTCTGAAACTGAGGGGAGTGGATCAGCTCTCGGTGGTTGAGGTCTTCAGCCGGCTGCTGCCCAGGCAACTTGATGAAACCGGCGCCGGCCTGTTGCAGGCCAGCCTGGAAAAAACCGGCATCAAATTTTTCATCGGCCAGGAAGCGGCTGAAATTCTTGGTGAAGGCCGGGTGAGTGGAGTTCGGTTGAAGGACGGGAAAACCATACCGGCCGGGGTGGTAATCATAGCGGCTGGAGTTAAGCCCAGGCTGGACCTGGCCCTGGCGGCCGGTCTGCCCTGCGGGCGGGGAGTCGTGGTGGATGATTACCTCAGGACCGGCCAGGAACGAATCTATGCCGCCGGCGATGTGGCCGAACATCGGGGCCGGGTATATGGATTGATTCCGGCGGCTTTTGACCAGGCCAGGACCCTGGCCTACAACCTGTGCGGTCAGAGCAAGAAGTATGAAGGAACCATTCCAGCCAGCACCCTTAAGGTGGTGGGTATTTATCTTACTTCAATCGGGCTGGTGACACCGCAAGAGAAGGGCTACGAAACCCTGACCGACTTAAGACCGGAACTCGGAATTTACAAGAAGCTGGTGCTAAAAGACGAGTCGGTGGTTGGGGCCATCTGGCTTGGCACCAAAAAAGGGGCGCAGGAAATCAGCCGCCTGATTCAGTCCGGGAAAAAAATCGGAGAATTCAAGAACCAGATACTGGAAGACAGTTTTGATTTTTCCAGAATCTTTCAAGAAAATTGATAGACAGGCTTTTAAGCTGATTGGCGGGAGAGTTCAATGCCAAAAATCAAAATCTTAATCCTGATAATCCTGATAGTCTGGCTGTCGGCGGGCCTGTCAGCCCAGATAAAGGGCAGCGGCTATTTCTCCTTTGAATACCTTAAAAGCCAGGCTGAAGGTTATTATCCCCGGGGCACTTTTGCCAACTTTAACGGCGGTCTGGTAGTTTCCGGGGTTATCTCCGGCAACCTGAGCTTTGTGGCTGAGGGGCGGGTAGCTTCACACCAGGATTTCAGCCTGGCCCAGGCCTACCTGAATTTTCAGGGCAGCCAGCTCATAACCTTAAAAATAGGTTTATTTGAAATACCGTTCGGTCGCTTCAACTGGTCGGGCCGACCTCATGAGAATCCCACCGTTTTTAGGCCGCTGGCTTTCCATTTTTTCCCTTACCGCTGGCAGGACCTGGGAGTTTGTCTGCAGGGCAATTACGCCATTTTTTATTATTCGGCTTATATCATAAACGGGCTATCGGCTGATGAGCAGGGTTATCTGGAAACGAAGCTGACCGATGTCAATAAAGATAAGGCGATGGGCGGCCGGCTGGGGTTGAGGTTAGGACAGGGCTTTGAAATCGGAGGCTCAATTTATAACGGTAAATACGACCCCGATGGAACCAAGGATGTTCAGTTCCGGGGACTGGACCTGCTCTGGCTGACCCCGGAGTGGGAAGTCAGAGGCGAATATATCCAGACAGTTTATGACCATCCTTTCCTCAACCAGAAAATAGATTTTGAGGGCTATTATCTTACCGTCAGCATGCTTTTTAAGAGTTTCCGCCTCTACTATAGCTATCAAAGATCAGACCTGCCCGAAGCTCTGATCGACGACCACCTGGCTCCGCCGCTCAACATTTTCCTGGAAACGATGGTCAAGAAAACCAGGTCGGCCGTCGGCTTAAAGTGGGATATGGCTGCCAATTTCTATGCCAAGATAGAATACGATTGGAATAAAGAAAAAGACCTTAAACTCAAGGATAATATTCTCCTGGTCCAGGTTGGCTTTAGCTTCTGAAAACTTTATGCCGCCCGGAAAATCTGGTAGAATTACCCGGGTTTTTTCCTGAAGTCCTGGACGGAAAGATTCTTTTAAGAGGATAGCGACATGGGCAATCTCCTGGTGCTTGGAACCCAGTGGGGCGATGAAGGCAAGGGCAAGGTAGTTGATTTCCTGGCTCCGGCCTTTGATATTGTGGCCAGATACCAGGGTGGCCATAATGCCGGACACACGGTCTATCTTGGCGGGAAAAAGGTTGTGCTGCACCTGATACCCTCCGGCATCCTTCATCCGGATAAAATCTGTGTCATCGGCAACGGCCTGGTGGTCAGCCCCCAGGCTTTCTTCAAGGAGATGGAGGAGCTCAAAGCTCTGGGGGTTGAAGTTAATCCGGCTCGCCTGCTGGTCAGCCGCGCCGCCCAGGTAATCATGCCCTACCATCCGCTGCTGGAAAAAATTGCCGAGCAAAGCCGGGGCCAGAAGATGATCGGCACCACCTGCCGCGGCATCGGGCCCTGCTATGAAGA
Source organism: Candidatus Aminicenantota bacterium (assembly GCA_014360005.1). GTDB lineage: Bacteria > Acidobacteriota > Aminicenantia > Aminicenantales > Saccharicenantaceae > Saccharicenans. Next base: position 52,967 of record JACIYI010000015.1, on the reverse strand, counting down.
CAAAGCGGCTCGCTGGGGTATCCGGGTCGGCGACCTGCTGGAACCGGAAATCTTAAAAGAGAAAATTGAAGCCAGCCTGGCCATTAAAAATAAAATCTTTGAAGCCTTCGGCTATCAGCGACTCCAGGTGGAACCCATCCTGGAAGAATATAAAGCGCTGGGCGAAAAGCTGGCCCCTTATATAACTGATGTTTCGGTTTTTCTCAGCCAGCAGATTAAATCCGGACGAATGGTGCTGTTTGAAGGAGCTCAGGGGGCTCTTCTGGACCTGGACCACGGAACCTATCCTTACGTAACATCTTCCAGCTGCACCGCGGGCGGGGTCTGCACCGGACTGGGTCTTAGTCCCAAGGATGTTACCGGAGTGCTGGGAATAACCAAGGCTTATACAACCAGGGTGGGCAGCGGCCCCTTTCCCACAGAACTCAAGGATGAGGCCGGAGCCCTGATCGCCAGAAAAGGTGATGAATTTGGAGCCACCACCGGCCGGGCCCGAAGGTGCGGCTGGTTTGATGCTGTCGCGGTTCGTTATGCCTGTCGGATTAACGGCGTGGACCTGATCGCTCTGACCAAGCCCGATGTGCTGGAAGAGCTGACTGAGATCAAAGCCTGTTATGCCTATCGCTATAAAGGAAGTCTGATAAAAGACTTTCCGGCAGAACCCTGGATTCTGGAAAAGGTGGAGCCGGAATACCGCAGTTTTCCAGTCTGGTCCAGCTCAATTCACCGTCAGAAAGATTGGACCGGTCTGCCTGCGGGCTTCCTGGATTACCTGCACTGGCTGGAAGATGCGCTGGAAACCAGGGTGGGGCTGATTTCAACCGGGGTCGGCCGGGAAGATATCATCTACCGCCGGGAAGAATTCCAGAAAATTCTGGGCGAAAGAGCGAGGCTTCTGGGCTGAAGCCTGAGGATGGGAAGCGAGGGAGAAAAGCATGCACGCTGAACCAACCCTGGTGCAATGGGTGGAAATAAACCGCCAGGCCTTTCTGCACAATGTCCGGGAATTCCAGAAAAGATTGGGGACAACTGACTTGATGGCGGTGATAAAGGCCAACGCCTACGGACATGGTCTGCTGGAAATAGCCCGGCTTTCCACCGAAGCCGGGATTGACTGGTTTGGTGTTCACAGTCTGGAGGAAGGTCTGGCCCTGAGACAGGCCGGTTTCCGCCAGAAAATTCTCATTCTTGGCTACCTGCCTCTGGCTCAAGCCGGGGAAGCGGTTCAGGCTGACCTCAGGGTCACGGTTTATAACCTGGAAACGGTCAGGGCGCTGGCTGCGGCCGCCAGGAAGCTGCACAGGACGGCCCTGGTTCATTTAAAAATTGAAACTGGAACCAACCGCCAGGGAATTGCTCTCAATAAACTGGGAAGTTTCCTGAGCTGGCTTAAGAAAGCTCCGGAAATAAAGGTGGAAGGCGTTTCTTCCCACTTTGCCAACATTGAGGATACCACTGATGATTACTATCCCCGCTACCAGCTGGATAATTTTCTCCAGGCAGTAAACTTTCTCCAGGCCGGCGGAATTGAAATTCCGGTCAAGCACATGTCGTGCTCGGCAGCGGCCATTTTATTTCCGGAGACTTATTTCAACCTGGCCAGGGTGGGCATCGGCTTATATGGTCTGTGGCCATCCCGGGAAACTCTGGTTTCCTGCCGGCTGCGGGGTCAGGAGCCGTTAAAACTCAAGCCAGTTCTCAGCTGGCGGGCCAGGGTAGCTCAGATAAAAGCAGTGCCTCGCGGAGCCTACATCGGTTATGGCTGCACCTTCCGCACCACCAGGCCCACAAAGCTGGCCATCATACCGGTCGGCTATTATGATGGCTACGACCGCGGCCTGTCTAATTCTGCCTATGTTTTAATCAAGGGCAAAAGGGCCCAGGTCAGGGGCCGGGTTTGCATGGACTTTATCATGGTGGACATCACCGACATTCCCGGAGTCAAGCTGGAAGATACTGCCACCCTGCTGGGAAGTGAGGGTAAAGAAAAAATCCTGGCTGACCAGCTGGCCAGCCTGGCCGGAACCATCAGCTATGAAATTGTAACCCGGATCAACCCGCTGATCCCCAGGTTGATTGTCTGAAAATTCGGCCCGGATAAAATCTGCATCTTATCTATCCGAAAAGTTCACAAGCTCGATTCCATAATAGCGGCTTGGTCAGCCCGACCCTCCCTACTGTTCAACCCGATAAGATCATGGAAGTTCCAGAACTTTGAGTTTAATCGGGCACTCACTAATAGAAAAAAGCTGCCAGCAAGTCACATTTCTTATTGAATCAACCTGCGCTCTAAACATATAATTCTGATGATGGAAAAAGAAAACAAGCCGCAGAAAGGGAAAAAGGGGAAATTATTAAGATTAACTGGCTGGGTTTTACTTGGCCTGGTATTACTTCTCATCCTGGTTGCCTTGCTCTTACAGACCTCCTGGGGTGGAAAATTCGTCCTGAAGCAGGCCGGAAAAATTATTGAAGAAAAAGCTGGTCTGACTCTTCAGGCCGAAAGGCTCCAGCTCAACCTCTTCAGGCTGAAAGCCGCTTTTACCGGGCTGAAGATTAGCCCGACCGAAAAGAGTCAACTGCCAGTAGAATTTATTTCCTGTGAGCAGCTGACTTTAAGGAGCGGCTGGTCCACACTGCTTGGCGGTCAGCTTAGAATCAAGAACCTGGAAATAATCAAGCCGGTGGTCAAGCTGAAGGCGCCGGCTGCGGCTCTTGGTCAACAGAAAGAGGAAGAGATGGCCCCGCCAGAAGCCGATTCTTCTCAGGCTTTTTCCTTCCGCCTCGATAACTTCCGGCTGGAGCAGGGCACCTTTTCTTTCATCCAGCCGGACCGGCCTCTTTCCCTGGATTTGTCTGGAATTAAAGCCACAGTCAATTTTGACGAGGAAAAACGGTCACATCGCGCCGTTATCAGCAGCGATTCTGGCTGGCTGGTTCTGGGTCAGGGAAAATTGAATATCAACGAGCTGGAAATCCGGGCCGCCTTTAGCCAGCAAGCCATAGAACTGGAGAGATTTTCCCTGAGCACTTCACACAGTTTGCTGGGAATTTCCGGCACCGTGGATAATTATTTTGATAATCCTGGGCTGAATCTGAAAACAGCCGGTCACCTTGGCCTGGAAGAAGTGGCTGCCTTGCTTTCTCCGGCAGATAAATTTGCCGGACAGCTTAACTGGAACCTGGCAATAGCCGGAACTCCAGCCCGGCCAGAGGTTGCCGGTAATATTGTCGGGGACCAGTTAGAAATATACGGGCTGGCTCCGGTTAAACTTGGCCTGGATATATCTCAGGAAAGAGATGCCGCTCATTTGATAAAAGTTAAAGTCAGCCTCGGCGCGGGAGAGCTCTATGCAGAAAGCCACCTGCCGCCCGGGTTTAAGGGAACCTGGCAGGCTTCTCTGGACCTGCGGCAGCTGGACCTGCGCCTGCTCCAGGTTTTTGTTCCCGATTTTCCGGTGGAACTGCAGTCAGCTATCAGCGGTCTCGTTAAGCTTGAGGCCCGGGAATTATCGGTGGCTGAAGCCCGAGGCCAGGCCCGGTTGCAGTTAAAGCCGATAGCTGCGGCTGAAACTTCAGCTGACAGAGCAGCTATTCCTGTAAGCGGCCAGATTGATCTAAGTCAGGCCGGACAAACGCTGACGGTAGATAAGATAAATTTAAGCGTTCTGAGTTCGCATTTGAGCTTCAAGGGACAGCTGGACAGCAATGAAAGTATCTCGGGACGCCTTAGCTGGAGCCTGAAAGATCTTCAATCTTTTGTCAGCAGCTTCCGGGCCTCTGGTCTGGATAAAAAGATTTCAGGACTCGAATCCCAGCTCCCGGCTCTGGAAAGCCTGAAGGGCTTCATGGGGCTGGAAGCCACAGTCAGCGGCCAGATTTCTTCTCCTCGTTTTGACCTGACTCTTAGCGGGGAGAATTTAGCCTTCAGGGAGCTTACCCTTCCGGGTCTGGAGTTAAAAGCTAAAGGAAATCTGGAGAGCATCGCTTTGAGCCGGCTACTGGCTCGGTTTAATCAAGGCCAGATTTCCGGAAGCGGACAGTTCAGAGCATTGAAAGATAAACCCGGCTCTGTTTTTGGCCTTGAGGGGCAGGTGGAGATATCGGAGCTTGATTTGAGCCAGCTCGCCGGACTTCTGCCTGAAGCCAACCGGGGTTACCTGAATGGTATGCTGAACGGCCTGGTCAGGCTGGGAGGGACTACCTCCAGCCCCAAGTCCAGTTTTGAATTTAAGCTCAGCGGAACCGAAGCTGGAACCGCCAGACTGGAAAGCCTGGAAATTCAGGGCCAGTACAGCCCGGCCGAGCTCAGTTTAGAGAAAATTGACCTGCGCTTACCGGAAGGACAACTTCAGGGCCATCTGGCCTTCCGTCCCGGGCCGGGAGAAATAAAGGCTGAACTAAAAGGGCAGAGGATAAAAGCCCAGTTATTCCAGGCCTGGCTGCCGTCCTTAAAGTCCGGGCAGGTTGACCTGGAGTTAACCGCTTCCGGTTTCTGGAAAGCTCCGCTGGCTGACCTGAAAATTACCGGTCAGGGTTTCATGATCGACCGGCTGTGGTTCCCTTATTTTGAACTGAAGGCCAGGGCCGATGGCCAGACTGCCCGGGCCACATTTTCTGTGCCGCGCTTTAACCTCAACCTGGAAAGCCAGCTGGATTTGAAGGCGCCCTACCTGCTCACCGGACTTATTAATATTAAGGAGCTGCCGCTATCGTCTCTGGCCGGTCTGCTGCCGGAGGTGGAGGAGACCAGCCCTCTGGTCGCCCTGAGCGCCACCACCAGATTTTCCCTGCCCCTGGCCAATCCGGAAAACCTGGAAGCCGAATTTGAATTCCAGGATTTTGATTTTGCCGGGCTGTCGGTGTTGATGCCGTCTCTACAATCCCTAAAACCCGGGGGACGGGCCGCCGGCCGGTTAGTGCTAAAAGGGTTTTCACCTAATCTTAAAAAGACTGACCTGCGGCTGGAGATTCCCTCACTCCAGCTGCAGCTTGGCGGGAATGAAATCAAAAATGAAGGCCCGCTGACCATACAGCTTCAGAACAACAAACTCCGGTTGGGCAATTTTATCCTGAACTCGGGCCGTTCCAGATTGAGCCTGAGCGGGGGAGCGGAACTTAAAGAACTGAACAACCCACTCCTGGATTTTAACCTGAATGGAGACCTGGACCTGTCTGATTTTGGCGCCTGGCTGTCCGGGATGCAGGTCGGGGGTAAGATGCAGCTTAAAGCGGCGGTCAGGGGCGACCTGCAGAAGCCTTTAGTAGAAGGTTCAGGTTCCCTGGAAAACGTGTTCTTGAGAATGCAGGACCTGCCCCTGGTTCTTAGCGACACCACCGCCAGCTTCAAGGTTGATAATTCCGAGCTCGTTCTGGAAAAGCTGGAAGGGCTGGCCAACTCCGGCAGTTTTTCCGGTTTGGGCCGGGCTCTTTTCGGCCAGAACTTTTCCCTGACCTCAGCCAGGATTGATTTTAAGCTTGGCGACTTCGATTTCAATTTCCCCCGTGGTTTCAACAGCCTGTCCGGAGCCGACCTGGTCCTGACCAAAGAAAAACAGGGCTGGCTGCTGGCCGGAGAGTTCTCGCTGTTAAGTGCCAGCTACCGCGAGGATTTTTATCCCAGCACCCAGGGACTGAAAATGGCCTTGAGTGCGGTTTCACCGGTGGGCACCGAGTTTCCGGCTTTTCTTTATGAACTGGCCCTGAACATCGATATCAAGACTGTTGAAAATATCGTAGTTAAGAATAATCTGGCTGACCTGGAGCTAAAAGCCAACCTTAACCTAAAAGGAACAATACCGGCCCCCATTCTTTCCGGCCGCCTGGAAAGTGCTTATACCGGGGAGCTGGTGGTGGGAGACCGTAAATATACTCTGGAGAGACTCAGGGTTGATTTTCTGGGTCGGGAAAATCTGGAACCTAACCTGGATATTTTTCTCAAGAGCACAGTCTATGACCAGGAGGAAGAAATTGAAGCCAGCCTGGTTCTGTCGGGAACTCCGTCGGACCTCAAGTTTTCTCTGACTTCAGTGCCGGCCAGGTCGCAGGAAGACCTGGCCTCGCTGCTGCTGACCGGGAAAAGCCTGCGTGAGGTTCAGGGTTCGGCCCTCAATACCATCAGCAGCCAGCTGGTACAGCATTTTTCCAGTCCGCTGGCTTCGCCGGTAACCAAAACACTGAAAAAATGGCTGAAGGCTGAAGACGTCATCCTGGAACCTTTGAATATCGCCACCCTGCAGGACCCGGGAGCCAGGCTGACCATCAGGAAAAAAATGACCAGGAACTTTGCCGTCACTTATTCCATCGATCTGACCAACAGCCAGTACCAGACCTGGATTCTGGATTATCGGTTGAAGCGAAATTTTTCCACCCGGGGATTCCGCCGCGATGACGGGGTGGTTGGCCTGAACTTAAGGCACCGGATCAATTTCGGTCAGAAGCCTGATTCTGGGCCGCAGGCTAAAATCATAAAGAAGAAGTTGAAGGCGATTGAAATAAGCGGAGAGACTGTCTTTCCTGAAAAGCAGCTAATAAAAGTCATGAAGCTCAAAATCGGTCGCTCCTACCGGACCTCTGCCCTGCGCCAGGCTCAAGACAGGCTGGAGGCTTTTTTCCGCCGGTCTGGTTATGTCAATGCCCGGATAGAGGGAGAAATAGAGGAACTGGAAGAAAACGGTTTGAATTTGCGGCTTAATATCCAGTCCGGTCGCCCGGCGGAATTCAGATTTACCGGGGATAAGGTTCCGGCCAAGGCCAGGAAGAAAGCGCTTGGTTCCTGGCTGGGGCGACTGCCGGAAGAAGCCAATATTTATCAACTGAAAGCCGTGCTGCTCAATGAGCTTAACCGGCGCGGCTATTATCAGGCTGCCGTCAGCCTGAACAAAATACCTCAGGACGGAAAGGTCGTTTATGAAGTCTCAACCAGCCTGAACGGTAAATGGAAGATCGAGAGCTTCAAGCTCAGCGGCAATCCGGTCTTCAAGGAAAAGGTCATTAAGAATATTGTCGCTGATTACTTTGGGGCCAGAGCCAGGGGACTCTGGAACCTGATCTATGACCGCAAAATCGCTCTGGAACTGGTTGAGTATTATTATCAGGAGAACGGTTATCTTCAGGCGAAAATTGAGGCCCCGCTGGTAGAAGCGGATTTCAACAGGCGCCGTCTCCGTCTGCAGCTCGACATCGAGGCCGGGCCCAGGAGCCAGGTTAGCTCGTTGGAAATTTCCGGTAATAACAAGTTCAGGACTGAAGAACTGGCCGCCAGCCTGAATCTGAAGCCGGGAAGCATCTTCAGCTGGCCGGCTCTTAATGAAGACCGAACGGTCCTGGTGAACCGCTACCGGAGCGCTGGCTACAAGGATGTCAGGGTGGAATTTGAAGCCCGGCCGGTAGACGACGGGCCTGATTATGATGTCAGAATAAATATTGATGAGGGCCCGGTTTATACCATCTCCAGCCTGGAAGTAGAAGGAGCCAGGCGCAGCCGGAAATCCTTTGTGCTGAAGGAAGCCGGTCTCAAACCCGGGGACCCGGTCAGCCTGGAACGGCTGGCTCAGGCCCAGAAGAACCTGTACGATGCCGCCACCTTTCAAACGGTAAACATAAATTCCGAACCGGTGAGCACCGCAGAACATCAGGAAAAAGTTCAGATCAGGCTCCAGGAGATGCCCTGGTTCAGTCTGACCTACGGCCTTCAGTATAATACCGATACCAAATTCGAAGGTTTTACCCAGCTTGATTTCAACAATATTTTTGGCCGGGGCTGGAACAGTTTGCTGTATTTCAGAGCCAACGACCGGCAGCAGGATGCCAGGGCCACGCTCCAGATACCTTACCTCTTCTCGCGTAAACTGGACTCGCTGCTTTCAGTTTATTACCAGAAGGATATCAGAGACCTGTTCATCACCGAAGAAATTGGAGCCAGTTTACAGCAGAAAATCATGATTGTTCGGGGTTTTGATGTGAGCTGGGTCTACCGCCTGAGCAAGATTCATGATTATGAAAAGGAGCCTTCCTGGCCCCTGCCTTATGATGTGCGAATTACCAGCTCCGAACTGTCGTTGCTGCTCAGCCGGGATACCCGAGATGACCGCTTTGACCCCAGGCGTGGTACTCTTCTGACCAGCACTTTCAGCTATTCTCCCCGTTATCTTGGTTCTGACCTCAACTATATCCGGTCCTTTACTCAGTTCACCATGTATAAATCCTTGCTGCCCGGGGTGATCTGGGCTTCATGTTACCGGCTGGGTCTGGCCAGCGCTTTCGGCGAGTACCTGATACCGAGTAAGAGATTCTTTGCCGGCGGCGGCACCAGCATCCGCGGTTTCAAGCTGGATGCCGTCGGCCCGATTGATTTCTGGACCGGCCTGCCGGAAGGCGGGGAAGCCCTGATTGTGGTCAACCAGGAATTGAGATTCCCGATTTTCAAGATTTTCAAAGGAGTGGCTTTCCTGGATGCCGGTAATGTTTATAACCGACTTTCAGACTTCAATCCGGGGCGGTTGAGGACCGGCGCCGGATTCGGCTTGCGGGTGGAAAGCCCCCTCGGCTTGATCAGGATAGATTACGGTTTCAATCTCAAGCCGCGTCCGGGAGAAACCCGGAGCACCCTTTTCTTCAGTATCGGCCAGGCTTTCTGAGTCAGGCTCAAATCCGGCTCAGCAGGGCCCGAACCTGAGCTGCCTCCGGAGCTTCCGGAGCCAGGTACAGGAATTTCTGGAAATGAGTAATCATTAAGTCTTTGCGGCCCTTCTGATAATAGGCCAGGCCAATCTGGTAATGAGCATAGGCATGGTTGCCCTTTAGCTGCAGGCATTTCTGCAGGTCGGTAATCATCAGGTCAATCTTTTTTTGATAACCGCGGAGCAAGCCCCGATGATAATAAGCTTCAGCACAGTTGGGGTCTTTCTGGATGGCGGTGTTGAGCTGGGTCTCGGCCCCGGTATAGTTGGCCTTGGCAATGTAGTACTGGGCTTTGCCCACGTAACCGAACGGGGAATTGGGAGCGGACTGAAGGATTTTGTTAAAATAGGTCAGAGCGGCCTCCGGGTTTTTCTGCTTGATGAGGGCGGACCCAAGGTAATAATAAAGGTCGTTGTTAACGAATTTTTCAGCCACCAGCTGGTCAAAAATAGCCTTGGCCTCGGCCGTCTTCCCGGCTTCGAAATAAGCAATGCCGGCCTGAAGCCTGTCCTGCTGGGTAGTCTGGGCCAGAAGGACCAGGTTCAGACCCAGGGTTACCACCAGTAGCAGAACCGGGGTCAGCCAGAAGCGCGATGTTTTTTGTCTCATCAGTTCCTCCTTGATACCCCCTTATACCATAAAAGCAGACTTCAAGACAAATTCTGGCTTCGAGCTTGATTTTGACAAAACCCCTGAATAATTATTAAAATTAAAAAAGCTCAGGTTGGGTAAAATAGTAAATTTTTTCACATAAAAGGAGGGTAGGATGGCTAAGAAGAAAAAGGTCAAACGGGCAGTCAAAAAACCGGTGAAAAAAGTGGTCAAGAAGAAACCGGTCAAGAAGCCGGCAAGAAAAGTGGTAAAAAAAGAGGTGGCCCCAACGCCCAGACCGGTAACGGCCCTTGAGTGCCAGGTCTGTGGTTACCGACTGATTGTGGACCGCAAGTGCGGCTGTGCCGAAGAGCATGTGCTGGTTTGCTGCGGCCAGCCCATGCAAAAGGTGGAAACCACGATTTGAGTTAAGGGCCTGAACCAACCTGGACCAAACCCGGCTCGACCAGGCCGGCTTGATTTATATTTTTGCTTGTTTTTATAAGAAGGAATTTTTTTTTATAATGGGGCTTCAGGTAAGCAATGACCTTTAATTTTTCTCAGAAGAAGAAACTGGGCTACCTTGAGGGTTATCTGTCCATCTTCGTCAACCTGCTTCTTTTCCTGATGAAGTTTATCGTCGGCCGCCAGGTCAATTCGGTGGCCATGGTGGCTGATGCCTGGCACACCCTATCTGACTGCCTGACTTCAATCATCGTGGTCGTGGGTTTCTGGATGGCTTCCCGGCCGGCTGATAGCCGCCATGCTTTTGGTCACGGCCGGTCCGAGTCCATAGCTTCAATCATCATTGGCACACTGCTGGCTGTTGTCGGGCTGAGTTTTCTTTATGAATCAGGGGTCAAAATTATCCAGCGGCAGGGCATGGGCTTCAGCCAGCTGGCCATAATAGTTTTTGCCATTTCGGCCGTGCTGAAGGAAGGCCTGGCCCAGTTTGCTTTCTGGACGGCCCGGAAAACTGAGGCCGGTTCCCTGCGGGCTGATGCCTGGCATCACCGCAGCGATGCCATCGCCTCGCTCCTGATTGTGTTCGGGGCTCTGTTCAGCCGGAGATTCTGGTGGCTGGACGGGGTGCTGGGAATTGGTGTTTCCCTGCTGATTCTTCATGCCAGTTACGATATCATCAGGAGCTCGGCCAGCTACCTGATGGGGGAAGCACCCTCCGGAGAAAGAGTGGACCGGGTCCGTTCCCAGGTGAAAAAAGAATTCCCTGAGCTCCAGGGTATTCATCATGTTCATGTTCATCAGTATGGCGACCACCACGAAGTCACCGCTCATCTGACCGTTCCCGGGACAATGTCGGTTGACCAGGCTCACACCATCGCCAGCCGGATTGAAGAAATAGTGAAGCAGGAATTTAACGGAGATGCCACCGTCCATGTCGAGCCCGAGAAGTCAGAAAAAGATGAAGACTGAGGCCGCGGCCAGGCCGGAGAACTACCTGAAGTTTCTGGGCACGGCCGGAGCCCGGTTTGTGATGGCCAGGCAGCTCAGGGCTTCGGGCGGTATTTACCTGGAACTCCTTGGTCAGAAAATTTCTCTGGATCCAGGACCGGGAGCCCTGGTGCGGATGACCCACAGCCGGCCGCCCCTCGATCCCACCGCTCTGGATGCGGTAATTCTCAGCCACAAGCACATTGACCATGCCAATGATGTCAACATCCTGCTGGATGCCATGACCGCCGGCGGTTTTAAGAAAAGGGGAGTCCTGATGGCTCCGGCCGAGTGTCTGGAAGGTCCCGAGGCCGTGGTATTCAGGTATTTAAAAGATTATCTGGAAAGGATTGAAATATTAAAGGCTGAAACCACTTACCACCTGGGACCTCTGAAAATAAAGACCACCTGCCGCCACCTGCACGAAGCCGAAACTTACGGACTCAAGTTTTATTTGCCGAAACTGGTGGTCGGTTTCATGGTTGACACCAAGTATTTTCCGGAACTCATCGACAGCTATCGTGAAGTGGACATCCTGGTGATGAATGTTCTTAGGGCCAGGGAATCTGATAGTGATCATATCAAGCATCTGACGGTAAACGATGCCGCTTTGATTATAAAAGAGCTCAAACCCGGAAAGGTCTACCTGACCCATTTCGGGATGACCATGGTTCAGGCCGACCCCAGGAAGGTGGCCGAAAAGATGAGCCAGGAGACCGGGGTGGAAGTGCTGGCGGCCTATGATGGGCTGACCGTCTCCCTGGAACAGTCGGCCTGAGGGGCTGCCAGCCGGTGGGTAATTCCCATATGGGACGTCAGGAAGGGAGGGGTAGAAGAGCTAAAAAAATCCTACTAAAATAGTAGGAATTTTCTTGAAATCAGGTCTGGAAAAGATTAAAATAAACTCGTAAGCTCAAACTGGCTTAACAGAGTTGAGCCTTAAGGAGATTTTTGATGAAAGAAAAAGTGGAAGAAGTTTTGAACCGGATAAGGCCAGCCCTGCAGGCTGACGGGGGCGATGTGGAGCTGGTGGATGTGGTTGATGGTGTGGTCTCGGTCAGGTTAAAAGGCGCCTGCGGTGGCTGCCCCATGTCTCAGATGACCCTGAAGATGGGTATCGAGCGCTTGCTGAAAAAAGAAATTCCCGAAATTAAGAGCGTGGTTTCTGTCTGATAATTCTTTAAGTCCAGGGGAAGGAGGGCCCGGTGCCAGGCTTTTATGCTGATAAGCAGGCCGCTGCTCCGGTTCGGCCGGAAGTGCTGGAAGCCATGCTTCCTTTTTTCAGCCAGAATTTCGGCAATCCTCAGAGCCTGCATTCAGCCGGACAGAAGGCCTCTCAGGCCCTGCTCAAGGCCAGAGAACAGCTGGCCAGCCTTATCAACTGCCAGTCGGAAGAAATAATCTTTGTGTCCTCGGGTTCTGAAGCCAACAATCTGGCCCTCAAAGGATTGGCTCTGGCCAACCAGGCCCGGGGCCAGCGGGTCATCGTCTCAGCCATAGAACACATTTCAGTGCTCAGGGCCACTCGATTCCTGGAGAAACTGGGATTCAAGATAACCCAGGTCCCGGTTGATGGCTTGGGGCTGGTCAGCCCGGAAAAAGTCGCTGAGGCCCTGACTCCGGACACAGTCCTGGTCTCGGTGATGATGGCCAATAATGAGGTTGGCACGATTGAGCCGGTGGCTGAAATCGCCCGGCTCTGCCAGTCCAGGGGAATAATCTTTCACAGCGATGCTGTGGCGGCCGTGGGCAATATACCGGTTGATGTTCGCGCTCTGGGTGTGGATGCTCTGAGCCTGGCCGCTGACCAGTTCGGCGGCCCCAAGGGAGCTGGCGCCCTTTTTCTTAAGAAAGGAACCAAGATCACTCCGCTCATCGAAGGCGGTGTGCAGGAATCTAACCGCCGGGCCGGCACCGAGAATGTCCCGGCCATAGTTGGCCTCGGACAGGCAGCTGAGCTGGCGGCCAGGGAAATGGCCGAGAAAAGCGACCGGCTGTCCCGGCTAAGGGATCGGCTGATAACCGGGGTGCTGGACGGCCTGGATGAAGTCATTCTGACCGGACATCCGGTCAACAGGCTTCCCCATCATGCCAGCTTCTGCGTTAAATTTGTGGAAGGGGAAGCCATGCTCCTGGGACTGGACCTCCAGGGCATCCAGGTGGCCAGCGGTTCAGCCTGCACCTCGCGCTCTCTCCGGACCTCTCACGTGCTGACGGCCATGGGTCTTGACCCGGCCGTGGCCCAGGGCAGCCTGGTTCTGACACTGCTTGATGAGACCGGAGAAGAGCAGATTGATTATTTCCTGGAAAATTTTCCCCCGGTTGTCAGGCGGCTCCGGGAAATGTCTCCTCTCTACACTAAGTTCTTACAGGAGAAAAAAGATGTACACGGATAAAGTTATGGAACATTTCATGCATCCGCGGAATGTAGGGACCATACCCGAGGCCGATGGTGTCGGGGAAGTGGGCAACCCGGTCTGCGGCGACATGATGACCTTTTACATAAAAGTCAAAGACGGACGGCTGGAAGATGTCAAGTTCCAGACTTTTGGCTGCGGTGCAGCTATTGCCGTCAGCAGCCTGGTCAGCGAAATGGCCAAGGGCAAGACCCTGGAAGAAGCCATGAAGATAACCAATCAACAGGTAGCCGAAGAACTGGGCGGTCTGCCGCCCCACAAAATGCACTGTTCCAACCTGGGGGCTGATGCTCTGCACAAGGCCATTGAGAATTACCTTAGCAAAAAGAGCGGTCAACAGGAAGAAAAAGCCGCTGAAAGCAGCCAGGCTGACCATAAGAATGAACATTTTCACTGTCCCTTCTGCGATTTTGTCCTGCCGGAAAATGCCCAGCTCTGTGCCCGCTGTCAGATAAAGCTCATCCGGTGTGAGCACTGCGGCGAGTATAACCGCGAGGGTGAAGAAACCTGCGGCCATTGCGGGGCCGGGTTGGTTTGAAGACGCACCTTGAAAATTCGGTATATAATCGGGAGCCGGCCTCTTACCAAATTAAGAAGGATTAAAATGAAAAACGACAAGCTGGTGGAAGAAATCAACAGGTTGAAAAAAGAAAAACGGGCCGTCATCCTGGCCCACAATTATCAACCCGAGGAAATCCAGGACCTGGCCGATTTTGTCGGCGATTCCCTGGAACTGAGCCGGAAGGCAGCCGAGGTTGAGGCCGACCTCATAGTCTTTTGCGGTGTCCATTTCATGGCCGAGACGGCCAAGATTCTGGCTCCCGGCAAAAAAGTCCTGCTTCCGGACCTTCGGGCCCGCTGCCCGATGGCCGATATGGTCCGCGGGGCTGACCTGCGCTGGATGAAGGAGCAACATCCGGGGAAAAAAGTAGTGGCCTACGTCAACACCACAGCCGAAGTCAAGGCTGAAACCGATGTCTGCTGCACCTCGGCCAATGCGGTCAAGGTGGTTAGCAGCCTGCCGGATGCGGAAATTATCTTCGTTCCCGACCGCAACCTGGCCCATTATGTCAGTCAAAAGACCGGCAAGAATCTTCATATCTGGGATGGTTATTGTCCCATTCACGAAGAAATCAGGCCGAAGCATATTCAGAGAATGAAACAGCGACATCCGGAGGCCGAGGTCTGGGCCCATCCTGAATGCCGGCCCGATGTTCTGCCACTGGTGGACAGGATTCTTTCCACCGGTCAGATGATAAAGGAAGCCCCTAAAAGCCAGGCCAGAGAAATAATCGTGGCCACTGAAGTCGGCATTCTGCACCGGTTGAGGAAAGAGAACCCGGAAAAGAAATTCTATCCGGCCCGGGAAAAGGCTATCTGCAAAAATATGAAGCGAATCAACCTGAAAAAAGTTTACCGGGCCCTGCTGCTGGAAAAGCCCGAGGTGGTGGTGGAAGCCAGCCTGGCCGAGCGGGCTCGTGAAGCCATTAATCAGATGGTGCGTTTCGTCTGAGAAAATTGAGACAGATTCGGGAGGAAGTTTTTCCCGGAGTCTGTTTAAGAAATAATCAACAAATCAAAGGGAGGATTGATGAAAAAAATTACTGAAAACACGGTCAAGGAAGCCCTGGCCGGGGAAAGTCAGGCCCATCTCCGGTACAAGTTTTACGCCCAGAAAGCCAGGCAGGAAAACCTGCCCAACATTGCCCGGTTGTTTGAAGCAGCTTCTTTTTCCGAGCAGATTCATGCTCTGAACCATCTGAATGTTCTGGAAGGAGAGGGCAAGACAGCCGATAATCTGGGCCAGGCTTATGACGGGGAAAATTTTGAGATTGAAGAAATGTACCCGGCTTACATCGCCGTGGCTAAGGAGCAGGGAGAAAAAAGGGCCGCCACCTATCATCAATTTGCCCTGGCCGCCGAGAAGATTCACGCCAGTCTCTATGCCCGGGCCAAACAGGCTGTCAGTCAGGGCCGGGACCTGGAATTGCCAGCCATCCATATCTGTTCGGTCTGCGGTTTCACCATGGAGGGAGAGGCTCCTGACCATTGCCCGGTCTGTGGCGCTCCCAGAAGCAAATTCGTCAATTTTTAAGCTGGGATAGTTTAACGAAAAAATTAGCGGCTGATGAGTTTTCGGCTGCTTCTAGCTGCCGGCTTCTATTCACATTTCCTCCTGAATGATTCTGGCTCTCTTTTCTTGCTTTCTGGCCGGTCAAAAAGCTGATAAAATAGAATCGCAAGCAAGCCGAAGGAGGACTTATGAAACATACCTGGAAAGTGGCCCGTATTTCTGGAATTGATATCAAGGTTGATTCCAGCTGGCTGGTGATTTTCCTGCTTTTTACCGTTTCCCTTTCTGCTTTCTATTTTCCCCAATCCTTTCCGGTTTCCAACCGGATGTATTACTGGCTCCTGGGCCTGCTGACCAGTCTGCTGGTTTTTGCCTCGGTGCTCTTTCACGAACTGGCCCATTCTCTGACCGCCAAGAAGCAGGGCGAGGAGGTGGAAGATATTACCCTGTTCATCCTGGGCGGCGTGGCCCGGATAAGTGATGAGCCGGGAACACCGCAAAAAGAATTCGTCATGGCCCTGGTGGGGCCAGTCTCCAGCTTTATCCTGGCCCTGTTTTTCATCCTGCTCTCAGTTCTGGTGGCGCCTTTGTCCAAGCCCATTCAGGTAGCCGCGGCTTACCTTGGTTATATCAATGCCATAGTCGGCGGGTTCAACCTTTTGCCCGGATTTCCCATGGACGGCGGCCGGGTGCTGCGAGCCATTGTCTGGAAAGCTACCGGTGATTTGAAAAAAGCCACCAGGGTAGCCTCTCAGGTCGGGCAGGGCATTGCCTTTTTCCTGATCTTCTTTGGCGTCTTCAGGTTTTTCCGGGGTAATCTTGGCGGGCTCTGGCTGGTGCTCATCGGCTGGTTCCTGCACAACGCTTCGGTTCAGGGCTACAGTCAGGTTCTGCTTAAATCATCACTGGAGGGACTTAAAGCGATTGACCTGATGAGCAAGGACTTTCAGTTCATAGAGCCGGATTTGCCGCTGGAAGTGCTGGTCCAGGATTACGTCCTGAAACAGCGGGAGCGGGTTTTTCTGGTCAGGGAAGGTGAGAAGCTGGCGGGTATTGTCTGTCTGGAAGACATAAAGAAGTACCCGCGTGAGCGCTGGCCGGAACTTCGGGTCCGGGAGATAATGACTCCGGCCGAAAAAATTGTCTACGTGACTCCGGGGACTACCGGCGACCAGATTCTCCAGCGCCTGGCCACGGCCAATGTCAACCAGGTGCCGGTGCTGGATAATGGCCAGGTTATTGGCATTGTCTGCCGCAATAATCTGCTTCAAGTTTTGCAGCTAAGAACCGAACTGGGAATCTGATTTTCAGGGAGGGGAGAGATGGCCAAAGTAAAGGCTGCGGTTAAGAGGAAAGGCCGAGCAACCACAACCGGAAAAGCTCGGGCTGTTTCTGTCCGGGGCGAAGGGCTCGAAGAACGTCAGAAAAGAATCAGAGAAATAATAAAAATCCTGAGAAAAGAATATCCTCAGGTGAAGACTGCTCTCAATTACCGCACTCCGTTTGAGCTGCTGGTAGCCACCATCCTGGCTGCCCAGTGCACTGATGAGCGGGTTAATAAGGTTACCCCGGGTCTTTTTCAGAAGTATCCCACCATTGAATCCCTGGCCCGGGCCAGACAGGAAGAACTGGAAAACGACATCCGCTCCACTGGATTTTTCCGGAATAAGGCTCGGAACATCATTGCTCTATCCAAAAAACTGGTTGAAGAGTACCAGGGAAAAGTGCCCGACTCCATGGAAGAACTGGTCAAGCTTCCGGGTGTGGCTCGAAAGACAGCTAACATCGTCCTGTCCTCAGCTTTCAGGAAAGCCGAAGGCATCGCCGTTGACACCCATGTCAGGAGGCTCACGGGACGACTGGGCCTCAGCCGGCAGAATGATCCCAATAAGATCGAGAGCGATTTAATGGCCATTGTGCCACAGGAAGACTGGCTGGATTTCAATTTTTTACTGGTTGACCACGGGCGGAAGGTCTGCCAGGCCAGGAAACCGCTCTGCCCGCAGTGCGTCATCAATCATCTCTGTCCTTCCTTTGAAAAATTTGCCAGGCTGTTTTCAGGGAGAAAATAGATGCCACGGCGCGAAGCCATGCTCTATCAAAAGCAGGATGGGAAGAAAGTGGCCTGTACTCTCTGCGCCCACCGCTGTTTGCTGAACGAAGGGCAGTTTGGTATCTGCGGAGTAAGGCAGAACATAGATGGAGTTCTTTACACCCATGTTTACGAAGAGGCTATTGCCGCCCATATCGACCCGATAGAAAAGAAGCCTTTTTTCCATTTTTTACCCGGCAGCAAATCACTTTCCATCGCCACCATTGGCTGTAATTTTCGCTGTCCCTTCTGCCAGAACTGGGAAATTTCCCAGACCAGGTTGTCTGATGGACCCGGTGGATTGAGGAGCAGCCACCTGCCGGTCAAGGAGGTGGTGCGCCAGGCCTTGCTCAATGATTGTCAGAGTATCTCCTATACCTACACCGAGCCCACCATCTTTTTTGAGTATGCCTATGAGACGGCCAGGCTGGCCAGGGAATCGGGCCTGAAAAATAATTTTGTAACCAACGGATATATGACAGCCGAAGCCCTGGAAGCAATCCAGCCCTACCTGGATGCGGCCAATGTTGACCTCAAGTTTTTCAAGGACGAGAGCTACAAAAAGATGTGCAAAGCCCGGCTGCAGCCGGTTCTGGATAGCATCCGGAAGATGCGGGAGCTGGGCATCTGGGTGGAAGTGACTACCCTGGTGATACCGGGCACGAACGATTCGGAAGAGGAGTTGAGGGGAATAGCCAGGTTTTTGGTCAGCGTCGACCGTGATATTCCCTGGCACCTGAGCCGGTTTCACCCGGATTATGAATTCCTTGATACTCAGGCTACTCCAGTCAGCACCCTGAGGAAGGCCAGGGAAATCGGCCGGGCCGAAGGCCTGCGCTATATCTATATGGGCAATGTCTGGGGTGAGGGCGAAGATACTCTCTGTCCGAAGTGCGGAACGATTGTTATCAGGCGGGAGGGTTTCTGGGTCAAATCAAATCTGATCCAGGACAGCCATTGCCCGAACTGCGGCCAGAAGATAGCCGGCATTTTTGCCTGAAGCCAGTCTTTCCAGCTCTGTGGCTTTTGCTAAAATTATAATCAGAGAAATAGCGATGGAAAGAAAGTATGAAATTCTGGAGCACATGGCAGACGGCAAATTCCGGGCTTATGGAAGCAACCTGGAAGAGGCCCTCGGAAACGCCGCCCTGGCCATGGTTTCCCTGATGTGGGACTGGGAAAAGATAAAACCGGCTGTGAGGGAAGCCATCCAGGTTGAAGCTTCAAGCCTGGAGCAGCTGACGGTCAAGTTCCTGACGGAGCTGATCTATTTGCTGGAAGTCAGGTCATTCCTGCTGGGCCGGGTGGAGAAAATTCGGATTGAAGAAAATGAACAGGGTGGAAAGAAGACCTACCGGCTGGAGGCGGAAGTGGCCGGAGAACGGCTCGGACCGGAGCATGAGATTTATGGCCAGGTTAAGGCTGTTACTTATAACGATATGAAAATTGAAAAAACCGGCGACGGCCTGGTTATCCAGGTGGTCGTAGATATGTGAGGTGAGCCATGGACATCGTAAGAATTAGCGATTATATCTGGGAAATTCCAAAATCAGGCGAGATGAAAGTCCCGGCCAGGATTTATGCTTCGGCCAGGCTGATTGAGCTGACCAAAAGAGACCAGACCCTGCAGCAGGCGCGCAATGTGGCCTGTTTGCCTGGCATCCAGCGGATGTCCTACGTGATGCCCGACGCTCACCAGGGTTATGGCTTTCCGATTGGCGGGGTGGCGGCTTTTGACCTGGATGAAGGCATAATTTCGCCCGGCGGAGTTGGTTATGACATTAACTGTGGCGTGAGGTTGCTGCGCACGGATTTTAAGGAAAGCGACATCACGGCTAAGAGAAAAGAACTCCTGGCTGAAATTTTCAAAGAAGTTCCGGCCGGAGTGGGAAAGGGCGGCATCACTAAACTCAGCCGCAGCGTACTCAAAGAAATTCTGGTTAAGGGTGCCGAGTGGGCAGTGGAACAGGGCTACGGCTTAAAAGAGGACCTGGAGAGGACCGAAGAAGGCGGCCGGATGAAAGATGCTTCCTGGGAATTTATTTCTGAGCGAGCCATGGAGAGAGGGATTCCACAGTTAGGGACGCTGGGCGCCGGTAATCATTTTCTGGAAATTCAGAAGGTGGATGAGATTTATGACGAAAGAGTAGCCCGGGTGTTTGGGATAGAAGAGAAAGGACAGGTGCTGGTGATGATTCACTGCGGCAGCCGCGGGCTGGGCCATCAGATTGCCACTGACTACATTGAGCTGATGGAAAATAAATTCGGGTTTAAGGGACTGCCCGATAGAGAATTGATCAATGCTCCCTTCAAATCCGACCTGGGCCAGCGTTATTACAAATCAATGTGCGCCGCGGTCAATTATGCTTTTGCCAACCGTCAGATGATTGCCCACTGGGTGAGGGATGTTTTTGCCAAGGTGATGGGTTCATCCAGAGGAATGAGGCAGATTTATGATGTCTGCCACAATGTGGCCAAGGTGGAAAAGCACACGGTAAACGGAAAAGAAAAGTTGATGTGCGTCCACCGAAAGGGAGCTACCAGAAGCTTCGGACCTGGAAGACCGGAAATCCCAGCCGTTTACAGGGAGGTGGGGCAGCCGGTCCTGATTCCGGGCAGCATGGGCACAGCTTCTTACGTGCTGGTAGGAACAGCCGAAGCTGAGGAAATGAGCTTCAGCTCTACGGCCCATGGTGCTGGTCGGGTGATGAGCCGCAACGAGGCGTTGAGGCGGTTCCGGGGCGAGCAGATTAGGGATGAGCTGGCCAGGAAGGGCGTGGAGCTTAAAGCCTCAAGCTGGAAAGGTGTGGCCGAAGAGGCCTCCGCTGCTTACAAGGATGTTGATGAGGTGGTTCGAGTGTCGCATGAAACTATGCTGGGCAAGCTGGTGGCCCGGGTCGTCCCCATCGGCGTCATGAAAGGCTGAGCTAAAATCTCTGTTGAATAAGTTGACTTATTTTTACTCAATTTCTTAAAATCAATTGATGGATGGTTAATTTTCTCTGACCTTAATTCTAATTCCAGGCTTTGAACGGGATTGGGGAAGGGGAAAAAATTTTATCCCATCTGGCGAGGCAGGGCTGCCATTGAATTTTAATTTTATTGGCGCATCCGACATTTTAATTTAATGGGGAGAAGCATAATGAACGTGAAAAGAATTCTTGTGTTTTTTCTGTTATGTTATTTGCTGGTCACTTTAAGCACGCCGTCTTATGCCCAAAGAAAATATAAGGTTGGGCTTGATGCTTTCTATGCCGGAAAATACGAGGCAGCAATTAGTTTTTTTAAGAAGGAAGTGGAAAGAGAAAAAGAGACCGGAGACCTGGCTGCCCACAGCTCTTTTTTGCTCGGCCTTTCCTATTACAAGAATAAGCAGTACAAGGAGGCCATCCAGTACATAAAAAGAGCCACGGAAATTTATAAAGAAGGAATGAGCGCTTACCGCCTGGGGGACGCCTGGTATTTCTGGCTGGGAAGGGCTTATTACGACGACGGGCAGTATAAAGAAGCAGCTTCCTGGTTTTTAAGAGCGGCTGAGGTGGCGGACCTTCGGCCCCAAACAAAATATGACGGAGCTCCAAATATCCCGGAAGTCCGGTCCTGGAAGGAGTACTTGATTCCTCTGTGTCCCTCGAAGGATACCTGCTATTTCTGGCTGGGTAATGCACTTTATTTCAACGGGCAATATCAGGAAGCGATAAGTGCTTTGGCTAGAGGCATTGAGTTAAATCCAAAAGGCTCAAGCCATTATTATGCTACCATGGCTGCCAGTTATCGGGAGTTAAAAAAGTACGAAGAAAGCCTGGCGGCAATAAATAAGGCCTTAGAGCTTGGACCGGACGATTATTTATATATGGTTTTGGGTTCCATTCATAAGGCCAGAAAGGATAATAATTCGGCGATTGAAGCCTATAAAAAAGCTATAGGCTTAAAGCCAAACAACATTGACGCCTATCTGAATGTGGCCACTATTTATATGAATGATGAAAGATATGCCGAAGCTGAAGAGTTTTTAAGAAAAGCGCCTCAGTCCCCTCAGACTGGAACGAATCTGACTTTTTGCCTTATGAGCGCCGGGAAATTCGATGAAGCTATTGCGGTTTCTGATGAGGAAATAAAAAGATGGACCAGAAATGGATTGGGGATAGATATTGGAATTGTGGATAAATATCCGGTAGTTAACTCGGTCTGGCCGGGGTTTCCAGCTCAGGGCGCTGGGATTAAAGAAGGTGATAAGATTTTAAACATCGATGGCCAACCAACAAAAGGCCTGCCCGCAGAAAAAATCCAGTCGGTCTTAAACCCTCCAGCCGGGACTAAGGTCAGTCTGAGCCTTGCAAGGAAGGGCGAGAAAAAGCCACTCGATTTTTCTTTGACCAGCGTCGAAATGGTAAACACCAATGCCGCTCTCAACTATGCCTTAAGAAGCCTGGCTAAAGGGCTGGCAGGAAAGATGGAAGAGGCCCGAAGTGACGCCAGAGAAGCCTTCAGATTAAATCCTGACAATATTTGGGCCAAACGGGCTGTTGCGTTTTCCAGGGCGATGGGGGGCGAGCTGGTCCAGGCCGAAGAGTTGAGTGAAACAATAAACCTGCTCTCAAGCTCGGAAGAAAATTTCGAACGGATGCTCCTGGCTCTGGTTTATTCAAAGAGCGGTGATGCTGAGCGAGCGGCTAAGATTATAGCGGCCATTCCGGATGATTATCTTTTTTCTAAGAGTTCATTGCGGAAAGCGGTTCTAAGCCAGGTACAGGCGGCGCTAAGACCTTATGTTGCCAGCAAAAAACAGAACATTCTCTCTTATGAATCTTCAGGGAAGCTCAAAGAAGCTCTGGGAGAATATTCGTTGCTGATGAATCTGCTATCAGAAGAAGAAGCCAGTGAGGTAAGAAAACACATAGGACAGCTTATAAAGGGAAGTGCTTATCTTACCGATGTTTCGGAAGAAGCCAGAAAACATATCATCCGGGCTGAGATGCTGAGTGGTAACAACGATTTCGATAGAGCACTCTCAGAGCATAACGAAGCCAGAAAAATTGCCCCATTCTACCCGGGGATTTATAAATCTCTGGCCACGACCTATGAAGCTCTTAAGGAATATCGTCAGGCCATAAGATGCATGACTGCCTATCTTGAGCTGTATCCCGAAGCTCCGGACAGCCGAGAGGCGAAGGATAAGATTATCAAGTGGGAATTCCTGCTTGAAGAGTTAAATAAGTCTAAATAAAGCAATCAATCCTAAAACTTTGCCTAAGTTTGTTGACTGGTTTGTTAAAAGAACAGAGCAGGAAATAAGATCATAATTCTCGACAAATTTCTAAAAATCTAAATAGCCTGATAGCGAATTTTATAATCTTAAGATAGCTTTAGAAAAATATATCACCACTATGTGATTATTATTTTCTTATTATCAGGTCGGAGCGACGGGAAGGTGGGGTGACATTGAGTTTGGTAACCTGGCCGTTGCGTAACTGACCTTCAACCACGGTGCGGTAAGGCGCATGCAGCCTGAAGTCCACATCCCAGTCCTGGGGCCAGGCCGGTAGCAGGAATATTTTCATGGCGTCGGTCTACATCAGCATGGTTTTATAACACTTTGCCCTATGGCTTCTTATCAAACCCTCTAGCTCAGATACCATGTCTTAAGTGGAAAGAATATTTCGCTTGACACTTTATTTTTTTTTTTTTTTTAATATAAAAAACGAAGGAGTCATAGGGATGGGAAAAGAAAAAAAGTGTTTAATGCTTGAGGTTTTGGGGTGTTTATTAAGCCTTTTAATGTTCTTTTCGGTTAATCTTCATGCTCTTTCTGGAGGATCAATAGCCAAAGTTGAGAAGAAACCCAGCATTTATAATTATGGAAAACTTCCGCTCTATTTCATCAGGAATGATGGTCAGATAGATAGCAGAGTGAAATTCTATGAAAAAGCCGCAGGGCACAGTATCTTTTTCGCCGAAGATGGCATCTATATGATGCTAACAAAACACATAGAGGAAGGGCAATTACCTGATAAAGCTCTGAGAAGATTCAAAGATGAAGCTAAATTGGCAAACTCTAAGAAGTCAAAAACAGAACTTGTCAGGTTGACCCCATTAAATGCCAGGAAAAGAGCGGAAATTGTGGCAGAAGAAGAGCAGTTTGGACGAGTTAATTATTTTATTGGCAGAAATCAAGAGAAATGGAAAACGGGAATTCCTACCTTCAGAAAGGTACGGTACAGAGAAATTTATGATGGGGTGGATATAGTTTTTTACGGAAACAATAATCAGCTGGAGTACGACATAATCGCTCAGCCAGGGGTGGACGTTTCAAAGATAGCCTTTGAATATGAAGGGATAAAAGATCTAAAAATTTCAGAAGATGGTGATCTCATTGCCTTGCTTCCTTCAGGTGAAAAGGTTGTTCAAAAAAAGCCGGTTATTTATCAGGTGGGGGAGGACGGGAGTAATAACAGGATTAGCGGAGAGTACAGGATTATAGAGACGGGGCAAAAATATATATTTAATTTTAGTCTAAAGGATTATGACCGGAGTAAACCCCTGACGATTGATCCTGTTCTTATTTATTCTACCTATTTGGGGGGATCAGGACTGTCTCAGGAAAGTGCCGCTGGCATAGCAGTTGATTCTCAGGGTAATGCCTATGTGGCGGGATATACCTGGTCATCGGATTTTCCTTTAAAGAATCCACTTCAGGCAAATATTGGCGGTCATGCCGATGCATTTATATCAAAGATAAGTGCCTCTGGAACTGAACTCATATATTCTACTTATCTGGGAGGATCGGACTACGATGCTGCCTTTGGCATAGCGGTTGATTCTGAGGGTAACGCTTATGTGGCTGGAGCATCTTACTCATCAAATTTCCCTTTGAATAACCCAGTTCAGGCGGGATTTGGTGGGTTTCTTGATGCATTTATAGCCAAGATAAGCTCTTATGGAACGGAGCTCATATATTCTACCTATTTAGGAGGATCAGCTGATGACTACGCTCATGGCATAGCAGTTGATTTTCAGGGTAATGCCTATGTGGCCGGATATACCTGGTCATCAGATTTCCCGTTAAAGAACCCAATTCAGACAAAGTCCAGTGAGTTTTATGATGAAGATGCGTTTATAACAAAGATAAGCGCCTCTGGAACTGAACTCATATATTCTACTTATCTGGGAGGTTTGCGCCTGGACTCTGCCCAGGTAATAGCAGTTGATTCTCAGGGGAATGCTTATGTGGCCGGAAACACTTCTTCACCAGATTTTCCTTTAAAGAACCCACTTCAGGCTGGATTTGGAGGGGATTATGATGCATTTATAACCAAGATAGACTCCTCTGGAACTGAGCTCATATATTCTACTTATCTTGGAGGATCATACTATGACAACGCCAATAGCATAGCAGTTGATTATCAAGGTAATGCCTATATAGCCGGATATACCTACTCATCAGATTTTCCTTTAAATAATCCACTTCAGGCAGGTCATGGCGGTGGCTTATATGATGCATTTATTGCCAAGATAAGTGCCTCTGGAACTGAGCTCATATATTCTACTTATTTAGGAGGATCAGCTGATGACTACGCTAATGGCCTGGCGGTTGATTCTCAGGGGAATGCTTATGTGGCCGGATATACCGACTCACCAAATTTCCCCTTGAAGAATCCGATTCAGATAAATTTAGGCCCGGGAAATGTGTTTATAACCAAGATAAGCGCCTCTGGAACTGGGCTCATATATTCTACTTGTCTGGGAGGTTCGGGTCTGGACTCGGCCAATAGCATAGCAGTGGATTCTCAGGGAAATGCCTATGTAGCCGGAAGAACTTCTTCAATTTGTTTCCCTTTAAAGAACCCAATTCAGGCAAGTTATGGTGGCGGCGCTGAGGATGGATTTGTAGCCAGGATAAGTGAACAAACGGCCTCTGATTATATGTTGACAGTTGCTAAAACAGGCACAGGTTCTGGCGTGGTCAGTAGCGAACCTCCGGGGATAAATTGTGGTTCTATCTGTTCTTCCTGTTATTGTTTTTTTGCACCGGGGACTGTGGTCGTCCTGACCGCAATCCCTGACAGTGATTCATATTTTGCCGGTTGGAGTGGGGACTGTTCTGGCAGTAACCCGGTCACTACCATCACCATGGATTCAAATAAGACAGTTATTGCTACTTTTAATCGTATACCAAGGCCAGAGCTTCAGGGAGGATGGATAAGGGTATCTACGTCAAGGATGTTTGTGAGATCTGCTGTTTTAAGAGGCAATTTGCGCATAATGAACAGTGGAGATGCTAGTACCAGCGGGCTATTTACTGTATCTTATTATTTATCAAATGACGGGAACAGTCTGGATACTCTGATAGGGACACAAAGGGTGTCGTTAACAATAAGTCCTGGGTGGTCTAGAACTTTATTATTTTTTAAATATTTCGCTAATAAGAATATTTTGACTGGAAAATACCTGGTAGCTGTGATTGATTCTAAGAATAATATCCCAGAAAAGGATGAAACTAATAACCGGGTAATATTTGGTCCGCTGCAGTTAAATTAGTTGATTATCATTAAATTATTTAAAAAAAGGTGATTGGAGCAAAAAATGAAGCTAAGAAATGTAATTGTGGGTATTGTTTTATTATCGTCAATTTTAACCGCGGCTGATAAAAAATTTTCGCTCAGCTTTCGCTGCGGTTATTATCAGCCTTCATCATCCACTTATAATAATGGAGTGAATCCAGCAATCAATGCTAATCTAAATATTCTTAATGCCTGGCTGATTGAAGAAGGTTTAACCACCGAGCTAACTGAACTTGGAAAGATGAGCGGTAAGATATTGTTTGGCGGTGAATTAGAATTTTTCGCTGTTAACAAATTATCGGTAGCAGTAGGGGCCCAGGTTTGGCAAAATAGCTTGCCCCAAGGATCCCTCCACGGAACCGGCACGATTGATGATATACCGGTTGATGTATCAGAAAAAATGTCTGTTAAAGCATCTCTTATTCCTATCACAGTTTCATTAAGAGCCCATTATTTAGCTGGTAAGATTGGTGGATACATTGGCGGAGGTGCGGGCTGGTATATGGGGAAAGTGATAATGAAAGAAGAATGGAACTTTCAAAGTAATGGCGAGACTTATGATAGCGGAACCAGGGAAATTGAATCAAAAGGAAGCTCAATTTTGCCTCATATTAATGCAGGATTTAAAGTAAATTTAATGGACAACATAGCGTTATCCCTGGATGCAAGATACCCATTGGGGAAGATAAAATCATTCACAATTAAAAGAGATACAGGAGACCCAGCTCAGGTTGGGCAAAAGCTGACGTTTATAGATATTTATGGAGAGGAAAAACAGTTCAAGTGGGAATTAAGCGGGGTAGATGTAGGTCTGAATTTGCTGATTAGATTCTGAGACTCCTGAGCTCATTTTTGCGTCATAAGTTGAACATCGGAGCGACGGGAAGGTGGGGTGACATTGAGTTTGGTAACCTGACCGTGGCGGACCTGACCTTCAACCACGGTGCGGTAAGGCGCATGCAGCCTGAAGTCCACATCCCAGTCCTGGGGCCAGGCCGGGAGCAGGAATATTTTCTTTCCGTCGGTCTGCATCAGCATGGCCTGAACTGTTTTCATCAGGACTCCGCCGTGGTCCTGGTCTGGCACCCAGTCGTAGTTTGGCCCCCAGAAAGCCGGGAAGCGCGAGCCTTCATGCCATTTTCGGGCCCGGCCGACCACATATTCCCGCGCTTCGTCTGTAAGCCCTAAGTAAGCCATGAAAATGTCGTCCTGACGCCAGCCGAAGTTGCCCCGGTCTTCCCGGCGGCGAAGTGCCTCTATTGCCAGTTCCAGCCCGGGTCGGCCAACTGCAATCTGGCGGTAGGGAAAGACGGCGTAAAGCTCGGGGTTTTCTATGTTGTGCTTGTCGGCAAAGCGCTCGGCGGGAGCCAGCGTTTTAACGCCGTCCGTCTCGCGTGTTGGAAGGTCCGGCATTTTATCATGGATCCGCTGCCAGAGAGCTTTTTCTTCCGGGCTGACTCTATCGCCGGCCAGGTCCAGCAGACGCTCGGTCACTGCCAGCAGACCGGCTATTTCTGGCATGGGGTTGCGGCAGTCCCACCAGGTCTCTAGAGCCTGGGCCGGCTCCATCACAATTTTCCCGCGCTCATCCACCCGATAATGCTGGTCATAGAAGGTCAGGACCTCATGAGCCAGAGGCAGCAGCTTTTCGTGAAGTAGCGTCTCATCTAGGGTGTGCTCGTAATAATCAAGGAGCATGTAGAGGAGCTCTATGCCGCCCTGCCATTCCCAGCGGTGCCAGCGGCTTTCATTTTCCACCACCGTTCGCTTTTCGCGAGGCGTCCAGCCGTAGGCTTCGTTAAAAGCTGCTCCCCAGAAGTAAACACATTCATTGAAGTAAGCTCCCTCGTGTCCGAAATAGTGGCGGGTGCGGTACTTAGCCATCTCCAGGACATCGCCGCAGTACATCCGGTAGAGAGGTTCAAGCAGGTCAAAATCGCCCGAAGTACACATGCTGATGTAGGGGAGGCGGGTGTTCTGCCACCAGTAGCCGGGACCCCAGCGCCGGTAATCGGCATCGCCCGGGCTTCCCGGATTGGGGACGGTGAAGATTGAGCCGTTGAACTTGATGGGATACTGACCGCGGCCGGCACAGGCGTTTATAAACCGCTGCAGGACGTAGGCGCGGCTCAGGATGTAGGTGTCATCAGCAGGGCTTTTGGAATGAATATCAATCCAGCTCCGGCGCCAGAAGACGTCCCACCAGGCCCGGTGAGCGCGAAGGCGGGTCCTGATGGGGATTTTTTCCGTGGCGGAGATCAGCTTGTCCATCTCCTTAAGCCATTCTTCCGGTGATGATGGATGTCGGGTCAGGACAAAAATGCTGAAATGATGAGAGCTTGAAGTCGGCGACCGTAGGTTTAAGTCGTCAATTTTCTCCGCTTTTCTGGCGGTGATTACGGCGCCGAAAGTGCGGTAAAGTATCGGGTCTTCCTGCTTGAATCCTTCCATATCCTGGAGTCTGGCGGCCAGTGCCGGCCCGACAGATTTTTTGTTGTGGTGGTACCAGCCGATGCGGTCAGGCAGGCCGCTGAGCACCGTATCCGGCTCAACCACTGTCGGAAAATGTTTGTTTCCGGGGATGTCATGGTCAAAGTGAACGTCACTCACCTCAATCGTCGGGAGCTCGTAGGGCTCAGTGCGCCAGAGTTCAATGGTTGCTCTGGCTTCCAGTCGTTTCGGGCTTTTTATGGACACGTGGATAATCGGATGATTGGCGTCAACCCAGACCTGAATTTTCGCTGGTCGGGAACGTTCACCGCAGCTTATCTCAACCGTGCCGTCTTTAAGCCTTAAAGCCTGTCTGAAATAGCCGCCCGGGAACATGGGATTAGGGGAGAGCTTAATCCGAACTCTTCCCACCTTAGCCAGCCGGGAGTTGTCATCCCAGGAATCGGTCTTTCCGATGAAGAATAACAGGTCGCCGTTTTCTTCTACCCAGACATTAAGGCCGATATCGCCATTACCGCAGGGCATGGAGCCGGAATAATCTTTACTCGGCGAATCCCATACCACCTCATATTTTTCAAGCGCGGCTATCGGGTCATAGCCTTTCGGCTGAAAACAGGTAAGAGTGGCAAATATAATGATTAAGCAGATAAACGTTAAACCAAAAAGTGAGAGCCAATTTTTTAGGCAAATTTTATTCATAAAAGCTTTGTACAATAATAAATTTTTCTTATCAACTGAGTTTTTCTTTCGGGTAGCACCCAGGCCGGAGGGAGTATTTAAGGGCTAAAGTATTTTTTACTGCATTTAACTTGTTTCAACCAATCAGCAACTTCAATGATGTGCTCCTCGGAATCTTTCTGTTAGGCCCTTTTAGTGGGCTTGCCACGCCGACGGCGCCGAGCTCTTCGGACCGGCACCCAGTCGATGACAGTTCCCCCGTTCTCAAGATAATATGGGCTGGCGAGAACATTCATCTTACCCTCGCGAACAACCAGAAACTCTCGGACTTTAAACTTCTTTTCGGCGTGTATGTCTTCCATCACATCGTCAAGAGACGGAACCGGCAGGAAGGGATAGAGCTTCTCAAGCACCGCCTGTTTTTGGTCGTCCGGAATTTCATATACCCTTACCGGGCCTGTGGCCGACAGGACTATCTTGAGGGGAAAAGGAAGAAGCGCATCGTAAAAAAATGATGATTGGCTCATGTTTGCATCCTCTCTTTTCATAAGACGTGTTGAGGTAGCCGATATTCTCATTGAGCTTCTGGTTGATTCCTCTGTGGCGGTTGGCGAGTTCCAGCAGGGATTATTATCAAAAATAGGTCAAAAGGGGAGAGCGGCGGTTTCGGCTTAGAAAAAGATATAGTCTGTCGGGAAGGCCACAACTTTCATATTCTACTGAAAGCGAAATCAGATAGTCGTGCCGACCTTATAGCCCCTCGTGCCCGGCCCGGTTCAGTATCAGACGTTTGGTATAGGAAGCGCTTGTCAAGGGAGTTAATTCTAAATTTTTATGGGGTATTTCTATTTCAATAAAGAGCATTTATTCGGGAAAAGACCACAACTTTCTCTCAATAAAAAATTCTGCTGCCTCTTTGAATTCATCGGGATTCAGATATTCTCTGGTGTTCCTATAAATAATTTCAATGATTTTTTCCAGCGATATCCAGGCTACTTTTTCCAGAGACTTGTTTATTTCATATAATGTGCGCCAGGGAATATCCTGAATAGTTTTTAATGGGTCTGAATATTCTTGCATCTTATAATAGTAGAATCTGCTACGCTTGTGGAAGAGGTCATGAGGTGTGCAACACAGGACTATTAGCTTCGCATCTTTTTTATTATTTTGCATTTTTTTTACTTTGGATATTCCGACGTCTATAAGGCGTGCGATTTGATTTCTAATCAGACCAAACTTAGTGGATGGAGAAATATCCGAAGTGAATTTTACCTCAATCAGGATAAGGAACCGGTCTGTGTCTATAACGGCATCTACCTGCGTAGGACCTTCCAGTTGTTCTTCAGATTTGATTCTTTCCTGAGCCTGTTCTCGAATGTATCTTATTGGATGATATATGACTTCGGCTTTTAACCATTCTAAGTATTCAAGGGGAGGCTCTAAATCGCGCTCAAAATGGAGCGTTGCTTCCTTTAGAGTTTCATTAATATTTACGCATCTTAAAATTTCTTGAATGGTCTCAAGCTTAACCTGTTCAGGGGTTTTTTCATGTTCAAGAGGTGCAAAAGTATAGAATGTTATAAGCTCTTCGGCCTTATCATATTGGTTATCCGTTGCTTCTAAAGAATGACTTGTTTTTCTTGCTTTCTCGGCATCTTCGGTCCATTTATTATACTTTGAAATTCTTTCAGTAGTTAGTAATTCTTTATCCCTTGCTATTTTTTCATAAAGTATGGTCATCTATAACCTCCCACCGCGAGGAAGTATAGATCCTGGCTTGAAGAGATGTCAAATAGGGCAGGGATTTCCAGGGCAGGCGAAACGGTAGGATGGGCAGAAGCCACGGGTCTGGGACGAGAACGTCAGCATATGTTCACCGTGGCAGTCAGGACAGCGGGTGTGGGCAAAGCCAGAGCGCAGATTGCCGCAATAAGGCTAGACTACCTCTCTGATGACGGCCCGGAAATGACCACATCACTTTTCAAGAAGGGATAGACTTTAATTCTGGCTTTTAAAGCAAAATTCCGCTTTTGTTCTCTGGTCGGGGGAAGTCAGCTTGACGAGCTCAGGCGGTGGCCCAGAACTCCGAAAGCAACTCTGCCTGCTCCAGGACTGTCTGCGTCGCCTTTTCCTGTTTGTCCGGGGGGTAATTATATTTCTTCAATATTCTTTTGACCTGAGTCCGCAAAAAGGCTCTCCTGTCCTCTCGAACTGTCCAGTCAACGGTTACGTTTTCTCTGATTCTCTTAACCAGCTCCTGGGCGATTTTCTTTAGGATTTCTTCACCGAGAATCTGAACCGCGCTGTCATTGGTCTCCAGCGCATCGTAGAAAGCAATTTCATCTTCGCTTAAGCCCAACTGTTCAGCCCGTTTGTCTGTCTTCCTAAGTTCTCGGGCGATTTCTATTAATTCCTCAATTACCTGTAGGGCTTCTATAGAGCGGTTATGATAGCGATTAATGGCTTCCTGGAGCAATTCGGCAAATGACCTGGACTGCACAAGATTTTTTCGCTTCCTTATTTGGATTTCTCCATAGAGCAGCTTATACAGAACCTCCACGGCCAGATTTCTATAAGGCATCTGGCGTACCTCAGCCAGAAATTCCTCAGATAAAGTGGAAATATCAGGCTTTTTCAACCCGGCGGCAGCAAAAAGGTCTATAACTCCTTCCGGAGCGATTGCCTTTGAGACAATTTGCTTGACCGCATGGTCAAGCTCATCCTCGGGTCTTGGCGGCAGAGCTGGAGATTTCTTGGCTAAACTATTCTTCACTGCCTGAAAGAATGACACATCATCTCTTATTTTTATTGCCTCTTCATGAGGAACAGCCAGGGCAAAGGCTCTGGAAAGTTCGTTGACCGCCTTCATCAACCTTTCTTTACCGTCTTCCTGAGCCAGGATATGGTCTTGAGCCTTTGGCAAGAGCCCGAGCCTTTCTTCCGGGGTTCCGGTTTTCCAGCTCGTCCAGTCAAAACCGTGGAATAGCCCGAGACAGATGTCGTATTTTTCCTTCATTAGATCCACTATCTTCGCCTGGTCGATAATCGTATCTCCCTTACCGCCACTCTGAGTATAGGCCGCCATAGCTTCCTTGAGCTCATAGGTTAATCCCAGGTAATCAACGACTAAGCCACCTGGCTTATCTCTGAAAACTCTGTTGACTCTGGCAATTGCCTGCATTAAGCCGTGGCCCCTCATCGGCTTATCAAGATACATGGTATGCAGGCTCGGGCAATCAAATCCCGTCAGCCACATATCCCGGACAATGACTATCTTAAAAGGGTCAGTCGGGTCTCTAAACCTATCTGCCAACTTCTCTCGTCGTCTCTTATCTCTTATATGCTGCTGCCATTCTTTTGGGTCCGATGCTGAGCCAGTCATCACGACTTTAATTATTCCCCGGCTATCGTCTTCGTTATGCCATTTGGGCCTTAATCTGGTGATTTCGTTATACAGGTCGACGCATATTCTGCGGCTCATGCACACAATCATCGCCTTGCCTTCAAGGGCTTCAAGTCTTTCCTCAAAATGCTCGACAATATCCCGAGCGACAAGCCTTAATCTTTTTTCCGCTCCGACGATAGATTCAAGTTGCGCCCATTTGGTTTTGAGCTTTTCTTTTCGTTCCAGCTCTTCACCTTCAGTTACTTCCTCAAATTCCGGGTCAATTTTGGGACGTTCTTTTTCATCTAGGTCAAGTTTGGCCAGTCGGCTTTCATAATAAATGGGAACCGTGGCTTTATCCTCAACGGCTCGTTGAATATCGTAAATGCTTATATAATCCCCGAAGACTGTCCTGGTGTTTCTGTCAGCAAGTTCAAGGGGAGTACCGGTGAAAGCGATGAATGAAGCCCTCGGCAAAGTATCTCTCATATGACGGGCAAATCCGTCTATGAAATCGTACTGACTGCGATGAGCTTCGTCGGCTATCACAATTATGTTGTTCCGCTCCGAAAGTACCGGGTTTGTGTCACCTTTTGTTTCGGGTAAGAATTTCTGAATGGTTGTAAAAATTACACCGCCACCTTTTACCGAAAGCTTTTCCCTTAAATCAGCACGGCTTTCGGCCTTTACTGGATTCTGGCGCAGCAGCTCCTGACAGCGGCAAAAAGTTCCGAACAGCTGATCATCAAGGTCATTCCTGTCGGTTATAACCACGATGGTTGGATTCTGCATTACCGGTTCTCTAATTATGCGGCCGGCGTAAAAAGCCATCGTGAGACTTTTCCCGGAACCCTGGGTATGCCAGACGACTCCGATTCTTCTATCTCCGGGATTGCCGCCCGGCTGCCGCCCAGCCCAGAACTCGCCGTACGCGCTTTTTAATTGTTTCCACGTTTCCGGCATAGCTGCTCTTAGGGTTTCGGCCACAGCTACACGCACAGCATGGAACTGATGATAACCTGCCATCTTTTTAGAAAGAGCTCCGCCATTCTCTTCAAAAACAATAAAGTCACGCACGAGTTCCAGAAAATTTTCTTTATCAAAAATGCCTTTCAACAGAACTTCAAGTTCAGGTCGACCCGAATCTTCTATCTCTTTTCCGGTTATCGTTCTCCATGGTTTGAACCATTCGTGCCCGGCAGTTAAAGTTCCCACTCTGGCTTCAAGACCGTCCGAGATGACCAGAAATTCGTTCATAGCAAATAGAGATGGGATCTCTGCTTTGTATGTTTGAAGCTGCTTGAAAGCGGTAAGGATGGTGGCGTTCTGGTCGGCTGGATTTTTTAATTCGATAATCGCCAGGGGCAGCCCATTTAGGAAAAGAACGATGTCTGGCCGCCGGGTATGCCTGTTTTCCACGACCGTGAATTGATTGACGGCCAGAAAGTCATTATTGTTAGGATTTGAAAAATCAATTACATTGACCTGAGCTCCGGCAATTTTATCGTCCGAACGCCTATACTCAACCGCCACTCCATCTACCAGCATGCGGTGAAAGGCTCTGTTTCGGGTCTCTAAGTTTGCTCCTTCAGGATGGGTGAGGCGGCGGTATGCCTCAGCTAAAGTTTCTTCAGGCAGGTCTGGATTGAGCCGTCTTAAAGCGTCACGCAGGCGAGCATCTAAGATGACCTGAGTGTAATCCTGTCTCTCAGAGAAAAGACCGCCAGGAATCATATCCGAGCCATACTTGACGGACCAGCCCAGGGATTCTAACCAGCTTAGGGCTGCTGCCTCTACTTCAGACTCAACAAACTTAGCCATTTTATTGCCCTTAGATAAAGTTAGTTATCTATTATTTTTCATATATTGGTCTTAATCTCACATGTAAGAAAGCCTCAAATAAAGCCAGGAGGAGAATACCTTTTTCTGCATCAATAATTATATTAACCCTGTCACAATTTTTTTTAATCCAATCTCCTGGGTTATCTCGAATAATTAACTTCATTTCTGAATCTTTCAATAATTTTTTTGCCAGGTTGCTTAACGAACTTTTCGGATTGTAATGGTGAGATGTGTATCTTGCAGAAGACTTTGGTCCTGCCATTCCAACTATAAGCCATTGACCTTCAAAACAGAAGCCATAAATGGCCATTTTATTTTTTGGTAGAAACGTTGGGGGACTATGAGGAGCTTTCAGATATTCTATCTCCAATTCTTCGGGCTTTATAAAGACACTTGCTAATTTTGCCACCTCTATGAAATCTTTAACTGCCTCTTTAATTTCCTTTTCCGGATTTTTCATGGTTTATGTAAATCTCCGCTATATTTTTCTGTCTTTTTTATACTTTTTGGCTTTAATACATGTTTACTATAATAGATTTTATTAATAGTCATTGCTGGTTTACTTTTGTTTCTGATCTAAAACAGGAAAAGCAGCCGAAGATTTCCTTGGATACTAATCTAGCTTCTTCTGCGACTTTGGAATCAGGGAACCCGTAAACCATCATTCTTCATACGTCTCCGCTTCTTCAATTTCTTTTAGTGTGCGTCCTTTCGCATCTTTCCATGCGGTGCGTCCATTTTCAGACCGGCCTAGAAGCACGCCTGCCGCGGTGGAAGGTGAATTAAACACATAATCTTGTGTCAGGCGAAGATATAAACCTAAATCTTCCAGAACACCCGCTGCTATTAACGATTGGCGCAACTCTCGCACGAAGGACTGGAGTGATGGAACTTCATCCTTTACAGCCTGCGAACCTGCTCGGACGACAAAACCCTCTGCGGTGTTTATTCCCCGTGCTTCTATACCTTTTGACTTTAGGAACAAGTCATGTGTTTTTGAAGTTGCGGCTTTAGCCTTCTCGAAAAAGGGAACTCCCACAACAGGCAGGCATAGCAGGAGGTCTCTGAGAAAAGCCTCGGCATCAACAATATCAGCTTCGGATAAAGCCGGGAGCTGAGGCACGGTGTTATTATCTAGTTTTGCTCGCTTGGCCTCTGCGGCCAGGGCGATCAGCCGAGCTTCAAGATACTTTATATGAGCCTTATTAAGATTTTGATCCTTGCTAGTAAATACCACGGCATATGTCCAGAAATCCTTCTGTTTTACATGCTGATCCAGGCGAGCAACAATATTGTCTCCTTCGCCCACATATACGAGAGGCAGCTGTCCCGATTCGCTCGGGCCCCAAAGGATATAAACCCCCGGCCTTTTCAATTCGTCGCGTTTGCGTACTTCGGCAAATAAAGCTCTCGGGAAAACAATACCCTGCCCAATCCAGTTGGATTTCTCTACGATGCGCAGCTCATCAGGCTCGCCAGAAGGTATGAAAATGCGCACTGAAAAACCCTTCGTTGTTGTCATATTCCTGCCTCCTTTAGAAATTTCTCCGCATCCTTCCCTCTGATTTCTACACTGACAAGTTTTGTTAGCAACAAATTGCATAATTAATATATGAAATATTTAAAAAATGAGCCATAAATGCCATTGATTTACTTATTTTATTCTCTTTAATAAGAGGTTTGGATCTTTTTCTAAATATACCTCAGGCTGCCCACCTGTTCCCTGGAATAGTATTAGAATATGGTAACCACTGCGAGTGCTTATAGAATAATGAAATTCTTTCTTCCCTTCTATATATACATATTGACCTGTGGAGCCATCTTGGGATTGATACAATGGAGCGACTTCTCCATCTGCATCAGTCAAGTGCCTTTTTTCAGATATTACAACAAGCCCTGGTTTCCCCCCCTTTATCTTTGAATAAAGATCGTTTGAATAGCCAGATTTGAGCCCATGATGGGGGGCAATTAAGACCGATAAGCCAAGCTCTGACAACAAATCTCTTAAAAATGGCTGATTTCCGGTTTTTTCATGCCAAGTAGGATGTGTGGAACTAAATTCTCTATTAAATACTGTATAGCGCTTTTCTAGTCCCTCCTTTTCATCTAGAATGTAAGAGAGAGCCATCGGATTAATGTCTCCTGGTATAAGCAATGTGTGATTACCATGTCTATAAAATAAAACCAGGCTAAGGCCGTTTGCATATTCTTGGTCGTCATCTGGAAAGATCTCATCAACTACTGGAGGCCTTACATAATAGATTCCATATTCTAGTTTAGGAATATAGCGAGCCGATTTATAACAGATAGTTTGAAGAGGAAGCTTCCGATTTTCATAAAGATTTTTATAGAGTTTTGTAACATTCTCACTTCCTGCGGGATTTTTAATTCTCTCCCAATTAATACATTCATCCTTGGCAGAACCGGTCTTATCGTGAGGGCATGTATGCAGTGCAGCGTAAAATGGAGAACTTTCCATGGTTGGTTCAAATAAGCAGCTAATATTGCTAATATGATCAAAATGTGGATGAGAAATAATTGTCTGCGCTATTCTATGTTGTTCATATTTATCTAAAAAAGGGATAATTTGTTCTTTTAAAAAGTCTGATGGTCTAAAATTATCCGAACTTCCGAAATCATACATAATGCCTTGATTAAGGCCCGTCCTGATGAAAACACATAGCCCACGATCAACATTGAATATCCAAATATGACTTTTAAGGGAAGTGATCCATGGTGGAGTACCCATTGTTGTCTCCTTTATTTCCCAAAAATTGCTTTAGACGTAGTTTTATTCTCTCTTGTCCTTAGGTATTTGATCCCTAATATCAACTGAAGGATGAATAGAATTGAACTTCCGCCTATCACACCTGCCCATATTTTTGGAAAAAGCAAATAGAGCAACCCCCCAAGCAAAGATGCATTAATAGCTGCTAGAATATATCCTATCCAAGAGTGGGAACTGCGCCAGTTAAAGTAGGGAGGCATTTTATAATCTATATACATTCCGGATTTATTTTCAAATCCTCCTGGTTTTATTTGAAGAAAGAAATTTCTTTGTTCATTTATATAGCGTACTACTTGAACAAAATAAGCCCGGTTTCTAACAACCAAAGCGAACATTAATAAGCCTATTATTAAGCCAACAATAAGAGCTGCTATTGCAGGAAAATAAAGATTCTTATTTTCTTTCAAGCCAAATTGATATAGACCTACTGCAATTCCAATAAGGGCACTGTACACTGTAAATGTAAATTTAAGCATGTCTATTATCTGTGCATCATAATGACGCAATTGTTCGGTACAATGGTTGAAATCGCGCTCAAGGAACCTAAAAGCTTCTATTTCTCTATCAGGTTTATTATTGTTTACACTGGACATATTATACCTCCTTAATCTTTTTTGCCTCCATAACCTCTATCTCTCCGGATATAAGTTTTACAGCAACGTTTCGCGCAGGTATAAGACAGGTATAAGAGCAGAGTCTTTTTACGTATTCTTTCTGCTTATTTAATAGACAGTCGGGAAGAGATTTCATTTGTGGCTTAGAAGCCCAGCTAATATACTTAAATGATGAAACGAAGCCGCATTCAATTTCAAGTACAGCTAAGCGGATCATCTAGGTACCTCAAAAACTAATACAGTTAGAATTAATTCCCGGTTGGTATCATCTCGATGGTGAAGAATAAATCGGAACCCAGTTTCAGAGGCATACTCTAGTTGGCGTTTATAGTTCGGATGATCTTTAATAAGTCTTGGAATTTGCTCCAATACATTAGATAGTTGCTTATTTCTATTGAAAATGAGTAAGGCCGTTTTCGTATCGCGCCAACTGGTGTAGCTGAGCAGTTGGTCGATCGCTTCTTTGAAGCATTTCGGGCCTTTCCAAAACTTACATTCTGCAATAAAAATATTCCGACCATTCACCCGAATGAGGATATCAGTTTTTCCCTGAAAATTGAAAGTTTCCCCGGTTGCCTGTCCTTCATATTGCCCATTTAGTTGAACTAGAAAGTGTTGTCGAAGATTCTCCTCTTGCATTTGCTTGAAAGCCTGCGGACTTCTCTCAATCACTTTGGCCATATTACAAATCACTGTTAGAATATGTTCATACGCATTCAAATCAAGAGTCGGTTCTGGGACAAATGGGGCAGTATTAGCCGATGGTAATCTAGGAGTAATTTTTCTGCGAACTATAGGCGCTACATAGGTCTCTATGGCATCAGGCCTTTTCCTTAGGGGAAAACCTAAAGATTCGACTAGCCCTTGGTCCTTGAGAAGTTTTTGACGACGGAAATCGATTTTCTGACGCGCCTTATCCCGCAGAGAATTATTGAATCGAGATACCTCCTCGTTTATCCAATTAAGGTATTCCTTAATTTGAGATAGGGTTTTATTGAACTCATCTTTAATTCTAGCTGCATCATGGTCCGTAAGCCTAAAACTAATAATCAACTGACCTTGATCAACCTGGGCCTGGGGTAGATTAAGCGTAAATCGGCTTGGCCTGCAATGGAATAGAATTTCATCGCCATCATAAGGTACGAAAAACCGGATTTCTGTTCCTTTTATATAGAAAGGCCTGCTCCTGTCAAGGATGTGTCTATACGGGTCCTGGCTTATATCAATATCTATCTCACGCTGTTCAACAATTATTTCGTTTTCTCTTAATTTTGGTGTTTCTAACTTGTACTTTTGCTCAAAATAATCACAGAGGTCTTCGACGCTGGTGTTTAGCAGTTGGTTTCCTTCAATTTCATCGATTTCTTTGAACATATTTGTTTCTTGTTGCTGAAGAACTTGCCTGAGTTCGCAGTTAGAAAATAACAGATGAACTATATAAGTCAAAGTCCCCTCTCTCTTAAGAAAATCTCTGCATCCTTCATCCGAATTTCACCGCTGATAAGCTTTGGTAGCAATGCATCGCGCAAGGCGGCGAGAGTATGCGATTGGTTTTCATTCATTTCAATTCGCGCATACCAAGGTTCAACAATGCCTCCAAATATTCTTGCTAAATTATTTGATGGAAGCAGAATATTTATGTTGCGTGCATCAGATTGAGAAATAAATGGTTGTGCAGATCCTCGAATGGGCCAAATATTCTTGTTGTGAGTTAATATAAAAAGATATTCTGTAGATACTCTAGAGTCAGTAGCCCAAAATCTAATTGTGTTTTTTATACAGGACCATTTACCCCGTGCTAACCATGTAAATCCAGAGTTTTCACCTATTGCGCTGAGAACAATTCCTGTGCAGTCATAGTTAAAATAGGGGAGGAATCCATCGGGCCCTTTTGCGCTAAACGCAATATAACCATGGTCAACATATGAACTTTTAGTCACATTTGTATCACCCCAATTCACGTCAGCTATTTCACCAAGTTTTACATAGGTCCAGCCCTCTGGGATTTCGCCGAGTTCGGAGTTGACCAGGCGGGCGGGGAAGAGGTCGTAGAGTTCGGCGGGAAGGCCTGGAAGGGACTGGCCGCGCTTCCAGCGGCCTTCCATCTTGGCGCGGACAGGCTCGAAGTCCACAAACCAAGCTTTAAATATTGCCCGCGCCATTTCCTCCAGCGTCTCGCACATCCTTCGATTCAGTTCGATCTTGTCATCCAGCGCGCCGAGAATATGGGCAATGGCTCGCTGCTCATGGAGGGGAGGTATCAGTATCTCAAGAGTAGCAGCATACTCCCATTGGGCGCGCGGCATTCTTGTGCCCTCTGAGGCACGAACAATAGGTTCAATAAACAGGTCCGACGCCATAAGATAGAATAGAAAGCGAGAATCTACCCCCAAGCGAGGACGAATAACCCAGATATCTGTAGAACAGATGCCGTCGAAGGGTGCACGAATGACTTTGCGGAAGTATGGTCTAAGCTTACCGAACAGGATATCGCCTCTTTTGAACCGATTCTTCAAGCTCGTAGCGTCTTCAGCAATACCCAAACACATGAGAGACAGAGAGCCCTCTCCGATATGCTCAAGTCCAATATATGGAAGTCCCACAGCTTCGGATGGATGGACGGCGTCCCTTACAAGTTGAGCTAACCTCTCAAATCGTTCCTTTTGCCACTCATGCACCATATCCAAGCTCCTTATGGCTACCGATTGGCATAACGAATTCTATTGTTCTATTCCTCATCTAATTCCCCATATTTTCCAATTGAACAATCGCCCGGTCGGGTTCGATTCCAAATTTCAATCAAGAGTTCCTTGATGCCTTCCTTTTCAAAACAATATTTGACGAATTTGTCTCCATTGGTACCCAAGCTTCCCTCTAACGTATCGCAATTATCAATCCTATAAGTTGCTCTTTTCCCTGCATGTCTGACATGGAAATGTGGAGGTGCATGCTCCTTTGGGAACACCTCTATAATAAAGCCATCAATCTGGGCAATTCGTACTTTTGTCTCAATTACCGTTCCATCCGGCAAGACACGGCAAGAAGCGAAATAATAACTAAGACGCTGGGCGACATAATCCAACGGATTTTTGGCGCCAATCATCATAGCGGTTCTGTGCCTTCGGTAAGAATTTCCAGGTACCGGTCATAGGCAAAAACACGGTCACGCTTTCGGCCGGTGATCTCGCGAACAATTTTCAGCTTAGCGAGAGCCTCCATTCCCTTTGCCACCGAAGGAAAACTAACTCCTGTCCTGCGACGCGCTTCGTTAAGTGTAAGAATTGGGCGTTGACATGAGGTGTTGAAAACACGGAGAGCGGTATTGGCAATTCGCCCCACTGTTTGGATCTTTTGCGTGTCTTCCTTGAAAAGCGCAACTAATCTTTGCGCAGTTTGTACCGCATTTTGCGCCGTGTTCACGACGCCTTCCAGAAAGAAATCGACCCAGGCTTCCCAATCTCCTTCTGAACGAACTAAGTCAAGAAGCCGGTAATACTCACTACGATGCTGCTTGAAATATAAGCTTAGGTAAAGCAAAGGTTTCTGAAGAATACCCTCTTGATGAAGAATGAAGGCAATGAGAAGCCTACCGATGCGTCCGTTGCCGTCCAGGAAAGGGTGGATAGTTTCAAACTGAACATGAGCCAGGGCAGCCCTGATCAAACTCGGATAGGGTAGAGTTTCGTCATGAAGAAAGCGTTCCAGAGCTGCCATGCAATCATCAACGGCTCCTGGGGGCGGTGGTACAAAATGGGCATTCCCGGGTCGGGTGCCACCTACCCAGTTCTGGGATCGGCGGAACTCTCCGGGCAATTTTTCGCTCCCCCGTCCACGCGATAGCAATATGGCGTGCATTTCTCGGATAAGTCGATTGGAAAGCGGGAAGCCATCCTGAAGACGCTGCAAGCCGTGTTGCAAGGCAGCTACATAATTAGATACTTCGACCACATCTTCAAAAGGAACACCAGGGGCTTCTTCCAATTCAAAGAGCAGGAGGTCAGAAAGGGAAGACTGAGTGCCCTCTATCTGGGAGGAAAGGAGCGCCTCTCGGCGCACATAAGAATAAAGGAATATGTCTGGATCTGGCAGTAGAAGGGTTATGCTATCAAGTCGGCCAAGTGCAAGTGTCGCTCTTTCCAGCAGTCGTTGACGGAAGGTGTTTAACTCGAGTGGCGGGTCGGGCGGGAGCGGATCGGGGATGAAAGCGCGCACTTCCTCGCCACCTACGCGAATCACTTCATAGCGTCCGGTAAGGCCTCTCTTCAAACAGGTCTCCTTTATTAAATCATCCTTTAATAACGGCTGGGCTTATTAAAGGATAAGCCATTATCGTTAAATAAGCAAATAAATTGGCAATTTAGCTCAATTTGTTTCATTTTTCATCTAAGGGGAAACCAAGATGTTTAAGGTTAGCAGCAATTTCTCTATCGAGGCGTTGAGCTTCAGCTTGCTGCTCTTTAAGCTGAGCAACGAGACGCTTCATCTTATCTTCAAAGGGTTCATCATCCTCTTCCTTGACTTCTGCCCCCACATAGCGGCCCGGAGTCAGGACATAGCCGTTCTTACGCACCTCGTCCAATTTCGCGCTTTTACAAAATCCAGGGATGTCTTGGTAATCGCCGGCCTCAGCCTCACCACGCCAGGCATGATAAGTCCGGGCGATTTTTTGAATTTCTTCGTCTGTTAATTCACGATGGACGCGGTCAACCATAACGCCCATTTTACGGGCGTCGATGAACAGGATTTCGCCCCGGCGGTCCCGCAGAGATTTCCTCTGGCCGGCTGGTGGACGACCGCTCTTATCTTTTGATAAAAACCAGAGGCAAACTGGAATCTGGGTTGAATAGAAGAGCTGGCCGGGCAAGGCTATCATGCAATCCACCAGGTCGTCCTCAATGATCCTCTGCCGGATTTCACCTTCTCCGGACTGATTGGATGACATTGAGCCGTTGGCCAGGACAAATCCGGCTACCCCGGTCGGCGCCAGATGGTAGATGATGTGCTGAACCCAGGCAAAATTGGCGTTTCTAACGGGAGGAATTCCGTATTTCCAGCGCTTATCATCGCGGAGGCGGTCGCCTCCCCATTCCTTCATGTTAAAAGGTGGGTTAGCCAGGATGAAATCAGCTTTCAGGTCAGGGAAGCGGTCGTTGTGGAAAGTGTCTCCTTGTTCAATTTGGCCGTCTATACCACGAATGGCCAGATTCATTTTTGCTAAACGCCAGGTAGTGTAATTAAGCTCTTGGCCATATATGCTGATTTGCGAACGAGCTTTAAGGCGCGCACTATTCCCGTTGCCAGTAGCATGAGCTTCAATAAACTCCACTGATTGAACAAACATACCTGAGGACCCGCAGCAAGGGTCATAAACGCGTCCACTGAAGGGCTCGATCATCTCAACCAGCAGCCTGACCACGCACCTTGCGGTGTAGAATTCGCCTCCTTTCTTGCCTTCAGCACTGGCGAACCGCCCAAGAAAGTATTCGTAAACGCGGCCAAGAACATCTTTGGAGCGTGCCGCCTCGTCACCGACCTTAATGTTATTAATAAGGTCGATGAGCTGGCCAAGTCGCATTTTATCGAGAGAAGGCCGAGCGTAATCTTTGGGGAGCACGCCTTTGAGGGTGGGGTTTTCCCGCTCAATTTCTTCCATAGCTTCGTCCAGTATCTGACCCACTTGAGGCTGACGGGCATTTTCCTGGATGCGCTGCCAGCGGGCTTTTTTGGGAACCCAGAAAACATTAACCGCCCGGTACTCGTCGGGGTCTTCCGGGTCGGCACCTTCGCTCACTTCTTGAAGAAGTTGTTTATATCGTTCTTCAAAGGCATCAGAGATATATTTGAGGAAAATAAGCCCAAGGACAACATGCTTGTATTCAGCTGCATCCATGGAGCCACGGAGGGCGTCGGCCATGCGCCAGAGTTCGGCTTCATAGCCAACGGTTGCTCCGTTTTGAGCTTTTGATTGGTTGTTTGGGTTGGTTCTTTTTCTTGCCATGGGCACCTCAAAGCCAGGATAATTTAGTCGGGAAATTAGGGGATTTAATTAGCTGAGAAAGGGGGTATTCTTTTCGGGTTGAAAAGGTTAATGATTCTATAGCAACTGGGGGGACTAAATCTTTAATTATCTGCATTATCCCCCGAGTAAACACTTCTGTTCAACCAAACCTTAGGTTAGGAATATTCTAAAAATAGCA
This sequence comes from Candidatus Aminicenantota bacterium, assembly GCA_014360005.1. Taxonomy (GTDB): domain Bacteria; phylum Acidobacteriota; class Aminicenantia; order Aminicenantales; family Saccharicenantaceae; genus Saccharicenans. The sequence goes on along the minus strand of JACIYI010000015.1, from coordinate 9,143 downwards.
GGCAAAACTGTCAAGCCAACAAAGAGATATTCATAAATAAAGAATAGAATTAAGCCGCCAGCAATTTAAGGAGCTTGTCCAGAGGCAAGGTGTTGATGATGTCGGATTTGGTGAGCCAGGCGCGGCGAGCGATACCGACCCCAAATCGCATCATTCCGAAACCATGAGCGTAGTGGGTGTCGGTGCCTATGGCGATGAGCACGCCCTTCTCCTTAGCTTTCTTTAAGTTAAACTCATCAAGGTCCAGGCGGTCGTAGTAGGCATTAAGCTCCAGAATTTTGCCGTATTCGGCTGCGGCCTCAATGACTTTATCGATGTCCACATCATAGCCTTCACGACCGGAAATCAGGCGGCCAGTCGGGTGCCCGATTATATCGACGAGCGGGTGCTTTATAGCTGCAATAATCCGCTCGGTGACGTTTTTCTTAAAGCCAGAGTGGATGGAGGCCACCACTATGTCAAGCTTCTTGAGCAGCCCTTCCGGAAGGTCGATGGAGCCGTCAGCCAGAATGTCAACCTCCACACCTTTGAGCAGCCTTAGCTCTTTTAACTTTTTGTTTATTTGGTCGATTTCCTTAATCTGCTCTTTAAGCCGATCCGGGCTCAAACCGTGGGCGTATTTAGCCGCCTGTGAATGGTCACAGATGGCGATGTATTTATATCCGAGCTTCTTTCCGTGATCTGCCACTTCTTCCAGCGTCATCACCCCGTCGCTCCAGTTGGAGTGGACGTGAAGGTCGCCCTTGATGTCGGTAGCGTCGATAATTTCTGGAAGTTTCCCTTCCAGAGCCAGTTCAATTTCTCCGCGGTCTTCACGCATTTCTGGCGGGAAGACAGGCAACCCGAATACCTTGTACACTTCTTCTTCGGTCTTTCCGGCTATTTTTTTCTCGCCGCGAAAAACTCCATATTCTGAAATCTTCAGGCCCTTGTCCTTGGCCAGCCCGCGCAGTTTGATGTTGTGAGCCTTGGAGCCGGTGAAATATTGAAGCGCGGCCCCGTAGCATTCCTCTTCCACGATTCTCAGGTCAGCCTGGCGGTGGCCGAGTTCTGTATCCAGCAGGATAGAACCTTTGGTGTCGCCTTCTGCCAGAATCTTTATGGTTTTCGGGTGTTTGACGAAGTATTCGATGATTTTTCGTCCGTCTTTTCCGGCAGCCAGTATGTCTATATCGCCAACTGTCTCCTTCATACGGCGCAGCGAACCCGCGGTTGAAATGTGCTTTATGCCGGGAGCACCTTTCAGGTAGTCAATTACTTCTTCAGCAATGGTCAGGGCTTCGTAGATGGGCATTCTTTCCTGGGCATGCTCGAAAAGCTCTATTCCCTTTTTGATGTTCTCAACCTTTTTCTTGCCCATCCCGTAAAGCTTCTCTAAGCTGCCGTCTTCAATAACCCGTTTCAGGTCGTCTAAGTTTTTGACTTTGAGTTCTTTTTGCATCAGGTGGATGGTCTTCCCGCCGAGACCCGGGATTTCCAGAAGCTGGAGCAGACCCTCCGGCACATCCTTCATCACTTCTTCGTAGCGCTTGATTTTGCCGGTCTTTAAGTATTCTTCAATTTTTTCAGCCATCCCCTTGCCGATGCCCGGGACTTCGGCTAACTGGCCTGAAGCCAGAAGCTCGGCCACATCCTGGGTCAAATCTTCAAGGACCCGGGCCGCTTTCTGGTAGGCAACTACCTTGAAGCCAGTTTCGCCCTTAATTTCCAGGGCGTCGGCGATTCGGTAGAAAAGATTGGCAATTTCTTTGTTGCGGTTTTCCATCTTTGTCTCTTAAATAAATTCTATACCAGAGTGGCGGGATTAACAAATTGAGATTGGAATGATTAGGGGCTAAAGTGAGGCGACAAAATAAGGCGAGAATGAGTTGGATAAATCTCCGTTTTCAATTGACAATTGGGCGGGCTCCTTTTATCTTAAAGGCATGAAAATCATACTGGCAGGATATAATTTTGACGCTGAAGTCATAGACCAACTAAAAAAGCATGAACCGGACCGCCAGGACATAACGCCGGAGACCATTTCGGCTGCCTATGCCCGCATTTCCCGTGACCCGCGACCGGTAGACGAGCTCCGGGCTGTGGCCCGGGCTGAGGTGGAAAGAGCCCGGCGCTCCAATCAGAATATAATATTCAAGATGGGGCATCACTCGGTAGCCGAGCATGCCGTCTTCAACTTCGATCTAATCGGGCTCAGCCGTCTGGCCATTGAGGAAGTGGAGCATTTCCGCCTCTGTTCCTACACGGAAAAATCCCAGCGCTACATCACGCTGGAGGGTGATTATGTTCTGCCAGAAGAAATCAAGAGCGCTGGCCTGGAAGATGTTTTTAAAGAGACAATCGAAGCCCAGAACCAGGCCTACCGCTATTTTTATGACCGGCTGAGGGAACATATTTTTAAGAAGTACGAAAAAGAGGCAGCTAATCCCAAAAACCATCCTGTCCTCGATGGTTGGGCCAAAGAAGATGCCCGCTATGTGGTCAGCCTGGCTACGAAGGGGCAGCTGGGGATGACAGTCAACGCCCGAAATCTGGAGCTGATGATTCGCCGCTTTGCCGCCCGAAAAAATGCCGAAATTCAGGAGCTTGTAAGAAATCTCCATGATTTAGCTAAAAAAGTTGCTCCTTCCATCATCCTTTTCACCGAGCCTTCTCCCTATGAAGCAGAGATGATGTCAGAAGTGGGTGAGGAGGCAACGAGGCTTCTGGTCGGCAAAGAAAAAATTGCTTCTCAAAGCGACAGCCGAAAGAAATTGGCGCAAAAGGGTAGTGACGTAGGCAAAACTCAGGCTGCGGTGCGCCTTATCGAGTCCTCAGAGCACGGCGACGAGCTGATTTTAGCTGGCCTAATCTTTTCCACCACCGGCCTCTCTTTTGAATCTGCCCTTAGACAGGTCAGACGCTGGTCCCCAAAGAAAAAGCTGGAGCTCGTGAAAAAAATCTTTGAACATATGGAGTTTTACGACTCGCCGCCAAGGGAGTTTGAGCTGGCTTACCTGACTTATGATCTCATCGTTTCGGCTTCCTGTTTTGCCCAGCTCAAACGCCACCGCATGATGACTCTGCTTGTTCAGCCTTATGACCCGGCTCTTGGCGTCACTGTTCCGCCCTCAATTAAAGAGATCAAAGAGCAGAAAAGATTTATGGAAGTGATCAAAAGGACGGAGAAGACCTGGAAGCTTCTTAAAGAAAAAGTCGGTCCGGCTGCGGATTACATCCTGACCAATGCCCACCGCCGCCGGGTGCTGGTCAAGGCCAACGTCCGCGAGCTTTATCATCTCTCGCGACTTCGGGAAGACGCTACCGCTCAGTGGGAAATAAGGCAGGTGAGCACAGCCATGTCTGCTCTGGCCCGCAAGACTTTTCCACTCTCAGCCAGTCTCCTGGGCGGAAAAGATGCTTATCCCGAGCTTTACCGGAAGCTCTTCAGCCGCCTTCCCAAAATGCAACCCCCGACCCTTTTTGTCTGAGCATGACGGTCAGAGCCGCTGTCCTGAACTCCAGCGATTTGTTTTACAAAAAAATGATTTCAGGCCATAGTATTAGCCATTTATTACTATTAGCTTTTCTGTCTTCCTGTTCTTTTATTAGGTTTTAAAGCCTGGCGCCTCTGCCCTGAGTCGCAAGAAGAAAAGCAACCCGCTTTTATTCGAGATATTTCTTAGAATAGAGCGATCCCTTATACTAAAGCCATAGCAATCCGTGGAGATATGATCTCCCCTCAGATTTCTACCAATAAAAGCTTTAATACGTCTTTCTCAGACAGAGACGACCTTTCTTTTTCTGGCAAATCCTATGATGGCCAGAATAACAGCTACGGCCAGGAGTATCGCCAGGATGGTTATAGTCTTTTTCTTGCTGGCAATTTCCTTTTCCATCTTCTCGTTAAGGTCGGCCATATCTTTATTCAGCGAGGCAATTTTAGCTTTGTTTTCTTCATCGGCTTTTTTCAGGGCGGCTTCGCTCTCTTTTAAGGTGTTTATCTCCGTATTTTTACCCTCTATCTCAGCTTCTTTTTGCTTGACGTCAGCCCTCAGCCTGGCAATTATATTGTTAAGGGCCCTGATCCGCTTGGATGATTCGCCCTGAGCCTTCTCACTGGCAGCTATCAGGTCGTTTTTCTCTTTTTCCAGGTCGGCAATTTTAGTTTTTAGGGCGTCCAGTTCTCCCTTGAGCCTGGAATTTTCAGCCTTTGCTTCTTCCAGGGCCTTTTTGGTATCAGCCAGGGATTGTTCCAGCTGAGCCTTTTCGTTCTGCAGGGTAGAGACCTGAGCCTGAACCTTGGAAAGCTCGTCTTCTACGGTTACCAGGCGCTTCTTGGTGGCCTGTGAGCAACCTGTGGCCAGAAAGATTAAGATTAACACAATGGCGGGTAAGAATGTGGTGAAGACGTTCCTTTTCATCCTTCCTCCTTAATTTAGTTAATAAATTTATATCAGTAAAAAATATGAGGCTTGGTCGCTCTAAATTATTATAGTACATTTGATGTGTAAGATAAAAGTGATTTTTTATCAATAAAAAAATTTTTAGTCTTGACCCTTTCTATAATTCAGGAGCTTAGATACTTGGCACTGGAGACAAATAAATACAGAATTTTCCTGCTCGTAAGCTGATTATCCTAAAGGATTTTCAACTGCGATTTGCCATCAGTTTGTAAGAAAACGGGGTCTGGATATAAAATTAAAAAGAAGATAATGAAATAAAGATGGGCAGATGATGCCATGCTGATTGAAAGCTATGCTTTTGGCCGGATGACGGTCGGGGGTGAGCTGTACACGGCCGACCTTATCATCATCGGAGAGGAAATTTTCCCCAACTGGTGGAGGCAGGAAGGACATTCTCTTTGTCCGGAGGACCTTAAGGTTGTGGTTGAGCGAAAACCTGAAATACTGGTCATCGGGACTGGTGCTTACGGAGCCATGGATGTCCCCTATGAGACGGAGAGGTTTCTGGAAGAGCAGGGGATAGAGGTTATCTGGAAGCCGACAGCCGAGGCAGTGGAAATATTTAATTCCATCTCTGGCCGCAAAAAAGCCGGCGCCTTTCATCTGACCTGCTGATTTCTGGATAAATTAAGCCCGGTCCTAAGCACTCATAGTCCCTTTTAGTTTGGGGGCTTTTTGCCTACTAAGAATTTATTTTTGCCCATCTGCGTTTCCCAAAACAAGAGCCAACGCCTGAAGTCCGTTGAAAATTAATCCCGGAGCTTCGGTCCGGGCAGAGGAGCCCTGGAATTAAGCTTTAATATTTCAGATGCTGGTCAAGCCGGTTTTCATTTTACCGGTCTTATCTTCGGGTAGTAGTTGCTGTGACGCACCATCCTGAAAACTTTACCCGTCTTGTCCCTTTCAAAAATCACTTCTTCCCCGAGTGTTTCGTCGTCTCGGACCCGCTTGAAGGTATCAGCTTCTATATGCTTGAGAAGAGTGAAATCTTCGGCCGGGTTGTCTGAAGGAAGGGCGAACATCACCAGATAACCTTTCCAGGGCAGGACGGCCATCTCGCCCCACCACGGCTGGCTATCATACAGACCGGCATAGTCCTCAAGATTTACCCCGGTAGTTTTTTCTGCTTCTTTGGTTGAGGTGGCTTTCTTAAGGATTGCTCTAATTCCCCGGGCATATTTATCAGGTTGAGTGCCGGAGGCATTGATCATGACGATAAAGGCCTGCTTTTTAACCGGGTCCATCATCAAGGTACTTCTGTAGCCAGGACAGGAGCCACCGTGTCCGACTATGGTAGTTCCATCAAGTTGATAGACAGAAAAGCCAAGTCCCCAGGTAGTTTTCCAGTTGCGGTCTGTCCAGTGGACGCGCTGCATTTCACGAAGGGTATAAGCTTTAATTATTTCTTCCCCTCCCTTAGCTAACAACCGGAATTGCCAGCTGGCAAACCTGGCCAGGTCCAAAACGGTGGAGGAAAAACCGGCAGCCGGCTTGATGCCCTCAGCCTGAAAGAATGGGAGCATTTCTCTGGTGCCATTCCGGGTCAGCGAGCTGTAACCCTTAGCCAGTTGGCCCCGCCAGAGAGCCTGCGGCAGGAAAGGCCGGGTGTCTTTCATCCCGAGAGGCTTGAGGATTTTTTCTGTTACATACTCGTCGTAGGATTGGCCGGAAACCTCAGCCACAATTTCACCAAGGAGGGAAAGCCCCAGGTTGCTGTACTGAAAATAGGTGGAAGGCGGGTAGAGGGTTTTCTGATTTCCGAGCTTGGCTTTAAGTTCTTCTCTTGAAGGAAAATGAAAGTCCGGCCGGCTCCAGTAGGGAAAATCCGATTCGCGGGGAAGGCCTGAAGAATGGGTGAGCAAGGAACGGATGGTAATCGGGCCGCTGTCGGGGTATTGCTGCTGGATGTTAAACCAGGGCAGGTGGTCGCTGACCAGGTCATCCAGTCTTAATTTACCTTCATCCCGCAGCTTCATTATGGCCACGGAAGTAAAAAGTTTAGAAATTGAGCAGATGCTGTAAATAGTTTCTGGCGTCGATTTAACCTTCTTCTCTAAATCGGCAAAACCGTAGGCGCTGGAAAAGATTGTATCCTGGTCTTCAACCACTGCCACCGACACCCCGGGAAGCCTCTCATAATCGCGCTGGGCCTCCAGCCAGGTTTCTATCACCCGGAAAGCTTCAGAATAATTGGCTTTCTCCTGCTTTTTCTCCTCCGATTGAATCTGGAGGACAAGACCCGTGAAAAGCAACACGACCAGGATCACAATTATTCTGTGGTTGTATCTTTTTAACATCTTAGCCTCCTTTGGTCTGATATTGGGCTTTTTCTATTAAACTATAGACCTGATTTTTTTTAAATAACTTTGGTTTTTGGTTAAGCTCTCTGGAGCAATCATTCCACTTAGCCCGGGGTTTTTATAATCTAGAAAAAATTTATTGAAGCCGGGCCCTGAAATTGATAAATTTTTTTCATGCTGACGAGAAGTTTTTTAACTCACCTGGAGTGCGGGTATTGCGGGGAAAAATTAGACCCGGATAAACTCTGGAACCTCTGCCCGAAGTGCGGCAAACCGCTTCTGGCTCGTTATAACCTGGAAGAAGCCAGCCGGGCGGTGGGGCCTCAGGACCTTATAACCCGGGAGCCTACTCTCTGGCGCTACAGAGAGTTGCTTCCCATCAGGGACGACACTTATAAGCTCTCTCTTGGAGAAGGATTTACTCTGCTCCTCAGGGCTGCGCGGCTGGAAAAAGAGTTGGGCCACAGCTCGGTTTACGTAAAAGATGAAGGCCTCAATCCCACCGGTTCCTTCAAAGCTCGCGGGCTGTGTATGGCCGTTTCCAGAGCTCTGGAACTCGGGGTCAAAGCGGTTTCCATCCCCTCAGCCGGCAATGCGGCCTGCGCCATGAGCGCCTATGCTGCTCTGGCCGGGCTGGAAGCCCATGTTTATATGCCGGCTGATGTGCCAAAACCGTTTGTCAATGAATGCCGGGTACTCGGGGCTTCTGTCCATCTTGTGGATGGACTTATTACTGATTGCGGAAAAGCGGCCCGGGCTGACCTGGAAAAATACAGCCGATTCGATGTATCCACGCTAAAGGAGCCGTACCGGATTGAGGGCAAAAAGACCATGGGCTACGAGCTGGCTGAGCAGTTAGGCTGGACCCTTCCCGATGTCATCATTTATCCCACGGGCGGCGGCACCGGTCTGGTCGGGATGTGGAAGGCTTTTGAGGAGATGGAAAAGCTGGGCTGGGTGGGTTCCAAACGGCCGCGGCTGGTCACGGTGCAATCCGATGGCTGCGCTCCCATGGTCAAAGCCTTTCACGAAGGCAAAGAATTTGCTGAACCCTGGCCGCACGCCAGGACCATTGCCGACGGTCTGCGGGTGCCGGCGGCCATTGGAGATTTCCTGATATTGAGAGCCCTGCGCGAAAGCCGGGGGACGGCGGTGGCTGTACCTGATAGTGAGATCCTTCAGGCCACCTACCTTCTGGGAAAAACCACCGGTATCTGGCCGGCACCAGAAGGGGGTGCCACCCTGGCTGCTTTTCTCCACTTGAAGCGTGATGGCTGGATAAAAGAAGGGGAGTCGGTGGTTTTATTCAATACCGGCAACGGCGCCAAATATTCAAGAGTCTGGGATTGAAAAAACCAAAGCTGCTATCTGGAGCAGATTGTGAGTATGATTCCTGGATGAGATGGTTTAGTGCCGGACGATTTAATCAGCTGAATCACCGAATTAAAAGCCGCAGTGGTTAGAATTTGGACTTTCCGATTTTTAAGACTTGGTCTTCTTTCGTTCCATCAATCCAGGGTTTGAGGCTCTCTACCCGCTGTCCATCCAGGTAGACCCGGCCCCTGCGAATAAATCTATTAGTTTCCCCACGAAAAGTAATAAGATTAAGATAAAGTTGGTCGCTACAAGCTTTGCATTCTAAATTGAGCCAGATAATTCTCCCTGTTGCCTCATCTAAGAATCTATATGAGAGCATATTCATTGCCTCACGTAAGAATCTATACGAAAATTTGTGCAGTTTTTCTTTGTTTTTTGTAGCCGCCAAAGCCTGTTTTTTAACCTATCTATCTCTGTTTTTAACTTTACCACATTTAGCTCCTGGTAAATTTGGCTAAGGTGATTCTTCTGTTCCGGACCTATCCCCGGTGATTCTAATAATCTCTGGTAAGGCGTTTTAGGCAGATCATGCCTTTTTGTCACCCGGCTGCCTATTCTCTCTTTACTCACTAGCTTCATGCTAGGCTGGAAGAAGTTATAATACAACCTGGAGAGCATGTAAATCTGTTCTAATAGCTTTTGTTCTTCTTTCGTATCGTACCTGAGATAACCCACCAGGCGACGAACCACCGAGTAGTTCTTCTGTTCCACATAGCAATTATCATTCTTCTTGTAAGGGCGACTGCGGGTAAAGGTTAAGTGGTTTTCCTGACAGTACCTGATGAGATGGTCATTGATGAAGGCTCCATCGTTATCTGAGTCTATCCCCAGCAGGGGAAAAGGCAACCTCTGTTTTATCCTCTCCAGGGCCTGGAAGGCCCAGACCTGAGCTCTATTACGTAAGGCCTCCGTTTCTACCCAACCGGTGGCCACATCGGTGGCGTTCAGGCTGTAGAGGAACTCCCCCTGAGCATTACCACCGTCGTGTCCCACCAGGTCTATCTCTAAAAACCCTGGTTTC
>JACIYI010000014.1 GCA_014360005.1 Candidatus Aminicenantota bacterium | reverse complement strand
AGCCCGGGTGGCCACCAGTTCCCTGACTTTTTTGGGTTTGGCCTGATCCTTTCTGGTCACTACCCTTTCGACCCACTGCACCAGGATGATCTGCTTTAAGCCGAGCTTGCCCAGGCGGATTCCGACTTCATAATCTTCGGTCAGGCTCTTGGGATTAAAAATCTGCTGGTTGTTCTCTTCATCCAGCTTCTTGAGGCTCTCGCGCCAGAAGGCGGTGCTGGTTCCAGCCGAGGGCAGGATGCGGGCGATTTTTTCCCGGACGATCAGTTCTTTGAGATGATTCTCGGCGAATTCATCCATGTAGACGCCGCCGACGAAGCTGTGCCAGGGCATCTCCAGCGGAATGACAGGAATCTGGATCATTTCAAAGCGCGGCATAAGGTAATTGAAGAGCTTAAAGGACAGCGGGTGGTGGATGTCTTCCGAATCGCTGAGCACGACCAGGTCGAAAGTCAGGCCGGTTTCTTTCTCAAAATGGCAGAGGCCACGGTAAATTTCGTTGAGGTTATCGGCCTTGGTAGTGGGTCCGGGTTTGGAGTTTATGACTTTAATGACCTGGGGATAGACTTCGCTGACCTGGTCCACTTCGGCCTGGGTTTCCGGGTCGTTAGGATAGCAGCCGACGAATATGAAATAGTTGCGGTAATCTATGGTGTTCAGGGTGTTGAGGAGCATTTTTTTGATGATGCCGGCCTCGCGCCAGGCAGGGATCATCAGGGCGATGGGTTTTTCGTCGATGGACAGGAGCTGGTCCAGGGTCAGGGGCTTGATCAGCCTTTTCTTAAAAAGGCGGCGATAAATCTGGCGGACCCAGTAGTAAATATCGACAAAAAAGTCGTCAAGGCCCCCGATGGCAAAGGCTACCACCAGGACGATGAAGACGTAGCGGAAAAATATCCAGAGCTTATAGAGAGTGGAAAGAAACCACCCGTATTCCATATTGCCCATTTAATTTTGCTTCCTCTTCCTTTTCCTGAGTACCATTCTATAAGAGCGCCGGGCGAAAGGCAAGCCCGGGTTAAGGAAACGGAACTCAACGGGTTAGAGCGCCTTTAGGGACGTTCTGTCAATAATCCGAGAATAACCCATAATAACCCGGCCCAGCCTGCCTCCGATCCCTCAGGAGAAGGGAAAAATTAATACATATTATTAATTCTACTCATTTACGGGAAAAAATAAAAGAAGAAAAGAGGGGACACCTGCAGGTGTCCCCTCTTTGACCGGCTGACCCCGTCGTAGGCAAAAGATGGCCAAAAGCTGGTGGGCGTAAGTTATTGATTATTAATAAATTAAAAAGAGCCGGGAAGCGCCGTTCCATGCTTCAAAAGAGCCGAACGAGGGGACACCTGCAGGTGTCCCCTTTATAGCCCAGATAGTCGCCAACCTTCCCCCAAATCAGAAAGGCTAAAGAACAGGGAGACGGCAGCGTGTCCCCTTATATGCCTTTTCTCTGTATGCCGGCGCGGCTGGATATCCTCAATGTCCCCCCTGGACTGACCGTTTTGAGGCCGCAGAGATGGCTCGGTCTGGATATTATAGAGAAAGGATAGGTAAACCAAGTTTGAAAATGCGACAGCGCGGTATGTCCCTCTTTTTATTTCTGTGTTAGAATTATTAGCCGATTGGAAATTAAAGCTTTAGGAACTATTCCGTGAAATCACAGACTCCAGCTCAAACTAAAAAAGTCCTGGTGGTCATGGGGACGCGGCCGGAAGTCATCAAGCTGGCTCCCGTCATTGAGGCCCTTAAAGACGACCAGAAGGGCAGCCCAAAAATAGCCGGAAAAACAGGAAAGCCGCGGTTTCAGAGGGTTAAGACGGTCATTTGCCTGACTGGGCAGCACCGGGAGATGGTCGAGCCTTTCCTGAAGATTTTCGGGATAAAGCCCGATTACAACCTGAGGGTGATGCAGCCTGACCAGCACCTGAGCGAGCTGACCGGACGGGTTCTGGCCGGTATGAAAAAAGTTCTGGAAGCCGAAAAGCCCGACTGGTTACTGGTGCAGGGTGATACCACCTCGGCCCTGGCGGCGGCCCTGGCCGCTTTCTATCAGCGGGTAAAGATCGGCCACGTGGAAGCCGGGTTGCGGACAGACGATAAATACAACCCTTTTCCCGAAGAGATAAACAGGCGACTCATCAGCCATCTGGCCGACCTGCATTTCGCCCCGACCGAGCTGGCACGAAAAAACTTGCTGGCCGAGGGCATTAAGCCAGAAAAAATTTTCGTGACCGGCAACACCGTGGTTGACGCCCTGAGGATGATTTTGAAAAAGACGGCGCGGGAAAAAGGGAATAATAGGAAGATGTTCGGCGGGCCAGCAGCGATTGTCAGGATTAAGGAATTTAGGCAAGAACAACCTGACCGTGGGGAGCGGGAAGCTGGAGAGGTAGCGCGGCCGGTAGAAGGCGCAGAAGTTGAAGCAGGAGTGAGAAAAAGAGCAGTAAAGTTTAAGGAAAACGAGCAGCCATGTTTACCACAGGCCGATAAACTTACGGTTGTAACGTCGCGGTCGCAGTTCAAGGTTAAAGAGGTGGCCAGAGCTGATGACAGTGCGCCGGCCGCCAGTGCCGTCGGCTCTATCAGTGCCGTCAGCGCCATCAGCTCCGCAGCCAGAACGATTTACAGCCGTTCGGTGATGACTGGATGCCTGCCACTCGAAGATATTCGAAAAATTAAGAAGCTCATCCTGGTTACAGCTCATCGCCGCGAGAGTTTCGGCCAGGGAATGGAAGAAATTTGTCAGGCCATCCTGAGGATTGTGGACAGGGTCCAGGAAGCCGGGGTGATATTCCCGGTTCACCTGAACCCGGCCGTGCGCCGCGTGGTGTTGAAGCACCTGTTGGGTCGGCCACGAATCCATCTGGTGGAGCCACTGGATTATGTAACTTTCGTCCATCTGATGAAGCGGGCCAGTCTGATCCTGACCGACTCGGGCGGCATCCAGGAAGAAGCCCCGTCGCTGGGCGTACCGGTGGTGGTCATGCGAGAAACAACCGAGCGACCGGAAGCCATCTGGGCCGGCGTGGCCTGGCTGGCCGGCACCGCTGCCGACCGAATCACGCGGCTGGCGCTGCGCCTGCTGAAGAAGGTGGAGAAGGAAGAGTTCCGGCGGCAGTTGCGGAGGAAAAACCCGTTCGGCGACGGCCGGGCCGGGCGGCGCATCGCCCTCCTCCTGCAAAATCGAAAAATCGGAAAAATCTAGGCTGTCCCGATTTTTCAAAAGAGGAGGAAGCGGACGGCAACAAAAATCAGGAAAATTCCATATAGCAGCTTGACCTGGCCGGTGGGCATGCGGATATTTATGCGGGCGCCGAACACCGTCCCCAATAGCAAGCCTGCCGCCAGCAGTGCCGCAATTCTGACATCGAGCGTCCCCGCCTTGTAGTAGTAGATGACGCCCGGCAACCCGATCGGCAGCAGCAGCGCCGCCAGCGAGGTGGCGATGGCTCGCTTGGGCGGGTATTTCAGGAAAAGCACCAGGAAGGGCACGATGATGTTACCGCCGCCGATGCCGAACATCCCGGCCATGATGCCTGCCAGCAGTCCCACCCCGACCAGCGCCAGGTAGTGCGGTTTGGGCCCGTTGTTCGCATCCGGCTCGGCTTCAGGCAGCGGGCTTTCGCCGCGAAACCGTCTCAATTGCTCCAGCGGCCTGATAAAGGTCCAGCTGACATACAGACAAAAAATCGCATAAAGCTTGCGCATGACGTCAGCCGGAAGAGTATGGGCCAGCCAGGCCCCGGCCACTACCGACATCAGCAGCCCCGAAGCCAGAAAGGCCGCAGCCCTGAGGTCCAGGATGCGCGCCCGGTAATAGGCAATTACCCCGAGAATCCCTACCGGCAACATGATGGCCGCCAGCGACGTACCGGTGGCTTTGATCAACGGAAAACCGGCCAGGAGCGTCAGGGCCGGCACGATGACAATACCGCCGCCTATCCCGAACAGTCCGGCAAATATGCCAGCCAGAAAGCCAATCCCGATAACCAACGCCGCGCTCATGCCGTGAATTATACAATAAAAATCGGAAAAATGTAGGCTGTCCCGATTTAAATTCCTACTAATCCTATAGGAATTATTGCTTTTCTCTGAGGTTTAAACTAACATATAAGGTGTAGTTTACAGTCACCCCTTTGCAGTCCGAATTGCACCGGCTAGCCAGTTGGCCGCCAATGAAGGAGCACAGTTTCCAACCTAAAAGAACCGGGCCAGAATATTGCCTCAACTCGTTTCGCGGCAAAACAGGACCGGCTCAGGTCAAACAGTTTAGCTCGCGGGTTCAAGCCGCTCAGGCGAATAAAAAGATGTGGCCCAAAAAAATGAGGCTCTCACAGAGAGAAAAAAGAAACTTTTTTTAATAAAGAAAAAATCATTGGCACGAGGTAAACCTTGGACAAAAATCAACAAAAAAAATTAGCCCAATATGGACAGCACCAGGACGACTCGAAGAGCTCAAACGACTCCTCCGGTGCGCCCCAGGGCCAGGCGGCAAACCCCAGTCAACCTGGCCCTTCGCCCTGCTGCCAGGATCACGACCGCAGCCACGCCGCTCACGACGAACACTCAACTCCTGCCGACCAGCACGACCATCATGAACCTGGCGGCCAGGAACAGCCTGGCCAGGAACATCACGGACACGCCAGCCACGACCACCCTTCCCATTCCGCTCATTCCGCTCATTCCGACCATTCCGCCCCCCACACACCCCATACCCCCCATACTCCCCAAGCCCACTCCGCCCACCACGACCACAGCCACCACCTGGCCGACTTCAAGAAGCGCTTCTGGGTCTCGCTCGTCCTGACCGTCCCGGTCCTGCTCATGTCCGAGATGATTCAGCAGTGGCTGGGCATCAGCTTCCGCCTCCCCTTCCATTCCTACATCCTGTTCGCCCTCTCGGCTGTTATCTTCGCCTATGGCGGCTGGCCTTTCCTGACCGGGCTAATTGACGAGCTGCGCGTCCGCCGGCCTGGCATGATGACCCTGATCGGCATGGCCATCACCGTGGCTTTCGTCTATTCCAGCGCTACTGTCTTTTTCATCCGCGGCCACGATTTCTTCTGGGAGCTGGCCACGCTAATTGTCATCATGCTCCTCGGCCACTGGGTCGAAGCCAAGAGTGTGCTGGGCGCTTCCCGGGCGCTGGAGGAGCTGGTCAAGATCATGCCCACCACCGCCCACCTCATCCGCGACGGGCAGGTTGTTGATGTTCCGGTGTCCGACCTCAAGCCCGGCGACCTGGTGCTGGTCCGCCCCGGCGAAAAAATCCCGTCCGATGGCCGCGTAGCCGAAGGCCGCAGTCAGGTCAACGAATCGCTTCTAACGGGCGAGTCCCGACCCGTACTCAAAGCCGCCGGCGCCCCGGTTATCGGCGGCTCGCTCAACGGCGACGGCTCCCTGCAGGTGATTATCGAAAAGACCGGTCAGGAAACCTACCTGGCTCAGGTCATCGGGCTCGTCCGCCAGGCCCAGGCTTCGCGCTCCCGCACCCAGGACCTGGCCAACCGCTCGGCCGCCCTGCTGTTCTTCGTGGCTCTCGGGGCTGGAATCATATCCTTCATAGCCTGGAGTTTCCTCCGCAATACGGATTTCGCCCTGGAGCGAACGGTGACCGTGCTGGTCATTGCCTGCCCGCATGCTCTGGGCCTGGCCATTCCGCTGGTGGTGGCTATTTCCACGGCTATTACCGCCCAGCAGGGCCTCCTCATCCGCAACCGCCGGGCCTTTGAAGCAGTCAGGAACGTTGAGGCCGTGGTCTTTGACAAGACCGGCACCCTGACCGAGGGAAAATTCGGAGTGAGCGAGGTTGTGGCCATCATCCCCGAGGACGAGCTGCTGCGCCTGGCCGCGGCCGTCGAAACCAACTCCGAGCACGTTATCGCCCGGGCCATCGTCGATTACGCGCAAAAGCAGGAGCTGGCGATTCCGCCGGCCCAGGATTTCCAGGCCTTACCGGGCCGGGGCGTCAGCGGCCGCGTTGACGGTAAGCTGGTGGAAATCGGCGGGGCAAATCTTCTGTCCGAGCTGGACATCGCTCGCGGCCTGGAAAGGCTCCAGCCAGCCCTAAAAAAGAGTCAGACCGCGGTGGTGGTGCTGGTCGACCGCCAACCAGCCGGAGCCATCATCCTGGCCGACCGGGTGCGGGCCGAATCCCGGGAAGCCGTGGCCGAGCTCAAGCGCCTTGGTATAAAGGTTTTTCTGCTGACCGGTGATTCGCAAGAAGTGGCCGCCTCAGTGGCCGGCGAGCTGGGCATTGACGAATACTTGGCCCAGGTCCTGCCGCACGAAAAGGCCGAAAAAATCCGGCAACTGCAGTCGCGCGGATTGCGGGTGGCCATGGTCGGAGACGGGGTGAACGACGCCCCGGCCCTGGCCTCGGCCGATGCCGGCATCGCCATCGGCGCCGGAACCGATGTGGCCATGGAAAGCGCCGACATCATCCTGGTGCGCAATGCCCCGTCGGACATACCGAAGCTGATTAACCTGTCGCGGCGGACCTATGCCAAAATGGTCCAGAACCTGTGGTGGGCCGCCGGCTATAACATCGTCACCATCCCGCTGGCCGCTGGCATCCTGTACCAGCAGGGTATTGTCATCAGCCCGGCGCTGGGGGCGGTCCTGATGTCGCTCAGCACCGTGATCGTCGCCCTCAACAGCCAGACCCTGAAAAAGGGGACACCTGCAGATGTCCCCAATCGGACACCCCGTTCATGAGGGGAAAAAGAGGGGACACCTGCAGGTGTCCCCTCTTAGTAGGCGCGGATAAGCAGGTACAGTTCCTGAGGGGTCATCTGGTTCTTGCGGGCGACTTCCTCCAGGGAACTTTCGAGGCTGACCCCCTTTAGCCCGCGCGCCTGCAATTCCCTGAGCACCCTGTCGGGGGCCTGACCGAAATGCTCGGCCACCCGCCTCAGTGATTGCTTCTCAAAATCAGCAGCCGGAGGCTGGAGACGCAGGGCCCGTGGATGATTCTTGAATTGAGCCCGGCCGGCCATCAACCAGGAGCCCGGCGGCAATTTCCAGACGGCCACCAGCAACAGGGCCACAACCACCACCACGGCGATTATCATCTCCAGCAGGTTCTTCCGCGTTCTGTCAATTCCTGTCGTCAGGTAAATGACGACCGTCTTAAAATTCAGGATGAGATGAATGAGGCCCGCCAGCACGAACAGCGTGCAAAAAACGATGTGCACCGTCTCCCAGCCGCCCTTGTCCAGCCCGACCACCCGCCAGCCGACCCACCTGGCCAGGCTGCCTTCCGGCCGCACATAAAGAATGAACCCAGAAAACGCCAGCAGCAGGAAGCTAAAGACAGTCAGAAAAGAAATAAAAGGCTTAAACTTAAAAGCCCGGCCCAGGCCATTGGGCCCATTCTGGTTTCTCGTCTGGTGTTGATTCCTAATATCACCGCGGTTTTCGCCCTGATTCTGTTTCATCTTCGCACCTCAAGACGGTGGATACATTCTGGGGACATACATTTGCGTCCCGGTTTCCGCACCGTGGCCCGAATCTGGCCATAGGGCCTGATTATATTAAAAATGGGCTTTTAATTGAAGCTCCACCAGAAAATCGCAGAAAATCGGGACACCCTAGATTTTTCCGATTTTTTCCGATTACTTATGAGATTTCCCGTTTAATTTTCAGTCCAGTTTCTCGCTGCTAAATCCCCCAAATCCCTCCTGATTTCTACTCTTTAATCTTCCCAACATTGCCCGTTAACCACCACCCTACCATCTCCCAATCTCCTCACCATCTCCCAGTCTCTTCACCATCTCCCAGTCTCTTCACAATCTCCCCATTAATTGCCAACATCCCCATTCGCCGCCAACCGCCCCAAGCTGTTACCCCCCATTTTCCGCCTGATCACCCCAATTAATTTCCTACCATTTTCCTCCGCATTTCCCGTATCTCCCCCATTCTTCTCATCTCCCCCATTCTTCTCATCTCCCGCATTCTTCTCATCTCCCGCATTCTTCTCATCTCCCGCATTCTCCGCAATTTCCGCATCTCCCGCAATCCCCCCTCTCCCCCATTCCCCAACACCCGAACTTCTTCCCGGTTCTTATTGATTTCTATTTAGACTTTTTACTCTATTTCTTCTATTTGGCCTAATTGGTCTATCTGGTAAATTCCGTCTATTTTACTATTTAGTATATTTAGCCTGCTTGACCTATCTGGTAAATTCCATCTATTTGGTCAGCTTGGTATGTTTGGCCTGCTTGGCCTCTCTGGCCCAGTTGATCAACCCAGTCTATTTGGTCAGCATAGTTTATTTAGTTTATTTATTATTTCCGTCTATTCGGCCTATTTGATGTATTAAGTCTATTCCTTCTATTCGGCCTATCGCGTCTATTTAGCCTATTTCTTCCATCTGGGCCATTTCGCCTATCCTGCCTATTTGGGCGGCCGCCCCCGCGGTCGAGCCCTCAGACATCTTCCGGTCAGTTTTTCCAGCCACTCAATAAATTCTTCGCTGCCAAGAGGGCGCCCGTTGCCCTGGTTCTTTCTGATGGCCTCTATCTCCTCCTGCCTTTCTTGCTGTCTAAGATAGTCACCCCAATCTTTTATCTCCCGGGCCAACGGTATCGGGCTCAGCACCGGGTCTTTTTTACTAAAAACATGGGCCGGGGCACTCGACCAGGGGTAATCCTCCGCCTTAGACACCAACCCCGCCCGAACCGGGTTGGTCTCGATGTATCTCACGCAGCTATATAGATAAGCCTCATCCATCGGGTAAGAAATGAATCGTCCCTGCCAGAAATGCCCTCTCCAATTGTTGCGGACGTTGATGAGCCAGGTGTATTTGCGATGGGTCTCAGCGACAGCTTTGACCAGCCCGTCGGCTGTCGCCGGAACAGCGATGAAATGAACGTGGTTGTCCATCAGGCAATAAGCCCATATTTTTACTTTTTCCTGCCCGGTCTGAAATCTGAGTATTTTAAGATAAAGAATTCTGTCCTCATCACAAAAGAAGACGCTCTGACGGCGATTGCCGCGCTGAATAACATGATGCGGCAGGTCGGGGATAACAAGCCTTGCTATTCTTGGCATTTGAAAATATAAGACGTTGTCGGCGGGCCTTTTTTATCAAAAAAAATGAAAAAACAGGAAAAAAATAGGAAAAAATCGGAAAAATGTAGGGTGTCCCGATTTTTTCGATTTTTTCCGATTTTCTTCTATAATATAAGCACTAACATGAGCCAGAAGACATGCTTAATTACCGGAGCAACGTCGGGTATCGGGCGGGCTGCGGCCTTGGCCCTAGCCCGGCAGGGTTTTCGCGTAATCATCGTCGCCCGCAACGGAGACAAAGCCGAGCGCGTCTGCCGACACATCAGGCCCCACTCCCCTCAAAGCGAGGTCTCTTATTACCTCTGTGACCTATCTCTTCTCGAGCATGTCAGGCGTCTGGTCAGCCAGGCCAGGGCCGACCTGGATCGAATCGATGTCCTCGTCAACAATGCCGGCGCCCGCTTCCTCCGCCATCAGGTAACAGCAGAAGGAATCGAGATAACGCTGGCCACTAACCACCTCAGCCATTTCTTGCTGACGCTGTCCCTACTGGAACTACTCGGGAAGTCCCCCGAGGCCCGCATCATCAACGTTGCCTCGGGGGCTCATTATGGGGCCGACGGAGTCATAGAGAATATTCTACAAGCTGATAAATATGACGGGAAAAAACAATACGCCCTTTCCAAGCTGGCCAATGTGCTGTTCACTTACGCCCTGTCAGAGAAACTTCGGGAGAGCAGCATCACGGTCAACGCGGTCGACCCGGGTGGCGTGGCCACCAATTTTGCCCGCAATAATGGCCTTATCCCCTGGCTCAAGCACCGGCTTTACTATCTGGGCAAGGGGGAGCTCCTGAGCCCGGGAAAGGGAGCGGAGACCGTGGTCTACCTGGCCTCGGCGCCGGAGGTCCGGGGAATCACCGGCAAGTATTTCTTCAACAAGCAAGAAAAAAAGTCTTCGAGTGCCTCATACGATAAAGATTTGCAGAAGCGGCTGTGGGAGATGAGCCTCGCACTTATAAAAAATCGGGACACCCTAAAAAATCGGGACACCCTAAAAAATCGGGACACCCTAGATTTTTCCGAATTTTCCAGGGCATGAAAAAATCGGGACACCCTAGATTTTTCCTATTTTTTCCAGGTTTTTTCCAGGGCTTCACATAATTCAAGCCGCTGAAAAACTGGAACATCGGGGACATCCGGAAAACCAGAGGCGTCATACATATTTAATAACCAGCAAGGGCGGCTGTTGCGGGGCCAGAAGGTGCATCAGGCACTCGTTTCCAGGCCCTTATTTCGCTAAGACACAGGTCCCTTTTCATCAGGTTATCAGGATGGGTTTGCCAAAAGGCGAAAAAACCATCGCCTGCCTATTCCATGGCGACAAGAATTGCAACAAAAGGGTAGGTCCTCAGGATTTTTCCCCGTGACATTAAAAGCACGCAGATAATCGCTCAGATAAAAAATCGGAAAAATCTAGGGTGTCCCGATTTTCTCCGGTCTCTCGCCCTCCGAACGCCGCAGCCGCGTCATGGAAGCCCTGGAATGGGTCCGCCTCGCCGACCGCGCCCGCTCTCGCCCCTCCCAGCTCTCGGGCGGTCAGGCTCAGCGCGTGGCTATCGCCCGGGCCATCGTCAAAAAACCGGCCATCATCATCGCCGACGAACCCACTGCCAACCTGGACGCTGAGAACTCCTTCAACATCCTGGACATCATGCTCAACCTCAACCGCCAGCTTTCCATTACTTTCCTCTTCGCCACCCACGACGAAAAGGTCATCCGCTACCTCCGCCGCAAAATCACCCTGTTCGACGGCCGCATCGCCGCCGACGAAGAAAAAGGGGGACACAATACTCGTTCCCCAATTTCTAGTAACTCTTCATGACCATTCGGCAACAATTTTTGCTCGATATTAAATTGGAAAGGATGCATAGATGCACATTAGAAAAGATAGAAGGAAAGAAGGAAGAAAGGACGTAAGGACGTAAGGAAGAAACGACGCAAGGAAGGAAGCAAGGACGTAAGGAAGGAAGCAAGCAAGAAAGAAATAAGGAAAGAAAGAAAAAATCCATGGAACATAGAGAGCAAGCAACAGTATTAACCCCGGCCCTGAAGCCGGCCCCAAAAAAAATAGGGACAGAGTATTGTGTCCCCCGTTTCTTGCAACCATGAAAGTGCTCCTTAAGTTAGCCATCCGCAACCTTCTCGGCGCCGGCCTCCGCACCTGGCTCAACGTCGTCGTCCTCTCCCTCACCTTCGTGGTTATCATCACCGGCCAGGGCCTTTTCCGCGGCATGGGCGACCAGGCCGCCCGGGCCAGCATTGAAGCCGAATACGGCGGCGGCCAGTTCTGGCACTCTGCCTACGACCCCTACAATCCCCTCACCATCCAGGACGCCCACGGCCCCATCCCCGACCAGCTTCTCCCGCTCATCGCCTCCCACCAGGCCACACCCATCCTCATCATCCAGGGCACGCTCTACCCCCAGGGCCGCTTCCTCCCCGTCCTCATCAAAGGCATAGATCCGGCTCAAAACATCCTCAAGCTTCCCTCAGCCGCTCTTCTAAATGCCGCACTTCCGGAAACGAAAGCACCCACCATCCCCGACGAAATTCCGGCTTTCATCGGCACCCGCATGGCCACCACAGCCCGCCTCTCCGTCGGCGACACGGTCATCCTGCGCTGGCGCAACGCCCATGGCGCCTTTGACGCCCGCACCATCCGCATCGTCCACATCTTCCGGACCATCGTCCAATCCGTGGACTCGGGCCAGGTCTGGATTCCCCTTCCCTACCTCCAGGCAATGGCCAGCCTGCCCGCCCAGGCCACCATCATCACCCTGGCTCCCGGCGCTGCCCCACCTTCCACCCTCTCCGCCGACAACTGGGTTTACCGCGACCTCCGCTTCCTGCTCCGCGACATAGACCAGCTCGTGGCCGCCAAGACCGTCGGTTCAACCACCGTCTACCTCATCCTGCTTTTCATGGCCCTTCTGGCCATCTTCAACAGCCAGGTCCTGAACATCTTCCACCGCCTCAAAGAAATCGGCACCCTCGTGGCCCTCGGCCTCACCCGCCGCCAGATTGTTCTGCTCTTCACTCTGGAAGGCACTCTTCAGGCTGTCCTGGCTGCCGTCCTGGCCGCACTCTACGGCTACCCGCTCCTCTCAGCTTTCGCCCGCACCGGCTGGAAAATGCCCGAGGCCTTTGACAGCTTCGGAATCGCCCTCGGCGAGCGCCTCGTCCCGGTCTTCACCGGCGGAATCATCATCGGCACGGTCATCCTGATAATGACCCTCACTGCTATCATCAGTTTCATGCCGGCCCGCCGACTGTCACAGCTGCGGCCAACCGACGCTCTCAGGGGAAACTGCAATGATTAATTTCATCATAAAAGGCGTCCTACGCGACCGCACCCGAAGCCTATTCCCCATTCTGGTGGTGGCCGCCGGCGCCATGCTCACCGTCTTTTTCTACAGCTACATGCAGGGCGGAAAAAGCAACTTCATAGATACCAGCGCCCGCTACCAGACCGGCCACCTGAAGGTGACTACCCGCGGCTACGCCGAGGAAGCAGATCTCCTGCCCAACGACCTGGCTTTAACGGAAATTTCCAGCCTCCTGGCCTGCCTCCGCGCTGATTATCCTGATATTATCTGGGCTCCGCGCATCCGCTTTTCCGGTCTCCTTGACGTCCCCGACGAGAACGGCGAAACCCGGGCCCAGGGCCCGATGACCGGCCTGGCCGTTGAACTTCTAAAAAGCGCTGATAACGACACTTTGACTCCGGGCAGCACTAATCTTTATAACTATCAAAAATTCCGGCCGGGCACAGAAGCTGTCCCCCGGTTTTCAGGACCAGTCGAAACGCCTGCCAACATGGAACCTTTAGAAAATTCACCCTTAGCCAGTCTTACTGACAGATCAACTCCAGGCGCTGGGCAAGGAAAATACATAGGACCCGGCCTAATACCTTCGGAAGACCCGGTCGGGAAAGCTCCTAAAAATAATTCAAGTAATTCCAATCAAACAGATTTTCCAACCGAGCAGCCAGAAATAAAAAGCCTAAACCTGGAAAAAGCCCTCATCGCCGGACGCCTGCCGCAGCAGCCGCGACAAATCCTGGTGCCATCCGAACTGGCCCGTTTGCTCAACATAAAACCCGGCGACCGGGTGACCATCATCAGCTCCACCATGACCGGCGCCCTGGCCATAGCCGATTTCACGGCCACCGGCATTATCCGGTTCGGCATAACGCCGCTTGACAAGGGACTGGTCATAGCTGACCTGTCCGATATTCAGCAGTTTCTGGATATGGAAGATGCGGCCGGCGAAATCTTCGGATTTTTCCCGGATTTCCTCTACCGGGCCAGCTCAGCCAGCCGCCTCGCCCGGGAATTCAACCAGAAAATGGCCGGCGCGGACCTTGAAGCCCGGGCAGGTAGCGCGCCCCCCGCCCCCACAATTCCAGACCCCGAACTTCAGCCGGTCATGCTAACCCTCGGCCAGCAGGGCGGTCTGGCCGATATGATCGCCGTTTACGACATCTATTCCTTTGTCCTGGTTGCGGTCTTCGTAGCCGTTATGTCCATAGTGCTGTGGAATGCCGGTTTGATGGGCTCGCTGCGCCGTTACGGTGAGATTGGACTTCGCCTGGCCATGGGCGAAACCAGGCCGCACCTTTACGCCTCACTTATCGGCGAATCGCTGGTAATCGGGCTGCTGGGTTCGGCTCTGGGCACGGTCATCGGCCTGGCTATTTCCTACTATTTGCAGACCTACGGCATCAACGCTGAAGCCTTCACCGAATCGTCTGAAATGATGATGACCAACGTGATTAAAGCCCAGGTAACCTGGGTTAGCTATGTGATTGGCTTTATCCCGGGTTTGCTGGCTACCGCGCTCGGCACCGCCATCGCCGGACTCGGGGTTTTCAGGCGCAGGACAGCCACTTTGATGAAGGAGTTTGAGGCCTGAGGCAGGTTGAGCGAGATTGAGCCAAAGAACTATGGTGGCGAATTACAGCCTGAGGTTGAAGCCAGCAGATGTAGGCAGCACTGGCCGGCGCGCCCAAAATGCCTGAGGAGGCTTGTTATATGAACACTCATTCATATATAAATATAACCAGCGTGGCCGGAGCCTTAAGCTCTGGCAAAAGGGCCAGTTCCGGGTCTGGCACAAGGGCTGTATTTGGGGCTGTTTCAAGGGCTGGCTTACGGGCTGGCACAGCGGCTGGCTCAGAGTCTGGCTTCAGCTTCATCCCAAAACCACCGCGGGTCGCCGTTCTAAGTCACAACGGATATAAGGCTCCACACAGCCCCTATTCTTTCACGGAGAATTCAATGTTGTTGATCAGGCCGTCTAAACAGAAACCTACCCGCCGGCTGCCTCAGAACAACCTGCCCCAGACCCACATCCATCAGACGAACCTCCCTCAGACCCACCTGCTCCCGACACATCTGCCTCAGCCCAATCCGCCCCGGACCAATTTTCCTAAAACGGCAAGAATCCGCCAGCTGGCGGCAACTCAGGAGGAGAAAAGATGAAAATGTCAGCTGACAAAATTTTTTCTGATAATTCCGCCCGGCAGAAACTGAGGCGCAATATTTATCGCAATATTTATCCGGCTGCCAGGACGCCCGGGGCGCTTATCATCATAGATTTTCTGCGTCTCTTTGCGGTCGTTGCCCTGAGTGCCGTCTTTTTATTCTGCCCTCAAATTCTGGTTCAGCCGGCTGCGGCTCAAACCCAAAAATTAAGCGGTCAGGACATCTTAAAGCGGGTTGATGACAACATCACGGCCGACAATAAAATTATGACGGCCAAAATGATAATCCACCTGCGCCGGGCGTCGCGCACGGTGGAGTTTAAGTCATACATCCAGGGCACAGAAAAGGCCTTTACCGAATATCTGGCCCCTCCCCGGGAGCGCGGCACCAAGATGCTCAAGCTCGGAAACCAGCTCTGGATGTATTCGCCCTGGACTGAGCGGACCATCCTCATTTCCGGACATATGCTCCGACAGTCGGTGATGGGCTCGGACCTGAGCTACGAGGATATGATGGAAGACCCGCGGCTTTCTAATTCCTACACGGCCGAGCTGATGGGCGAAGAGGTGATCAGGCTGGGCGAAGGGCTCGGTCCGGAACAGGCGGGAGATGAGCCGGGAATTGGCATCGGGAGCAACGCAAGCAATAAGCTATTCGCAGATTATTCTCTGGTATCAGGACCGGCAGAGCCTGAGCCCCCGGGCGAACCCGGATACGAAAATTGGAGATACGAGAATCTGAGAACAGAAACAGAAGAATACCAAGCCCCTGAAATCAACAGAGAAATTGCTAGCCCGCAAGCAGGTCAGGCCGGGTCTTCAAGCGACGTGGTTGCCAGGGGAACCGAGGTCAGTTGCTGGGTGCTGGAGCTTGCTGCCAGGTCGGAAGATGTGGCTTATCCGAGACGGAAGCTGTGGGTTGATCGGGAACGGTTCGTGGTGGTCCGGGAAGAACGCTATGCCGCGGGCGGGACACTGCTCAAGAAGACTGAAGTCCTGAGCCTGAAGCGGTTCGGTAAGCGATGGGTCCCCGACCGGGCCGTTTTCAAGGACATGCTGAAAGCCGGCGAAGGCACCGAATTCGTGATCGACTCAATTGAATTCGACGCCCGGATCCCCGACTATATTTTCACCCGCGCCGCCCTTAAATAATGGGGACATGATGCCTTTTCCGGGGACATGAAGTGTTTCCTGAGCAGTAGGCTATTAAAGTCTACTCTCTCCGAAACAGTTCGTGTCCCCAGTTCCCGAAAAGGCTTCGTGTCCCCCGTTTCTTACTTGTCCCCCGTTCCCGCCAGGGACATGGGTGGCGGGGACATGAGCTATTTCCTGAGCAGTAGGCTATTAAAGTCTACTCTCTCCGAAACAGTTCGTGTCCCCAGTTCTTCCGGGGACATGATGCCTTTTCCTTCGTCGCCATTTGTTTTCCGTTCTCGACGAAAAGGCTTCGTGTCCCCCGTTCGAGCCATGATAAAAAAATCGGAAAAATCTACGGTGTCCCGATTTTTTGGCGGTGTCCCGATTTTTTCTGCTTGCGCTGCTTCCGCCCTTCTACTACTTCTTGGACGGGGATGCCTCTTCTTTTCCTTCTATTAGCTTGAAAGCGCCGTAAAGGGCAACAGTTGTAGCAACCATCAGGATGGCTATGCCAACCGGAGTATAGAAGAAGGACGGTTTACTTTCTCCGGAATTCTGCTGGTTCTGGCCCATAGGGGCAATCTCGCCGCGCATCAGGGCCAGGCTCAGCTTGCCAATTTCGCCCGCCTTAACGCTGACAACGTATCCGAAATTGTAATCGCCGTCCGAGGCAGTTATGCCCAGGACATACTTTCCTTCTTTCAAGTTCTCAATCTTGTAGGCACCGGTGGCATCGGTGGGCTGACTGAAGAATTCCTGCCCATTTTCCACGTGGCGCAGCTTGACCACGGCATTCTTGACCGGGGTCTTCTGGTCACTGCCGTAAATAAAGCCAACCAGGGCTCCGCCACGGCCAGTCCTATTGGTCTGCGAAAAGCCTTCCACTGGCATAATTAACAGAGTAAACGCACTCAGAACCAGGGTTAATAACAGGCGGGATTTAAATACTTTCAGGGTAAGCATTTCATCCTCCCGAGAAACCTTGTTTGTTTTTTACAACATCCCAGGCGAAAAGTCAAGAAAAATTTTGCCATATATATTGCTGACAACAACTTATCCGAAAAGTCGGGGAAAATCGGAAAAATGTAGGGTGTCCCCATTTTCCCCCCGTACTATTTCCCCACGCCTCAAAAAATCGGAAAAATGTAGGGTGTCCCGATTTTTCGGGCGTCCCGATTTTTCGGGCGTCCCGATTTTTCTTCGCCTCATCTTCAAGGGAAAAATTGGTGAATGAGTATTGTGTCCCCCGTTTTTCCCCGTTTTACTACCGCCTGTTTTTTGATAGAATACTCCCCTTAAATTTAATTCTTTGTGAATTGATACTGATGGTGGGATAAGGAATAAGGTAAGGAATAGGGAAGGATGGATATTCGCCAGGTTCTCGGGAAGCAGACAGTAACTCAGGCGGCTCTGCTGATCGCCGCTATCTCTCTTATCAGCAAATTCGTTGGCTTTTTCCGCGAAGTCCTGGTAGCCAACTATTTCGGGGCCTCCGGCACAACCGACGCCTTCCTGGTGGCTATGATAATTCCCCTTTCGATTCTCGGCCTCTTCGCCGGTGGCTTTAATACCCTTATCATCCCCTTTTACCTCGAAAAAAAAGCCCAAAGCCTCGATGCAGCCCGTCGCTTTGTCAACTCTGCCCTGACTGTCTGGGGCTCAGTCTTTGTCGCCATTTCTCTATTGGTTTTTATCTTCGCTCCTGCCTGTGTCCGGATAGTCGCATACGGCTTCAAGGGTGAGCGCTTCGCCCTGGCCGTGACCTTAACCCGCTACTTAGTTATTTCCGGCCTCTTCACCGTCCTGGTCGGTATGTTCACTGGCCTCTTCCAGGCAGAAAAGCAGTTTTTCTTCCCTATCGCCGTCACCCTTATCGGCAATGTGGCTCTGGTCTGTTCTCTCTTCTTCCTTCACCGCTATCTTGGTATCAATAGCTGGGCAGTCGGTCAGATTCTCAGTGCCTCAATTGCCTTTTTCGCCATGTTTTTTGTCCTTTACCGGCACCACCACTTCTTCCATTCCCTGGGTTTTCGCCAGGTTGATTGGCGTGAAACCCGCCAGTTCGCGATCTTATTGGCCCCGCTCGTTATTTCTAGCGGCCTTTCAATTCTTAATCAGATAGTAGATAAAACCATTGGCTCAGGCCTTGATGCCGGTTCAATCTCTGCCCTCAACTTTGCCATCAGAGTCTGGGGAATTCCTATTTCCTTGCTGGCCACGCCCATTGCCACCGCCATCTTCCCCACTTTTTCCGAGCTGGCTCTCAATGGCTCGTTCAGGGCTGAATATGAATCCCGCCTCCACAAGACTTTAGGCGTTTCTTTTTACCTCATCATCCCTTCCACCTTCTTCCTTTATTTTCTATCCGAACCCATAGTCCGCCTGTTCTTTGAACGGGGCGCCTTTGACCCTAAAGCCACCGCCCTGACCGCCTTTGTAGTTAAGATGTATGCTATTGGCCTCTTTGCCTATGCCACCTCACCCATCCTGTCGCGAGTCTTTTATTCCTTTAAGAATACAGCCACCCCTCTTATCATCAGCGCCATCTGCGTCGGCCTCAACATAATCCTGAACATAACCCTATCCAGAATCCTCGGGGCTGGCGGCATCGCCTTAGCCACTTCGATCGTGATGATCTTAAACTTTATCCTCTTCAGCCTCTTCCTCAAAAAATACCTCAATCCCTTTTCGAGAAACCTAGCCTCTGAGACCGTCAAGATTATCTTAAGCTCAATTCCGATCGGCCTGGTCTGTTATCTCTCTCTTCCCTATTTTCAGAACACCTCAGCCGCCACACTTAATAGCTTCATCTCGCTGGCCATCAAAATAGCTATAGTCGGCCTCATTTCAGTCATTCCCTTTTTCGCCCTGAGCCATCTTTTTAAGCTCGACTCCTTTGCCTTCCTCAAATCTTATGCCCTCACCACCCTGAAAAAATTCACCCATAAATAAAAAAGGGACACCAACTATTTTTAGCCTATCAAAAATAGTCCGTGTCCCCCATCTCGCTTTTTTATTCTTAACCCTGTTTATTTATCCTCCTGAATATCCTATTCCGACAGAACTGGCAAAAATGCTAACCATCCCCCAGTCTCATAATCTGTACTGATAGAAAATAGTAGGTGTCCCCATTTTTATGGCCGATAGGTCGGCACAATCTCCTTAAGCATCGCCACTACTTCCTCTCTGTTGCCGCTGTTATCGCAAAGTTGAATTAATCCCTCCACCTTGCTCATCACCGCCTTAAGGTCATAATTTCTCCTATTCCTCGCCTTAAATATCTTGGGAATTCCCGTCGGTTCACTTCCCTCTTCAGCCCCGAGAATTTCTTCAAAAAGTTTCTCCCCGGGCCTGAAACCGCTATAAACAATGGCGATATCAACATCCGGCTCTTTTCCGGCCAGCCTGATCATTTCTCGCGCCAGATAATCAATTTTTACCGGCTCACCCATATCGAGGACGAAAGTCTCGCCCCCTTCTCCTACCGCCGCCGCTTCGAGCACCAGCAGGACCGCCTCCGATATAGTCATAAAATAGCGCTTCATCTCAGGGTGAGTCACCGTCACCGGCCCGCCTCTTTTTATCTGGTCTTTAAATAGCGGGATAACACTTCCCCTGCTCCCCAGCACATTGCCAAACCTGACCGATATAAATCGTGTTCCATTAAGCGCATTCATCGTCCTCAGCAATTCTTCGGCCACCCGCTTCGAAGCCCCCATAACGCTGGAAGGATTGATGGCCTTATCGGTTGAAATATTAATGAATTTTTCAACCCCGCTCTTCATTGCCTCTTCGGCCAGGAGGCGTGTCCCCCCGACGTTAGTCTTTATCGCCTCCTCCGGGAATTCTTCCATCACCGGCACATGCTTATAGGCAGCCGCATGGATAACTATCTGCGGCCGGCACTCCAAATAGACCCGCCTGATCTTATTCCTGTCCCTTATATCCGCCACAATTGTCCTGAGCTTATGCCCCTTCGCATTATCTTTATTGTTTTGCTCCAGCACAAACAATTCGGTTTCATCAATGTCAAGGGCAAATAACCTCTCTGGCTCAAACCTCAAACAGGTTCTTACGACCTCGCTCCCTATGGATCCCCCTGCGCCCGTCACCAGCACCCTCTTCCCTTCGACAAACCTCCTTATAAGATCAAAATCAATATCAACCTTGTCTCTCCCCAGCAAATCTTCTGGCTGGATACTTTCTATCTGCGAAAGGTTGACATTTCCCCCGGGAAGATCCAGCAAACTGGGCAATATTTTTATTTCCACCTGTTTATTAGCCTGTCGGACTTTTTCTACAATGTCTTTAATCTGCCCGGATTTAGCCGAAGGAATAGCAATAAGTACTTCATCCACATTTAGGGTTTCTATCGCCTTGGGAATGACCTGCCTTGGCCCCAATACCTTGATTCCACAGATTAAAAGATTCCTCTTGGCCGGATCATCGTCAATAAACGCAACTGGCAGATATTCAGACCTCGGGTTGTTTTGCATTTCCTTGCATAACTGAACTCCGGCCTCCCCTGCCCCTACTATAAGTGCCCTTTTATTTCTCGTATGTCTATTACCATTTTTCAGAATTATCTCGGTAAATATTCTTTTTGAAATCCTCAGTCCATAAAGCAGGCTGACTGTCAGGACAAAATCCGCCAGCAGTACTCCCCGTGGGAACCCGCCAAAAGGAGGCTTATTTCTGAGTAACATCGCCACCGGGCCAAAAACCAAAAATGACGTTAGGATGGCAGAAATGAGTCTGACCGCTTCCCGGAGCCCAAACAATCCCCACGAAAAGTTATAAACCTTGAAGGTCACCAGCGTTGAAATCTTAATTACAACCGCCAGCAACAAATAATAATAAAACCCAGGAAAATATTCCGCCGGCACATTCCCTTCAAACCTGATCCAGAAAGCAAGATACAGCGAAGCACAGATAAACAGAGTATCAAAGATTAAAAAGAAAGCCCGGCGTTTCCAAGGCGTTTTGCTAAATATTTGAGAAAAGAAGGGAATATTGCTCTTTTGCACGACCTATCCCGATCCTTTTGAGATTTCTTTTAATCCCCTTGATAATTATCCGCCAAAAATCAGTTGATCGCTTTTAATAAAGACATATATTTTAATCATGGACCTAAAATTTTATGCTTTCTATCCTTCTGCATGCTTCATCTAATATATCGTCATCTTTTGCGAAACAAAAGCGAGCTAAATATTCCCCCGAGCCATCATGATAAAACGCCTCTCCTGGCACACAAGCAACGCCAACCTTATACAATATGTTCATCGCACGTTCCTTACTCGTATTGCCTGGAATTTTTGAAATATCTGCTAGCACATAATAGGCACCTTCAGGAATATGAGGAAATAAACCCGCTTTCTGAAGAGACTTGCATAGCTTATCTCTCTTTTTTTGATATATTTTCGACAAATTCCTGTAATATTCTTCTTTTATTTCCAAAAGTCCATTTGCAACACCCATCTGCAGAGGCGCCGGCGCACAAACATAAAATAGATCATTAAAATACCCTATAGCTTTTGCCCATCTTTCGTCACAAATAGCATAACCAACTCGCCATCCTGTTATACTAAATGTCTTGGAAAATCCAGAAACAGTTATTGTCCTCTCTTTCATACCAGGTAACGTTGCGAGAGAAATATGCTGACGACTATCATAGACAAAATGCTCATAAATCTCATCTGTAAAAACAAACAAATCCTGATCTATGGCTATTTCTGCTACCTTTTCTAACTCCCAGTCTTTAAATACTTTTCCGCTTGGATTTGCTGGAGAATTAATAATAATTCCTTTAGTTCGTTTTGTTATAGCCTTTTTTAACTCATCAAAATTAATTGACCAATCAGGAGGATTCGTTTTTACATAAACGGGAACACCTTGAGTTGCTATAACAGTACTTAAGTGATAGCCGTAGTAGGGCTCGAAAAGTATAACCTCATCGCCCGGGTTAAGTAGAGCAAAACAAGCACAAAACAAAGCTCCTGTCGAACCAGCACTCACGACAATTTCTTTTTCTGGATCCACCTCCATTTTAGAAAATTGCTTTTGCTTTTTAGCAATTTCTATTCTCAAATCCTCAAGGCCATCATAACGGGTGTATGTATTAAAACCTATATCAATAGCCTCCTTAGCTGCATTCCGGACAACAACCGGGGGCATCGTATCACAGATACCTTGAGAAAGATTTATTCCGTTAACCTTATCGCATTCAATTGACATATTGCGAATTTCAGATTGAATAACCCAGGCATGCCTGTCACTAAGTTTTAACGCCATTTTAATATCTCACCTCACCTGTTATAGAATCGTCTGATGACAGAGATCACATAATCTATTTCATCATCCATTAACTCTGGATTCATTGGTAGTGAACAAACTTCTTTACTTAATTGTTCCGTTTCAGGAAAGCCGTGATCTTCAAGTTCTAATGCTATATGTTTATAATACGGCTTTCTGAACTGGTTTAATACCTCAATACCATTGTCAGCCAAAAAAGAAGAGAACTCATCGCCTTGTTTAGATCTGACAACATAATTCTGATAAACGTGATCTCTTCTAGGATCCTTGTAATGAGGTAACATTAGATCTTCGATATCACAGAGAGAGATTCTGTATTTTTCAGCAACTTTTCGCCTGCGATCTATCCACTTAGGTAGATATTTTAGTTTAATGTCTAAAAAAGCTGCCTGCATATTATCTAAAAGGCACGTAAAGCCATGACCATGATATTCACCAGTCATTCTATCTTCTCCGTTATAGCGCATTCTTCTTGCGAATAAAGCAACGTCAGGATCATTCGTGGTTATTGCCCCGCCATCACCATATGCACCGAGTATCTTAAATGGATAGAAACTCCAGCAACCTGTTAATCCCCACGC
Source organism: Candidatus Aminicenantota bacterium (assembly GCA_014360005.1). GTDB lineage: Bacteria > Acidobacteriota > Aminicenantia > Aminicenantales > Saccharicenantaceae > Saccharicenans. The sequence continues at coordinate 54,176 of JACIYI010000014.1, read as the reverse complement.
TCCGGCTTTGATTATCATTCCAGTTCCTTCATTCATCATGCCTGCACCCAGACTTTGACAGGCATCTTCTATTACTATCAAATTATATTTTTCAGCAATTTCCATTATCCTAACCATATCACACATATAGCCGTTAAGATGAACTGGCATTATTGCTTTTGTCTTTGGAGTTATAGCTTCCTCTATTTTTTCACAGTCTATATTGAAGTCCTTCGCAACATCTACAAGAACTGGCTTTGCCCCGACGTTAACTATAGCAGAGGCTGAAGCAACAAAAGTATGAGCAGGAACTATCACTTCGTCGCCATTTCCTATTCCTGCGGCTCTTAAAGAAATATGAAGAGCGTCATACCCACTATTGAGACCGACAGCGTATTTTGTCCCTACAAAAGAGGCAAGGTCCTCTTCAAATCTTCTTAACTGTTGGCGGTCTATAAAATCTCCTTTGCTCATTACCTCGAAATAAGCAGCGTCTAATTCTTTTTTTAAGATTCTATATAGTCTATCTGGATAAACATATCTAACTTTATAGGACATAGCATTTCTCCCTTGATTTAATATTATTATCTTATCTGAAACTAATCCTATCTTCTTAAGTAGATGAAACTCATTGATTAAATCGCTATTATTTTATACTAATTTTTCAAACTTGGTCTTCTTTGATTCGAGCACCTTCAAAATATCATCAGAAATATTTTTTGCGTTAAGGCCATAACAATTCCTTCTGAATTCAGCATTCCCAATAGTTTTTTTTAGATTTAAGGGTATCCCGAACCTTTTAAAAACTCCAGAGTATGAATTTTCTGCTAGAACCTCTGCGACAGCAGAACCCAATCCACCAGAAATATAGTGTTCCTCTATTGTAAATATAGCCTTATACTTTTCAGAGTACTTTTTAATAAGCTTTTCATCTAAAGGCTTAAGAGTGTGCATATTCACAACCGAAGCCCATAGACCGTGTTTTCCTAAAATATCATGAATATCAAGAGCCACACTTATCATACTGCCGATTGAAAAAATTGCTAAATCATTACCTTGTGTTAAAATTAGTCCTTTCCCTATTTCAATATTAGGCTTCTGTTGATGAATATTGGGCTCGTTATTTCTTCCTAATCTTATATAAATGGGGGAATTATAATCATAAGATAATCGCGCAAATTCTTGGGCCTCCAAAGGATCACATGGCACAATAACCGTCATATTCGGCAAAGCTCTCATTAATGCTAAATCCTCCAAAGCAAAATGGGTGAATCCTTCTAATCCATATGTGAAGCCTCCTCCAGCCCCAATCAATTTCACATTTAAATTTTGATAAGCTATATCTATTCTAATCTGCTCAAAAGCCCTCATAATGAGAAACGGAATAATTGAATAACAATAAACGTTCTTTGCAGAAAGAGCTAATCCCGATGCTATGCCTATCATGTTAGCTTCGGCAACTCCAATATCATAGAATCTTTCAGGATATTTATTTCTAAAGCTGTCAAATAGACCAAATCCTAAGTCGGCAGTAAGTATATATATGTTGTCCCTTTCCTTCGATAGATCCTCAATAGCTTTAAAAAAAATATCCCTCATTAAGAAAGCTCCTCTATTGCCCTTTTATATTCATTATCATCTGGACAACGGTAGTGCCAAATTAATTTATCTTCCATAAACGAAACCCCCTTGCCTTTGACAGTATGCGCAATAATAACATTCGGCTTATGAGGCTCGAAAGGCACCTTTCCGAACGCCTTGAATATCTGCCCAAAATTATGTCCATCTATCTCCATAACAGACCAGCCAAAAGATGTCCATTTCTTAGTCAATGGCTCCAATTGAACTATATCTTTTGTATAACCCAAGGCCTGAATCTTGTTATAATCTATTATTGCCACTAAATTATCTATCTTGTGTTTTGAAGCAAACATAGCTGCCTCCCAGACAGAGCCCTCATTTAGTTCTCCATCACTTAGCAACACATAAATCTTATAAGCCTTATCATCTTTCATAGCGGCCAAAGCCATTCCGACACCAATTGAGAGCCCATGACCAAGCGAACCAGTTGTAACCTCAATTCCGCTTTTGATATCTATGATAGGATGCTGCTCAAAAACACCATTATTGATTGCAAACCCTAAAATCTCTTTCTTAGATATAAAGCCCCTCTCTTCCAAAATTGAATAAAGAGCAGGGCAGCCATGCCCTTTACTCAATATAAATCTATCCCTTTCAGAATAAAATGGATCTTCTGGCTTGATGTTAAGAACTTTAAAATATAATGCAACCAATATCTCAACGATAGAAAATGAAGAACCCAAGTGAGGACTTTTCGTCCGATAAATTAATTGAAGTGTCTTTTTTCTTATTTTTCTTGATAATGATTTATAAAAGTCTTTTTCATCATTAGTCAACATTGGCGCTACCTTTTGTAGTTCTAGTTTTAATTATAATCAAGATAGTCTTAATTATTATATTTAGATCAATCAAAAAAGAATGATCATCAACATATTGTAATGCTAATCTAAGTTTCGTTGGACGAATCATTTTCCTATATGCTTCGTGAGGATTAGAACTCCCTTTGAGAATTTCACCCTCGTTATTAAAATGTATAGATGCATAGTCAGTTATACCTGGCTTTACAGAAAGAATTCTTTTTTCTTCATCTGTATAAATTTCAACTTCTTGAGGAACTTCAGGCCTTGGGCCCACAATGCTCATCTCACCTCTTAGCACATTTATAAGCTGAGGACTTTCATCTAATTTATATTTGCGCAGTACTTTTCCTATCTTTGTAATTCTTGGGTCATCATCTGAAGCAGAAGGTCCACCCTTTTTATCAGCATCAACTACCATGGTCCTGAATTTATAAATATTAAATAATTCGCCATTTTTGCCTACTCGATTCGCCCGATAGAACACAGGGCCTCTGTCTTCTTTTTTTATAAACAATGCTAAACACATCATCAACGGGAGCGATAATATTAGGCCTATTATTGAAATTATTATGTCAAATAACCTTTTTGAATCAATATTCATCTTTTAGATAAAATCATAAAATCCAAGAAGCGAAGATCCTAATCTTGAAAATCGTTTTCCATATCCAACTAATTCAAAGCCTATTTTTTCAGCGACCTTTACAGAAGGCTTATTTGTATCTTCTACAATGTACCAGAAAACCTTATCATTATTTGAAAAGCTACAAAGCACATTTATAATTCCAATTCTAGCTATTCCTTTTCCTCTAAATAAAGGATCAGTCCATACATCACCAATTTGCAAGTCCTCTTTATTCATAAATGGGAATCGAAAAAATGCTGGAAAGACAAACGTATGATGGATAACCTTCTTTTCAGAACGTATCAAATATACATGGTAAGAGTCTGATTTAAATATTTTGAATATCTTAAAAATATACCAAATAAAGAATTTTATCCTAAAAAATCCGGCGGGATATGGCCTCAAGATAGATGGACTCCATATCTCTTGCTGAAATGATGTATCTCTAAACTCTATATTAGAGGTGATTTCAGACGAACGTATTTTATATATTCTGAATAATTTATCTTCCATTGTCACGTCCTACTTTTTTAAATAAAATATCCCCTTAAAATTCCATCAAAAACTTTGCAGTGTTAATTACCACACTTAAATTATGAATCTAATTAGTTTAATCATAAATAATTTATTAGAATGCAAAGCCTGAGGCGCTCCCCATAGTTTGGATAGTAAAAAAAGAGACGTAACCCTGTAGTTAAGACGAAATAAAAGTCTATCTTAAGGTGTGATTCAATACTAAGCCGCTGAGGAAACGGGCATTCCCAAATCTTAGGATGCAACATGTTATAGTTATTTTCGTTCTCTATAATCTTTTTCTATCTTTTCAATATGTTCTAAATATTTGCCATAAACATTTTCAGCTCTATAATTAACGGCGAAATAAGTAGCCGCTGCCTGTGACATTTTATTATAATCAGTGTTGGAATTTATGACTTTTTTAATGCACCTAATCAATTGCTCACCATCATATCCATCCCAACTTACACCAAAATTGTTTTCTTCTGCTATTTTTGCTACCAATGAACGTTTTGGACTGACGATAATTGGTAGACTATAAGATAAATATTCAATAGTTTTATTATTTATCGTGTTTAAAAAATCTGGTCTGTCCGGAAGCGGGACCAGTCCTATGGCTGCTCGATTTAATAAAGAAGCTATTTTATATCGGTCAACCCATTGTCCATTAACAACAATATTATTAATACCTTTTGCCATTTTTTTCAATTGTTTTAACCGATCCCCAGAACCGCAGAATATAAATCTGATATGATTATCGTCGTTCGATAAACGGAGTGATGCATCAATAATTGGCGCAAAATTACTGCTTCTTGTTATACTTCCCAAAAAGACTATGTTATATAGTTTCATTTCTTTCTTCACGCCAAGTTTTTCCCAATAAGAATCTGCTTCTCTAATATCCTGCCTGGACATTTCTTCCTTTTCGTAACCATGGGGAAAATCTTTATCCAATTCTGTAATTTTTCTTTTTGCCTTACTAAGTCCCCACAAGACAAATTCTCTTGTAATACCGGTTATTGCGGTGGCTGACTTAAAGGTTTTACCTATCAAAACTTCATACGGAATTGTAGCTATCCCTAATAAAGGCTTTAACCATTTAGGAAATGAATAAAACAAAGCATCAGGCCACCAATCTCTTACATCTACAACAACCGGTATATTATATTGTTTTCCATATCTTACAGCAGCAAATGCTAATTCAGGAATCGGAAATGATACCACAATCAAATCTGGTTTAGCTACATCTTTAGATCTTATGTAAAACCTATATGCTACAAATAAGTTGTTGATTAACCTTCTTATAGATACATGATTACTATATCCAATAGCAGATAGCCAATATACATTAAGATTCTCGCATATTTGTTCGCTCTTTTCTTCTCTTGCAACATATCTCTTGGAAACGTGCTCAAAGGCAGATGTCCACCATGTTACACTATGGCCCCTCGCTATTGCGGATTTCGCAATTAAGCCCATCCTCATAGGTCGTCTTTTTGAATTTAAATAAGGGATTTGTTCTTGGCTATTTATCAACCAAATTTTCATTTTTGTTATAAAATCGGATAAATCGCCTCTACCCCCAGAAGCCTCATCAGACTCCTCACCCTGAACCGTCCAACTCTATATCCACGACGTCTAAGCTCCCGACTCATCCTCCGGCTGCCGTAACTTGGAAAATCCAGGTAAATCTTATCCATCTCCTGAAGTACCCTCTGATCCTCTTCCGACAGCTCCACCCGCTCATAGTAAAGAGAAGAACGGTTAAGAGCCAGAAGCTCACACTGCCTCCGAATACTCAAATCCTCGTTCTCCCTCTCCACCATATCCTTCTTTACAGGTTCTGGAGCTGCTTGTACTTTCAAGTTCTATGTCCTGCTCCCCAATCTTCTTGTACAGCTTATCTACAAGGTTCCTCAGTTCTTCTACCTCAGGCTCTTGCTTCCTTGAAAATACACCACCTGCGTTCTCTAAAAGCTGCTTCTTCCACTTCATTATCTGGTTAGGATGAACCTCAAACTGAGCTGCTATCTCAGAAATGGTCCTCTCTCCCTTGACCGCCTCCAAAGCCACCCTGGCTTTGAACTGGTCATCGTAAGTCTTCCGTTTTTTTCATCTGTGTTTCCTCCTATCATATTCTAAGGAAACACACCTTATTTTGCGACTACTCTTGGTCTGAATAGGCTAGACCATTATAGTGTCCACCTCCTCAGGGGGTCAGTATATTATCATATATTGTTATCAATTTCTGGCCTATAACTTTCAAATCCATATCCAAAATATATTTGCGCAAGTCTCGCGATCGGCCATATGAAAGTACTCGAACAATGTTTTCAGCTATCGTATCTGCATCAGCGGAACATACCACGCAGCTTTCTTCTATCTCTGCTATTTCCCTCAAGTCAGAAATGTCTGTCGAGACAAAAGGAATATTACATGCGAGACCTTCCTTTATAATATTGGGCCAGCCTTCATATATTGATGTGCAAAGCACCAGATCGCATGCTGAGACAAAAAGAGGCATTTTATCATGTGGAATGTTGTTCGCAACTCTGATTATTATTCTTCTTGATGATAGTTTATTAGCTCTTCTTACTGATGCTTCTGCTAGCCTATGCCTCTTTATCGGGTTCCTTAAATTGACGCTGGCAAACAATATCCAATAATCATTGACATGATCTAAACCTAAAAGGGATCGAGCGAGTTTTTTTTCTCTAGGAACGAACTTATTCATATCAACACCGTCAGGCAATACATAAATATTGCTTTTTGGATTATATTGATCTACCTCCCTTTTAATTTTTTTCGATACTGGGATTATCGCATCATACTTTCTGAGGACCATTTTAGTTAGGTTCGTAGCCAGAAAACTATGCAGGCTAAACTTTCCATGCCCCCATCCGATAAAATGCCAGTCTGACCCCCTTAGCGTCAAAACTTTTCGATTGTTACATGCTAAGGCAGTTATAAACCCGCACATGGAACCATATTGTGCATGAATTAAATCGTATTCCTTATGGACTTTGCGTAATTTTAGAAGAGCTTTTATTATATGATCTGGTTTCCTTAGATCACCTAAATAAAGCAGGTCATTTTTAATACCTTGTCGCCTTAATTCATCAGCAAGGATTTTCATAAATATCCCAGCTTCATCTATTTTCGGGCTGAAATTATGAGGCCATAATATCTTCACTTTGGAGTCTCCTTTTATTATTAAACAATCTTCTTAAAATCAGTAACGGAATAGCAAATTGCATTATCTGAACAACTATTCCACTAACAGGAGCTCTATGCATTGTCAATAATAAATAGTTCCCAAAAACAGCATAAAATATTTTAATTTCCTGTTTTTGATTTACCAAAGCGAACCTGAAAAAGCCTTTCCATAATAATCCCCAACTGAAACCAAGGAATAAATATTGTATTAATGGACCTAACGGTCCAAAATTGGCATAGCTCTCAGCAAGAAGAGAAAAACCGAGTCCCATTCCAGGCATCCAGCCTTTTATGTTGATTTGAGCAAAGCTAAGAGATAAATCTAAAGGCCGATTTTCCCATATAAACTTTGGGATCCAAGACACTAAGGAGTTAATATAAGAGAGGCCAAGCTTTTTCTCAGGAGATTCAAATAAACAATATATAATCGATACAAATGGACCAGCCGAATCGAAGCGTAGATAAACACCTCTATCCTTTATTTTAGCGAAAACATCTTGTATAGCATTTCCACGATAGAGTGAAAATATTGAAGAGAGCAAAGGAATAATCAAAATCAAGATCATAAAGACCAATATTACCTTATATAAGGGATATCTATTAAATGACCTGTTTATTAAAAAAGGTGCCATAATTCCCAGGGCTGCAATCAAAATTGGATCTTTATCAAAGGAATAAATTCCCCAAATTAAACATGAAAATATTAGCCCATAACCTGAAGCCTTTAATATCTTAGATTGATTTAAGATCAAAAAAGCTCCGCCAAGAACGAATACCAAAATGGTGAACTTCGTCAAAAATGAAAAGACCGAACTGCTTCCTCTGACCAAATATGCATTGCTATAAGAAGTTCCCGTGCTAAGTAATTCTCCTCTATAGAAAATTATTAATGCTCCAGATGACAATAAACCTAATATCAAGTAGAAGTGATAATTGGGACATTTTATTTTTCTAACATCTTTTTTCAATTCATTTGGATATTTAGAAAGGCTGTATCCCAGCATAAAAGCGACATAAGCAATTAAACCCATTGCAATTATTTTCGTTTTGACAACATCATCCAACAGGACACTTCCGTAAACTTTCATGGTATAAAAATCCATTTTTCTTATTGTTAATTCTAAAGGGATAGAAAAATAATATAAGAAAGTACCAATACCAAACATAAGCGGAGTTGAAAGCAACCCCTCTATGGGAAAAAAATAAAAGGTATAATAAATTAAAAGCAAGAAAAACTGAACAAGGATTAGATAAAATAAAATAACTATTGATTTACCACTTATTTTTGAGACATACCAAACTATTATTTGTAAAATAATAATCATAATAGCTGAATGAAACAATAATGTTTGCCTGTTATTAATGCCTAACATACGGATAGTTTTATTAGTATAAGTATATTCAGGCTTAGGATGTTTTCTCACGTTTTGTTCTCTCAACTGTGCTTCTTATCTCCTATTTTTGATGGGCTCCCCATACCTTGGAAAGAAAAAGGGCTTGTATAAAGTGCACTTTTGACCCACCTGTTTTTGGCTTATATTAAACATTTCAGCTTCATCTCCCATTTTGTTGGTAAGAGCTTGAATAATCCTTATAAAGAAGTATCGCAAATCATGGGAGCCATAGGTCTTTTCCTTGACGATTTTAAGCTTATTGTTTACTCGTTTCAGTTTTTAGGTATGAATCGGCTAGTTGCAATGATTCAAGATTACAAAGCGGTAGTGTTCATGGATTTTGTCAATATGAAATATGTGGACCTTACTCCAGTTACTGCTTCTAGGCGTGCTATTTCAGTAGCTTCCTCGAGGCAAATATCGATATCGTGGCGTAAATATATTGATTTGCCTTCAGATGAATAAATAGGCTCATGAAAACCTCTAAAAACATATCCTGCTTCTAAGGCTGTTTCCAAAATATTCCGATAATGCTCAAGAGTAAAAGAACAACTCATGTTAAATCCATAGGTCTTCGGGACCGAAAGATTTTTGATCTAAGTTCATGCATTTTCATGCTAAAAGTGTCTCAATCTTTAAAATTACTACCAGCTTTATCTTGGACCATATATCAGAAGATCCCCATACCCTGAATAATATACTCCTGATCCATCTCGCTTATCTCAGGCGAGATGGGTAACGAAAGGACTTCCTTGCCAGCTCTTTCACTTTCGGGATAAGAACCTTTTTTGTTCTCCAGACATTTATAGGCATCTTGGAGATGCAATGGCTTAGGATAATAAATTGATGTGTCTATGTCATTTTCAAATAAGAGTTGTTTAAGATCGTCCCTTCTTGAAGATCTAATCGTATATTGATGATAAACATGATAGGCATATGGAGCCTCTACCGGCGTTGTGATGTTGGTATCAGATAGAAGTTCATTATATTTCTTGGCAATATATCTCCTTTTCTCATTCCACTGATCAACATACCTTAGTTTGACTTTTAGGATTGCAGCCTGGATGGTGTCTAAGCGGCTGTTGTATCCAATCATTTCGGCATGATATTTCTCACGACATCCCTGGCGTCTTAATATGTCAACCTTATCTGCGATATCGGGATTATCAGTGACAACCATGCCACCATCGCCATAGCAGCCTAAATTTTTTGTAGGGAAAAAACTGAAACATCCTACATGGCCAATTGAGCCGACTTGCTTGCCATTATATCGGGCGCCAAAAGCCTGAGCCGCGTCTTCAACAACATAAAGGTTGTGAGTTTTAGCTATCTCCATAATTGGATCCATATTGGCTGGATGCCCATACAGATGAACTGGAATTATAGCCTTTGTATTCTTTGTAATCGCTGGCTCGATAAGCGCCGGATTAATATTGAAGGTATCAGGCTCAATGTCCACAAAGACTGGCTTAGCACCACAATGGACAATAGCGTGAGCTGTCGCTACAAAGGTAAATGGTGTTGTTATAACCTCATCGCCCGGACCTATGCCAAAAGCTCTCAAGGACAGGATTAGCGCATCAGATCCCGATGCTACCCCGATGGCGTATTTTACCCCACAATAAGCAGTAACCTGCTCTTCAAATTCTTTGACGGCTGGACCAAGAATATACTGGCCGCTAAGGAGAACTTCTTTTATGGCGGCATCTATTTCTTTTTCGATTGATTTATACTGAGCCTTAAAGTCAACCATTGGGATTCGAACATTTTTATTTTCCGTCATTCGATTTCTCTCACCTGGTTATTTTCCAGCTTGTATTTCTTATTTGATTTGCCGCAAATTGCGATGCCATTAGCATCAAATTTCAGTTTTTCACCGGCTTCACTCATCCAGCCTACTATTCGCGCCGGGTTTCCAACTACAAGAGCATAGTCAGGGACATCTTTAGTGACAACTGCACCAGCACCTACAAAGGCATGTTTACCTATGGTGCTACCGCAGATTATAGTGCAATTCGCACCAAGAGAGGCTCCTTCTTTTACGAGAGTTTTCTTATAATACTTTGAGCCAACCTGAGGGTATTTACAACGGGGGTTAAGAATGTTGGTAAAAACCATGGACGGTCCGCAAAAAACATAGTCTTCGAGAACTACACCTTCATATACAGATACGTTATTTTGAATCTTGCAGTAGTTTCCTATTAAGACATTATTTCCGATATTAACGTTTTGACCAAGCACACAATTTTTGCCTATCCGCGCACCAGATTGAATATGGCAAAAATGCCAGATCTTTGTTCCGTCACCTATCAATACATCGTCATCAACATATGAGCTTTCGTGAACAAAATAGTTCATGCTTTCCTCTGGCAATTTTTATTCTCCTTTATAAAAGATCAATTGACCATCTAATCTGCTGGGCATAAAGGATGCTTCTCTCCGATGTTTGGTGTTACTGTTGCTTGCCTTATATTATAAACTATTTCTATACCAGCTCGGCTGTCCTCGAGTCCAAAGCCATTACCTTCTAAGATGTTTTCATACACTCTTGTATGTAAGTCCTGGAAACCATCAGTAAAATCAAATGGCTTGCCGTTTATTTTTATGCATCGATAGGATCTTTTGCCTTTTTCAGCAACTTCTGGAGGAAGATCTTCAAACCTTAACGATAAGAACCACCTAACTCGAGCATTACTAAGCTCGAGATAGCCAGCCATGACATCGGGCCTTTTATAATGAACGACACTTTTTACGGGGCGGCCAAATATCCAGCTTAGCATATCAAAGAAGTGGACCCCTATATTGGTGGCTACCCCACCAGATTTTTCCTCATCCCCTTTCCAGGAATAAGCATACCAGCGACCCCGGGCAGTTATATAAGTCAGGTCTATATCATAGGGACTATCTGGAGAATGTTTATCTACTTTTTCTTTGAGAGCAACGATCTCCGGGTGAAGACGGAGTTGCAGAACGGTATAGATCTTTTTACCAAACTCCTGCTCAACTTCTTCGAGAGCATCTATGTTCCAGGGATTCAGCACTACCGGTTTTTCACAAATGGCATTAGCACCGATGCGAAGAGCGAAGCGACAATGAGCATCATGCAGATAATTCGGTGAGCAGATTGAGACGTACTGAGCCGCGTTTTCGGGCTCCCTGCGTCTCAGCATCTCCAGGTGGCGGTCAAAGCGCTCAAATTCAGTAAAGAAAACAGCATTTGGGAAAAAGGAATCAAGGATGCCGACTGAGTCTGATTTGTCGAGAGCTGCAACCAGGCAGTTATTGGTATCCTTGATTGCCTTCAGATGGCGAGGTGCGATATAGCCAGCGACGCCGATGAGGGCAAAATTATTTATATCCTTATCCATAAATTTTTATCCCTTATGATGCCATAAATGGCACAAGATTTAGATACATTATTTGGCCTTTTCGATTTTTAATCAAGAGGTTTTTGTTCTTTCTAAGCTATAGAGTTTCGCTATCTATGCAGTATTTGAGTGTATGTTTTAGACCTTCTTTTATATTGACTGTCGGATTGTACCGAAGGAAGGAATTTGCTTTGGTAATCTCCGCAAATGAATGCCTTATATCCCCTTTTCTAAAAGGCCCATATTTTACTTGCATGCTTTCAATGGCTTTAGCCCTTTCAGATTTGCCGCTCCTTAAATATATATCCATCAAGTTATTTTTGATTATTGTGAATAATACGTTAAGACTAGTCTGTTGACCAGTACCGATATTAAAGACAGACCTAAATGCTTTTTCATTAGCGGTTTTCATTGCAAGCAAATTAGCTTCAACAACATTATCAACATAGCAGAAGTCTCTGGTCGTTTCTCCGTCGCCATAAATGATAGGCGATTGGCCGTTTAATAAGGCTTTAATAAAGCGTGGAATTACTGCTGCATATGGACTATCTGGATCCTGGTTCTTGCCAAAGACGTTAAAATAACGGAATCCAATCACTTTTATCCCATAAACTCTGGCAAAGTTATTGGCATAAAGTTCATTGGTTAGTTTCGTAACCGCATAAGGAGATAGAGGATTACCTATCTTATCCTCAACACGGGGCAAAACATCGGAATCGCCATAGACTGATGATGAAGAAGCGTAAATAAATCTTTCGACATTATTTTCCCTTGAGGCATTGAGAACATTAACAAATCCATCTACGTTGCACTGATGAGTCAGAAGTGGGTTTTCGATAGAACGGGGCACAGAACCGAGGGCAGCCTCATGCAAAACGATATCAACACCACTGGTTGCCTTGAGGCATGTTTCATAGTCCCTTATATCTCCCTCAATAAGGCAAAAATTTTCCTTATTAAGGAGATCTTTAATATTTTCTCTTTTCCCGGTTATAAAATTATCGAGACAGATGACCTCATAGTTTTCTTTAACCAGCCTTTCACATAGATTTGAGCCGATAAATCCTGCACCACCTGTAACAAGAACTTTCAATTAACAATCTCCTCTCTTTATTCTTTTCTATTTTTGTTTTTCGCTGAGGCTAATTAAGTCGCATCCGCGGCGTCACTCCGCGAAGGCGCTGGTGTCCACCCACTCCTTCTTCAAGATGCTCCAGAAGTCTTCGGCCAGGCCACGCAGCACATACTCATAAGGCAGCCAGCCGTAGCCGTGGTCTCCCCAGCCTGTCCCCCAGGAGTTGCGGATAAGCAGTGCTCCCCTGGTCTTCTCATGGCTGAAGTTGTTGGTAATCTCGAGCCTGTCGTCATAACCGACTGCCATCACGGCATGGCCGCCTTCCATCCGCTCGCGTGGAGATGGAAATGGAATGAAGCCGGTCTCCTCGGCCTGCTCAATCGAGTTATAAACCGAAAAACCAAAGATAAACGGCATGCCCTTGGCCAGGTAAGCCTTCAGGCTGTGGAGAACATCCGCCGGTTTCGAGCCGGCCGGGTCATGGCGAAAATATTTTATCGCCTGGTAGTTCTGAGCAAAAGCATAACAAAAAGCTGACGGCTCGCGGTCAAACGACTCTTCCTTATCGGTATACGGCCAGTAGGATTCCGGTGGCACGCCAAAAAGAACCATCGCTCCCATGGTGGTGCGAAGATAAGCACCGCTATCGCCCTTAAGTTTCATCAGGTTGCGCGTCACCTTGTAGAGGAAAAGGCGCGAGGCATCGGTATGACGCCCGAAAGAACGCCGCTCATAATATTCAATCAGCCCAACGCCAGCATGAGCGGTGCACGAGCCAAGATTCGCCTGGTCTTCAACCGGCGAGCAGTAGGAACGAAGGGCAACGGAGGGCGGAAGGTCGGAGGCCGCGAAGGTCCGGCTGAAAGGCAACGGGGCATTTCTGTCTTTGCTATGACGCCCTGCCTTTATTTTTTCTGACTTTATTCCTTCGACGATAATCCCATCTATCTCCGGATGCGTCTCGCTGTAATCCCGAAAATCCGGTGGATCCGGTAACCACCCCATGGCCCGTTTTGAATTGCAATTGGCCGGCGACCCTGATTTTTCTTCTTTGGCTGACATTGGTATTAAATTGTTTCTCCCTTCATTTCTTCATTCCTTTATTTACCCCTTCCTGAGAGCTGATTTTTTGGCTTCTGGCTTTTCTAATCTGGCTTTTTAAATTTGCCCTTCTTGCTTATCTTATTTATTATCAATGCATTAGCCTAAAGTCGAAAAATATGCTACCGCCGATGCAGGCTCAAGGCCGCTTTTGAAGAGACCGCGCTCCGTCTGGCGCATTAATTTATAGTTCTATCCGCTCTAACTTCAAAGCGGGTTAAAATATGGAGCATATTTGATATCTACAAAAATGGTGTTTTTTTGTCAAGATGACCTTTCTTTCGGGTTAAGACATGGTATCCAGTCTAAGGGGAGTACCTGGAAGCAGCGGGGCGGCAGTCCAGCGATCGGAGTTGGGTTAGAAGAGGCGGGGAGATTTATTAGGTTAGTGCTTGAAAAAGCAGGGCTTCCTCCATTAAATATTTTGTTGAAACTCTTATCAGAAAGGAGGAAGCCCAGATGACAGAAAATATACCCCCTTACTTACTATGAACTTTGCAAGAGTGCACCGCGGCCATGTCAAGTTTTGTTCGCGATTTGGCCATCGTAAGCACTCCATTTTTAGCTCCTAATTAGCTGCCTGAGCCAGTTCTTGCTCCAACAGCGGCCCCAGCTTATCAGCTTTGATATAGGCATTCTCATTAGCCCAGTCCTCAGTGTACTCGATAAGATAAGCAGTGACTAATCTAAGATACGACTCAATGGAAGAAAACACTCCAACCACCCTGCTCCTCCGTCTTATCTCCCGGTTGGTCCTCTCCAGAACATTCGTAGAGGAGATACGGCGTTTATCTATCTCCGGAAAGTTATAGAACTGCAATGAGTCCTCCAGGCCTTCCTCCAGGCAACGCATAGCCTCAGGATACTTCTCCTCATACTCTTTTATGATCAGCTCTGCCAGCCTCTCAGCACTTCTTCTCACCGGCTGAAGCCAGATCTGTTTTAGCCTCTCTGCTAATGGAGCCTTATCTTTATGAGCCACCCTGGCCAGGATGTTCCTCATAAAGTGCACCTTGCATCTCTGCCAGCTCGCTCCCAGCCACTCCTTCTTCACTGCTGCCTGAATACCTTGATGAGCATCAGAGATAAACATCCGTACCCGCCTCACCCGATACCCGGAATAGTTGGTCTTCCTTTCCCTGCTGTGCTCGCCCTTCGGTGCTCCAACCCTGGCTTCCACCTCCACCCGCATCAGCTCCGTCAACCACCACTCCAGCCTGGCCTTTATCGGATCCTCCTCCACCAAAAATCCCGTTAGCAATCCCTGTAAAATTGTCTTATAATCTCTGTGAGCCATCGTAAATAAAAACCTCCTTTCTTAAGGTTGAAGTCTTTAAAAGGAGACATTACGATGGCTCATCCTCCTAGATCAAATTGCGAACATTCTTATACACCAGCTATTACTCAAATCTAAAAAAGAATCCAATTTTGAGATATCATTTGAATAAATATAAAAATTATGCTGGAGCATATTTTTTACTAAGCACCTAATTAATAAATCATCTCCAAAATTCATATCTAAATGTGGCTTTAATAATATTGCCATTTTAGGCTCCATTTCTTTAATGAAAAGAAAGACGATATGCTGAGAAGAATTTTGTCTAAGCTTTCCAGACCTGATGTGGGGCGGTTTTTACACCGGCCATAGTATTCCTCGTATCAATAATGCATTTGCTCCATTTTGCCAGCTCTTCCCAGTTAATCACCTTGTGGGCCGTAGAGATGATGCAGGCATCAAAGCTGGAGATGGTTGGCTCGTCCCAGGTGACGGACCTGGTGCCGGCCCAGTGGGAATGCTCGCGGGTGGGCTTAATCACCGGGATGTAGGGGTCGTAGTAAGAAACTTCGGCGCCGTATTTAGTTAGAAGGTCCATCAGGTAGTAGGAGGGCGACTCGCGCTCGTCATCCACGTCGGCTTTGTAAGCCAGGCCGATGACCAGGATTTTGCTGCCTTTGAGCGGCTTGCCGTGGTGGTTGAGGGCTTCTATGGTGCGAGAGACGACGTATTCGGGCATGCGGGTGTTGATTTCGCCGGCCAGCTCAATGAAGCGGGTCGTCTGTCCGTATTCGCGGGCTTTCCAGGTGAGGTAGAACGGGTCTATGGGGATGCAGTGGCCGCCGAGCCCGGGACCGGGGTAGAACGGCATAAAGCCAAAGGGCTTGGTTTTGGCCGCCTCAATGACTTCCCAGATGTCTATGCCCATAGCCGAGTAGACCATCTTGAGTTCGTTGACCAGGGCGATGTTGACTGAGCGGAAGATGTTTTCCAGGAGCTTGACCGCTTCGGCTGTGCGGCAGGAGGAGACAGGGACCAGGGTTTTGACGGCCAGGCGGTAGACTTCCATGGCTTTCTGGAGGCAGAGCGGGGTGAGGCCGCCGATGACTTTGGGGACCTCAGAAACGCGGCTTTGAGGGTTGCCGGGGTCTTCGCGCTCGGGGGAAAAAGCCAGGTGGAAATCGCGGCCGGCGATAAGGCCCGAGCCCTGCTCCAGGACGGGGCGCAGGTATTCGTCGGTGGTGCCGGGGAAGGTGGTGGATTCAAGGACGACGACCGTGCCGGGGACGAGGTGCGGGGCGATGGCCCGGGCGGTGTTGAGGATGTAGGAGATGTCGGGCTCACGCTGCTTGGTGAGCGGGGTCGGGACGCAGATGATGACGGCGTGGGCGGGGGCAGTGCGGATGAGCGAGAAGTCGGTGGAGGCGGAGAGGCGGGAGGTAGAGAGGGCGGAGGCGATGTCGGCGTCTGAGATGTGCTTGATGTAGCTCCGGCCGGAGTTGAGGGAAGCGACTTTGTCCGGGTCAATGTCCAGGCCGATGACGGTCGCGCCGGCCCGGGCGAACTGGAGGGCAAGGGGCAGGCCCACATATCCGAGTCCAATTACTGCTATGTTCATCTTGGCTCCTTTAAAGAAAATGGGGACACCCTACATATTTCCTAATTTCCTGATTTGCCTTTATAATCAACAAATATTTTCCCTTTTCTGCGTAATCCCGTCTTTTCAGCTTCATCTTGTCTGAAAATTTTATAGTTCGTTTATATGACAAATTTTTATTTTTGTAAATCTTTGGTATCCGTCAATTATGCCTTAATATAAAAGCAATTAAGCAAAAAATTATCGCCAATATCGAAAAAATATTGATCATATTAGAAGCAAATTTTGTCCTTCTATTCCAATCCAAAAAAAATTCGTTCCCCTTAGGAATTATATGCCCACCATACTTTTTTGGCATTTACCAATTAAAATATATGATAAGTATAGGTATCAAAACTGATGCAAGTAGCTCAAAAATATCTGCCAACATTTTTAATCTCATTTGTTACTCGGCGAAGGCGCCGGTGTCCACCCATTCCTTCTTGAGGATGGACCAGAAGTCTTCGGCCAGGCCGCGGAGGACGTAGTCGTAAGGAAGCCAGCCGTAGCCGCCATCACCCCAGGTGGTGCCCCAGGAGTTGCGGATGAGCAGAGCGCCTTTGGTTTTGACAGAGCCGAATTTGTTGGTGATTTCAAGGGAGTCGTCGTAGCCGACGGCCATGATGGCGTGCCCGCCATCCAGGCGCTCGCGGGAGGACGGGAACGGGATGCGGCCGGTGGTTTCAGCCTGCTCAATGGAATTGTAAACGGAAAAGCCGAAGATGAAGGGGAAACCGCGCCAGAGGTAGGCCTTAAGGCTGTGGAGGACGGCTTTGGGGGTAGCGCCGGCCGGGTCGTGGCGGAAGTACTTTATGGTCTGGAAGTTCTGGGCGAAGGCGTAGCAGAAGGCAGTGGGCTCGCGGTCAAAGGCGCTGGGGTCATCGGTGTAGGGCCAGTAGGATTCCGGCGGCACGCCAAAAAGAACCATGGCGCCCATGGTGGTCCGGAGGTAGGCGCCAGTATCGCCGCGGAGCTTCATCAGGTTGCGGGTGGCTTTGTAGAGGAAGAGGCGCGAGGCATCCAGGTGGCGGCCGAAGGCACGTCGCTCGTAGTACTCAATGAGGCCGACGCCGGCGTGAGCGGTGCAGGAGCCGAGCTGACCCTGGTCTTCTACGGGCGAGCAGTAGTCGCGGAGGTCAACGGAAGCGGGGAGAGAGTCGGCTTTAACCCGGCGGCTGAGGGGCGGAACGCTGGGCAGCTTGATCGAGTCAATAGAGGCTCTGTGGTTTTTGGCGAGCTCCCGCTTAACCATTTCTCCGACGTCAAGGATCTCGCGGATGGCGCCGGTGGCTTCGTGGTAGTCGCGGAAGTCTGGGCGGTCCGGCAGCCAACCCATGCCGCGTTTGGAAGCTGCGGGCGGGGTTAAGGTTGGTGTCATTTAATCGGTTCCCCTTTCTTTATGATTTAAAGGGGGATTATGTCCCCCGGTTTAGACCATGAGGCGAACCATGATTTCCCAGACTATGATCAGGGAGGCGAAAAGTGCGACCAGCAGCACAACAACCGTGGCCACAGCCCGAAGGAATTTTTCAACGACGTTCATGCGATTCCAGCGCGGGGAGAAGGCAAAGAAGCGGCCGCTGCAGCCCGAGCATTTATAGTGGCGGAGGGGAAGGGCGAAGGAAACGGCTTTCTGCCAGAGGAGGCGCGGGCGGCGGTTGAGGCGGTCGCCGCAGCGAGGGCATTGGTGGTCGGCGAGCTGGCGCAGGTAAATGCGAAAATTTTGGATTTTCATGGTGTCCCGATTTTTGCGGTTTTGTCGTCATCGGTGAGGAACCAGTTGGCCCACTGGCCGGCTTCCAGCACCATGGCGTTCCAGCCGAATCCCAGGCCAAAGGCCAGGCAGAACAGGCGGAAGTAAGCTTCGAAGCCTGGCGGGTTAGCGGGGTCGAGGCCGGCGGCATCGTCTTTGAACTGGGGGAAGAGCACCAGGGTGAGGATTATGCCGAGGATGAAGGTGGCCAGCGCCGAGTAGAAGTAGCGGCGGTCAAAGCCGTGGACCTGGCCTGCGCGGAGCTTGCGCAGCCACGGAATGAGCGAGCGCGCCACCACACCCAGGAAAAGCCCAACGATCTTGATGATAAACGGTGTGCTCATTAGGTCTCCTTCTTCCTTCCAAGAGGGGACACCTGCAGATGTCCCCTTTTTGGCCCCTTCTTCTGCCTTATCCGGACCGGGGACACCTGCAGGTGTCCCCTCTTGACGGCAAAAACCACCGTCCCGCCGCCAGTAAGATGGCAGGGATCCAGGCACTGGACATAAGCCACCTCGCCTTCCCGGGCCAGGCCCAGCTCGACCGGACTGGCGCCCCGGCTTAAAGCCACATAATAAGGCATCAGTGAAGCAAGCGAATGCAGGCAGATCGCCCTGTCACGGTCGCACCTCAGGATGAACCCGTCGGCTATTCGGAAAGAATCTCCGGCCTTATATACAGGGCAGTGCCCGTTTATTTACTTAATTTCCACAAGCAGGTCCGATTTTTTCATCGGTTATTAGGGCCTATTTTGGGTCCGTGAGTGCCGCTGCTTGCTGCTGCATGCTCCTGAGTAGCTCCAGAATGCCCCTGACTGCCCCTTGGGCGCCAATATCCTACTTATTCTGCTATTCGCATTAGTTATTCTGTAATTTGTAACATCGGGACATCGGGATGGCACGTGGCATTGCCCAACCTTCTGTCGGGAAAAATTGGGAAACGAGTATTGTGTCCCGATTTTAAGTTATTCATAATTAATGAAATATGCGGGATGGCCGGGACAGGCTACCGCCGATGCAGGCACGCAGCCGCAAAATCCAAGACGGCGCCTTAAACAGCGCATTAGATAAATTTATTAATGCTGGCCCGTCGCGACCAGATGATTACCAGACTCACAGGGCCTGAAGCCCGGGTGGCGCAGGGTGGCGCTGGCAGAGAGCCAGGGTTGACCACTGGCGTTGTGCCCTTTGCCCAAGATTGATTCAACAGATCAGCCCGGCGAGACTCATTAGAATGGCAGGGAAAAATGCGAACCGAAGACGTGCTCTCACCCCTCCCCTTTTTCCAGGAAGAAAAATGCAAGCCAGCTTTTAATGGATAAGCTGATCTCCGTTGGTCAGATAAAGAATCCGGTTCCCTTCTTTCCCATGCTATCATTGAGTACCCCGAGCATGCTCAACGATCCTCGTGATTAATCTGAAAGCCTGAAAAAAAAAAGCCCCCGGAATCTTCACTCTTCGGCGCTTCCGACCTTTCTAAGGCCTGGGTTCCCGGAAGCTCAGGCTCCCAAAAAATCAAGAATAATTATTAATAAATCTGGCATTTTTTGTCAAGAAAAAATTAAGGGATTTTGGCAGGTGGGACCTATTTTCCCGATGACAAATCCTGTCTCGGGCAGACCAGGCGGATGGAACAGGGAGGCGGACGGCGCGGTTGCACCAAAAAATCGGAAAAATGTAGGATGTCCCGATTTTCGGGTGTCCCGATTTTCAGACGACGGTGCGGTTTTTGCCGGCGGTCTTGGCCCGGTACAGGGCCTGGTCGGCCCGGGCAATCAGCTCGTTGGTATCGCCGCCCTCGGCCGGGTTCATGGTGGCCAGGCCCAGGCACATAGTCAGGCGTAGCGCCTGGCCGTTCTTGTTGACGGGCGCCTGGCCGTTGATTTCCTTGAGATTTAGCTCGCTGAGGTCCATGGCCGCTACCGCTTCTCTGATGCGCTCAGCCACGACGTAGGCCCCGGCGGTGTCGGTTTCCGGCAGCACCACGGCAAACTCGTCGCCGCCGTAACGGCAGGCCAGGTCGGAAGAGCGCTGGCAGCACTTCAACATGACCAGGCCCACTTCCTTAAGGCATTCGTCGCCAGCCTGATGGCCGTAGGTATCGTTGAACAGCTTGAAGTCGTCCAGGTCAGTTATGATAACCGACAGCGGCTGCTTGGTGCGGTGGGCCCGCCGCCATTCGTACTCCAGGAAATCGCGGAAGCGCCGGTAATTGGCCAGCCCGGTCAGCTCGTCGGTGATGGCCAGAAGCTTCAGTTTGTCGTTGGCCAGCCGCAGCTCTTCTGTGCGCTGAGCCACCAGGCGCTCCAGTTCTTCCTGGCGACGCCGGATCTGCTTCAGGCGCAGCCGGATTATTTTTAGGACGGCTCCAGCCAGGACCAGAACGGCCAGCACATAAAACCACCAGGTGCGCCAGAAAGGCGGCGTGATTCTCAGGCTCAAAGAAACGCCTTCCTCGTTCCAGAGGCCGTCGCTGTTGGCAGCCTTGACCCGGAAGGTGTAGTGGCCAGGCGGCAGGTTGCTGTAGGAGGCAAAACTTCTGGTCCCGACATAGTTCCACTTATCCTCAAAGCCTTCCAGAATGTAGGCATACTGGTTTTTCTCGGGCGAGGTGTAATCCAGGCCAGCAAACTCAAAGGCAATCACCCGGTGTTTCCAGTGGAGAGTGATTTTATCTGTCCGGGCAATGGATTTATCGAGAACCTTATGGCCGTCAATTGTCTGGCCAGGCTTGACCGGAGCGTTGGAAATCATCAGGCTGGTTATGACCACGGGCGGCCGGTATTCGCTGGCCCGGATGGCCCTGGGGTTGAAGACGTTAAAGCCGTTTATCCCGCCGAAATAGAGCAGGCCGTCGTGCCCTTTGAGGCAGGCATTGCCGTTGAATTCGTAGCTCTGGAGGCCGTCGGTGGTATCGAAATTTTTAATCTGGCCGGTGCGAGGGTCAAGGCGCGACAGGCCGCGGTTGGAGCTGAACCAGAGGTAACCGTCGTCATCTTCCAGGGTGCCGTAGATGACCGAGGAGGGCAGGCCCTGGGCTTCATTGTAGCGGGTGAAGGTCAGGCTGGAGGGGTCGAGGCGGTTCAGCCCGCCTCCGTTGGTGCCGACCCAGATAAAGCCCCCGCGGTCGACATAGACGTTGATTACCGAATTGTTGCTCAGGGAGCTGCGGTTGAGCGGGTCATGGGTCAGGTGGAGCATTTCGCCGGTTTCGGGGCTGTAGCGAACGAGGCCGCCGCCGTAACAGCCTATCCACAGGTAGCCTGATTGGTCCTCGGCAATGGAAAAGATGCGGCCGGTAAAGAGCGGGTTGGGAGCCGAGCCGAGGGTGGCCAGGGATTGATCAGGGGCGTGGGGATTCGGGTCTGGCTGCTGCGGATTAGCTTCGCTGGGAAATTCGGGATTTATGGGTGGCGGCCCTGGTGTTTTTCGGCCGGTGAATTCTGTTCCATCGCCCGCGGCTGGTTCGCTTATTCGGGGGAAATCCTCTCTGGACGGAGCCTGGGTGGCGGCCAGCGCTTCGGCGGGCGTTATTATCCGGGTCATCCTGGGTCGGGAAAAGCGGCCAGTACGGCGGTCAAAACGGACGAGGCCGCTGCCGTCGGTGCCGAGCCAGAGGCGGTTCTGGCTATCCACGAATAGGGTGCGGAGGCGGTCATCGGGAAGCGAGCCGGAAGCCGGGCGCGGGGAGCTGCGGTAGTGGATGAAGCCGGAGCTGGCCGGGTCGTAGCGGTTGAGGCCGCCGCCGTAGGTGCCGACCCAGATGGTGCCGTCCTGGTCCTCAACGATGGAGAAGACACGGTCGCTGCTGAGAGAAGCCGGGTTCTGCGGGTCGTGCAGGAAATATAGAGTGCGCATCAGGTTGCGGTCGAAGGCGTTTAGGCCGCCGCCATCGGTGCCGACCCAGAGCAGGCCCGAGCTGGCATCGCAGAAGGCCCGCACCTCCGGATGCGACAGGCTGGCCGGGTCGCCGGGGTTGTTCAGGAAGCGCATGAAATTCTGGCGGTGGAGGTTGAGCTGGCTTATGCCGCGGTAGGTGCCGACCCAGAGAATGCGGTCGGGGCCGAGGTGCAGGGAGACCACGTAATTATCGGCCAGGGAGAACGGGTCGTGGGCCTGGTGGCGGTGGGTGAAGAAAAGTTCGCGCTCCGGATAGAAATGGCAGAGGCCGCCGCTGCCGGTGCCGAGCCACAGGGTGCCGTCGGAATCCTGCACCAGGCAGTTGACCGTGCCGTCGGGGAGCGAGTGCGGCTGGCGGGGGTCGGGGCGGTAGGTTTTGAATTCGTTGCGGTTCGGGTCATAGCGAACCAGGCCGGAGGAGGCGGTGCCGATCCAGATGGTGCCGGAGGGGTCGGAGGGGTTGATGAGGAGAGAGTAGATGGAATCGTCGGGCAGGGAGTGGAGAGGATCGGAGGGGTTGAGACGGAAGTGGGTGAAGGTGGCGGTGGCAGGGTCGAAGCGGTTGAGGCCGCCGCCGACGGTGCCGACCCAGATAAAACCGCGAGCGTCCTGGGCAATGGCTCGAATTTGGTCGTGAGAGAGGGAAGAGGGGGAAGAGGGTGAGGAAGGCAAGTCTGACTGAAAGCGGGTGAAGCGGCCGGTGGCTGGGTCGAAGAGGTTAAGGCCGGCGTCGGTGCCGACCCACAGGCGGCCGTCGCGGTCTTCGAACAGGGCGAAGATGCGGGAGCTGGAGAGAGAATAGGGGTCGGCGGGGTCATGAAAATAGCCGATAAATTTTTCGGCGGAGACGTCGTATTTATTAAGGCCGTTTTCCGTGCCTACCCAGAGGTCGCCGTTGCGGTCGACCAGCAGGGCATTGATCCAGGAATTGCTGAGGGAGTAGGGATCGCCTTCGACCGGCAAATAGACAGTGAAGCGGTAGCCGTCAAATTTGTTGAGGCCAGACTCGGTGCCGAACCAGAGAAAGCCTTGGCGGTCGCGGGCGATCGACAGGACGGAATTTTGAGAGAGTCCTTGCTCGATAGACAGGGTGCGGAAAAGGAGGTGGGGGCCGGGCTGGGAGTGGAGCGGTAGCGGGGTGAGGGTGAGAGCGAGGAGGAAGAGGAGCAGGAAGAAGGCGAGGAAGGGGAAAGCAAAGAGAGAAGTAACCTCGGCTGCGGCAGGATGTCGAAGACGAAGCGAGCGGGGATGTGGGAGGTGATGCGGGGTGGAGAGGCGGAGCGGGAGATGGCGAAGGCGAGGGATAAGGCGAAGGCGAGGGAGAGGGAGAGGGATAGAGGACAGGAGCGGCGACCGGGATGAAAATGCCAGGAGATGATGGCGGCAAGACTGGATGGCCTGGGAACGGGAGCGGCGGCTGGGTTGAGCGGAAGAAGAAAGAGCGGGCGAATCGCAGTGGGTGCTCAGGAAATGGTCGCTAAAATGAGAGAGGGAGGCGAGCTTGAAATCGCGTTGGGATTGAAGGATGGAAGAAAGAGCAAAAGAAAAGCAGCGCGGTTGAGTCTTGGTGGAAGGGCGAGGTTTATCGTGCCGGAGGGATGAGGGGCGGCGAAGACGGGTGAGGAGAAGATGAGGTGTAGAGGGGCATCTTGGAGCCGGGGAATGAGGCGAGCAACAACCGTTCATTCTTCTCTCTCGAAAACCAATTAAATGATGAGCTATTTGTATAAAATTGGTCGGCCCGCCGTCAATTATTATTTTGGGTGATGAGGGGGGTGAAAAAAGGAGGAGGAGGCCGCAAAAGGGCATCCCCTCCCCCACTCAAAGAGGGGACACCTGCAGGTGTCCCCTCATGCTACTTTTCAGCCTCTTTTCTATCTCATTGATTATAAATAAATTGGCTGGCTAATTTTCCCCTTAAAGAAACTGCATCAAGGGCTCAACCTGCTTAACTTATTGATAATAATATAGATATTAAAGGGGACACCTGCAGGTGTCCCCTCTTCACTCGACGGTAACGCTCTTCGCCAGGTTGCGCGGCTGGTCCACATCGGTCCCCTTGAGGTCAGCCACGAAGTAGGCAAAGAGTTGGAGCGGGACGGTATTGACAAAGGGCTGGAAATATTCGTTCACGTCTTCCACTTCCAGGGCATAATCCAAAAGCGCCCGGGTTTCGCTGTCGCCGCGACTGACCAGACCCACTATAATGCCGCCGCGGGATTTGGCCTCCATCAGGTTGGAGATGATTTTTTTGAGCTGGCTGCCCCGGGTGGCCAAAGCCATGACCGGAACCTGTTCGTCGATGAGGGCAATGGGGCCGTGCTTCATTTCGCCGGCCGGGTAGCCTTCGGCATGAATGTACGAAATTTCCTTGAGCTTGAGCGCTCCTTCCAGGGCGATAGGATAGTTCAGGCCGCGGCCCATATAGATAAAATCGTGACTGTGAATGAAGCGGGCTGCCAGGTTTTTCACGGTCTCTTCTGCGGCCAGCTGGCGCTCTAGTATAGCTGGCAACCGGTAGATCTGGTCTATGAAACCAGACAGGCCGGTGGAGTCTAGCCGCCTGCGCTCAAAAGCCAGATGGAGAGCTAGCAGCAGCAGGACTTCCACTTGGGCGATGAAGGCCTTGGTTGAAGCCACACCGATTTCCACACCGGCGCGGGTGTAGATGACCTGCTCGGCTGCCCGGGCGATGGAAGAATCCATGACGTTGCAGATAGCCAGCGTCTTTAGACCGCGAGCCCGGATTTCTTTCAGAGCAGCCAGGGTGTCAGCAGTTTCTCCCGACTGGGAGATGAAAATGGCCAGGTCGCCGGGCAGAACGACCGAGCGGCGGTAGCGGAATTCTGAAGCATATTCAACCTGTGCTGGCAGGCCGGCAATTTCCTCGAAATAATGGCGACCGACCAGGCCGGCATGATAAGAAGTACCGCAGGCAATAATCAGGATGCGGCTTATAGAGCCGGCGGGTAGGTTGAGCTCTTCGAAAATGATGCGTGGGGGGTCCCTTTTTATGCGACCGAGAAAAGTATCAGTAAAAATCTTCGGCGTTTCGAAAATTTCCTTGTGCATGAAATGCTTGTGGCCGGCTTTTTCGGCGGCCTGGAGGCTGAGGTTTACGGTCTGCGGAGGTGAGTCGATGGGCTGGCCGCTGCCCAGATCAAAGAGTTCTACCCGATTGCGGTAAATTAGGGCAATTTCAAATTCTTTAAGAGTGATGATACGGCGGGTGAAGGGCAGGAGGGCCGGGATGTCGGAAGCCACGAAATTTTCGCCATTGCCCAGGCCAATGATGAGCGGCGAAAAGTTTTTGGCCACGACAAAGTAATCGGGGTGGGCCTGGCTAATGACGGCGATGGCGTAGGTGCCTTCGACCTGGGCCAGGGCCTGGCGGACAGCCTGGCAAAGGTCGGGATTGGATTGAAGCTCAATGTCAATCAGGTGGGCGATGACTTCGGTGTCGGTTTCAGAAGCGAAGGCGCGGCCGAGCTGGGTTAGCCGGGATTTTAGCTCGGTGTAGTTTTCGATGATGCCGTTGTGGACCACGGCCAGGCCGTTGACCTGGTGCGGGTGAGCATTATTTTCGGAAGGGCGACCGTGGGTTGCCCAGCGGGTGTGGCCTAGGCCAAAGGTGCCGTCGGGCGCGGCCGAATTGACAAGCTGGGCCAGGGCGGAAATCTTTCCGACGGAGCGCAGGATTTTCAGGCCTTCGGTGCTATAGATGGCCAGGCCGGCGGAGTCGTAGCCGCGGTATTCCAGGCGGCGCAGACCTTCGATGAGGATGGGCGCGGCCTGACGGTGTCCGATGTAGCCGACAATTCCACACATGGGATTTATTCCTTAAGAAAGATTAATATAAGGGCGAAAAGATAGATTAAAAGGACGGGAATAAGAACAGAGGCGCAGAAGGAGAAAGAGGAGCGGAAGGGGCATGAGCATTAGAGTGATGAAAAGATGAAGCAGATGATTAGGATTATGATGAAAAGAGAAAGCCATTTCAGCTTTTTGGAGGTTTTTCATTTCCCTGCTTCCCTAATTCCTTTGCCCTGGCGGGTCTATTTTAGCATGAAGAGGCGGAGAAAAGGCAAGCAAATTTTTCACAGAGGGGACACCTGCAGGTGTCCCCTCTTGCGGCTTTTCGGCCTTTTTTCTATCTAATTGATTATAAATAACTTGGCTGACGAATTTTGCCGCCCAAGAAATCGCGCGGAGGCTCTTTCCTGGTTAACTTATTGATAATAATAACGATATAATAGGGGACACCTGCAGGTGTCCCCTCTTCCTCTCCCCTCTTCCTCACTTTTGCTGTAAAATACCTAAAGAGGCGAGATGAAAAGAATTGAATTTCTTAAGCTACTTGCCGGCAGCCTGGCTGGAACAACGATCGCTGGGTTGTTTCAGAAATCCTATGCAGGGGTAGAGCCTCAAACCACAAATATCTCGGATTGCCTGATCAGGGCAGAAACAGGTCGGCAATTGAACCCGCCCTACCTGGACAAACAGGCTCAGAACTCCCAGAACTCAGGGAAATCAGTCTCCTCGAGATTCGTTGAGCTAGGAAAAACCGGACTCAAAGTATCTACTATCGGCTTCGGAGTGTCCCGGACAATGGAGCCGGCACTGGTGCTGGCAGTTATGGATGCTGGAATAAACTTCATGGATACAGGCCGCTCATATTTTAGAGGGCAGAATGAAGTGATGCTGGGAAGGACTCTGGGAGCCCGCCGGAACGAGGTTATCATCCAGTCCAAATTGCGGGTCAACCTCGATGGCGACGGCCTTAACTCAAAAGATGATATTAAGCGGGTCCTCAACCAGATGGAGAAATCCCTGGCAGCCAGCTTGAAGGCTCTTAACACTGACTTCATTGACGTCATGCTCATCCACGGAGCTGAAAAGGCAGCTGTTATCCATCATCCCGAAATAATGAAGTTTTTCGAGAGGCAAAAATCAAAGGGAATTATACGAGCCCACGGATTCTCTACCCATCAGAACCAGGTGGAATTGATAAGGGCGGAAAATAGAGTCGACTTTTATGATGTAATCATGACCACATACAACCATAAAGGGGCTTATGTACACATGAATTCAGGGCGAAAGAGCAGCTGGGACCAGGCGGCGCTGGAAAGCGAGTTGCTAGCAGCCAGGGAGAGAGGCGTAGGCCTGGTAGCCATGAAGACCTGCTCGGGCGGGCCCTACGCGCCGTCACCTGAGGCCAGACCGAGTTATGTTGAAGCCCTGCGCTGGGTATTAGGTAGGCAACTGGTCCATACTATGGCCGTGGCCATGGCCAACCACGCGCAGATAAGAGAAAATCTAAAGGCCTGGGACTAAGAGGGGACACCTGCAGGTGTCCCCTCTTGGTGCTTTTCAGCCCCGTTTCTATCCAATTGATTATAAATAATTTGGATGACTAATTTTGTCATATAAGAAACGGTGCTAAGGATTAATCTTCCTTAAATTATTGATATTAATATAGATAAGAAAGGGGACACCTGCAGGTGTCCCCTCTTTAAGAGAGCAATGGGCGGATTTTAGCCGCGTAGTCGGCGCTGGCCGCATCGAGGGTTTCAATGATGATGTCATCGGGGGAGCCGACGCCGAGGCCTAATTCGGCCGCCCTGGCGATCTGCTCCTGTTCAAATACCTTCGGTTTCATGATGGCATCATTGGAGCCGAGCTCCTTCAGGATGGCCACGGCCACCGCGTCTATGGCCACTCGGTCGATACCGGCCAGGAAGATATGAGCTTCTTTGCGCGGTCCGGTCATCGGCCCCTGGTCGACGAATGCTACCAGGCCATCCAGGATGACGAAAGTCGGCTTATAGGCATAATTTATTTCTGCGATCATCCGGCGCTGGTGCGGCGAGGAGTGGAGTTCACGCATATAGATGTGACCCTTGCGGGGAACAATCCCGACTGAATTCTTGAGCGACATGGTAAAGACGCCGCCATACTGATGCGTTTTAAGGCAGCAGGTCGAAACGAGAGCCTCAGCCTCCACCACCGGCCGGGCCACAAGAAAGCCATCCTGCCAGTGCGAGCCAGGGGGAGTGACCTTGACGTAGCCGTCGGGTCCGAGCTCATCGAAGTTGAGAAGGCGCGCCTCAAAAGCGCTGGCCAGCTCACGGATGCCTTTCTTATCGAAGACCTGCTCGGTTGGCTCGGGTCCGCTGCGGTCACCGATCGTAAGCTCTTTGGCTCCGGCTTTACGCAGTTCGCTCAGGATTTCTTTCAGGGTATCGTTGTGGGTCGAACCGGGCGTTTCGTCCGAGGTGTTGAAGTTCGGCTTAATCAAAACTTTTTTTGAACGGAATGGGTTGGAGTCCCTGAAAAAAGCAAAGGCTTTGCGCACGCCGTCGGCCCGGCTGTCGGTTTTGATCAGCAGGACACGGGATTTACCAGCAGGAGCCAGCGGGTCCGAAGGGAAAAGGTGGCCACCGACGGGGGAATTGCCGGGCGAGGACAGACGGCCCGAGGCGTTTATCCCGA
This sequence comes from Candidatus Aminicenantota bacterium, assembly GCA_014360005.1. GTDB lineage: Bacteria > Acidobacteriota > Aminicenantia > Aminicenantales > Saccharicenantaceae > Saccharicenans. Next base: position 25,408 of record JACIYI010000014.1, on the reverse strand, counting down.
ATAAATTGCTGTTTGCAGCCGAGGCGGCTTCACCTGTCAGACCGAAAGCGCTACCGGACTGAAACAGCCCTTTCGCACCGAGGGTCGAACATCCGACCAGGCCTAACCCGGCCAGCAGAAATTTCCGCCTGGCTATCCCCTTCTCTCTGATTTCTCTGGTCATAAGATTCCCTCCTGTGAAAATTTCAGAATTTTGGCTTAAATGATATTTTACCATATATAAACAGGGGACATCTGCAGGTGTCCCCTTTCCTGGGATATTAACCTCTGTGTAAATGACAGATTATAAATATGATACAGACGCGGGTATCGCCCGCAGCAATAAAAAAGGGGACATCTGCAGGTGTCCCCTGTTCCCTGTTCAGAGGAGGCCGCGGCGCTTCAGCATCGGCTCGACCTTCGGCTCACGCCCCCGGAACTTCACATACAGGGCCATGGGGTCCTCACTGCCTCCCCGCGCCAGAATATTCTCCCTGAAAGCCCGGGCCGTCTCCTCGTCGAACAGCCCCTTCTCCTTAAAAGCCTCGAAAGCGTCGGCATCCAGCACCTCAGCCCAGATGTAGCTGTAATACCCGGCCGAGTAGCCGCCAGCAAAGATATGACTGAAATACGGGCTGCGGTAACGGACGACGATTTCCGGAATCAAGCCTATCCTGCCCAGCGATTTACGCTCAAATTCCATCACCTCTTCCGCTTTCACTGGCTCGGTCAGCGTGTGCCAGTCCATGTCCAGGTAGCAGGCCGACATGTACTCAACGGTAATAAAACCCTGGTTGAAGTACCGCGCCTGCCTGATCTTGGCTACCAGCTCATCCGGAATCGGCTCGCCCGTCTGGTAGTTCCTGGCAAAAAGTTTCAAGAACTCCGGCTCGGCCACCCAGTTTTCCATGATTTGCGACGGCAACTCCACGAAATCGCGAACCACGTTGGTTCCGGTCAGCCGCAGATAGGCGCAATCCGACAGCAAGCCGTGCAGACCATGCCCGAACTCATGAAACAGCGTGGTCACCTCTTCCCAGCTCAAGAGCGACGGCTGCTCCGGTGTCGATTTGGTGAAGTTCCCACAGTTCAGAATCAGCGGCGTGATTTTCTGTCCGTCGATTTTATAGGCATCACGCAAGGCATTCATCCAGGCCCCGGCTCCCTTGGAAGCGCGCGGAAAATAATCGGTGTACAGGATTCCAACGTGCCGCCCATCCGCTTCTTTGACCTCGAACACCCGGACGTCTGGATGATAAACGGGGATGTCCTTGCGCTCCTCGAACTTCAAGCCGTAAAGCTTGTTAGCCAGCAGGAAAACTCCGTCGATAACATTTTCCAGCTTGAAATACGGACGGAGCATCTCTTCGTCCAGGGCATATTTTTGTTTGCGCAGTTTTTCGGCGTAATACCACCAGTCCCACGGTTCCAGCTTGAAATTGCCACCTTCGGCCCTGATAAGTTTCTGCAGCTCGGCCGCTTCTTCCCGGGCCCGTTTGAGGGCCGGCTGCCAGACCTGGTCCAGGAAGCGGTAAACGTTGCCGGGCGTCTTGGCCATGCTCTCTTCCAGCACATAGTCGGCCCAGGTCTTATAGCCGAGAAGTCCGGCTTTTTCGATTCTCAGGGCGATGGTCCTGGCCACCAGGGCCTTGTTATCGTAGGCGTTGCCGTTATTGCCGCGGTTGATGTAGGCCTTAAAGATTTTTTCCCGCAGCTCGCGGCGCGGCGAATATTGAAGGAAGGGAATCAGGCTCGGCTTATGCAAAGTAAAAACCCACTTTCCTTCCTTGCCCCGCTCCCTGGCCGCTTCGGCCGCAGCCGCGACCACATTCTGGGGCAGGCCTTCCAGGTCGGCCGCGTTATCTATTACCAGCTCAAAAGCGTTGGTGTCCTTGAGCACGTTGTCGGCAAATTTCAACTCGAGGACAGCCAGCTCCTGGTTGATTTCTTTGAGGCGGGCTTTGCTGGCATCATCAAGGTTAGCCCCGGCCCGAACGAAATCTTTGTGGAATTTTTCCAGCAGCTGTTTTTGCTCGGGGGTCAGCGAGAGCGCCTCCCGCTGCTCGTAGACCGCCTTGATCCGGGCGAACAACCGCGGATTGAGATAAATCTCATCATAATGGGCCGAGAGGGCTGGCGCCAGTTCCTGGGCTACGGCCTGTAATTCATCGCTGGTGTTGGCCGAAAGCAGGTTCTCCATGACCTTTTCGACCCGGTCGAGAAAGAGACCGCTGCGGTCGAGGGCTTCCAGAGTGTTGGCGAAGGTTGGTGGCTCGGGATTATCGGCAATAGCTTTGATTTCTTCCTGGTGACGCTTGATGCCTTCCTGGATAGCCGGCTTGAAATGCTCAATCTTAATCAGGCCGAAGGGGGGCGCGCCAAACGGCGTTGTCCACTCGGTGAAAAATGGATTTTCAGACACGGCTGGTTTCTCCTTTTTCTGGCCGCCGCAGGAAATCATGACGGCCGAAATGATCAGGGTGATAAAAATTATCTTGGTAGGCTTCATCTGACGCTCCTGAAAAAATTTTGTTTTATTTTACCATAAATCGGAAAACGGGGGACACAATACTCGTTTACCCAATTTTTTTCTGGCCGGGGAGGGATGTTAGGGAAAATTAATTCGGCCATAAAGGGTAGGCGAGGCCGCCTATCTGGGAGCAGCTGACTGTCGGGAGCACGACAGGCTGACTCTGGCTGCAGGTATGACGAAACAATCAGGCTGCGGTTTATAACGGCAAGTTGATGATGTCTTTTGATTGATGCTCTGAATAACATGCCGCTGACCCCTAACGAAGCCGCCTGGCAAGGGGGTCTAGGGGGTAAGCCAAAGTCTGAATTCAAGGTCTGAATTGCGTTGACCGCAGAATCAGGGGAGGTCGATTGAGGGGGGTAGTCTGGCTAGCGAAGCGCGAACCTTGGGCAGCGGGGACACTTTGAGGTGTCCCCGGCACCGGGCTTGGGTTTTATGGGGAGAAAAGCTAGCAAAGAGCCAGATTTGGGGACACCTGCAGGTGTCCCCAAATTTTAACCGATTAACTTACTGATAAATAAGGATTTGCGGAAGCCGCTGCGGCCAAAAAGGGGACATCTGCAGGTGTCCCCTATTTGATTTCGAAGAGGCGGCGGATGCGCCCGGTCTTTTCCCCCCGACCCGATATGGTCACATCGATATAGCCCTTCCCGCCTGGAACTTCCAGGTCGAAATAGAACGGAACTTCCTTCAGGTCCGGATATTCCTGTATCGTAACCTTAAACAGCCGATTCTCGTTGAATTTGCCAACCCTCTTTCCCGTCCGGTCATAAATATAAAACACAAAGTCCAGGTCAACATAAAAAGCCCCTTCTTCATCCTCGCTGAAATTCAGAGCCTTGGCCGGCAGGACGATGGTTGCCTTCTTCTCCTCCTTGTCATAATCGAGCTGGAACTTCACCACCCGCTGTTTGAAAATATTATCCGGTCCAAAATAGCCACCCAGCTTGAGAATATCCATGGCTTCAAAGAAATCACCCTCATACCGGTTCAGCCGGAACTGACCGGTTCCCTTCTCATCCACAAACTCAATTCCCAGCCCGTAATTATAATAATACCAATAGATTCTCGTTCCGCGAGCCGAAGTATCCACTGGAGACTGAATTTCTTCAAACTTGTCGGGCGGGCCCATGAAAATATAAATCCGCCCGCGGTCGGTGTTCCGCCCCTTGCCCCCTTCCTTAAAGCGCTGGTCGGCATAGATGATGCGGGCCATGAACTCGTCCTTGAATTCGTTCCGGGGCGTCTCCGGAAACGGGTCACGTTTTTCCCAGAATTCTTTTATGAATTCTTTCCGGGACTCGGCATCGGGCAGCAGCCGGAAAATTTTAGCCTCTTCCCGACTCATGATCATCTGGGCGATATCATAAAATTCCTGGCTCTCCGGGTCGAGCTTCAGTTTTGGCCCGCCGCCGCAGGCCGCCAGGATCAGTATCAGGCCGCTCAACAGCACTGCGGCCGCGACCGCCACCCTTGCCCCAGCGCTCGCCACAGGCCGTCTCATTTCTTTTTTTGTCTTTTTCTTTTTCTCCACCCTAACCCCCTTGTGTTGAATTAGCGGAGGCTTTTCTCACCCCGCCAAAAGGCCCATGCCTCTCTAGCCATAGCCATATCTCTCTGCCCCAGCTATTGCTTGCTCCTTTGAAGTTAAATCCTTTTCTGGGAGTCTGGCCGCCTCCGTTCTTGACTTCATGTCTTCCCGGGATCAGTTGGCCCCCTTCTTTAAGTGCGGCCGGCCTTGCCGGCCTTCCCAATCCTGAGGCTACGATTTCGCGAACCATCTGGCCAGAGGCTACTAATTCATTTTCAAGCTGGCTATTCTTTCGGACCACCGAGTCACTCAATATATATTATACTTAATATCCAGCCCTGATAAAATGGCGGGTACAGGTTCAGGACATTAGTGTGCTTTTGTGAGGATTTTTGGGCAATCAATCGCTCTCCAAGTTAAGGCGACGAATCCAGACCTAACCACACCATAATAGGAAAACTGAAAATTCTATAAGCGAGAATGGAATTTATGTTCAGCACCATTCAACTGATTCTTATGAGTCACGAACGACCCGTCATTAATGCATCTGGCTCAGCACATCTACATTGACCTTCACTCGCCGCCGCCTCTGCCGCCCCCATACTGAATAAATTTATGGATTTGTGCGGTTCGTCAGATTCTTAGTTTAAGGTCTTGATACACCAGGGCTGGTCAGCAAGTCGCTTCAGCTCAACCTGCAGCTTCAGATGTTCGGGCTGAGGGCGACCACTCATGCCTTCTTATGATTTCCCTAATCTGTAATCAGCCAGCAAAAGCCCCCAATCCTTTCCCTTCCTCTCACCTTTTCCGGCCGGTCTGAAAGATAATAATATTAGCCACTTAATCAATTCAATTTACTTAGCAATAGCACTCACAAAATCAATATTTACATCTTGTTAATAATCAAAATTATCAAACCGAAAGCCGCCTATTTTTTCAAATAAGCCAGGAAGGCCCGGACCTGCTCGGCCCGCGGCGACTCAGAATCAATCTTCAGATATTCTTCGAAGGCATTAATGGCTTCCTGGTTTTTCTGGAGGTTAAGGTAAGTCAGGCCTAACTGATACAGGGCATCGGTAAAATTTTTCTGCTTCTCCACGGCCTTCTGGTAGTAAACCAGCGCTTCTGAAAAGCGGCTGTTGTTGTAATACATCGTTCCCACGTTGTAGATGACTACCGGGTCGGTGATTTTATCCACGTTAACCTTTCCGTACCACTCGAAAGCCTTATCCTTGTCTCCCCGGTTAAGGAAAGTATTCCCGATGGCCACCATGGCATCGGCGTTGTTGGGGTCTTTCTCCAGGATTTTCTGATAGGCCTGTTCAGCCTCTGCGTATTTCTCCTGGGCAAAATAGCAGTTGCCAACATTCTTCCAGATGGGATAAGCGTCGGGAAATTTGGTTAGAATTTCTTCATAGACCGCCCTGGCTTCATCATATTTCTGGGCATCAAACAGCTGGTTACCTTTTTCTAGCATCTCCTTGATCTCGTCGGTGACCACCAGGCCCTCAACCTTGACCAGGGCAATCTTGATTTCCGGGTTCTTCTTGAATTCCTGAAGTTCAATCGCTATTTTTTTGGGGGCATAACCGATTTTCTCAAAGTCGATGTTCCACTGGCCGCCGCGAATCCAGGCCGCCATCCACTTGCCATCCTTATCGGTTTTTACGCTGAAGCCCTCTTCGCCTTTAACGAAAAATAATTTTACAGTAACCCCTTCCAGAGGGTTGCCCTGCTCGTCTGTTACCACACCAAAAACCCGGCCCTTGCCTTTGTACACCTGAGCCAAGAGCGAGCCGGCCAAAAAGGACATTACTATAAGAAGAATTAAAAATTTTTTCATCTTAGACCTCCGCACTGACACAATTCCTTCCGGTCATAGTCGGACTTAAATTCTAACATAAATTCATCTCGAAAATAAATAGAGCAAAATTTATGCCAGCCAAAAAAGGGGGACACAATACTCGTTTCCCTATTTTTTATGACAGAAGAGGCATAATCTGAAAAAATTAGGTTCAAAATTTGAGTTTAAGTTAAGGTTGGCAATATTTTTCTCCAGGCGCAAATACCTGTCGCCAGCGGACTGAAAATTGACTTCACAAGACTTCACTATCATGAATAATTCAGGGCCGTAGGGGCGCATTAAGACAGGTTGGGGACACCTTTAACCCAGGCCTTTAAAGGCCTTTAGCTGAACTGGACTGGTTGGCAACCAAGACCAAGCCTGTATTCTGTTGAGCCTATAGGCAGGGTGAAGTCGGTTGAGCCAGCAGTTTGGACCTTGGGTGGTGAAGCACCAAGCCTGGACGGCGGGGACACTTGCAGGTGTCCCCCTTATAGAACATGTGCTTTAGGGGGAAGAAAATGAGGAAACCACCAGAAAAAGGGACACTTGCAGGTGTCCCCAGAATTGGCTGATATAAATTGTTGATAATTATGGAGTTGTGGAAGCGGCAGCAGCCAAAAAGGGGACATCTGCAGGTGTCCCCTCTGGGAAAAAAAGGGCCCTTCTCCCGCCGGGGAGAAGGGCCCGAATATCAGCTCAGTGAACTACTGCTGCTATTAGAATTCGAACCGGACTCCGAGTCTGGCAACCCTCGGGTTGAGAACTTCGTTCAGAGCATTATAGGTGGTGTTCGGAGTGAAGGTGGTTTGAGTCCAGTCGATGTTGCCGCCTTCATCGCCGTAGACCCTGATAGTGCCCCAGTTCTTCATATAGCGGCGGTTTTCGATCATCTTGTTGAGCACGTTGAACACGTCGAGCATGATGTAGATGCGGCCGGTATTGCCGATACGCAGCATCTTTTCAATTCTCAGGCTCAAATTATAGAAAATCGGCAGTCGGTCGGTTCCGAAATAGTCCATGTAGATGGTGTTGCTCCTGCCGTCGGTGGCGGGGATACGGTAGTCAACCAAAGTAAAGTACTCGGTCAGCACCCATCCTTCTCTGGCATTGAACGTTCCGGAAACGTTGATGTCGTAAGGCAGTTGATAAAGACCAGAAATCTTGAACATCCAGCGGGTGTAGGTGTACTGATTAATCTTACCGGAAGCACCACCGATGTAAGCGGCCTGAGCTTTGCCGTCGAAAGCCCAAATGGTGGTCGGGTCAAGGTAGCTGCCCTCACCATAATGCTGGGCCTGCCACTGCCAGGAGAAGCTGCCGTTCAGCATCCACTTGTTGGCCAATCTCTTGTTCCAGATAAGGTCGATGCCGAAATATTCCATGTAGTAATTGGGGCGAAGTTGACGTTCAGAATAGGGGCTGTAAACCCTGTAAGCGGCTGTTTGGGTATACCAGTGGTGATTGGGAGCTTCCTTGGTATCGGGAATGAAAGTTTCACCGGAGTCGCTATTATAGTAGCTTGGAGCGGGTGTGCCTCTGTCGGCGAAATAGGTCTCGGAAGAATCCGGATATGTCCTGGTGCCGCCTTCATCCAGCCAGTACTTCAGGGTCCAGTTCATCTTGTCGTATTTTCTGTAAGTTCCGACTAATTGAACGGCAAAGTTCGATATGACTTCTTTTTCCAGGGTCACCATAGCTTCTGAAGTCCTGCTGGAGCCGACGCCTTTTCTGGTTGAAGTATAGGGCTCTCCAAAATTCTGTGGATTGTTGGGATCATAACCGCCCCAGTAATATCCAGCGGCATCACTGAAATTGTCGCCGTCACCGTCCAGGTCGTTATCGCCGATGAAGTTTCCGGTATTATCAAAGACGCGATAGGGAGAATAGTAGCTTGTGCCTGTGGGGGGATTGGTCATCCACAACCAGTAGAGCTCTGTGTAGTTCATGACACCGTCTTTATCCTGATCCCACCACCAGAAATCCATCCAGCCACCAGTGCCGGAAGGAGCAGCCCAGTCAGCCCAGCCGGTACCCATAAAGTCGCCATACTGAGCCAGGTTGATTTTCAGCAGGGTTTTGCCGTCTCCAGTAATATCCCAGGTAAAGCCGATTCTGGGAGAAAAAACACTCCAGTTGAACTTCTTGTCGGAAATTGAATTGGTGGCTGGATCATAATAATAATGGTACCTCTTTGGAATATCCAGGCCGGGCAGCAATTGATCGAGCTTATTCCTGGTATCAGCGTCAGCTATTTTCTGCCAGGCAGCTCCGCCGTCCATAGCCTCGAGGGTGAACGGAGACAGGTAGGGCAGCTGGTAGTCATATCTCAAGCCCAGGATAAGAGTGAAGCGGTTGAAGGTGATGGTGTCGCTGAAATAGATACCCAGAGCCTTGACTCTCTGGTCACGGTAATAACCGCGCCAGAAGCTGAAGTACTTGATAGTACTCTTATAACTGGGATCTATAACAGGCATGTAATCCGGGATACCATCGTCGTCAATATCCCAGGCTGTATCGGTCTCTCTGTAATTGTAGTTCACCTGCATGTTGCCGTTGTAAACCGATTCTACATACTGCTTTCTCTGGGCATAATCCACGCCGAACTTGAATTCGTGGCTGGCTCCGAGGAGATTGTCGTTGAAGTACTGGGCCATGAAGTTGTATTGGTAGACAGGCCGTTCAACGTAATATCTCCATTCCGACCCATACCATCTCTGGTCAGTGACATTCCACATGGGAACATCGTTCCAATCCTGGTCCATCATCGGGATGAGGCTGAAGCCGGCATCAGAATAGGCAAACTTGAATGACAGGAACAGGTTGTTACCGATCATCTGTTCATCCTGAATCTTCAGGATTGGACTGCCGAAATAGTAACGGCCGGCCTGAGCGTAACCGTCGGGCAGCGCGGCGCTGGCCGAACGACCCCATTTCTTCTTGCCGCCGGAATGGTAAAAGATTTCCAGACGGTTGCTCTGGATTGGCTGGACGTTGATCTTCCCGACGTAGTTTTCGAGCAGGGTGTCGTCCGGAGTCCCATAAACAGTAGTCGTCTTGATATCCTGAATGCCGTAGGAGAACCAGGCCCAGGCCTTGTCCTTAACTATCGGGAAGCCGAGGTTGAAACCGTAGTCCTTGTTGTTCCTGATGATGTTAACGCCCTGGAACAGGTTGCTGGCGTTTCCGGGGTTTTCCACGGCCTTGATGGCAGCCACCTTTTCGGCGTTCTTGGCCTGGAATTTTCCATCGGTCAGGTAGAAGCGGCCACCGAAGGTAACCCGGTTGCTGCCTCTCCTGGTAACCATGTTCAGCGCGATACCGCCGGTCTGGACTGTAACGTCGTTGCCGCCGACGGAAATCTGCATTTCCTCAAAGGCATCAAAGTCATAGTATGAGGGAGAAGCACCGATGGCCGCCGGGTCAGTGATGACTATGCCGTCCATGGCCCAGACATTGTTGTTGTAGGTATTGGCACCACGGGCGACGTAGTTGGACTGCTGACCGGATTCGGCGCCACCGACGTTTTCACGGTCGACGATGACCGAAGGAGCCATCTGCAGGATGACCCACGGGTCTCTGGCTGTGGGCAGCCCCTGCAGGACTTCCTGGGTCACGTTAGCCCCGACTGAAGTTTTCTTGGTGTCAACAACCGGGGTGATAGCGGTAACCGTGACTTCTTCCTCGATTCCGCCGGGTTCCATGGTGAAGGTCATGTTGGCGTTGGCGCCAACTTCAATCACGATTCCGGTCTGAATGACAGTCTTGAAGCCGGTGAGCTCCAGCTTGACAGAATAGTCTCTGCCCGGGGGCAGTGACAGGAACCGGAATGTTCCTTCAGCTGAAGTGACCGCCGTCATAGGCGCGAAGAACTGAGAGGTGATGGTAACTGTTACTCCAGGCAGCGGTGTGCCCTCGGTGTCAACAACCTTGCCGAAAAGGTTACCGGTTCTTTGCTGGGCACCGAGAGAAACCGCCAGGAGTAACACAAAGCAAATGGTTAGAAGCTTTTTCATTCCTCCTCCTCCTCTTGTAAGGTAGGATTAAAACCCCTTGCCCTGGGTGACGCGCACCCAACCCTCAAACAGAGTTAGTAATGTTGTTATCCTTCCTTGCTTTCACCTCCTTTTCTCGAGAAATTTTTTGTAAAACGACACCCATATCGATATTTAGTTAAGCAAATATCGTGCCAAATCCACCTTTTTTCTAATTAAATGTAATTCAATAACTTACATTTGTTTTGGCGGTCTTATGGGCCTGAATAATCCAATTTTTTCGAATTTAATCCAATTTTTTGAATCCACCTGACCGAAAACGGGGGACACAATACTCGTTTACCCGATTTTTTTACCCGATTTTTCGTAAAATAATCAGGGCCGATGGAGCAGTAAGGGAGCGAGCAGGCTACCCCTTATTGATGCCTGATTTGCCCGGGAAACTGAGAAAACCTTGACAACAGGCCGAAATTTAAAGCTCGGCCACTGCACCTGAGCCTAATTTGCGCATAATAGCATAATAACGAAAAACGAGAGAGCCTTAACCATGCGCCTGCTTCCTTTGACCTGGACCACCTTTTCATTAAGAATCCAGAGGCGCCTTATTTATTAAATTAAGAATCAGGGTGGGATTAACTGATTGAGAATGAAGCCTGGGTTAATTTAATCACTACTGGCTAACCACTAACCCATAAAAAATAAGAAAGATTAAATATCATTAGTTTCCTGAGTTTGCCGTACTGGTTTTCCGGAGTGTGCTTCAGGCAAAAAATCGGAAAAATCTAGGTTGTCCCGATTTTCAAGGGTTGACTTTTTGTTTTGTGGATTTAATATAAAAAATTAGGGGAGTGAAATAACTACTTTTAAGGTGATTTTTTATGATTTCATATAGGGAGGTTAAATGAAAGGTAGGGCTTCAAAAAACTAAGGTATTGGGACGGATGATTAATTCATCCAGGGAAGGGAATTTATTAACGAAAGAAGGAGTTAGAGAATTGAAAAAAATCTATTTATCAGCCTTTCTGATCATCTGGCTGCTGGCTTCAGGTGCTGCCCTCGCTCAAATAATGCCTGAAGGCAAGATAACCGGAAAGGTAACTGATGACCAGGGTAATCCCCTGCCCGGGGTCAGCATTGAGGCCACCAGTCCAAAACTGGTTGGTAAGGCCACCACCATTACCGATGCCAACGGCATTTTTCGGTTAATGGCTCTGCCTTCTGGAACATATGAGATCACCTTCAGTCTCCCTGGGTTTAAGAAAATCATCAGAAAGGATATTTACCTGGAGCTTTCCCAGACGCTGGTCATCAACGTGACCATGGAGCCGGCTGCCATTGAGGAAGAAGTCACGGTAGTCGGCCAGAGCCCGCTGATTGACGTTAAGAGCACAGTCAAAGGGCAGGTCATGACCAGGGAAGTTTTCCTCAATTTGCCCAGAGGCCGCAGTTTTGATTCTTTGATAAACACTGTTCCGGGTGTTCATTATGAAAGTAAAGTTGGTGGCTTTACGATGGACGGGGCTTCGGGAGCGGAAAATGTCTGGCATGTCGACGGCACTGACATTACCAGCATCCATGTTGGAATCAGAGCCCAGAATGTGGTGCTGGAATTAATCGATGAAGTTAAGGTAGTGGCTTCCGGCTACAACGCCGAATTTGGCGGCTCTATGGGTGGAGTGGTTAATGTAATTACCAGGTCAGGTGGAAATGCTTTTCATGGTGACTTTATAGGTTATTATGAAAATAACAAGCTGTACATGCAGGGCAAAGCCAGGGATTTTTTGAGGCAAAGCCCCTACGATGTGGATGTTTATGAGTATGTAAATGAAGATGACCTTTACTTTAACGGAGGTAAGAACAGGGACAAATACAATCGGCTGGAAGGGGCTTTCAGCCTCGGGGGCTACCTAATCAAGAACCGCCTGTGGTTTTTCGGTTCTTTCAACCCGATTTACAGTGAAACTCTCGCCCTGCGAGATTTTAACCAGCGACAGGGTCCTTTTTATCAGTTTTCGGCACGTAATTATTACTACAACGGTTCTGTCAAGCTGACGGCCGCCCCCATCCAGGGCCTGCGCCTTTCGGCCAGCCTGGTCAACAATTTCTACAAATATCGTGGTGCCATACCAGCCATCGGAGGGACTTCATCTTCTTCCTATGAGTGGTACAGAGAGGGATATGATTATCCAGACTATTCTACGTCCTTTAATGCTGATTATTCTACCAGCAACAACTTCCTCGTGAGCCTGAGAGCCGGCTGGCATCGCCAGAATATAACCAATCAGCAAATCAAGCCCCCGGATCGCAGCACCCATTATTTTTATACTTCAAACTATGTCTTCCAGACAGACCCCTTTTTCCAGGCTCATCCTGAGCTTCTGCATTATGCTTACTGGACTGACTCACCCATCTACCTGGAAACCAAAAGGAGACTCTACGAGAAGATCAGCGCCAATCTTGATTTTACCTATTATCTCAGCCTGATGGGAGAGCACGCCTGGAAAGCAGGAGTACAGTTTATTCAGTTGCATGAAGATGTTCTGGATTATTCTCCTTACCCCAGAGTTTACCTCTTCTGGAACAGAACTTACAACGGACTTGGTTTTCCTGTTGGAGTTGGGGCGCCCCCGGACGACCCTTACTACGGACCATATGGTTATTATTACATCCGTTCGGGATGGACTTCACCTTACGGCGGAGTCTGGAATGCCCGCAGCAATAACTGGGCCATTTACCTCCAGGATTCCTGGACTATCCGCGACCGACTGACCCTGAATTTTGGTCTGAGAGCTGAAAGCGAATACATACCATCATTTACTGATGACCCGATTTATGCTGACATCAAAAGGCCGGTTAATTTTAACTTAACCGATAAACTGGCTCCGAGAATAGGTGTAGTTTATGATGTCTTCGGCGATTCCAGCCTGAAACTGTTCGGCAGCTATGGTATTTACTACGACGTGATGAAGCTCTACATTGCCGTGCTGAGCTTCGGCGGCTGGAAACATAAAAGAGATTATTATGCCCTGAAGGACCCGGACTGGACCCAGATTGCCGCCAGTGGTTTGCTGGATGACCGGGCCAGCCAGGAAGCCAACAACACCTACGCCGGAACGCTTGATTTCCTGCCGCCTTCCTTCGACCGGGTTGACCCCGAATTGAAACCGGCTGCCCAGAGTGAAATTTCTTTCGGTGCCGAAAAGAAGTTAATGGAAAACGTTTCCCTGTCGGTTCGGCTGGTCCACAAACATTTAATCAGAACGATCGAAGACGTAGGCGCTCTAGAGTGGGTTGGGACCACCCTCCAGGAAATCTTTTACATTACCAATCCTGGGTATGGTTATTCGCGGCCTGTGTCTCAGGGTGGAAAATTCGCTGATGAATACTGGCCGGTTCCCAAAGCCAAGAGGGATTATTATGGCCTGAATATTTCTCTGGAAAAGAGGTTCAGCAATAACTGGCAGGGTGGCATCAATTACACTCTGAGCCGGGTGCAGGGTAATTATTCAGGTTTGAGCAGCGCTGATGAAGACGGCCGCAATGCCCCCAACGTTACCCTTTATTATGATGACTGGTTTATGGCCTATGATGTCTACGGAAATGTTCTCAAAGGCCCTCTTCCCCATGACCGGACCCACTATATTAAGGCCTACGGCTCTTATGTTTTTCCATTTGGTCTGACGGTCGGATTGACTGCTTACGGAAGAAGCGGTTTACCTCTAACCACCAGGCTCTACATGAATAACAGATATATCTATCCGGAAAATCGCGCCGATTTGGGCAGGTTGCCATTTACCATCTGGGCCGATATTTATATGGAATACGTCCTGAAATTCGGTAGCAAATATGCAGCGGCCATCAACCTGCAGATTAATAACTTCACCAATACCAAAACTATTCAGAGCAAAATAACTGACTTGAATCGAACTTCAATCTGGGCTGATGATGATGAAATTCTCGGCGGGACTCTGGCTCAGAATTATCTTGATTGGGTTCAGACTTCAGGCAATCCCCATCCAGCTTTCGGTCAGTGGTCAACTCGTTTCAGCAGCTGGTCAGCTCGGCTTGGCTTCCGATTCTCCTTCTGATAAGACAGCTAGTTAACAGTAAGCGATAGGGCCCGCGCCCTGGAGGCTAAGGGGCACGGGCCTTTTTAAAGCGGGACACAATACTCGTTTACCCGATTTTTTTACCCCATTTTTCGTAAAATAATCAGGGCCGATGGAGCAGTAAGGGAGCGAGCAGGCTACCCCTTATTGATGCCTGATTTGCCCGGGAAACTGAGAAAACCTTGACAACAGCCCGAAATTTAAAGCTCGGCCACTGCACCCGAGCCTAATTTGCGCATAATAGCATAATAACGAAAAACGAGAACGCCTTAACCATGCGCCTGCTTCCTTTGACCTGGACCACCTTTTCATTAAGAATCCGGAAGCGCCTTATTTATTAAATTAAGAATCAGGGTGGGATTAACTGATTGAGAATGAAGCCTGGGTTAATTTAATCACTACTGGCTAACCACTAACCCATAAAAAATAAGAAAGATTAAATATCATTAGTTTCCTGAGTTTGCCGTACTGGTTTTCCGGAGTGTGCTTCCGGCAAAAATCGGAAAAATCTAGGTTGTCCCGATTTTTTCCAATTTATTGGGGCACCCCCCGTTTTGGTTTTGTATGGTAAAATAACCGCGGGTTTAAAATGAAAAACATACTCCAACGTAAGATAGATTTACTTCCTCAAAGACCGGAGCCTTTTGTCTTCCGTATGGAAATAAACCCAGAAGCCAGCTGGACCAGGTCAGCTCTTAACCAGGTGCTTAACTTTTCCACCATCATTCAGCTGGAAGCCATTGAAGGTCTAAGCGATGGGCTTCTGCAAATCGTGCAGGACCTGGACCAGCAGCCGCGAGCATTAAAAATCCGGCTGGTTCTCCCTTCTTCCCAAAACAATTTTTCTTCCTATGTCAAGCCCCTTTCCAGGCTGAAAAAATCTACCATGGTCATGTTTCTGGCCAGCATCAATCACGCTCAGGAGGCCAGCCTGAAAAACGAGCTGCTGGAAACCATGAGAGCTTTTTCCTCAGCCGGCATAAAAACCGGACTTCTTGTTGAATTAGCCCCGACCGAATTAACCTCAGGCGCCGACGCCCGGCTTTTAGCGCTTGAAGACCTGGCCACCCAGGCTGTCCAGGCTGGCGCCCTGGAAATTGCTCTCCGGCCCTTAATCCCTTTCAACCACCACTTGCGCCCGATTCTCCCCGAAAAAACCAGCGAGCACGGAGTCTCCGACATCTCCGTCTCCATCTCGGCCGGTTTATCATCCTGGGTTAATGAGCTCAAAGTCCGGGGACTTGTTCTCTGGCTTGAGGAATGTTTTCCATTAGTTTCATCTGCTCCTGATCGCCACCTCGACCACGGACTGAACATTGGCCTTAACCTTAACCCCAACCTTCACCCTAACACTAATAATTTCACAAAAGGGCCCATGCCCAGCTGCCGCCAGGCCTTTGGTTCCTGTTTCATTGACCGGAATGGGCTGGTTAAACCTTGCCGTCTCTCAGAGCACCTCATCGGAGACCTGAAAAAAAATCAACTTAAAGATATCCTTTTTTCTTTCATTTTTTCTGACCGTCATTATTGCTTTTTAGAGTCTATGCCTCTCCAGAGTGTTCAATCAGAATCTGCCTCTGCGCCTTCTGCACCCTCTACACCTTCTGCGACACCTTCTGCGCCTTCTGAATTTTCTTTTTCATCTCGTCTGCTTCCTCCCTCTTTTCTCTCTGCCCCTTCTTCATCTTTCAACACTCCGTTCATCCTTGATTCCAGCTTGAAGCCAGTTCCCCTGTTCAAACTGCTCGACCGGGACTGGGGCGCGACGCTGGCTTATAACTACGACAGCCTGGTTCTTTCTCACAAAGGGGCCCGCCTGGCTGGCTCCATAGACGGTAGTCATAACCTTCGCTGGTTTAAGAAAAAATTCGGAGCAAAAGCCCTGAGTTTTATCTGCGGGCTTTTCCTTAAGGGATACATACGACTGGAAGAATAGACTCAGAAACCGAAATGGGAAAATTTGCCCCTGACCTCACCTTTGAAAAATTCAAAGAAAACTTATCTCCGGATGACTTTCTCTTTTCCGTACCCGCCCTCTATTTTTCTTCCCGCCGCGGCCGTGTTCTGATAGTTGAACCCGAATCAGCTTCCTGGATTGTTCTGCCGCAAGCTGACTTCTCCTTCCTCACCTCCACCGGGTTGATAAACCCTGGCTCAAACGAGCGCACCTTCAGAAAACTTGCCGGCCTGAAACTTACCCCGCCCCCTGAATCGCCGTCTCCCGCCGACTATCTTCTGCACCTTCTTTACCGTCTTTTCATCAGAAACATGGTGACTGTCAACGGCTATTCCTACTATCAGCCATCTTCTCTCTGGCGGGTTCAGAAATACCCTCATTATTTCAACCTTCACCTGACCGAGTCCTGCAACTTAGCCTGCCGCTACTGTCGGGTTGACCACAACAATCCTGACCCGATGATGATGTCGGTAGAGACCTGTAAGAAAATAATAAAACGAGTGCTGGAAGAAATCCCCGGGCAGAAATGCATCATCGGCTTTCACGGTGGTGAGCCGCTGCTCAACATCAAAGCGGTGGTTGAAGGGAGTCGGTATGCCAGAGAAGTCGCTGTCTCTGCTAGTAAAGAACTGTCACTCTCCCTTCAGACCAACGGCCTGCTTCTTGACCGGTACAGCCAGGTGCTGAAAGAGCTCCAGGTTGATGTGGGCGTCAGCATAGATGGCCCGGAAGAGATTCACAACCGGCTGCGCATCTTCCGCTCCGGCCGCGGCTCATTCCAGGAAGTAATGGCTGGAATTGAAGCAGCCCGAAAATCTGGACTCAACCCTGGTTTTCTGGCGGTTATTCATGAACCTGAAGATTACCTGACGGTAGCCCGCTTTATGGTGGAAAAACTCAAGGCCAGGTCCTTCCGCCTGAATCACAGCTGCTACGAGGGCAGAGCTAAAAAAGAATTATCTTTTAACCTCCAGCGAGCGGCTGACTTTGCCCACCACTGGCTTCAACTCATAGACTTTGCCCAGGAAGAATTCGTAGGCACAGGAACCTGGTTGAGTATAGACGACCTGAACCTTTTTGTGGCTCATCTCGTCGCCAAACAGCGGCCGCATATGTGTTACCGTTCACCCTGTGGAGCGGGCAATTCTATCCTCGGTTTTGGACATGACGGAAGAATATACCCGTGCGAGGAACTTGTGGGCAAGGATGAATTCTGCCTGGGGCAGATAGACGACCCCATCCCGCTTGACCGGCTTCTCTCTGAGTCTGAACTTTTGGCCAGGCTCGCCAGAAATCGGTATGTAGATAACGTTCCGGCCTGTGCCGATTGTCCCTGGCGGCATTTCCATGGAGCCGGCTGTTTGAATAAATCATATGAATACTTCGGCCACACCGCTCACCGCGACCCGATGTGTTATTTTTACCGCACCGTTTTTGAGGAATTGCTCTGGAGATTATCAGAAAACCGGGAAATCAAAAACTTGATTAGTTATTATAAAAAGTATATAAGAATTGAAGAGGAATGGCTGTGAGGAAAAGCCCGTGGCAGTTATAATCTCAGCCATTACTTTTTCAAGTTGATTTTCAGACTGCTTTAGGAGGAGAAATGAAGTTTTTAAGAAGGAAAAAGGAGGCAGGGCTTCTCAGAAAAGTTAACCTGGAAGATCTGGGGAGAAATTTGCCCTCTGCTCCAGTGGAGCTAACTGAAACTTCAACCCGCAGCCGGCGGCAGACTCTCAAACTTCTGGTTGGCGGCGCTGCTTTTTTAGCTGCCTGGCCTCTTCTGGGCAAGGAAGCCCGGGTTAATCGGCTGAAAGAGCTGGTTGGTCAGGAAGCAGCCAACCCTGATAAACTGACAGCCAGACGGGCGGCCAAGATTATCGGCCAAGAGATTTTGCACACCAACATTCCTCATAACAATACTGCTCATTCCAACATTCCTCATACTGATAAGCATCAAAACAGCCATGTGAATGAAAGCAAACATGTGGACTATGCTCCTCAGGGTTTCGAACATACTAACACCACGATTCATGTGGATACTCCTGTTCAAACTCATGTCAACGTTCCTCATCAGGACACGCCCCATACCGACGTGCCTCATACCAACGTGGAACACGTCAACAGGGCTGGTCAGGAAAATACTTGAACACTTTATTATTTTTCAGAATGCCACCAGAACGCTTTCCTTGCCAGCTCATAAATCTATTCGCGCTTGTCTTTTTCCTAGTCTTAAATGCTTTTCCAGGTTCCGTGGAAACCCTGGCCAGGCCGGCTCTTATTCAAACTGAGGAAATTTCCCGTCTTACCCGGGAAGCTGAGGAACTGGAAGGACGGGCAGCCCGGCTCAGAGTAGCTGTGGAAAACTGCCGCCGCAGCATATCCCCGCAGTCTCCAGATTGCTTCATTGAGATTTCCTGGCTGAGAACCAGGGTTTCCTGGAAAGAAGCCGAGCGAATCGCTCAGGGGATGGAAGAAAAGGCCCGCGACCTGAGGAGAAGAATTGAAATTTTAAAAGCCCGGGCCAGCCAGGCAGCTACTCCGCCTCCTCCGGTGACTCAGAAGCCTCAGAACACTACCAGCCCGCCTCCTGTTTCTAACGCACCCTCAGGCCAGCAAAAGCCCGCTCCAAATGCTCCAGCCCAAACCGCAAAACCGCCAGCTCCGGCTCAAACCGCGGCCCCGTCTACGCCGGCAGCTCCAAGAAGAATAGCTGGCCTTACTGAAAGCGAGTGGGAAGATTACAAATTTTTGCAGCGGGAAGTTGAGGAACTTTATTCGCGAGTCCCCCTGGATAACGAGGAATCCATCAGGCTTTTTGAAGCTCTGAAAGCACGCAACGCTCTCTGGGAGAAGGCTGTATCCCGGTCTGGACTTCGGGCAGAGGAGCGGAAAAAACTCAGATTACCCATACCGGAAAAGCCGGTCAGCGAAGCTATTCCCAAATGGCAGGTTAAAAATCCTGGCGGCAAACTTTCTTTTCGCGAACCGCCACCGCCAACGCCATTTCCTGCCAACTACTCCACGCTGGTGGCCGGGGCCTACATGGAGACAGGAGCCCAGCAAGCAGTAGATGAGTTCGGGAAAGTAGCCACCGAAACTATTAACTACACCGGTGTGGACCGTGGTGTGTTAACGGCAGAAAATTTAGTCGGCGTTAGCAAAATTACCATGAAGCTAAAGCAGAAAGATATACCCGGGGCGATTTCTGAAACTGTGGATTTTATTGCTGCTAAAGTGGTGGCACCCATTGCCTCCATGAACGCCAGCGTTTTTAAGTCTGTTTACAGCAAGGTAAGTTTTGCGGCGCTGGAAAATTTTTTCAAAGAAACTGACCGGGCCATGCAGGAGCTTACCGGAGGAAAAGTTGAGTTTAATTATGAAGAATTTGACAGGGATATGAATACAGGTAAAAAGACGGTGTCTGAATGGATTGGCTGGGGGGACCTAATGAAAGACAAAATTAAAGAAGAAAGAAAGAATAAGGACTGAATTTCATAAAAGGACTGAAAAACGATACAGCGGGAAAAATAAACCAAAAAAACAGAAAAGAAAAATAGGGAAAAAAGAGAAGAAGAAAAAATAATGAAAACAAATATCAAAAATAGCCATCCCGGCAAAGAGAATCAAAGAAAACAAAATAGAAAAAATTTCTTGATCTGGGTATGGCTGGCGGCGGTTCTGGCCATCACCACCGCGCTCTGGACTCCGGCCCGTTCCCAGGAGCAGGAAGTTGAGGTCTTAAAAGGAATAATCGTCTGCCTGCCTTCCGGGGCCCAGATAAAAGTTGATTGGGTAATGCCTCCAGTAGAACCGTCTACCCTTGAAAAATATGGAGGCCGGGTAAAATTTTCCATTGACCAGGACGGCCTTCCAGTCATCGGGCTGGGAAACAGATTAATACTCAACCCGGTTAAAGGCTATCGTGGACTGCTTTCCGAACCATTTCAGAATTTCTTTCATGTCGGTAATAATTTGCTTCTTTTCTCAACCGGCGAAGATTTCGGTTTTATTCCTCCTGTGAGTCGCCTGGCCAGAGACCTGGAAACTGGCTTTCCAATATTCCCATACCAGCCCATTGCCCTGATTCCTGAGAGTAATCCGGCCGATGATTACCTCGTTACGGAGCGCAGCCTGTTCCGGGGGGAAAATTGCCTTTATTTTAAAATCAGCCGGCTTTATCAGAATTCAAACCCTGAGTATGCACAGGAGGTAATTTATTGCCTTAAAGGGGAGCCCCTCACTGACGCGGAGGTTTCCAGCGCAAACGAACCAGAACCTGATACGAAGGAAGTTAAATCTTCTTCTTTTAGTCAGACGACGGTGGTGGTGAACGGACAGGTAGTTTATTCCTCAAGCTCAACTGACTATGGAGAGTCAGGCCCGGAGCCCGGAATGGAAGAGGGGCAAACCGAGGAAAGCTTGACTGAAAAATTTGTTAAAACTCTGGCTTTTAAACCGGTCCTCATAACTGAACCGGTGAGTGTGGAGGAGGTGGGCCAGAACCGGATTCAGGCCGTTACCGGAGATGGGGAGCGAACTTTTTACGCGGCCGGTGATTCCATCTATGAGCTTGAACCAGGCGCGACAGAGCCAGTCCTTCTATACAGCCATCCTGAGGGCCAGGAAATCAGAGCGCTGGAATTCAGCCAGGAATCTGGTCTGGTTTACAGCACCTTTGATTCAGTCGGCGTAGCGGCGAAAAATGCCGGCCTGGAATTTTTGAAGTCAGCCTGGCCTCCAGAAATTTTCCTTACTCAGGGAAATCTCTACGTGATGTTTACCGGAAACGCCGGCATAATCAGGTTTGAAAATATTGGGGTTCTTAAAAAATACAATTCGCCCGAGCGAGAGATTCTAAAGGTTGATGGCCGAAAGCTTGGTGGGGTGAACCGGATAATGATATGGCCATTGGTGTTCTTGTTGCTTTTTGGGCTGTGGCTGGTAGCTCTGGTAAAACTCCTTAAATCCGACTCTCAAGGCGGCGGAAAAGTATTTTACCTGTTGTGGCTCCTGCTGGGTTCATTCGCTCTGACTTTGGCTCTGTTGAGCCGCCTATTTTTGGGTTACCTTTTGCTGGGCGATATTTTTCTGTTATTTTCCGGGGCAATAATTTTGAGTTATTTCATTTTCTCCAGACCAAAAAAAGAATCAAGAAAACAAAAGAATTAGAATTTAGTTAAAATTTTTCAGTAGCAGAAGATTATTGGACAACCACGCCTGGCTTCAGGGTTATATCAAAAAGGAGGCAGCGGTGAAAATAGAAGGGAACAGATATTATTCATTAATTTTAAAGTTTTTTTTATCGCCATTAATATTAATCTTTATCCTGACCTGCCTGTCTAATGCTTCAGTTAATGACAAAAATGTACCGGCTAAAGTTCCGGGCCAGAAATATCACGGGTTGCAAATAAGGGCTGATTTGGTGGACGGAAAGATTCAGTACCGCCTGGTAGAAAGCAGCTCGGTTGATTTTATTCTGGATGAAAATTGTCAGGTCAAAGACCTGAAAATAAAAGTTAACGGCCAGGAAATTGTGTACCATCAAGTTGAAAAGGTGGTGGAAAACGGCCAGATCGAAAAGAATGACCTTTTCGCCTACATACTGTACGGGCCAGAGATTGTTAAGGGCTCGACTATGGACCCGGAAGAGTTATTGTTTAAATTTTACAGGGGAAAAATTTCTCCGTTCATAAACGCCGATTACCCTTTGTACCCGACTCTCAAATTAACCACCGATAAGCTGGGGCTTAAGCTGCCGCACAGAACTTTTGTTGTGTTGAGTGGTTTCGGCAGTGCTGCTCACGAATTCTTTTGCTACCTTGAAAGAGAAAGCGCAACGGATGAGATAAGTAGTTCCGATCCCTGTTTGCTTTCCTTTGATCAGGCCCTGGAGATTCACTATAAGGATCAGAATTCCACGGCTTTGAAAGGCCTTGGAGAAAAATATGCCCGCCGGCTTGATTATGAGAAAGCGGAAAAAGCCTACCTTAAGGCTTTACGCTTACCCGGGGAAGATGATTATGAACCTCTGCTTTCTCTCTACTTCAATACCAATCAGACGGCGAAAGCTAAAAAATTTATTCTTGATGCTCTGGACCGCAGTCCGATGAAGTATGACCTTTATGTGGCGCTGGCCCGGGTCTATCTGGCCGAGGGCGAATATGAGAAAGCAGTGTCTGCCGCTCTCACCGCTCAAAAGCTAAATCCCGAGAATGGCCTGTCTAAGAGCTATGATGTTCTTGCCCGGGCTTACCTCAAGCAACTAAATTTTGTAGAGGCCATAGAAGCCTTAAGCCGGGCTGCTGTCCTGGCTGAAAAAGAATGTCAGCAGAACCAAGACTTGTTACAACAATTTTTTAACCGGCCAGAGGATAAAGCAGCGGAGTTCAATTGTAGATTAAGCCGAGTTCCCTACGAGCTGTCTATAATTTATGCCCTGAGTGCTTTAGAAAAATATGAGCAAGCTGAAGAAGGAGCTGAAGCTCTGCGTCAGGTTTTGCCTCAAAACCCGGTGATTTACGGGTGGTTAGGGTTGGTGAAGGCTGGCCAGGGAGAAAATGGAAAAGCCCTGGAAATGGCTGAAAAATCCCTTTCGCTTTTTAAAAGGAAGGGCATAGGGGCTTCTATCTCTCAGGGTGAGATTTACCCTCAGATTATTGCCGTCCAGAAGGGGACACCAGCAGAACGGGCTGGCCTAAAAATTGGAGACCGGATAGTGGCAGTAAACCGCCAGGATGTGAGACTCTCGCGGGAGCAAGAAGACCCGACTCAGATGGTAGCCAGGATTTTTAAAACCCAGGAAAGAGCTAAACTGTTGATTCACCGCCCGGGCTCCCTGGAGTTAAAGGAAGTTGAAGTCCAGGTTGAAGAATACTGGCCAGAAGAAGCCGGCCCGGTCTTAAAGTTAAGAGAGCAGGTGGCTGGCTCTAAAAGAAAGATTGACCCTATATCATTAAGGAAGTTTATGGACGAATTTTACGAAAAGCAGCCGTGGCCGTAGAGCCCGGGGAAACGTAGTGACCCGGAGCTTGACAGCTCTCGCCTGGATGCCAGGAAAAAGTTAGTTTCTAAAAATTTCTTATTGCTTGATTCTTTTTTTCCGGCCTATGATGAAATAAAGAATCGGTCCGAGGAGTGGCAGAAAAATAACTACCAGCAACCAGACTATTTTCTCCTGGCCAGGAAAATCGTTTCGCAGTATGTCTACAAGAGCGATGATGAACAGAGGGAGTGGCAGTATCAGGAACAGAATAATTAATTCGCTGAGTCCTATCATCTTGCCTTTCCTTTCATCTTAAGTTTTTTGTTTCGGGCAGATTATTAGTCATCTTTCAGTCCGGCCAGATAAACATAATAGTTGGGGATAAAGCCAAAATATTCTCTTTTATAAATCAGGCAGAGATCAACTTTGTAGATTTTTCCGGGTTGAAGTTTCTGGAGAATATCACCACGGCTTCCAGCCAGATGATAAAAAGGTCCAGACCTGGTCATGCCCTTAACCTCAAGAATCGAGCCGATTTGGAGCGGTTCCTTGACGATGACTTCTGCGGTCCTGACTTTAGGGGGGAGGATGGGCCCGGGGGAAAGAAACGGAGTGGCTTCGGCCTCATTTTCTTCACTGGGAAGAGGAATTTCTGTCTCCGGGAGCGAACGGAATTTTTCTAATTGCCGAGAAAGCTCCTCAGCTTTTTTTAGGTCGCCGCGCTGCCGGTAGCGGTCAATCTCGGACCCGATGGCAATGAGCATGGCGTTTTTAAGCTCAGACCGGATAAGGGCGGCCTTATGTTCCAGCTCTCCTTTCAGGGCAGGAAGAAAGGTAGTTTCGGTTTTCACTGTTCCGGTGGCCAGTTCGGCTTTTTCTGCTTTTGAAATCTTAGCCTTTTCTAAGGTGAAATATTTTTCCACGATAGAACTTAGAGAATCAGAGATGGCAGCAGGAAAAATTTTATTGGACAGCGAATAAGTGAATTTGCCTTTAAGGCCGAGGTCTTTTTCCAGATCAAAATAGAGTACTATTTGTTCTGGAAGTCTCTTACATTCATCTGGCATTTTTCTGAGGACCGTAAGCACGTAGCTGGTGGTGCCGTCCGGGTTAATCTTTTTTGTGGTTTCTATTTTAAAAGATTCTTTCTGGGTACAGCCGTTACTTTCCACCACGATGAAAAGCCCTTTGGCTCCAAGGAGAGCTTCGTAGAGAACTTCTTCTCCCGTGCGGCGGGCATCCGGGTACTGGGCAGAGAGGTTAATTGACATAAGGGCTGCCAGAAAAAATAAAAAGGGGGAACGGGCTTTCTTAAACATTATTTGCTCCTTTTTAGCTGGTATATAAGAACGTTTGCAATTTTATCCGGGAGGATGAGTCATCGTAAACTCTCTCTTTAAAGAATGCAACCTTAAGAAATGAGGTTTTCATTTACGATAGCTCACAGGGATTATAAGACAATTTTACCAGGATTGCTAACAGGATTTTTGGTGGAGGAGGATCCGCTAAAGGCCAGGCTGGGGTGGTGGTTGACGGAGCTGATGCGGGTGGAGGTGGAAGCCAGGGTTGAAGCACCGAAGGGCAAGCACAGCCAGGAAAGGAAGCCCAATTATTCCGGGTACCGGGTGAGGCGGGTAGGGATGTTTATCTCAGATGCTCATAAGGGCATCGAGGCAGAGGTGAAGAAGAAGTGGTTAGGGGCGAGCTGGCAGAGAGGCAAGCTGCATTTTATGCGGAACATCCTGGCTAAGGTCGCTCATCGCGATAAAGCTCGTCTAGCAGAGCAACTTAAACAGATCTGGCTTCAGCCGGACAGGAGAAGTGCGGAGAGGCTGGCGGAGCTGATAACAAAGGAGTATGAGGGGAAGTATCCTGAAGCTATGCGTTGCCTGGAGGAAGGTCTGGAAGACTCATTGCAGTTTTATAACTTTCGTGAGATAGATAAACGCCGTATCTTTTCCACGAATGTGCTGGAGAGGACCAACCGGGAGATAAGGCGCAGGAGCAGAGTGTTTGGGGTGTTTCCTTCCATTGAGTCGTACCTTAGACTGGTCACTGCTTATCTTATCGAGTACACTGAGGACTGGGCTAATGAGAATGCCTATATCAAAGCTGATAAGCTGGGGGGCGCTGTTGGAGCAAGAGCTGGCTCAGGCAGCTAATTAGGAGCTAAAAGTGGAGTGCTTACGATGGCCAAATTGCGAACAAAACTTGACACCGCCTTCTGTTAGGTTCAGATTTAGCTGTTGATTATACAAATAGCATAGACAAAAAATTGCCCTCATTGCCAGAAAAACGTGCAGGAAATTGGGAAACGAGTATTGTGTCCCCCGTTTTAATAGCGCCAGCTTTTGAGGTCGGCACCCGCGGGAGCTGATTTTTTGATGCGCTCCATTATCTTCGGGATGTGAAGCCGGTGGTAGCGGAGACGCGACAGGTAGTTAGGCAGAGTGTGGTCGCCGTTCCAGCAGTGCTC
>JACIYI010000013.1 GCA_014360005.1 Candidatus Aminicenantota bacterium | reverse complement strand
TACACCCAGCACGACATTAAGGCTGCGGTGGAGGGGACGGTAAAGGTGGTGAAACTCAGGGCTGACCTGGGGGCGACGCTGGAGGAGCTACGTCAAAAAGGAGCAATTCAGCTGGAGATAGTTGGTGAGAATGAGAACATGCAGAAATTGCTGGAGACTGCCTATAATCACATCCTGGAGCTGATGTGTGAACGAGTGCCAGTTGGACCAGCACAGGCAACTAGTTCTATTGGAAGAAGGCCGGTCACCATGTGGAACAATGTTGGTTTATATGAAATTTTTGGGCTGGCGGTAGGGCCTGAGGACTTCTCGGCGGCCGAGGAGCGCTTCCACGGCGGGCCGTTTGCTGGGCAGCAGCAACAGGGACAGGCTTCGTCGAGCCGCCCTTGTAGCGATGAGGCTAAGATAGAAGCTGATGACCTTCACCATAGGGCTGCAAGTCTTAATATGTCTAAAAAATGGCGCGAGGCCATAGAAGCTGCTTCTAAGGCCCAGGAACTCTGCCCTCATTACAATCACCTTATGCTGCTGGGCAATATTTACTACAATAAGGGCGAATATATGGCCGCTCTTCCTTTTTATCAGTTAGTCTGCAGTCTGACCAACTCTTCAAGTTACATCGAAGGTGCACCCTTGGGACAACGCTCTCAGGTCGAAAGAATCATATCGAAAATCAAGTCCTATATTTCTGCTTGGTCTTCTGGATTAGGTCATTTAAATGCCAGAAGATTCGATGATGCTGTCCAGAGCTTCTTGCGTGCTTACGAAGAGATCCCGGATATCCGTTGTCTTTTTTTCATAGGAAAGTCATACTATATGCATTTCGATAACGGCGTGGATATAGATGAGGAGAATTTCAATGAGAAAATAAAAGCTTTAGAAGATGCGGCGATTAGCTATTTCAGACGATTCATCGAAGAAGAAGAAAATTATTTTCCGCAGGAATATCAGAACCATGAATTTTTGGACCAAGCGAAACTATTAGTTTTAGATTTATCACTTCAGCCGACTGTGCAAGCTCAGACGAGAGATCAAGCGGCGGCCCGCACAGAACGGGATAGCGCTGAAGCCCGTCGAGTCCGACGGCGGGAGAATCAGGGTGTCGCTCAGCAAGCTCAGCAGACGGGCCAGACCCAGCAAGCTGGACAGACAACTACAGAAGGGGCGGCGGCGACCGGGGCTCAGCAGACGATAACCGGAGCTGAAAGGGCAGCGACTGAGACGCAGGGACAGCAAGCCACGACCACCGGGCAGACAACTACCCAGACAGGGCAGACGACTGCCCAGACAGGACAGACTGGGCAGGCGGCTCAGCAGACAACGAGCGGCCAGACCACAAGCGGTACTCAGACGACACCCCCGCCGACCACTACATCTGGAGCCCAGGCAGCGACCCAGACTGGGCGGCCGCAGGCCGCTCAACCGACGACACCTGCTCCAGAGGTTCGACCTATAGTCAACGTTCAGCTTGGCTACAGCTTCAAGCGGACCAAGCTTTCTGGCAAATATGAGGTGGACATGCGCCGTCGGCTGAGGGAAGACCGGGAGATAGTAATGAGCGGCAATATCAGCGGGGTCTTCCAGAAGTACGGAGAAGACAAGAGGTTTTTTACGGTGGTCAGCCTGGATGACCCCACTTTCCAGGAAAGAAGCATAGAAGTCATTCTGGACGGTCAGGATGCCGAAGATTTTAAGAACTACGTTAACAGTGTTTCGGTGATATTCCGCAAGCAGCGGGTAGCCGGGCCGGTGATGACCGGGGAAGTTAAATTTTTTGAGCAGCAGTTTGCCGAACGCGGTAACCGCCTGAGCTTCAAGTACGGCCGGGTGAATGAGGCGGCCACTGAGTGGTTAAATTATGAATACAAGACCAAATGGAACTTCTACGGCGGAGTGGAGTGGGAAAGCGACTGGGTTAAGACCCAGGATTCGGTTTTGACTCTGACGCCACCGGTCAAGCGCCGGACGATAGAGATCTCGCTGGATGAGGACAACATTTTGCAGAATAAGATTAAAGCCGTGGCCATACAGGTGAAGCATAACATTTATGGCAAGGATATACTGAAGGAAGTAGTTATCAATTATGACAAGGGTGACCCACTGACTGTGAATTATACTTATTTGCATGAGGAGGGAAAACCCGGGTACAGCTACCGGACGATCTGGCTGACCCTGGACGGCAAGGAAGTGGAAACCAACTGGGTCAACCGGGAAGGTCCATTCATCTATGCAGTATATAGCAAATAAAAGCTTTGAAAACTCTGAAGTATAAAAATGCATGAGCAAAAAATTTGTAAATAAATGATAACAAGGAGGCTTAAATGAGCGGGAAAAGAATAAAATCAATTTTTCTGGCGATATTGTTTTTGAGCGGGTTAGCTTCATACGCTGCGGCCGAAGTTGAGCTTGATTCTGCTCCACTTCAGGTAGCTAATGCCATACTTTACCGGGACCATGCCGACCCCAACGTTTTTTATTACATGCCGAATCAGCCGAGACTGGCTTACTGGCCCGATGGCACACCCAAACTGACTTTTCTTAAATACACCAAAGCGGGCAAGGAGGAAGCCAAGGGCGGAATTCTGCACTTTTTTGTTAAGTACGGGCTGGACGAGCAAGAACTCAATAAAGTCCGCCAGCAACTGACCAAGATTAATCCCAAGGCCAAAATTAAAGGCCCGCTGGTTTTCAAGAAAGGTTCATTTATGGTTGTTTCAGCCGCTGTCGGTGAAGGCGGAGTTTTTACCAGAAAAATCATCGGAGAGGGCAAAGCACCTTTAATTTCTGGTTCGGAAGTTTCAGTGTCTATTGCGGTAACGCCTGAGGGGGCAACTTTTCTGGAAGAAGCTCTAAAGCAGCCCACCTACCCGGTCAGCGTGCGTTTTGAGATGACCTTTGAAGGTCTGACCCCAAAATACCAGGCTACAGCCACCATTCACTGGTCCAAAGTCCGGGAATATTTTGACCAGTACAGCAAGTGGAAAATCTACAAAAAGAAGAAGCTTGGAATCTGGACCTGGTATGTGCGGACCGGAACCGGGGAGTTACGGGAGATAAGAGACGAATTGACTTCAAAGGGCGCGGTTAAGATTGACATAACCGGTGAAGACCAGAACCTGGATGGTCTGATGCAGACTCTGGTTGATACCATCATGCGGGAAATGTTTGAGACCAAACTGGAATTGCCTGAAGAAGAGCAAAAAGAGGAGGGGAAAGAAGGAGAAAAACAGGATAGACCTTATGGTGTTAGCACTACTAGAAAAAAGGTTTCCAGGACAGACGACTGGACCATCAACATGACCAAGCGTCTGCGCCAGGAGCGAGATACCGGGCCCATGGATGCCAGCCTCGGCGATGTCCTCCGCAAGTTCAAAAACAACAAGAAGGTTTATGACATCATCAACCTGGACGACCCCGATCTTCAGGACCGAGTGGTTTATGCTATTCTGGACGGTGAAGATTTTGAGACTTTCAAGAAATACATTAACTTTGTTACCGTCAGCTTCAAAAAAACCCATAAAAATGGAGATGTTACCAGCAGAGACTTGATTTTCAACGCTCAGACTTTTGCCGAGCGCGGCAACATGCTGTCCTTCGTTTATCCCAGACTGGGAGAAGGGCCCAGCTGGTTGAGCTATGAGTACAAAACGACCTGGAGTTTTATGGGTGGTATCAAGGTGGAAAATCCCTGGACCCGGAGCGAAGAAGCGGCCATTAACCTTTTCCCAATGCATCGCTACCGCGAGGTTGACATAATTGCAGATGAAGAAAACGTAAAAGCTTACAACATAAAGCTCATCACAGTATCTTTCAAGAACAGATTTGCCGACCGGGAAAAGACAGGTGAGGTAAAACTATTGCCCAGCGAAACGCTGCTTGGCAAATATGAATATGTCCATGCCGAAAATGACCTGAATTATCAGTACCAGATAACCTGGTTGCTGGGAGATGGGCGACGAGTCTCTTCCGGCTGGCAGAGGACCACCGAACCGTTTGTTTATGCTCTGTATCAGGAAAAATAGCAACCTGGATTATCTGCTATTAGAAAGTGAGTTTAGAACTCTCCTAAAAGGGGAGGATTAGATTGAGGTCATTAGTTGTAAGGAAAATTTGTCTTTAAAATAACCTTAATACTTATTCTGCTTGATTCTTTTTACTGAATAATTACTGATCCCCGGGAGATAATTTGCATCTGTTGTGTTAAAATGAAACTGGCTAAAATAATAAGGAGCGGGAGTAAACTTTAAATGCTACATACTCTATTGATTGTAGCCGGGGCGATTCTTCAGCTGCTAGGGCTGGCCGGCTGTATCCTGCCGGTGCTGGCAGGCCCACCCCTGAATTTTTTTGGTTTGGTGCTTCTGGGCCTGGCTGAAGGCTGGGATATCTTCAGCCCGACCTTATGGCTTATCCTGACCGCAGTTACTGTCCTGACCCTTGTCCTGGATTATGTCCTGCCTATAAGCGGAGCCAGAAAGTACGGGTCAACTAAATGGGGAACCTGGGGCGCCGTTCTGGGCATGGTTTTGGGTGTCTTTTTGTTTCCTCCCTTTGGTTTGATACTCGGTGCTTTTTCGGGAGCTATAATTGGCGAGCTTCTGGCCGGCAAGAAAAACAGGGAAGCCATCAGAGCCGGCTGGGGCATCTTTGTAGGCTACTTTATTTCTATGCTCTTAAAACTCGTGGCTTCGGGCCTCATGACCTTTTTCTTTGTCAAGGCTCTGGTATAGTTAAACAGTAAAGCCAGGAATAATTAACCGGTGGTTCTTAAGTCTCATTGAAAGTAGTAGGAAAGAGATTTCAGTTATTTACCTAATTGATACTAAAACGAGGCCTTTTTACTGAGCATCTTGGTCTGAGGTTCAAACTTATAAAACAAATCGATGGCTTCAGGCAGTTAGCTGTTCTATTGAACAACCTGAGGTCAGGTTGCCATGATTTCGCGCTAAATGCTATCAAACCAGTAGATCTTTGTCCCAGCCGATCTTTCTGAGTTCAATGTTTTCCAGTTTGCTGTGGCCCAGCTTGTAAACCTTATCGGCAGCTTCGATGCAGATGGGTGGGGGAGAGATGGGCCAGGGTTCGCCCCGCAGTTCGTCCCTCTTTGCCTGGATGATCTTCAAACCAATAACATCAAGAGCCACCGGGTCGGTGCTGGTCAGCAAGCCTTTGTAGGGCCAGCGGTAGCGTGGGTCAAATTGTGGTCCCTTGTCGCAGACTGGCCGCAGGGCATCGACGATTATCAGGCGGGTCTTGCCTTTAACCTGGGGCAGATGCCAGATTTCACCCAGCTTGGCGCTGTCTTCGTAGTGGTAGTTTCTGGGAGCACCCGAATACATGATGTAATTCTTGATGACCGTTCCGATTCCCGTCAACCAGTGGGCTTTCAAACCGGGCACAGAAATAAGAGCGGTAATGGGTTCCAGGTCCACCTTTCGGCCCTGGGCGTTTCTGATGTTGCCTTCTGGAATTCCGGCCGCAACCAGCGATTCTTTGATAACCTCAAGCAATTCAGCATGAGTGGGGTTCATCATCGGGGTTGGGACCAGGCCAATGATATCTTTCGGGCTGACCAGTGATAGCCAGGCCTGTCTGGTGTCTTTCTTGGCGGTTATCTCCAGCAACAGCCGCTCAACCATGCCGGCTAGAACCTGCTTGTTAACTTTCGAAGCCTCATCCAGAACATTCTGGTCCCGGATTAACACTACCAGGCTCCTGTCTCCGGTCCTGGTTCTGGTTTCGGCTGCCAGCGACTGCTTGAGCAACTCCGGCTTGACCAGAGTTACTCCGAGGGTGGCGCCAACGGATCCCCTGAGGAAATCCCTGCGAGTCAAAGTTTTTTTCTTATCACTCATTTTCCCCTCCATCTTTATGCTTTATTTTTGTCCGAATTTAAATTTAATTCAAGTAATTTCAGAAGATAAGACGGGAGAAAAGTTCTTTCACGGAAATCTCGTCTGGTGCTTCAAAAATCAGAGCCAGGTAGTTTTTAGCAAGTTTCCAGCCCAGCCAGCCGTCTTCCACCTGAATGGCTTTCTCTGGCTCTCCCGTTAGTTCTGCCTTATCTGGCAGATAGGCGCAGACAAAATCAGCCAAAGCCTGGCTGGCTTTCTGGTTGTCCTGGTATTTGATAACCATCATTCTGCTTGCTTGGCCGGTTTTCGTTCTTACCCATTCGGTGTAGAGTCCTTCGCAGTCCGGCCCGAGAAGAAGGATGTTTTCATGGCTCAGGTAGTGGAGAGAATTTAATATCAGATGAGAATGGAAATAACTGGTTCTATCTTTTTTAACTTGCCAGCCGGATGACGGCTTAGGCTTCAGGACCTTAAGCATCTCAGGTGTAGTCGGCTGCGATCCCCGGGCGGCGATAGTATTTCCTATTTTCAGGATTGTTTCTTTTATTTCCGCCGTCTCCCTTGGGGCCAAGAGGCGGAGGTAAAGATTATCCACCCGGGCACGGAGCAGGCCTTCCCCGTACAGAGCTGTGTAAGGGGGGCAGATGGGGTTTTCTGCTAAAGGCGAGAGTTTCTCATTCAGCCTGATGGCTTCGCCGGTCCAGTCGAGGGAAAGAAGACCAAAAGCTTCATCCGGATGCTGCATCTCGTAAACTTCAACTAAGATTTCTTCTTCATTTTCTTTTTGGGCCTGGTAATGCCAGACCAGCAGCTGGTTAAATCTGTAGGCCAGATAAAGTTCACCACCACCATCCATGTAATCAAAAATCGTCTCCCTGGTAACCTTCTGGGGCGGGCCGGTCAGTTTCCAGCCATCTATTGATTCTGGCAGAGCAAGTTTATCGGCTTTCAGCATGGTTTTTTCTCCTTTAGAGCAGGCAGCCAAAAAAATCAATAAAAATAATAATAAAGAAACAAGGATAATTGCTGGAAGGGGGTTAAAAGAACGTTTAAAATTCATTTTACCGATTCTCATTCCGTTAAACCAGCTTGATTTTAACTTTATTTTAAAGCCTGGTTAAATATTAGTCCACAAGTATTTTGCTAAATCAAAGAGCGGGGATGAAATGGCCAGCTTGTGCCAGCCTGTGCCTTATTTGATATTTGACTTTTCTTATAATATAAAAATTAGAGACTTAAGGATGGCAGAAAAGGGGTTTGTCTTAATTAATTTTTATGATTTATATTAATTCAGTTACAGGAGGTATCTTATGTCAAAAAAGTTTAAGGGAATTCAGGGGTTGATTGTTTTCTTCTGCTTCATCATGATGTTAAGCCTGGCTCTACCCGGCCAGACAGTACCTAAAAAGGACGGTTATGTTTTGCTGGATGATTTGAAACAGATTATCCAGGAAGCAAGTAAATCTGGAAGGTGGGAAGTAGAGAAGATTTACCAATTGCTCAGAGACTCAATGACCGAGGCACGCCAGCTCCGGGAACAGAAGCAAATAGATGGACCATTTTTTGTCCGTTATCAGAGGCTGTTGCAGATAATGAAAATGACGGCCGCGCCCGACCCAGACCTTATAATGAAGCCAATCATAAACCGTGAAGTGGAGAACTTTATAAATGAAGTTCTCGGTGAAGAGGTAAAAGCCAGCCAGCCAGAAGCTATTCTTTTGCTGGGCCTGGCTTTCCGCGATGAGATAATCAACCTCAGAATCTATCTTGATAACCGGGAGAAAAAAGAGAAATTGATAAAAGAATGGAATGAAAAGATGTCCTGGATTGAGGAGAAAAAATAGACCAGAGCGGCTCCAGCATATCAGGGAAAAGTTCCGACGATTTTACCCACAGATTTTATAAGATGTCATTTCGCAAAAATATCAATTGACAGGCGGCCTGTTTAATGGAAGGATGAAATAGTAGAAGGTTTAAATGTGTAATTTCTGCCATCAACACGGAGAAGGGAAGAAGTGGTACCTGGAGGCCCGGAACTATTCAGAAGACCTGCTGAATGACCTTAGAAGGCGGCGGCTGATAGAGGAATTCTTCAGCAATTCAGATCATTTAAAGAAGAGCGAAAGAGGCCTGGCCAGCCTGGATAAGCTGCCGGCTCTGCTGAGGAATTTTATACGTAAAAAGATAACTAAAAAGCAGATGCCTTACCACTTCGGTCAGGTCATTCCCATTGAGGATGTGGAAAAAATCCTGGAGACGACTACCTCCGTTGTCCGGCTGGCCTGTATCTGCCGGAAAGCTATTCTGGGTTCGGAACAGCGTTTCTGCTACGGTCTGAGTTTGGCTCCCCAGGGCGGGGAGATGGTAAATATCCTGAAAGGGATTGATGCTTCTTATCTAATAGGACCGCAGACTGGAGGCCTGGAATATCTCTCCAAAGAGGAAGCACTGGAACAAATGCGCCACTGCGAGACGGATGGATTATGCCACAGCGTCTGGACTTTCCTGACGCCTTTTATCGGCGGTCTGTGTAATTGCTCACTTCCAGGCTGTATGGCCATGAGAACTTCTCTCCTGCATAAAACGCCGGTTATGTTCAGGGGCGAATACCTGGCCGTGGTTGACCCGGAAAGATGCATCAATTGTGGAGAATGCCAGAAAATCTGTCCGTTTGGAGCCTATTTACCTGCTAAAAATGGCCATAAGGCCGAGGTGGACCTTAAAAAATGCTACGGCTGCGGGATCTGCCGCGGCGCCTGCCCGGCCGGGGCTATCAGCCTGGTGGACCGGGCTTCTGTGCCCGAAGTGGCCCAGCTCTGGCTCTGAATTAAAAATTAAAAAAGTAACTTAAGGTTCAGACCAACGCCAGGCGATATACTGCTATTATAGACTATAGACTGTCGTTGACATTGAGTTAAATTCTGGATTATTCTTGACTCAACAAATTTTGAACCTGACAGACACAGGGGAGATTATGCGGCTGGCAGTTTCCCACCAATTTAATATTTTATCTTGACCTGAATCACTCCAATTGAGCTGACAGCAAGATAATCTGTTTGTAGCGGAAACAAGGAGGGTCTTATGAAATCCAGATGTCAGGATAAAGGACAATCCAGAATATTACCTATATTTCTCTGGACTGTATTCTTATTCATGGCTTCGGTTATAAGTTCTTTCGCCCAGCAACGGATGTTATTTAAGAACATCAGCCCTGATGATCCGAGAAGGACTGTGATCCAGACTGTGCTGAATTCGCCGTTTCACTCCATGAGATTTGCTTTTTCCAGCAAGGAATGGACCTCAGGTCATTATGGAGGGGCCTGGGAGCGGGCCAGGCAGTATTTCCCGAATCACGTTTATTACACGACTTCCGAACGATATTTTATGACTCACTTTTTTAACCCTAACGGCAAACTGGAAATGGAGATCTATAACTCTGCCTACCTGCGGATGTCTGTCGCCAACTATGGGACTTTTACCAGCCGAGGTATAGTCGCCAGTTACCGGGCGATGAGGGCCAACGACCCCGCGGCTGCCCAGGAGTTTGCCAGCAAAATGGGCTGGCTCGAACCCTATTTCCACGATGAGGCAAGCAAGAATCGGCTTAAGCATATGATAGGAGGAAAACTTTTTGACCGGCTGCTGAAAGAGCTGCGCCAGGAAAACTATCACATGTTCGCCGCAAGCCTGATGCATGAAGGTATGCATTCGAAGATGGATGATGGCCAGCTAGCCCGGGCTATTCAGGAAGAATACCAGAGCTGCCAGCTGCCGGTTCAATGGGATGAGCTGCGGGCTTATATGTGCGAAATAAATTACCACAACAAATTTTACAACTGGGCCATAGGCAATATTTCTTCCAGCTGGAAACAAATAGAAAATTTACTTCAGCAGCTGGAGGCCTGGAGAAAAAGGCCCAAGCCTCTGACCCAGGCCGAAAAAGATAAAATCGAAGCTATTAAGGCCAAAATTAAAGCCTACATTGCTCTTATCCGACTCCGGATGCGTGAGATATGGCAATCAGTGCAGCGAATCCAGAATCTGGTGATGAATTTTCAAAAGGAATATCTTAAACCCAATGCCCCGCCGGAACATCGCCAGATGCTTGACAGGTTGCTGGTTTCAGTTACTGATTTTGCCAATAAGGTCGGCGATGAAATCATGAGACAGGAACTGAGGCTTCGGGACCTGGAACAGCAGCTGGATCTGTGGAACAAATGGGCTTCCTGCGAGAATCCATCGCCCCCGCCAAAGGAAGTGGCAGAAGAGATTATCAAGCAGGTTAAAGGAACCAGGTGGCCAGCTCCTCCCGTCGATCAGACTGAGGATATCCGGAAGAAGGCCGAAAGGGAAATTGGCAAACTCCCCGGTTCTCTGGGTGCCCCGGCCGGCGAAAGAATCGGAAGAGAAGGCCGGGGGAGAACCCGCCAGAATTTCATCTTTTCAGTGCTGTATCATGGAGCCTCACCCTCAATGAAAGATCTGAATGGCTACCTTGATTATATAAATCAGACTTGGGAGGCAGAATTAAAGCCCTTCGGCTGGGAAAATGGCTTTGCTGTAAGCCTGGGCTGGCAATGGTCGGAGGTGTTAGAAGTTGGCCTAACCTTCGATAGGTCTTCAACCCACCACTCTGGCCCTCTTAACGCAGTCGGAAGTGTTTACACTTCATCTCACTCTCTTGCCTCTTATGGGCTCTATTTATCCGCAAGAAGCAACGAGATACTCACTGCGACCAGGCTGGTGGCCAGATCGGCTCTTCTTTACTGCCGGGCCCACTATCAGGAAGAAGAAAATGGATTCATAACCGCCGGAAATGACGGAGCTATCGGATTCAGCATAGCGGCCGGCCCTGAATTTGAGGTCTCCTCCAGTATTTCCTTTTTCTTCCTGGGCGGTTACCGACAGGCAAATTTTGACGGTTTTGAGATGTCATTTTTCATACCCGGTTCACCTCCGGTTAACCTTGAATTTTCAGGCTTTTTGCTACAGGCGGGACTGTCAGTCAGATTTTAATCAGGAGCTGTCTTCAAAAATTAATAACCAGAAGAGCTGTAAAGAATGAATCCAGTTTTTTCCAATAATAATAGTTAAACCAGTAGGCAAGCCAATGTTATCAAACAGCCGCAGAAATGTGGTGCTGGAAGATGGGCCTAAGGCATTCTATAACTTGATTTTAGAGCGATGGACTGGGTAACTGAGACAGTCAGAGAGTCTGTCCAGTCAAAGCGCCAATTTTTCATTTCTTTTAAGTTGTCATTGAATATAAAAAGAGAAGAAAACGAAGAATTATCTGTAAACTTCTGTTCTCCCAGCAGGTCAAAACAGAAGCCAAAATTCCTAAAGGCTTGACCTGAAGGCTGCATCAAAATATATTATTAGGGAGTTCTGATCTTTGATAATTGTTAAGACTCCGAGCCGGTGAGCCTGGAGCCATTAAGGTATGGACGCCGGCCGATAGGGTATGGCTGGAAACGGCCACTGCCTCCCGCTCAGGAAAGGAGTAAAGGATGAATTTTCAGGGCATGCTTTCCTGGTGGAAGGCCTGCCCTTTTTTTATATCAGAAGAGATGGAGAAAGGACATAGTTTCTAAAGGATAAATGGAGACCTATCCTGCCAGGAATAATACAAATGAATATTTAAGATAATGGAAGAGAAAAAAGAATTGACATCAACAATCTCAGACCGGAGCAGGAAGAGAAAAATATTCTATGTTTTTCTGGTAGGGCTGATGTTCTTGCTCGTCTGGGTAATAGGTAGCCGTATCAATCAGGGTAAAAAAGTTGAAGACCAAGGCAGCCGGGAAAAAGCTACGACTACAAAAAATATCAGCGGTGAGCTGATTGTGGCTACTACCACCAGCCTTGAAGACAGCGGCCTGCTGGACCAGCTGAGGCCGGTATTTGAAAAAGAATCTGGACTCAAGGTTAAAGTTATTGCCGTGGGCACCGGGGAAGCACTGGAGATGGGCCGTCGCCAGGTGGCTGACCTGCTCCTGGTTCATGCCCCTGACCTGGAAGCCAAATTCATGGAAGAGGGCTTCGGCCTAAGGCGGGAAGAATTCATGGCCAGTGACATGGTGATCGCCGGACCGGCGGCGGATGAAGCCGGCATCAGCGGAAAATCTTTTATTGAAGCTTTTACCAGAATCGCTTCGGCCAGTCATCCTTTTGTCAGCCGGGCCGATAAATCCGGCACCCATCATCTGGAAATGAAAATCTGGAAAGCTTCTGGAATTAATCCTTCGGGCGATTGGTACCTTCAGACTGGCCAGGGAATGGCCGAGAGCCTGCGGATAGCTTCAGAAAAGCAGGCTTACATACTGACCGATTTCCCGACCTTCCATAAACTCCGGGCCGGGTTGCATCTGGAGATTCTAACCCGGGATGAACAGCATAGAAATATTTATTCGGCCATTAGCATCCGCGATTTAACGGGCAAGATTAACACCACCGGGGCTGAAGCCCTGGTAAATTTTCTTATATCTGAAAAGGCCCAGGAAACAATTTCTAACTTCGGCCGGAAACTGCCGGAAGATAAACCACTTTTTGTCGCCCTACGGCTTGGCCAGATTAAGGCTGAAGGAGAATAATCGAAAATGCCCCTAAAAGAAATTCTGGAGATAACCTGGCTCAGCCTGGCTGTTTCTGGTACGGCCGCTGCCATGGCCATGATCGTCGGTTTGCCGGTAGCCGTCTGGCTTTACCTCAAGCCATTTCCGGGCAAGAGGTTAATCGCGGCTCTAGTCAACACCGGGATGGGACTTCCGCCGGTAGTGGTCGGCCTGTTGCTGGCCATTCTTTTCTGGAGAACCGGACCGCTGGGCTTCCTGCAGCTGATGTACACTCCGGCGGCCATGGTCCTGGCCCAGTTCATAATTGCTCTGCCTCTGGTTATTGGCCTGTCCTTAGCTGCTCTGGAACAGGTTGACTCCGAAGTCCTGCTGCAGGCCAGGGCCCTTGGCGCCAGCAGCAGACAGATGATTGTGGTGCTACTCAAAGAATCCAGAATGGGGCAGTTAGCGGCCATTATCGCGGCTTTTGGCGGAGTTATTTCTGAGGTGGGAGCGGTGATGATGGTCGGCGGAAATCTCAAAGGCTACACCCGAGTTCTGACGACGGCTATTGTTCAAGAAACCAGGATGGGGAATTTCCGCTCAGCCATTTATTTAGGGCTCATCCTTTTGAGCCTGAGTTTTGCGGTCAACTGGTTCTTGACTTCTCTGCAACAGAAAGGAGTTAACCGGTGGAAAGGCCCGCGCTGGAAGTAAAGAACCTTAAGTTCTCGAGTGGCAGCCGGCTTATTGTCGATGTGCCGTACCTTGATTTGAGACAGGGAGAATGCCTGGTTCTTTTTGGGCCCAACGGCGCCGGTAAAAGCACTTTTCTGCGATTGATTTCATTCCTGCAACCGGCAGATTCAGGAGAGGTTTATTACCGGGGCCAGAAAGTTGAAATGAAGAGCCGTCAGGAGATGAGGAAAAAGATTGTCTATTTGCTGCAGAAACCCGTCTTTTTCCGGGGGACAGTGGGCGATAATCTTCTGGCCGGCCTTAAATTTAGAAAGCTTGACCAGAAGGAACAGGAGAACCGGCTAAAGAAAATAGCGGCTGTTTTTCAGATTGAGTCATTGCTCCATCGCCGTCCAGAAGAACTGTCCGGAGGCGAAAGGCAGCAGGTGCATTTGGCCCGGGCCTTTATCCTTGAACCGGAATTCCTGCTACTGGATGAACCGTTTAACGGGCTTGATGTTCAGTACCGGGACCGGCTGATGGCTGATTTTTACCGCCTTAGAAAGTCAACCGGCTTAACCACCATCCTGGTAACCCACCTGCGCCAGGAAGCTGCTTACCTCGGGGAAAGGCTGGCGGTCATGCTCAACGGTCGGATTGTTCAGACGGGAACTCCAGAAGAAATCTCTGCCCGGCCGGCCACCGCTGAAGTCTCCGGGCTCATGGGGCACGAAGCCCTGGTGGAGGGTCGGGTGGTGAGTTCGGAAAATGGGCTGCTGGAAATAGCAGCCCACGGACAGAAGATATTTGCTTCTGGCCAGCACCTGCCGGGCGAAAAGGTGGTTCTGACTTTCAGACCGGAAGAAGTAATTCTGGCCGGACAGCAACCGGCCACCAGTGTCAGGAACTGGTTCCTGGCTGAGGTCCAAGAGCTTCGGCCGCTCGACCGGATGATTCTGGTGAGTCTGGATTGCGGATTCAGCCTGAAAGCTTTTGTTTCCCGGGCTTCGGCCGATGAACTCGGGCTCCAGCCGGGAAAGAAAATCTGGGCCGGTATAAAAGCTTCGGCTTTAAGCACCTGGCCCGGAAGCCTGGAAGAACAAATCAGCGAAAGGGAGTGAGAGCATGATTCCATATGAAAAGGCCCGCAACCTGGTCATGGAAAAGGCTCAGGTCCTGGGAAAAGAAAAGGTCAAGCTGCTGGAAGCCCTGGGCTCGGTAGCGGCAGAAGAAGTGCGGTCAAAAATCTCCGTGCCGCCCTTCAGAAATTCGGCCGTGGATGGCTATGCTGTAAGAAGCGAAGATACGGTGGGCGAGGGCCGGCTGACCAGGTTGAAGCTTCTGGCCGAACAGCCGGCTGGTGATTATTACAGAAAAAAACTCGGCCGCGGCCAGGCTGTCAAAGTTATGACCGGGGCGCCGGTTCCCGCTGGAGCCGATGCGGTAATACCGCTGGAAGAAACTGAAGAGGATGACGACTTTGTCATCCTAAAAAGACAGTTTCGACGGGGCGAGAATGTCAGGGCCGCGGGTGAAGATGTGGCTAAGGGAACGGTAACAATTAAAAAAGGGATGGTGCTCAAGCCGCCCCACCTTGGTCTTCTAGCGGCTTGTGGGTTTAATAAAATTATGGTTTATCGGAAACCCCGGGTGGTTGTGTTGATAACCGGAAACGAGCTCTGCCGGCCCGGTGAAAGGCTCAAGCCGGGAAAAATTTACGATTCCAACTCCACCATTCTCCAGGCTCTGATTAAAACCAGCGGGGCTGAGCTGCTGGGCCTAAAGTGGGTAAGGGATGAACTCAAGTCGTTGGTGGCCGCTTTGAAGTCAGCTGCCAGGCGGGCTGATATTATCATTACTTCAGGTGGCGTATCGGTCGGCGATTATGACCTGGTCAAAACGGCAGCCTGGAGGACTGGGGCGCGGGAAGTTTTCTGGAAAGTGGCCCAGAAACCGGCCAAGCCGTTGGCCTTTTATGAGTTGAAGAAAGGGAGAAAATCAACCTGGATTTTTGGCTTGCCCGGCAATCCGGGGGCGATAATGATATCTTTTGTAGAATACGTGTGGCCTTTTATCAAGAAATGCTCTGGCTTAAAGGATTTCTGGCCTCGAGAAGTGGAAGCTGAGCTTACTGCACCCTATAAGAAAAAAAGAGGCCGGCTGAACTTCGTCCGGGTCAGGTTGAGTCAAACGGGAAATGTCTGGCAGGCTACCCCCCTCGGCCAGCAGGAATCAGGCATTATTTCCAGCCTGGCTCAGACCGATGGCCTGGCCCTCATTCCGGCTGAAGCGGATTTAATGCCTGAAGGCACCAGGGTCAAGGTGCATCTACTGGATTGGTAGCTAAGGGTGAAATGATAAGTAGCTGAAAGGCGGATGAATGAATAGCGGCAATGAGCGTGGCAGTCAGTTTTCGGGCTGGGAAAGTATAAGAACTTACTACCGCAGAAGTTATTGCCAACGTGAACGAAACATAGCTTTAAACGTTTCAGGATAAAGATGGAAAAGATAAAAAGATATTCAGAAAACAAATTCATAGTACAGCCCAGGATTTGTTCCGGGGGTATTTTATGGCCTCAATATATGAATAGATATTCATATATCAGGGAAGAGCAGGATTAAATGAAAGACAGGTTAGAGCGCCAGATAAACTACATGAGGATTTCAGTTACCGACCGCTGCAATCTGCGCTGTTTTTACTGCCGAGGGTTGCAGGATTTTACTTTCATACCTCATCAGGAAATTCTAACCTATGAAGAAATTATGAGGCTGGTTAAGCTGGCCCTCCGGCTGGGGATTGACCGTTTCCGCCTGACCGGGGGAGAACCCCTGGTCAGGAAAGGCCTGGAGTCCCTGATAGCCAGGATAACCAGTCTTCCGGGTGTTAGCGATGTGGCCCTGACCACCAACGGGCTGCTGCTCAGAGAGAGCCTAGAAGGGCTAAAGGCGGCCGGACTGAGACGGCTTAATATTTCGCTCGATTCACTCGACCCTGAAAGATTCAGGAAGATAACCGGAGTTGACGGGCTGGAACAGGTTATGGACGGACTGAAACAGGCCCTGGCGGCCGGTTTTAGCCCGGTTAAAATCAACACCGTTCTGCTCAGGGGCCTCAATGACCGGGAAGAGGTGGAAAAATTCATCGCTCTGGCCTTTGAGCTTCCGGTTCACATCCGCTTTATTGAGTTGATGGATTTTTCACCGGTGGAGGGCTATTTCGTGTCGGTTCCGGAAATCCTGGAGAAAATCAAGCTGAAATATCGACTGGAACCGGTTGAAGTTCAGGCGGCCGGCCCGGCCCGCAGCCATTTCCGGCTAGCCGGAATGAAAGGCAGCTTCGGTTTCATCGCTCCCTACAGCCACCATTTTTGCGGCTCCTGCAACCGCTTGAGGCTGGCGGCTGATGGCCGCCTCCGGACCTGCCTCTTTTCAGAAAAGACTTATGACCTGCGGACTCTTCTTCGCCACGGAGCATTGGATGAAGAAATCCTGGAAGTCATCCGGGCAGCCCTGGCCGAGAAACCCGGAAGCTGGCAGGAATCCCGGGGTACCGGCCGGAGAAACGGTTTGAGAAGCATCGGAGGCTAAGCGGTTGAGGGCTAATTTAATAAAGCTGATATCTTGTTTATTAAAGAATGCTCATGGAGAGGCTATCAATACGGTTATTTTTACCAGGGCCAGCGATGTGCCGACAGCGGGTGGAAATTTAAGATAAGATGAGGATAAAAATGAAAAAAGACAAGAAACTGAATCGGGAAGCAGCCAGGAACAGAAAGACTGGCAGCCGGTCTATGGACAGAAAAACCCGAAGCCAGGTCAAGAAAGCCAGGACCATCAGGATGGTGGATGTGGCCGACAAAGCAGAAACCTTGCGGACAGCTGAGGCCAGAGGGGAAGTCAGGCTGTCAGCCTCGGTCCTGAAAATGATTCTGGAAAACCGCCTGCCCAAGGGAGATGTGCTGGCCGCAGCTCGCCTGGCGGGAATTCTGGCAGCCAAGAAGACTTGGGAACTCATGCCGCTCTGCCATCCACTTAGGCTCAGTTCGGTTGAGGTAGAAGTGGTGCCGGTCAGGTCGAAAAAGCTGTTAAAAGTTAAAAGCCTGGTCCGGGCCGTGGACCGAACCGGGGTGGAAATGGAAGCCCTGACCGCGGTGGCTGTAGCCTGCCTGACGGTTTATGATATGTGTAAGGCTTTCGATAAGAGGATGGTTATCGGGGATATTCATCTTCTTTCCAAGAGCGGGGGAAAGAGTGGAGATTTCAGGTGGTAATAGCCGGCTGGAATCAGTACAGAACTTCCAGTCGTTTTTCGTTTTGATCAGTGGAAATAGGAGAGAAAAAGAGGTCAAAGAAAAAAGAAGATTGGAAAGTGAGAATGGGTAGCAAAAGCCAAATAGGAAAGTGGCAAAAAATGAGCCTGGAAAAGGTAATGAAGAAAGAATGGATAGTTTACGAATCAGCCAGAAAAAATATGAACAAGAAAGGATGCTTGATATGGGGCCTGATATGAAAAGAGAAGAAGGCACGGTGATCTCAGTCAACCTCAGTCGAACCAAGAGTGTCCGAAAAAAACCGGTTCCGGAGGCCGTTCTGATCGAAGAATACGGCCTGAAAGGCGATGCCCACGCCGCCCCGGGAATCAGGCAGGTAAGTTTGCTGGCCCTAGAAAGTATTGACAAGATGAGGAAAATGGGGCTTGAGGTCGGCCCCGGAGATTTTGCCGAAAACATTACCACTGCCAATCTGGACCTGGTAACCTTGCCGATTGGGACCGTTCTGGAAGTGGGTGAGGGTGTGGTGCTCGAGGTCTCCCAGATTGGCAAAACCTGCCATACCAAATGCGCCATTTTCCGCCAGGTCGGGCAATGCGTTATGCCAGAAGAAGGCATTTTTGCCCGGGTGCTCAAAGGCGGTAAAATAAAAGCAGGAGATAAAAT
Source organism: Candidatus Aminicenantota bacterium (assembly GCA_014360005.1). GTDB lineage: Bacteria > Acidobacteriota > Aminicenantia > Aminicenantales > Saccharicenantaceae > Saccharicenans. The sequence goes on along the minus strand of JACIYI010000013.1, from coordinate 67,709 downwards.
CCATGTCAGAACAAAAGGCTGAACTTGAAGGCTTAACCCTGGCTATCATCACTGTCTCCGACCGGTCAGCCCAGGGAAAAAGGGAAGACCTGAGTGGCCCGGAGCTGAAGAGGTTGGTAGAGGCCAAAGGCGGCCGGGTGCTGTCAATGACGATAGTGCCTGATGAGAAGGAAATCATCAAACAGAAATTGATAGAATTGTCCCAGGGAGCAGAAGCTGCCGAAATCATCCTGACCACTGGCGGAACCGGGCTGGCCACAAGAGACGTAACGCCCGAGGCCACCAGGGAAGTGATAGAAAAAGAGGTTCCGGGCCTGGCCGAGGCTATGCGGGCTGAAAGCCTGAAAAAAACACCGCTGGCCATGCTCAGCCGGGCGGTCTGTGGCCTGAGGAACCGGACCCTGATTATCAACCTTCCCGGGAGCGTCGTCGGGGCCAGGGAGAACCTGGAAGTGGTTCTGCCGGTCCTGGGCCATGCGGTCGAGGTCATCAGGGGAAAAATTTCAGATTGCCGGCAGTCGGCCTATCATCATCATCGCCACAAGGGGGAGCAAAAGCCATGAGAGCCGCAGCCATAATCGGTGCCTCTGACATGGGCAAGACAACTCTGATAACCGCCCTGATTGAAGAATTCAATAAACGCGGCCTGAAATGCGGTGTTCTGAAAAAAGCCAGCCACCAGATAGAACTGGACAGCGAAGGCAAGGATTCCTGGCGGTTCATCGAGGCCGGAGCCCGGTCGGCTGCGGTGCTGACCGAGGACCGGTTATTTCTGATAAAAAGGAAAACGGTTTCCGAGACCCTGCTGGACGTAGCCCTAGATAAATTCTCAGAGGTCGACCTGCTGCTGGTAGAAGGAGGAAAGAGGGAAAGCGCCTTCAAGAAAATTCTCAGGGTTCAGAATGCCGATGACCATAACCTGATCAGCCCGCCGGAAGAATTGATAGCCATAGTTTCAGATGAGCCCTTTGATTCACCCTACCCATTTTTCCTGGCCACTGAAGTAGCCAAACTGTCCGATTTCCTTCTGACTGTTCTGGAACCCCTGGAACCGGTGGTTAAGGTTAAAGTGGATGGGAAAGTTATTCCCCTCAATCCCTTTGTCCAGGGCCTTTTTGCTGAGACTATCAGGGGCATGGTCAGGGCTTTGAAAGGAGTATCGGAAGAGCCGTCCGAAATCAGCCTCAAGGTCAGGAAAGGGAGAAGATATGAAGAAAAGTAAAACTGAGAATTCCAGGAAAATGAGCCTGGAAGAAATCAAGAAAGAATTTTTCTCTCGGCATGACCCGGAGCTGCTGCCGGTCCTGAGAAGGGCGGTAGTGGGAATCGCCGGGGCTGGCGGCCTGGGTTCCAACGTGGCTGTGGCCCTGGCCAGGGTTGGGGTGGGCAAGTTGATCATCGCTGACCATGACCGGGTTTATCCATCCAACCTCAACCGGCAACAGTATTTCATAGACCAGATTGGCCGGCCCAAGGTCGAAGCCCTGCTGGAAAACCTGAAAAGGATGAACCCTTTTTCTGAGTACCAAATCCATCACACCCGGATTACTCCCCGCAATATTCCGCAGCTGTTCGGAGAAGCCCAGATTCTGGTCGAAGCTTTCGACCTGGCCACGGAAAAGAGCATGCTCATCAACACCTGGTTGAGTTTATTTCCGGACCGCCCGATAGTGGCCGCTTCCGGGTTATCGGGTTTTGGCAAAAATAACAAGATCAGGACCAGGAAAATGGGTCGGCTTTACCTCTGCGGGGATGAAGAAAGCGAGCCGACCGATAGAGTGAGCCCCATGGCCCCCCGGGTCGGCATTGTAGCCAACCTGCAGGCTAATTTGGTCATCGAACTCTTATACAGAAGAGGACGACAATATAGTAATACTCAGGAGGTTAAGGATGTTCAAAGTAAATGAATATTTTGAGGGCAAGGTTAAGTCCATTGCCTTTAACTCCGATAGCGGCCCGGCTACTATCGGAGTGATGGCGGCCGGCGAATATGAATTCGGCACTTCAACCAAGGAAATAATGACGGTGATTACAGGCCGGATGGTGGTCAAACTTCCGGGAAGCCCCGACTGGAAAGAATTTAAGGCCGGCCAGACCTTCGAGGTGCCTGCCCAACAGAAATTCCAGCTGAAAATCCCGGCCGACACCTCCTATCTTTGCCTGTATCGTTAATTACCAGACCAACTAAATCTGGCGATAATAACTAAACTTGAGCCAGAATTACCTCTCATGGCCGGGCTGAGGATATGCCAGATGCAGCCCGGAAAATAAGGTCTGTGTGCTCTGGCCATGTGGAACCCTGGTTTAAGGGACGTTTTTTGATACCGGAAAATCTCATTTAAGGTAGTGTTTAGGACATAGAAATAGATTTATTTTTTAAAAAAAATAAGATAGCATGGTCCGACCCCAATTAAAGGTCAGACTGGGTCCAGGCGCCGTCGACCAGACGCCACATACGACTAGTCGGATTTTTAGCCCGCAGCTCCGGGGGCAGGCGATCTTCGCGCACATTGTCGTAGCAATGCCGGGCCGCAAAGCGCAGGAAAGCGGCCGGGATACCAACCGAAGTGAACCCGGGGTGTCCGGTGGCCGGGAACGGCCCTCCGTGATGCATGGCCGGTGAGACCGCTACCCCGGTTGGCATTTTATCATTCAGAAGACGGCCGGCCTTAAACCTTAGAATTGGCTCCAGCCGGCGATAAATTTCTTCATCCTGTTCAGAACTGCTGGAATAGATAGAAGCAGTCAGGTTGCCTTCAAGGTTCCGGGCGATTGTCAGCATCTGCTCTACATCATCTGCCACTACGGCCACCGCCAGGGTGCCGAAAGCCTCCTGCTGGAAGGTTTCCGGGTCGTTCAAAAATTGTTCCCCGGTGATGGCGAAAAGCGTCGTCTGAAATTGAAAGCCGCAGTTGGGGATTTGATTTCCGCCGGCCAGCAGGGTAGCTCCCGCTGCCTTCAGTTTATCCACAGCCTTTTTCAGGTTTTCCAGCACCGTTGGGGACAGCAGGTAACCGGACAGGGGCTGGTTGAATATTTGCTGCAGTTTCCAGAGGAATTTCCTCCCAGCCTCATCGTTAACCAGGACAATAAGCCCCGGCTTGGTGCAGAACTGGCCGCAACCCAGCGAGCAGGATGAAAAAAGTTCCGGGGCCACTGCTTCGCCTTTTTCTCTGAGGATTCCCGGCAGAAAAAATACCGGGTTAAGGCTACTGAGCTCGGCGTAAAACAGCTTGCCAGCCGCTTCGGCCGCCGCTTTCAGTTTTAATCCAGCCGCCCGGCTACCGGTAAAAGTCACGGCGGCCACCGCCGGGTGACTTACCAGGCGGAAGCCATCCTCGTTGCTGAAATGGTACAAAAGCTGAACGGTGGAGAGCGGCAGGCCTGATTGGCTCAGGGCTTCCAGCAGGGCTTCAGCCATCAGCCTGGTGGTTCCGGGATGGCCGGGATGAGCCTTGCAGATGACCGGGTTGCCGGCGGCCACGGCGCTGGCCAAATCGCTTCCGGCTACCGAGTTAAAAGCCAGCGGAAAATTATTAGGACTGAAAATAACCACTGTCCCGCCCAGGGGCCCATACTTAGACCTGAGGTTAAGCCTGGTATCGATGGTAGCCTGGCACCAGCTCCGTTCTTCAACCGCCGTTGCGGCCTGCCGCAGTTGATTTATCATTCTGGGGAACTCGGTGCTCCTGAGCCGGGATTTAAGGGGGAGGGCAGTCTCCAGATGGGCCATGGTGGTTATGGCTTCCTCGTTCTTTTCCAGCAGGCCGGCGTAGGTATTTAGGAATCCGGCAATTTTTTCGGGCAGAGCTCCAGCCACTTCCAGCTGCACCCGCTGGCTTTCGGCCAGAGCTTTTTCCAGGTCTTCCCAGTCGGAAACGGGATAGAATTCAGGCAGCTTCTGACCGGTAGCCGGGTTATAAGCCTGAAAGGTCTGGTGGCTCCTGGCCGGCTGCCAGCGGCCGCCAATCAGCACCGGGAAGGTTCCCGGCCCGCTGTCATATGAACCATCATTCATATATTACCCCCCGTCTTCCTTCCTCCAGTCTAGCCCTTCAGGTCCGACTCACCCTCTTCTAACCATATTTATTTCTGACCTTAGTCCTGGTAAAAGCCGGGTTCAGCCTGCCACGTCATCCCCCGGAGTAAAGCGGCGATATGGCCAGGCGGTCGCCGTCGTTGAGTTTCTCACCGGGAGCTACGGCCTGACCGTTTCTGGTCACGATTCTGGGGCGTTTCGGGTCCAGCGGCAGGGAAGACAGGACCGATTCCACCGTGGCCCCGGCCGGAAATTCCATGGTTTTTTCGGAAAAACCCAGCTGATTGACAAAAGGACCTATTAGTTTAACTATGATTCTTATGCTTGTGCCACTCATGGCCGCCACTCCAGGTTAAATTCCAGTCTGGACCGTGCTGCCCGCTCTCCGGTTAACTCTTAAATTTTTAAGAGAACGGTTATAATTCTGTCAGAGACCAGAAAGAATCAACCTCCGGTCGAATCTCTGGCCACTTATTTTTACGGTCTTGTTTGCTTTTTTATTCTGTATTCTATTCTATTCCAGCTTGGTGAATTTTTCTACCTCGGCGGCTTCCTTTTTCAGGTCCAAGGCCTCGGCTGTCTTCCGGGTGGGGATACCCCGTTTATCCCAGCCTCTCTGTTCGTAGTAATAATCCAGAAGCTGGTTGTATTTGTCGAGCTCCAGAACTTTTCCGGCAATGGGACCATCGGTGTCGGCATTATTCGGGTCGAACCAGATCATCGGCGGGTAGTCCCGGGTTCTGTCCCAGAAAGGAAATTCTCTGACCCAGAAGAACTTCATCAGGGCATAGATGCGGTCGGCCACCTTCCAGAAATCACTGAGGGTCCAGTTGAGACCGGTGGTCTTGTTGAAATACTCAGCGTAATGTTCCAGGTCCCAGCCCAGTTCAATCCAGGGGAAGCGGCAGGCCACGATGAACTCGAACAGTCCACCACGGATTCTCTGCAGCTCTATGACCTTGGCCGCCTTTTCTGGTCCGTAGGAATCGCGGGCGGTCTGCTTCAATTCGAAGGTGATAACCCAGCTTTCCTTGTGGTGGGCCCCTATGGGACTGGTGCCGAAGGCCAGAGCCATGCCCGGGATGAACTTGCAGTTGTAGGCTGAGATTTCCAGGCCCTTAACCTGCATGGCGTAAGCTTCGGAATTATGACCGATTTTCCTGGCCATCCGCAGGCTGCCGTCGGCCAGGAGATTGCCTATTTCTCCTTCTCGCCTGGCCGCCATCCCCAGGAGTTTCTTGGCCATCTCGGCGTCGCCAAACCGGAAATCGCCCTTGATGGCTCCCTGCTCAATGGCATCAGCGTAGAAAGCCAGGACCGCCCCGGCCGAGATAGTGTCCAGGCCATAGTCGTCGCACAGGTAGTTCAGCGAAGCTACCTGGTCCAGTTCAAAAATGTCCAGGTTGCTGCCCAGCATGCCGATGTTTTCATAATCCAGTTCCGATTCCCGGCCCTCGTAGTCCAGGATGGTAATTCCACATCTCATGGTACAGTTGGGGCAACCATAGGTGGCCACCCGGGCGTTGTTCAGCCGCTCGCCGTCAATCTTCCAGGCTTCGGGGTGGTGGGTTTTTCTCATGTTGTGCACCGGCAGGGCCGCCACTTCGTTGCACCAGGCCAGGACGCCGGTTGTGCCCTGGATGGACCAGCCAGTCTTCTTATCTATTTCTCCGACCTTCCTCAGGTCTTCCAGGCCCAGTTTGCGCATGCCTTCGGGGTCGGCCACCGGAATGGGCTTGGAACCCTTGATGACAATGGCCTTGAGCTTCTTGGAGCCCATGACCGCACCGATACCGGGGCGACCGCCGGCCCGACCTTCCAGGCTGCGGATCATGGCATAGAGGTTGAGGTTCTCACCGCCCTGTCCGATGGACAGAACACCGGCTCCTTTGCCGTATTTTTTATAAAGCCAGCTGTGGGTATCGTAGCTTCCCTTGCCCCAGATTTCGTCAGCCGGCAGGTATTCAATCTTATCATCTTCAATATAGAGATATACAGGCTTATCTGATTGGCCTTCAATTATGATGATGTCGTATCCGGCTTTCCTCATCTGCTCGGTAACCCTGGTGCCCAGGTTGCCGTCGCCGTAACCGCCAGTCAGTGGTGATTTAGCTGCCACTACGGTTTTCCCGGTGTTAGGGGCCGGAATTCCGGCAATCGGTCCCACGGTGACAATCAGCTTGTTTTCGGGTCCCAGCGGGTCAATGCCCGGTTTGAGCTCATCCCAGAGGATTTTAAGGGCAAAGCCACGTCCGCCAACCCATTTTTTAGCAAACTCTTCGTCGAAATGTTCGACTTTATGAGTCCTGTTGGTTAGATTGATTCTCAGAATATTCCCGGTCCAGCCGTGCATGTTAAACCTCCTGCTTTATTTTTAGACTAAACCGATAACATAATCCTGCTTCTTAGTCAATAAAAAACAGGCTTAGCGGTCAGTCGGGCCATAAAGCTTGACCGGGATAGGAGGACCCGGTTTCCTACAGACAGGAGCCAGAATAAAAGTTGTAAAATCGGCGGATTTCAGTAAAATAAAAGCAGATAAAATCCGGAGAGGTGACATGGCTAAAAGATTATACCGATCGGTTCAGCAGAAGATGCTGGGCGGGGTTTGCGCCGGCCTGGCCGAGTATTTCGACCTGGATATCTCCCTGGTCCGTTTGATCTTTGTCGGGGCGGCTCTGCTGACCGCCATTCTGCCCATGGTTCTGTTTTACCTTATTGCCTGGTTAGTGATTCCCGTACAGCCGAAGGAGTAGTTCCAGCGGCCCGCCGCCTTCCCCTGAACCGAGATGAAATTCAGCGCCGACATAAATTTCAGGCACATAGCAATAGAAGGGGTTTTCCGTTCCAGGAAGACTCTTCTGGCCCACCTTTTAGCCCAGAAAATCGGCGGTCAGCTGGTCCTGGACGAAACAGTCAATCCCTACCTGCGCGATTTTTACAACGAGAAGGAAGGGGCGGCCTTCCTGGCCCAGCTTATTTTTCTGGCCAACCGCTATCACCAGCAATCAAGGCTGCTGCAGCGCGACCTGTTCCTTGACCGCATCATCTGCGATTATCTGATCGAAAAAGATAAGATTTATGCCTACCAGACTCTGACGGACGATGAGCTCCAGGTCTATGAACGGATTTACGGCATCCTGGCCGAGAGGGTTCCCCGACCGGACCTGGTAATCTATCTCCAGATCTCGGTCAATACTCTGATCCGGAGAATTGAAAAAGAAGGGAATTCTCTGGAAAAGGACATCTCGGAGAAATACCTGGAAGATATCGTCGAGGCCTACGATTATTTTTTCTTCAACTACAAAGCCACCCCCTTGCTGGTGGTCAAAGCCGATGACCTGGACCTGAGTCAGGAGCAGGAAGTCTGGGACCTGGTCGAGCAGATCAAACAGCTCAGCAAGGGCACTCTTTATTACGTTCCTCAGAGTTTTCGGGCAAAAAAATAGAAAAATTGGTATAATAAGGGCGAGCTCAGAGGTCCGGGGCGGACACTGAGACTCAACTCCAGCCTCAGGGCGTTTAAGGACTTTACCCCGAGCCTGCTGGCGGGCAGGGGATAAAGAAAAGGAGAAAATATGGTTAAACCTTCAACTGACAGGGTAACTGTATGCTATCTGCACGAGCTTAAGAAACAAAAGCAAAAGATTATTGCCCTCACCGCCTACGATTACCCCACCGCCCGGATCCTGGATGAAGCCGGCGTGGATATCATCCTGGTTGGCGATTCGCTGGGCATGGTGGTGCTTGGTTATGAGACCACGCTTCCAGTCACCATGGATGAAATGATTCACCATACCCGGGCTGTGACCAGGGCCCGGAAAAGAGCCATGGTCATCGGTGATATGCCCTACCTCTCCTTTCATCTCTCTCCTAAAGATTCCATCCAGAATGCAGCCAGGTTCATCAAGGAAGGCGGGGCCGACGGGGTTAAACTGGAGGGGGCCAGTCCTACCCGGCTGCAACTGGTCCAAGCCCTGGTGGAAGCTGAAATTCCGGTCATGGGCCACGTCGGCCTGACCCCGCAGTCGGTTCGCAAAATTGGCGGCTTCCTGGTGCAGGGCAAGGAAGAAGAACAGGCCGAGGCCATCTTCCGGGGGGCCCTGGCTCTGGAGAAAGCCGGGGCTTTTTCCTTGGTCCTGGAATCAGTACCGGCCGAGCTGGCGGCCGAGATTACGGCTGCCCTCAAGATTCCGACCATCGGCATCGGGGCCGGACCTAAGTGCGATGGTCAGATTCTGGTGGTCAATGACCTGCTGGGCTTGACTGCCGACTACCTGCCAAGGTTCGTCAAAAAGTACGCCGACCTGAACGGGGTTATTTCCAGGGCCGTCCAGAGCTATATTGATGATGTCCGCCAGGGGAATTATCCCCAGGCTGAACACTGCTATCATCTGAAAAAAGAGCAGGCTGGACTGGCTCGGAAGGTCAGACGGAAGGTGATGGCCGGAAGGCGATGAGGTCCTGGTCGCTGGCTGGCCGGAGAAGGAGAAAGAAATAATAAAAAGCAATAAAAAGTCTTATACATCATTTAATGAAACAGACGGAAAGAAAAAAGGATAAACAAAAGCCATGGAAATTGTCGGCACGGTGATTGAACTGCGAGAAAAAATCCAGGTCTGGAAAAAGCAGGGCCAAAAAATAGGCTTTGTCCCGACCATGGGTTATCTGCATGAAGGGCACCTGAGTCTCGTTCGGGAATCAAAAAAGCGCTCAAACCTAACCGTGGTCTCGATTTTTGTCAACCCCATGCAGTTTGGTCCGGCCGAGGATTATAAGGTTTATCCCCGGGACCTGGAGCGGGACCGAGCCCTGCTGGAAAGGGAAGGGGTGGATTTGGTTTTTTATCCGCCGGTGGAAGTCATGTATCCGGAGGGCTATAAGACCTATGTCGAAGTGGAAGACCTTCAGGATAAACTCTGCGGCAAATCCCGTCCCGGACATTTCCGGGGCGTTTGCACCGTCGTCCTGAAACTATTTAATCTGGTGCAACCGGATGAAGCCTATTTCGGCTGGAAAGATGCCCAGCAGGTGATTATCCTGCAGAAAATGGTAGAAGACCTGAATCTGCCCGTTAAAATTGTGGCTTTGCCCCTTGTCCGCGACCATGACGGGCTGGCCCTCAGTTCCAGGAATACCTACCTCAGCCCCGAAGAAAGGCGGGCAGCCCTGGTCCTGAAGAAAAGCCTGGACCTGGCCGAAAAGCTGATTATTGAAGGTGAAAGAGAGGCCAGGAAAATAAGGCAGAAGATGATAGAATTAATATCGGCTGAGCCGCTGGCCAGGATTGATTACGTGGAAATAGTCGACCTTAAAACCCTGGAGCCTCTGGAGACCATCGGAGACCAGGCGCTCATCGCCCTGGCCGTCTTTATCGGCCGGACCAGGTTGATCGATAATCTCCGGATAATATCAGGAGGAATAGAAAAATGATTATGCTTTACCTGAAATCCAAACTGCACCGGGCTAAAGTAACCTACAGCGATATCAATTATGAAGGCAGCCTGGGGATAGATGAAGACCTGATGAAGGCAGCCGGGATGAGGGAATACGAACGGGTAGAAATCTACAACGTCAGCAACGGCGAACGATTCACTACCTACCTGATTAAGGAAGAGCCGGGCTCAGGCCAAATCGGAGTCTACGGGGCGGCTGCCCACAAAGCCAGGAAAGGGGATGTCATCATCATCACTTCCTATTGCCACCTGAGCGAGGAAGAAGTGGATTTTCACCTGCCGAAAATTGTCCTGCTTGACGAAAATAACCGGGTCAAGATGATCAAGAACTGAGCCTGAAGACTGGTCTTCTTATCTTAATCCAGGTGGTAATTCGGGGCTTCCTTGGTGATGACTACGTCGTGGACATGGCTTTCCCGCAGGGCGGCCGTGGTAATTTTAATGAATTTGGCCTTTTTCTGCAGCTCTTCTATTGTCCGGCATCCGGCGTAACCCATTCCGGCCTTCAAGCCACCCACCAGCATCTGGATGATGGAAACAGCACTGCCTTTGTAAGGCACCCGACCTTCAATGCCTTCTGGCACCAGCTTGGTGGTTTCGGTGACCGTATCCTGGAAGTAGCGGTCGCGGCTGCCATTTTTCATAGCTTCAATTGACCCCATTCCGCGGTAGGTTTTATAGGCACGGCCCTGGAAAATCACGACCTCGCCGGGTGATTCGTCAGTGCCGGCCAGGAGGTTTCCCAGCATGACCATGGAAGCGCCGGCGGCAATAGCTTTAGTAATATCGCCGGAATACTTGATGCCCCCGTCGGCAATCAGCGGGATGTTATGCTTGCTGGTGACTTTATAGACATCGGCGATGGCCGTGATCTGGGGCACGCCGACCCCGGCTACCACCCTGGTGGTACAGATGGAACCGGGACCGATGCCGACTTTAACCGCATCCACGCCCAGCCTGATCAGGTCTTCGGCTGCTTCGGCCGTGGCGATGTTGCCGGCAATCAGGTCCAGCTCCGGGTATTTATTCCGGATAAGCTTAACGGTGTCCATGACCCTCTGGGAGTGTCCGTGGGCGGTGTCGACCACGATGACGTCGCAGCCGGCCTTGACCAGGGCGGCCACCCTGTCCATGACCTCAGCCCCGACTCCGACTGCAGCTCCGACCCGCAGCCTTCCCAGCTTATCCTTGGAGGCCAGGGGATACTGGATGCGTTTCAGGATATCTTTGTAGGTAATGAGACCCTTGAGGTGGTAATTTTCATCCACTATCAGTATCTTTTCCACCTTATGGTGGTGGAATAATTTTTCGGCTTCTTCCAACGGGGTGCCGACCGGAACGGTGATCAGTTCCCTGGTCATGATTTCAGAAACCGGAATGTCCAGCCGGCTTTCGAAACGGATGTCGCGGTTGGTCAGGATGCCGACCAGCTTGTTATTTTCATCGGTGACCGGCAGGCCCGAGATCCGGTATTTCTTCATCAACTCCAGGGCCCGGTGAATTTTATCGTCCGGACGCAGGGTAATGGGTTCAACGATCATTCCGCTTTCGTGGCGCTTGACCTTGTCCACCTCTTCGGCCTGGTCTTCAACCGACATATTGCGGTGGATGATGCCGATGCCCCCCTGCTGGGCCAGGGCGATAGCCATTCTAGAAGTGGTGACGGTATCCATAGCCGAGCTCAGGATGGGGATACTGAGAGGAATATTCTTGGTCAGTCTGGTGGAGACGTCGGCTTCGGTCGGCAGAACTTCTGACCTGGCCGGCATGATCAAAACATCGTCAAAGGTTAAACCTGCTTTTAATTTTTCGTCCAGCATTTATGACCCTCCTACCAGGGTTTTTCAGCGCCTTTTCTTGCCTGGAATCAGCGGCCGGGCCTGTTTGGCCCGCATCCCACCGGCGGCTGACTGCTGCGGGCGCTGATAGTACATCGGCTGCGGCCGGCGCTCGGCCGGTCTTTCCGCTTCCGCCACCGGTTGAATCAGGAACAGGTAACGGACGGCATCTTCTTCAATTCGGTCCAGCATTTGCTGGAACATTTCGTAACTTTCTTTCTTGTATTCGATTAACGGGTCGCGCTGTCCGTAACCACGCAGCCCGATGCCTTCCTTGAGGTAGTCCATCTCCAGCAGGTGGTCTTTCCAGCGGGAATCGATGACCTGAAGGAGTATCAGGCGTTCAAATTGCCGCATGTTCTCGGGGCTGAGGAGTTTTTCTTTCTGCTCGTAAATCGACCGCAGGGCTGAGGTCAGTTTTTCCAGGAGCTCATCGTAGCTGATTTCTTCCCAGTTCAGGTTGAGCTGGTTGAGGTCATAACCGAACTGGGCGAAGATGGCCTGATGCAGGGCCTCCTTGTCCCAGTCTTCGGGATGCTTATCCTTGTTGGCGTATTGATCCAGGTACCATTCCACCAGGCTGTCAATCAGGTTAAGGTAATATTCCCGCTGGTCTTTGCCCTCCAGGATTTCCCGGCGCTGGCGGTAGATGGTCTCTCGCTGCTTATTCATCACGTCGTCGTATTCCAGCAGGTGTTTTCTGATGGAGAAGTTCTGGGCTTCTACCTGCTTCTGAGCTCGCTCGATGGCCCGGCTGACCATGGGGTGCTGGATGGGCACGCCTTCTGACATGCCGATCCGGGCCATCAGACCGGACAGGCGGTCGGAGCCGAAGATGCGCATCAGGTCATCCTCAAGCGACAGGTAAAAACGGGAAGAACCGGGGTCGCCCTGGCGTCCGGCCCGGCCCCGCAACTGATTGTCTATCCGGCGTGATTCGTGACGTTCGGTGCCGATGATATGCAGGCCGCCCAGGGTCACAACCTTCTCGTGCTCTTCGCTGGTAATCTTCAGGGCTTCCTGGTAGGCCTTCTGGTACTGTTCCGGTGTGGCTTTGAGCGGGTCAACTCCTGATTTTTTCAGGGCTTCCCTGGCCAGGAAATCCGGGTTGCCCCCCAGCAGAATGTCCACGCCCCGGCCGGCCATGTTGGTGGCGATGGTAACCGCTCCGATGCGCCCGGCCTGGGCAATGATCTGAGCTTCGAGTTCGTGATACTTGGCGTTCAAGACCACATGCTTGATGTTCTTCTTGCGCAGGAGTTCTGATAGCTTCTCCGATTTTTCAATGGAGATGGTGCCGACCAGGACCGGCCGGCCGATCTTATTGAGTTCAATGATTTCTTCCAACACCGCGTTCCACTTCTCGCGAGCAGTGCGGTAGATGACATCGGGATATTCGGTCCGGATGAGCGGTTTGTTGGTGGGAATTTCAACCACATCCAGGTTGTAGATGTGCATGAATTCGGCCGCTTCGGTGGCCGCGGTACCGGTCATGCCGGCCAGTTTCTTGTACATCCGGAAATAGTTCTGGAAGGTGATGGAGGCCAAGGTCTGGTATTCTTCTTCGACCTTGACCCGCTCCTTGGCTTCCAGGGCCTGGTGCAGGCCGTCGCTGTAGCGGCGCCCGGGCATCAGCCGGCCAGTGAACTCGTCGACGATGATCACCTGGCCATCCTTGACCATGTAGTCGACGTCCCGCCTGAACAGGAAGTGGGCTTTGAGCGACTGGTTGATGGCGTGGACCAGGTCCATGTAATTCAGGTCGTAGAGATTGGGAACGTTGAAGTATTTTTCAGCCTCAGCCACCCCGTTTTCGTTCAGGGCGACGGTCCGGGTCTTTTCATCCAGGATGAAGTGCTTGTCTTTATGAAGGCGGCGGACGAAGCTATCAACCTTGTAGTAAAGCTGGGTTGACTCCTGGGTGGGACCGGAGATGATGAGTGGAGTCCGGGCTTCGTCAATCAGGATGCTGTCGACCTCGTCCACGATGGCGTAATTAAACTCGCGCTGGACCAGGTCTTCCAGCCGGAATTTCATATTGTCGCGCAGGTAATCAAAACCGAATTCGTTGTTGGTGCCGTAGGTGATGTCGGAGCCATAAGCTTTCTGGCGCTCGGCGTCGCTCATATCGTGCTGGATAACGCCGACCGTCAGTCCCAGAAATTTGTAGATGGGGCCCATCCACTCGGCATCGCGCTTGGCCAAGTAATCGTTGACGGTAACGATGTGGACACCCTTACCCTCCAGGGCGTTGAGGTAAGCCGGCAGAGTAGCCACCAGGGTCTTGCCTTCACCGGTCTTCATTTCGGCGATTTTTCCCTGGTGAAGGACCAGGCCACCCATCAACTGGACGTCAAAGTGCCGCATCCTGACCGTGCGGCGAGCTACCTCCCGGACTACGGCGAAAGCCTCGACCAGGATATCATCCAGGGTGGCTCCCTGGCGCAGTTTTTCCTTGAATTCGGCAGTTTTGGCCTGGAGCTGGGAGTCGCTCAGTTGCTGGATTTGCGGCTCGAGGGCATTTATGGCCGCAACATAGGGCTGGAGTTTTTTCAGGTCCCGCTCGTTCTTGGTCCCGAAGATTTTAGTTAACAGCCACTTCCACATTTATTAATTTTTAACAGAAACTTGCCTTAAAGTCAATTAGAATGGCCATTTATGACTTCTGGAAGCAGTCAAAGGAGAAATAGGAAGGCTATCTGATCCTGGATTTTATGAAAAAGATAAGGCTGCCGGCGGCCAGACAGGTCAGAATGATGGTTAGATTTGAGGCTCTGGAAAAGAGCAGGGAAAGTCCAATTCCCAGGCACAAAATCAGACCCAGATAGGGTATCGCCTCCGGGTATTTTTTTGCCTTTTTTTCGAGCCGCAGGGCGCTGATGTTGGCCAGGGAATAGTAAAAAAGAAGAGAAAAAGAGCTGATCGAGGCCACTCTGGCCAGGTCAAAACAATAGGCCAGAACAGCCATGATCAGGCCGGAGATCCAGACCCCTTTTAGGGGTGTCCTGAAGTTCGGATGGACAGATTTAAGGAAAGATGGCAGGTCCTCCTCCCGGGCCATGGCGAAAAGCATCCTGGAAATACCCAGAATGGCTGTCAGCAAAACACTGGCTGTGGCCAGCAGTCCACCCAGACTGACCAGGGAGACCATCCAGTTCCAACCAGTCTGCCTGATGGCCAGCGCGAGCGGAGCTCCGGACCGACTTAATTTAGCCGCACCTACCAGGCCCAGGGCCACAAAAGTTACCAAGAAGTAAATCAAAGCTGAAACGGACAGGGAAATGATGATGGCTCGGGGGACGTTTCTGGCAGGATTATTCACTTCTTCAGCCACAATGGCCACCCGGGCAAAACCCTGAAAAGCAAAAAAGATGATAGCGGCTCCGAGCACAATACCGGGTGGGGAAAAGTGGAGTGGCTGCAAATTCTCCGGTTTGATGAAAAACAGCCCAACAACAAAGAATATTAGCAGGATGAAGAGTTTTAGAAAAACCAGGAGATTATTGACAGCGGTGGATTTTTCGATGTCCATGGAATTAATTGCCGTGAAGATTATAATAAGGGCCGCAGCTATCAAGTTTACCTTAATTGTCCGGAGTCCGGTGAGTTCAACCAAATAATGGACAAAGCTCAGGGCCACCACTGCCCCGGAAAAGAGATTAGAGACGACCCACATCCAGCCGACCAGAAAGCCGGTAAAGGGGGAAATCAACTGCCTGGCATAAAAATAGATGCTGCCCTCAGCCGGTTTCCAGGCAATAAGCTGAATAAAGCTAAGGGCAGTAAAAATAGTGGCTCCAGCCGCCAGCAAGAGAGAGATTAAGAGGGCAGAACCAGCCAGACCGGCCGCCACGCCCGTTACAGCGAAAATGCCGGCTCCAACTGTGGCTCCGATGCTGATAGCCGAAGCAGAAAGAAGGCTGAGGCCAGGCTTTGTTCGCAGAGTTTGTTTCGGCTCTACTGATTCGGGCATTACCAACATCATAACTTAAAAAATAGACCGGTGAAAACTGAAAACTCAATAACTGTCCGGTTAATACCCGGATTGACTTGGCGCTTAATAATCTGATAGGAATAAGAGAAGAGAAAAAATGGATTTGCCTGTCAGCCGCTGATCAAAAAAATGTGGCCGGGTTCGGATAGGGGAGGCTGATTTGAGATCTCCAAACTATACGCTTTTTATTATTATTCTGGCGTTGATTTTGCTTATCTCGAGTTGCGGACGGGAGAAAGAAGCCTGGAAGGGGACTATCAGGCAGGAAGGCGGTATTACCATCATCAGCAACCCTAAAGAACCGATTTATCAGGGGGAAGTCCTGAAGCTGGAGAAAGAGCTGGTCATAGGAGGAGCAGAAGCGACAGGGGAAGGTGCATTCAGCTCTATCGGGGCCTCGGGGTCCGTGGATATAGACGATGAAGGTAATATCTACATATTGTCGTCAAGAGATGCGGCTGTATTTGTTTATGATCCACATGGTAGATTTTTGAGAAAATTCGGCCGACCCGGACAGGGACCGGGTGAACTTGGCCCGGTTCAGAGCATCTTCGTTTCTGATGATACAGTAGCGATCAATGACCTCAGCCGTAAGATTTCTATTTTCTCCAGGACTGGGAATTTTTTAAGGTCCTTTTCGACCAAAGGATTCCTGCTTTACTTTCCCAGGTTTGACCGGGAGGGTAATATATACGCCTTTGAACCTGGCTGGCTCGAGTCTCATCCTGCCGTTAAGCTACTTAAATTTGCTGGCCAGATGAATTTGATTATGGAAATAGCGCGTTATCCGATACCTGAACCGGATAAACCCCTTGATCCCTTTGCTCCCTTTCCTTACTGGCAAATGACATCTGATGAAAGGCTTGTTTTCGGCCGGCCTGAAGATTATGGGCTTGAGTTTTATGATTCCGAGGGAAAACTTTTGCGTAAGTTGAGCAAAGCCTTTTCGCTGGTCAGGATTACCGAGGAAGAAAAAGAAAAGCAAAAACGAAATTTTTCAGGTGAGGTACAGTTCAGGCTTGAATACCACCCGGGTTTTGGCCGCTTTATCTGTGACGATAAGGGAAGACTTTTCGTCCAGACATTTGAGCAAGCGAGCGAAGGTGGGTATGTTCATGATGTCTTTGATGAGAGAGGGAGGTTTATCACCAGGATTCCTCTGAAGGGTACATTGCTGCTGGGCAAAAAGGAAAAGCTTTACTGCTGCCAGCAAGATGAAAGCGGATTTGATTCGCTGGTGGTCTATGCCCTGAAATGGAAGCACGAATAGTTTTGCTCTGGACAGCCCTATATTGTAGAATTAAACTTAAGGAGGGCAAAATGCGAAAAGCCTGGCTGGTAGTTTTAATAGTTGTGGTCATTCTTCTGGCCATTATCATTATTCAGAATCGCGAACCGGTTAAGACTCATTTTCTGTTGGCCACGGTGGAAATGCCTCATATTCTGCTGCTGTTGATTACCGCGGCCGCGGGTTTTGTGGCCGGGTTGATGGTGGCTCTGCTGTCCGAGCGTAAGAAATCTAAACAGGAAGAACTGAATCAGCAGAAACCGCAATAACTGTTAAAATTATCAATAGTCTGGGCATCTTCAATTTAACGCGGCCGGGAAAGTTGGGGGCAGCCAGGGCGCGGCCTCATCTTAAATTCTAATGGAAAACAATGTCGAGGGATGGCCTCCGAGGTTTATAACCACAGTTATTCCAGGCGGTTGACAAAAGGGCGGAAAGTTCATAAAAGGATTCCATAATTCTTTGAAGCTGGAGGCTGGATGCCGTGGGCCCAGGTTTATGACCCTTTAAATGCCCCCTGGCTGTCAACCCTGCTGGCAGCTCTGCCGATTGTGGTCTTGCTGGGCGGGCTGGCCTTCCTGAAACTTAAAGCCCACGTGGCCGCCCTGTCGGGGCTGATGGCTTCGTTTCTGATTGCTATCCTGGTCTTCAGGATGCCGGCGGATAAGACTCTTCTCTCAACCGGCTTTGGTGCTGTCTACGGGCTTTTCCCCATTGGCTGGATAATCTTGAACGCTATCTTTCTTTATGAGCTCTGCCTGGACCGGGGAGCCATCCAGGTGCTGCGGGAGAACATGGCCAGCGTGACATCAGACCGACGCCTGCAGCTACTCTTGATTGCTTTTTGCTTCGGAGCTTTTTTTGAAAGTGCGGCCGGGTTTGGCACGCCGGTAGCTATCACAGCTGCTTTGCTCATTGGGTTAGGTTTCCCGCCGCTCCAGGCTTCCGGGCTGTCGCTGATTGCCAACACCGCGCCGGTGGCTTACGGGGCCCTGGGCACACCCATCGTGGCCCTGGCTGGAGTTACCGGCCTGGACCTGCACCAGCTCAGTGCCATGGTCGGCCGCCAGCTTCCTTTCTTTTCCATCCTCATTCCCTTCTGGCTGATAGCAGTTTTCTGCGGTTGGCGGAAGATGCTGGAAATCTGGCCGGCGGCTCTGGTGGCCGGTTTATCCTTTGCTGTTCCTCAGGCCTTAATCTCCAATTTCCACGGCCCCTGGCTGGCCGGGGTGGTTGCATCCCTGGTCTCACTGGCAGCGCTGATAATTCTCCTCAGGTTCTGGAAGCCAAAGAAAGTCTATTCGCCTGAAAGCTTTGGCCCGACTGAAATGAAAGAGAAAAATCTGAACAGCCGAGCCCTTTTCCAGGCGGCGGCTCCCTGGCTTATCCTCAGTCTGGTCATTTTTATCTGGGGAATTCCACAGTTCAAAAAAATTCTTGATTCAATTTTTTCACCATCTTTTGCTGTGCCAGGTCTTCATCAGCAGGTCTTGAGAATGCCGCCGGTCAGTCCGGCACCAGCAGCGGAAGCGGCGGTATTTCGCTTCAATTTTCTGTCTTTTACCGGAACGGGGATTCTGGTGGCCGCGCTTCTTTCTGGCTTTTTGATGCGCTTCAGCCTGAAAAGAATGCTGTTGATTTATGGAAAAACTCTCAAGCGGGTGCAGTTTTCACTGCTGACCGTTTCGGCCATGCTGGCCCTTGGTTATATAACCAGGTATTCAGGGATGGATGCTACCCTGGGGCTGGCTTTTGCCAGGACGGGGGTTCTCTATCCTTTCTTCGGCACCCTGCTGGGCTGGCTGGGTGTAGCCCTGACCGGCTCCGATACTTCTTCCAACGTGCTGTTCGGAAGCCTGCAGAAAATCACCGCCGAGCAGCTCGGGCTGAGTCCAGTCCTGATGGCTGCGGCCAACAGCTCGGGTGGAGTGATGGGCAAGATGATTGATGCTCAGAGCATCGTGGTGGCCAGCACCGCCACCCGCTGGTACGGGCATGAAGGCCGCATCCTGCGCTTCGTTTTCTGGCACAGCCTGGTTCTGGCCGCTCTGGTAGCCCTGCTGGTTTTTCTTCAGGCCTGTGTTTATCCGTTTAGCCGCCTGGTGGTCAGGTAGATTGGTTTCAGCTTCAAAATTTTAGTTCAGTCAATTTTAGGCAAAATAAATTCCAGAAGCGAAAGAATCTTCCTGGAAAAAAGGCTGGCCCTGCAGAAAGCAATAGAAATTCCGACATCAGTAATCACAGGGATTTTTTAAGTTAAGAATTGGGTCTGGTTTTGAGGTGATGGCACCAGCCCCGGTCTGGTAGATAATGAATCAGATGGAAGCCGCTGGCAGCAAGCCAGCGACAACTTTTTAAGCCCGGTTGGCCCTGGAGGATTTGCCGTGCAGGAGATAATTCCAGCCGGAAAGGAATTCGCGGATTTGAACCAGCAACCTCTTGCGCTTAAAAAAGATGACCCCGGCTACCCACAGGATAAAGAATTTCCGCCAGAAGACTGATTCCAGCCAGACCGTCCTGAAACCAAGCAGGATGTAAAGGAAATGGAAAGCCTGGTTGACATAAATGGACTTGCTGATCCAGAAGGCCAGGACATTGAGGCCGACGAAGGCAGCCAGGAAAGACCAGGAATAATGGCCAAGCAAGGTGCCATAGGTCAGGGTGATGATATAAATAGCCCAATCAACCCAGCCGTCCAGGTCAGCCAGATGCCCGAGGCGGTAGCTTCTGCGGGCAAAGTAGCCATCGATGCAGTCGCTGAGCCAGGCTGCGAAAATCAAAACCATGAAGGTGTCGAGAACAAACCGTCCCTGCCAGCAGATGTAACCAAGATATAAAGCAATTATCCCCCTGGCTGAGGTCAGGATATCAGCCACCAGGTAGCCCTTGCGGTAAATCTGCCCGGCCAGCATGGCCCGAACCCCTCAACCAGCTATGTTAGCAAAAGAAAATTTTCGGTTCAAATTAAAAGGGGCCAGACCAGGGCCCGGCTGTTCCTGCTGGAATTATAGGCGGGGTCTTCCCGAAAGGGCCAGGCCGATGGCCACTCCGAAAATCAGACCGGCTCCGACCCCCACCGCCAGCCACAGGGCAACATTCCTGGAAACCAGCCCGATGATGGCCCCGGCCAGAGCCCCAGCTGCCAGTCCGACCGCTATTCCCATTCCCAGCCTGCCAGGAGTTTTTTGGCGCTCGGGGTGGTTCATAGGCCCCTCCATTTGTTTTGATATTCTAATTTGCGATTTCATTCTCCTATAATCTTAATCAGTACCCGCTTGCGGCGCTTTCCATCAAACTCCCCGTAAAAAATCTGCTCCCAGGGGCCAAGGTCCAATTTTCCGTTGGTTACGGCCACTACCACTTCCCGTCCCATAATGGTCCTTTTCAGGTGGGCATCGGCGTTGGTTTCGCCGGTCAGGTTGTGGCGGTAGGAACCGGGGGAGTGGGGAGCCAGCTTCTCCAGCCACTGGAAGAAGTCCTGGTGCAGACCGCTTTCGTCGTCGTTAATGAAGACGCTGGCGGTGATGTGCATGGCATTCACCAGGCACAGCCCCTCTCTTATGCCGCTCTGTCGGACGGCTTCCTGCACGCGGTCGGTGATGTTAAGGAGTTGTTGCCGCTGTCCAGTTTGAAACCAGAGATACTCAGTCCAGCTTTTCATCTCCTGTCCCTCAGTATTAACGGGGTCAGGCCGGCTCTTTTTTAGCCTCAGCCCACCCCGGATGATTTATTTTCTTTGCCATGACTAACGGCCCAGCAGTTCGTCTACCAGCGGCCTGGCATCGTAAACCTTGAGCAGGGCCTCAATGATGCCGTCAGCATGAACCATGACCGACCGGCTGATTTTTTCTTCATAAACGAACCTGGTCGGCAGCGACTGGATGTTACCATCAAACAGAGCCCCGACAAATTCGCCCTTTCTATTAACCACCGGGGAACCAGAGTTACCGCCGATGGAATCGATCGTGGCCACGAAGTTTATCGGCACCTTGAGATTCAGGGCAGGTTTTCTCTGCAGCCAGCGCTTGGGCAGAGACCAGGGAGACTGGAAATTCTTTTCCTGGGCCTTTTTATATAAGCCGGCCAAGGTGGTCTGGAAAGGAATTTTCTGGCCGTTTTCCACATATCCCTTAACCAGACCAAAACTCAAACGCAGAGTGCCGGTGGCGTCGGGTGGAATGGAGGTTCCTTTTAATTTGAAGATGGCTCTGGCCACCAGAGTGCCGTTCTTAGTTTCTACGGCCTGGACTCTTTTTGCATAGCGCTCGCGGACTCCCTGAGATAAGGGCTCGACCATCAGGGCCAGCTTGATCATCGGGTCGTTGCACATATTTATGGCTTCAGCTCCGCCCGCGGCTAACTTTTTCCTGAATTCAGGGTCTTTCAGTCTGGTGCCAGAAATCAGGGCTTTAGCCGCTTCTTCCGGAGTCTGACAGCCCAGGATCCATTTTGTTTCCTGCAGGTTGGGCAGTTGTTCTTTCAGCAGCTGGAGAGAATCAGCCAGCTTGACGATTTCAAAGTCGTCATGAATCTCAGCCGGCATCCGTCTGCCAGCCATAGCCGGAGCGCCAGCCGGCCGCTCTCTCTGGGCGCCTCTGACCAGTGACCGGGCCAGGTTGAAATAAACCGTGTTGAAAGCATTAGCTCTTTCAAACAGCATGTATTCTTTGAAAAAGGAAGCATATTCCTTCTGGGCCTGAGCTATCTCCTCCCAGGCCTGGCCATATTCCTTGGCCAGTTCCGGGTCGGCTGCTATGGCCTTCCGGATGGCCTGTTCTTCGGCCAGCTTCTTGGCCATCAGGTTCTCGTCCAGCAGTCCAGAATTGTAACCGGTTGTGGCTTTGAGTCTGTTTTCGACGCCGAACAGGGTGTTCAGGGCGATTCTTTCCTGTTCCGGCCCCCGGCTGGCATATTCATGCAGCACCGCCTGCCTTCTCTTCAGGTTGGCAATGGTAAAGGGATAATTGACGTCGCGCAGGAAGAGCAGCTGGTCATAAGTGAGCATCCGACCGGTGGAACCGGGATTGCCGGAACAGAAAACTAGGTCGCCTTCTTTAAGCGGCGAGGATTTCCATTTCAGGTAATGAGGTGCCTTCAGGGGCTGGTCATTTTCGTACACCCGGAAAATAGAGATGTCCAGGTCATAGCGGGGATAGGTAAAATTATCGGGGTCGCCTCCGAAGAAAGCGATGTCTTCTTCGGGCGCAAAGACCAGACGGACATCGGTGTAGATTTTGTACTTATAAAGATGATACATGCTGCCAGAATAAAGAGAAACCACCTGGCAGCGCAGACCAGATTTCTCGCTGGCTTCCTTCTGGATGTCAGCCATGGCTTTCTGTCTGGCCGCCAACACTTCCTGGGCCGACATTCCGGGTTTTTCCGCGCCCAGGACCAGGTTGGTGACATCTTCAATCTCCTGCAGAACCCAGAGCTGGGTGCCGGGGCATTTCAATTCTTCCTGTCTGGTTCTGGCATAGAAACCGGTTTTAATCAGGTTGCGCTCGGCCGTGGATAAATTCTGGATGGCTCCGCGGCCGACATGGTGGTTGGTCAGCACCAATCCATCGGGCGAGACAAAAGAAGCCGAGGCTCCGCCGAAGCGGACTGAAGCCAGACGAAGATGGTTAAGCCAGTCGTCTGTCACCCGGAACTTATATTTCTTGGCCAGATAATCCTTGGGTACCAGGTTGTAAGGCCATAGGCCCTCGTCGGCAGCTGCCGGCAGCAGAAGCCAGAGGAAAAGCACCAGCAGCGTTAAGGAAATTTTTAATTGCTTGAGGGGGAATTTATTCATGATGACCTCCTGATTTAAGCATTATGGCAGATTCCCCAAAGAAATTAAAGACGGCCAAGAGACCAAGACCGGCTGCTTCTTAACGGAGAGGAAAAAAATTAAAAATAAATGGCCGGTCTCTAAAACTTGCCTTCAGAAAAGCATATAATGTATTGTTAATAATTCAGGCTCACGAAAGAAGGCCATGTTCGGACACAGAAAAAATCAGATAGAAGACAACCCGGTTAGCGGGCGGTTATATACCCTTCTAGAAATACCCCAGAGCCGGAATTTCCGGATTGTGGAAATCAGCGGCGGTCCGGGACTGCACCGGCGGTTGCTGGCTCTCGGCTTCCATCGGGGAGACTTGATTTCTCTGGACGGAGAAGCTCTTTTAGGCGGGCCGGTTCTGGTCCGAAATTTGACCAGCGACACCAGAATTGCCCTCGGGCGGGGGATTGCCCGGAAAATCCTGGTGGAACCGGTTGAGGGTCAATGAAAGATAGGGTCCCGGTAATAGTCTTTATCGGACAGCCCAATTGCGGCAAGAGCACCCTCTTTAACGCTATCGCCGGCTTCAAGGCCCAGACGGCCAATTTTCCCGGGACCACCGTCTCCCATGCCCACAGCGAAGTTCTTTGGAAAGGCCGGCTCTATTCCATCGTTGACCTACCCGGGACTTATTCTCTCACGCCGCAGGAGCCCCAGGAAAAAGTTGTCCTGACCCATATTTTCCAGGAAAAGCCAGACCTCATAGTCAACGTCATAGATGCCTCGCTTCTCTGCCGCAGCCTGGAATTAACCGTTGAGTTGCTGGAGCTGGAATATCCCATGGTCGTTGTCCTGAACATGATGGACCTGGCCGAGAAAAAGGGAATGAAGATTGACCCTGTAGCCCTGGAAGAAAAGCTCGGAGTTCCGGTTATCAGGACGGTGGCCACCCGCGGCGAGGGAACAAAGGAATTGATGGATGGCGTTGAGAAGGTTCTGACCGAAGAAATATCGTCCCGCCACCTGCGGTACTCGGGTGAGGTTGAAAACCGGATAAAAAAACTAACAGAAAGACTGCCGGCCGATTTTCCCATCATTGCCAATCCCCGTTTCACCGCCATCCGGGCGATAGAAGCCGAAACGCTGGCCGTCGATACATTCTTCATGGAAAATAACCCGGAATTCAAAACCGGACTGGACCTGGTGCGTCAGGAAATCTCGGCTCTGCGAGAAGCACCGGCTTACGAAGTGCTGGCCGCTGAACGCCACCACCTGGCCCTCAAAATTTTTGAGGATTGCTGCCGCGTCAGGCATGCCCGGCTGAGCGGCCTGGAAAAACTGGATAATCTGATTATGCACCCGGTGCTGGGGTTGTTCCTGCTGCTGCTAATTTTTGCCGGCATGTTTTATTTAATCTTTAGAGTGGGCAGCCCGCTGGAAGCCTGGTTGCTCCAGCCCTGGGAAGCACTGCGGACCGGTCTTCAGGAGCACTATGGCCGGAACCTGCTGGCTGAGCTGCTGGTGGGCTTGGTGCAGGGAATCGGCGGGGGAGTGGCCATTGTTTTTCCCTATTTTATTCCGCTTCTCCTGCTGCTGGGCTTTCTCGAAGATATTGGCTATCTGGCCCGGGCCGGTTTTCTAATGGATGCCTTTATGCACCGGCTGGGTCTGCACGGCAAGTCGGTGCCGCTTTTTATTCTGGGTTTCGGCTGCAACGTCCCGGCCATCATGGCCACCCGCATCCTGGAATCCAAGCGGGACAGAATCATAACCGCCCTGCTGATTCCCTTCATTCCCTGTGCCGCCCGGACCACCATCATCCTAGCCCTGGTGGCCTTCTTGCTCGGGCCCTGGTGGGCTCTGGGTTTTTATTTTCTTAACCTGCTGGTGGTTGCAGTCCTCAGTGCCATCCTGACCCGGATCTTCAAGTATTCCTCACCCGGGTTAATCCTGGAAATTCCCAGCCTGAAATGGCCCTCCCTTAAAAATATTGTTCAGAAAACTTATTTTAACCTGAGGGAATTCGTCCGCTTTGCCTGGCCCATCTTGATAGCCGGCAGTGTTCTGCTGAGTTTCCTGAGTTTCATCAACTTTGACCGGCTGATGAACGCCGTGCTGGCGCCTCTGGTGAGCGGGCTGCTCGGCCTGCCCCAGAGCCTGGGCGTAACTCTGGTCTTTGGTTTCCTGCGCAAGGAGCTGTCGCTGCTGATGATGTTCCAGGCGCTGGGAGTGGATTATGGGCAGTTGCTGTCGGTCATCAGCCGGGCTCAGCTCCTGACCTTTGTTACCTTTGTCAACTTCTTCATTCCCTGTCTGTCCACCCTGGCCATTCTCTGGAAAGAACTGGGCCGCAGGATTGCTCTGGTTTCCGTTGTTCTGAACCTGACGGTGGCTGTGCTGGTGAGCTGGCTGGTGCGCCTGGCCTTCTCTCTGTTTTAAGTAACCGGGCAGCTCGAAGAGAAATCAAACTGTCTGATTGCAGCCGCACCGATTTATTGCTGGAAGGCTGACAAATTTATGACAGCCGGGCCCGTAGTTTTCGTGACCGACCGAGTTTTCTCCTGAAATAAGTTGGAGCAGGCTCAACCCGGAGAAGACCTTTTAATAGTTAATCGGTCAGCCAGAGAAACGAGCGGGGAAGCCTAATATATTAACGTGTATTCATATATTAATCGGCTGCTAAAAGAGTCTTGCTGGCTTAAAGATTGTCACCGGTCTCTGGTTACGTCAGGGTTTGGTCCGAATCAGGTTGAGAAAAAAAGAGAAAAATTTAAGGTTAGCCGGCCGGGTTCAGTTTCTCCCTGACCGCAGCTGCCAGCTTGGTTCCCACTACTCGTTCCAGCTCTTCAGGCGAAGCTGCCCGGATGGCAGCCAGGTTGCCGAAGGCCTGGAGCAACTTCTTTTTCCGGACCGGGCCGAGACCAGGAATGCCGTCCAGTTCTGAGGCCAGACTTCTTTTCTGGCGGCGCTGGCGGTGAAAACTGATGGCGAAACGGTGAGCTTCATCCCGGATGTGCTGCAGCAGTTTGAGAGCCGGCGAAGTGGGGTCCAGGCGTAGGCCTTCGGGGTGGGTGGCCGAAAAAATTATTTCTTCTTTTTTGGCCAGGGAGCAGGCCGGAATTCCGGTCAGGCCCAGAGCATCGAGCACCTGCCGGGCCAGGTTGAGCTGACCCTTACCGCCGTCAACAAACACCAGGTCGGGCAGGGACCTGTTTTCGGCCAGCAATCGGTTTAACCTTCTTTCCAGGACCTCTTTCAGAGAGGCATAGTCATCAGGCCCGCTGACTGTTCTTATCCTGAATTTTCTGTACTGCGACCTGGCCGGCTGACCGTCGATAAAAACCACCAGGGAGCCTACTGGCTCAGTGCCGGCGGTGGTGGAAATATCCAAACCTTCTATCCGGCGCGGAATTGACGGAAGCCCCAGCTGTTGTTTCAATTCAACCAGCGGGCCAGCCGGTTCTTCGTTCTCCAGCAGCAGGGTGGCATTCTGGTTGGCCAGTTCCAGCAGGATTTTTCTTTTCCGGTTATCCGGGTAGGTCAGGTTAACTTTGATTTTACGGCCCTTCAAGATCGAAAGAAGCTCGGCCTGAGCCTGCTGCGAAATCCGGAAGGGTAAGAGAATTTTTTCTGGCGGATTTTGGGCTGAATAAAGTTGAGCCAGGGCCCGGACAAGGATTTTTTCGTCAGATTCATCAGGGCTGGCCGGCCAGACCTTGCCGGTTGAAGCTCTGATGCGGCCGCCGCGCATCTCAAAAATCAGCACTCCGGCCCGGCCCTGAGCGCGACTAAAGCCCACGATATCCAGATTTTCCCTGGCAGTCGAGATAACTCGCTGTGGCTCTTTCAGACCTTCCAGGGACCGGAGAGCGTCGCGCCAGCGAGCGGCTTCCTCAAACCGCAGTTCGGCCGCCGCCCTGTCCATCCTGTCCTTCAGCTGGCGGTAGAGTTCCAGTCTTCTACCCTCCAGCAATAGCAGGGCCTGGGCCAGGTTCTCCCGGTATTCAGCCGCTGTGATAAGCCCGACGCACGGTCCGCTGCACAGCTTTAGGTCATATTCCAGGCAGGGGCGCCTCCGGTTCCTGAAAACCGTGTTTTCGCAGGTTCGCAGCCGGAAAGCCCTAGCCAGGAAGGTTATCAGTTTTCGGGCTTCCTCGGCCGGGCTGAAAGGTCCGAAGTAGCGGGAGCCGTCGTCTTCCAGCCGGCGGGCCAGGTAAACTCCGGGGAATTCTTCTGCGGTGGTGACTTTGAGGAAGGGAAAGCTCTTGTCGTCTTTAAGCCGGAGGTTAAAGCGGGGCTGGTAAAACTGAATATAATTATTTTCGATAAAACTGGCTTCTTTTTCCGAACTTACCAGGAGGTAATCGATGTCTGCCGTCTGGCTCAGGATGTTCTGGACTTTGAGGTCGGGGGAAGGCAGAAAATAGCTCCGGACCCGGTCCCGCAGCGACCGGGCTTTGCCAATGTAGATCACCTCTCCCTTGGAGTTCTTAAAGAAGTAGATGCCCGGTCGGGCCGGGAACTTTTTAATTTTCTGTTTAAGTTGCTCTATGTCCATTTCAACTCCAGGGAAGAATTAACTTACCTTGTCCGGTCCGGTTGCCAGCCCGTCCAGAATTATTATTAGCCAGCATCTCACTAATCTCTGGCCTGTTCTCTCCAGCCAGGTCCTGGACTCACCACCCTTCTCTTAACCGAGTAATTCCAGTTCTCTTTTCTTCAGGCGGTTGAGCTCGTCCCGGTAGCGGGCAGCCTTTTCAAACTCCAGGTTTCTGGCCGCTTCTTTCATCAGTCGCTCCAGTTCGGCCATTCGCTTCTGGCGCTTGTCCGGAGAAAGATAAATCTCTTTTTCCTCAGCCAGGGTGGTATAATCCAGGTAATCCCGCTCGTAAACACTGGCCAGGACTTCGTCAATATTCTTCTGGATGGACTGGGGTGTTATCCCGTGCTGCTGGTTGTATTGCTGCTGCAGCTGGCGCCGCCGGTTGGTTTCGTCAATGGCTTTTTTCATGGAGTCAGTCATGGAATCAGCGTACAGTATGACTTTGCCAGCCACATTCCTGGCAGCCCGGCCGAAAGTCTGAATCAGGCTGGAAGCAGAACGCAGAAAGCCTTCCTTGTCGGCGTCCAGAATGGCCACCAGAGAAACTTCGGGCAGGTCCAGTCCTTCCCGCAGCAGGTTGATGCCCACCAGGGCATCGAACAGTCCTTTTCTCAGGTCGCGCAGGATTCTGACCCGCTCCAGGGTTTCGATGTCGGAATGCAGATACCTGACCTTGAGGCCGAGTTCGTGGTAGTAGCGGGTCAGGTCTTCGGCCATTTTCTTGGTCAGGGTGGTGATAAGGGTGCGTTCGTTTCGCCGGGCCCGCTCCTGGATTTCTTTCATCAGGTCGTCAATCTGGCCCTTCACCGGCCGGACTTCAACTTCCGGGTCGATCAGCCCGGTCGGCCTGATTATCTGCTCCACCACCTGGCCTCCGGCCTTTTTCAGCTCATAAGGGCCGGGAGTAGCAGAAACATAGATTACCTGGTTGACCCTTTCTTCAAATTCACGGAAATTGAGCGGACGGTTATCCAGGGCTGAAGGCAGGCGGAAGCCATGTTCGATAAGGGTAAGTTTGCGGGAGCGGTCGCCATGGTACATCCCCCCCAACTGGGGCACAGCCACATGCGATTCGTCTATTATAACCAGAAAATCATTGGGGAAATAATCGAGCAGGGTGTAGGGAGGCTGGCCGGGTTGGCGGCGGCTCAGGTAGAGAGAATAGTTTTCGATGCCCGGGCAATAGCCGAATTCCCGCAGCAATTCTAAATCGTACATTGTTCTTTCTTCTATCCGCTGGGCTTCTACGTACTTGCCCTGGCTATTAAAAAATTCCACCTGTTTCCTCAGTTCCTGTTCTATGCCAGCGATGGCTTCTTCCAGGATATCCCGGGGCGTGGAAAAGAAGGTCCTGGGGTAGATGACCACCCGTTCCAGTCGCTGGTATTTCTGGCCGAGGAGCGGGTCAAAGACGGCGATTTCTTTCAGCCGGCTGTCTTCAATCTCCAGCCGGTAACAGAAGTCTTCATAGGAAGGGAAAATATCTATCAGGCCTCCCCGGACCCGGAAGCTGCCCCGCTTGAGGTCATCATCAGAACGTTCGTACTGGATGCCGACCAGCCGGTCCAGGAGCTGGCGTCTGGTCAGAGGCTGTCCGACCTCCAGGGGGAAGCTCTGAGAATAGTATGTCTCTGGGGCGCCGATGCCGTAGATACAGGATACCGAGGCCACGATAATCACATCCCGCCGGGCAAAGAGGGCATTGGTGGCGGCCAGCCGCAGCCGGTCAATCTCTTCATTGATAGTGGCCTCCTTGGCTATGTAGGTGTTGGTGGCCGGGATGTAGGCTTCCGGCTGGTAATAATCATAATAACTGACGAAGTACTCGACCGCATTGTCCGGGAAGAAATGACGGAATTCTTGGTAGAGCTGGGCAGCCAGGGTCTTGTTGGGGCTGATAACCAGGACCGGTCGGTTGACCCGGGCTATCAGGTTGGCCATGGTAAAGGTCTTGCCCGAACCGGTCACTCCCAGCAGCACCTGATGACGCTTTCCGGCCAGGACTCCCTCGGTCAATTTCTCGATGGCCTGGACCTGGTCGCCCCTGGGTTCAAAATCGGAATAAAGTCTAAATCGTTTCATGCTGCTTCTGGTCATTAATACGGGCCGCGGCCGTTTCAGGCAGGCTTTTTCCGCCACCTCTGCCGCCGATAGGGCAAGGGTAAAAGCCGGGCTTAAAAATATTATATCAGATTAAAGGCTTTTATATTATTTCTTATCTTGATACTAACCTGTTACAGGCCCGCCAGGTTTTTTATCCTCAAGCGCAGGTTGGCCAGATAACGGGGCTTAAAAACGGAGCCATTAAAGCTAGAAAATAAAAAACCCAATCCACTCGGAGGGGCTTTACCTTTCACGGTGTTATGTGTTTTGTTTTTTTCTTTTATATTCTTTTTTTAGCTTCCTGTTTGTTCGGTCAGATGATCAGGCCTCTTGAATTTTTTATGAAACGCTGTGCTTCAGGCTCTTAAGAATTTAAGAAAAGGGTACCAAGTTCTGACTACGCAGGCTGATACGGTTATGTTTTATTGTTCGTAATTTTAGGCAGCTGGCACAGGAGAAAAAGTTTTCAGGGCTTGTAGTCCTGGCTGATTTTGATTGTTCCTTTGAACCTGGCCCCGTTCTGAACTGAGATTTTACAGGCCACGATGTCGCCGGTAAAACGCCCGGTATCGCTGATGACAACTCTCTCAGCCTGGACCTTCCCTTCCAGCTGTCCGTACAGGAAGAGGTTCTTGGCCCGGATGTCGGCTTTCACCCGGGAAGTTTTTTGAATGGTCAAATCATGAAGGGCCAGGTCCACCTGACCGGTGAAATTACCCTGGATTTCCAGGTCTTCATGGCCGCTCAGGTTGCCGTCAAAAACTATGGTCTGGCCCAGGCGGCTGGCCGTACGCAACAGGCCGGCCTCTTGAGAAATCTTCTTATCTTCCGGACTCATTTTTCCTCTCTCTCCGTTGCCATAGATTATATTTTATTCCGGGCAGCAGTCAACCTAATTATGTTTTTGCTGCTAATCTCCATTGACAGCCCAAGGCTATTTGATAAAATTCAGTTAGGTTGATAGTTTATCAATCTGCTGAAAGAGTTGGTAGCTCTCTAGCAGCGAGCGGGCATAACTCAACGGTAGAGTGCGAGCTTCCCAAGCTCGGAGTTGCGGGTTCGAATCCCGTTGCCCGCTCTTTTTTTATGCTTGCCGTTAATTTCAAATTTTATAGAGGATGATGTCGATGCCGGACTGGGAATTGATTTATGATCCGCAGCCGCTTCCCGGTACCTTGAACATGGCGGTTGATGAATACCTGTTCCGCCTGGCCCGGGAAGGGGCCCAGACCTTTCTCCGATTCTATACCTGGCTCCGGCCAACAGCTTCCCTTGGTTGCGGCCAGGATATAAAGAAAGTTCTCAATCTGGAAGAATGCCAGAAAAGGGGAGTGGATGTCGTCCGACGGTTAACCGGAGGCAAACTGGTTCTCCACCACCTGGAGGTGACTTATTCGGTGGCCTCAGCCCGGGCCGATATTTTTACCTCTACCCTGGAGGGCTCTTACCGCCTGATTTCCGAAGCCCTGGTCCGGGGCTTGCGGCTGCTGGGCCTGCCGGCCGAGCTGGCGGCCAGCACCCCCCCGGGTTATGCCCGTAGCCACCTGCCCTGCTTTGCTTACCCGGCCCGCAATGAGGTCGAGGTCCGGGGCAAGAAGGTCATAGGCAGTGCCCAGAAGCGGAGCGGAAGCTGTTTTCTCCAGCACGGGTCAATACCGCTGGTCACCGAGGCCGAGCTGTTGGCAGCCATTTCTTATGGCCTGGACTCCAGCCGGAAAGAGGGATTTACTTCTCTCTCCGACGAACTCGGATGGGCCGTCAGCTATGACCAGGCGGTTGGCTATCTGGTTGAGGGTTTCAAACAGCAATTCCAGACCGACCTGGGGCGGCGCTTTTTCAGCCCGGAAGAAATGGAGTTGATCAGGAAAATTGAAGCAGCCCGGTATGCCAGCTGGCAGTGGACGGGGGAGAAGAGAGCGCCTGACGAGTTTGATTTTTAGGGTGGTGGGTGTTAACATTGAATTGGAATTGAAGGAAGGAGCTGGCCATGAACGAAATAGAAGAATTGATGAAAGTTGAAGTCAACAACCTGCCTCCCCTTCAACCGATGCTCTATGACGACTTGCACCAGAACGTCCTGAAGAATCTGCACCTGGAACTGGGCAGCGGTCCCGTCCTGTATCTGATTTCGCCTTCTTATTCGGTCCTTAACACCATGCCCGCCGAGCCGGTGGTCGATTTTCTGAACAGGAAGGAAAACCTGCTCAATTACCTCAAGGAATTCATCATTCAGAATCTGGCTCTCTACACTGTCATTCTGGAAATGAGTAGCTATTTTATCGAGCAGAACAATTACCTGGTCCTGGCCAGGTTCCGGGAAAAGACAGGAGACGGTCGGAAATTCGAGCTCAAGTTCTACACCCACCAGCCCAAGGAGCTGCTGAATAATTACAAGGATAAAATCTACATCGGCCGGGATTTCATCGACCTGTTGAATTTCAAACGCAAGTACTGGGGTATCAAGGACTTTATCATTTCTATCAAGGAACAGTACGACCGTCTGCTGGACAAGGCCGAAGCCAGGATTAAGAATCCGCTGGAGTACAGTTCCTTCTTCCAGGAAATCAAAGAATCAGTCAACGAAGCTTACAACGAAAGCCTGCTCATCCTGCAATCCCTGCCACCTTACCCGGAGCTGGACAAGCTCTCGGGCAAAGAACTGATCGACATCAACAGCCAGTACCGCGAAATCACCCATTTCCTGGTGGAGCTGCGGGATGAGGTGGACGAGTTTGAAAACCTGCTGCGTTATAAGAAAGAAGCTGACTTCGTCCGCTATGTGACCAAGTTCAAGAAAGACCTGACTAACCTGATTTCTTACCTGAATATCAAGATCAACGGAGTGCTGGGTTATCGCATTTCAACTTATAAGTTCAAGCATTCCTGAGCCCTCGGCCGCCGGCTATTCTTTTTTCAGGAAATTGATATACCCATAGCTGGCTTCCAGCTTGATTTCCGGTCGGTCGGCAGCAGACTGGAAGGCCCGGAGCAGGGCGGTTCCGTTGCTAATATTTTCGTCGGGGGAAAAGGGGAGCTGCCAGGCGATGCGACCTCCTCGGCTGCGGGCTTGCAGCCGAGCTGTCTGGTTTTCGGGCCAATAGAAAGTTATGTTCCCGTATTCGGTCGAGGCTGTCAGAGGAAAATCAAGGTTAACCGGAGCCAGAGTCAAGCTGCCGTGTTTCAGTTTCAGGTTAAGCTGGCCGCGGAAATCCTCCAGGCTAACCGGCTCGTAGGAAGTTTCAATCTGAAGGCTTTGGCCATGGATTTGCCTACCTTGGACCCTGGAACTGCGGGCCTTGATAACCAGGTTACCCTGAATATCGTCCAGCTTGATTTTTTCGTAGCTGGTTTCCAGGCTCAAATCTCCCCGGGCCACCTCAATTTCAATCGGCGAATGGTGGCCCCGGACAACGGCCGGACCGATTTCATTTAAGGAAATCAATTCATAGCTGCCGGCAATCTCGGACGGACCGCCAATTCTGGCGGCTTTGATAACCGTGTGCCTGGATTGAATTCTCAGGCTGTTCTTGAGGTCAAAAAGTTCCAGTTTCTGGTGGGCACAGTCAATGCTGACCGGGCCTTCCACCCGGCTGAGCAGGGCGGAGGAATGCCTGGTCTCCAGCCGGCAATCGCCGGCCACATCCAGGATGGAGACTTTTTCGTAGGAATTGCTCACCCGGACAGGGCCGGAGATTTCTATTACGTCCACCCGGCCGTGGCTGTTTTCCAGCTCAACCTGGCTGACCCCAGCCACCCGCACCAGCCCATGGGAGTTCTTGATTTTGACCCTGGTTCCAGCCGGAACCAGGAGCTTAAAGCTGGTAGTAAAGTTCTTCTGGCGAAAAGTACTGCGGTTGGTGGTCAGGACCAGGCGGTTGTTGTCTCTGGTTGTCAGCAGCCTGATCCGGTCGGCCACCTCCCTGGCTTCTGGTTCACTTTTCCGCCAGACTCTTTTTTCGAAAGTGATGGCTAGGTCGGGCCTCTGGCTTCCTTCCACCTGGAGACTGCCCTGACTGTTGTTGATTTCCAGAATCTCGGCCGGGGCCTCGGTCAACTGTTCTTCAAAAAGGTAGGATTCGCCCCGGAAGGGGAATTCCAGGCCCCAGTCATCTATCTTAAGCTTCAGGTCGTCCAGGTAATGGAGGCCGACGCCCAGAGCTACAATCAGAATCAGAAGCAGGACTTCCTTAGCTTTCATCTTTTTTGTCCCCGGGCAGTATCTCCACTTCGGCCGCGGTGGCCTCGGGTTTTTCGGCCTGACTCCTGGCTTTAATTCCGTAATATAACTTGGAAGCGCCCCAGAAGATCAGGATGAGCGGCCAGAGCTTGAAAAAGGCTCGCCAGGCGTCATAACCGACGTTTTCCAGCAGGAAAATAGCTCCGATGATAACCAGGATTAGGCCCCAGATTAAGTTGTCTTTATGCTTTCTGGACATGATTTCCTCCTTATTATTTCTTGCTTGATCTTTTGCCATAAAAATAATCTGCCAACAGCTTCAGGCCCAGGCCGATCAACGCCAGGGGCCAGTAATCAATCAGTGCGTCGTAGCTGATTACCTCGTAGTTGGCCAGCAGGAACAGCCCACCTAGCAGGATGAGAATTATTCCCCAGGAGATAGAACCTGATGGCCGGGCAATATCCAGCTCAGCTTCCATCGTAATTCTGGTGCCCTGGGCTCCTTCAGCCGTAGCGCTGGCTGGGACTGATAGCCTCCGGGCTTCGTTGACAGTGTCTATTATCTGGAAAAAGTAAAAGCCAGCCAGCATCAGTCCCGCAAAAGGCTGTCCGCCCCGGGACTGGATGGTTACCAGCCCGGCGAAGATGATGATGTACATAATGCCCTTGAGGTAACTCCCGTTGTAAATGGCTCCGGTGCCAGGGAAAATGGCCGAAAAAATTCCGGCCAAGACGGGGGATTTAGCGGGTTTGGTTTCGATCTTAATTTTTTCTTCCAACTTAAACCTCCATTTATTTTTTGTCTTGTTTGATATTTACAGCTTCCAATGAAGCTATAAAGTTTTCGCGGTAACCATCGAGTTTATCTTTCAGAACTCCAGCTTTGACCAGGGTCTTCTGGGCCAGGCTGTAGGTGCGCCGTAGCTCCAGGGCGGCCGACTTCTTCAGTCTCCGGCCGGGAGTGGTAAAAGTCAGCAGGGAAAAAACTACCAGGATCACGGTCAGGGAGGCCAAGACCGGCTGAAAAGCCGGGCTTAGCCAGAATTTCCAGCCTGAAAATCTGTCCTTCTGGCTGGCCTTTCTGGCGGCGGCAGTTTCCGGGATAAGGTAGAGTTTCTGGAGCAGTTCGGCTGGCAGTTCTACTTCGGGCAGCCTGGACCATTCCAGCTCCAGGGAGCGGGTGGCTTCCAGCAGCCTGGAGCAATCGGAGCAGAGCTTTAGATGAGCTTCAAGTTCCGACCTGGTCCCGGGCTGGAGTTCAGCCTCCAGGTAGGCTGAGAAAAGAAGACGGGCTTGTTGACAGTTCATATCTGGCCTCCGCTTTTTTCCAAAATAGCCTGAGCCACCTGAATCCGGCCCCGGTTGACCCGGCTTTTGACCGTGCCCAGTGGGAGTTTCATTTTTTGGGCGATTTCTTCGTAGCTGAAGCCTTCTATTTCCCGCAGCACCAGGACGGTCCTTAATTCCGGGGACAACTGGAGCAAAGCTTCTCTGACCAGGGCGGCTTTCTCCTGGCTCAGGTACCTGGTTTCTGGCTCATCGGCCTCGTCCGCAGTGGGCCTAACCTCTTCCAGGTCAGTGCGTTGTGATTTTTCCAGCCTGGTTCGGCGGAACTCGTCGATCAGCAGGTTCCTGGCCAGGGTCAGAAACCAGGCGCTGAAATCCCGCTCAAAATCATACTTACCCAGGGCATTGTAAAGTTTCAGGAATATTTCCTGGGCAAGGTCTTCAGCTTCCTGGGGACTGCCAGCGAACTGGTAGGCCAGGTTGAAGATTTTCCGGGAATAAAGGTCAACTAACATTTTCCAGGCTTCCGCCTCTCCTTTCAGACAATTTTTGACTATCTCTTTCACTTCCACGCACGTCATCCTGGTAGACGAAATCTTTACGTAAAAAGTTCCCTGAACCAGCCATCAGGCCAGGAAAAGCCGACATAACTGAGCTTCAGGGCTTTGACAATCTCAGGCTTAGCTATATTATTAAAGATAAAGGCAGAGGATGCAACTTTTCTGAGACCGGGTGGTTTATGAATAGCAGGATGGATGAGCAGGCACTCATGGAAAGAGTGAAAGAAGGGGATGAGTCCGCCTTCTGTCAGTTGCTTGGCCTTTACAAGGATAGAATAGTCAATTTCCTTTACCAGGTGACGGGGGATTACCAGCTGGCGGTGGACCTGTCGCAGGAGACTTTTCTTCGGGTTTATTTCAAGGCCAAAAAATACCGGCCGATAGCCCCGGTTTCAGCCTGGATCTATTCCATTGCCGCCAACCTGGCCCGGACTGAAAAGAAGAAGCTCAGCCGTCACCCGTCGGTGCCGCTGGAGGAAATAACCAATGATTATTCTTCCGGTAGTTACTCCCTGGACCATAACGACCCCGGCCTGATGAGGAACGTCAGAATGGCCCTGAACAGACTTCATCCCCGCTACCGGATCCCGGTTATCCTCAAGGATGTGGAAGGCTTCTCCCAGGAGGAAATTGCCAGGCTGCTGAAGCTACCGCTGGGCACGGTTAAGGCCAGGATCAGCCGGGGTCGGGAATACCTCCGGCGCTGGCTGGAAGAGGGTCGGGAAATAAAAAACAAAAAAGATGGCCGTGAAAATGAAACGGAAATCGATAATCTGGAATTATAGATATGGAGAGCTGAGATGGATCCTGAAAGATTCTTAGAAAATCTGGAACGGGTGGTTGCCCCTGCCGGATTTGAGGCAGCTGTCCTGTACAGAGTGCGGGAACAAAAAATAAAAAGGGTCAGGCTGCGGCGGCTGGAATTCAGCCTGGCCGGGGCGGCCGCGCTGCTTCTAGCCGGTATCATCATCTTTTCCCCGAGTCTTAGGAAATCTCCTGTGTCCACGGTGACCGGACTCACCCCGGAGGGACAGCAGGGGAAGGTGATTCACCTGGTGGAACCGCTGGACCTGAGACAGGAAATGCGCCGCGCGGCCAGCGATTCTCAAACCATGTTCATCCTGGAGCAGGTGTCTGACAGCTGGATTCAGCAAATCAGTTACTGAGGAGGAATCAAATGAGAGCTGAGAACAGAGTTTTAAGTCTGACCCTGGCGGTCCTGCTGGTTTTCCTGACCGGTTATTTCAGCCCGGCGTTTTCGGGAGCCCTGCCGGCGGTCGAGCGCCAGGCCAGCGAAATCGTCAAGAAAGCTTCGCCATCCGTTGTCAGGGTGGAAGTTCGTAATGGCCTGAGGCGAGTGGCCAGCGGGGTGATTATCGATAAAGACGGTTATATTGCCACCACCGCCCTGATTTCCCCCAGAGGCGAGAAATTAACTGTCATAGATAACAGCGGCCATCGTTACGAGGCTGATTTTCTAGGCTTTGACCCGGAGACCAGGATTGCCTTCCTGCAGGTCAAGAATAAGAAGCTCCAGGCCGTGACCGCAGGTTCAGCCGCCAACCTGAAACCCGGTTCCTGGGTCTGTGCCCTGGGGATAGCTCCTGATACCGGGCTCACGGTCACCCAGGGGATAGTCAGTGCCGTGGCTCCGGACCGCCTGCGTCTTAACATCTGGATAACGCCTGGCATGAGCGGCGGCCCGGTGCTGGACGAAAAGGGCCAGCTGGTTGGCTTGTTGCGCGGGGTCTACGCCGAAGAAAGCCCGATAGTCTTCAGGTTTAGAGACCGGGAAGCTACCGGGACCGGGTATGTCTTCAGCCAGGCTGAAGCCCCGGCCGCCGGCATGGCCATGGCTATCCCGGTCGAGGTAGTTCAAAAGGTATTTCAGGAAATCAAGACCAAAGGGCGGGTGGAGAGAGGTTGGCTTGGAGTGTCCATCGCCCAGGACCGGGAAGGCCGGGTGCTGATAACCGGCGTGGAGGAGGACAGCCCGGCCGAGCTGGCCAAATTGAAACCGGGTGACAGGATTGTCAAGATAGACGGACGGAAGGTCGGTTCTTCCGACCAGCTGGTCTCGGAAATCAGGAGCCGCCGGCCCGGCCAGGATATCAACCTGACCATCGACCGGGAAGGTCAAACCAAGGAAATAAAAGTCAAGCTGGGAGCAGTGCCGGAAGAAGAGGCTCAGCGGGAGCTCGAACTGAGGTTTCCGAACCTTTTCCGCCGGATGCCAAGGTTGCCCTCCCGGCCGGCTTTGCCGGATTTTCCGGAAGGTGAAAAGTTTGAATTTGAATTCGGCTTCGAAAACTACCGCTATATAGGGGTTTTCCTGGAGCAGTTGACCCCAGAACTTTCCAGGTTCTTTGGCCTGGCCGAAGGGCGAGGCCTTCTGGTGGCCAAAGTTAATCCCCACAGTCCAGCCGAGAAAGCCGGGTTAAAAGTGGGGGATGTGATTGTGGCGGCCGATGGTCAGCGGGTGGAAACTCTGGAGGCCCTGACCGACCTGATTCAGAAAAAGAAGAAAGGCGAAAAGATTTCCCTGGAGATACTGCGAGACAAGAAGAAGATGAAAGTTGAAGTGGAAGTGGCCGAGGAACAGAGAAAATACTGGCCGGGAACAGGCCGGTTTTCTGAAGAACTGGAGGGAGTCGCCAGGAACTATCAGAAACAGATGGATACCTGGCAGCAAGAACACCAGGAGCAATTGCGGAAATTACAGAAAGAAATAACCAGGCTTAAACCCCAATTCGAGGAACAAACCAGGAAGATTTATGAAGAGAGTCAGGAGCTATACCGGAAGTTAGGGCAATTTTATCTGGAGTCCATGAGGAGAATCTAAAGACCTGCTCCATTCTCCATACCAGGGCGGGATTTATCCCGCCCTTTTATTTTTTCTGGCTAAAGGGTTTTCGTGGTTTGGGGTTGCTCAGCCAGTGATGGAGACGGCGCTCAAATTCTTCGACCGGCAAGCGGCAGCTGGAATAAAAACCCCTGGCCTGACGCTGCCGGAAAGCTTCATAGAGAATGACTCCTACCGAGACTGACAGGTTAAGACTCTGGACCATGCCCACCATTGGTATTCTGAGGCGATAATCAGCCAGTTCCAGGGCCTGGTCAGAGACTCCTTCCGATTCGTTGCCGAAGACAATGGCTATC
This sequence comes from Candidatus Aminicenantota bacterium, assembly GCA_014360005.1. Lineage (GTDB taxonomy): Bacteria > Acidobacteriota > Aminicenantia > Aminicenantales > Saccharicenantaceae > Saccharicenans. The sequence continues at coordinate 29,438 of JACIYI010000013.1, read as the reverse complement.
GGCTGGCAATAGTCAATCTCGGTATAGGGTATGGTGTTTCCGGTCAGAGTGGTCACGGCAATGCGGAAATCATGTCTTCTTAAAAGATTCAGACAGTCGGCAGTGGTTTCATGGAAATGAATATCCAGCCATTTCTCGGCCCTGGTGGAGATGGCTTCGTTAAAAGCCAGCTGGTCCGGCTGGCTGGAGATGATATGAAGGTTTAGAACGCCGGTAGCCTCGCAGGTCCGGGCCACGGCACTGGCGTTATGGCTGATGGCCACCTCCTCCAGCACCACTCGCAGGTCGGGCTGGCGTTTGGACAGCACCGAAATAATGCGATCTCGTCTCCTGTCGGTAGTCATGTATGATTTATAACAGATAGAAGATAAGTTGGCAATGGACTGGAACCTGCACCCTGAAATCCTGGCTGTTAGGTCTCAGTTCGAGCCAAACGAATCGTAAAACTCTAATCTGATCACCATTTATAGGTTTACCCTTAGTAAGTTTTGTTTAGCTCCGGTATTTGGTGGCCTCAGGTGAGTGGATTAGGTCGCCCTATATATCTTTCAGGTATTTATTTAACGGTGGTGGAGGAATTTCCCGAACTGAGAGTGATTAGTTTGGCTGACCGTCTCTCTCAGCCTCGAAACCCGAAACCTTGAAAAACGCTCGCGATTTTTTTATAGTAAATTAGCCTAACGGCAGCCGGAGTGGCGGAATTGGCAGACGCGCTGGACTCAAAATCCAGTCCGATTCACTTCGGGTGTGGGTTCGACTCCCTCCTCCGGCACTTCTGCTTTTGGTTCTGATTCCTTAAAAGAAAACCACAGCCAGAAATCATGAGTTCAAGCCGGGTGTTTCCTGCTCTATTCCAGGCTGCTTATGATGATTTTTATTTTTTTGGTTATTGTTTTAAGAAGGAAAGCTCTTAACCCGGGACTGGTCTGGCCCAGCTTAAGCCTAAATAAAATCAAAGGAAGTAAATGATTTGACAGGCTCATCTTATTAGAATTAAAATTCCAGCGAAAAGATTGCGGAAATGGACAGCCTTAGAGAGGAGGGCAAAATGTCGAAGCATCTTAAAATTATTAGTCTGTGTTTCTTTGTCTTATTGCTCCTTTCTCAGCTGGCTCTGGCCCAGGAAAGAGGTTCAATTCGGGGTCTGGTCAAAAGTGCTGACGGCCGGGTGCTGGAAGGAGCCACCGTCATCATTTCCGGTAAGCCGCTGCCGCTGGGCAGGGAATACATTACTGGCAAGGATGGAGGTTTTCTGTTTCAGGCCCTGCCACCCGGTAAATATACTCTGGTCGTGACCCATCCGGAAATGATTGACTTCACGGCCGAAGTTACCGTGGCCATAGACCGGCAGACTTTTGTCAATGCTATTCTGCAGCCGGTGGGTAAAATCTCGGAAGAGGTGACGGTGGTAGCGGCCGTGCCGGCGGTCGACTTGAAATCTACGGAAGTATCAGGAAACTGGGTCGCGGAAAATCTTCAGAAACTACCCCTAGGGCGGTCCTATGCTTCGCTTTTTCAGCTGGCCCCGGGCGTAGCTGATAACCGCGATTTCGCTCCGGCTGCTGGTGGCGGCAGGCAGGACAACGTCTATCTTTACGACGGCTCCAACATCACCAACCCCTTCTTCGGTTACCTGGGCTCCAATTTTTCGGAAATGGATATCCAGGAAGTTAACATCAAGCGGGGAGGCATCAGTGCCGAGTTCGGCCGGTCAGCCGGCATGGTAACCAATGCCATCACCAAGTCCGGTTCCAACCAAATCTCGGGTTCGTTAAGGTTCGTGTTCGAACCTTCTGAATTTACCTGGAAGAGCCATGACCCGAATATCATTACCAAGTATGATCGCTATTCTCCCTCGATTGGAATTGGGGGACCGATCATCAAGGACCGGCTCTGGTGGTATGTCTCCGGCAACCTGCCTTATTCCAGGACGACCGGGCGGGTAAACAACCTCGGTCCGGTGCCTGATGCCAAGAGCACTTCCAATGAATTATTTGTCAAAGTTACGGCTAACCCCTGGAGAGCCCATATCTTCTCGGTGAGCTTCAGAAACAATGATTATACCAACAAGAATGCCGGTATCGGAGTTAACAGTGCTCCCAGCGTGGCTGTAAACGGCAACGGCCTGTCCAGGATTATCTATGCCTCCTGGGTCTGGACCATTACTCAGTCCACTTTGCTGGAAGTCAAATACGACCATGTGAACGAAAACTATAAAAGCGTGCCCATCAACGAACTGGGGTATCTGCCTCCATTTGACATCAACCACCTGGACCAGATGGGCTACTTCAGGACGGCCACCGGCTATATAATCCCACCGGCTACGGCCTCAGGACAATATGTCGGAGCTGCTTCCGAATACAATACCCAGAACTTTTTCCGTGATGAATTCAAGCTGGTATTTACTAAGTACCTGGATTTTGCCGGGCATAATCATGTCATTAAAGCCGGGTTCTCCTATGATGACGGCGGCGAGTACCTGGAAAGGCTGGCCAACGGCTGGGGGAGCATAATTCTTACCACCTATGGCGGACAACCAGCTTTCCGCTGCCGCTATTATTCCGAACAGCCGCCGCAGGATTCCCGCGGTCGCACCTACGGTATCTTCCTGCAGGATAACATCAGTATCGGGGAACGGTTTACCCTGATCCTGGGCTTCCTGCTGAACCGCGATGAATTCAGCGTTAAGACCAATGAGAAAATAAGATTTTTAGTATTCAATTTTGACAAAGAAATCCAGCCGAGGTTCGGTTTTACCTACGTCCTTGACCCCAAGGCTGGCGACAAGGTTTTTGCCAGCTTTGGCCGCTACAACAACATGGACAACCGCTCCCTGGCCAGGGCCGCAGCTCCGGTTCGCATCTTCAGGACAGATACTTATTTCCAGGCCAGCGACGGAGCCTGGCTGGCCGATGTCATCCAGGCCAATGAAACCGGCAAAATAATCCACCCCGATGTGAAACCTACCTATACCGATGAAGTGGTAGCCGGTTACAGCCGTCCACTCAACCAGGACTGGACGATTGAAGTCTGGGGCCAGTATCGTTATGTCAGGCACATCATTGAGGATTTTCCGACCAGAAACCGGGAGACTGCACCCGGAAGCTACATCTACCATAACCTGGACGGGCAGTTAGTTTCCTGGAATTTACTGCCGCCCGACATCCAGGCCAGGATTCCTCAATCAGGCTTTACCCCGTTCTTCGCTTCTAATGCCAGGAGAGTCTACAAGGCTATCAACTTTGAATTGAAAAAACAGTACTCGGATAAATGGTCCTTGAGCGCCATGTACACCCTGAGCCGGATGAAAGGCAACTGGGACCTGGACTATGCGCCAGGCACGGCCCTGTTCTATGCTTCTTCCTACATTGAGGATGCTCCCGGGCTCTACCTTAGCGATCCCAACCGTAAGGGCATTCTATCTGGAGACCGAACTCACGTCTTCAAGCTGTTCGGGACCTGGAAATTTATGAAAAGGACGACTTTCGGTGGTTACCTCAGAGTCCAGAGCGGCGCACCCTGGGAGAAGAGAGGACTGGATTATTATGGCAACTATTACCGCTACCTGGAACCGGCCGGCAGCCATCGGCTGAAAACCTGGGTAAACTGCGATATGCAGGTCAGCTACGAAATTCCCCTGGCTCGCTTCCGGGCCGTCCTGGAAGCCAGAATGATGAATGTCTTCAATGCCCAGACTGCCCTGCGGATTGATGTCCGTGGCGACCAGCCCACCTACATGATGCCAACTTCTTATGCTCCACCCCGAACCTTCGCCCTGACTTTCTATTTGAATTATTAAGGCCCTTCAGAGAGAAAAATAGAATAAACTGCCAGCAGGTGAGGAGGGGGGCAGGAAGCTGCCCCCTCCTTTTTTTGTGGTTATTTTTTGTATTTGTCCGAGGCCAGGACTCCGGCCGTCATGAATTCATCCGGCGGCATTTCCTGAATCCAGACCCTGATGGTTTCCAGCGGGGCCTGGAGGGATTCATGGACGGCCCTGGTGACGGCTTCCAGCAGGGCCTTTTTCTGTTGCTTGGTCCGGCCTTCCAGCAGGTGTATTTCTACCAGCGGCATGATTACCTCCTGTTAACTGCAATTAAATTTCCGCAATAAGCTTCTGGCTGTTATCTGATTATCAGGCAACTGGCCATTTAAATAGCCTAATTTCACCTGGGTTTCAATTCTCCTATCAACTCCAGAAGCTCGCTCAGGATCATGGCCGTAGCTCCCCATATTTTATGGTCTTCATATTGATAGAATGGAACCAGAACCTGGCGGCCGCGTAGGAACCAGGTCTCGCCCCTGAGGCTGTTATCATCGAGCAGGTGAGCCAGAGGGACTTCTATCACCGCCGCCACTTCGCAGGGGCTGGGCTTGAAATGAATTTCTTCCCGGCTTATAGCTACTACCGGAAAAACGCAGTAATTACTGGGCTGGACATACAAAGGAGTCAGCTGGCCGGCTATAGTTATTTTTTCAGTCGCCACTCCGAGTTCTTCCCTGGCTTCTCTAAGAGCGGTCTGCTCTATGGATTCTTCAGCCTGACTGCCACCGCCAGGAAAAGATATCTGGTTCTGATGATGGTTGCCCAGCCCGGTGCGGTGGATGAAAACCAGGTGTGGTTCCTGGTCTTTGGGGTAGATTAAAATAAGGACAGCCGCCCTTAAACAGGTTTCCTGGACTTCCTGGTAAGTCAGGGTAGAGGGAGGAGGCTGCGGACTGAATCGGATCTGGGCAGCCAGCCCGGGTTTTTCTGCCAGCAGCCGGCCCGGCAGGAATTTCAGGATTGAATCAAGGCTCAATTTTTCAGACATCGGTCAACCAGTCTTTTTCCCTTTTATTTCAACCAGTGCAACATCCGAACCAGTTGCTCTCCGGTACTTATCCGGTAACCTTCAGAGTAGAAGATGATATTTCCACCAGCCCGGCAGGCCAGAGCCACCGGCAATCCGGCCGGTTCTTTTCCCAGGGCTTGAAGCAACCGCCCACTGATGTGACCTTGTATGTCATAGACCAGCCTGGCCGCTGGAGGCAAAGCTTTATACCGGGTCGGCTCAAAGCTGGCCGGCAGGCTATCTCTGGCTACGGCCACCACCACCAGGCCCGGCCAGTCGGCCAACTGGCCCGACAGAGCCTGGATTTCTCCCATCAGGTGCTGGCTGGGTTCGCGGTCGGGCTCGATGAGTAACAGAATAAAACTTCTGCTGGCGGTGAGGGTGGACAGCTTGAGACCTGACTGGGATTTCAAATCGTAGACCTCGGCTTCAGGCAGGAACTGGCCTAAAACTTCAGGTTCCTGGAGACTGGTTCTCAGACTGATACTGACTTCTTTGAGTTGAGCCGGCTCAACCTGGAAGAAATTAAGCCGGCAGAGAACGCTGCCGTCCGGCTGGCGGTTGCCGCTGATTAGCAGGTAATGACCGGGGTCAACCTGGAGCTCGCCAGGAAAAGAATTAAGAGCTGGTTGATTTTCGTAGTCAAGAGTACGGTAACGGCCCTGGCTGAAACGGGCCAGGGTAAAATGGCTGTAGTATGAAGGCCGGGGCAAGCCGGCTACTGGTTCGTATTTCAGGCTGAGCCTGGATTTGGCCGGAGATTCCGGCCGTTCGCTTTCCTGGCCGAAGTAAACCTCTTTCCACTGTCCACTATTCAGGTAGCAGGCCCGGCCGGTAGCCCGGTCTATCCTGGCCGGAATCCCCAGGCTGCGGGCGATGGCCACGTAAAGTACTTTCATGGAATAAACATCAGCCCGGCCGAGCTGCAGCAAACCCTGGGGCAGCAGCGGGACCTGGTAATAATTGCTGTCATCAAGCTGAATACGAGCCTGAATCCAGCTGTAAATTTTTTCTGGATTTTTCTTAAATTCTTCTTTCTCCGCCTGGCTGAATTTGTCTTTGATGTATTTTCGCCAGGGACTGAGGAGTTCTCGCCCGACCCGGGGGGAGAGGACATAGTTAAGGTAGGTGGTTTCATCAAGTTTTTCGTCTCTGGCCGGAGTCTCTCGCAGGTGGTGCAGCAGGACTTCAGCCGGGGTGTCGCGCAGGTCCTTGGCGGTGAGTGCTGCCAGCAAACCGAGGCCGCAGGAGAATTCTTCCGGTTTTAGCCGGTACAGAAACTCGATGATCTCCGGCCAGTTGCCGCGGCTGGCTTCCAGGTACTTCCAGGTTAGGTCCTCGGGCAGGCCTTTTTCCTTGGCGAAAATGGCAGCGATGTCTCTATTTATGAAAGTTGATTCATAGGTGGCTCTGAGGATATCTTCCAGCCTCAGCCGGCGATTGTTTTCTTCAACTCCGGCCAGGTCGGGTGGCTCCACGGCGCGGGCCACAGGCGGAATGATATCCAGGTCCACCTGGCGCTCGGAAAAATCGGGTTCGGTCAGGGTCAGAAGCAGACGGTCAGTGGCTCCGGCTGTCACTTTTTGCCAGGCCACAAGGTTATCTTTATAGGCCAGAACCAGCAGATCACCAAGTCCCGTGATGACCGAAGCCTGCCCCTGCTGGTCGCTGACCTGGCTGGCTATCGGATAGAATTCGGCGTAGTTATAAAGGCAGAACTCAACGGTGGCTCCGGGAATCACCGCACCACGGGTGTCTCTAACTTCGACCGTCAGCCGGGTGGTTGGGGCATACATGGGCAGCTGGTTGATCCTGGTGTAGAGGGCGGTCTTTTGCAGAATTTCCTCCGGGCCGCTGTACTGGCCGAAAACTGTAGTGTGGACCATCATGGCTCTTTTGGCCGGTCCGGTAAACCAGCCCCGGTTGAGTTCAGGTTCTGGCTCGCAGGCTCCGAGGTAGTACCAGCGGCCGTTGACCCAGACCTCGACCCAGGCGTGATTATCGTCAGTATGAGCCCAACGCGGGGTGTAAACCTGGCGAGCCGGGAGGCTGACCGCCCGCAGGGCGGCTACGGTGAAGGTGGATTCTTCGCCGCACCGGCCAAAGGCCGTTTTGACCGTGGCCAGAGGAGCCGAGGTGCGCTCATCGGTTGGCCGGTAGGTGACTTTTTCGTGGCACCAGTGATTGACTTCAAGCGCCGCCCGGTACATATCCAGACCTTTAATCCTATCTTTGAGTTCCTCAAAAAAGACCTGCCGGGCCCGGTCTGGATTTTCGTTATTCACCCGGTAGGGAAGGACAAAGTGGCGAAAAATATCGTCCGGGATATCCCGACCCCAGCTGAAATATTGCCTGGCCTGGAAGGCAGCCCGGACTTGCTCCAGGAAATACTGGCCGTCGAGGTTGGCCAGGTCGCTTAAAGGCATGAAAGCGTAAAGGAACTCCAGGGCTTCCCTTTCGGCCTGGTTCAAACCCTTCAACACCGAGAAAAGCTCCTGCTGCCGGCCCCGGGCCAATTCGGCTCTTTTCTGGAACTGCCGGTGGACCAGCCGGCGGTAGGCCGAATCTTTTAAGAAATGCTCCGGCCGGCTGCAGGCGGATAACAGAAACATAGCAATCAGAATTAGCAGCCAGCCGCCTAATTTTCGGATTAAAAATCTTTTCTGTCTCATGGTCAAAACCTTTACCTTCCTGATTGTGGCGCTTCTGATTTTATTATCTGGCTGCCTTAATATCAAGCTGTTCTGCGTCAACCATCCTTAGCGGCTGTGGTCAGCTGAAATTCTTTCTTATTCCGCCAGCTTTGATTATAATCAGGGCAGAAAGAAAATGTTTTTAAGAAAGATGGAGGCCAGGATGAAAATTATTCCGGGCAAAAGAAAATGGTACCTGATTCCCGTCTATGTCCTTATCATCTGCCTGGCGTTCCCGCTGCTTTCCTGTCGAAGGCAAAAAACCGCTGAGCCGCAAAAGGCCGAATTGGCGACAGTCAAACCGGGAGTGGAGGTTTTTCTGGAAAAACACCTGGACCTGGTGCGGGGTAAAAGAGTGGGCCTGATTACCAACCCTTCCGGTGTGGACCGGAAGCTGCGTTCCACGGCCCGTTTGCTTAAAGAACATCCAGAGGTAAACCTGGTGGCGCTTTATGGCCCGGAGCATGGCATCCGGGGCAACGCCCAGGCCGGAGAATATGTGCCTTTCTACTTTGATGATAAACTGGAACTGCCGGTCTTCAGTCTTTATGGCCAGTCCTTCAAGCCCGACCCGGGCATGCTCAGGAACATAGATGAATATATGCGGACTTTCGACACCCAGCTGGCGGGCAAGGTGCCGGAAAAAGCCATGATTGAAGGCATCGATGTCCTGATTTTTGATATCCAGGATGTCGGCACCAGAGTTTATACCTACATCGCCACCATGGCCTATGCCATGGAGATGTGCGCCAGCCTGGGCCTTGATTTCATCGTCCTGGACCGGCCCAACCCGGTTACTGGAGTGATAATGGAGGGCCGCCTGCTTCAATACCCTGAATTCAGCTCATTTGTCGGCCTGTACCCGATTCCCCAGCGGCACGGAATGACGGTGGGGGAACTGGCCAGGTTGTTCAATGACCGCTTTCTCTCGACCAAAGCCAGGCTGACCGTTATCCCGATGGAAGGCTGGCGTCGGGAAATGTGGTTCGACCAGACCGGCTGGCCCTGGGTCATGCCTTCGCCCAACATGCCCACTCCGGAAACGGCCATCGTCTATCCCGGCCAGGTCTACCTGGAAGGGACCAATGTCTCCGAGGGGAGGGGGACGACCAGGCCGTTCGAGCTGTTCGGGGCTCCCTGGATAGACGGTTATCAACTGACCGAGCGTCTGAATAAAATTGGTCTTCCCGGGGTTATCTTCCGGGAAGCCTGGTTTACCCCGTGGTTTTCCAAGTACCGCGGCCAGTTGTGTGGCGGCTGTCAGCTTCATGTTACCGACCGCCAATCCTTCCGGCCGTTCCTGACGGCTCTCTGGATAATGGCTACCATCAAACAAATGTACCCCGATAGGTTTGAATTCCACCCCGATTATTTCGATAAGATTATGGGCAATTCTGATGTCCGCCTGGCCCTGGAGGCAGGCCGGTCGCCCGAGGAAATAGTCCGTGGACTGGAACCCGGCTTGGAAGAATTTGCCAGATTAAGGCAGCCTTATTTACTCTATTGATTAATCTACTTAGTTCGTACTGAGACGACTAAATTATGGCGGAAGAACAGCCGGGCAGACCGGGGCTTGTCAGAACTGCTTGATTTAACTTAAAATATTAACTCTTTTGCCGGTCTGCCGGAATTATGATTAATTATAATAAGGAAGGTTACGATGGTTTCTAAAAGGTCCTATGCCCTGTCCAATCCAGTAGCAGTTCTGCTGGATAAGGAACCCAAAGAGTTCAAACGGCAGGATTTTCTCAAGCTCATCGAGGAAAAAAAACTGGAGAAGATTACCTTCCATTACATGGGTCTGGATGGCAAGCTCAAAGAGCTCAAAATCCCCGTGGCCAGCCCGACCCAGGCCGAAACCATCCTGGCTGAGGGAGAAAGGGTCGACGGGTCCTCCCTCTACAAGGGACTGGTGGATGCCGGCCTGTCCGACCTTTATGTTGTTCCCGTTTACCGCTCGGCTTTTCTCAATCCCTTTGATGACCGGAGCCTGGATTTCATCTGCCGCTACCTGGACGGAGAGGGTCTGCCGGTGCGGTTTACCGTGGATAATATCCTGTTCAAGGCCCATCAGGTTTTTAGGGAGCATACCGGTCTGGAGCTCAGGGCCCTGGGCGAGCTGGAATTTTTCCTGTTGAGCGACCAGCCAAGGATTTACCCCGCCCAGAAACAGAAAGGCTATCATTCTTCTTCTCCCTTTATTAAGAGCGGTCACGTGCTGGACGAAATGGTCAGGTTGATAACTCAGCTGTCTGGAGCTGTTAAATATGCCCACAGCGAGGTGGGATACCTGGAGCGAGTGGAGAGCGAGGTGGAAGAAATCAACGGCAAGACCGCCGAGCAGATGGAGATTGAATTCCTGCCAGAACCGGTGGAAGAATGTGCCGAGCACCTGGTCCTGGCTCGCTGGATTATTCGCAACGTGGCCTACCGCCACGGCCTGGTGGCCACTTTCACCCCCAAGCTGGAAGAGGACGTGGCCGGCAACGGCCTTCATTTTCACCTGGAGCTGAAACGCGAAGGAAAAAATATTATGACTGGTCCGGACGGCAGCCTCAGCCGGGAAGCCCGGTTGCTTATCGGGGGCCTCTGCCATTATGCCGATTCGCTGACTGCCTTTGGCAACACCGTGGCCTCTTCTTATTTCCGGCTGGTGCCCAACCAGGAAGCCCCCACCCGGGTCTGCTGGAGTGACCTTAACCGCAGCGCCATGATCAGGGTGCCCCTGGGCTGGACCAGGGTCAGCCACCTGTCAGCTCTGGTCAACCCCAGGGAAATGGAATCCTTTGAATCCCCGGAAAGCCGCCAGACAGTGGAGATGAGAACGGCTGACGGCAGCGCTTTAATCCATCTTTTCTTGGCCGGGCTGACCATGGCGGCTGATTGGGCACTCAACCCGGAAACGGCAGGTATCTGGGGCAAACAGGCAGCTGAGCTGGCTGAAAATTTGTATGTAAGCGGGAATATCTTCAGGGACAGAAAGTTGCTGGAAAGCCTGCAGCAGCTTCCAGGAAGCTGCCAGGAATCAGCCCAGGTTCTCAGAGAAAAAAGAGACCTGTATGAGCGCGACCTGGTCTTTCCCTCGAGCATAATTGACTATGTGACCCGGATGCTGGAAGAAGAGGAGGATGAAAACCTCAGCCAGCAGCTAACCCTGCTCTTACCGGAAGAAAGAAAGGTCCTGACCAGGAGAATAATGCATAAAGACCTGCACAAGCACTAAAACCTGGTTCTGACCAGCCGGCGCTGGGCACTGAATTCAGCCGATAGTGTCTGCCAGAGTGAATTGAACCTGGCCTGAAGTTCCCGGTAGAGAGCCAGATTTTCAGGCTGGGGGTTGGCGGCCAGGACATCTTTTTTGACCATCTCCCCGACCAGTTCAGGCAGGGCGACCGGATCATTTTTCTGGTTCCGGTAGCACCAGATGGCCTGCAGGGCGGCTCCATAGGCGGCTGATTCTGGTTCCTTCAGGGTTGCTACGGGGTTGGCGAAGACATCGGACAACACCTGCAGCCAGGTCCGACTTCTGGCTCCGCCACCAGTAGCCCTGATTTCCCTGGCCTCCAGGCCGAGCCCTTGCAGGCGGGAAAATCCATAACCCAGGTTTAAGACTGTTCCTTCTATGACGGCCCGGGCCAGGTTCTGCCGGTTGAAGTTCTGGCGGGTCAGGCCGAAAAAGACCCCCGAAGCTTGAGGCAGGACCGGAACCCTTTCACCGTCAATAAAGGGTAGAAAAATCAGACCGGAAGCTCCGGGTCGAGTGCTGGCGGCCAGGGCTTCCAGCTCTTCATTATTAATGACTAAAAGTTCTTTCAGCATTTCGGTGGTGTTGGTGACGTTCATGGTGCAGAGCAGGGGAAGCCAGCCCCCGGTGCTGTCGCAAAAAGCGGCAATTTCTCCTTCGGGGTCGAGGAATGGTCTATTCGAGTAGGAGAATACGGTGCCCGAGGTACCCAGGCTGACTGTCAGCAGACCTGGGCTGACGTTGCCGGTGCCGATGGCGGCCATCATGTTATCGCCGCCGCCGGCGGCCACCAGGACCCGGCCCAGGCCGAATCTGGCGGCTATTTCCGGCCGGATGTATCCGACCGGTTCGACCGGATGGGAGAGAGTGGGAAGTTTTCCTTCCAGTTCGGGGTCAATAGTCCGCAGGGCTTCCTGATGCCAGCAGCGGTTTTTGATGTCCATCAGGCCAGTGCCCGAGGCATCCCCGTATTCCATGTGAGGACGGCCGGTCAGGTAAAGGTTCAGGTAGTTATGGGGCAGGAGAACCAGCCTCAGTCGGGCATAATTTTCAGGTTCATGCTTTTTTAACCAGAGAATTTTGGAAGCGGTATAGCCCACGGCCAGACTGAGCCCCAGTTTTTCGATGAAAGCCTTTTCCCCGCCCATTGCCCTGATAATTTCTTCTGTTTCCTCAACGGTTGAAGTGTCATTCCAGAGCTTGGCCGGGCGTATCGGCTGGTGGTTTTGGTCCAGGGGGACAAATCCATGCTGCTGGCCCGAAAGGCCCAGGCAGACGATGTCTGCCGGCTTAATTCCGGCCGAGCGCAGGCTCTGGCTGATAGCCTGTTCCATGGCCAGAATCCATTCTCTGGGGTTCTGTTCCGATTCTCCCGGTTTGAGTCCTTCTATCATCCTGTGCCGGGCATAACCGCGGCCGACGACCACCCCTGATTCGATATCCACCACCAGAGCTTTGGTTCCCTGGGTGCCAGAATCAAGACCCAGAGCATACATCCTATCCTCCTTTTAAGCGGCAGATTCTTTCTGACCAGCTCCGGCCCAGATTTTACCGATTATTTTGATAAGGGAGAAAGTACTTACCACGAACAGAACAGTCCAGAAAATGGCCAGCGGCCAGCGGCTGTAAATGTAAGCTCCGGTCCCGAACAGCGCCGAATAGACAAACAGGCACCCAGCCACCCAGCCGGCGAAAGACAGGGTCAGGCTGTCGGGAGAGCCGTCCAGCCCGGCTTCCTGTCTGATTTTATTCCAGCCCGGGCCGGCCGGTTTGACCAGTTGGTAGAAGGAAATGAGCTTCTCCCGGCTGACCGGTTTGGTCAGGTAAGTGACTACCAGCCAGACCACCGTGGTGAAAGCAATTGTTACCAGCAGGGAGATATGCTGGGGAACAGGCTGCCCCATCTTGCCCCTGATGAAGAAATAGACGGCTACCGAGAAGGAGCTGGCCATGGCCGCGATTTCCGACCAGGCATTTATCCGCCACCAGAACCAGCGCAGCAGGTAAATCAATCCGGTGCCGGCACCGATGGACAGCATTAGGTCAAAACTGGCTTTAGCTGATTCCAGGACGAAGGTCAAGAGGCTGGCCAGGACCATCAGGATGACGGTCATTACCCGGCCCGCAGCCACATAATGTTTTTCATCAGCCCCGGGTTTGAGGAAGCGACGGTAAAAATCATGGACTACGTAGGAACTGCCCCAGTTTAGGTGAGTGACCAGAGTGGAGACGTAGGCCGCCAGCAGGCCGGCTACCATGATTCCCAGAAAGCCAGATGGCAGGAACCGGAGCATGGCCGGGTAGGCCATGTCGTTTCCGATTAGTCTGGGGTCAACTCCCGGAAAGGCCTTCTGGATGTCGGCTAGGTCGGGATAGATGATGAAAGAGCAAAGGGCCACCAGGATCCAGGGCCAGGGTCGGAGAGCGTAGTGGGCGAAATTGAAGAACAGGGTTCCGCTTAGAGCGTCTTTCTCACTTCTGGCCGCCAGCATTCTCTGGGCGATGTAGCTGCCGCCGCCCGGTTCGGCTCCAGGATACCAGACTGACCACCACTGGACGGCCACCGGGATGATAAAGATAGACAGGGCCACGGTCCAGTTGCCAAAATCCGGCAGCAGACCTATGGTCCTGGCATCCAGCTTGGAGAACAGGCCAGACAGTCCACCAATTTCCGGCTGCCTCAGGGCGAAGATGGCTGCCGAGAAAGCTCCTGTCATGGCGATACCGAATTGAATCAGGTCAACCACCAGCACACCCCACAGCCCAGCCAGGGCGGCAAAGGTAACGTTGATAATACTGCAGAGGATGAGGGTCCTGGCCATGGGCCAGCCCAGGATGACGTTGGCTATCTTGGCTGCGGCCAGGTTGACTGAGGCCATGATGACGCAGTTGAAGAACAGCCCCAGATAAATTGCCCTGAAACCACGGACAAAAGAGGCGGGTTTGCCGGCGTAGCGCAGCTCGTAAAATTCCAGGTCAGTCAGCACCCGCGACCGCCGCCACAGACGGGCATAGAAAAACACGGTCATCATCCCGGTCAGGAGAAAAGCCCACCACACCCAGTTGCCGGCCACCCCGTTATTGCGGACAATGTTGGTGACCAGGTTGGGAGTGTCGGTGCTGAAGGTGGTGGCCACCATAGAAATACCTATCAACCACCAGGGTGCGGCCCGACCGGAAGTGAAAAACTCGGCTGTATTCTTTCCTGCCCGGCGGCTGAGGATCAAGGGCGGCAGGAAACAGATACTGATGGAAACGATCACTATCACCCAGTCCAGTGTCGTCAGATGCATCTTAACGTCCTTCTCTTAGAATTAAGGTTAAATTCTTATATCACAGGCGGGAAAATTAAGTCAAAGACGGGGGGCGGCCGAGGTTAAATTTTCTGCCATTCTGGCTTATGTTCGTATACCCACTGGTAGTAATCCAGGTGTTTGAGTTCTGAGGCTGCTTCCCGGTCTAGAATAATGATGGCCTGGGGGTGAAGTTGCAGGGCCGAGGCTGGCACCATGGCTGTGACCGGGCCCTCTACCGCCAGGGCAATGGCGCTGGCCTTTTTCTGGCCAAAAGCCAGCAGCAGGCAGGTCCGGGCTTCCAGAATTGTCCCGATGCCCATGGTGATGGCGTGGTAGGGGACGTGGTCTTCGCCGCCGAAAAAAATGGCATTATTTTTCCTAGTCTGGGCGGTTAGAGTTTTGATTCGGGTGCGTGAGCTCAACGAGGAGGAAGGTTCATTAAAGCCGATATGCCCGTTGGTGCCCAGTCCGAGAACCTGGATATCTATTCCGCCAGCTTCCTTGATTTCCTGTTCGTATCTATCGCAGTAAGCCTGGATGTTAGAGGCCAGCCCGTCAGGGATATGCACGTTTTCTGGTTTGATATTTATCTGGCTGAAAAGGTTGTCCCACATAAAGCGGTGAAAGGAAGCCGGATGGTCGGGCGACAGTCCCACGTATTCATCCAGGTTGAAGGTCATCACCCGGCTGAAGTCCAGTCCTTCTTCCCGGTGCATCTGGACCAGGTATTTATAAAGCTGCAGCTGAGTGTTGCCGGTCGCCAGCCCGATGACAGGATTGGGTTTTTCCAGAATCAGCTTTCTGAGCAGCCTGGCCGCCAGCCAGCTGGCCTTCTGACTGTCCTGTTGCACTATGATTTCCATGGTCCGGTCATCCCTCCTTTCTGATTTCGGGCAGGGTGGCGGCGGCCACCGCCTGTCCCACCCTGCGGCTTTTTTCATCAGTCAGGTGGATTTCTATTTTTTCCCGGAGTTCTGGAAATTCCAGAGCCAGCACCCGCTCCGCCTCCTGCCTGATTAAATCACCCCCGGGGCCTGAGGTTACCCGCCCCAGGATCATCAAGGTCTGGTAATCATAGAATAGGGAATAAAGCTGGGCCGTATATCCCAGGTAAATTCCGATATCCTGAAAAATGCTGATGGCCCGGTCATCGTCTTTTTCCGCCAGGGCCTGGATTCTCTTCAGCCTTTCCGCCAACCTTTCTTCTTGGGCGAACTGGAAACCGGCAGCCAGGGCCAGCTTGTTGACCGCCTGCTGGGAAAAGTACATGGCGCCGACGCCGCTGTCGCCGGACCATTCATCAACCGCCGCTTCCGGGTTGAGGTCGACCGGAGCAAAGGCCAGTTCATCCAGCCAGCCAGGCAGATGACCCTGCCGGTTCAGGTAACCGCCGGCCTCACTCGAGCCCATGGCCAGTCCCAGGACTGCTGTCCGGTTCAGGCTGAGATACCCAGCCAGGGCGGTGACTTCTCCGTCATTGATAACTTCAAACGGCACGCCCCATTCTTTCTGCAGGTCCAGGAAAAGATTCTTAACCCGTTTTTCGAACAGCTCCCGGGGTACGGCCCGAAAGAGGGAAGCAATCCTGACCTGGTTGTTGATGTAAATACCGGCAGCGCTGCCACCGATGGCCTGAACCCGGGGCAGATGGTCAGCGGCCAGTTTCAGTCCCTGTTGCAGGTGACGATAATGATATTCCGGGTCGGGCTGTTCCTGTGGGTTCCAGGGAATTTCCTGACTGAAGACCACCTGGCCCTCCTGGACGGCGGCCACTTTGAAATCACTGGCCCCCAGGTCAAATCCCAGGCGACAGCCGTCAAAATGGCCGCCCAGCACCAGGGGATTGTCAACTTCTTCAGGAAAAGAGCGGCCGCTCACCGCAACAACTTCAAAAGGCTGTTCATAGACAGTGCTCATCAAGTTGACATCAAATTTTCTCTCCCCCTGGCTGGAGTAAAGCTCCTTGAGCCAGGCATATAGAACCTCGGGACCCTGAAAATAAATCTTCCAGCCACCTTTCTGCCACAGCAAGAATTTAACCAACCTTTCCACATAAACCCGGGTCAGCGGTAGTGTCTCTGGAGACAGCGGCAGTATTTTATCACGCCAGGTGGAGACCAGCTGGTTTTCTCTTTCCAGGGCTAGCCGGATTTCTTCCTGACCGTTTCTGGCCTCTTCCCGGTACCAGACCATGAATTTTCCCAGAGGAAGAAATTGGTGGTCATAGCGGGGCCTGATCCGGGGACTGATTTCTTTTTCGATGGACTGGAAGATGTGGTGGCTCATTTCTGACACCTCACAAAAAAATTATAACAGGATTCCCGGCTGATGACGACTTAAATCTGCTGTTGGGAATGATAAAACGATGGAGTTACGCCGGAAATTATTATTTGGTCAGAAAAACCAGATAAAAAATATAACAAATTTTTTTCTAAGTTTTTATCCAAACCGGTGATTTTAACCGTAACCGGATTGACAGGAGAAGCTGCATAAAATAGCATAAGAATGATATTGACAGATGAAAAACTGGTCAGGAAAATGAGACAAAAGAAACGATTGGCTTTTCCCGCCCTTTTAATCCTGGTCCTCGGGCTTTTCCTGCTGGCTGTAGCCTCGCCCCCAGCCCAGAAGAAAACGGTCCGGCCGCTTAGGCCGGGAGAAGAGGGTCGCGGTCCCTGGTGGATGAAGGCCACGGCCCTGACGCCCGAAGGCCGCCTGCCCAGCTTGAAATCCAGAAAGTGGTGGAAAAAGACTCTGGAAATGAAACCTGGGGAGAGCCTGATGCTGGACGAGAGTGGCCAAGCCCGGGAACGGATGGCAGTCAGGCTGGAAAGTTATGCCCTGGAAGATGGCCCGACGGTTGAGGTTATGGTCTGGGTCATTGACGACGATGGCAATGACAGTCTCAAGACCGGCGGTGATTTTCATGACGATTGTTATCTTTACGACCTCAACCGGGATGGCCAGGTTGACCTGATGGTCGATTATGCCGACGAGAATGAGGATAGTCAGGCTGATTTCATGGAGGTCCGCTATTTCGAAAGGAGATACCTGGTCCGGGGCTGGTTCGGCTACGATTTTGAAAATATTGGTGAACTGTTGAAATTCAGAAACCCGCTGGAACTGATGGTTGAAAATTTTAGCCAGAACCTGAACGGCCAGAAACTTTATTTTAAGAATGTCTATGACCGGGCCAGCAGAAGCTGGCGGCCGGCCGAAGTTTGCCCCCTGGCCAGTTTTGACCTCAACGGAGACGGGTTAAGCGACCTGGTGGTCCGTTTCAACCTGGCCCCGGAGTCAACCGAGCCGGTGATTGGCAGCCTGGAAATCAGTTACGATGTCGACCGCGGCAATAACCATGACCGTCCCTTTCACTATGACCTGGGCCTGGTACTGGTCGGCCGGCAACCATATGACACAGAGGAATGCCTGATTTATTCCAGCCAGCGACGACCGCCTCAGGAAGTCTGTTCCATTCCCCACGATAAAATTACCGACTGGGTAAGGGATATGGAAATCACAGCTGCGGGTTTTTCCTGGAAGGAATATCCCGATGACAGTCTGGAAAAGAACAAGAGCTGGAAGGAGCTGGAGGGGCAGGGGATAGGCTGGTCCTGGGAAAGGAAAAGACTGTCGCTGGCCTCGGCCAGCCGGCAGAAGTGGAACGTTCGCCGCGAGGTGGCTTCCAGCCGCCCTACCCAGTTGGAATTCTATTACAGCCCGGTTGACCAGAAAATCCATCTTCTCGGAGCTGAAGAGGGCTGGCTGCCGATCGGTTACCTGGCCGACCTGCCCCGGGTGGGAGAAATCCGTTATTTTGATACCGACGGCAACGGCTATTTCGACCGCCGGGAAATTTACCTGGCTGCTAGCGCCAGGCCGGTCCTGGTACTGCCGCTGCCTGAAGAAGACAATATTAAACTGCCCTTTGACTTAAACCGGATTTCCGAATTTTATCTGACCCAGATTCTGCCGGATGCTCTGGCCAGAAGTGAAGCCTTGCTCCGGGCGATGAAAAAGGTCCAGAATTATGACCCGCCGCCCGGCTTTTCTGAGGCCTGGAAACAGGCCGGGCCGAGCGAGAAACGTTATCTACAGGACTTTAACTGCCTGCTGGCCTTCATCAATTTACGCGACCATCTCCTGACAGTGGTTAACCAGACTCTGTTTCAGGAATTATCCCGGGACAGCCAGGGACGACCCCTGGGGGACCTGCATCCCCGGTTATTCCGGGACCCGAAGCAGGTGGGCCAAAGCCTGCCCTCGGACCAGGCCTGGAAGCTGGTCAGGTTACTGACCGAACTGGAACAGGCTTACGGACTCAGCCAGGTGGAACGGTTCGAACAACTTATTGACCGGATAAAAGATCTGGGCTGGTAAGAATTTCTGGACGGGCTGGTTATTTTTTTTCTTTGAGAATGGTGGCCACTTCCTCCACCAGCCGGCGCGAGCCAAGATAGAGAGCCGTCCTCTGGTGGATGTGGTCCGGCTTGATTTCCAGGATAGACCGACCGTCTTCATCTACTGCCAGACCCCCGGCTTCCTGGCACATAAAACTAACCACGGCCGCTTCGTACATCAACCGCAGTTTACCTTGGGGATAGTTTTTCTTGGGGTCAGGATGATTGACAATGGCCGGGTAAAGGAAAAGCCCCCCGTTGCTCAGGATACGGTGAAAATCTCCGGCCAGGGCGCCAAGGTAACGGAACTGGTATTTCTTCTCGTTCCGGTCCAGCCAGTCCCTGATTCCCTGGGCAAAGTATTCGCGGTGAGCTGAGTTAAAAGACAGCTCCCAGGTCCTGGAGTCGGAGGGCAGTTTCATACTGGTCGGTTTAACATAGTTCATGGTCTCATCAATGTGAAAGCGCCAGCAGCCGGCTTCCCGGAGGGCGATGGTGAAGGTTCCGGTTGGTATAACGAACATTCCGGCGGCGATGTAGTCCTGACCGGCCCGTAGATGACCGTCTTCCGGGCCCTCCAGGTTTCTTTTGGCTACTCCGAATAGAAAGCCAACCGGCAGATTATGAGGAATGTTGGAGGAGCCATCCAGCGGGTCGTAATAAACGAAGTACCGCCCGGCCGCATTCATGGGAATTATCTCGTCTTCCTCTTCGCTGACGGCATAAATCACCCGGCCGGAACGAGCCAGGTAGTGCTTGACCACTTCGTTAGCGATCTGGTCCAGCTTCATGACCTTTTCCCCCTGGATGTTGACCAGGCCAGTCAGTCCCAGGTTTCCTCTCAAAGCCCCGGTCAGGTAATAGTGCTGAATTCTTTTTGCCGCGTTCAGGATGGAGTTCATCAGGATCAGAAAATGATAGGTCCGGCCGTGTCTTTCCTGATGTTGCAGAAGAAAATCCATGAAGGTTATTTCAAAATTTAACATTGGCTACCTCTTGGTTTTGGGTCAGGCTCTTTAACTATCACAGGGGCAGGAAAAATTCAACCGAAAAATAGCCCCTGAACCTAACCGCAGGGATACTCAACGGCTGGCTCAGGTGGAAGGGATCGGTTTGAAGCCCTTGCCCAGGACTTCGTAGGTATCGTTGATGATGACAAAAGCCTCGGGGTCAGTTTTCTTAATGAAAGATTTAAGTTCGGCCAGCTGCTTGCGATGGATGACGGTGATGATAATCTCACCCTCACGATTCAAGAAAAGGGAACGGGACTTGAGGGCGCTGCCGCTGCGGTCGAGCCGGTTGATGATGAAATCGGCAATGCGCTCGGTCTGGCTGGAAGTGATGATGACCAGCTTGGAAAAGCTCCAGCCTTCCAGGACCAGGTCAATCACCTTGGAGGAGATGAACAGGACTATGTAACCATAAAGGGGAGCTTCCAGATTTTGGAAAACCAGCCCGGAAGCGGAAATGATGACGAAATCAGTCAGCATGATGCTGATGCCCACAGTCAGTCCGGTATATTTATTGAGAATCAGCCCGATGACATCGGAGCCGCCGGTCGAGGCCTGGCCCCGAAAGACCAGTCCCAGACCCAGTCCCAGCAACAGGCCACCATAGATTGAAGCCAGCAAAGGATTTTCGGTACCCCGGGGTAAGGAGATAATTTCGTGAAACAGGTCAATCAGCAGGGAAGAAATCACCATGCCGGCTACCGTTGTCAGGACATACTTCCGTCCCAGATAGCGGTAACTCAGGAGCAGGACCGGGACATTGAGTCCTATGATGAGCAACCCGACCGGAAGCTTAAACAGGTAATTGAGGATGATAGAGATGCCGGAGACTCCTCCGGGGACCAGATGGAAGGGAATCAGGAAAAGAGAATAGCCCAGGGCCATAACGACCGAACCGACCAGGACGTAAAGGAGATTCTGGGCCATCTTTTTAAGAACTTCCGGCTGAGATAGAGAAACTGGTTTCATTTTTGCCCTCGTTAGGAAAATTTTTGATTTTCTAACATAACTGCTGATGGATGTCAAAGAAACGGCGGCTGCTGGGCCCCGCCATCAACAGGGCCAGGTTAAAAAGACAGTTGATTTTTTTTTAAGTTATGCTATCATAACACAAGACTCTGTTGCGCTGGCTGGGCAGAGTCAAAGGATACCCTCCTTCAATCATCCCCTTATATGAGATTTTCCCCTAACCCCAACAGCCAGCACCTTATTTACAATCAGCCGGAATTAAGATATTTTTCTATTTCCAGATTTTAGGATTTTAGCTGTGAAATAGATGCTTGATAACTCCAGTCCCAATAGCCGTTCCCAACTCTGGAGCCGGGATTTTGTCCTGGGCTTGACCGCCTATTTTTTTCTTTTTCTTTCGGTCAGCCTGTTTTTCCTGCTGCCTTTATTTTTGAAACAATTCCAGGCCAGCGGCAGCCAGGTGGGCTTGATCATGGGCATTCACAGCCTGACGGCCATCATGATCAGGCCTTTTTTTGGCCGGTTGATAGACAGGCGCGGCGGCAAGCAAATTTCCCTCTTGGGCCTGGGCCTTCTGATAGTCAGTGTGCCCCTTTTTCACCTTGTCCATGCAGCAGGTGCCTTTCCGGTCCTGCTCCGAGCTCTGACTGGCCTTGGCTGGGGTATCAGCATGACAGCCACCATCACCATGTGTACCGACCTGGCTCCGGTTCAGAGCATGGCCCGGTCGATCGGTCTGGTCGGAGTAGCCGGGTTGATAGCCAACGCCGTCGGCCCTTCGTTAGGCGAGGAAATAATCAGACGTTTCGGCTTTTCCGGGCTGTTCAACAGCAGCCTGGTATTCCTGGTACTTTCCCTGGTCTTCATTATTCTGACGCGGGAATTGCCCAAGGAGGAGCGGGAACCCAAAAGCTCTTCCTCGCTGGCCGAACTCGTCAGCTCCCGTTCGTTACTGATTCTGCTGATAATCGGCTCGATGCCGGTGGTCCATGGTTCGATCAGGGGAGCCATGATTTATTTCATGCCTTTGCTGGCCAGGGCCCTGGACCTGGGCCGGGTCGGGCCGTTCTTCATCATTTTTTCAGCCGCAGCCATCCTGTCCCGTTTCCGGCTGGGCGGACTGTCTGATAATCTCGGGCGGAAAAAAGTGGTGATGATTTCGGCCCTGATTATCAGTCTGAATCTCTTTTTCATTTCTCAGATAAGGTCGACTGCAGGTCTGTGGTTGACGGGTTTTATCGGAGGCTTCGGTCAGGGTCTAATCTTTCCAGCTCTCAGCACCTACCTGATAGATTTTCTCGGCCGGGAGAACAAAGGGCTGGCCATCAGCCTGTATAATTCTCTCTTTGATGTAGGAATGGGCCTGGGGTCTATGCTGTACGGCTGGCTCTCTGAAATGGTTGGTCTCCAGCCGATGTACCTGGTGGCTGGAATTCTGTTGCTTTCTTTTAATATTATTTTTAAGATAAAGGCACCGGATCCCGGGCGGAGGGCCACCGACCGGGCCGGAGGAGGCTAAGCATGGAGAACCTGCTTGATCTGATAAGGAGAAGGAGGACCATCCGTCAGTTCCGCCAGGAAGAAATTCCAGAGAACATCCTGCTGGAGCTGGTGGACCTGGGAAGGCTGGCTCCCTCGGCGGCCAATATGCAGCCGCTGGAATTCCTGGTAGTCCATGAACCTGATGTCAGAAAAATAGTTTTTCCCTGGCTGCGCTGGGCTGCCTATATCAACCCGGCCGGCAATCCCCAACCCGGACAGGAACCGACCGCCTATATTCTGATTCTAGTGAACACTAAAATCAGGCAGAATGGTTATGAATACGATGTGGGAGCGGCGGCGGAAAACATCATAATCGGTGCTCTCACCCAGGGAATTGGCAGCTGCTGGTTAATTTCGGTTGACCGGGAAAGGTTGAAGAATATTCTGGACATTCCGGAGGGTTATAAAATCGATTCGGTCCTGGCCCTGGGCTACCCGGCTGAAAGCCCGGTGGTTGAGGATTTTCGGGATTCGGTCAAATACTGGAAGGACGAAGCCGGGGTCCTGCATGTGCCCAAGCGCCGTCTGAGCCAGGTCGCCCATCTGAACCGCTTCGGGAACAGAATCTCAGGCTAAAATCGTCTCAGCGTCCGGCCACGGTCATTTCGGCTACCATGATGGTCGGTCCGCAGACCGGGCTTTCAAACAGGAGGTCGTTGCCCACAGCTTCAATATTCTTCAAAATCTGGCCCAGGTTTCCGGCGATGGTAATTTCTGAGACCGGATAAACGACCTGGCCATCTTCTATCCACAGCCCGGAAGCGCCACGGGAAATATCTCCTGTCACCGAGTTTAACCCGTGTCCCATAACCCGCGTCAAGAGCAGTCCTTTCCTGGTTGACCTGATGATTTCCTCCGGAGTTGACGACCCGGGTTCCAGAAAGAAGTTGTTGGGCACCACCCCGCGGCCGTTCCCATTACCAGTGGCCGGCAGGTTGAGTTTGCGGGAAGCGTAGGTATTACAAAGATAGTTTTTCAGAACGCCCTTTTCCAGGACCACGGTTCTCTGAGTGGGTAGACCTTCGGAATCGAATGGCCGGGAACCTAGCCGGCCGGGCAGCAGGCCGTCATCGATCACAGTCACCAGGTTGTTGCCAATCTTTTCTCCAAGCTTTCCGGCCAGGAAAGTCCTTTGCTGGTAGACGGCAGTGCCGGAAACACAGCCGAAAAGAAAAGCCAGCAGCCAGGAGGTCATGCTCGGTTCAAAGATAACCGGGACATTCTGGGTCTTGATTTTCCTTGGGTTCAGCTGGCGGACTGTCCTTTCCACAGCTATCCGGGCCACCTCTTCCGGTGTGGACAGGTCTTTGAAGTGCCGCTTGGAGGAAAACCAGTAATCCTCAACCAGGTGGTCCCCCTGACCGGCCTGGAGTCCGAGACTGAGGCTGCAATAAGTCTGGAGATATTCTCCGCTGAAGCCGTTGGAATTGACCAGGACTGTTTTAAGCTCATTGGTCACGAAACTGGCTCCAAAGGAATTGGTAATTCTCTTATCCTTCAGGGCTATTTTTTCAGTAGTCAGGGCCAGCTTGATTTTTTCCTGAGGCTTGAGCCTGGCCACTTCCGGATCATAAAGTTTCAGAGAATCCTCAGTAACCTTGAATCGAGCCGGGGCCGGGAGTCCGGCAAAATCATCTGGATGGGTCAGGCTGGCCCGGTTGAGGGCGCTACGAATCAACAATTGCAGGGTAGATAGAGTCAGGTCGGAAGAACTGGCTGAAGCCACTCTTTTATCCTTAAATACCCGGATGGAGCAATAGCGGGAGCCAGCCTCCACCAGGTTTTCTATCCGGCCCAGCCGCGCCTCCACCTCGAATTCCCGTCCTTCATACAGGGTGATTTCTATTTCGTCCGCCCCCTGTTTGCGGCCGTACTGGACCAGCTTTTCGGCCAGTTTTCTCAGGTTGTTACTATCCGTATTCATCTGATTCCTCCCACCGTCATCCTGGCAATTTTAATGGTGGGACAACCGTCGGATACGGGGACGTCCTGTCCTTCTTTGGAGCAGGTGCCGGTCTGCCAGCCGAATTCCAGGTCGGAACCGACCATCTCCACCTTCTGCAGGATATCCAGATTGGTGCCGATTAAGGTGGCCTGTTTGACCGGGCGTCCGATCCGGCCATTTTCAATCATGAAACCCAGGGTAACGGAGAAAGTAAACTGACCCGAATCTTCCACCTGGCCGCCCGACAGTCGGCTGACGTAAAATCCTTTCTTGAGGCTGCGGAGAATTTCTTGCGGTGCATATTCTCCCCGGTCGATGTAAGTGTTGCCCATCCTGGGCAGCGGCCAGTTGGAAAAATCCTGCCGCCGTCCGTGCCCGGTCGGCTGGTGCTTCATCAGGCGGGCAGAAAGACCATCCTGAAGAAAGCCTCGGACCACTCCTTTTTCCACCAGCAGCGTTTTTTGCGGGGGGTGGCCTTCGTCATCAAGATTATAGGAGCCCCGGAAGCCAGGTATGGTCGGGTCATCGTATATGGTGAGCTGCTCGGAACCAACTTTTTTGCCCAGCTTGTTCCAGAGGATTGAAGTCTTCTTCCGGACAAAATCGGCTTCCAGCAGGTGCCCCACTGCCTCATGGATCAGCACACCGCTATGACCGGGAGCCAGGACTACCGGCATTTCACCGGCCGGGGGCTCAACAGCTTCCAACAGCAGGCAGGCTTCCCGGGCGGCTTCCTGCCCGATGGTTTCGGGGGTGAGTTCCCGGGCAAAATACTCCAGGCCGACCCGGCCCCCACCCCCAGCGAAACCGGATTCCCGGCGGCCGTTCTTTTCGGCCAGGGCCATGGCCACCAGTTTGACCATGGGCCTGGTGTCTCCGGCCGATAGTCCCTCAGAATTAACCATCCAGACTTTCTGCAGGGACTCGCCATAAGCCACCTGCACTTTTTTGATGACCGGGGCATAATTAAGAGCTGAACGGTAGGCTCTTTCTACCAGGACCATTTTTTCTCTCAACGGGCGCCAAGTAGCAATCAGCCTGGCCCGGGCTACCTGGCCGGAAATCGGCTGGGGGCGGAAACGAGACGGTAGTGAAACCCGGGCCGGGGAATTGGCCACCGCGGCCGCGCTCAGGGCTGCCGATTTGAGTTTTTCTTCCGACAGGTCATTGCTGTAGGCATATCCGGTCCGGTCCTTGCTGATAACTCTTATCCCCAGACCCAGGCTGACGCTTTCCGAAGATTCCTTGATGATGTCCTCTTCCATCAGGATGGACAGGGAAGTCCGGTATTCCAGGAAGACATCAGCGAAGTCCCCGCCCCGGGATAAAGCCAGGGACAGGAGTTGTTTAAGGTCAGCTGTGGACAGAGGCCGTCCTGGCAGTTCAGTTCTGGCCGGTCTGGTTCTTGTTATCATTTTATTTTTTCCTTTGCCCGGCGGGAAATTAGGATGAATTTTGCCATAAAACCTGGCTGCAGGCAAGAGGACCAGGCATAATTTTATTTCTCTAAGTCATAGAAATTCCCCGAGACAGGGCTGGATATCAGGTTGACGCTCGGCGCTCAAACTCTTATAATCATCCTAAATGGACTGGGCAAGAGTCGACCAACTGATAGACCTGGCGCTGGCCGAAGACCTGCCTGCTGGTGACATCACTACTGAGGCTGTGGTCCCGGCCACAGAACGGGGGAGAGCCGTTTTTCTGGCTAAACAGGACGGAGTCCTGGCCGGGCTGGAGGTGGCGGCCAGGGTTTTTTCCCGGCTGGACCCGGAAGTTGAGTTCAGAAAAAAACTGGAAGACGGGCAGGAATTTAAGCGAGAGCAGCTTCTGGCCGAAGTCAGCGGTCGAGCGGCCTCACTCCTCCAGGCTGAAAGGACAGCCCTGAATTTCCTGCAGCGCCTGTCCGGGATTGCCAGCCTCACCAGATCTTTTGTGAATGAAATCAGCGGAACTAGAGCCCGCATCCTGGATACGAGGAAGACCACTCCTGGCTGGCGGGCTCTGGAGAAATATGCCGTGCGGATGGGCGGTGGCTATAACCACCGGATGAGTCTTTCCGATATGATTTTGATCAAGGATAATCATCTCAGGATTACCGGAGGAATCTCTCTGGCCCTAAAGAAAGCCAGAGAACACCTGCGGCTGAGAAATCTCCCCGGGCTCAAGATTGAGGTTGAGGCCACCAGCCTGAATGAAGTCCGGGAAGCTCTGGAAAATGGGGCCGACTGGATTATGCTGGATAATATGTCGGTGGAAGAGATAAAAGCCGCTGTAGCCCTGGTGGCCGGGCGGGTCCCGCTTGAAGTTTCAGGCCAAGTCAACCTGCAAACCGTCAGGAGCCTGGCCCTGACCGGGGTTGATTACATTTCGGTCGGGGCTCTGACTCACTCCTTCCGCTCGGCTGATATTTCACTGGAATTTCTCTGAGAGAGAAAGAAGAGATAATGATGAAAGATGTATCTAGGGAAGAATTTTATTCAGACCTGTTGATTATTGGAGGAGGTATAGCCGGAGCCACGGCCGCCCTGGAAGCCGCCTCCCAGGGTCTATCCATAAATCTGGTGATAAAATCAGCCGGGCTGGAAGGGTCAAACACCTACTGGGCCCAGGGTGGGATAGTCTCTTTCGGGGATGACGACGACCCGGAACTGCTAAAAGAGGACATCCTCAAGGCCGGGGACTGGATTAACAATCCTGAGGCTGTCGAGGTTCTTGTGAGCGAGGGTAAACGGGCTGTGGACCGGATTCTGATTGAAGAGTTGAAAATTCCTTTCGCCCGCTCTTCTCCGGATAAGCTGGATTATGCTCTGGAGGGTGGACATTCCCGCCGCCGGATTCTGCACGTGGAAGACGCCACCGGACAGAGAATTGCCCAGGCTTTTTACGCCAGATTGAAGCAATTCCCCAATATCCATGTATACTTTGACCACACAGCGGTTGACCTGCTGACGGTTCCCCACCATTCCACCAGCCCCATCAGCTATTACCGCGAACCCCGTTGTCTTGGGGCTTATGTTTTGGATAACCGGACGCGGAAGGTGAAAAAATTCCTGGCACCATATACCATCCTGGCCAGCGGTGGTTGCGGGGCAGTGTATCAATTTACCTCCAATCCCCGGACGACAATCGGCTCGGGCTATGCCATGGCCCTGCGGGCTGGAGCCAGAATTGTAAATATGGAGTACATTCAATTCCATCCCACTGCACTCTACCACCGGGATGCGGACGGCTTTCTGATTTCGGAGTCGGTCCGGGGAGAGGGAGCCAGGCTCAAAACCAGATTTGGCCGGACCTTCATGGAAAAATACAGCCCGCAGAAGGAGCTGGCTCCGAGAGATGAAGTGACCAGGGCCATTTACCAGGAAATGATTAACACCAATTCCAGTTATGTGCTGCTGGACCTGGCCAGCTACGCCCGGGTCGATATCAAGAAACGTTTTCCCCATATCTACCGCACCTGCCTCCAATATGGAATTGATATTACCAGAGAGCCGATTCCGGTCGTTCCGGCAGCCCATTTCTGCTGCGGCGGGGTGCTGGTCGATACCTGGGGTCGGACTTCACTCCAGGGACTTTATGCCGTGGGCGAGGTGGCCTGCACTGGGGTGCACGGGGCTAACCGCCTGGCCTCAACTTCTTTACTGGAGGGGTTAGTCTGGGGCCTGCGGGCGTCCCGGCACATTGCCGACCATTTTGAAGCAGCCTTTCCCTATAACCCGAGCCTGATTCACCCCTGGTATTACCCGGAAAACGAAGAAGAAATTGACCCGGCCCTCATCCACCAGGACTGGGCCACCATCAGGAGCACTATGTGGAATTATGCCGGCATCATCAGGACCGGGAAAAGGCTGGAACGAGCCCGGGCCGACCTGGAGTACCTGAAACACCGCATAGATAAATTTTACAAAGAAGCACCGATGGACCCGGACATCGTTGACCTCCGCCATGGTATTCAGGTAGCCCTGATGATCACCTACGCTGCTCTGGCTAACACCAGCAGCCGCGGCTGCCACTACCGCCAGGACTGAGACCGCGAAAAGATTTGACTGAGGGCAGTGGCAGATTGGAATAACCTGTTCTATAATAGAAAAAATTGATTTACCCGGTGGAGATAGTCGATGTCTGAACCGATTGAACTTAAAAAGACTCTCAACCTGCCCCGGACCTCCTTTGCCATGAAGGCTCAGCTGGCCCAGAAGGAGCCAGAGATAATCAAGAAATGGCAGAGCCTGAAGCTCTACCGGCGGATCATTGACAGCCGCCGAGGTCAACCCACTTTTATCCTGCACGACGGCCCGCCCTATGCCAACGGCCACATTCATCTGGGGACTGCCCTGAACAAGATCCTGAAGGATTTTATCGTGAAATCCAGGACCATGATGGGTTACCTGTCACCCTATGTACCCGGCTGGGATTGCCATGGCCTGCCGATTGAAATCAGGGTGGACCAGCTGCTGGACAGCAGGAAAAAAGAGATGTCAGTCATCGGCATCCGGGAAGAATGCCGTCGCTATGCACTCAAGTTCATAGATATTCAGAGAGAAGAATTCATCCGGCTGGGAGTGTTCGGTGACTGGGAGAATCCTTACCTGACGATGAACCCCGGCTACGAAGCTGACATCCTGCGGTTTCTGGCTGAATTTTTTGCCTCGGGCAATGTTTACAAAGGAAAGAAGCCGGTGCACTGGTGCCTGCATTGCCAGACAGCCCTGGCTGAAGCGGAAATTGAATACAAGGAGAAGAAGTCACCCTCAATTTATGTCAGATTCCCCTTGATTTCAGACCTGTCCGGCCAATTCCCGCAGTTAAAAGGCAAGAAAATATCGGTGGTTATCTGGACGACCACACCCTGGACCCTGCCGGCTAACCTGGCCATAGCCTTTCATCCCGACTATGAGTACGTAGTGGCCGAGGTTGGGGACGAAGCTTTCCTCCTGGCCCGGAGGTTACTGCCAGTAGTAGCCGAGGAGCTGGGCTGGGAGGACTACCGTGAACTGGCTATCATGACCGGGCGCGACCTGGAAGGACTCAAAGCCCGTCATCCTTTTATCCAGCGGGAATCAGTGTTCGTCCTGGCTGATTACGTCACCCTGGAGGACGGAACGGGCTGCGTCCACACCGCCCCCGGGCACGGTTATGATGATTACCTGAGCGGCCTGGCTTACGGCCTGGATATCTATACTCCGGTGGACGAGGAAGGAAAATTCCTGCCCCAGGTTGAGCGCTACGGTGGTCTCAACGTTTTTGAAGCCAACCCCAGAATCGTGGCTGATATGGAGCAGGAGGGGACGCTGCTCAAGCAAGCTGAAATTAGTCATTCCTACCCCCACTGCTGGCGCTGCAAGCAGCCGGTGATATTCCGGGCGACCGAGCAGTGGTTTATTTCCATGGACCGGAGCGGGCTGCGGGACCGGACGCTTCAGGAAATCAAGAAAATCCGCTGGATACCATACTGGGGCGAGGAAAGAATCGCCAACATGATGCAGAGCCGACCCGACTGGTGC
>JACIYI010000012.1 GCA_014360005.1 Candidatus Aminicenantota bacterium | reverse complement strand
GGGCCGGCCGTGGGTTTCAAGCTCAGGGAAAAATTGCAGGTAAACGGGGAAGACATCCCGCTGGAAGAAAGTTTTCTGGTTAACAATGATTACGGGGCCATTTTCGGGGCCGGGCTTGATTTCGGTCGCCATTTCATGATCGATGTCAGGTACAGCCTGGGCTTGAAAAAGATTCTGACAGCCATTGAAGAGGGCGTCCAGCCCGATGTTAAGAACGGCGTCTGGTCCGCCACCGTGGGCATTGCATTCTAATTCAGACTGAGCGCGAAATAAGACGAGCTATCCGCACCCTTCCCTGCACAGGGAGGGGTTTATTTTTCCGGTCAATCCTCGCTATATTATCAAGGCCAGGTGAGATTTAATACCGGGTAGGCCAGCCGGTGAATGCCCTCAATCATTCCGGGCTCGGAGCTGGAAATAAGGTCAACCGGCTCCGCTCTCCACTCCCAGATGGACAAAGGCCCGGTCCATCGCCTGATGGTCCCCCACCAGAACCAGGATATCTCGGGCTCCCAGCCGGAAATCAGCCCCGGGGCCACTGTGAGTTTTCTCGTTCCGCACCACAGCAATTACTGTTACCCCCGTCTTACCCCGGAGGTCAATCTCGCCCAGTGTTTTCCCGTTAATCCAGGAATCTTCCGGCACCAAGAAAGTCTCCACCACTCCGGCTTCCAGGTAATCGTATATTTTTTCGGTCAGGCGACGGGAAGAAGACCTGGCTCCCCGCAGGATTCCGTAGCGCTCGCTGCGGATGACCTGGACCTGGGTGTTGATGATATTTCTGGGCAAATGATATTTTTCCAGAACCCGAACAAAGATTTCAATTGATGTCTCAAATTCCTCGGGGATGACATCATTGGCTCCCAGAACATAGAGCTCTTCAATTTCCGAGACAAACCTGGTCCGAACGATAATAAAAACCTCTGGATTGAGCCGCCGGGCCAGGTTGACCGCTCGCCTGGCTGCCGCCGGGTCAGAAATGGCTACTACCAGCGCCCGAGCCCTGGCTATGGCTGCTTCCTGGAGTATTACCCGACTTGAAGCATCACCAAAAATCATAGTTTCACCTGACTGACAAGCCGCCCGAAAAGTTTCCGGGTTGATATCAACGATGACGTAAGAAATTCCGGTTTCCCTCAGCACCCGGGCCAGGTCGCGCCCGTTAAGGCCAAAGCCGGCAATAATCACATGTTCACGCAGTCCCTCGCTTTCAATGCCGGCTATCTCCGCACTTAGAACGCCACGTTCTTGAATTTTTTCCACCAGCCGTGGCCCTGCTTCCATTAGCAACGGAGTGGCCAGGATAGTCAGAACCGAAGAAGCTACGAAAATCTGAAACACCTGCCCGGAAATAAATTCATTCTCCTGGCAAACTCTGGCCAGAACAAAAGAGAATTCTCCAATCTGGGCCAGTCCCAGAGCAGTCAGAATAGAGACTCGCGAGTTAAACCGCAGAAGCCTGACGATCAAGAAAACCACGACTAGCTTCAGGAGAATTATACCCGCCACCACGGCCAGCACCTGCCATCTCAGATGCCAGGCAATTCTGGTATCCAAAAGCATACCGATGGAGACGAAAAACAGGCTGCTAAAAACATCTTTAAAGGGTAGAACATCTGAAACTACCTGCAGGCTGTAGCTGGACTCTGAAATGATGATACCAGCTAGAAAGGCCCCCAGCGCCAGAGACAACCCAAGAGAAGCTGTCAGGTAAGCCATTCCCAGACAGGCCAAAAGAGCCGAAAACAAAAAGATTTCTTTTATCCTGGTTCTGACAATAAGCGAAATGATAGTGGGCATGATTTTCCTGGCCAGGAAAAAGACAACCGCCACAGCTAGCAGGCTCAGGAAAAATCGACTGCCAAGAGCCAGGATGGAAACCGACTTAATATTGGCCAGAAGTGGAATAATGGCCAGCATGGGCACCAGAGCCATGTCCTGAAATATCAGAATCCCCAGGTAAATCTGGCCGTGGGGAGTGTCCAGTTGCTTTTTATCCGATAGTAATTTCAGCACCACTGCCGTAGAACTTAAGGCCACCAGAAAGCCATAGACAATAGCCTCTTCGACTTTGGCCCCCAGCAAACGAGAAATCAAGGTTACAACAGAGATGGTTAGCAGAACCTGCAGACCGCCACCGAACCAGAAATAGCGTTGGATTCGCTGCAGCCTCTCCAGGGAAAATTCAATGCCGATGATAAAAAGCAGCATCATTACGCCGATTTCTGCCACAGCATTAATCACTCGCAGGTCATGGACGAGACCCAACCCACCCGGACCAAGGAGAATCCCGGTTATCAGGAAACCAACCACCGCCGGTATTTTCAAGCGATGGAAAACCACGATAACTAAGATGGAAGCAGCCAGGATGGTAACCAGTTCCAGAAGCAGAAGGAGTGTCATCTGCGTTTCAAACTTGTACTTAAACCAAAATTTAACTTACCTTAGTTAATTACAATAAACAGAAAAATAAAACAACCATAAGCATCTTAAACCCCGGGACAATTCTCTTCCTAAGTGCAGAACTGATGCTTATTAGTCCCCAGGTTATTGCCGACGAAAAGTCAACCAAAATCTTAAAAGATTGCTCTTTACCTAAACAGGTAACTTCACCCAGGATGCTTTTGGCCAGACGACTTACTTTTATGTTCGGTTGTTAATGGCAAAAAGAGCAGTAATGAAGCGGTTGGCTTCCAGCATATCTTTGAATTCCACTCGTATGGCTTTCCCTTCTATCCTCTTTACCCAGGGCAGGTAAGCCGTGGTCTCAGCATCAAAAATGTTCTTGAAAGCAATCTCCAGCACAACCGGTTTGGCTACGACATAGGGCTTCATTTCCTTTAGCCGCCGGACTGCCCTTTCCGCCTTCTGCCTGATTTCGGCCTGGATAACTTTTGGATGGGCCGATTTAGCCGAAAGGAAGCCCAGGGATTCCTTGGTCATAACCGTTTCCACCGAGCCGAGGTTCTCCTGGGCCTCTTTCACCACGTGCTGGTCGCCACAGACCATTATTACCGGAAGGCCAAAATGACCAGCCACCGCGGCGTTAAACAGGGCTTCAGAAACCACCTTCCCGTTTACCTTTATTTCAGCAAACTTGGTCCCCCAGATAGTGTGAGAAAGGTTTGCTTCCGGTGTCCCTTCTTTAGGATGATAACCGATGAAAATTACTCCGTCAAAGCTGCTATCTATTCCTTCCATTTGCAGAAGCGGCCGCGGGAAGGACCTGATGAGAAAGGCTTTTTCATTCAGGTCCTCTGGAATTATATTCTGGGCATTGCCGTGAGAATCAGAAACAACTATTTCGCCAGCTCCGGCGGTCAGACATCCTTCTATGGCGGCATTAACTTCGGCGGTCATTAAGCGCCGGCCGCGCTCGTACTCAAACTGACCGGCTGCTGTCTGGGCATTGACCACGTGGGCAATACCTTCCATATCCACCGAAATGTAGACTTTGGGTTTTTTGGCCTGAGCTTCAGCTGACACTGGCCAGACCAAAAAATAAAATACCGCCAGCAGCATCACCAGGCCAAAAAATTTTTTACTCATTCTGCCCTCCTTGAAATCTTTATTTTCAAAGTTAACTGGATTCCTCAGGTTGTCCAGGTTTATTTTTTATTTCATTATTTTTTACCTGGCTCTCTGCTTCCTTTAGCATAGGTATCGATAAAATCCTTTTCCAGAAGTTCCAGTTTTAGGGGCCAGGGGTCCTGCCAGTATTTCTTGAAAGCAAATCCAGCAATAACCCAGAGCAAGCCAGGCTCAGGTTCAAAAACATAAGGGTAACTAAGCTGACCACCAGTCTGGCGAGCGATAACCACTGGCCGCGACCAGGAAAAGCCATCTTCAGAGAAAGCCAGGCTTAGCTCTTCCCGATGCCAGGAAGCCGAAAGCTCGGAATGGAAAGGCGTAGGCCTGGTTTTTTCATAGACCCGCCCTTCTGGATTTAGCCTGTTCCAGACCAGGACATATCGCCCGCTTTTCAATCGCAGAAGATATCCAGGTGAGCTGCTGGCATCAATAGCTGAAGGCTGAATTATTCGCCAGTATCTTCCATCTTCTGAAATGGCCTGCCAGAAGCGGTCCAGCCCGGTTCTGATGAGCAGCAAGAGGCGGCCGTCTGGCAGTTCAGCGATGGTTGGCTCAAAAGCCCCATCGTGATGCCCGTGTCCACCTAAATCAATCCAGTTGCTTCGCTGCCAGCTCTGTCCATCGTCGTCTGAATAAAACGAACAGACTACCAGCCGCCCGGGGTCTGAAACCAGGTGCTGAAGGGGCACCACCACCCGTCCTGAGGCAGTTTGCATCAGCCCGAAAAAGTTGGCATTGTAGCCCCCAAGAATTTTCTGGTTATCAACCCAGGTCTTTCCACCGTCTAAACTTCTTATGGACCAGACTTCCAGCCGGCAATCACCCGGTTCGTTTCTCTCATTATCCCAGCTAAATTTTCTGCCTTCAAAATTGAGATAAACCAGGATGAGAACGTTGTTTCTGGTGCAAAGAAGATAATAGGAAGCTGGCTCGGAGGGGTTCAGCCCCTGACAAACAAACACCGGCTCAGACCAGGTTTTCCCCCGGTCATAGCTTAACGAAAAACCCTTATCATCAACCGTGGCCAGAGGACCATCAGGCATCAGGACGAATGGTCCCTTTCGGCTGATTTCCAGCGTCCGGCAGGCTGGATGAATCCACCGTTCTCCTGATTGCTTAGCAAAAAATAAGGAACCGGAGACCAGAACCAGGCAGATAAAAATAAAGGCTCCTATGAAAATTATTCGAATTTTCATCATTTCTTCCTGATTTTTCTAAAGCATCGCGTAAAGTATAACAAAAATCAAAATCCAGACAGAAATTTTTTGTCTTGAGTCATTACTTTTTACCTCATTTTTCACCTTTCTTTTTAACCTGTTTGTCCCGGCGAAATCTTTGTCTTCAAAGATATGGGTGACATAAAGAAAAACCAGAAAAGACCAGGATGACCAGAAACTCAGCCTGGACCCATAAAAACTTTCATGAATTATCGATTAACCGCTTCTTCTTATTCTTCTTACTTAAGGGAACTAAAACCAACCCGGCAAGAATTGACCGGCCCAGGGGCAGTTATCCAAGTGATCCCAGGGAGAGCGGAGTAGGTGTTTTTCAGTTCTCAGATCTACCTCAAGAAATACCTATGGGTCTGCCTTAACAATCTGTCAAAAGTAGTGGTATACATAGGTAGATGGATGAAAGAGAAAAAGAGCTGGTGCAGAAAGCCCTGTCCGGAGAAAGCACCGCTTTTGAGGAACTGGTGCTACCCTACCGGCAATCTCTTTTCCATCTGGCTTACAGGATGACCGGAAATATGGAAGAAGCCATGGACATCGCCCAGGAAACGCTCCTCAGATGCTACCGTTATCTTAACCGGGTTGACCCGGACAGAAATTTCCGGAACTGGCTGTTCCAGATAGCGGCCAACCTGGCCCGCGATTGGCACCGAAATAGAAAGCTGGAAATCAATCTGGAGAATGGGTGGCAGAAAAATGGGTGGGGCGGCAGTAATTCTGATTCGGGTGAAATTCCAGAAATAGCTTCCGGCCAGTTATCAGCCGAAACCAGCTCCGATATCCAGCTCGATATCAATGCCTGTCTGGGGAAGCTCAGTCCTAAAGAAAGGCAGGTTTTCGTGTTGAGAGACCTAGAAGGTCTTAGCATCAAAGAGACGGCCGCAGTGCTTAAGACTTCCAGTATCTCTGTCCGAGTAAATTTGAGCTCGGCCCGCCGCAAGATCAGGGAGTTTATTTCCGGGCAGACAGCAACCCGCAGGCCGGGAGGAAAAAATGAAATGTAAAGCCGTTGGCCGAAAATTGTTGCTTTACGTTTCAGGCGACCTTAATCGTCGTTCTTCCAGGGCAGTAGAAGAACATCTTGACCACTGTCCAGTCTGCCGGCAGGAATTCCTGACCCTCCAGGAATCCATGTCCGCTATCAAGCAGGCCGACCTGAAAGAACGTCAGAAGCTACCAGAGTGGGACGCAGAAGGCTGGTCCGGATTGATGAAAAAAATTGCCTCGGGCGAAATTCTGATTTCTGGAAAATCTCTATCCTGGCAGCTGGCCTGGAGAAAATTAGCACCGATAGCTGTGGCTGTAGCCGGGTTAATCCTGATATTTTTACTTTCTTACCGCTTGATCGACCACTTCTGGCTGCGGCCCCCGGCTCAGCAGATGGCCAGCAATGATCTAACAGGAACAAGCCAGCCAGAAGAAAAGGTCATAGCTGGGGAGCGGAAATTGAACCTGAAAAAAGAGGCTACAACCGAGGCTCAAATTGCAGGTTCTACCTCTTCTGAGGAGCCGGTTCAGCCGGAACCGCCTTCCAGGGTTGAAGCAGCTAAGTCGCGACCGCTACCATCAGAAAAATTGACAGGAGCGCAAACCGGACCTGTAAGTGGTGCCGGAGAAAAGGTGGGCCCGGCTTCTCCGGCCGGAAGTGAACAACAGCCCGCTGCCCAGCCGGACCGGGTAGAAATGGCTTTTATCCTCCCCGAATCGGGCATCCAGGTCCTCTGGATTCTCGACCGGAACTTTAACTTAGAAGGAGTAAAAAAATGAAAACTAAAAAGGCCACCAAATTTTTCCTGACTTTAGTGCTGGCCACCACCCTGGTGGTCAGCCTGAATTCCTTCCTGAAGGCCGCGGCCACAGACGAGGTTAAGCAGCAGGAGCCAAAGGTGTTGAAGCAGGAAGTGGTTAAGCTGAAATATGTTGAAGCTGGGACCCTGCGGAACCTTCTGGTTCCTTATTTTGGGCCCGATACCCGAATAAGCGCTGATAATAAGAGCAACGTCCTGACTGTATCTGACAACCCGGAAAACCTGGAGAAAATCCTGGCGGCCATCAGGAAGATTGATGTCCAGCCCAAAGACCTGGTCTTTACCATCCAGCTCATCATCGCTTCTGAAGCTGAGGGGCCAACTGACCCTGAACTCAAAAACGACCCGCTGGTCAAAGAACTGAAAAAGTTACTCAGGTTCAAGAGCTTCCAGCTCCTGGATGCTACCATGGTCAGAGCCATTGATAGAAAAGAATCCATGATTAATTTTGGTCCAAACAACCAGTTTGAGATTCTCTTAAAACCAGAAGTCGCTGAAGGCCAACCATCGGGAAACATTAAACTGAATGTCACTCTGCGGCAAAGAAAAGAGATGAAATCATTACCTAGCGGAGAGCGATTTTGGGTTACCATAAATCCGGTTACTCTAATAGATAGCCACCTGAGCTTAAAATCAGGTGATCGAACAGTGGTTGGGGTTTCCAGGATGAATGTTTCCTCATCACCTGATGGTGATAA
Source organism: Candidatus Aminicenantota bacterium (assembly GCA_014360005.1). Lineage (GTDB taxonomy): Bacteria > Acidobacteriota > Aminicenantia > Aminicenantales > Saccharicenantaceae > Saccharicenans. Next base: position 81,602 of record JACIYI010000012.1, on the reverse strand, counting down.
CAAGGGATTGATTCTGATAATCTCAGGCAAGATCGCCTTTTAAGTTCATAAAATATTGATTATTTTATCTTCCCGGACAGGCAGCCAGGAATAACCTGGTTGGAATAACCAGCGGGGGCAGAAGAAGGGCAAGCAGGAAACAGGCTCAACTGGACTCCAACCGACTATTTTTTCATAAATTACCCGTTCCCTCGACTAATTTAACAGATAAAAAATTGTTGCGAGCAACTAAAAAATTCTTGCGGCAAGAGCAAGAAATATAATAGAGTATCTCGAAGGAGGTAACGATGAAAAAGAGAGTTGTTATTTTTCTGACGGTTCTAATGATCGCCCTGCTGGCTTCTCCGGCCAAAGCCCTGGTGACCTTCGGCTTTAAAGGAGGACTAAACAATTCTAAGATAGTGTTCAGCCCGGCCATTGATATGCCCGGCCAGAAATATCTTCAGGGTTATTGTTTCGGGGCCTTCCTCAGCCTCAATTTAGGGCCAATTGGGTTCCAGCCCGAAGTTCTTTATTCTCGCCGCGGCATGGAAATGCAAATGCTGCTCGACCCCTCCGACCCGGCTTCCCTGGCCCAGACTAAGGCCATGCTCGACTACATCGAAATCCCGCTCCTGGTCAGACTGAACATCATTCCGGCCGGGCCGGTAAAATTTTATATCTTTGGCGGGCCTTCCTATGGTTTCCTGCAAAAGGCAAAAGCCCGAATTACTTATATGGGCATGAGCGAAACAGAAGATATCAAAGACGATTTCAAGAGCAACAGCCTGGCCGCTGTCGGCGGACTGGGCCTTGATATCAAGATACCCATGCTCTTCAAGGTTACCGCTGATGCCCGTTATCATTACGGATTGAGCAACATCCTGTCCGAAAATACTACGGTTCCGACCGACAAAGCCAGGAACAGCGGATTTTCCATTCTGCTGGGGATAGGATTTTAAGGCCGCGAAAAGGGTCCGGTCTTGTCTTCCAGCCAAGCAAAACCCCTAAAATTAAGGATAAGCAGTAAAGCCGGGTAGAGGAAAAACCACCCTCTTTTTCCGGAAGCTGGAATAAATTCAAATTGACCTGAGGCGATTGCAACCACGGGCAGTCCGGGCCGAAGCGCTTTATGTCAGGAGCTGCAGCCGGCCAGCAACCAGCCGGAACAAAAGGCTTTTTGGCTGACTGGGGCAGCAGCTCGGGTCATCCGGCCCAGGGACCAGCAGGTTAAGCCTGATTTCTCCGTCAGTAATGACCAGTTCTTTTACCTCCACCCGGTCGCCCAGTTCCAGGTTATTGGTCTGCTGCCAATCACCACCGCGGTTGACTAGCACCGTCAGTTCATAAAAAGAACCGCTGCCGCCGAAATTGGAAACCAGGATGACCGCAGCCTCAGGTGGTCCGTCAGCGTTAAGGTCGCCTACGGCCAGGGCCGCCAGTTTCAGGCTGACATAATCATCCAGCCCCGTTCCAGCTTCATACTGGCCATCTTTCAGTCTGTACCTGGAGCCATCAAAAAGACAGTACTCATAATTACTGGCCAGATTCTTTATTTCCGTCTCAGTCCAAGCTGCCTGCGGCCTCACTTGGCTACCACCCAAAAGAGCCAGAGAAGTCAGCAAGAGAAGCAGAACGGCGAATGCCAGGCCCGGGGAAAAACCTGGAGATTTAGTTTTAATCTTTTTTCTTATGGTCAACATCTGCCTGCCGTTCCTTTCATAATAATAATGTGCCTCCACTTTTATAAACTGACGCCCGGTTTTTTTCAAGCTTGTCTGGTCCGGTCACTGGCCAGCAGGGGCGAGGATAAAAAGGCGAAAGCTCTATCCGTTAAAGCTGAAATTGCGAACTTTCCGGAAGTCTCTATCGTATCTTAAGCCTTTGATAGATTTTTACTGTGGGTAATTATATGATTAATATTGTTTTTTTCATGGTTTAGACCAGGACTGGATGGCAAAACTGTAATATTGTTCAGGGAGAAAAGCCAATGATAAATATTAAGAGAAGGAAAAACGGCTCAGGAATAAATCGGGCTTACGAGAAGAGCTATAAAGTTCAAAGACTTTTTGCTTTCTTGACTCTGATGTTCTCCGTCCTGGCGGTAGGTCTTTCAGCTCAGGGTTTGAACTTTCCGGGCAGAACCTGGGGTCTAAGTTTCGGCAATTCGCAGAAATTCAGCGGGCTGCGTCTTAACTTCAGGGATAGAGGCGTGGAGAGGATTAACGGAATAAATCTTACTCTCTGGAAACCTTACCAGGAAAATAAAGAAGCCGTGATTAACGGACTGTCCTTCGGTCTTCTGCCGGGAGCCGCCCGACTGCACGGTATCCAGGTGGGCTTGCTCGGAGTGGCCGCCGAAAAAACGGCTTCCGGTCTTAACCTGGGGGTCGTTGGGAGCGGAAGCGGTGGCAATCTTTATGGCTTGAATATCGGCGGGTTAGGAGCCGGAGCCGGAGAGAACGTGACCGGGATTAATGCCGCCGGCCTCGGTCTCGGGGCGGGAGAAAATCTGACCGGCTTTAACCTGGCCGGGCTTGGACTCGGAGCGGGAGAGAACGTCACGGGGCTTAACCTGTCTGCGGGTGGAGTCGGGGCCGGAAATAACCTCAGTGGTCTGACCCTGGCTGGCCTGGGGGCGGGAGCTGGGGAGAACCTTTACGGCCTGACTTTTGCTGGCCTGGGAGTCGGAGCCGGCCAAGAAATAAAAGGCCTCATCGTAGCCGGTATCGGAGCCGGGGCCGGGAAAAAGATTACCGGACTGGCCGCGGCCGGGCTGGGGGCCGGAGCACCTGAAGTGGAAGGGCTCCTTATTTCCGGTCTGGCAGCCGGTGGGAAAAACTTGAACGGAGTTTTTATCTCTGGCGGTCTGATAAGATTGACCCGGGATGGTCAATTACGAGGCCTGACTGTTAGTTCTTTCAACTTTCTTCAGGGCAACCTGAGGGGCCTGTCGCTTGGCCTGGTCAATTATGCCTGGAAGGTAGAAAAGGGATTCCAGCTCGGCCTGGTAAATATAATCAGGACTAACCCCGGCTGGACCAGGGTGCTGCCGTTAATTAACACCAGCTGGTAAATAATCTTTTTAGATTAAAAATTATTGATTCCAGACAACTGGATTCCCAAGCCAGGACCGGCAGGGAGCGATCTGTTCTAGTGTCAAGCCACGGTCAAGACCCAGTTTGGGCCAACCCAGACTCGGCTTTTTTCAGGTTTGGCCCATACTTAATATCTGCCGTCAGGTCTTACCAGGTCCCGGACTGCCGGCCAGAGGGGAAAGCCCCAGCCATCTTTTCCGGCCGATTTTATTATCTGGAAATTGAGACTGATATCAGATAAAATTTGAAGATGATGGATAAACCAAGGGTGGTCATAAGCGCCTGCCTTAATGGTTTCTTCAACCGTTACAATGGCGGGACGGTCAGCGACGATAATGTCAACGCCCTCAAACCCCGCTTTGAACTCATCACCGTCTGCCCGGAAGTGGAAATAGGGCTGGGCATACCGCGGAAAACTGTCAGCCTGTTTAAACTGGGCGACAGGATCGAAGTTATCCAGCGGGAAACAGGCCTCAACGTCACTCAGAAACTTATTGAATATTCTGAAAAGACCATCAACAACCTGCCGGAGGTGGACGGCTTCATCTTAAAGGCCAAGTCTCCAAGCTGTGGGGTTAAGAGTGCCAAGGTCTTCGGCAATCTGGAAGCCACCAACATCCTCGGGAAAGATGACGGCCTTTTCCCGGCGACAGCGAGAAGGCTCCGTCCCTACCTTCCCCTGATTGATGAAGGCCGTCTGAACAACCGCGAGCTCCGCTGGGAATTCCTGGCCCGGGTTTACCTGCATTTCCTGTTCCGCCAGTCCAGCCGGGATATCAAATCACTGATTGAGTTTCATAGTCGGGCTAAATATCTGTTTATGTCCATCAGCCAGAAGGATCTTAAAACCATGGGCCGGATTCTGGCCGGGCATCAAAAGGGCAATCTGGAGCAGACGCTGGCCGATTACCGCCAGGCCTTCTACCAGCTCCTGAGCCGGCCAATAAGAAAATCCAACCTGCTCAATGCCCTGAACCACATGTTTGGCTATGTTTCTCCCCGCTTGAATCCTGGAGAAAGGCAGCATTTTCTGAGGCTGCTGGAGCAATATCGTTCTGGCCAGACTGATTTCGTGACCATCATAGAGTTATTAAGGGCTTATGGCTACCGCTTCAATCTGCCCTACCTGCTTGACCAGTACCTACTAACCCTGGAGTGAAGGGAGAAGGAGAATTAGAAGTCTTTAAGAATCTTTCATTTTCCCGGCAACCTCAATTCCTGAAATCCAGAAAATATGGAAGAAAACCGACCTTAAGTCGTCAAAATGGAAAACAGAAGACATAGGAGACTGCATGAAAAGGCTTACCTGTGCCTCTGGCCAGAATTTACTGCTTCTCATTTTTCTGTTTATATTTTTGCTGGTCTGGACCTGGCCGCTATTTTCCCAGGACAGGTCAAAAATTCTGGAAATAAAAAAGATAGATAATCCCCCGAAGATAGACGGTCTGCTGGAGGATGCCTGCTGGACTGCAATTCAGCCGGTCTCTGGCTTTGTTCAGTACAACCCGGTCAACGGCGCTCCGGCTTCCGAGGAAACCTACGTCTGGGCGGCTTATGACGACCGATACCTTTACTTCGCTTTTCTGATGAAAGACTCTCAGCCGGAAAAAATCTGGGCTGAACTCACCCCCCGCAACGAGTTTGAGAACAACGATTCCATACAGATCATCCTGGACACTTATAACGACAAGCGCACCAGTATTTCTTTCACAGTTAATCCAAGGGGTATCCAGAAAAACTCAGTTGAGACCATCTGGAAATCTGGTGCCAGGATAAGGGATGACGGCTGGTCGGCCGAGATGGCAATTCCTTTCAAATCGCTGCGCTTTTCTTCGGCCCGAGAGCAGGTCTGGGGCGTTAATTTTGTCCGCTATATATACCGGCTGAATGAAACTGATTACTGGACAGAGGTTAAAAGAGACCTGCCTAAACTGCACCAGATGGCTGAACTGCGCGGTCTGAGCGGCCTCAAGCCTGGACACAACCTGGAAATATTTCCCTATGCCGGGGTGCGCTCCTCCCGCTGGGAAGGAGAAAAAGATGATAAGTTGGCAGCCGGGGTTGATGTCAAATATGGCCTCAAACCCAACCTATACCTGGATGTCACCGCCAGCCCCGATTTCAGCCAGGTAGAATCCGACCCCTTCCTCTATCAGCTTTCCCCTTACGAAAATTATCTCAGGGAAAACCGCCCTTTCTTCACTGAGGGCAGTCAGTATTTCAGCCTGGTCACCGGAACCAGAATCTTCTATTCCCGTCGGATACGTGATCCCCGGCTGGCAGCCAAAATTTCCGGCAAGACCGGGGGTTATTCATTTGGCATCCTTGGAGCCCTGAATAAGACCGACTACGGCTCATCCAAATTTGGCGTTTTCCGACTCAAGCGGGACCTGTTCAAAAACTCTCAGGTTGGCATATATTACACAGGCGTTGACGAGCTGGAATCCACCAGTCAGAATCTGGCTTTTGATTACAGCTTCAATTTTAAGGACATTTATTATCTGCGGGGAGCCAGCATTATCTGCTTCGACTCCGCCACCGACAATTCCCGCAATGGTCTTCACCAGATTGAATTTCAACGAGAACCGGATGCTGGGCTGCAGCTTTCGGTCGACTTCGAACGGATAGAAGATAAGGCCAATCTGAGAGCCGGCTATCTCGGCCAGATAGACTTTCAGTCGCTGGAAACCATGCTGGGTTACGCCTGGCGCTACAACCGGGGAGCAGTTCAGAGATTAAGCTGGGACATCACCGGCACCCTTAACTGGGACTCCTATGGCCGCCCGGTGGGCCAGGAGCTGGAATTCATGATGTTCTGGAATTTCTTCAACCGCATCCACCTTCACTACGGAATTTTTACCGGTCGCAGCCAGTATCAGGTGCTAACACCTGAAAATGAACTGGTCTGGAACGGAGAATACCTCAAAAGGTCCGGAGCCCACTTCGATTTCGACTGGGAACGGGGTGGCTTTTTAAAAGAAATCAGCCTGGAAGGTAGCTGGCAAAAAAGAGGTATCTATAACGAAGAGTTCACCGCTGTGCTGCCGGGTAACCAGTTAAGCCTGGAAGGCAACCTGTCCCTAAAGCCCCGGAGCAATATTGAACTATCATTTGGAGCCGATTACATCCAGCAACGGCTGTCAGCTACCGGAGAAAAAGTCTTTGACGGCCTGACCTACGAAGCTGCGCTGCATTACCAGCTGACCCAGAAGTTATTTATCAGCACCATCCTGCTGGGTGAAACCAGGGAGAGTCAATACAGCTTCGATTTCCTGGCCGGCTACTATCTCGGAGCTGGCAGTATCATCCAGTTCAGTTTCAAAAAGAGCCAGCGCCGGGAATTTCTGGAAACTGAAAAAGGACATTCCTCCACCCTCAAGGTTTCTTATCTTTTCAGGATATAGCCGGCTTCAGGCCATCTCAGCAGGGGTAACCTTCCATAACAGGATTACGGGTTATCTCTGATGATACAATCAGAATTATGACCGGGTTTGAAACCATTCGTTCCAGTTAACCCGACCGATGGACCTCCTTTTTCTGAAAAGAAGCCTGATTTAGAGTCTTAGTGGGGCGATTTTTTTTCTTCCGGGGCATGACAATTATCTGCCTTCCTCGCCCGTAAAGCTCAGCCTGGTTCCTGAAAAACAACAATCCCACCAGAGCCGCACTGACCGCATCCAGCTCATCGGCCGTCATTTCTGACCATTTTTTAGAAGTAGAGTTGAGCTTCATAGAGAATTCTTTCCCAGCCAGATACTCCAGTCCCCTGGCCAATCCTATCCTGTCAGAACCAGCCCTGGGCAGGCCCCAGACCTCCTGGGCCGCCCCCGGATAAACCTCAATTACCCGGCAGCCGAGTCTTTGAATTCTCTTCTTCAGGGCTATTCCCCGGGCCGTCAACATTCTCATCGGTCCCAGGGTTATCGGGAAAAACCGGATGCCCCTTTCGCGCAGGGCCAGGTCACAGCTCCGGAAATGACCGCCACCACGGTCCTCAATCTGCCTGCGGCCCGGGGGCAGGCTCAGGGGGGCATCTATGGCCACCACAGCCGGGTCGAATTTTTTCAGTTTATCGATAATCTCCTCATCATCGTGGACAACGGTCACTTCAATATTCTTATCTTCAATCAGGCAGAAGCCCGTTGGCCGGCGGGGAGAACCGGCCAGGTCAATTCCAGCAATTTTTATAAGCTTTTCTGACATCTGATTATAATCTGGGGGGAGCAAAGATGGAATCAGTATACGACCAGCTGCAGGGCCTCCACCACTTTTTCTGGAAAATACCGACCCTTGAGTTTGCGGATATCTTCCAGAGAAGTAATCTCCTCCGGCCCGAGCTTGACTTTTCCCTGGCGGGACAGTCTGACGTAGAGCTCGGCCAGGGCAATAATGGAAGCCCCCAGCGGAATGGAATTCAGGCTCTTATCAAGTTCTCCAGCCTTCTGCCGATAATGAACATAATAGCTTTGAAGTAAGGGCTGAATCTCCGACAGTATCAGGGCTGCAGTCTTAAGCAATATTTTTTCCCGGTCGGTCAGCTGAAGCTGGGCCAGGCTTTCGTGCTCCATATACTGGGTGGTCTGGCTGAACAGCGGCAGGCAGGTCTGGAGTTCTTGCATGTCGCTCAGCAGGGCCGCTGATTTTATATTTTCTATTTCAGCCTTGTTAATTTCCAGAACGCCGGCAATTTTACCTGCCAGCTCGGCCACCTTTTCCGCCTGAGATTTGCCCTCCTCTCCCACTTCCAAGTATTTCAGGACTACGGACAGAATGCCGGCATAAGCCTTCTTCAGGTTGAAGACCTCTCTTGCCCGCTTTTCGCTCAGCAGCCCGACGATCCAGGCCGTCAGGAAGAGAAATACCGCCCAGGAAATCAGGAAAATCAGGTCATCCCGTCTGAGGCTGAACTGAACCCCAAATACCTGCCTGGAGAAAACGAGATACAGGGCTTCCAGCAGAATGCAGCTCAGGGCAATCAGCACCGCCCGCCGGTGACCCAGGTAATAACCGGAAAAAATAACCGGCAGGAAGAAGAAATTTAGCAGGTAGAATTTATACTGGACCAGAACGCCGATGGCCACGATGGCCAGAACGATGATGATGGCAATGATTGTTTCAAAACGCTGACCTGAAAAAACTTTCTTGCCCGCTGGAGGCATTTTCCCTCCTTACCCAGCCTTAGTTTGCCGCCCCACTCTCTTCACTCCCATCCCTTCATTTCTTATAGCATTAAATAAATCTACAGGTCAACAGAAATCTTTACTGTCTGTAATTTTATCAGGCCCCGGCCAGGAAGAAAGGAGGCAACAAAGTCCGGGCTGGCCGGTAAGGCCTGGATGTTACTCCCCCGACGGAATAATAAAAATGAATACCAGTAAAGCAGGGGTTCAGGCTGGAATCAGGAGCTTTCCAGGAACGGGCTGGCAGGTAAGGCCTGCACAGGCTCAAAACCTGTACTTAAGGTTAACCGAGATATTGGGCCCGACCAGTTCCCACTGGAAGTTGGTTTCCAGACCTTCACTGTTGATGAAGGTCAGGGGCTGACCGACGGTGCTGGCATCGAGCGAGTCACTTTTTATCTTGAAGTTCTTAACCGTGCCGAAGGGCACCCTGATATCAGCACTCAGGAAAAACCTGGAGGAAACGGCCAGGTCAGCTCCAAGGTTGGCATGGGGAAAAATATTCTGGGAAGTGGCCACGATTTTCCGGCTGCCTTCTGAAACCTTGATCAGGTTTTCCTGCCAGAGCCATTTTTCATTGATTACCGCCCGGTTGAAATAGTAACCAATTCCCCCGCCAAGATAGACGCGGACCGTGGTTATCGGCAGGTTAATTCTGATGGTTAACAATACCGGCAGGCTGGACAGCCCGATTTTACCTTCCTGGGAAACATCAACTGCCACCCCCTCAATCGTTCCGGCCAGTTTCAGCTCATTGGTAACATTCTTGAACAGGTACTCGCTGCCCAGAGCAACATAAAATTGCGGACCGGTCTTTATCTCCAGCTCGCCTCCGAAGGAGATGATGCCTGTTATCTCGGACAGGTTGCGGCTGGCACCGGATAGCCCCAGGTCGGCCAGAAAATCGGACAGCTGCTTCAAGCTGGCATTGACCGCCGGTACATACTGCTTATTAAAAGTTGAAGAGGACGGCACGTAATAGCCACCCCTCAGGGAAAAAGTCACCCGGGGCTCCGCCCCCAGGCTTGCGGTCAGCAGTATCATCAAACTTAGCAGCAGTGCTCTTAGCTTCATTCTGGCCTCCGCCGTTACTTATTATTTTCCGATTTTGCCCTTGATGGCTTCCGAGAGCTTCCTGACCCCTGTTCTCTGTTCCTGGCCGGTACTCCCGTTTTCGCTTGTAGCAGTAATCGGTCCAAAGACAACCCGATTATTGTTCTCATCCTTCTCTTCTATCTCATTATCGGCATCAAGAATCGCCACCAGGTACTTACCGACAGGATTTAAATTCTGGCTCAGATACCAGGCCACGGTGATAATCCTGGTGGAATCAGGCGCCAGGTTATAGCTGAGACTCCTGGTTTCAATCAGGGTATCCAGGCTCTGGCCGTCGGCCGACAGGTAATAGGATATCTTATAATTACCCTTGAGCTCTCCGTCTCCGTCGTTGATCAGCTTCAGAAAACCGCTCAGGACAATGGTCTGTCCCAGGAATCTGGAAACTTTCAGGCCGCTCCACTCACCGCTCAGGTCAGATAGCGGATAGGGACCGAAGACCGCCACCACCGTTTTATCGCCATCCATTAGAAAGCTAATGGTCTTGCTGGTCCCAGAAATGTCGCCATCCCAGCGTTCAAAACCTGACAGTTCATCGGGAGTGGCTGTCAGCTTGACCAGAGTTCCCGCCGGATAGGCAGCCGAGCAGACATCTCCACAATTTATCCCCTCATCTTCACTGGTGATAGTGCCGTTACCCGGCCCGGACCTGACCACAGTCAGGGTATAGGTGGCTTCGGCCGGAGCAAAACTGGCCGTGATGTTCTTGTCCGAATCCATGGTGAAATAAATCGGGTTGTCCGGACTGGTCACATCCCCGCTCCAGCCCCCAAAGACTGAATTTTCCGCCGGCTCCGCTTTCAGGATAACGATAAATCCTTCATCATATGTTTCGGAGCAGTCGGAGCCGCAATCTATTCCGCCGTCAACACTGGTAACCGAACCGGAGCCGTCTCCTGTGCGGCTGACAGTCAGCTGATAGCTGCCAACAGCCGCAAACCTGGCCACAAAAACATCGGTGCTGCTGATCTCATCGTCATAGGTTTCCTCGGTCATGGGAAAAGTTGAGGACTGGGTGTAACCGGTTAGGTAAACATCGCCGGCGTCATCAATGGCCAGCCCGTAAGCCAGGTCATCAGCGCCACCTCCGATAAAAGTTGAGGCCAGCACAGCGCCCAGCTTGACCGAGAGCTTGGTGACAAAAGCGTCCCAGCCCCCGTCATGGCTGGAGTCGTAGGTGAAAGAAGTTATCGGGTAACTGGCTGACCTGGTCCAGCCTGCGATATAGGGGTTACCGTTGGCATCGACCGCTATCGCCCGGCAGCGGTCATCGGCCGCCCCGCCCAGAAAGGTCGAGGCCAATAGGTAACTGAGGGAAGTATCCAGTTTGGACACAAAGACATCGTAAATACCGGAGAAGGTCTTATCATAGGCCGATTCGGTCACTGGGAAATCGCTGGAGCTGGTATAGCCGGCTACATAAACTTCGGGGTTGACCTCACCTTTAAGACTAAGCCCGTACAGAAAATCAGCTCCGCTGCCGCCAATATAGGTCGAGCCATAGATAACATTAAGCTGATAGTCCAGGTGGAGAACAAAGCCGTCGTAATCCCCGTTATAGGTCTCATCGAAGGAGTGAAGGGCAACCGGAAAATCGGCCGACCTGGTTCGTCCGGCCACCCAGAAGTGACCCAGCCCATCCACCGCTACTGCCGAAGCGATATCATAATCGCTGCCGCCGATAAAGGTGGCATCCAGACTGCCAAGAGAATTATAAATGACGGCCACGAAAGCATCCAGGCCACCCCGGAGGCTGGTGCTGTAAGTGTCCGGAGTAACCGGAAAATCGGCCGAATCGGTCATGCCTACCACCACTATGGTGTCGTTGTTATAAGAAGCTGGAATGACCTTCAGGTCAGCGCCATAATCTATCCCGCTTCCACCCAGGTAAGTTGAGCCCAGCAGCAGGTCCAGGTCGGGGGAAATCTTAACCACAAAGGCATCATATTCCCCACCCCGGTATTGAGTCTGAAAAGCCCCGGCCGTCACCGGAAAATCCCTGGAACTGGTTATCCCGGTTAAAAAGATATTGCCATCCTCAGCTATGGACAGGCCATTAACGTAATCGGAGCTGCTCCCGCCCAGGTAGGTCGAAGCTTCCAGCTGGGTCAGGGAATTATCGAGCCTGGAGATGAAGAGGTCAAAACTGCCGTTAGCCGAAGTATCAATAACACCGGTGGTAGTTGGAAAATCGGATGAGAAGATGGAAACGGTATAGCCGGCCACATAGACCTTCCCGGAGGCGTTAACTCCGATACAGTATCCGCGGTCATTGCCTGTTCCGCCGATAAAGGTTGAAGCCGACAGGGTGCTCAAGGCCGGGTCAATTACCAGAGGGAAATCCGGATCATAGGAACCAGAGATTTTGAAACCATATTCGTCCCGACCCCTGAGCTCATAGGCCACTTCCACCGGGTGGCGCTGAGCAGCGATTTCCTGGTAGCCCACCGGCTTGACCATTTCCAGGGGTCCGGCAGAAGAATTTAAAACCAGGTTGCCCTGGTCGGAAAGGCTCAGGGCTTCAATACCCTCAACCTTTATACTTATATCTTCAACCCTGGCCCCGGGACTCAGGTAGAAAAATTTCTCCACGTTGCCGCCTGTGGCTTTGAGTTCTACGTCTATTCCAGGATAAACACGGCCAAGCCGCAGCCGGCCGTAGCTGGCCAGCCTTCTCTTCCAGGAGGTGGAATCCGGGCTGTTAAAATAGGAAACCGCGGTTTCGGCAGCTTCTTTCCCGGCGGGGGTTAAGGATAGCTCCCGGCCGTTGGCCGCCAGGAATTTTTCCTTGAAAACCAGCATCCTGGAGCTGGTCGGGCCGGAGACTGGCCAATCTTCACTCCAGGTATCCGCTTCAACTTTCCCGGATCGGGCAGAGACCAGACTGTAGACCAGCTCTTCTTCAGTCACCACCAGAGCTCCCGAGAAAAGGTCGGCCTTGAACCGCACCCGGTTGTCCCACTGCCCCCGGTTTTCGACGAAGGGCAATGAAATTCTGGCCAGGTTAACTCCGGGAGAAAGTTCAGCCGGAGCAAGCGGCGACCTGGCCGGACTGACCCTGAATCCAAGCAGGAGCAGAACCACGATACCAGAGGCAGCCATAACCAGGCCGGCCAGAGTTAGAGTTTTGTTTCTCGTGAAGAACTTAATTTTGCCTGAGTTCATGGTCAACCTTCCTTGTTTCTCCTGGATCGGCCTTAAAGCCGGCTCAGCTTTTCGGCCCGGTTATTCATATAAACTCCAGACCATAAAAAATAGATGCAAACCGGCTCTTTCTGACCTTGTGGCCTGACCCGGCCGTAAAAGCTCTGAGAATTTATATTATATCCATTTTTATAAAAAAAATCTCATTCCCGCGATAATTAGCCTGTCCGACGGTTTATTTGAAGCCCGATGATATAAATCTTTGACTTTTTTCGTCGTATTTAATATTAGTGTAAAAAAGGTGGAAAACATGAATCAGCGGTCAAGACTCTTGATCATTTTCCTGGTAGTCCTGGTAATTATGGCCGCCGTGGCTGGAATCTGGTTGGCCCGGAAATCAGCCCAGAAAAATGATAACGCCTCCGGACCGGTCGCAGCCCCATCGGCAGCCGAAACCCAGGCCTCAGTCCCTTTGCCAGTCAAGGTGGCCACAGTCAGGGTGGCTGACCTGGAAAAAAGGATCAAATCTCCCGGCGAGGTTTTTACCGAAAGAAAAGTTATCCTGAAAGCTGAAGTCAAGGGAGTGCTGAAGAAGCTCAACATCCAGGAAGGCCTGAAGGTGTCAGCTGGCCAGGTTTTGGCCGAGCTGGACGACACGCCTTACAGGTTGCAACTGGAGCAGGATGAGGCCTCAAGGCTTAAAGCCCTGTCAGAGCTTGTGCTGGACCACCTCTTCCAACAACCGGAGCTGAAGAATAACACTGCCGACCTGGAGAACCTGAAGAAAGCAGAGGAGGCCTTTCTCCAGGCCGAAGCAGCCCATAAGCAAGGGCGCATCAGCCAGGCTGAACTGGACAAAGCCCGGCGGGATTATGAACTGGCTCTCATCAGCAGCGGTCTGAAGAGAGACGAAATAATCGCCGCTTCCAAGGGATTGACTCAGGCTGAAATTAATGTCAAGAAAGCCCGGATGGAGTTGGAAAAAACTAAAATCACTGCCCCCTTTTCTGGCGTCATCACCCAGGTCAAAGTCTCTCCCGGAGAAAACATCGAAGCTGGAAGGGAAATTTGCACCCTGGTAGACCTCAGCCAGCTTAAGATCGAAGCCAAAGTCCTGGAAACCCTCATCGGTAAAATTAAGGTCGGGCGGGAAGCTGACGTCCGTTTTTCGGCTTACCCGGGGAAAGTCTTTCAGGGTCGGGTGGCCGCCATCAGCCCGCTGGTCAGTCCGACCGAAAGGACCTGCAGCGTCTTTATCCACCTGGACAATCCCTCCGGAGAAATCAAGCCCGGAATGCACGCCGAAGTGGAAATAGTTTCAGAGGTTTTCCCCGGCCGGCTTCTTGTCCCCCAGGCTGCAGTGCTGGTTCGCGGCGGCCGACCCCTGGTGTTTGTGGTGGAAAACGGGCTGGCCAAATGGAGATACATCCAGACCGGCGAAGAAAATGAACAGTACGTCGAAGTCCTGGAGGGTGTCAGTGACGGCGAACAGGTAATAATCGAGGGCCACCTGACCCTGGCCCACGATTCCGCGGTTCGGGTCGTTGACTGACCCCAGTTGCTGGAGAAACGGTCATGAACCCTGCCCGATTTTCCATCGAGCGCCCGGTCACCACCCTGATGTTTTTTATAGCCATCATCTTGCTGGGCGTGGTGTCTTTGAGTCGGCTGAGCATCGACCTCCTGCCTTCCATCAGCTATCCTCGCCTGTCGGTCATCACCCAGTATCCGGGAGTGGCCCCGGAGGAAGTCGAAACCCTGGTAACCGTGCCGCTGGAGGCCTCGGTCAGCCGGATTCCCGGTCTGCGCCGGGTGGAATCGGTTTCCAAGGAAGGTTTTTCCTTCATCAGCCTGGAATTCACCTGGGGCACCGACATGAATTTTGCCCTGCTCCACACCCGGGAGCGCCTGGATTCAGCCAGGGACAGCCTGCCCGAGGGCTGCGAAAGACCGGTCATCATCTCGCTTGACCCCCAGAGCAGCCCCATCATGACCCTAGCCCTGACCGGGCAGCGCAGTCTGCTGGAACTAAAAGAACTGGCCGAGGAAATGATCAAGCCCCGGCTGGAGCAGATTGAGGGCATCGCCGCAGTAGAAATCACCGGCGGGGTGGAAAGGGAAATCCAGGTTGAGCTGGAGCCAGAAAAACTGGCCAATTACGGACTGAGCCTGGAAACTGTTTCCCAGAAAATATCCGGTTTCAACCAGAGCCTGCACGGCGGGACCATCCGCAAGGGTAAATTCTTATACTCATTACGAATTGCCGGGGAATTCAGCAGCGTTAGAGAAATAGAAGAAATTCCGGTTAAATTTACCGGGGACCGGGGCGTGGTGCTGCTCAAGCACCTCGGCCGGGTGGTGGACACCATGAAAGAACGCGAGGGCACTACCAGGCTTAACGGCCGGGAAAGCATCGGCCTGCTGATAAGGAAAGAATACGGGACCAACACCGTCCAGGTGAGCCAGGGGGCCCGAAAAGTCATCGAGCAAATCAAGAAGGAAAATCCGGAAATCAACCTGGAGGTCATCACCGAGCAGGCTGGCTATATTCAGAGTGCCATCGCTTCCACCAGAGAAGAAATCATCCAGGGAGCCATCCTGGCTTTTCTGACCCTGCTAATTTTTCTGCAGGAATGGAAATCCCCTTTAATCATAGGTACGGTCATTCCCATTTCCATAATCGGGGTGTTTAACATCCTGTTCCTGCGGGATATGACCCTCAACCTGATGTCCCTGGGAGGTCTGGCCCTGGGCGTGGGCATGCTGGACGATACAGCCGTGGTGGTCTCGGAAAACATTTTCCGGCACCGACAGCTCGGAGCCGGGGTGAAGGAGGCAGCCAGCACCGGCACCCGGGAAGTGATCAGCCCGGTAGCGGCTTCGGTGCTGACCACCATCGTGGTCTTTCTGCCGGTCATTTATGTCCGGGGCCTGGCCGGACAGCTTTTCAAGGACACGGCCCTGACCGTTACCTACACCCTGCTCTCGGCCCTGCTGGTTTCAGTCAGCCTGCTGCCGATGCTGGCCTCGCGGGAAAGGCTGCTGGCCTGGCAGGAAAGAATCGATCTGGATTTTCGTTTCCTCAGTCCTGGCCAGATAAGGGCGGCTGGTGGAACCAGAAGCAGGTGGGCCTACCCCTGGCTGGGCTTTAAATTTCTGGCTTACAACCTGGTCCTCCTGATCGTGTGGTTAATCCGGACCATTCTTAAAAGTTTTGGCTGGCTATTCTCCCGGGTCTTCCGGTTTATTTCTGATTTATTAAAGCCTGTCTTCGAAGCAGTTTTTCGGGCTTTTAATCGCCGCTACCAAAAATTCGTCAACCGTCATTCAACCGCCCTGCTTTGGTCCCTCGACCATAAGAAAACAACTTTCTACCTGGCCCTGCTCTTATTCTCCTTGATCGTGGTCCTGGGAATCTTTCTGCCGCGGGAGCTGATGCCGCCTCTCCGGACCTCCAGTTTCAACCTCAACCTCAAAATGCCGGCTGAATACTCGCTGGAGCAGACCGAGGAAATAGTAGCCAGACTTGAAGGCTGGCTGCAACAGCAGCCGGAATGCCGGCGGGTTTTTTCCCAGGTGGGCATAATCTCCAGCACTGAATCCTTCCGGCCCGATGTCTCAGTCAATTCAGCTGTAGTCACGGTTGAGACCGAAAATCCCACGGCTCTCGACAACCTGATGTCCAGGACCAGGAAATTCCTGGCAACCATACCAGACCTATCTTTTTCGGCCAGCCGGGAGCAGACTACCCTGGGAGAATTTCTGGCTCTGACCTCGGGCCAAATTGTCCTCAAGGTTAAAGGGCAGAACCTGGAAATACTGCGCCGGACTGCCCTCGACTTCGCCGACAGGCTGAAGTCGGTTCCGGGGCTGACCGATGTCAACCTTAACCTGCAGCAGGGAAAACCCCAGCTGCTGATAAAAATCAAACCGGCCGCCCTGGAAAAATACCCCGACCTGACGGCCGGCGAGCTGGCTAACTACCTGGTTCAGGCCATCCGCGGCCAGCTGGCCACCAAGTACCGGGAAATGGAAAAAAAATACGATGTCCGCATCTGGTTGGAACCTGAAAGCAGAAAGACTGTTGACCGGGTACTGAATTCATTTTATCCCTACGGCCAGTCACTCCTTCCCCTCAGGGAACTGGTGAGCTACGAACTGGTGGAAGGGCTCAACGAAATCAGGCGGGAAAACCAGGAGCGGGAAATCCTGGTCACGGCCAACCTCCGGGGTCGGAAATTCAGCCAGGTGGCTCCGGCCATACAAGCCCAGATCCAGCAGATGAACCTGCCGGCCGAATACCGCATCCTGTTCGGAGGGGAAAGAGAGGAGATGGCCGTTAGCTTCCGCTCGCTGCTGCTGGCCTTTCTCATGGCCGTAGTGTTAATTTACATGATCATGGCCGCCCAGTTTGAATCGCTGCTCCACCCCTTCCTGATAATGTTTACTATTCCGATGGGATTAATAGGAACCGGAGCCCTGTTGCTGTTGACCGGCCAGAGCCTTAACGTCATCTCTCTGATCGGGGTGGTGGTCCTGGTGGGTATCGTGGTTAACAATGCCATCGTGGAGATAGATTACATCAACCAGCTCCGGCGCGAGGGCCATGACCTGCGCCGGGCGGTGGTTGAGGGCACGGCCACCCGCTTGCGGCCCATTATGATGTCCACCCTGAGCACGATTGCCGGCTTGATTCCCATGGCCCTGGGGCTGGGCCGGGGGGCTGAGCTGCTGCGGCCGCTGGCTATAGCCGTGATTGGCGGACTGACTTCCTCTCTTTTCCTGACGCTCATCCTGATCCCGGTCCTTTATGAATGGGTAGAAAGTCGGCTGCGGCCCAAACCAGGCCGAAGCTCCATCTGAGTGACGACTATGAGATTTTTTATCGACCGCCCGGTTGCCACCCTGATGATTTACCTGGCCCTGCTGGCCCTGGGCTTTTACTCCCTGTTCCATATCCCCCTGGAACTGGCCCCGCAGGAAGAATTCCCCCAGGTGGACATTACTGCCAGCTGGGCCGGAGCCTCCCCCGAGGTCATGCAGACCCAGGTCACGGCCATCCTGGAGGAGGCCGTCCTGTCGGTAAAGGGCATCCGCAAAATACAATCGACCAGCGAAATCGGGTCCTGCCGCCTGACTGTAGAATTTGACCCAAAAATTGACCTGGAATTTGCCAACCTGGCCCTGAGGGAAGCTCTGGGACGTATTCTGCCGGAGCTGCCTTACGGTGTTAAACCGGTGGTCGAGCCCTATATACCGGAAGATTTCAGGGTCAGACCTTTTTTGACCTACACCATCTCCGGCAACTATCCGCTCCAGACGCTCCGGGAAATAGTCAAAGACCGGCTGGAAATCGGCCTGGGGGCGGTCAGCGGTGTTTCTAAGGTGGAAGTCAGCGGCGGGTCCGACTTTAATGTTCGCCTCACTCTCGACCAGAAAAAAATGAGGGACCTCAGTCTTCATCCCTACCTGATAGTGCAGACGCTGGCGCAGGCTTTCCAGGTTTATCCTTCAGCCCGGGTTCATAAAGACCAAGAAGAATACCTGCTGCGGCTGGCCCTGGCTCCCAGGGACTTAAAAGACCTGGGCGAACTGGTCATCAGCCACCGGGGCGGGGTGCCGGTCAGGATCAAGGACGTAGCGGCGGTCACTCTGGAATACGCGGAGATTTTCCACCTCAACCGGATTAATGGCCAGCCCACCATCATGCTGCGGGTGCTCAAAGAAAAAGGCAAGAACACCCTGAAGGTGGCCAGGCAGGTCAAAGAGCGGCTGGAACAGGTCAAGAAAAACCTGCCGGCCGATCTGACCTTCCGGGTAGTGGATGATGAGAGCCAGGAAATACTGGACAACCTGCGCCACCTTTATCTTCTGGCCGCAGTTATCACCCTGCTAATTTTCCTTATGATTTTCATTATCATCAGGAGGCTGTCGCCTTCGCTGCTAATTCTTTCTTCGGTCCTGTTTTCAGCCATAATTTCTTTCAATTTCATTTATGTATTCAAGATTTCTCTGAACATGCTGACCTTAGGAGCCCTGGCTCTGGGCTTCGGGATTTTTGTCGACAATTCCATCGTGGTTTTTGAAAACATTCTCAGGCTGAGAGAATCGGGCTGGAGTCCAGGAGAAGCAGCCAGCAAGGGACCACGACAGGTAATAACTCCGGTCCTGGCCTCCACCCTGACCACCATCGGGGTCTTTTTCTGCTTCCCCTTTTTCCAGGGGCGGCTCCGTATCTACTACCTGCCGCTGGGAATAGTGATGTCTCTGGCTCTGACCACCTCCCTGCTCGTGTCTTTTTCCCTGATTCCGGCGCTAAGTCCGCGGCTGCTTTTCGTCCGGCCGCGAAAGGAGCGGAGCCCTGGTCTTCTGTTTTTTGAAAAGGTGCTGCGCTTCGGCCTGAAACATCCGCTCGAAATCCTGCTGATCATAGGGCTGCTCATCTTCGGCAGTTACCGGCTCTTCAAGAAAAACGTGGTCATCGGGGAATTTTTCCGCTGGTATGCGCGTGACCGGCTCAACGTCTCGATAACTATGCCGGCTGGCACCCGGATCGAGGCCACCGACGAACTGGTGCGCCAGTTTGAACAAAGGGCCCTGGCCTATCCCTGCCAAAAGCAGGTCAACGCCCGGGTTTTCCGGGAGCGGGGTTACCTGGACATTTCCTTTCCGCCCGAGGTGGAACTCTCGGCCCATCCCTACATTCTCAAAGATGAATTGATCAGGCTGGCCACCAATTTTGCCGGGGTCAGCATCGGGGTCTATGGTTTCGACCCCCAGGGCTACTATTCTTCCATGAGCGCTGGCCGCTTTCTTGATTCCTACATCAGGCTCTATGGATATAACCTCAAGAAATTGCAGGACATCGCCGCCGACCTGGAAACCAGGCTGCGCCGGAATCCCCGGGTGGGTGAAATCAAGAGTATAACCGGCCAGTATTTCTGGGGCGATGTTTCCTCAACCGAATACGTGCTGAAAATCAAAGAAGAAGCCCTGGCCCGGTACAACCTGGACCCGAATTATCTTTTCTACCAGCTGCAAAGCATGGTCCGGGGCGCTTTCGGCCTGCGGCTCCAGGCGGTCATCCAGGGCAAGGAGAGGTTCATTGAGGTCAAATTTCCCGAAGCTGAGAACCTGGAACTCGGCCAGCTGCTGGAGATGTTGCTGATAACGCCGGAGGGGCAGCAGCTGCAGGTGGGCGATTTGCTGGCGGTGGAAGAAAGACAGATACCGGGGTCCATTTATCGGGAAAACCAGCAATTCCAGATGACGGTGATGTGGGAATTCAAGGGACCGTACAAGGCGGCCGAAAACTACCGGAAAGCGGTCTTTTCCAGCCTCAGCCTACCCCCGGGCTTCACCGCAGCGATGGAATATGGTTTCCTGATGACCACCGCAGAAAAATCACAGCTGAAGTTCGGGCTGATAGCTGCCCTGGTCATCATCTTCATCATCCTGGCCGCTCTCTATGAATCCTTCATCCAGCCTTTTATCGTCATGCTGGCCGTGCCTCTGGCCCTGACCGGAGTCTTCCTGGCCTTCGTGGTTGCCGGCTATCCTTTCGATTCTTCGGCCTACATCGGGCTCATCCTCCTGGCCGGGATTGTGGTAAACAATGCCATCATCCTGGTGGACCATATCAACCAGACGCGAAAAAATTCTGGTCTGGAACTGGCCGAGGCCGTGGTCAGAGGCGCCAGAGAAAGAATAAGGCCAGTTTTTATGACTACGGCCACCACCGTCTTCGGCCTGCTGCCGCTGCTCTTGATTCAACTGGAAACCGGTAGGCGGCAAATCTGGTCCAGTCTGGCCCTGGCCACCCTGGGCGGCCTGACCGCTTCATCTCTTTTTATTTTCCTAGTAATCCCGATTTTTTATTATTATTTCACCCGGAAAAGATCCTGACATCTGGACTACCTTCCAGGAAAAAGGCTATGGCCTGAAATTGCCACTGAGCCGCTGAGACCACCTAAAAAAGAGCGGTCCGTATCAATTCTGCCAAAGCTGAAATAATCTGCGGGAAAAGGAGGCCAGCAATTTAAGACCGGTACCTCTTCGTCTCTCTCCTTCACCGTCTTATCATCTACCATCCTCACCCGACGCTAGCCTGCCAAAAACTCAGGCTGGCCACAAACCGCAGCTGGACTTTACCGGACCTCAAATTGTCTTTCCTCTCTCCCCCGGGCTCAAATATATCAAGGATATTTCTAAGGCCCGCAGGGATTGAAGCCCGGCCATACCCGCGGAGAAGAAAAAGTTATATAATTAGATTCCCAGCCCGAAAAAAGGAGTAAAGCCATGTGGTGGGAAGACAAGTTAGTCAGAACCCTGCGCTGCCGGCTGCTGCAAAAACCAGGAATATTCGGCGGCCTGCTTTCGGCCATCGGGGCTGAGCAGGCTTATGTGGGCGAAATCAAGATTATTCACATGGGTTCCAATTATATGGACCGGGAAATCACCATTTTTGTGGATGACGAGGCCCACCTGGAAAGAGTGGTCAGGGCGGTCAGGGCCTACCCCAAGGCCCAGCTCCTGGAAGTGAGGGATGAAGTTCTGGAAATGCACCAGGGTGGGAAAATCGCCGTCCGTTCCCGCTATGAAATAAACAATATCAGCGTCTTGCGCAAGGTCTACACCCCGGGCGTGGCCGAGGTCAGCCTGCTCATCAAGAGGAACCCGGCCATGGCCAGGCGTTATACTGCTATCCGCCATCTGGTAGCCATCGTCACCGACGGCAGCGCCGTGCTGGGACTGGGAGACATCGGCCCCCTGGCGGCCATGCCGGTAATGGAGGGCAAAGCCTGCCTGATGGAAACCCTGACCGGGCTGTCGGCCGTCCCGGTTCTTCTCAACACCAAGGAACCGGAACAGATCATAGAAACTGTGGTCAACATTGCTCCAACTTTCAGCGCCATCCAGCTGGAAGACATTTCGGCTCCCCGCTGTTTCTACATTGAAGAACAGATCCAGTCCCGGCTGGACATACCGGTCATGCACGATGACCAGCATGGAACAGCCTGCGTGGTCACCGCTGCCCTGATGAACATTTCCAGGTTAACCGGACAGGACCTGAAAAAGAGTTGTTTCGGAGTCATCGGTCTGGGAGCGGCTGGCCTGGCCCTGTCCCGGATGTTGATGTTCTACCTGGATAAGCCGGTAAAGGGAGCCGACATCAACTCCGAAGCCAGCCAGCGCCTGAAAGAAGCTGGCGGACAGGTGGCTGACCTCAAGGAAATAATGGCTTCGTGTGAGGTGGTCATAGCCACCACCGGCGTGCCGGGCTTGGTCAAAAAGGAAATGGTCAGGAAAGGCCAGATCATCCTGGCCCTGTCCAACCCCAACCCGGAAATTGAACCGGAAGAGGCCATGGCCGCCGGGGCCGCCTATGCTGCCGACGGCAAGGTCATCAACAACGTGCTGGGCTTTCCCGGCATATTCCGCGGGGCAGTTGACGCCAACGTCCCACGCATCACCCGGGAAATGCTGCTGGCCGCGGCCAGGGCCATAGCTGATTATGCCCCGGCTGGAGAAATTGTCCCCAATGCCCTGGACCGGGGGCTGCACCGCAGCGTAGCCAGAGCCGTGGCCCGGGTGGCCCTGGACCAGAAACTCAACCGGGACGACCTGACTGGCTATTTTGATTGATTTCGGCTGTGACCTCCGCCATCTGTTTTTTCAGGTTTCTAAGCATTTGATAGGTTTTAAGGGCGGGGAGCCTTCAAAGCTCCGGCCAATGACCAGGAGCGTCCCTGTTATTCCAACCCGGTTGCCGATGACACCGACTTTTAAGCTTTCGGCTGGAGGTGGCCTTTTTATCTGGATGGCCTGAGGCTGGGCTGGCTGCCCTTTTGGCGCCCATTCCCCGCCTGCCTTAAACCAGGCTGCGTCGAAGTCTGAATAAATTCAATTAATTTGACACCAGTTTAAGATTCTAATATATAAATATCAGCCGGGAGGCACCGGACTTCCGCCGGTAGTAGCTGGCTTGTTTTTAAGGAGGGAGAATGATTACAGTCAAGCAAATGCTCGAGGAAAAAGGGCACCAGGTCTGGACCATCTCGCCCGATAACACCGTCTACGAAGCTCTGAAGATCATGGCCGAAAAAGAGGTCGGGGCCCTGATCGTGGTGGACCAAGGCCAGGTGGTGGGAGTGATTTCCGAAAGGGATTACGCCCGCAAAGTCGTCCTGAAAGGCAAATCATCGCTGGAAACCCCGGTCCGGGAAATCATGACCACTCAGGTCTACTTCGTCAATCCTGAGTCCACAGCCGAAGAGTGCATGGCCCTGATGACCGAGAAAAGAATCCGGCATCTGCCGGTCATCCAGGAGAACAAGCTGGTTGGAGTGATTTCCATCGGAGACGTGGTCAAGTCAGTCATCACCAGCCAGAAAATTACTATTGAGCATCTCCAGAATTACATAATGGGGAAATACCAGTAAGGTTGATTTATCTCCAGGCTTCATACAGCCGGAGTCAGAGCCGCTAGCCGCTACAGCCAGGATAACCATAGATAAGAGCAGGTGGCAACAGCTTAATCCTTCTTGCCTTTATTAAAGAAACTGAACAGGAAAATTTAGGTCCGAATGAGGCCCTGCCTGCCTGAACCGGGTCAGTATAAACCGGTGGAGCCGAAGCCCCCCTCTCCCCGGCTGGTCTGGTCCAGTAAATCTACTTCCACGATGTCCACTGTCTGCACCGGCTGGATGAGCATCTGGGCGATTTTCATCCCGGGGTTGATTAGAAAAGGTTCCTTCCCCAGGTTAGTCAGTACCACCTTAACTTCTCCCCGGTAGCCAGCATCCACCACCCCGGCCAGCCGGTGAACCCCGCACAGGGCAATCCCGCTCTTATCCCAGATCAAACCGACGTAACCAGCCGGGATGGCCATCTGAATTCCGATAGGCACAGCGACTGTTTCCCCGGGGTTGATGGTCAGACCGGCACAGGCAAACAGGTCAAAACCAGCATCGCCCTGGTGATGGTAAACCGGGATTTTAGCTTCGGGTGATATTTTTCTTATCAGCACTTTCATCAGTTAAACTCCTTCCACCAGGACCTCGTCAAAATAGGGCCGCAGTTTCTCCGCCCAGCGCCGAAGGACCTCGGCCGGGTAAGCCTCTCGTTTCAGGAACTCCGGGTCCACCGTATTCTGGGGGACAAACTGCTGCAGTTGAAAACACCTGGCCCCCTGCAGCCAGGCGGCAATTTCCAGCAGGTCGTTTTCGGTATGGAGTCCTGGCACCACCGTCGTTCTGAAAATATAGGGCAGGTCGGAATGCCTTATTATTTCCTGGCTACGGTTTATTTTCTCCAGGTCAACCTCGGTCCGGACGATTTCCTGATACCTGGCCAAAGGCCCTTTGATATCCATGGCCACCCAGTCCACCAGTCCCTGTTTTATAAGATATTCCAGCCTGTCCGGAAAGGAACCGTTGGTGTCAAGCTTTACCAGGTAACCCCTGTCCTTAATCACCCGGGCCAGAACCTCAAGGTCTTCATGGAGCAGGGGTTCGCCCCCGCTCAGGCACAGTCCCTCCAGCCACCCTTTCCTGGAATCAAGGTAGCTGAGAAAAAGATTCAGGTCCAGCGACGGCAGCCGGGCCGGGTTTAACACCAGGTCGGCATTATGACAGAAAGGACAGCGGAAATTGCAGCCGCCGACAAAAACAGTAGAGGAGATGTGCCCCGGAAAATCACGCGAGGCAAACTTCTCTAAACCCTTGATTTCAACCACAGGTCCAGCTCCTCAGCCGAGTTGAGCACGGCCGTGGCCTGGCCGTTGTCCTCGATGATCAGGGTCGGAATAATGACGCTGCCGGAGCTATCCCGGCGCAGCAGCTTGATGTACTCCCGGATCTTGTTCCGACCGTCCTTGCTGCTGACGTCATACTCGGCGGCCTGGAGCCCTCTGGCTTGGAGCAGCTCTTTGACCCGATCGCACTTGGCACATCCTGGCAGGGTAAAAAGCAAATAATCCATCCTTTGCCTCTCCTTGTAGAGTCTATTTAAGGTAAAATTTAAGTCAGTCCAGCTTGGAAAAGGTCACCCGTTCGCTGAACTCCTGCTGCTTGCCGTCATTCCAGGTCCTAACCGGCCGCAGATAGCCGACGATTCTGGAGAAAACCTCGGTTTCCGAGCCGCACTCCGGGCAGGTCGGGTGCTGACCCTTGAGGTACCCGTGGTTATTACAGATGCTGAAAGTCGGGGTGATGCTGTAGTAAGGAATTCTGGTGTCGGCAATTTTCCGGACCAGTTTCCGGCAGGTCTGCCAGTCTATGGCTTCTGGCAGGAAAGCATGGAAGATGGTCCCGCCGGTGTACAGCGACTGGACGTCCTCCTGGTGCTTGAGGGCTTCAAAGATATCCCTGGTGGCATCAACGTTGAGCTGGGTGGAATTGGTCAGATAGGGATGCTTGTCGGTGCCCGAGGTGTAGATATTTTTATATTTCTGGCGGTCCAGGCGGGCCAGCCGGTAAGAGGTGGATTCAGCCGGAGAAGCTTCCAGGTTGTACAGATGACCGGTTTCTTCCTGAAAGTCTTTTAAGACCTCCCGCATGAAGTTGAGGGTTTCTATGGTGAATTCCTTGCCTTCCGATGTGCCGATGCCTTTGCCCAGGAAATTCATGCAGGCTTCGTGCATGCCGCAGATGCCGATGGTGGAGAAATGGTTCTCGAAATGGCCCAGGTAGACCTTGGTATAGGGCATCAGGCCCCGTTCCAGCATGTTGTTGACCACTTCCCGCTTGGTTTCCAGCGATTCCTTGGCCAGGATCATCATCTCTTTCAGCTTATCGAAGAATTCCTGCTTGCTCTGGGCTTCGTAGCCGATGCGGTTGAGGTTGATGGTAACCACCCCGATGGATCCGGTCTGTTCTCCGGCTCCCCACATGTTGCCCGGCCGACGCTTCAATTCTCTCATGTCCAGGTTCAGGCGGCAGCACATGGCCCGGATATCGCCCGGGTTGAGATTGGTACCGAGGTAGTTCTGGAAATAAGGAATGCCGTACTTAGCCGTGGCTTCAAACAACAACCGGGCATTGGGGTGGTCCCAGTCAAAATCCCTGGTAACGTTGTAAGTGGGAATGGGAAAAGTGAACACCCGACCCTTAAGGTCGCCTTCGACCATCAGCTCCAGGAAGGCCCGGTTGATCATGTCCATTTCTTTCTGGTAATCGCCGTAGCAGGAATCCAGTTCTTCCCCGCCGACGATGACTTTTTTATTCTTCAGGTCCTCCGGAACCGTCCAGTCAAAGGTCAGGTTGGAGAAAGGTGTCTGCCAGCCCCAGCGGCAGGGCACGTTAAGGCCGAAAATTAGTTTCTGGATATCCTGCTTGACCCGCTCGTAGCTCAGGTTATCAGCCCGAACGAACGGCGCCAGGAAGGTATCAACGCTGGAAAAAGCCTGGGCCCCGGCAAACTCGGCCTGCATCGTCCCGATGTAATTAACCATGTGCAGGGTGGCCGTCTCCAGGTGTTTGGCCGGATGGGAATGAACTTGGTTGGGCACATGACCGAACCCCTTGCGCAGCAGGTTCTCCAAGGACCAGCCGGCGCAGTAGCCGACAATCGGGTACGACAAATCGTGAATATGGAAATCGCCCTCCAGGTGGGCTTTCTTGATTCTTTCGGAATAAAGGTTGTTGAGGGCAAAATTCGACAGCACTTCCCCGGAAATCCTGGCGTTCAGGCCAGAGAAGCTGACCACGCCCTCGTTGCTGTTCTCCCTGACTTTCCAGTCGTGGTCATTTATGTAATCCTTGATTAACCTTTCCAGGTTGATTCCTGTTTCCTTAGCCTCGCGGATGGCCTTATGTTTCTCGCGGTACAGTATGTAAGCCTTGGCCACTTCGTGGTAGCCCTGTTTCATCAGGACCATCTCTACGATATCCTGGATCTGTTCCACCGAGGGAATGGTGTAACCGCCGAATTTTTCCTCCAGGACGAAAACCACGATGTCCGAAACATGCTGGGCTTCCATCAGGTCGTCAATTCCCTGGGACTGCATGGCCTTATAAATGGCGTTGGTGATTTTGTCCTGGGTAAAATCGACAATGCCCCCGTCCCTTTTCTTAATCCTGGTAATTTTGCTGGTTTTGACCATCCTTTCCTCCCTATAAACTAAGATTTGCCAGTTATTTCAGTACCCGGGAAAGCTAAACCTGTGATATTATTTTCCAGGCGGAAAAAATGCCTGAAAAGACAACATTTAGTGCTATTCATGGCTTTTGAATACTAAATCTTGTGCCTTCGGCACTATATATAATTACATTGAAAACGCTTTGTCAAGTGGGAAAATGATTTTTTCCAAATAAATTTTATTCAGGGGGAAAAAAGTGATAAAACTCAGCCTGCCCACCGCCAGACAGGAAGAATTCCTGGACATTACCAGTCGCCTGCAGTCGGTGGTGAGAGAGTCCC
Source organism: Candidatus Aminicenantota bacterium (assembly GCA_014360005.1). Classification (GTDB taxonomy): domain Bacteria; phylum Acidobacteriota; class Aminicenantia; order Aminicenantales; family Saccharicenantaceae; genus Saccharicenans. The sequence continues at coordinate 54,664 of JACIYI010000012.1, read as the reverse complement.
GGGTCAGGCAGGGCCTGGCGGTTGTCTTCTGTCCCCATACCACCTGCGCCCTGACCATCAATGAACACGCCGACCCCGATGTCCGGGCCGATATCCTGATGGCCCTGAGAAAAATGGCTCCGGATACCTTGCCCTACGCTCACGCTGAGGGCAATTCCCCGGCCCACGTTAAAGCTTCCCTTCTGAACCAGTCTCTGACCCTCATCATTGAAGGTGGAGAAATCCAGCTGGGCACCTGGCAGGGCATCTTCCTGTGTGAATTCGACGGACCGAGAACCCGCCAGCTCTGGATAAAAGTCGTGGCTGGCGATAGGGACTGATTTGCTTCTTTTTGACCTGGGCTGAGTCCGATAAGCTCCAGTTATCTGCCGGGCTGTTGTTTTGCCTCTCATAGGGACAGCGGCAGATGGTGATCTGCTACTTTCCTGCTGATTTCTTTATGAATATAGGTGCCTGGTTCTCTCAGCGGTCCCCACAGCGGAAGGAGGACATATCGGCTGCGATGGGGGGAACCGACGGGACTGGTTCCCCAGGGGACCGATGAGAGAACCAGGCACTTTAAAAGAGAAATCCGGGAGGACCGCAGAAATCAGGTCTTCTTACGTGCGCTTTCCAGGATATCCCCTTCCCTGGAATCAGCCCTTTTCAAGAGAAAAGCAAAAACCAGTCCCACCAGCCCGAGGCAGGCAAACATGAGTGATGAGGCAGTGTAAGAATGGGTCTTGTCTCTCAGTAACCCGTTGAGCAGCGGGAAAAGCCCGAGCCCGATATTCTGGATGGCGGTCATCAGGCCAAAGGCAGTCCCGGTCCTTTCTTCCCTGACCACCATCGGAATCGAAGGCCACATGGCGGCCGGCACCAGGACGAAAGCTATGCCCAGGAAAACCATGGGATAAGCCGGATAGATTCTGGTCAGGCCCATCAGCAGGTGGCAGGGAATGAGAATCAATGAGCCGAAAACCATCAGGGTCGCCCGGCGCCCGATGCGGTCGACCAGGCTACCGGCAAAGGGAGCAAAGACCATGGAAGCAAAAATGATTATGGAGCTGATGCCGCCGGCCGTGCTGAACATGTGGGCAAAATTGTTGAAGACCTGGGCCAGAAAACCGCCCGAAGTGGTGGCCGCCCTGGCAATCCCCCACTTATCAACAAAAAAGTCGGTGGACAGGGCAGTGAAGGGAAAGATGGCCGAATAAAAAGTGAAGCACAGGGCCGTGATGTACCAGAAAGTAGGCTTGAACTCTTTGATATCCTTGAGGTTTATTTTCTCGGTGACTTCTTCCTTCTTCAGGTCCAGGACTTTTTCGCCCCGTTTGTCCAGCAGGATGTAAAACAAGTTACCCAACAGTGATACGGCACAGGCCAAAACTGCAGCCAGCAGGGCAAAGCGAAAGCTGCCGTAATATTTAGAAATCAGTTCGCCGGTGTTAAAGGCAAACAGCGACCCCAGCCGGCTGACGGTCAGAGTGGCCCCGAAGGAAAAGGCCAGTTCTTTATTCCGAAACCAGCGAGCCAGCATGGCGCTCTGGGCCACGATCAGGGGCTCAGAACCGGCCCCGAAGATAAAGCGGCCGAGGAAAAAAATGGGGATGCTCCTGGCCCGCCAGACCAGGGCAGCCCCGATGAACACCAGGCAGGAAAAGAGCAGGCTGGCCCTCCTGGTGCCCAGTTTATCCACCAGAAGTCCGCCCACCAGCACCGCCAGGATGGCGGCCAGGCTGTACATGGTAAAGAAAGTCCCGACAGTGGACCGGGCAGCCTGGAGTTCTTCAACCAGCGACGGGGCGATGGCCGAAACGATGTCATAGGCAAAATAACTGCCGAAGGACAGGGAAGCGATGAAAGCCAGCATCAGGAAACGGTAAAACTTGCTGGCCGGATTTAGAAAGCCTTTCGCCATTTTCTTTGTCTCATCCAAGGCGCATCTCACAAAAAAAATATATTAGCAGCAAAATATAATAAGGCCGAAAATAAGTCAAGCCAGCCCTGGGCTGATTTATGTTGACCGGTCGCGGAGGTTTAGGGTTTAATAATTCATAAAGAAAAGAAAGAAGGAGAGGGACATGAAGATTCAACGGCCTTCCGGACAGATTAACCTGATGGCTCTGGGGCTCATATTGTGTCTTCTGCTGGTTATTGGCGGGGCCCTGGCCCTTTATCATTTTAAGGGCCGAAATCTGACCGTCCAGGATATTACGGCTGCCTCCAAACTCTACGGCCTGGAATTCAGCCTCAAAGAACAAAAGATGATGCTGAAAGACCTCAGGTCCAACCTGGAAAAATTCAGGGGAATGAGGGAAATCGCCCTGGAAAACGGGGTCGCTCCGGCTCTTATCTTTAACCCACTGCCAGCTGGCTTTGACCTGGCGTCGCTCAGAGAAAACACCACTTTCATTTACGATGAACCAGAGGAGGTCAAGCTGCCGGAAAACCTGGAAGACCTGGCCTTCTACCCGGTGACCGACCTGGCCTGGCTTATCAAGAACAGGCGGATAGGCTCTGAATTCCTGACCAGGCTCTACCTGGAGAGGTTAAAAAAATACGGCCCGAAGCTGCGCTGCCTGGTCACCCTGACTGAAGAACTGGCTTTACAGCAGGCCAGCCAGGCTGACCGGGAACTGGCCGCCGGGATTTACCGCGGACCTCTTCATGGTATTCCCTACGGCCTGAAGGACCTGTTCGCTACCAGGGGTTACCCGACCACCTGGGGCTCACCTATTTACCGGGAGCAGCAACTGGATATCAATGCCACCATCTTTGAAAAACTGACCGAAGCCGGGGCTGTTCTGGTGGCCAAGCTGAGTATGGGCGAGCTGGCCTGGGGAGACATCTGGTTCGGCGGCCAGACCAGGAATCCCTGGGACCCGGAACAGGGCTCGAGCGGCTCCTCGGCCGGTTCAGCCTCAGCCACCGCCGCCGGGCTGGTGGCCTTTGCCATCGGGACAGAAACCTGGGGTTCCATCGTCTCTCCTTCCACCCGCTGTGGAACTTCCGGCCTGCGCCCGACTTTCGGCCGGGTCAGCCGTTATGGGGCGATGGCCCTGAGCTGGAGCATGGACAAGATTGGACCCATTGCCCGGAGCGTGGAAGACCTGGCTCTGATTCTTAAATACCTGGTCGGCCCAGACGGCAAGGACCGAACGGTCTTTGACCTGCCCTTTGCCTACAACAGCCGGGAAGATTTAAAAAAAATAAGAATCGGCTACCTGAAAGAAGCTTTTGACCGGGTCCGAAATAATAAGGATAAATACCTGGCCGTGCTCGAAACCCTCAAAGCCCTGGGCCTGGAACCGGTAGAAATCAAATTGCCAGCGATAAATTACGACCTGATAAGTTTCATCCTCAACGTGGAAGCCGCCGCCGCTTTTGACGAGCTCACCAGGAATAACCTGGATGAGCTAATGGTCAGACAGGGACGGAACGCCTGGCCCAATGTATTCCGCCAGGCCCGGTTTATCCCGGCGGTGGAATACATCCAGGCCAACCGCCTCCGGACCCTGCTGGTAGAAGAAATGGCCCGGATGCTGAAAGACATCGATGTCTACGTCGCGCCCTCGGCCGGGCCCAACCTGCTGCTGACTAACCTGACCGGGCATCCGACGGTGGTGGTTCCCTGCGGCTTTGATGACAGTGGCCATCCGCTGAGCATATCCTTTACAGGCGACCTGTTTGCTGAGGGGAAAGCTCTGCGCCTGGCCAGGGCCTACCAGCTGGCCACCGGCTGGCACCTGAAGCACCCTGATTTAAGCGGGCTGGAAAAACTGGAGGCTGGTAACCGGCCGGTCAAGTAGCAGAATCTGCTCAAAAAAATAGATAGAAATTTTATCCGGCAGCTTTCTGCTAACCAGGCCCGATGGCAAGACAAGCAGACTGGACAGGATGGATTAGCCAAAGGCCCGGACTATCGGGGAGGACTAAAATCTTTTGGTAATAACACTACTCGATAGCTGACTGTCCTGCTGAATCGACGTTTGAGCCAGGCCCGGGCCGACCGCCGTTGTCTGCCGCAAAAAGTAAAAGGTAAAAAAAGGACCAGAAATATGATTTCTGCGCCCGGACCCGACACTCAGCCGTTAAGCTTCTTGCCCCGGACCGGAACAGAAACCTGGATGTCGTTGTTGTAAACTATGCCTTCCAGAACTTCCCCGCTCACCTGGAATTCAAAGGTCCAGGTCCTGGTCAGTCCGTCAGGGGGTGAGGGAACAGTCAGGTTGAAACTCAGGTTGCTGTTTTCCAGCTTGAGGTCTTCAACCGGGACATCAGCAAAAGTTCCGTATGATTCCGACATCTTGCCTGCCAGCAGTCCATTTTCCAGACCCAGCACCAGATTCAGAGTGAAGACCATCTCACCGGCCTCAACTGTCAGCTCCCAGGTTCCGACCAGACTTTCCTGCTTGACCGCCGGTTTTTCCTGGGCCAGGATCAGTCCGGATGAGGATAACAGGAGAACCGAAAGCAAAACTAACAATTTTTGACCTGACATTCATCTCTCCTTGGTTACAGCTCTACCTGATTCTTTACAATTTTAGGCGCAAAAATTCAAGTTATTTTCCTGTCACCGGACGACAGCTTATATAGTATAATTTGTTTTATGAAGTTAGAAATATATCACCTGGAACCCTGGCAACCAGAAATTCAGGCCGCCCTGGATAAATTGCGCCAAGAGAATTTCTCCGAACGACTCTTAAAAAAGGATTACACCCTCTGGAAAGAAAAGGACGAGGAAATATCCAACCGCCTGGGCTGGCTGGACAGCCCCCTCAGAATGGAACCCTTGCTTCAAGATTACCGCCAGCAGGCCGAGAAAATAAGGTCAGCCGGGATAAACCTGCTGGTGCTTCTGGGCATGGGCGGTTCCAGCCTGGCTCCGGAAGCCATCAGCCGGGTCATCGGGTCAGCTCCTAACTATCCCCGGCTGCTGATGCTGGATTCTACCAGCCCGGCCGCTGTCAGCCGGGTAGCCCGACAAACAGAGCAAGAAGGCACCAGGCCGCTTTTCCTGGTTTCTTCCAAGAGCGGCACAACAGCGGAAACTCTGAGCTTCTTGAATTATTTCTACCAGCAGCAGACCAGATTGGGCCCGGAAGCCGGGAAAAATTTCCTGGCCATCACCGACCCCGGAACTCCCCTGGCCAGGCTGGCAGCCGAGCTCGGCTTTAGCCTGACTGTGAGCGGCTTTCCCGATGTCGGCGGGCGATTCTCGGCTATTTCCCCATTCGGTCTTTTCCCGGCGGCCCTGATGGGACTGGAGCTAAAAGAATTCCTGCAGCCAGCCGTCAATAGTTATCAACTTCTGGCCCTGGGTGAATCTCTTCACCCGGGACTGCAGCTCGGAGCTATTCTGGGAGCCCTGACCAGAGCCGGACGGGACAAGCTCACCCTGCTTCTTCCGGACTACCTGCGGACTCTTGGACGCTGGCTGGAACAGCTGTTGGCCGAAAGCACCGGGAAGGAGGGCCGGGGAATTCTTCCGGCCATAGAAAGCCTGCCTCTTTCGGCGGAGCATTACAGCCAGGATAGACTTTTTATTTTCTACCAGCTGGAGTCGACCCCTGATATTTTCTGGGAGAAGAGGCTGGACAGCCTGAAAAAATTAAAATTGCCTCTCCTCCTTATTTCTTTTAAGCCCGAAGACCTGGCCGCTCATTTTTACCTCTGGGAACTGGCCACAGCCACCGCCGGCTTTTTCCTTGGCCTAAATCCGTTCGACCAGCCCGATGTCGAGCTGACCAAGAAAAAAACCAGGGAATTCCTGAAAACCCAGGCCCTGCCGGAGTCAGAAACTACCCGGTCAAAAATAGAAGAAAAGGAACTGGCCCGGCAAATAAAATCTTTTTTGGCCACCGGCCGCCGCCGACCGGATTACCTGGCCCTTCTCTGCTTCCTGCCGCCCGAAGACAACCTGGACGTGGCCCTGGACAACCTGGTTCGCCAGCTTTCAGAAAAATATCATCTGCCCTGTACCTGGAACTACGGTCCGGCCTATCTTCACTCCACCGGACAGCTCTACAAGGGAGATGCCGGTCGGGGGAAATTCATCGGTCTGGTGGACAACGACCCGTTTGATTTGCCCATTCCCTCCATCCCTGGTTCGCCGTCCCCGGCTCCTTCCTTCAGACAGTTGTTCCTGGCCCAGGCCAGAGCTGACTTTGCTGCCTTGCGGGAAAAGGGCCGGGAAAGCCTGGTCCTCCACCTGACAGGAAAACCGGTGGAAATCATCTTCAGGCTGGGCGAAATAATCCGGAATATCTGAGCAGTCAGGACCGGGAAAAGAGATTTAAAAACAAAAAGGGGAGTTAAAAACTCCCCTTATTGGCAATCAAATAAATCTGGCGAATTGATTAATAGAGCCCAAGGAAAATAACGTCGCCGGAGAAAAGTTCCCGGGTTTTAAGTCTGACCCTCCTGTCCACCTGGCCGGTCACATCCAGGTAGAACCAGAATCTGTCAAACAGCCTCAGTTTTTTCAGGTAGAAATTGGCATATTCCGAAATATTGTTGACGATGATTTTGGCTATTTCTTTGCCTTTCTTATCGGTCAGGACAATGTGGGTAACCTCTTGTTCCTGCTTTCTTGTTTTAACCTTTGAGGTCTGGAGCTTGCCGTAGACTTTAACCTTGGTCTTTCCTTCCCATTCTTCGGGCTTGTTGATATTGGTGATGTTCAGCGCCACGTAGGCTTCGCGGTCACGAGGATTCAGGTAACCTTCGAAATCTGGTTCGCTGGAACGGGTATAAACCAGGTTATACATTGTTCCTTCTTTAATTTCTATCGATTCGGCCAGGATCAGGTTGGGTTTATCCTCGATAACACTGGCCTTGACTCTCACTTCTTTTCCCACCAGGTTGTCTAGTCCACCGGTCACTTCCCCGGCCACATAAATATCAAGTCCCTGGGCCTCGGGAATATAAAGGTAATGTCCCACAGCCACCTTAACCACGCCCTCGAATTCCTTAACCTGGGGCTGGGGCTGGGGTTGGGTCTGCTGACTGAAAGCCACCATCGAAGCGAGCAGTACCACGCTGATAGTTAGAACTGATAACAAAAGTCCTTTTTTCCGGAAAGCCATCTCCTATACCTCCATTTCTTTATATCAGACTAAAAAGACAATTGGTATTCTTCTGCCTGTCCGTCTGAGCGGAAGCAGGAAGGAATCTTTATACCACTGATTTTGATAAAAGTAAAGAAAAAAAATCGGGCCCGGACTCAGCCGTTCTTTTTCCTGGTGGAATGTCTGGAAGCGGGGCGTTTGGCCCCAGCTGATTGGCTGCCGGAGGAGCGGGATTCAGACCTGGACGGAGCCACCGCTTGAGGCCGTGGTCGCTGGCTTTCGGCGCTCCTTACTGACGAAGAATTATAAGGGCGGGAAGGAGATGACAGGCTGTAAGATGACTTTCTTTCCTGGCGAGAGTTGCTTCTTCTCAATTCCGTCTGACTGGTGAAAGACGGGCGGGAGTTGCCGGGCCGGCTATCAGGCCGTGGGGTCAAACCGGTCGGGCGAGGTTGAAGACTTCGTTCCCGGCTGGCTGTTTTCTGACGGTCATTTATTTTCCGGATGGAAGATGAAGGTCTTTCGGCTATATTTCCAGATTTTTGTCGGTCACTCTGGCGCGGTGAACTGAGTGATTTCCTGGTTCCCGGGTTAGACCGGCCGTTGTCGGTCCGCAGTCTGGTGGTAGAATTTCCCCGGTTCAGCCGGGACGGCCGGTTTTCTGTAATCCCGGTTAAGCGCCTATCTCCAGGGCGAAGAGATTCATCAGTTCTTTCCTGCCCGGGACGAAGGCTTCGGCGGTCCATATCGGAGCGGCTTCTGACCGGGTTTACCCTTGTACCGATTGAAGATTCGCCGGCCGGAGCATAACGTCTGATAGTCCCGACACCAGGCTGCCGGCCTTCATTTTCCTGCTGCTGGTTTTGGCCCTGGTTCCTCACAACACTGCCCGTTAGTCTCTGATTGATTCCAGCCTGCCGGTCGGCTGCGATTCTGGTGTTCGATACCCTTTTCAGCCCTGAAGCGTTGTGTTCCCTGATGAGGCTGGTCCCGGCTTTTAATCCTGTAGACTGAATCCTGGTCCTGACTGCAGGCTTGATCTGCGGGGAGCGGGCTTCGAGCCGGATTTTCTCTACACCCCGGAGCTGTTCCGGCCGGACCAGCTGGCGGGCCCGGTGAGGCGCCTGCATCTGATTTTTCCTGACCATGACCAGGGCCCGGGAATGCACCGGGTAATACGGGTCAGAATAACGATCATAGAAATGATTATTGATGATCACCACCGGCCGGTTCCAGTAGCTCAGTGGACACCAGGCTACGATGTCCGCATCCCAGTACCAGTGAACCCAGGCCGGACCCCAGAAGACAGTGGGAATCCAGTACCAGCCCAGCCCCAGACGCCAGTGCCAGCGGCCATAATGATAAACAGCCCAGCCGAAAGGCTCGGCCGAAATCCAGGTCCAGCCGAGTCGCGGATACCAGACCCAGCGGCCATAAAGATAGGGCTGCCAGTCGGCATAAGAAACCACCGGCACCCAGACATAGCCGTAAGGCCGTTCATACACCCAGCGCCCGTGAGCCGAGAGCTCAGGTTCGTATTCCCGTATTTCCTCCGGCAGGTAAGAACCACCGTCATAACTGGCCCTGACCAGCAGCTCATCCCGTTCCTGGTTCCAGCGGTCAAAATAATCATTGGGCAGGCTGAACTGCCCGGAACTCATCAGGTAACCATCTTCGGCCGCTATGGAATCTCCCCCGTAGAGCACGACTGTTTCTTCCTGGCCAGCCGCTTCCAGGCTGCCTTCCAGTACCTGGGCTTCAGTTCTTCCGTCTTCATCCACATAGAAATGGTAAAGACCTTCTTCCAGAACATAAAAGGAGGCGTCCGGAGTGTGGAGTCCTAAGCCTTTTTCCCTGGCCAGGTGGCTTATCCGTAGATAGAAGCGTCCGCGGTGCAGATGGAGAGAAGCTTGTTCATAACTCGATTGCGGCAGCCTGACAATCTCCAGGTAGGAATATCTATCAAGACGCAGATAATTATTCTGAGAAAAACTGACCTCAACCAGACCATCCTCGGTCATCAAGCTATCGCCGGCGGTCAGGATAAAATTTACTTCCCCGGCTTCTATTCCCAGTTCCTGTCCCCGGTCCACCCGGACATCACCCTGAACGTAGGTCAGCCGGGCCACTGACCCGGGATAATAGGATTCCTCGGCCGAGGCCGGGACTGAGAAGAAGAGAAGCCCTGCCATTACCAGACCGACCAAGATTTCCTTTTTCATCTTCTTCTCCTTTCACCCCCATATAGAGCAATTATCGTGCCAGGTCTTACAGGCAGGAATTCTACCCATAATGTCTGTCGCCAGCCCATACTGTCCTGGAAACAGGACACCCGGCAACCTGCATGAATCCTTTAAGATAAAGAAACGGACAGATTTTGGAAGATATGGAATTTTCGGGGGAGGGAATTCCGTCCCAGAAAAATAAGAGGCAATCAAATTTTATGGCTGGCTGGAAAGCCGCCAATTCATAGAACCGTTTCTCGCTGTTTCAGGAACTGATGCTAAAAATTTAAACCGGCCCTGGGCAGGAAACTCCAGCCAAGGGCGGGCTTAATAAAAAAAGGGCTGCTGTTTCCAGCAGCCCTTTGGTCTTCGAGGTAACCGATTACAGGTCCGGTTTACCAGTTCCAACCCATTAACCTTCTGTGGCGCATCAGCATCGCACCCCTGACCCCCATCCGGCCACCACGACCGCGCATCAGTTCTCGCCGCAGCTGGAAATCTTTCCGGTACTCTTCCAGTTTCTTAAGCTGTTCGGGGGTGAGGATCTTTTCCCATGCCTTCCTGTTTTTGAACATGGCCTTCATCCTCTCGGCCCTCATTTTGGCCATCTCATCGATCAGGCTGTTGACTTTCTTCTCGTCGGCCTTAGGGTCCTCCATTAGTTTCCTGAACTCCTGGCGCAGCTTGGTCATCTTTTCCCGATGGGCTTTAGCTTCTTCCAGCCGGGCCTGGCGGAATTCTTCCAGCTTCTTTTCCTGTTCCGGGGTTAACTGCAGAGCATCCTTTAAGAGCTGATAGCCAGCACCCCTACCATGCCCCATCATTCTTCGCCCGAACATGGGCTGGGCATTGAGGCTAGCTGCCAGCAGTGAGCCGGCAAAGATCACCAGCAAAAGAACCAATAAAGTTTTTCTCCTCATTTTATTTCCTCCTGACTGAAAATTTTCCTTCCATGGTTCACCAATATTAGACAAAGCGGAAGGAAAATCCTTGGTAAAATCATTCCTGTCGGTGGCGCAACCGGTCAAGGGTAACCGCAGCAATGATGATGGCCCCGATGATTATCTCCTGGAAATAGTTGGGCCAGCCCATCATAGTACAGCCGTTCCGCAGGAAGGCCATGATGAACACCCCGACCAGAGTTCCCAGGATGCTGCCCTCACCGCCGCTCAGGCTCCCCCCGCCAATGACTACAGCCGCGATTATGTCCAGCTCCAGCCCCATGGCCACGGTCGGGTCGCCCACCGTCAGCCGGGAAAATTCCATCACTCCAGCCAGCCCGCACAGCAACCCCGAGATGGTATAGACCAGGACTTTAACCCGGTCAGTCCTGACCCCGCACAGCCGGGCTGTGAGTTCATTGGAACCGATGGCGAAGGTATGCCGGCCGAAGACCGTCTGGCGCAAGAGAAAGGCCATGAGCAGAGAAAATAAGATCATTATCCAGATTCCCGGGGAAACCAGCAGCCAGGAGGGCCGCGGGGTCCTGACCATGAGCTCATTCAACCAGCTGAGCGGGGCGTCGATTTTCTGGTTTCTGGCCACCCACTTGGCCAGGCCGCGGGCAATTCCCATCATCCCCAGGGTCACTATGAACGGCACCAGCCTGAGTCGGGTGATGAGAAAACCGTTCAGGAAGCCGACAGTTCCCCCGGCCGCCACCCCGATGAAGGCGGCCAGCAGCGGCGACAGACCCAGGTTGATGGCATAGGCTACCAGGACGCAGCTCAGGGCCAGGTTGGAAGCAGCCGACAGGTCAATCCCCCCGCTGACAATTATCAGGGTCATGCCCAGGGCGCACAGGGCCACAATGACCGACTGGGTAGCCACACTCTTGATATTGGCTAAACTCAGGAAACGGTCCGAGACTTCCGGCATCAAAGAAAAAATGGAGATAACCAGAATCAAGCCAACGAAAGGTCCGACGAGTCCGGTAATCTTTTTTAATCCGCTGCCTGTTTTATTCAAGGTTGCTCTCCCGCTCCGACCTTAGTCTCTTCCCGCCCGGTGATGGCCGCTTTCATCAGACTGGCTTCGGTCCAATCAGCCGCCGGCCGGACAGCCACTAACTGTCCCCGATGAAAGACTGCTATCCGGTCAGCCACCCCCAGCAATTCCGGCAGGTAGGAACTGACAAAAATCACTGCTTTGTTATCCGCCGCCAGCCGGCCCATGAGCTGGTAAATCTGGGCCTTGCTCCTGACATCAATCCCTCTGGTCGGCTCATCCAGTAGAAAAACTTTCGCTTCCTGGTGCAGCAGCCTGGCCAGGGCCACCTTCTGCTGGTTGCCGCCCGACAGGGTCCAGATTTTTTGCTCCGGGGAGTGAGCCTTGATGTTAACCCGCTCTATCCAGCCGGCGGCCGCAGCTTTCTGCTTCCGGCCGTTTAAGAATCCGTACCTGACGTAAGGTTCCAGCCGGCTCAGGGTCAGATTATCGGCCAGGCTTAACCTGACAGCCAGCCCTTCCACCTGCCGGTCTTCACTCAGCATTCCCAGTCCGCAGCCGATGCTGACCCCGGTATGTTCCGGCCTGAACTTCTGCCCGGCCACTACCACCAGGCCTGACTCCAGCCGGTCCAGCCCGAAAAGGGCCCTCAGGAATTCGGTCCGGCCAGCTCCCACCAGGCCGGCTACGCCCAGAATCTCCCCGCGCCTCAGCTCCAGGTCAACCGGCTGGTTCATCCGGGTGCTCTTTAACCCGGCACAGCTCAGCAACATCTCTCCCGGCTGGTGCGGCAGGCGGGGGTAGAGTTCAGAGATCCGCCGGCCGATCATCAGCTGGATGAGTTCCTCAACCGTGGTCTCACCGACCCGGCCCCGACCGGCCACCTGCCCGTCACGGAGTACAGTGAAGCGGTCGGCGATTTCCAGGACCTCTTCCAGAAAATGGCTGACGTAGATGATACCCACCCCTTCCCCCCGGAGCTTCCTGATTATTTCAAAAAGCCGGCGGGTATCCTCCTGGGATAGACTGCTGGTGGGCTCATCCATGACCAGAATCCTGGCCTGGCTGGCCAGGGCCCGGGCAATTTCCACCACCTGCCTGGCCCCGACTGACAGTTTCCTGACCGGAATATCGGGCGAGATGTCAGGATGGTGGAGGAATTCGAGCACTCGCCGTATCTTTTCCAGGTTTTTCTTCCTATCAATCAGGCCCAGCCTGGTTTCTTCCTGGCCGAGCATGATATTTTCTTCGACTGTCAGATGGGGAGCCAGCGTTAACTCCTGGTAGATTACAGCAATGCCCTGGCGCCGCCCGTCCAGAGGCCCGGAGGGCCGGTATTCCACTCCCGAGATGAACATCCGCCCGCCGTCCGGCCGGTAGGCTCCGCTCAGGATTTTGATGAGAGTGCTCTTGCCGGCTCCATTTTCCCCCAGCAGGGCCTGGACCTCGCCTGCCCGCAAATCAAAATCCACCCGGTCCAGGACCAGGTTGTGGCCGAAGTTCTTGCTGATATCGTTGAGGGTGAGAAGCAACTCTTCAGGCATGGTCACCAGTTTTCCACCATCTGTCAGGCATCGACTGCTTTTGTCTTAACGGACATACTTCGAAAAATCAGGTTCCAGCAGGTCTCTTATTTCCGGCTGGTTCATATTGTCCGGGGTGGCCAGGCTGACCCCGGTATCAATCCGCCTGTCCACCGCCCGGCCCTGGAGGTGGTCCACCAGGACCTTGACCGACAGGTAACCCATTTTCATCGGGTCCTGGAGCACCAGTCCCTGAATTTCGTTCTTCTCCAGGGCCTGGATCAGCTTGATGGAACTATCAAAGCCCACCAGCTTGACCCGACCGGCCAGGCCGAAATGCTGCAGTGCCCGCAGGGCCCCGAAGGTGCTGGATTCGTTGGGAGCAAAAATTCCCTCCACCTGGGGATAGCGGCTGAGGAGATTTTCCGTCAGCTGGTAAGCCGACTCAGTGGTGGTGCCGGCAAACTGGTCCTTGACCAGGATTTCAATCTCCGGGTAGTCGCGGCTGATGGTTTCGAGGAAACCCTGTTCCCGGAAAGTAGTGCTGGCCGAACCTTCCAGGTAGCGGATGAGAAAAATCTTTCCTTTTTTCCCCAGGACTTGGGCCAGGCGATGGGCAGCCAGCACCCCACCCTGGTAATTATCTGTGGCTACAAAGCTTATGTAATTTTCGCCCTGGAGGTTGGAATCCATGATGACCACCGGGATTCCTTCCCTCATGGCCTCAGTCACCGGCCTCATCAGGGCCCGGTCGTCGAGTGGCGCTAAGACTATCCCGTCCACCCGGCGGCTGATGAAATCTTCAACCACGGTTATCTGCTGGGCCCGGTCGTCTTCTTTCTGCGGACCCTTCCAGAATATTTCCACCCCCAGTTCCTGGCCGGCCTTAACCGCTCCGGCGTGCACAGCTTTCCAGAATTCATGGGTGGTACCTTTGGGAATAACCGCTATCTGGTAAGTTCTGGCAGCCGCTTCTCCGCCCCGCTCAGACCGGGAACTGCAGGCTGTCAGCTGCAGAAAAAAAATTGTTAACCACAGGAAGCAAAAAAAATATTTCTCATCAACTTTCATGATTTTCATGCTCCCAGTATAGAACAGCCATCAGAAGCAAGTCAAAATCAGCTATGAATTTAAAATGATAAAGGAGGACAACTCACTCCAGAGTTGTCCTCCTTATTGATTACAGAGCTCTTTAAGAATTTAAGCCGGGAAGGATTCTAAGCCTTCTTCAGAATCGGCATGCCGGTCTTGGCCGTTTCCACTACCTGATAGCCGGCGGGAACGCTGTCCAGGGCGCCGGGCCGGACTTCTCTGGCAAAATAGTAGATGGTCTGCATCTTGCCGCCCCGCAGCTTGACTTCGCGCGAATGCAGGTAGTAAGTGATGCCCTTCGTGTTTGTGAATGCGTATGGCATGAATTAAACCTCCAAAAAAATTTTTTTCAAACTAAAACCGGTAACCCAGAGTAAAACCGAGGAGCTGGGCGCTGGTCTGGTAGGTACCGCTGCCGAGCCCGATCGGATAGATATCTCTATTGGGCGATGTTCTATCCTGGAATATTTCAAACATATAAGCCACATCAACACTGAACTTGCCCTTAGTATAACCCAATCCGGCGGTAAATGCCACCCGGCTGGCATCGGGCAGAGAGGGGTCGACACTTTCCACCGGTTGTGGAGTCTGATCATAAACTACTCCGGCCCGCAGGGCCAGGTTTTCACGTAACAGGTACTGGGCGGCTGCCCGCAGCAGGATCGAATTCTTAAAATTTTCTTCAACCACTTCCTGCTCGCTCATTCCACCTTCGAAATCAATGTTGATTTCATAGCTGTCATAAACCTTCCAGGTAATGTACTGGCCGGCCACAGCCACCAGGAACTTCGGGCTCAGCTGGTAGGAAAACCCCAGGTCAAAAATATTGGGATGCTTGAAGGCAGTGGTCACCGTTCCGGTACCCGGTATGTAGGGGCTGATGGGAGCCGGCACTTGGCTCTTATCCAGCACAAAGTCGCCGCTGTAGTCGACAGTAAAGTTACTTCTCCAGTTGAAACCAGCTGAAAAATCGCCTTTTTTGTAGAGCAAGCCGGCGTTGAAAGCCACCGCTTCGCCGCTGGCTTTTTTCAGAGAAGCCGGAACATCGCCAGCCCAGACCTCGGGAATCTCGATGTGGCGCACCAGGCTAAGCTTCAGAGTGGAATGAATGTAGGAGACACCAAAGCCGACTGACAGATTGTCATTCAGCTTGACGGCCAGAGTCGGGTTGACAAACAGGGTCTGCATGGAAGTCTCGGTGCAGATGTACTTAAGAGGATAATTTACCGGCCAGGCAGTCCCCAGGCCGTAGGGAGCAAAAACTCCGACTCCCAGAGCCAGCCTGGACCCAAACCTATGGGTCAGGTAAAAATGTGGCGGGAAAAAGGTCTGGTCCAGTTGATAAACTTTCTGAAAAGTCGGGTCCGGCCAGTTGGGCAGCAGCAGCGACCCGGCCGGGAAAATGAAGGTTCCACCGGCACTGACCCGGGTCCCGGGCAACCAGGCGATTCCCGCCGGGTTGTAAAAAATGGCCGAAGGGTCGTTGGCCAGGCTGACAAAAGCCCCGGCCAGAGCCATGGCTGCAGTCCCGTGTTCATAAATCAGGAAGCCGGAGCTAAAAGCTGAAGAACTCAAGACCAGGATGAAAAGCACCAGACAGCTGGCTTTCTTTTTCATTTCCATCCCTCCTGTTCCTTTACGAATAACGCCCTCGGATATTCTGGCTTTCTTTTATTAAATTTGCCCGACAATGTCAAGCTGACCCTTAAAAATTTTCCTCTTTACTGGATAAAGCCAACTCCGGGTGGAATGTCGGCCGGCACTATCGGTCCGAACAGCTCTTCATACCTTTTTATATTGCTGTCCAGAGCTTCAGCAAAGCGCTTGGCGTGGGCCGGGCTCAGGATAACCCGGGCCACTAACTTACCCATCGGCCCATCGGGGAAGATAAAGGCAAAATCAAAAATGAATTCCTCCCGGCTGTGCCTGATGGCCGCCAGGTTGGAATAGTGGCCGACGGCGATGTGTTCATCAACCTTGATGTCAATCTTCTTGTCTTTTAAGTCATCCTGGTTCATGTCCTTCTCCTTCGCTTCCGGAATTTCTTTACCGGAAAAATCAGGACTCAGTCCGCCTCCGGCAGCCACCAAGACCCGCTCAACCAATTGGCTAATTTGACTCCTGGTTTTTTTCGCGTCGTCTCGTCTCTTTTTTCACCAGGGTATTCTTTTTCCGGTGATTTAATTTTATTACTTAGTAGCTGCAGATAGCAAATAGAAAAGAGAGATGGCAATTCTTTGAATGCCTGGAATTGCGTTTACCAATTCATAATCTTTAATGACAACTTACTTCAGACCATCGGCTTCAGCGGAAATATTTTTTGGCTTCTTCCAGCTTGTTCTACCGGAGGCGACTAACCCCTGGAACTCCCAGCTGCACTCCGGCCGCAGACAAACAGAAAAGACGGCCAAAAATGATAACGTTAACGCAAGTTCAGGCAAATATTTTTCTAACAGATTGATTATAATTAACTTAAAAATAAAAAAAATGCTTGATTTTTTATTTTGAAGTCATATAATGATATTGGCTTTCCTGGGCGGGCTGGGGAAAGCCCCCACCTTTTTGGTTCCCATCATCAACCCCCCTTTTGCTGACAACAGCCCGCATCTCTTCTCGACTCTAAATTTTCAATTTTCGAGGTTGCAACTTTTTTGAAAATAATAGTTCGGTCTTTTTTTGTCTTACTTATTCATGAAAAGAGACAATAAAATTCTGAGACCTGCCGGCTCGCTGGCTGAAGCAACATCATCTCAAACTGGAGCCAGCTCCTGTCGCCCGGTTTAGGAATCGAAAACTAATCTTACATCTCGTTTTTGGTTTTAATCTCAGTGGAGGGATTACCGAGCTGTTGTCTTTGCCCAGCTTTTCTAATAAAAAACACGGCTGCGGTTTTAAGCAGCCAAGCTTGAATTTGATTTTTTCCTGGTCCTATTGCCAGCCAGGATAAGCCGGTCGTTTTTTTGTCAGCGGCAGTAAAATTCTATCATCTGGCGGACGGCTTCCTGGCAGACAGGGCAGTAAGGCTTCTTGCCCTTGGTGAACATGATGCAGTCGACGGCCGGGCGGTACAGCCCGGTGGAAGAATAGCCGGCACCTTCGTAGGCTCCGACCTTCCCGGCATACTGGCTGCGGGCCAGAAACTCATCCACCTTCCTGGCCTGTTCCAGCGATAACCTTTCGCTTTCTTCTTCCAGCCTGGCGATTTCCTCCAGCGGAGCGCCTTCCCTTTTCATCCTGGCAATCTTCTCGTTAACTTCCTGTCTGATTTTCTGGTAGGCCAGGTCCATTCGGTCAAATTCTTCTTTCTCCCAGGGCGTGGGAACAGGCAGGCCCGGAGCCACCAGGTTTTTCCACTTCAGCCTGGCCGGGTCCAGCAGAGCGGTGATGTTGGGCTCAACCGGTTCCACCCCGCGGGGGTAGAATTCGTTATAAGCCACCTGGGAAGTGTAATATTCATCGGCCAGGCCGGTGAAAGAGTGGCCAAATTCGTGGAGCATCAGGTATTCATACCACTGGTTGTCGGTGGTGAAGGTGCAGTACAGGTTGTAAATACCACCGCCGCCGTAGCGGTTGTGGTTGACCATGATCAACAGGGCGTCGTAGGGAACGCTGGCGGCCACATCCCTGATACGGCGGTTGTCCTCGCTGAGCAGGTAACGTTCGGAACCGAAAGAATCAAAAGTGCAGTTGAGGGCGGTCTGCTTGAACTGGCCGTGAGAAGGTTCGTCGCAGCCGCTTTCGGCCGAGGGTTTGAAGACTCCGTAGAGGTTGAACCTGTTTTTCAGGCTCTTATAAGGCTCCTGGCTGAAGAACACCTGAACAAACCGGTCCAGGTCCTGTTTGAGCTTGGCTTCTTCCTCAGCCGTGTAACCCTCGGCCAGGAAGGCCAGGTCCACTTTGTCGTGGGGATTACCGCTTTTGACCAGCTCCAGCACCTTGACCCCCGGCTCCACCTTTTCTCTGACGATGAAGATGGAGGCCGGGTCTATTTCCTCAGAAAAAATTTTATGGAAATTATTTTCCCGGTCGCGGGCTTCCAGGGTAAAAATAATCTTGCTCTTGGGAAAGGGAATCAGGACCGATTCGTGGAAGGTCCGCTTGAGGCCCTTCAGGGCTTCTTCGGTAGTCTTGTATTCACCGAACAGACTGTCAAAAGCGCGGGAGTAAATCAACTGCCCGGAGGCGGCCTCGTAGATCCGGGCGCAGTACCTTCCCCGCAAGAAGGGGTCGAGCAGGTTTTTTACCGGGCCGGCCCAGGTTCCCTGCTGGTAAACTCGGTCCAGGGTAACTATTTCTTCCTGGTGGTCGCCAGTGTGGTAGTAATCAAGCCGCATTGTCCGGTCAATAAAAAAGCGGTCAAAACCAGTTTTATCCTGGGCTCCGACTGAATAGATAATGACGGCAATGGCAGCTATTCCCAGCAATATTAACAGCAACTTTTTCATGGCTCCCTCCTTACTTTGTTCAGGGCTTGACAATGCGCCCTGCGATTTCTTTTATCAATTTGAAAGCCAGGCTGGCGGTGATTTCTGAAACATCCCGCGAGGGGTTGAGCTCGACGATGTCAAAAGCTACAATCCTGGCCTTAAGATGCTGGATCAGGTCCAGGACCTGCCTGGAAGTCAAACCGCCCGGTTCATGGTGAGAAACTCCCGGAGCGTAAGCCGGGTCAAAGACATCCAGGTCCAGTGACAGGTAAAGCGGATGCCTGAATTCCAGCTTCAGCTTCTCCGGGTATTCCCTGGCGGTGATGGTCCTGACCCGGTATTTCCTGGCCATGGCTTCCATGTCCGGTGTGGTGGCCCTGATGCCCACCTGGACCAGGTTCTTAACCAGCCGTTCTTCTAGTATCCTGGCCATGGGGCAGGCGTGTGACAGCCGGTCGCCGTACAGGTCTTCATACATGTCCGGATGAGCGTCGAGGTGCAGCAGGTCGAGCTGGCCATATTTCCGGGCCACGGCCCTGACCGCCGGGTAAGTAATGGAGTGATCTCCGCCAAGAATCACTGGCACCGCCCCAGCCGCCACCACCCGTCCGACTTTATCCTCAATGCTGGCAAAGGTTTTGAGGGCATCGCCGGAAGTATCAACGTCTCCCAGGTCGACCAGCACCGTGTCTTCGGCCAGGTCGACGCCCAGCTCGGTGTCGGGATTGTAGCACTTGCCGGTTGACACCCGGCGGATAGCTTCCGGGCCGGAGGCCGCTCCCCGCCTGAAGCTGGACTTCTCGTCGAAGGGAACACCGATGATAGCCAGCCGGAATTTTTTGACCTTAGCCAAATTCTTCAGGGCACCGCCAAAATCGGTCATGTCACCCTCCGGAAACTTTTTCAGGCAGAATTATACAGGATAGAGGCTAAAAACTGAAATCAGAAATAGACCAGCGAAGCGAAACTGACGGCCGAGCGGGTGGCCGATTCCTCCACCAGCTCGTGCCCCAGGAAATATCCCCTGCCGGCAGTTATTATTTCCAGCAGCGTCGCCAGGGCCGGGAAGCCGCAGAGGTTGAAGCGGTCGCCGTTTTCCCGGAGTAATCGCCAGAATAATTCTGCCTGCCGGTGGAGCAGAGCTTCCACCAGTCCGTGGTCAAAAGCCAGCACTTCTTCTTTGAATTCTGAAGCGGGCTGCTGGTGACCGAATTTTGGTCCTACGTGGCAGAAATCCACAGCCGCTACTACCAGGGTCCCGGGTTCGGAGGCAATTTCACGCAATTCTTTCAGGAAGGGCTGAAAGCCTGGAATGCCCGAGGCCCGACCGGCTGTCTCCAGCCATTGATTTATAGAACCGAAAAGAACCGGCACCAGCTCGAAGTCACTGCCGAGGAGATGCTGCAAGAAAAGGAGCTGGAACTCTATGGAATGCTCTTTTTTGTGGGCAAAATCATCGGGGGCGGCCAGCACCCCGGCTGCTTCGGTGAGCTGTCTCACGGTTTCTTTGTCAGTCCTGATTCGGCCAAGTGGGGTAGCAAAATCCTTGGCACTGAGCGAGACGACTCCGCTCTCCAGGAGGTGGCCGGTTCCCAGAACCAGGACCCGCCGGTATTGCTGGCCTCGAAGGCAGGCATAAGCCCGGGAGTAAAGGCGACGTCCCCGCCCCAGGTCAATATGAGGGGCAATTAACACCGCCGGCCGGCCGCCGGTCTTCAGCTCAGCTTCAATCTCCGGCGGCAGCTTTTCCAGCTCCAGGATTGGCCCGAGGAACTTTTTTAGCGCCGACGGTTCGGCCGGGTAAGCTTCTCCGGCCAGGGCTGGTTCCCTCACTTCCAGGGACACGAACTCCTGGATTAAACTCTTCTTCCGGGCCTGGAACTCTGGTGTGTCCAGCAGCCACAGCTGGCGAAAACTCTCCAGTATTTCGCTGACCAGACTGCTTCCTGACAAAGAATAACCACGCTGGCGCATGAATTCCAGCCTGAGGTCATCCGGCTCTCTCTGTCCGTCTATCAGGGCCAGGACCTCGAGGGCTTCTCCCTGTAGCAGGACCGGGTTTTTTATCAGGCCCAGGCGGTCGCTCACCAGCAATGCCCGCCGGCCCTGGTAGTTCAGCGGCCGTATTTCCAGGTCGGCCCGGAGTTTAAGCGGGCCGGTAATTTTTTTAGAAGTTCGGTTCATTTTGCTGACCTCAAAACTATGACAGTCTCCACTCTGGCTTTACGATTGAAGCTCCCAACAACCACTTTATTATTAGCAGAAGGGCAAAGATTTTTCCAGAACTGGAAAAAATTAAGTTGCGTCCGTAACCGGAGTTAAAGCCCTTTCTTCAGGTCAAAGCCATATCCGGTCCGGAGTCTTGCAGCCTAAAACATTCTTAATTTTTACAGGCCAAAGGCACGGCCCGGATTAAAGCTCTGGAGTTGAAGTCCATAATTAGCCTGTATTCCTGGCAGCCTCTGGGCTTCAGAGTCGCATTTCCCAATTATTTATTTAATAAATAAGGAAGGGAAGTGCTGGCAGGGTATGAAAAACGGGCCGCAAAAATGGCAGAAGAAAGAACTTAGGAAAGGGCAGGTATGAAAAACGGGAAAAAAAGCATAAAAAAAAGAGGTCAAGGGGCTGGATGAGGAAAAAGGAGGAAAGAGGAGAAGGATCTTCCTCCCCCTCCCTTTCCTCAGCAACCTTGGCCTCGCCTCAACCTGAGGCGCGACCAATATCTCATGACCGGCAAAAGCTGACAATCACCTAAGGGGATGTTTATCAGGGTGAAATTCCAATCCCCTACCGACCCCGCGCGCCTCACCCCCCTGGCTTCTAACATAAAGAAAATAAATAAATTAACCAACTATCTGGAAGATGGAGGGGTGACCCGCCGGGCCCTGCTTCCAACTCCGGAGGTCATAAAATTTAAAGGCAAGAGTTGAGGAGAAAGAACCCGGTTACAGAAGAATAACTTTTTCCGATAAATGACCAGGCTTTTAACCAGGGCGTTAGGGCCCGCTTGTCCAGCCTGGCGAAAAATTCCTTTATAAGCGCCGGTCGGATGGATTATATTATTGAAATGACTGCGCCGGTTTTAACCAGATTATTGTGTTTGAGTAAACGAGAAAATGATAATAAATAAAATCATGACCGAAAAACTGGAAGAATAATCATGATTCATAAATCTAAATTGTAAATTAACAAGAGGAGGAAGTCATGCGCCCCAAAGCTATACACCGGCTCAGATTTAAAGTCGGCCTTAAAATCTGGCCAACCCTGTTGCTGTTGATATTATTCTTATCTTCCCCGGTTCTGGCCGCCGGGCCTTATCCCGTCTCCGACCAGGACCGCCCGCGACTGGCCATTGAGAAAATCATGGCCGGCCAGGACTTTATCGGGACTCCACCCTCCAGCCCGGTCTGGGCGGTTGACGGGAAAACTCTGTATTTTCGCTGGAAAAAGCCCGGTGAAAAAACTACCGAAATTTATTCCGTCAGCCTGGTCAATCCGGTGCCGGTAAAAATCACCCGGGACAAGGTCCTGGAAAACCCGCCGCTGGGCGGAGCCGGTCGCTTTCGCGGCTTTTTTGGTTTTGGCCGCTTCGGCAGTTCCTGGCAGTGGGATAAGAACCGCCAGAGACTCCTGGTCAACCAGAACGGAGATATCTTTCTCTACTACCTGGCCACCAGGAAAATCGAGCAGTTAATGGCCACCGACCAGGCCGAATCCAGCCTGGGCTTTACCTTCGACCAGAAAAAAATCTACTTCCAGAGCGGTGACAATATTTTTGTCATGAGCCTTGTCGACCGCAGCCTGCGGCAGCTAACTTCTTTCACCCGGGAAAAGCAGCCCGAGCCGCCAAAACCCAACGACATTCAGAAATGGTACGAAGAACAGCAACGGGCCCTGTTCAAGGATATCTTCCGGATGGGCTTTGAGGGTTTCGGCCGCGGCGGAGCCGACCTGCTGCCTCCCCTGAGCCAGCGTACCGGTCGCAGAAAACCCTTCCTGCTCACAGAAAACCAGCGGCTGGTTACAGCTGAACCGAGCCCGGATGAAAAATATGTCCTGTTTATAATCATGGAAACGGTGGCCAGCGTCAGAAACACTATCGTTCCCAGTTACGTTACCAGGAGCGGCTACACTGAGACCATCAACTCCCACACCAAAGCCGCCGAAAACCCGCAGCTGACCAGACTGGGAATCATGAACACTGAAAACGGCGAGGTGCGCTGGGTGGACTACGGCCAGGGTGAACGCCAGGTCAACCCGCGGCAATGGATGTGGTCGCCCGACGGAAAGAAATGCCTGCTGGCTGCCCAGAGCGAAGACCGCAAGGACGCCTGGTTATTCCTGCTTGAGGTGGCCACTGGCAAAACCACCGTCGTGGAAAATGTCCATGACGAAGCCTGGGTGGGGTCACTCGGTCTGACCAGCATTTTCTGGTGGCCAGACAGCCGGCACGTATCTTACATTTCCGAACAGAACGGCTATGCCCATCTCAACCGGCTAGCGGTTGACAGCAGAGAAAAGAAGATGCTGACTGAAGGCCAGTATGAGGTAACCCAGGCTGAGCTTTCCCGCGACGGCCGGAAAGTTTACCTGGTAAGCAGCGAAGTCCATCCCGGTGAAAGGCATTTCTATTCTCTGGACTTAAAAACAGGCCGGAAGACCCGGCTTACCAGCCTGACCGGTATGAACGAATTTTACCTCTCGCCTGATGAAAGCGCCGTGGCCATCATTCATTCCTACAGCACGGTTCCGCCGGAGCTTTATCTTCAGGCTCTGAGACCAGCCGGAAAGCCAAAGCAGATAACGCAATCAACGACCGAAGAATTCCGGGCTTATCCCTGGTATGACCCGGAAATCATCACCTTTAAGGCCCGCGACGGAGTAGAAATTTATGCCCGTCTGTTCAAGCCCGACCAGCCCCATCCCAATCGCCCGGCAGTCATCTTCATCCATGGAGCTGGATACCTGCAGAATGCCGATAAGGGCTGGAGCACATATGAACGGGAGTTCATGTTTCACAACCTGCTGCGCGATAGCGGCTACTTTGTCCTGGATGTAGATTACCGCGGCAGCAGCGGCTACGGCCGTGACTTCCGCACCGGCATCTACCGCCACATGGGCGGAAAGGACCTGGATGACGTGGTTGATGGAGCAAAATTCCTGGTAGAAAAATTCCAGGTCAACCCCAAAGCCATCGGCTGTTATGGTGGAAGCTACGGCGGTTTCCTGACGCTGATGGCCATGTTTACCACCGACAGCTTCCAGGCCGGGGCGGCCCTGCGTCCGGTCACAGATTGGGCCCATTACCACCCGAATTACACCGTGGACATCCTGAACCTGCCTCAGAAAGACCCGGAAGCTTACAAGCAAAGCTCACCCATCTATTTCGCCGAGGGGCTGAAGGGCGCTCTGCTCATCTGCCACGGTATGGTGGATACCAACGTGCACTTCCAGGACACGGTGAGACTGGTCCAGCGGCTGATTGAACTGGGCAAGGAAAACTGGGAGGTGGCCATCTACCCGGCTGAAAACCACACCTTCCGCCATACTTCATCCTGGACAGACGAATACCGCCGCATCTTCAAGCTGTTTGAAACGCACCTGAAAAAATAAGCGTGGGCAGCAGTCTGGAAGAGGCCACTGTTCAGCTTTCGGATTTCGCCTTATTTCAGGTAAACCCCGGTATCTGGATTAACAGGAGAAGACGGGCCTAGCGCGGGGCCATACAGGGCCGGACCGGCACGGGTAAATTGAGGACTGGGATTTCCAGGCCGAGTCTGCCTTCCAGATTTTGGCTGTTATTTTTTAGTTTAGTAATGAATAAAAGAGTTTAAAAAACCCAGGGATTTCCTGAAAATTCATCTTCGGTCTTTGGACCAGTTTTTTGGCTCTGAGGGCGTCTGGGTCGCAGGACTGGATAAGCCGCACCTGCCCAGCCCCGGATGACAGGCTGGAATGAACGGGTCGCGCCCGGGCATTATCAAAAAATCATTATTGAGGGACAAATCTAATAGCAGTGCTGATTCTGGCCTGCTGGTTCGGAGATTTATGAATTCGGGCCCGGGTCAATCATAAGTCCCCAGCACCAGGTCCAGGTTTGCCACCACCCGGTCGACGTCCATCCTGGTAAAAACCAGGGGCGGCTTTATTTTTATGACGTTGCGGAAGGGCCCGTCAGTGCTGAGCAAAATTCCGCGGTTTTTCATCTTTTCTATTATGCCCCTTGCTTCCCTGGTAGCCGGTTCCAGGGTTTTCCTGTCTCTGACCAGCTCCACACCCAGGAACAGACCGAGACCGCGGACCTCACCCACCAGGCGGTGTCCGGTCTTAAGTTTTTTCAGTTCCCGGAGAAAATAATCACCCAGGCGGCGGGCATTTTCCTGGAGATTCTCTTCTTCAATAGCTTCCAGGACAGCCAGGCCGGCGGCGCAGCTCACCGGGTTGCCGCCGAAAGTGTTGAAATATTCCATGCCGGTCACAAAGCGGCCGGCGATTTCGGCGGTGGTGACCACAGCTCCAATCGGATGGCCGTTACCGATCGGCTTGCCAAGGGTGACGATGTCGGGGGAAGCCTCCTGCGATTCAAATCCCCAGAAAAAATAGCCGGGCCGGCCAAACCCGACCTGGACTTCATCGGCAATTGTTATTCCGCCGGCTGATCTTACAATTTCAAAGGCTTTTTTCAGGAAGCGGGACGGGAAAAAGACCTGCCCGGCACAACTCATTATTGATTCGGCGATCATTCCCACCAGCTTTTTATTTTCTGCTTGAAGGCGCTTGACCAGCTTTTTCACTTCGGCCGCATACTTCTCTGCCGTGTTTTCGCTGCGGCCCCGGTAAAGGCCGCGGTAGGGGTCGGGAGTTGGCAGCTTGTGAACAAAAGGCGGGGCTCCCTTGCTGCCCGGTCCGTCAAACTTGTAGGGACTGATTTCGACTAGCGAGGTCAGGTTGCCATGGTAAGCCCCGTCAATGACCAGGAGCTCGGAACCGCCGGTAAAGTTTCTGGCCAGGCGCAGGGCCAGGTCGTTGGCTTCGCTCCCGGAATTGACCAGAAAACAATGAGTGAATTTCCGGGGAAAGCGGGCCAGAAGCTTCTCAACATAAGCGGACATCTGCTCGTAGAGGTACCGGGTATTGGTGTTGAGCACTGTCATTTGCCTGGCGACGGCCCTGGCCACCCGGGGATGACAGTGTCCGAGATGGCAGACATTGTTGACGCAGTCCAGATAAGCCCGGCCTTCGGAGTCAAAAAGAAACTGTCCGGCTCCCTTTATGAGATGAAGCGGTTTCCGGTAAGACAGGCTCAGGGCTTTAGAGACGTGGGTTTTTCTAAAAGATAGGAGCCGGTCTTTCTTCCGGGCGGGGCTGGCCGTCTTCAAACCGCAGCTCTGGTAGAAAAGGCGCCGCCACTTTTCCGGGTTTTCAGAGAGAAGATAATCAAGAAGTCTCCAGCCCGGTTCTTCCGACACCCTCATGTAGGTGTTTTGGGGCTCGACCTGTCTTCTCCAGGCCGACATGGTCAGGCTGATGACCAGGCGGGCCAGGATAAGATAAAAGATGAGGTCGAGTTCCTCTTTTTTCAGGGGATTTACCGAGTGATAAGCACCGAGTATTTTCGAGGCGACTTTTTCTTTATCGACGCTATCAGTAGTCAGCATCAGGGCGTAGGTCAGAGCCAGGGCCAGCTCGGCTGCCAGGAAGGATTCGGTCATGTCGCCAAAGTCAATCAATCCGGCCAGGCGGAAGCCGGATTTCCGGCAGGGGGCGAGCAGGAAATTGTGCTCGTTAGCGTCGTTGTAGATGACCTGCTTTCTAAGCCTGTGGTCTTCTGGCCGGACCAGGGTTTCATATTGCAGCAGGCAGTAATCGAGCTTACGCCGCCCGGACGGGTCGGATATATAGTTGAGCCTGTCTGCGGTCAGGAGGATGTTTTTGACATCCCAGGGCAACAGTCGTCTGTGTCCGGGATGATAAAAACCTTTAAGTAGCAGGTCTACTCTGGCTAATAAAGTCCCTATTTCCTCCCAGAAGGTGGGGCTTATTTTCTTGAGCGCGGCCAGCGGTCTGCCTTCCACATATTCAAAAATCCGGGCCCGGTAGAGTTTTTTATCATTGGCCAAAAAAGGAATTATCAGCTGGTCGTTCCTACCGGGGACAGGACGGGGGAAACGATACTCGGTCAGTTTCCGGTTGAGAAGAAGCAGGGCCTGGTTTTCAAAATCCAGGCTGTCCTCGCGGTCAAAATCAGAAGCTACCTTGAGCACCAGTTTCTGCTTCTTTCCGAGCTGCAGCAGAAAGTTCTGGTAACGGTCGCCGTTCAGGGGGGTGATTTTTTGTGGCTTTAATCCGAAGAATTCGAATAGCAACAGATTGACTTCTTTTAGCGGTAGGGCCGGTTTCCGGTATTCCAGGCTGGACATGATGTTCTCCGTTCTTGGTGGTCCGGCTCAAATTATATGTCTCGGTCCCAGAATCTTCAAGAATATGTATAGTTTCAGGATATTACTGACACTATTGCGCGAGTTTCTTTGGCCCTCAACCGCTCTTGGTTGATTTCGGATTTACCTGGCCTAAGCTGGCTGGTCGTAATAGGAAAGCTGAAAATTCTCTCCATGGGCAGGGGCTTGATGTCCCATATCACTCAAAGAACTCAAGAGCTTAACTAATGTCTCTTACCGGGGACAGAATATTAGTAGCTGTCAATCGGCCAGAGTTCTCATCTACGAGAACTGAGGATACTTGGCTCTAAATAAAGACCATAAATCCGGTTAGCCCATCATCCTTCGGTAAAATCTTGTTAGCATTTTTCCAGTAAGGCCTGATAATCTATTTTCCCTATCGCCAGCAAAGCCCTTCTTTCTCAGGTTGGGTCACCTCAAAAAGGAAATGTTAAGTGGCCTGTCTTTCTGGCTTCAACCGCAAAATTTTTTTGTTAGCAGGCTTCCTTTTTGTCGTTAAAAGCTTCAATAAACTTTAAGCGGATAAAGGATTTCTTCTTCCAGCGATAACCAGACAATGGCTGTTACCCCCTGGGGACCATGGCTCGGAGCCCGCACCCCCGCCCTTCTTCCAGAACTTAACGCCAATCTGGATACCAGGTCTTCGCCCGAAGGAGCTGGCCCGTTGACAGCAAGGCTTTATTTTTATATAGGATAATACAAGATGGGCAAAGTACTGGAACTGGAAAATGTGCACAAGGCTTACAAGGTCGGTTTTATTCCCCGGAAAAAACCGGTTCTGAAGGGTGTTTCTTTCCATGTCAACGAGGGAGAGATCTTCGGCTACCTCGGGCCGAACGGAGCCGGGAAAACCACCACCATTAAGTGCATCCTCAACCTGATTTTTCCCGACGCCGGCCGGATTACCATTTTCGGAGAGGACTCGCTCCGGCCACGGGCCCGGCAGCGGGTCGGCTTCCTGCCCGAAAATCCCTACTTCTACGATTACCTGACGGGACGGGAATTCCTGGGATTTTA
Organism: Candidatus Aminicenantota bacterium; assembly: GCA_014360005.1. GTDB lineage: Bacteria > Acidobacteriota > Aminicenantia > Aminicenantales > Saccharicenantaceae > Saccharicenans. Next base: position 26,922 of record JACIYI010000012.1, on the reverse strand, counting down.
TGCCGACCTGCTGGGACTTCACGGCCAGGCCCGGGAGGAGAAGATCGGCTATTTCCTGAAGCTGGTGGGCATGGAGCGGGCAGCCGAGCTTCAACTCCGGAAATACTCGCGGGGCATGCTGCAGAGAATCGGCCTGGCCCAGGCCCTGCTCAACGACCCGGCTCTGGTAATCCTGGATGAACCGATGGGCGGTCTGGACCCCATCGGCCGCAAAGAATTCCGGGACATCATCGTCAACCTGAAGAGAGAAGGCAAGACGGTTTTCCTGAGTTCTCACATCCTGCAGGATATCGAGATGATCTGCGACCGGGTGGCCATCATTCTGGCCGGAGAGATTATCAACCAGGGTTACCTCGGCGATTTGATCTCGGAAAAAGTTCTCTACACCGAAATCATCATCGGCGGGGTGCCGGCGGCTGAGTTTGACCACCTGGGCGAAAGCGTTTCCAGCAGCGGCGACCGGGTGCTGCTCAAGGTTTACGAAGAAGAGAAAATTGACCAGGTGATAAACCTGGTGCAGCAGAAAAAGGGAAAAATCATCTCCCTGATTCCCAGGACCGAGACCCTGGAAGATATCTTCGTCAACATGGTGAAGAGCCAATGAAAATAACCACCATCGCCCTGAATACTTTCAAGGAAGCCAAGAGGGACCGGGTTCTGTACCTGCTTTTTTTCTTCGTGGCCATCTGCCTGCTGTTCTCCCGCTTCCTGGCTCTGCTGACGGTGGGCGACCGGGTGAAGATTATTAAGGATGTGGGGCTGGCCTCCATTTCGCTCTTCGGCATGCTGATGGCCATTTTGATGGGCACCGGGCTGGTTTACAAGGAAATAGACAAGAAAACCATCTTCACCTTGCTGGCCAAACCCATCCACCGGGCCGAGTTTCTGCTGGGAAAATTCCTGGGGCTGGTGCTGACCATTTTCATCATGACCTTGCTGATGACCGTGGTTTTCATGCTGATTCTGTTCCTTCATACCTTTACCGTGGAGTGGAAAATTCTGCTGGCCATTCTGTACATATTTTTTGAGCTGTGTCTGATGACGGCCGTGGCCCTGCTGTTTTCGACCTTCACCACCCCCATCCTGGCTTCGCTCTACTCGCTGGCCTTTTACCTCATCGGGCACCTGTCCTGGAGCCTGGAGATGCTGATTAAGAAGGTCAGGGGCGGGGCGGGGCGGACGGCCTTGAGGCTGCTGTACACCGTGCTCCCGGACCTGGAGAATTTTAACTTCAAGACCGAGGTGGTGCATAATCTGCCGCTGCCGGCTGCGTTGCTCGGCTGGAGCTTTATTTACGGTGTGGTCTACACGGCTTTCCTGCTGCTGCTGGCCATGCTGGTCTTCCGGCGGCGCGATTTTGTCTGAGGGCGCGACCGAGAAGAGATGGGAGAGTTAGAGCCATAAATTGGGGCGAGGCAGGAGGGAATGAGAGGACGGGAAGGAAAAAGAGACGTGAAACGGGAGTAAAAGCAAGAGAAAAAAGAGAGAAGGAAGTTAGCTTTTTGATTAAATCAATGAACCAAGATAGCTAAATTCAGGCGGGATAACGGGATGAACGGAAATAAAAAGGCTGGCCACTGGCGGGCTGGAGCAAAAGGCTCAAGATGAAGGATTGGAAGTTAAGGCCAAGAGCTCAGGCGGGTGCAGGAAATATCGAGAGCAGCGCTTCGGAGAAAGACAAGAAGCAAAGAATTATGAGTGAAATCAACAGAAAAATGTTGCCAGCAAAAGAAGTCATGGATAGAAATGATAAGAGCCAGAAATTTAACTCTGGCCGGGAAAGAATTAATAAAGTAATGGAAATTTAAAAAGAAGAAATGAAGAGATGAAAGCAACCGAGGCGAGGAGCAACGGCGAGAGGATGCTGCGGCATCAGAGAAATCTGCTGGTGCTGGGGCTGGTGGTTTCGCTGCTGCTTTTCTCCTGGCTGAAGATTCAGACCGATAAAGTGGCCCGGGCCAGGGTGCCGGGTTCGTCCATCATTTACCTGCCGTCGGGGAAATACCTGAAGCATATGACTTTCGGCTACTCATCACTGGCGGCCGACCTGATTTATCTCTGGGCTATTCAGTACTACGGGACTTATGAAATCACCGACCGCTTCAAGTATCTGGAGCACATTTTTTCCATCATCGCCGAACTGGACCCGAAGTATGTTGACCCCTATGAAGTGGGAGCTTTGATTGCGGTCTATGATGCCCATGACCCGAAGTTAGCCTATAAAATTCTGGATATGGGGCTGGAGAAAAATCCCGACAGCTGGATTTTCCCCTTTCAGGCCGGTCACATCGCTCAGATGCAGAAAGATTTTGAGGTGGCCAGGGAATATTACCGGAAAGCCATGGAGATTCCAGGAGCACCGCCGATAGTGAAAAGGCTTTATGCCAATGCCACCTTCAGGACGATGAATTACCAGGAAGCCTGGGAGATGTGGAAAGAAGTCTATGAGACAGCCCAGGAAGACTGGGTGAAGGAGATTGCCTACAACCATCTTTACCGGGTCAAATCAACGGTGGATACCGAGGTCCTGGGCGAGGCGGTTAAGAAATACCGGGAGAGATTCGGGCGCTGGCCGGCTGACCTGGGGCAGCTGGTGCGGGCGGGGTTGATAAGGGAAGTGCCGAAGGATTTGGATGGAAAGGATTATGTCTATGATGCCAGGACGGGCGAGGTGAAGCCGGCGAGGGTGTGGTGGAAACGCTAAGAGTGATTCTGGTGGCGGTAGTGGGGCTGGTCTGGGGCAGCTTCCTCAACGTGGTGATTTACCGGCTGCCAAGAGACCTGAGCCTGGTGCGGCCTCCGTCGAGCTGTCCGAAGTGCGGGCGGCGGATTAAGTGGTACGACAACATTCCGGTGCTGTCGTACCTGTTGCTAGGGGGTAAGTGCCGGTTCTGCGGGGAGAAGATTTCGGCGGTTTACCCGGTGGTTGAGGCCTTGACGGCAGCTTGTTTCGTGGTCGTTTATTTTCATAACCTGAGGTTTTTTGACCTGCAATTTTTCGCCGATTGTCTTTTTGTGAGCGCCCTGATTGCTCTGGGGTTTATTGATTTCTTTGAACAGATTATTCCTGACCACATTTCGCTGCCGATGCTGATTCTGGCCCTGGTTTATGCGCCTTTTAGGTATGACCTTAACCTGAGGCAGGCTTTGGTCGGGGCGGTGGTGGGCGGCGGATTCCTGTTTATCGTTTACCTGGTTTACCTGCTGTGGCGGAAGAAGGAAGGCCTGGGAATGGGCGACGTGATGATGATGCTGATGGTCGGGGCTTATTTGGGTTTGAGCCGGACGATTCTGACTTTACTCCTGGCTTCGGTGGTCGGAGCGATAGTGGGGTTGCTGCTGATGAAATTCCGCGGCAAGGATATGAAGTTTGCCTTGCCCTTCGGCAGCTTCATCGCCCCGGCAACCTTCGTGTCCCTGGTCTGGGGGAACTCTCTTATCACCTGGTACCTCTCCCTCTTCAAATAACGGGGGACACAATACTCGTTACCCTATTTTATTAACAAATTTTGTTAATTCAGTGTCAACTATTCGCTCTCCGGCGAATCATATTATTCGCTACTACATCTATTAGTTAGATAAGCTGGGCCGCTGGTTAAAGATAAACAGCCAGACCCCAGCCATAGGCCCGGTAGGTGATCCATCTGATCCATTTTAGCAGCATGACCTTATCTCGGGGTGTCCCGTAATCGGGCCATAATCGATAATCGGGTCGCGCCGCAAAAAGCTTTAGGGAATTTAATGCCGCATGATATAAAACCCCGACATGATTCGTCTTTATCTATATCATGACCAGAATTGCCAGAATCGTGGTGCCGGGCATACCACATCATATAATTCAAAGGGGTAATCGTAACCAGAAAGTATTCTTTTCCGATAAAGACAAGAGCCTTTATCTCGACATTTTGAGATTCAATGCCACCAAACACAAGATGCAAGTTTGGTGCTATTGTTTGATGTATAATCATATACATCTCATAGCTGTTCCCGAAAGAGTTGACAGCCTGGCCCGAGCAATTGCTGAAACTCACAGGAAATACACCTACATGATAAACATTCGCCACAACTGGAAGGGTTTCCTCTTCCAGGGAAGATTTAGTTCTTTCCCGATGGACGAGGCCTATCTATATTGCTGCGCAAGATATGTTGAGCGCAATCCGGTGAGAGCGGGGTTGGTTAATTTGGCTGAAGAATACGCCTGGTCCAGCGCCAGAGCCCATGTATTCGGTTTTTTTGACCCGGTGCTGAGTCCCATGCCGCTCATAACTCAAATCCAGGACTGGAGTGCCTTCCTGCGCGGCCAGGAGAAAGAAGAAGATTTGGAGCAATTAAGAAAGAACCAATCTACCGGGCGTCCCCTCGGAGATGAGGTCTTCACCGAGCGTCTGGAAAAACTCACAGGAAGAATATTAAAGATGAGGCGGCCGGGCCGCCCGAAAATAATGAGGCACTAAAGGGGACAAAAGGGGACAAAAAAGGGGGACACAATACTCGTTACCCTATTTTTCGAGGAAGATATTTTGCAAAGAAGATATCTGGCTAAAATCTTGCCGGAATCAGGCTATCATTTGAGCTAGCGTTTGGCTAACGGGTGGCCAGCCTTTGGCTTAAATTATGAAAAAAGAAATGAAACGAAATGAAATGAAAAATTGGGTAAACGAGTATTGTGTCCCCCATTTTAAGGCAAATCTACCTTCTCAATAAGGAAAATTTTGCGGGTGGCGGCTGTGACCTTGAAATCGGCGGCCACCGGTAGCCCAGGCACCCAGGCTATCTTCCCGCCAGAGACAAACACCGGCCAGTGGCTGCGGTCGGCCTGCGGAATTTTCCTTTCGCGGAGCAAGTCCTTGAGCTTTTTCTCACCCTTCATACCCAGTGGTCTGTATTTATCGCCCGGTTTGCGGCTGCGCATTTCCAGCGGGAAACTCAGCTTGTCGGCATCAAGGTAACATCTGGTGTAGTCATCATACTCAGGCAGCCCCAGAGAAGCGGCAGAAACCAGGCGGCCAATGAATTCCCAGCGGTCATGAAGGCGAATGGTCTGCCGCCCATCCCACCACAAGGAAAATCCGGTCCTTTTAGGGCCGGTTTCCAGGCGCTTGAGCCAGCCGCCTTCGTTTACCAGGACCTTATCCGGGCCCCAGCTGAATTTCTGCCCTTCCGCGAGCCTCAAGACGGCCTCGGTCTGGTCGAAGCTCGGCGACTCCAGCCCCAGCGCCAGGTGCAGGAACTTCCTGATCAGGCGCCTGGCCACGGCCACCGGCATTTCCTTCAGGGCCCGCATATCAAGCTCAAAAATTGGGGTTTGAGTATTGTGTCCCCCTTTTTTATGGCGGCCGCAGCAGCTGCGGGTGACCACTGGCCACATCCCCTCCACCAGCTCGGCCAGGGCTTCGTTTTCATCCTGGGCAATCAGGGCCAGCTGCGCCAGGTGACTGACCACTTCCGGGTCAAACTCTTTCTCCAGGTGCGGGATCAGCTCCAGCCGGATTCTATTCCTGAGGATGGTCGTATCCAGGTTGGTTTCGTCCACCCGGAATTTAATTCCCCTGTCGCCCAGATATTGCTCAATTTCCTGCCGACGCAGGCAAACCAGGGGTCTGACCACCCGACCGGCCCGAAGCCTGATGGCCTGAAGCCCTTCCAGTCCCGTCCCCCGGAATATCCTCATCAGAACTGTTTCGGCCTGGTCAGTCATAGTGTGGGCAGTTAGTACCAGGTCAGCACCCCACCTGTCAGCAACCTTTTCCAAAAACTCATAACGCTTGAGACGCCCGGCCTCCTCCAGGTTCAGTTTGTTGCGCCTGGCATATTCCCGGACTCTTCCCCGGCCGACGAAGAGCTTAAGCTTCAGCTTCCTGGCCAGCTGCCGGACAAAGCGCTCGTCGGCCACAGCGCTCGCTCTTAATTGGTGATTGAAATGGGCCAGGGCGAGGTCCAGCTCCGGCCAGTCTTTCTTCAACTCCAGCAATAGGTGAACCATGGCCACCGAGTCCTGGCCGCCGGAAACAGCCACTAAAAGGCGTGATTGAGGTCCGAAAAGCTGGTTGGCCTCGACGAATCTTTTGAATTTCTGGTAAACCATAATGAAAATGGCGGCGGAGGGATTTGAACCCCCGACACTGCGGATATGAGCCGCATGCTCTGACCAACTGAGCTACGCCGCCGGGTATGTGAATTTTATATGAGCCACCCCCGTTAGTCAACAGTCACAGAGGGGACACCTGCAGGTGTCCCCTTTTAGGTACTCTGAAAACTTAATTTCCCCCAAGAAATCTAACCTGAAAAGAGGGGACACTTGCAGATGTCCCCTTCTCATTTCCTCAGCAACGATTTACTTGCGAAAAGTTTGGGCGGCCTTGGCAACCGGGGACACTTGCAGATGTCCCCAACTTTCTCCCTAACTTATATGGGGGGAAAATATCAAAAAAAGTAAAAAAAGGGGGCACTTGCAGGTGTCCCCTCTGCTCAGAGGAGTTCGGCTGAATGCTTGACCTTCACTGGCTTCTTCCCCGCCAGGAGGCCGCCCTTGATCTGCAGCAAGCAACCGGGGCAATCCATCACCACCACCTCCGCTCCGGTCTTTTCTATCGCCTCCAGCTTCTGCCGCAACAAGGCTTCCGAGACCGCCGCCTGCTCCACCGAAAACACCCCGGCAAAACCACAGCAGACATCAGCCCGCTCCATCTCCACCAGCTCGCAACCCGCCGCCTTCAGCAGCCGGCGCGAAACCTCGGCCTCCTTCAGCACAAATTTATGATGGCAGGAGTCATGGTAGGTGATCTTTATCTTCGCCTTTGCCTCGCTATTTCTTTCTGTTTCCGGCCGGGGTTTAGCTTTTTCCCCGGACCCGACCTCCAGTCCCAGCCCCTCCCTCAAAGCGCTAACGGTTGACTGTCCCTTTTCCGCCTCAAATTCAGACCAGCCCTGGCCTTTGGCCCCACTCGTGGTCCCCGTCGCGGCCTTCTCTATATTCTGCCCTATATCCTGCCCATCACTTTTCATATCACCGATTACTTCCGCCCCGCCTCTCAATTCAATCCTTTCCCCTTCTTTCCTACCCCTACCCCGATCATCATGATACTTTACTGCGACTTCCAGCCCTTCCTCCTCAATGAACGACACCAGCGTCCTCACTCGCTCCTTGAAAACCGCCGCCTTTTCCTCATCCAGTATGATGTCCGTCAACAACCCCGGGCCCAGCTCCCTCAGCATGGCCGTGCAGGTCGGACACAAGGTTATAATCCGGTAATAATCGCCCCTGAGCAATTTCTCCGCCACCTGCCCAAATTCCTTCCTGGCTTCTTCCACATAACCGGAATTAGCCGCCGGAAAACCGCAGCAGCCGTCAAAAGGCACCTCCACCTCGAAACCATGTCGCCGCAGCAACCTGTAGGCCGCCATCCCGGCCTCCGGAAAGAAATTTTCAATCAGGCATCCCGGAAATACGGCGACCTTCTTGCCAACTCCCATCCCCGCTTGCAGTCCTTCCTGACCGTGTTTTGTAACCTCAAGTAAGTGGAGGCTGTCCTGCCCTTTTCCACTTTCAACCGCTACTTCTTTTTTTGCCTCCCCCTGCTTTTCCCTTGCTTCTTCCCTTGCTTCTTCCCTTGCATTTTCTCTTGATTCTTCCTCTGCTACCAGCGCCGTAAAGCTCCTCTCCGCCGGCGCCGGGAACATCTCCAGCCGCTGCAGCATCCCCACCCCTGTCGACAGCGCCTCCGGCAGCGGCACTTTCACCCGGCCTTCCTTGCTTATCAGCGGCCTGGCCACCCTTCCCAGGGCAAACAGCTTCCGCTCCACCTCCGGCCGCCCCAGCACCGCGCCGAAAGCCGCCTTCTTCCACAGCCTTCCGCCCCTTTCTCTGACAATCTTTTCTCGCAACCTCCTCACCAGGTCGGCAATCGGAATCTCCACCGAGCAGACCTCGTCGCAGCGGTGACAGCTCAGACAATACGAAGCCAGCTCCTCCGACTGCTTCAAACCGTGCACCCAGGCCGTCAGCAAGCTCCCGATTCCGCCCATGTACACATAGGAAAATTCCTGTCCGCCGACCATCTGGTAAACCGGGCAGACATTTAAACAGGCTGAGCATTTGATGCACCGCAGCACTTCCCGAAATTCATAATCCCGTCGCATCTGGCTGCGTCCGTTATCCACGATGACGATATGCTGCTCTTCCCGCGGCGGTCCGGCGATGACCGAGACGTAGCTCGATATCTCCTGGCCGGTGGCGTTTCGGGTCAGCACCCGCAGCAGCGCCAGGGCTTCCTTCAACGACGGCAGCACCTTTTCCCGGCTGGTCAGCACAATATGCACCGGCGGAACGCTGGTCACCAGCCGCCCGTTGCCTTCGTTGGTCACCAGCAGCATAGCCCCTTCCTCGGCCAGCAGGGCGTTGGCCCCGCTCAAACCAGCCCCGGCCTCCAGGATTTTCTTTCTGACATGGCGCCGGGCCACCTTGACCAGCCCGCTGATGTCCTCCGGCACCGGCTCCCCCAGCCGCTCCCGGAAAATTCTGGCTACCTGCCCCCGGTTGAGATGGATGGCCGGCATGACCATGTGAGTTGGGCCCTCACCGGCCAGCTGGATTATCCACTCGCCCAGGTCGGTTTCCCTGGCCTCAATTCCCCGTTTCCGTAGATACTCATTTAGCCCGGTCTCCTCGCTGACCATGCTCTTGCCCTTGACCAGCACCCGGACGCCGCGCTCATTCAACACCCGGTAAATTATTTCGTTGGCCTGCTGGCTATCGGCGGCCAGATGGACATGGCTACCCCTGGCGGCAGCCTGGGCCATGAACCTGTCCAGGAGCTCGTCGCTGTGCTCAATCGCCGCATCTTTTATCAGGGCCAGCTCTTCCCGGAGAGCTTCAACATCCAGACCGGAGAAAGCCTTGTCGCGCTTCTGGGCCCAGCTGCGGCTGAACTCCTGCAGGGTCTTCACCAGTTCCGGGCTTATTTTCTGCATTTTTCTCTCCAGAATCTTTTCGTTCAGGGATATATTTTACCACTACCAAAAAATCGGGACACCCTACATTTTTCCGATTTTTTTCACACAGCCTTCGAAGCACACTTGAAGTATGGGGAAAACTTCACCATGCCTGATAGGATTTTGCGCTGTCTTCTTGCCCAATCCTCAACCTTCGAAAAAAGACCGAGCCTTATTTTATTTTATCAGGCACATCTCATATCCATAATCAATTGCGGGCAACGAAAGACAGATTTCGCCTGATTTACCATAGCTATCTTTTTGCTTCTTTGGCTTCACTCTTTTGATCTAGGCTTAAGAACAAGCGCCCCTAACCATGGTCAGGAGAACAGACATCAGCCCTTAAAACAATGATTTAATATTGGTCAGAAGGATGAAAATCGCAGGTGAACCAGATTCTTTCCCAAAAAAATCGGAAAAATCTACGGCGTCCCGATTTATTCCCCAAGAAAAATCGGAAAAATCTAGGGTGTCCCGATTTTTACCGATTTTTAACCCAGGAAAAGCTTCAAATCGCCCTCAACCGTGCCCACACCAGCAATTCCGAATTTTTCCACCAGCACCCTGGCCACGTTCGGCGACAGGAAGGCCGGAAGCGTCGGCCCCAGGTGGATATTCTTCACCCCGAGATACAGCAAGGCCAGCAGCACGATGACCGCTTTCTGTTCATACCAGGCGATGTTGTAGGAAATCGGCAGCTTGTTGACGTCATCCAGCCCGAACACTTCCTTGAGTTTCAGGGCAATCACCGCCAGCGAGTACGAATCGTTGCACTGCCCGGCGTCCAGCACCCGTGGAATGCCACCGATATCTCCCAGTCCCAGCTTGTTGTAGCGGTACTTAGCACACCCAGCCGTAAGAATTACCGTGTCCTTGGGCAGGGCCTTGGCAAACTCGGTGTAATATTCTCGGCTCTTCATCCGGCCGTCGCACCCGGCCATCACAAAAAACCGCCTGATGGCCCCGCTCTTAACCGCCTCGACCACCTTGTCGGCCAGCTGCATCACCTGGTGATGAGCAAATCCACCGACGATTTCTCCCTTCTCGATCTCCACCGGCGGCCGGCATTTCTTGGCGTGTTCGATGATTTCCGAAAAATCCTTCTTGCCATCCGCTCCTTCCGGGATGTGCATCAGCCCGCTGAACCCGACCACACCCGTCGTGTAAACCCTGTCCTTGTACGATTCGCGCGGCGGCATCAGGCAGTTAGTAGTCATCAAAATCGGCCCCTTAAAAGTCTCAAATTCCTTCCACTGCAGCCACCAGGAACTACCGTAGTTCCCGGCAAAGTGCGGGTGTTTTTTGAAAGCCGGGTAATACTGGGCCGGCAGCATCTCGCCGTGAGTGTAAACGTCCACGCCGGTCCCGGCCGTCTGCTCCAGCAACTCCTCCATATCCTTCAAGTCATGCCCGCTAATCAAGATGCCCGGATTATTGCGGACCCCGATATCAACCTTAGTTATTTCCGGGTGCCCGTAGGTTGAAGTGTTGGCCTTGTCCAGAAGAGCCATAGTTTCCACGCCGTACTTACCCGTCTCCAGAACCAGGGCCACGAGCTCCTCGACACTCAGGCTTTCGTCCAGGGTGGCCGCCAGTGCCTTTTCCACGAACTCGAATATCCCTTCATCCCTGTAACCCAGCTGGTAAGCATGGAAGGCATAGGCGGCAATCCCCTTGAGCCCGTAGATAACCAGTTCGCGGAGCGACCGCTTGTCCTCGTCCGGTGTGGCCAGGACTCCCACCCCAGGAGCCACGGCCTCCAGGTCCGCATCTGAGCTGTAAGTCCAGGAGATGGCTTTTATCTTCTCATAGGCGGCCACGTCAACCCCGGCCTTCTTGAGCTCGCCTTTTATTTCGTCCCTCAGAGCCACGGCCTGCTTGATTCTTTCCAGGAAGAAATTCCGGTCAAAATTGACGTTGGTGACAGTAGAGAACAGCCCCTCTATCAGAAAGCGGTCTGTTTTTTCGTGGTTCAAGCCTTTTTCCCGCGCCTTTTGATTTAAGAGCGAAATCGCTTTCAGGCTGTAAATAAGAAGATCCTGCAGGTTGGCCACGTCAGAGGTTTTCCCGCAGACCCCGATTTTAGTGCAGCCCTTATTATTCAATACTTCCTGACACTGGAAACAAAACATGCTCATCTGAATCTCCTTCCCTAAGAATTTTTGCCCTCTTGTCCATCGGACAAAATATCCAGGCCGATCACAAAGTTAGAATTATTATACCTCAAAAATCGCGTCACCCTACATTTTTCCGATTTTTTCATGCTCTCCCCAAGGGGTGCTTGCAAAATGGCGAAAACTTCACCATGCCTGATTAGATTTTACGTTACCTCCTTCCCCAATCCTCAACTCTCGAAAAAAGACCGGGCTTATTTTATTTTGTTTGGCGTATACCATACCTAAAATCAACTGGGGAGAAACGAAAGACAGGCCATGCCTGATTATCTACGCTATTTCTTTCGGCATCCTCGCTTTGCTCTTTTGACTTCAGCTATAGAACAACCGCCTCTGTCCATGGTCATGAGAACACCCCACGGCACCTCTTAACAATAAAATAAATTGGCCAGAAGTAAAAAAATTGGCCAGAAGAATGAATATCTCGGCTGAACCCCATCCTTCCCAAAAAAATCGGAAAAATCTACGGTGTCCCGATTTATTTCCTAAGAAAAATCGGAAAAATGTAGGGTGTCCCGATTTTTAGTAGATAAAAATCAGGAGGCGCAGCGGCCCGTGCACTCCGAGCTCTAACTGGCCCTCGATGTCAGCCGTGCGGCTGGGACCGGTTACGAAGGAAATCTGTTTGACCTCGTTGACTGCGCGGCCCTCGCCTTCCATTCCACCGGCTCCTCCAGTACCCCTTCCGCTCTCTCCTTCCGCCGTTCCCCCCGCTCCCCCCGCTCCCGCCGATGACAGGTAGGTATTGAAAGCTTCCAGCAGCTCTTCCATGTTGGCGGTGATTTTGCGCCGGTCAATGAAGGCCAGGCAATTTTCTGGCAACGTCCAGCGCCAGAGGTCCCTTGGCGTGGCGTCCAGGTGGACCAGGGTGCCGGTCTCAGCCACCCCAAAATCCGCTTCCACTAGTGCCGCCTGCAGCTCGGCGAATTGTTCCGGCCTCTCCGGAAAGGCCAGGCTGAAACCTTCGCTGCCCCGGGCCGTCAGCATCCCGGCCAGCTTATCGTCGGCCGTGATTTTTATCTTCTTTTCTTTGCGCAGCCACCCGATGGCCTTCTCCAGCGCTTTGTCCAGGCTTGGCGCCGTGAACACCTCAGCCGATACAGCCTCAGCTTTTTCCTTGAAACGCTGTGTCAGTTTTTCAACCATCGTCATTTCTCTCCAGAAACTATGTCGATGATAGAGCTTTTCTTATTTTTAGTCGGTTTAGCCGGCTCCAGGTTTGATTTTATCCTGATTTTTCCCTGCTTCTTCTCGGTATTTGCAGGTCAAGTCCATTCTCCGGGTTGTTTACCAGCGGCGGGCTTTTTCCGGCTCCATCTTCCGCAGATCTAACCCCCGCTCCACAGCCGCAATCCTGTAAAGACATATTTCGCGCAGCGACGACGGATGATGCAAGGCCTCCGACAGCGATTGTCCCCCCACGGCCCAGACCCCGCCGCCCCTCACTACCACCACTTTATAATCATGAAGCAGACGGATAAGCTCCTCGTCTTTTACCCTGGGCCCGACCACCGGAATGACCAGATACAGGAAGCTGCCCTCGGCGTCAACCGGAATGATGCGCTCAATCGGCCGTTCCTCGCCTGGGTAAACAAAATGGCTGTGAGCCTCAGCCTCCGGCACATAGGCGTGGATGATGGTCTGAAAATCGCTCTCAGCGTAAATTTTCTTGTGAAGCACCAGCTCAAAGTCATCGCCCGCCCCTGGCGCCAGCGGCAGCTTAAGCAGCGGCCCTCCCACCTCATAGGGCATGGCCGCCTGCGGCGCATACAGCAAATAATCCACTCCGCGCACCGACATCGACCCCGTATGGAACGGCGAAAGCCGCGACTCAAACAGCCGGTTCCCGGCCTTCCGGAATTCCTTCAAAATCTCATCCTCTTCCGGGAAATCGCAGCGGCCGTCAATTTCCACGTTGTAAGGCGCCGGCTTAAAATGAAAATAGCTGCCCGGGTCAGCTTTGATGCTGGCTCTCAAGGCTTCAATGTCTATTTTAGCTTTCTCCCTCGCCTCACTCTTAACGCCAGCCTGATTCTCCACCGTCCGCCTCAACTCCCGGTTCTGCCTTTCCATAAGCCGCACCACATAGCCGGCATTATTTGCCAGGCACAAATTGAAAAAAGCTTCCTTCAGCGTCCGCCCCCGTGTCATCGCTCCGTGCCCGTAGATGATGGTCAGTGGATGCTCCGCCAGCCGCGCCGGTATAACCTTGGCCATCTCCGGCGAACCGCTGGGCACAGCAAACCAGTCCACCGGAATTTCCGCCCCTAAATGATAAAAAGCCAGCGGGTCAACCGGCACAAACGGCCCGGGCCTCTTGGGCGTCGGCTGGTCATCAAGCGTGGCCATAACCAGCTCCTTGCAGTGGGCATGCATGGAAGCCTGCGTGCCCGGCAGGCTCAGAATTTTCACGTGGATGTCGGTCTCGGATGAAGCTTTGTAGTAGCCAAAATCGGTTTCAGCCGCCGACAGATAGCACAGGTGGTTGGGCTCCAGGTCGCCTTTCTGCGAACCCGTAGCCGTTATGACCACCATCTCCTCGCCTTCCGGACTCCGCCAGCGCATGGCCATGTTGCCGCTGTGGCTGTCCTGAATGTCGTAAAGAAGCGAAGCCCGGCCGATAGCCTGGAACAGCCGGTAAACTTCCTCGCTGGTCTGCCATTTCCTTGGTGCCATCTCAAACCTCCTGCTCAGCCTGCCCCTCAGCTTTCCTGCGCTCTATCTGAAGCCTGCGCAGCAGCTCCTTGCTCAGCCGGCCGTCGTCGTTCCAGCCGCGGGCCCGGTAATAATCGCGCCGCATCTGCAGCATGTTTTCGCGCGTGATTGCCCTCGGCTTCCCCTCAGCCATAATGGGAATTTCAGCAAAGCGCATGGGCAGCAGATCTTCTTCCTCCGGGTTGAGGCCCGCCTCCAGGTTGAAAAGCCGCTCCAGGGCGGCAACGCGGTTGGCAATTTCTTCCAGGCGGGCGGTGGAAAAATCCTGACCGGTAATACCGCTTACCATCCTGGCCCAGGGCTCCACCGAAAAAGCAAACCCAGTGAAACGGCAGACCCCCAGGCTATCCTGCAGGATGCCGGTGTTCTGCATGTTGCGGATGGCAATCGGCGATTGAATCAGGCTGAAGCGCGGTATTTCGCGAGTCCCGCCGAAGAAAGCCAGCGACACCGCATAGCCCCCGCGCAGATGGCAGGCGCCGGTCGGTGAGGTCATGTAGCCCAAGGCCTGAGCGTAGGAAGCCCGCGGGTCATAGCCCGGGATTTCCAGCTTCTTGACCTGCATGGCCAGCTCGGGATGGCCCACCCGCTGCGCCAGCCGGTAAGAGCCGTCAGCCAGCAGCGCGCCAACACCCTGCCGGTAAGCCGTAAGCTCCACCAGCTTTTCCAGAAGCTCCCCGCGGCCGAAGCGCAGCTCCAGGCCGTACGTCTGCTCGTTCGTCAGGTAACCTTTCTCGTAAAGCTCCATGGCGCAGGCCACGGTCCCGCCGAAGGAGATGGTGTCCAGGCCGAGCTCGTTGCAGAGATAATTGGCTCGGATGATGTAATCCAGGTCGTAGATGTCGCAAACCGGTCCCATGAGTACGGTGGTTTCATACTCGGGACCCTCGCCGCGGCGCTCGCTGCCATCGGGCCCCTTAACCCGGGTGTGGCGCTGGCAGCCGATGGGACAGAGGTAGCAGGAGCCAGCCTTTTCCAGGTAGTTGTGGGCGATGGCTTCACCCGATATCCGCTCCACCTTCTCCTCGTCGTGCTCCACATCCTGGAAATTGCGGTGCGGCAGCATGTTGATGAGGTTGATGAGCAGGATGAGGCCCGAGGTGCCGAGCTCGCGCAGCAGCCGCTTGGTGATAGGCGCCTGTTTCATCAGGTAGAGCGACTGTTCCAGGCCGGCCCGGTAGCGGGCTTCATCAGCCACGGCAATTTTTTCTTTGCCGCGCACGCGGATGCCCTTGAGGTTTTTGCTGCCAAAAACCGCTCCCGGACCGCAGCGGCCGTAAACGCGGTTTTTTTCGTTGGCCACAGCCGCATAGAGCACCAGATTTTCGCCAGCCGGCCCGATGACCAGAGCGCGGTAGGGATCGCCCGGGCGGCTTTCAGCCGTGAGGATGTCAGTGGCCTCGTGGGTGGTTTTTCCCCAGAGGTGGCTGGCGTCCTTGATTTCCACTTTTTCCGGGCTGATGTCAATAAAGACCGGATGCGGGGCGCGGCCGCGGATGACGATGGCGTCGTAGCCGGCGGCTTTGAAGGTGTGCGCCCAGGCGCCGCCCGAGTTGGAAGTGCCGATGTAGCCGGTAAGCGGCGATTTGTAGACCATGTGGCCGCGAGCTGAAGTGGGCGCCTGCGAGCCGACCAGCGGTGAGGTGGCAATCACCACGATGTTGCCGGGCCCCAGCGGGTCAGTCTTCGGGTCAATGCGGTCGTAGAAAAGTTTGGTGGCCAGGCCGCGACCGCCGAGGTAATGCAGAGCAAACTGCGGAGCAAGCGGCTCAACCTTGATGGACCCGGTGCTGAGGTCCACCTCCAGCACCCTGTTATGATATCCCGCTATAGCCATCCATTCCTCTTTTATTAAGATATTTCGTTAACTCAATTCTAATAATTCGGGAAAATAGCTCTTAATTGTACTGCCATTAAAATATCAGATTAACTTTATCCTGACAATAATCCTCTTGGCTCCCAAAATAAATATGGATAACCTGTTTTCAGGAAGGGGAATTAAAATTATCTTCTTATCCTTGACCTTCTTCAATAACAAAAAATCGTACATCTAATAGCAGTTTTAATCCTTAGAAGGAGGGAGAAAACCATGCGCCGTGAAAAAGGCTTGGTTCCCATTTTTATGATAGTATTATTTTGGGGGTTGGTTTTTCCCGTTCAAGCCCAGATGGTAGATATTGGGAAGTTTGAGAGAGTCCAGATTCCATGCCGATTAACGTGGGAAGACACGGTTATAGAAAAGGGCACTTATAATCTTGAATTCGTCAAGAGTCGGGATTCAACAGCATGTTATCTTAAGATAATAAAAGGGAAAAAAGTCTTGTGCCTAATAATGGGCGAACGGATTGATTATGTCGGCGGTGGGGGCATGTTAGAAAAAAATATCCCCGATAAACCGACGCTTAAAATGAAAATAGATAATAGCCAAAGGCTCTATATTTTTAACTTTGTTACAGGAAAGTTTGGTCTTTTCCCCTATCTAAGGCTCAGATTTAAGCTGAAAATTGCGGAGTGAGTTCGGCTAATTAATCAGTCCTTTATGTCCGCGGGCGGCAGCCGGCTCCTGTGAGCCGACCAGCGGCGAGGTGGCAATCACGATGATGTTGCCCGGCCCCAGGGGGTCGGCCTTCGGGTCAATGCGGTCGTAAAAAAGTTTGGTGGCCAGGCTGCGACCGCCGAGATAAAGCAGTGCATCCTGCGGAGCAAGTGGCTCAACCTTGATAGAACCGATGCTGAGGTCCGCCTCCAGCTTCTCCGACAGCTGTGAGCGATCCAATTTCCAATTTCCATTACCCACATTTTCTTTTCCGAAGTTTAGGTCCAATTTCCGAAAAATTTTTTTCGCAATATTCATTAACCCCACATTCCTGGCACCTGGCCTTATCAAGGCAAAAGCCAAAATTCTTTTTTTCGGTTCTTGAGCAATAAGCATATATGCCGGTATTGATTTCTTTTATCTTGTAGGGATGAGACAAATTAAGGCCTTTTAAGAATTCAATGACGCTATCTCTGTCGTTAAGATTGACCAGGGCCGCAATTCCTGTAACCCGGAAAAAATGGTCGTTAGCAGAATCAAGTTTGTACGTATCTCTATTAAACCTGAATTCATCTATGTCCCGAACAATATAATCAAAGACGTTAGGCCCAACTCCACACAGTTCTCTCCACGGCTTAGTTTCTCTTACAAAATTTTGCCATTCTTCTTCAGAAAGACCACAAAAATCCGCATCAGAAATGTAATCTATCTTCTTAAACTGGCAATATTTGCTTTTCAGGTAATGCTTGAAACTGCTCTGATAATTTTTCCTTAAATAATTACAGTCCACCAGCATATACCAGATTAGCCTCCAGAAATTCATGCCAGGAAGACCCTTTCTGTTTTTTAGGAACTCTTCAACGCTTTCAAAGAACTTAACCCCTTCTTCCCCATATTTCCCCATCCTCAATTCCTGATAAAATTCTGTCTCCAATCCACCCTTTTCCTCTCTTGAATACTTAAGGCTACCCTCATAGTTTTTTAATATCTGTCCGATAGAGGAGATTGAGGCGATTCCTTTATTCCTGAGAATATCGTAAAAAATATTTGCCTGGAAGCCGCCCTGTTCAAAAGCGCGGGCTAAAAATATATCATCAAGATTCTTATAACTTAGATGGATCCACTTCTCCCAGAGAGGCTTGGTTGTTGTTACTACATAATCTACAATTTTTGCTGCCTTCTCTTTATCCATCGCAGCCTCCACCCAAGTGGTTGATTTTATTTTTTGCCAGGAAAAATGCAAAGTGCTTTTTATTTATCAGGCCATTTTATAAGATTGCTTTTTATCCCCGGCATGCTCAACGTAGACAACCCTGTCGGCACATAAATTTTTGGAGCTTGTGTAGTGTAGGGATTATTAACACTGTAAGGAGAATATGGGCTGCCATACTTGCCGTAGGGATTGTTAATGCTGTCAGGCGAATAAGGGCTCCCATAGCGTCCGTAGGGATTGGAAACTGATTCCGGGTCGTACTGGTTGGCATTCAGCCTGCCAAGATATTTCCCATCCGCTCCGATAAGAATCGGTGAACTGCTTCTCGTGGCATATGGGTTATTCACACTTGTAGGTGAATAAGGCGATCCATAAAGCGAATAGGGATTATTGATGGTATTTCCATACGGGCTGCCGTATCTACCATATGGGTTGGAAACGGAATCCGGGTCATAGCTGTTAGATGATAATTTTCCCAGATAATCATACTTTTTCTGAGCCCTGGTGCCCGAGATGGTCTGGGCAAAACCAGCGCTTATTAGGGCCAGGGATAACAAAATGATGACACCCCTTTTCATCGCTTTGCCTCCTTTAAATTTTAATCCCTTGCTGACATTTTTTTAGCCAGTTCCAGACTAAATAAAATATTTTTTTAAGTCAATAAGCTTTAAGGGTGAATTCCTTATGTCTCCCCGGCTAGCGCAAGTTATTTAGTCTAAGAACGGCCTCTATAAAATCCCGGTATGCAGTCAGCAAATGTCGTTAAACAGAGAGCTATTTTCATAGACAAAGATGAAGCCTAAAGGTATTGGGCAGGAGCAGGAACCTTTTGCTTGCCTCCTATGCAAGAAACCAAAATAATCTTCTTGCCCATTTCACTTTGACCTTAAATTTTTTTTATTCTTCGCAGCCTCAACTTTTTGCTTTAATTCCTCTACCCCATCTATAAGCACTTCTGCGTCATCTTTAGTAAATTCATAATCCGGATGTATAGCTTTATTCCTGCGCCTTCTTAAATTATGTAGATAATCACCCCAGCCCCGGTACTTGGGAGTCTTGGTTAGCTGATCAATAATATCTTGCAGCTCTCCCTTTTCAGGATCTCTCCTTCTCGGATAGCCTATCAATCTCCTGTATTCATCCCTTAAATAAATCTCAAAAGCTCGCGAAGCCCAGAAACCCGAGGTTTTGTAATCTCTTTTATTTGAATAAACGGCAGCAACTTTTGCTCATAAGCTGTAGGCCCTTTTCTATGCTGGCAAAATCCACCTCCCGATTAAACCTGCTTTTTATAATTTCATAGAATAATCTTTTATATTTCTCGCTATCCATGTAATATTCCCCTCTAAATTATGTGGATTTACTTCTCCCAAAATACCAGGCTTAGTATTTTTATTATTGCCACGCTAGGCACGGTTATGTCAAGCTTTAGTTTATTTTGACCTTCTCAACTGTCTTTTGTTTGCTATTAATAATTTGCCTGCTTAAATGCCTTTTGCTTCTGGTATTCTTATACTTCTTTATCTCCTTCTTTACCTTTGTACTGGCTTCTTTATGACAGCCACTTCATCAGTTTTATTACCAAAGTCAAAATTTTTAGTGGATAGCCCTAGAGAAAGGACTCAAGAGCTAAACTCCAGGATTTCCTTACCTAAGGCAAAAAGATGCTGGCTGTTACACTGTATTAGGTCTATCCCCTCTAAATTATTCATCATATATTAATTCTCAATTATATATGCTGCAAGATAAATAATTTGTTGACGAATATAAAATATTAGAATTAATATAAGAGCATAAAAATGAAGAAACATCATTATATCTTAGAAAAGATAGCTCTGCCGTTGCTGGTTTCTTTCCTCACACCCATAGCGACAAGTATAGGCTCAAAAATTACTACAGGTAACTGGACATTACTATTTTCAAAAATCCCTCTATCTTATAAGGTCGTGTTTTTTCTACTAATCATATTTTGGATAATAATAAACATTGTGCAAAGAAAAAATAAAAATGTTACTTCCGAAGGACCACTTATAAGTTTTATTAAAATTCCACCATGGGGATGGGAAAACATAGGAAATATATCATATGCTGGTGTTAAGTGGGTAATCATAGTGCCTGCCCAGCCATTAAAAACATTATCGGTTCATCATAATATATCTCCTGAAGATTTAGAAATTAAAATACCTCCTAGGTGCCCAAAATGCGAAACAGAACTAGAGCAATATAAATCATTTATAGGTGGGTTTATATGGAAGTGCATAGCGTGTGGCTTTAAAATAAGAAGCCATAATGATTTTTTTAAGGAAGCAGAAAGAGCTAAGAAAATAGCAAAAAGGCAACTAGAAATTATTATTAATAATAGCCAAAATTCTTAACCACTATTCGATTTGCTGGTGATTTTTATTATCCCATTATTATTTTCTTGTTTCTCTGCAAATAGTTCTCATATATAACTTATCTACCAAAACTTCATCCGAGAGAAAAGCTTTTATATAATTAATGAATATAGACCTTTGTAAGAAATTACCCGCATAATTACCATAAGAAATTATGTATGCCCTTTTTCTTCCCCTTGTAAGTGCAACAATAAATTTAAATATGTCACGATCATCAGGTGGATCATTTTTAGGGCAATGACCTTTGTTGAGCCCCACTATAAAAACATATTGTGCCGCTAAACCTTTTGAACCTTCAAAGGACGTAAATAGGATTCTTGGCCCTTTACTCTCTTTATCCGACTCAATTCTATCATCAGCATCCTCAATGTTCTGGTCCATAATAAAAGATTTTATTTTATCTAGCGGAGTTCGAATTCTTGACATCAGCAATCTCTCCTCGTTTTGATTTAAATCTTTATTACTTTTTACTTTCTTAAGAATATCAAGCAAAATTAAGTTTGATTTATAGAAATCATTATAGGCTTTAAGATATTTAAACAGGCTTTCATTTTTTGAGATTGAATTTCTTATAATATTTTCAATATTCAAATTGGCTTCAAATTCCATAATAATTCTCCACCCCAATTTTGATTCCGGATTTCTAAGTAATATTTTATAGGCATCTAATATATTGTAACCATTCTCTCTTTCCTTTTTTCTTTCCTCGATTGGTAAATTACGCGCAGATAGTTCCTTTTTAACTCCATCTAAAAAATGTCTTGGTCCAATAATGAGCACTGCAGGTTCATTTCGATGCTCAGCTTCGTTTACGTAGCTACGCGGCATATTTAAAATCTCGTTGCAAATATATTTGCCTGCATAATGACAATTTTTGTTTTCGACCGAACAATGGACATATATGATCCTAGGATTTTCGATGCTATCCAAGCTTTTATCAGGGGCGAAATATTTAAATGGCTTGTCAATTCTTCCATTCAAACGGCCTGACCTTTTCGCTACCTCAATAATTTTATTTACAGCATCTACTATAACCTTAGTACACCTTTGACAATAAGGAAGGGAGAATTTTTCATATCTGTCATCTTTTACCAAATTTCTTAAAAAATTAGGACTTGAATTTTTAAAGTTATACAAGGCTTGATCATCGTCGCCTACTATCAATATTGGGTTCTTCAAAGCAAGTTTTTCAATTAATTTAGTTTCTAATAGATTAAAGTCTTGATATTCATCAACTAACACAATCGGGTATTCAGGAATCGCTTCTGGGTGTAGCTCATAATATTTGAATACCCGGTAGACAGAATCGGTATGCCCAACCGCATTATAATAATCACCGATTTTTATTGCTTTTTCTATTTTTTTTTCTTTCAGCTCAAAAAAGTAGCTATCCAATTTTGTCTTTTCTTTTTTAAAGGATGGATCGAGAATACTTAAATCTTTTTCTATTATTCTTAATAGGTTAGGATAATATTCGAAGTGAGGCCGTTTTATCTTTGTTATCTGAGATCTGCAGAAAGAATGGAAGGTCCTCACATCTGCAAGGTCCTTGAGATCTCTATCAAGATCTTTTACCAAATTTTTTATAAATGTAATAACAAGCCCTTTTTTGTTAGAAGATTTTAATGATTTTTCTAATAATTTCCTAAAAGTATAAGTTTTCCCCGTTCCTGGACCTGCAATTATTAATTTTCTGGGCGCATCTGAATTTATGATTTTATTTAAATACCGATCTCTGTCTTTTATGTAAAAATCGTAATTATTCATTCAGTCGCTCGGATTACTCCTTATGCTCCTCTTTAATCTCAATCTCGGCCTGGGAAAGGGCTTCTTTGATTTTATCTTCGTAATCGGAAATCGTGATTTCTCCGCCTTCAGCCTTTATTTCAACTTCTACCTGGCAATCATCGAATTTACCATTTAACAGATTGATAATTTTTGAAATATCAGACATCCGGCCAGGGGGGACTTCAACCTTTAAATGAAGCTTTTTGTAAACGGGAAGCTGTGGTTTTGATGCTGGCTCTTCTTTAACTCCGGGCCTGGTAGGTTCCTTAGGCGGAGCCGCTTCTGTTTCTGGCAAAGGCCTGCATAACTCCGCAACCAAAATTATCTCGCTGTCGCTCAATTCTGGCGAAACTTTTTGCTTGAAATATTTACAGACTGGTTTCCCATCTTCAATATAACCAAGCCCGAATAAACCTCTTTCGACTCCCTCTCTGACTCCATCCTTAAAGCCTTCGGCCGAGATCAATCTAATCTCTCCTGGCGTTTTCCAGAATGCCTCCAGCAAATATTTTGTGCTGACATATTCCTTACCTTTTAAATATTTCTCCTTAATCACTGCCGGGGAAACTCTCTCCAAAATTTCCCCCTCGCTTCTAAGCCGGTTAAAAATTTCTTTATCAATAAAAGTCTCGCCAAAAGTGGCAAAGCCAAGGTCAATTTCTTTAAAGTCACCTTTTATTGGCAGATACAAGTTTCTATAGCATTTTCTTATTTCTTCATAGGCCCTTTGTTCCTGGTTTTTGACCTTATTTTTAATCTCTTTCTTCTGATTTTCTGTCAGGTTCAATTTTTCATCGCCTTCAATTGACCTCAGTGCCAGCAATTTCCTCAAAAAATCATGGAGAACAGGCTTCTGATTCTGGTCTGGAGTCAAAAACATCAAAGTATTTCTGTAAATCCTTGGCGTTTCCCCATGCTTTTCAATATATTCCCATTCAGGCTGTGCATCTCTCAGAACAACCAATTTCAACTGAGAATTATCCGGAATATCCCTGTGGTTTTCTGTCCAAATATAAACGGCCAGTTCACCTTTTCTAGATATGTATTTTTCCAGAAAAGCTCTCTCTTCCTCAACAATACTCTCTCTTGTTATATTTTCTTCCCTGGTTATTAAAATCCGATTTAAATTTGGTCTGTTGGTAAAATATAACCCCTCATCAGAAAGATAATATAACTTTTCCTTTAAGCCATTGATGACTGAATCAATTACGGAACTTCCAAACTGTGGCTGGGCTGAAGATAACTTTATCTCTCTGATACCTGTGCCCTTTTCACCTCTTCCAGAAAAGGAATGCATAAATATTGTTGAGGCAACAACACTTCCGAGTTTATAGGCTCTGTAAGCACTTCCGATATTATTATCCACCACCCTGGCTCCAGCCTCTTTAGAGGTGATATCCTGGGCAATGATGCTATCCCACTCCTGACCTATATGTTTTATAAGCTCCCGCCTGATTTCATTGTTTCCTAAATCAAAATCTCCGAGCCTGATATAGGGTACGTTTCTATTAATAAGGTCATATACGACTAACGATAAAAGCCTGAGGACTCCCCTTGTCCTTTGAAAGGTAGGAAAAGAGCCCCATTTTTTATAAAGGACATCAATTACTTCTGGCTTAAAAGGAAAGCTGCTGATAAATCTTTCACGATACCTTTGCACCTCATCTCCAGATAATAGACCTTCGGCCCTGGCATAATTGACAAAATTATCAACAACTTTTTTAACTTCAGCTTCTTCAATCTGCTGGAATAGTCTTTTTCTGATAACATGCTCTATCTCATCTTCTTCCACTGGGGTATAAATCTTTTCCGTCCTCCCGGCTATTTTTTGCAGCTTCCCATACAATTTTTCGGCATTTTCATCATAGTGCTCCATAAGACTTGAAGGAAGAGTAATCACCAGAAGAGCTTTATCCAGGCTGGAAACGGTGGCAGACAGTTCCTGCATAAAAGCCAGAGTCTGGGCAGCCAGGTTAGAATCTCCAACTCTAATACCTGCCGCTTTGGTAGCATATTCCAGAATCTCATCCATAAGAATAAGCACAGGCTGATTAGCTGCCAGAAGCTTTGCCAGCGTATCTTTGCCTGGAGAAATTTCGCCCTGAGTCAGGCTAACCTTACCCGTTAATTGCTTCTCTAACTCTTCCCAGGGCTTTGAGGTTATTGGATTTAGGGCTGTCCCGTCAAAGACAAAAATCTTTATGCTGTTTTTCTTTGCTTCATGGAAAAGAGAAATTAGAGCGTGAGTCTTTCCGCCGCCAAACGGGGTCTGAAGCTGAATTACCGGATCTCCCCCTCCACCCTTTAACCTCTTCTTGACCACCTCAAGCAGGTTCTTCAATCCCTTGGTCGGATACGTTTTATTAAAAAATAGATCTCTGTCCAGATAATCAGCAGGGGCCTTACCATTTAAAACCTGCCAGAGGTCAGCAGCAAAAATGTCCATTGTAAGTTTTCCCTGCAAAATATCGCTATGCGGAGTAGCTATCTGATTAAAGGCCTTCATTAGAATAACCTCCCTTGCTTTGCTTTGCTTTCTTTTATCTCTTCCTTTATCTTTTCCTTGCCGCTCAGGAACCCTTGAAGGAGTTTCTTTTCTTTACTTTCGTTGGGTAATGTTTCTGAAATTGCCTGAGCTACACGATAGAAAGCTTCGTTTTGTCCGTATCCGGTTTCGGATAATACCTGTTTGAGTGTATCTTGCTTCCCTTCTTTCCATAAGAGAACAACGCGATGCAAAACATCGATTAACTCTTCTGAATCTTCAAGGTCGCTGAGGTTTCTTTCCTGTGGTCCCAATACGAGTATAAATTCTTTTTCTTTTTTGATAAATCCCTTATTCCAGACCTGGGTGATATCTAACCCACTACTCTGGCCAAGCTTTCGGGCATCATCAAAATGTACCTTGCCTTCTCCATAAGTCCATCTCCAGAGGATATAAAACCTGGTCAAGGGACTGAGCTGGCCGGCAATGCCATTATGAAGAATTTTCTTTACAGTATAATCGGTCACTATTTCCCGCACATATTCCAGAAGCTTATCGGCCCTAATAGTATTTCCCTCATAATCAAGTACTTTCTTATATTTGCCGAATATTTCTATGGAAGAACCGATGGCTGCTACAAAATAATCAGCGCCACTAATCCCTTCTTCCCAGAGTTTATCCAGCTTGCTGTGGATATGATTCTTAATTTCTTCTTTAACTTCATTCAGCCAGCCTGTTTCTATTCTTTCCATTTTGCGGCAGACAAAATAAATCGAAGAAGCCAGGGCAGCAGACTCTTTGGCTCTTAATCTGGCTTTCATTTCTGTATCAATTGGCCAGGAACCAGTTGGCACCAGACCTGAGTCTAAAAGAGAATTGATCAGGGTTTCCCAGCCTGAGGTGGATTTATGAGTATAAACAATCGTAGCTATGCCATTTGGCTTTAACACTCTGTATATTTCTTGAAAAGATTTCTTGAGCATTTCCTCAAAATATTTCTTACTAGCTTCTAAACCTCCTTCATTGTGAGAATAGGCTACAATTTCTTCTTTCTTTGACGTTAAGGGCGTAATAAACAAGTCAGGATATAAATCACCAACTGACCGCTTTAGCCAGACATAAAAAAAATCTGATAAATAAGAATAAGGCACATTGTCATAATAAGGGGGGTCAGTGAAGATAGCATCAAAATAATTGTCGGGATAGGAAAGGGAAGTAGAAGAGCCTTGATTTATATTTAGAATAAAATTTTTTTTGTTTGATATCACTGGAGGAATTTGAGACAAATGAAAGAGTACATTAATAATATTATTCTCCAATATGTTTTGGTAGGAATACCCCTTTCTGCTAAATATATTTGTTTCAATGTAATCCCAATTCATTGGTAATGCTTGCCGAGCAAAAGTTGTAGAGATTTTTTCCCAACTTCCATCCCAATGGCAGATGGAAGAATTTGTATCTGCAATCCTGCTAGGTATCAATGCCAAGTAGCTCGCGACCGCCTTTGCATATTCTTTATCATATACTTTATCAATCATCTTCTTATAAGCCAGCCTAACTTTTTCGGTAAATGTAATCAAAGCGAGCTTCTGGCGGGAATTGAAAAGGTCACCCCATTTCAACATTTTATACCTTTGAACCCTAAACCCAAGAGTTTCTTTTGGCGGCAATGGTTCATCTGGCACTGGGTCAAAGCCCCACGCCTCCAGCAATTCCTGCCTCTTCTTCTTGAGATAGTCCTCAGCCTCTTTAAAAACGTCCAGATCTTTTTCCCTGGCCAGTCTATAAATTTTGCCTGCTCTTCCTGGATGATGAAGAACAATGGCTACCATTCTCTGGCCAGCTTTGCCCTCCTGGAAAAGCTTTCTAGTAGTATCATCATCAATAGTTGAGCCGCAAACAGGACAAATGGCGACGGCTCTGGAAACAGTCCCCTTTTCGGGGTCAAAATCCTTGGGCATTTTTTCATAGCCAGTACCGACTATTATGAATTTAACTTTCTTTCCTTCCACATACGGGAAAAGTGCTATTTTTTTACTTTCTTTTTTGGCCAGCCAGAACTGTCGCATTAATGGAATCTCTGCTCCGCAGCTTGGATTCTGGCACGGAATAGTTCTTGCCCAGATATAACCAACCGGAATAGAGCCATCTCCATCAGGCGGATAGAACTTGCCTATTTCTTTTTTTGCCTCTTCCAGAACCCAATTCCCCCACTTTTCAACATCATCCAAAAGCGGATTATCGCTTTCATGGCTGACTAATTTTAATTCAGATGGAATGTTTCCTCCTCGGCCATATTTTTGGGGATATTCCAGAGTACATTTAAGAATCAAGGTCGCAACCGGATTGTATTCCTGAGCATAGGTTTCGCAGCCAAGTCTCAGAGCTTCAAGGGGAATTGAGCCACCACCAGCAAAACAATCAAGCACCCGCGGCGGCTTTCCTCGGTTGGCATTCAGAATTTCTTTTCTGGCTTTGTTTAAAATGCTATGGTTTAAAGAATTCTTCCATTTGGATAGCTCTATTATGAATTGCTTTTTTCTCTCAAGTTCAACTGGGTCATCAACTGCAGGAATGAGTGCAGCATAACTTGTAGCCCTTGAGCACGCCAACGGCCGACGTGC
>JACIYI010000011.1 GCA_014360005.1 Candidatus Aminicenantota bacterium | reverse complement strand
ATGCGGTGAGTGAAGGACTTAACTCTACTATCCAGACAATCAAGAAAATGGCCTGCGGCTTTCGGAACCGAGAACATTTTAAAATCGCTATCTACTTCCATTGCGGCGGATTAGACCTTTACCCCGGTACCCATTAAAATGTCTGATGAACCATAAATTTTAATCCATCAGAACTCCGCCGGGGCCGGTGTGGTCTGAATATTGGTGACAGTCCTGACTAAAAATAAAAAAAATGAAGATTTATCCGGGCCTGAACTTCGCCCGGCATAGACTTTACCCCTGTACTTATGGTATAAGAAAATGACCTGAAAGAAGATGATTACAACCATAATTAGCCTGTTTATCCTGCTGTTCGCCATCACCATTCACGAGGCGGCGCACGGCTGGGCCGCTTATCGCCTGGGTGACCCCACGGCCATGGCCGCCGGCCGGGTGACACTCAATCCCCTGGCCCACATCGACCTCTTCGGGACGGTGATTCTGCCCCTGCTGTTGGCGATTATTGGCGCCCCGGTCTTCGGCTGGGCCAAGCCGGTCCCGGTCAATCCTCATTTCCTCAGGAATCCACGCCGTGACGGTTTCTGGATTTCTCTGGCCGGACCGGCAGCCAACTTCCTGGCCGCCACCGCTTCCCTGCTGCTGATCATCGTCTTGAAGCTGATCAGCCCGGTAACCACCACCGCCCTGTACAACTTCCTGACCTCGCGGGGTGGTCTGCCGCCCGGCCTGCAGCCGCTGCAGGGTCTGGTTATCGTCCTTTTCTACCTGGTCCTGATCAACACCTACCTGATGGCTTTCAATTTAATACCGATGTATCCCCTGGACGGGAGCGGAGTGCTGGAAGGGCTGCTGCCAGACCGCCTGGCCGACAGCTACGCCCGGTTGCGGCCTTATGGGTTCCTGATTGTTATCGTCCTGATCTCGGTCGGCCTGCTTGAACTGATCATCAGGCCTTTACAATACTTGATCCTGGGTCTAATCTTTTTTTAAGTAAGACTGATAACCATGAGTCAACAGCGCCCAAAAATCGTTCTAAGCGGGATGAGACCAACCGGCCCCCTGCACCTCGGCAACTACGTCGGGGCCCTGCGCGGCTGGGTCAGATTGCAGGAAACCCACCGCTGTTTCTTTGCCATCGTTCCCTGGCATGCCCTGAGCTCGGAATACCAGAATCCCCAATTTATAAAAGAATATACATTTGAGGTGGCCCTCGACTGGCTGGCCGCCGGCCTGGACCCGGAAAAATCGGTGTTGTTTCTTCAATCTGAAGTCAAAGAGCATGCCGAACTCCACCTGTTGCTATCCATGATTACCCCCCTGCCCTGGCTAGAGAGGGTGCCAACCTTCAAAGAACAGCAACAGGAACTGCAGGACCGGGAACTCAATACCTATGGCTTCCTGGGTTATCCCCTGCTGCAGACCGCTGACATTATCATTTATAAAGCTGAGGTGGTGCCGGTCGGTGAAGACCAGGCCTTTCACATCGAGCTGGCCCGGGAAATTGTCCGTCGTTTCAACCGCTTCTACGGAGAAGTCTTTCCCGAGCCCCAGATGCTGCTGACCGAAGTTCCCAAGCTGGCCGGGACCGACGGCCGGAAGATGAGCAAATCCTACGGTAATGCCATATATCTCAAGGATTCGCCCGAGACCATCAGGAAAAAAATCTCACCGATGGTGACCGATACCCGGAGAAAACGCCGCTCCGACCCGGGCGAGCCCGACGACTGCCCGGTTTTCACCCTGCACCGGGCCTTTGTCCCTGAAGACCGGCGCGAGGAACTGGCCGCGGGCTGCCGGGCTGCCTCCATCGGTTGCCTGGAATGCAAGAAGGTAGTGATTGAAGCGCTGATTGAGGAATTTGCCGGGTTCCGGGAGAAAAGGGCCTATTACGAAAAACACCCCAAACTGGTCTGGGAAATCTTCGAGCAGGGAAACAATAAGGCCCGGGAAGTGGCCCAGAAGACTATGGCCGAGGTCCGCCGGGTCATGGGGCTGGTGTTCCCGGGCGGTCATTCCGGTTCAGGAAAGAGCTGATGGAACAGGAAATTCAGGGGCTCCCGGAAAGCCAGGTGCCGGCCCCGGGTTCTCCAGTTTCAACCGATGGCTACCAGGTCAGGCTGGAAATTTTTGAAGGCCCGCTCGACCTCTTGCTCTTTCTGATCCGCAAGAAAAAAATCGATATTCACGACATCCCCATCGCCGTCATCACCCGCGATTACCTGGAATATCTGGAAAAGAAAGAGCAAATTAACCTCGACCGGGAAGCCGAGTTCCTGCTGATCGCCGCCCTCCTGATTTACATCAAATCCCAGATGCTGCTGCCCCGCGAACAGGAAGCCCTCCAGGCCAATGACCCCCGCCAGATACTAGTCGACCGGCTGCTGGAATACCAGAAAGTCAAGGTAGCCTGCAGCCTGCTCCGGGAAAAGGAAGAGGACCAGCTGCTGCGCTGGAAACGGACCTTCCTGCCACCGGTGGCCAGGCCAGAGGAAGCCGAACTGCTCGAAGTCAGCCTGTATGACCTGGCCGAGACTTTCTTCCTGCTGATGAAAAAAAGGGAAAGGGAAAACCTGCAGGTTATCAGGGGCAAGGACGTCTCAGTTGAAGAAAAAATGAAAGAAATAGTCGGCTACCTGGAAAATCACGGCTCCATGGACTTTCTGGAATATTTTTCCAGCCAGGAAACCCTGGAAGAAGCCCTGGTTTCCTTCTTCTGTCTGCTGGAACTGGTTAAGAATCACCTGGTGGTGGCGGTGCAGGAACAACTTTTCCAGACCATCCGGGTCTGGCTGCGCCGACCGAAACCTCAGCCACACGGACACAGCCATGAATGAACAGCTCAAAGCCATCCTGGAAGCCCTGATTTTCATCTCGCAGGAACCGTTGACCCTGGATAAAATCAAAGAAGTCCTGGGAGAAGTGCCGGAAGAAGAGCTGCAGGCCACCCTGGAAGCTCTGCTGGCCGACTACACCGCTGACAGCCGGGGGATCCAGGTCATCCAGTCGGCCGGTGGTTATCTCTTTACCACCAAGCCCGAACACGACCAGTGGATCCGGCGGTTATTGCAAATTGAAAAGAAGACCAAGTTATCCTCGGCGGCCCTGGAAACTTTGAGTATCATCGCCTACCATCAGCCAATAACCCAGGCCGAGATTTCGGCCATCCGTGGTGTGGACTCAACTTATTGCCTTAAAACCTTGCTGCAGAAGAAGCTGATTAAAATTGTCGGCCGGAAAAAGGCTCCGGGCAACCCTCTGGTTTACCGGACAAGCGACAGGTTTCTGCAATATTTCGGGCTGAACAGCCTGGATGATTTGCCCAGGGAAGAGGAAATTACTAAAATCCTGGAGGAAGAAAAGCAGGCTATTTCCTGAGCCAGCCTCTTCTTTTTAAGTATGGCCAGGACCCGCAGCCGCCACAGATTGCTTCAGGCTGACTTTTCCAGAGAAGTCCGGTTGGGCTTGTTTTGGACCCATTGGGGCCTGGTTTTGGGCTGGGTCCGAGCCGGGAGGAAGGATAGAGGGGCCTCCAGAGCAGCTTAAAAAACAGTCAGCCCTGGCTGGCTCTAAGTAAAGATTTTCTCTATACTTAGGGTTGACAAAGGGTTATGACTTCTATAGTATAGAAAACTATTCTTCGATCAACATAATCAATGGAAATTATCGTCGCCAGAAAAAGCGGTTTTTGCTACGGAGTCAGGCGGGCTTTGCAGCTTGTCCGGAAGACCGGGAAAAAAGCCGGTCGGCGCATTTTCAGCTGGGGCGAAATCATCCACAACCCGGAAGTCATCCAGGAACTGGAACAGGAGGGCATCCGGGTGGCCACCTCCCTGAGCCAGCTCCAGGCGGGAGATACCGTCATCATCCGCAGCCATGGCGTATCTCCGGCCATCTACCGGGCTCTCAGGAGAAAAAAGGTCAAGCTGGTGGATGCCACCTGTCCCATCGTCAAGAAAATCCAGCAACTGGTGGACCGGCTGAGCCGCCAGGCCGGTGAAATTATCATCGTGGGTAACAAGAACCACCCGGAAATCCAGGGTTTGCTCGGTTACAGCCGGAAAAAGGCCCTGGTGGTGGAAAGCGAAGAGCAGGCCCGGACCCTGCCCTTCCGAAAAAAGAGAGCCGTCCTGGCCCAGTCCACCCAGGATGGACAGCTCTTCAGCCAGGTAGTGGCAGCCCTGGTGGAGAAAACGGCTGAACTGCAGGTCTACAACACCATCTGCCAGTCAACCCGCGTCCGCCAGGTGGCCACGGCCAGGCTGGCCGGAGAGGTTGAAGCTCTTCTGATCATCGGCGGCAAGAACAGCTCGAATACCAACAAGCTCTACCAGATTTCCCGCCGGCTGCTGCCCAGGACCTATTTCATTGAATCACCGGAAGAAATAACCCCTGACATGCTTCAGGGTGTAAATAAGATCGGGCTTTCGGGTGGAGCCTCCACTCCGCCCGAGGTAATCAAAAAAACTGTTGCGGCTATCAGCCATAGCTTCCAACAGAATTCAAACCAAGAGAAGGTGACCCATGATTGACAGCAAAAAGAACCCCAAGAACGAGGAGCAGCTCACTCCCGAAGACTACGAACGTCTTCTGGACCAGTACCACCTGTCCGAGCAGGAACTGAGCACCGGCAAGTTGATCCGCGGCCGGGTGGTAAAGAAGACACCCAGCCACCTGTTGCTCGACATCGGCCACAAAACCGAAGGGGCCATTCCCCTGGAAGATTTTCGTAATCCACAGGAATTCGAAGAAATTAAAGTCGGTACCGAAATAGAAGCCATCCTGGAAAGGTCCAGACCCCAGGACGGCTACTTCCTCCTGTCCAAGAGAAAGGCTGACGCTTTCCGGGCCCTGGAACACCTGGAAAGAGCTTATCATTCCAATAACTGGGTCACCGGAACGGTCAACGCCCGGACCAGGAACGGCTATACGGTCGATGTCGGGCTGGATGCTTTCTTACCAGAGGCCCACGCCGACCTCCGACCCCTCAAAGACCCGGATTCACTCCTGGGCCAGACCCTCAAGTTCAAAGTTATGAAATTCAAGCGCAAGGAAGAGGACGTGGTTCTGTCCCGGAAGTTACTGCTTCAGGACGAACGAGAAAAAAGGAAACGCCGGGTCTTCAGCCGGCTGGTTAAGGGCGGCACGGCCAAGGGCACAGTCAAGTCTCTGACCAGCTTTGGCGCCTTCATCGACCTGGGCGGGGTGGAAGGGTTGTTGCATATTTCCGACCTGAGCTGGGGTAAGGTCAGCCATCCTTCGGAAGTTCTCCAGGTTGGTCAGGAAGTGGAGGTGGTGGTCCTGGATTTCAACGAGAATGAGGAAAAGATTTCTCTCGGCTACAAGCAGCTGACGCCCGACCCCTGGTTGAGCGTCGGGGAGAAATACCAACCGGGAACAAGAATCACCGGCCGGGTGGTCAGCCTGACCGATTTCGGGGCTTTTGTCGAGCTGGAAAAAGGCGTGGAAGGTCTGATCCATGTCTCCGACCTGACCTGGTCTAAGAAGATGGTCCATCCCAAGAAAGTGCTGCAGGTAGGTCAGGAAGTGACCGTTCAGGTGCTGGAAATCAACCCGGAAAACCGCCGCATTTCTCTGGGGCTCAAGCAGGTTACGCCCCATCCGCTGGAACTCTTCGTTCAGAAACATAACCCCGGTTCGCGGATTAAGGGCAAAGTCACCAGCCTGACCGATTTCGGAGCTTTCGTCCTGGTGGATAAGGACATCGAGGGCCTGGTGCACATTTCCGACATCAGCTGGGAAAAAATCAAGCACCCCTCGGAGAAACTCAAGGTGGGAGAAGAGATTGAAGTGGTCCTGCTACATGTGGACCTGGAAAAACAGAAAGTCTCCCTGGGCCTCAAGCAGCTGGAAGGCGATATCTGGGAAGATTTCTTCCAGCGGCAGAAGGTGGGCGACGTGCTCAAGGTCAAGATAGTCCGGATCACTGATTTTGGCATCTTTGTGGAAATCATGCCCGGCATTGAAGGCGTGGTCTTCAACTCGGAGCTGGACGAAAACCGGATAGAAAACCCGGCCGAAGTCTTCAAGATTGGCGAAAAGAAAATGGCCAAAATCATCAAGCTCAACCCAGCCGCCAGGAAAATCTCCCTGAGTTTCCGGCAGGCTCAGATGGACCAGCAGAAAAAGGAATTTCAGAAATACCTGGAAGGTCAGAGTGATCGCCTGACTCTGGGTGATCTTTTAAGGGAACAACTAAAGAATTTACCCATCAAAGACAACAGCAAAAAGGAGGGTGAATCATGATCAAAGCCGACCTGGTAAACATCGTTTCCCGGGAGCTAAACATTTCCAAACAGGAAGCGGAAGTTGGAGTCAACCTGTTTTTCGAAGCTATCAAAGAGGCCATCCTCAAGGGCGAGGAAATCGAATTCCGCGGCTTCGGCAGCTTTCGCTTCCGGCAGCGGGCGCCGCGCTCCGGCCGTAACCCCCGGACCGGCGAACTGGTCAAGGTGCCACCCAAGAAGGTGCTCTACTTCAAACCTTCCAAACTGTTGAAAGAGATGCTTAACCAGAATAAATGAGGTACTGCACTGCTCCCTGGCGACTGGCTTACGTCCAAAAGGCACTGAAGATGAAAAACTGCGTTTTTTGCCAGGCCTTAAAAAAGAAAGATGACCGGGAGTCTCTCATCCTTTACCGGGGCCGGCACAATTTCGTCATCATCAACCGTTTCCCCTACACCACCGGTCACCTGATGGTAGCTCCTTACCGGCATTTAGCCAGCTTCGAGACAGCTCCCCGGGAAATCGTGGCCGAGGCCACCGAGCTGGTCCAGCTGGCCATAAGAATATTGAAGAAGAGTTACCGGCCGCACGGGTTTAACGTCGGCCTGAACCTGGGGCAGCCGGCCGGGGCCGGAGTGACCGGTCATTTTCACCTTCACATCGTCCCCCGCTGGCCCGGCGATTCCAACTTCATGCCGATCATCGGTCAGACCAGGGTCTTCTGCGAAGACCTCAAGGCCACCTACAACCGGTTGAAACCCTATTTCGCCCGGGAAGAAAAGAAACAGGAGAAATAAGCCATGCTTAAGACAATGCGGAAGAATGTCAAATCACTGGCTCCAGTCCTCTGGATTGTTATCGCCACCTTTATCATAGCCATCTTCGCCGTCTGGGGCGGGGCCGGCCGTCTGGGAGAATCCAGGCAGGCGAACACCATAGTCCAAATAGGCAAGAGCAGCATTTCGGCCGATGATTATTTCCAGGTCTTAAGACAGAGAGTGGAAGCCATGAAGAAGGACTATCCCGACCTCAACCCCAGCCTGCTGCGGCAGCTGAACCTGCCCCAGCAGATCCTGGAACAGATGATCCAGCAGCAGCTGCTGCTTCACCTGGCCAGGAAAAAAGGCCTGAAGGCCACCGACCGCGAACTCCAGGAAAAAATAATGAGCTTTCCGGTTTTCCAGAGGGAAGGGAAATTCGTCGGCTTTGAAGAATACAAGAGAATTCTGGACTGGAATCATGTGCCGGTGCAGAAATTCGAAGACAGCCTACGGGATGACATCCTGATCAACAAAACCTACCAGCTATTGACGGCCGGAGTGGCCGTGACTGAAGACGAGGTCTGGGAAAACTACCGCACCCAGAACGAAACGGTTAAAATCGAATACCTGGTGGCTTCACCCGATAAAATCGAGCTTCCAGCCAATCCCACTGAAGAAGAAGTCAAGAATTTTTTTGAGAAAAACAAAGACCGCTACCGGGTGCCGGAAAAGCGGGAAGGACAGATGGTTTTTCTGAAGACCGAGGACCTAAAAAAAGAAATTACCGTCTCCGATTCCGAAATAGAAAAATATTACCGGGAAAATCTCAGCCAGTTCAAGGAACCGGCCAAAATCAAGGTCAGCCGGATTTATCTGACCTACACCGAAGCCGACAAGCAGCAGATGCTTGACCTGGGCAATAACCTCAAATCCCGGCTGGCCGCCGGAGAAGATTTTGCCCGGCTGGCCGCTCAGTACTCCAAAGATGACAAAGCCACGGCCGGTGGCGACTGGGGCTATTATGACTGGCAGAATTTCACTCCCGAGGAAATAAAGATCATAAACCAGCTGGAGACCGGCCAGACCTCCGACCCGCTGGACCTGGGCTACGCGGTCTCCATCCTGAAAATCACCGACAAGATGCCCGAAATCATCAGGTCTCTGGCCGAAGTCAAGGCTATGATCCAGAACAGCCTGCTGGAACAGAAAGCCCGGAATCAGGCTTCGGACCGGATGGAAAAACTGGCCAGAGTGGCCAGGAAGACCAGGAACCTGGAACAGGCCGCCAGGCGCGAGGGTTTGACCACTCAGACCACCGGACTTCTCAAGAAAGGCGACACGCTCCCCGGAATTGATACTTCCGGTTTCATCAGTCAGAACCTGTTTGAGCTAAAGGAAAAGGAAATCTCCTCCCCCATTTTTACCTACGAGGGGGTGGCTCTGGCCCAGCTGGTGAAAATTGAGCCTGAACACCCAGCTTCTCTGGAAGAAGTTAAGAACCAGGTCCTGTCTGACCTAATCAGCGACCTGAAGAAAGAAAGGCTCAAAGAAAAGCTGGCTTCCCTGAAGTACGCTCAGGTTGCCAACTGGGAAGAGTTTGCCAAGAATAATGGGCTGGAATACAAGCGGGCCGAGACCCACAAGCGCGGCCAGTACCTGAGCCTGATTGACGACACCACCGAACTGGATAAGCTGGCCTTCAGCCTGCCCCTCAACCAACCGAGCGAACCCTTCGAAACCAGCGGAGGCTATGCCGTGGTCCGGGCCCTGGAGAGAAAAGAAGTTACCCGGGAAGATTTTGCCCAGGTCAGGGACCAGGAAATGGCCGACCTGCTCAACCAATCGCGGGAGATGTTCCTCTACAGCTACCTGCAGAAAGTCCGGCAGGACCTGAAGATCAAGGTCAACTACAACCTGTTCAACCGGGTCACCGACGAGCTGCTGGGAAGGTTTGGCGAATAACCCTCTTTTTAATAAATTAAAATTAAATTATTTAAGGAGGGCAAATGGAGACTGCCAAAAAATCCCTGCCGCCTGAAGCTTACCGCGAGCTGGGCCCGGGCGAAAAATACACGCCGCTGGTTCCAGCCGAGAAGCTCATCCCCGAAGTTACCACCCGGTCGGTGCTCTGGGGCCTGTTTATGGCTCTGTTCTTCACCTTTTCCATGGCCTACCTGGGCCTCAAGGTTGGCACCGTGCCCGAAGCCGCGATCCCCATTGCTATCCTGGCCGTGGGCCTGGGCTATACCTACTCCCGCAAGAACACTATCCTGGAGAATGTCATCATCCAGTCAATAGGCGCCGCTTCCGGAGCCCTGGTGGCTGGAGCTATTTTCACCATTCCGGCGCTGTTTATCATCGGGCTGCCGATCGACATCTTCAAGATTTTCCTGTCGACCTTCCTGGGGGGCTGCCTGGGCATCCTGTTCCTGATTCCGCTGCGCCGCTATTTCTGCGCCGAGCAGCACGGCAAGCTACCCTTCCCGGAAGCCACAGCCACCACCGAAATCCTGGTTTCGGGTGAGGGCGGTGGGGACCAGGCCAAGCCGCTCATCCTCGGAGTAATAATTTCCGGAATTTATGAATTCCTGGCCATCGGAGTCCGGCTGTGGAATGAAGTCATCACCTTCCGTTTTTTGCCCTTTATGGACCGGCTGGCTGAAAAGAGCCGGATGGTACTGAAGATAGATGCTCTGTCAGCTTTCCTGGGTCTGGGCTATGTTATCGGCCTGCGCTACAACGCCATCATCGTGGCCGGCGGACTCCTGTCTCATTTTGGTTTTATCCCGGTCATCTGGTTTCTGGGGCAACACTTCACTGAAGCCATCTACCCGGGGAAGATGCCCATCGCCCAGATGAGCGAAGTTCAGATTTTTACCACTTACGTCCGCTACATAGGCATCGGGGCCATCTTCATGGCCGGGGTGCTGGGCATAATCAAGTCCCTGCCGATCATGGCCCGGGCTTTTTCCCTTGGTTTCAAAGAAATCTTAAAGGGCAAGCAGCATTCGGCTGAAACCATCCGAACCGACCGCGACCTCAAGATGTCCACCATCATTATTGGTCTTCTGGTTACTGCCGTGGCCATTTTCTTTTACTTCCTCTGGATTTCCAACCTGAAATATGCCCTAATCGGAGTGGTCATCTGCCTGGTGCTGTCTTTTCTTTTCACCACGGTGGCCGCTACGGCTATTGCCATTGTCGGCACCAACCCGGTTTCCGGCATGACCCTGATTACCCTGATCCTGTCGAGCGTCATCCTGATAGGGGCGGGCCTTTCCGGGCCGGATGGCATGGCTGTAGCCCTGCTGATTGGGGCCGTGGTCTGCACCGCCCTGGCCGTTTCTGGCAGCTTCATCACCGACCTCAAGATTGGCTACTGGATAGG
The DNA here is from genome assembly GCA_014360005.1 of Candidatus Aminicenantota bacterium. Taxonomy (GTDB): domain Bacteria; phylum Acidobacteriota; class Aminicenantia; order Aminicenantales; family Saccharicenantaceae; genus Saccharicenans. Next base: position 80,067 of record JACIYI010000011.1, on the reverse strand, counting down.
AGCCACCCCCAGGAACCAGGAAAGGTTCAAGTTTACCGGCATCCTGGTTTCGGCCCTGGCCGTGGGCGTGGCCATCTTCATCCTCGATAAGGCCTTTTCCTTCCAGAGCGGGGCCCTGGCTGCCCCCCAGGCCAACCTGATGGCCGCGGTCATCAGGTCGCTGATGTCCAAGGAGCCGGTGACCTGGCTGCTCTACGGCATCGGGGCTTCTATCGCCATCGTGGCCGAGCTCTGCAAAATTCCGCCGCTGCCGCTGGCCCTAGGCATGTACCTGCCGCTGGAACTGACCACCCCCCTGCTGGTAGGCGGTTTCCTGTCTCACCTGGTGAAAAATTCCAGCCGGGATAAAGAGGTGGCCGAAAAGCGGCACAACAAGGGCATGCTTATTTCTTCAGGCTTTATTGCCGGCGGAGCCCTGATGGGAATTGTCCTGGCCGTCCTGAAGCTGGCCAGGGTAGACCACTATGTCAGCCTGGGTATTCCCATGGTGCTGGAAAACGGCAAGTGGGTGGACGGAACCCCGGCCGGCTGGTTCAGCCAGTACGGTGAGATAATCAGCCTGCTAGCCTTCATCCTGCTGGTCGGTTTTGTCTACTGGCAATCCAGGAAAGAAAAATAAAAAAGCGAAAGGAAAAAAGATATGAAACCCAGTAAACTTTATCAGGCGGCCGAAAAGGCCATTTTCCAGTCACTGAAGCTTAAACCAGGAGAGAGCTTCCTCCTGGTCAGCGATAAGCAGAAAATGGACATTGCAGAGGCCCTGGCCTTTTACGCCAAGAAAGCCGGAGCCGAAACCACCACTTACCTGATGACCGAGACCCTGCGGCCCATCACCGAACCCACTAAATTATTCAAGCTGCTGACCGAGAAAGCCGACGTCATCACCTACTTGCTGGATGCCAGAATTGAGGAAAAGCCCTTCCGTGGCTTCATGGTCAGCCAGGGCATGAAGCTCAGCCGAATCTGCATGATGCCCGGTATCACCGTGGATATGATGGAAAGGCTGGTCAACATTGATTTCACTAAAATGAACGAGTTCACTAAAAAGGTTATCAAAGCGATGAAAGATGCCGACCGGGTAATCATCGAAAATGAAGCCGGGACTAACATCACCTTTAGCGTCAAGGGCCGGGAATGGCACAACGACAACGGCGATATCGGTAAGAAAGGCAAGCACGGCAACCTGCCGGCCGGCGAATGCTACACCTGCCCGGTAGAAGAGACCTTTACCGGCAAGCTGGTCATCAGCCTGATCGACGACAAGCTCGGTTATGGGGAGATGGAGTTCAAGGAAGGCCGGCTGGTGCGCTGGAAAGGTAAAGGGATTGAGGCCATCGTTAAAAACATCGGCTCTGACCAGACCGGTTTTATGATCGGCGAGTTCGGCATCGGAACCAACCCCGGAGCCCGTATCTGCCCCAACATGCTGGAAGCGGAAAAAGCCTTCGGCACCGTCCATTTTGCCATCGGTGATTCCTACGGAATCGGCAAAAATAAGAGCAAGCATCATTATGATGCTCTGGTGGATAAGGTGACCATTATCGCTAAGGGGAAATATATAGCCAAGAACGGGAAATTCCTGATTTAACCGACCGCCGGAAAAAGCCTGGCCGGTCGATATGGGCTGGATTATTAAGTAGCGGTGGTGATCCTTTTATTTCTAAAGGGTCTGAATCCGCGTCTTTAACTGACCGAAATCGGCTGTAAGCCTCCGCGCCTTTCACAGCTGTCGGTTTAAGAAAACCTCCCTGAAGCCTGAGGGAAACTCTTATTGTCATTTCGCTGAAGCCCGTTAACTTTTGTTTACCGCCTAGCCTGCTAAGCTTAATCGGCCAGAAAAACTTCTGGGCCTCTGCCAACCTGTTCATTTTCATTGTTGTGAGTTCCGGGCCCTGACTCCAGACCATTTTATTCCCGCTATTCTCCCTGTAGCTATCAAAATAATTCTTAATTTTTCGTTCCTGCCATGAGAATTTTTTGTCTGAAAGCAGGTCTTTATTAAAGCGGGTGGAAGTTTCGGGTCAGGGACAGACTGGCACGCTGCTTGCTCCTTAAGAAATCGAAAGGAGGTTAACATGAAAAAGGCATTGGCCGTCACCCTGACCGCACTGGTTATCTTTTCAACACTCTCTCTTATTCCACTGGCCGGCCAGACTGAGAATCCGGCTGATTCCTGCTGGAACAACTGGGAAAGGTGCCGGGCCCGGGCTCTGGCTTCAGACCTGGGCGTAATCAGGACCACCCTGGCTCTGACTCTCTGCGACATCGCCCTGGGTAACTGTCTGATGAAGATTATCTGAGCAGAGGGGGTCTACCCATGAGAAAAACAACGGCCTTAGTTCTGGCTCTCCTGATTGGCTGGTCGGTTTTCCTGGCCTCACCGGCTCTCACCGGAGCCGAGGAAGAAGATTCCTGCCTGACCGAATGGAGGAAATGTCGGGCGGAAGCGATGAAAGCCGACACCAGTGTTTTTGTCACTACCGCGACCCTGACCGCCTGTGACCTGGAAAAATTCTACTGTTACCTGGCTAGTATCTTCTGAACTGCTGGAAGAGGGGGGCCTGCTCAGAGGAGCAGGCCCCTTTTATCTAAACTGAAAAAAGGAGGCTTGACATGGAACAAAACCAAACAAGACCGAGAGTCGGAATATTAATTGGCTCGCTTCTGCTGGCTCTCATTTTAATTTCAATTATCCCCGGTCCTGCTCGCAGCCAGCAGTTCCGACCCCGATCAGTCACCGAAGTCCCCCTCGCTGCGGTCCCGGACAGACCTTATTTCTTCAAACCCTTTGTCTTAACTCTGTCTTCGGCCGGGCTGCTGGTTTCGGAATCCGGAGACCACCGTCTGAGGTTAATCGGAACGGACGGTCAGCCCAAGCTGACCATAGGCAAACACGGCCAGGGTCCTGAAGAATTCGACTCTCCGCTTGGCCTGGATATCTATGAGAATAAAATCTACGTGGCTGACTCTTATAACCGCCAGGTAAAAGTTTTCAGCCTGGAAGGCAAGCTGGTGAGCAGCTTCCGGACCGATATCTACCCGGTTCACCTGGCGGTGCTTACCCCCGAACGAATTGTTGTCTCCAACCGGCCGGCTCCGGTTAAAAACCAGGAGTCCATACTTTACTGCTATGATTCCAGGGGCCATTTGATCTGGCAGGCGGTTGATCCGGCTCCAGCTGCCGACACTGTTTTCTTTACCCTCATCAATGAAACTTTTCTCAAACGAGATGACCGGGGTAATCTGTACCTTTTTCACAGGTATAATGAACCTCGTATCCTGCAGCTTAATTCAGAGGGTAGAGTAACCGCAAAGATTAACCTGGATCCTGCCTACCGGTTGAAAAAAGTTGAGCTGCCTCTCCAGCCCGAGAAAAAATCACTGACTGTGGTCTGCTGGAATGTGGCTCTGGCTCAGGACAAATTTTATCTTCTGGTCCCGGCAGCCGACCCCCAGGGTGACCTTGGACCGGGTCCGGAGGTCGGCCTTTTTGACAGACAGGGTAAGTTGCTGGAAATGATCAAATTCCCGCAGGCCATCCGTCTCCTGGCCACTGATGGTTCAACCTTCTACGTCCTGAACACCGAAGATGAACTGTTTATCTACCGGGTGAACCAACCATGAAAAAAACGGCCTGGCTTGTCTTGCTTTTAGCCTGGCTGCTGGAGTTGCCATTATCTTCGGGCGGCTGCCAATCCTATCCTTACGGCCTCTATGCTTCGCTGGAAGAAATTCCGGGTTACAGACAACGGCCGCTGGTCCTGGTATTTATTTCCCTGACCTGCCATGTTTGCTGGGAAGAATTGTTTGAGATCAAAGATTACATAGAAAAGATGAACCTGCCGGCGGTCCCGGTGGGAGTTTCGGCCGAAAGCCGCGAGGAACTGGAAAACTTCATCCGCCGCTATTCGTTCAGCTACCCGGTCATTGAAGATAAAAACAAGACCCTGTTCAGGCGGTTCCGGGTCAGGCTGGAACCCCTGGTAGTTGTCCTGGATTCCCGGGGAGAAGTTTTTCATGTCGATGAGCCCGTTCTTGATTTTCAGGCCAGGAGAGAATTGAACAAAAAGAAAATTCTTGAACTATTCAAGGACTGAGCCAGTCGCTAAAACTGACCCGAGCTGGAGCTATAATCATAAGCCGCGCTTCACCCCGCTCATTACCGGACTGTCCCCTCGCTCGGAAGCGAGCTACAGGAATTCTATTTGCCCTGCCACTTTCCAGTCCGGGCCCGTCTGAAAAAATTTATCTTTCCTGTTGCAAAAATACATTGTTTCCATAAATAATAAACTGTATCAGATGAGTTAAGGAAGGCGGAGTTATTTAAGATAAACGCCATATGAGCCAGTTTGACCTGAAACCATTACTCGGTCTTTATGAAAGTTTTGGGATTCTCAAGTACGGCGGGACCCTGGACTTCGGGCGGCTGGAAAAATCGATGGAGCCGGTCCGGCTCGGCCGGGAAGAATTTTCCTACCGTCATCTCCAGATGCTAAAAGAAGATAACCTCTTCCCGGCCTGGTGGAAATTGCCGGAGCTGCAGCCGCCGGAACTGGAGGCCCTGAAGCGGGTCTTCAGAAACATCCATCCTCGCGACTCCAACCTAGTCCAGAAGCTATTCGACATTTTCAAGAACATCGAAATACTTTCCTGCCTGCTGCGGGTCATCTGCCCGCAGCATTATGGAATCTACAGCGCCCCAGTAGAAAACCTGCTGTCCATCAAAGCCGAAACTCCGGTCAAAAAATACCTGGTCTACCTGGAAAACCTGGCCGAGCTGCAGGAAGAATACGGCCTGGAAAGAATGGCCGATGTCGACATGGCTCTGTTTGCCCTGTGCTGTCTGCTCAATGAAGAATTCATACGTCAGAACCCGGATTTTCGCCAGATTTACCTTGACTACCTGGAGCAGCCTAACCGGGTCAAGAAAATCTCAGCCCGCAACGCCCTGAGAAACATCCGTCAGGAAAATATTTTCTACCTGGACCTGGCCTGGTCCTTCCTGGAAACCGACCCGGAAATTGCCGGCATTCTGGCCGGAAAAGAACTGGAATGCCTGGTCAATAAGCTTTGGAAACAGGAGAGAAAGAAGAGTAGCTACAAGCCCTACAAACCTTTGAATATGCCAGAAAAGCTGGAAGAGCTGGCCAGAAGAAAGGCCTTCACCGACCAGGTAAAAGAAGATCTGCAAAACTGGTGGGAGACCAGGAATAATTGCGTCCACCTCAACCTGGCTGAAGCCAGCGAGCCCCAGCTTCAGGAATTAAGGGCCCGGGTCAGCCAGATGATTGACGGCCTCAGCCAGCTCAAAGAAAAAATTGACCCCTGACCGCCCTGATTATTGAGTTAACTTCCAGAAATATGTTAGGCTGGGCCGGAAATGAAATTCTGGCAACCTGAAACCATTCCGGGAGGCAAACATGAAAACCCTAAGACGTCGTGATTTCCTGAAAATTTCGGCCGGGAGCGGAGCTGCCCTGGCCGTAGCTCCAGGCCGGCTGAGCGGCCATCCCCAGGTTGGCCAGGCCCCGCCCTGGACTTCCCCGCTGGCCCGGGGCTTGGTCAGTCCCGGCGGCCGGACCAAAGTCAGGGTGGCCAAAATATACCTGGGTCTGCCCAGCCCCCACTGGCCCAAACCATCACTCAACCTCCAGGAAGAAATAAAAACTTACGAAGACCAGTTCCGCCGGATGAAAGATGAGTTCTCCGATATAGATTTCACGGTGACTATCCTGGCCAGCAAGCCCGAAGAGGTGCTGCAACAGGCAGATAAAATAAAAGAGGCTGACGGTATCCTGGCCATTCACCTGACCATCTGGATAACACCAGTTTTGGAAGCCATCCTGAAATTACAAAAGCCCACGGTTCTTTTCGCCGCGCCCTATTCCGGTCACGAATGGACTTATTACGGCAGCCTGATGAAGCAGGATAAGGGACAGTGGCTCGATTGTTTGCTGACCAGCGACCGGCGTCAACTGGCCACTGCCGTTAGACCTTTCCGGACCATCCACCATCTGCGAGAAGCTAAGATTCTCAACCTGACCACAGCCCGGTTTGAGGAATACGCCCAACAGGTCAAAGAAAAATTCGGCACCGAAATTAAGAGAATTACCCTGGACCGGGTAGAAAAAGCCTACGCCGCTATCAGCGAGGCCCAGGCCCGCCGCGAAGCCGACCTCTGGTATAACGGCGCGGAAAAAGTGGTCGAACCTTCCCGGGAAGAAGTCTATAAATCGGCCCGCCTGGCCCTGGCTTTTGAAAAGCTTGTGGAAGAAGAACAGGCCACCGCACTGACGGTTGATTGCTACGGCACCATGTGGGATAAGACCATCAAACTTCCCGCCTACCCCTGCCTCGGTTTCTGCCGGCTTAACAACCGCGGCCTGGGCGGCATCTGCGAATCGGACCTGCGCTCGGCTGTAACTCACATCATTCTTCAGGGGCTTTCCGGAAAACCAGGTTTTATCAGCGACCCGACGGTGGATGAGGGCAAAAATTATATCATCCTGGCCCACTGCCTGGGCACGGTCAACATGGATGGACCGGGAAAGCCCGGGCATCCTTATAAATTAAGGACGGTTATGGAACGGGAAGAAGGCGTGGTGCCCCAGGTGCAGATGAGGCAGGGAGAGAAAGTGACTCAGGCCATAATTGTCGGCACTAACCAGATGCTTTATTTTACCGGTGAAATTGTTGACACCCCGGTTGGCCTGGAAGACGACCGGGGCTGCCGCACCAAAATCGCCGTCCGGGTCGATGGCAGCCTGGAAAAACTCTGGCAGAACTGGTCGCACGGGTTACACCGGGTTACCTGCTACGGAAACCTCAGCCGGGAGCTTAGGATGCTGGCCCGGTTCAAGAAGCTGGAGCTGGTAAATGAAGCGGCCTGAGCCCTGGCCGGCACTAATTTTCTATTTGAATTAAAACCCCGGAAAAATATATATTCTTTGTCTTAAACTTAAACCAAGGAGCCGCTCATGAGATTAAGTCAAGTCTCTGGCCGGAATAACCCCTCGCGTTTCGCGGGCAACAGCGTCTTATTAATTTCATTCTGTCTGGCACTTGTTTTGATTGCCCCGGGGCTGCTTCGGGCCGAAATTATTCCGCCAGAAAAACACCTCGGTTTTCAGCCAGGTCAGGACTTCAAGCTGGCCAACTGGAGGCAGATTACCGGTTATTTCAGGTTGCTGGATGAAACTTCAGACCGGGTTAAGGTGGTCGAGCTGGGTCAGACTACCCTCGGCCGGCCGCTGCTCCTGGCCATTATTACCGCCGAAAAAAACATGCCGGAACTGGAAAAATACCGAAAAATTCAGGAGAGGCTGCACGACCCCCGCGGGCTCAGCCCGGAGGAGAAAGCTCGCCTGATTAAAGAAGGCAAGGCTATCGTTTACATCAGTTGTTCCATTCACTCCACCGAAATCGCTGCTTCCCAGATGTCGATGGAACTGGCTTACCGCCTGGCCAGCGACAATTCGCCCGAAATAAAAAACATCCTCAACCAGGTCATCCTGCTGCTGGTGCCTTCGGCCAACCCGGACGGCATCGACCTGGTAACCGACTGGTACTACCGGAATCTGGGAACGCCATTTGAAGCCAGCCCCATGCCCTGGCTGTACCATTACTATACCGGTCATGACAATAACCGCGACTGGTTCATGCTGACCCAGAAAGAGACGCGGTTGATGGCCCGGGTCCTCTACCGGGAATGGTTTCCCCTGCTGGTTTATGATGTTCATCAGATGGGTTCCAACGGACCCCGGCTTTTCCTGCCACCTTACCAGGACCCCATCAACCCCAACCTTGACCCCCTGCTCCTGCGGGAGCTTTACCAGCTGACCGGGGAAGCCGTTATCAGCCTGACCCGGACTGGCAAAACCGGGGTAGCCACCAACACTATTTTTGACGGCTGGTACAACACCGCCAACCGGGCCGCCCCGCTCCGCCACAACGCTCTGGGCGTCCTGTCGGAAGCGGCCAGCGTCAACCTGGCTTCTCCTATATTTCTCAGGCCATCGGATATCCGGGTTTCGGGCGCCGGCAATAACCTCCAGAGCACCAACCTTGAACCCTGGCCCGGAGGCTGGTGGCGGCTCCGGGACATCGTGGAATACGAACAGATAGTGGCCCTGTCTTTCCTCAAGACCATATCGGAGAAAAAAGAAAGATATCTGGAAAACTACTGCCTTTTTGCCCAGCGCCAGGTCAACAAGGGCCAGAACGAACCGCCATACGCCTATCTCATTCCCGAAGACCAGAACGACCTGCCCACCGCCCTGAAGCTGGTGGAAGTCATTCAGCAGAACGGGGCCGAGGTGCATCAGGCCGTCAAGGCCTTCAAAGTCGGGGGCCTGGAATATCCGCCCGGAACCTATGTGGTCCTGCTGGCCCAGCCCTTCCGGGCTTTCGTCAAGGACCTGCTGGAAAGCAAAGCCTACCCCCTGCCGCCCGGCAGGGATCCGGCCCAGTATCTACCCTACGATGAAGCCAGCTGGACCCTGCCGCTTCAGATGGGCGTTAGGGCGATCGAGGTTAAAGAAAAGTTTGAGGCCAACCTTAAACTTCTCCCCCCTGTCAAACTCCCTGATAGCCGGATTGCCGGCCGTGGACAATACTTCATCGTTGATAGCAGCTCCAACCACTCGGTCATCCTGGCCAACCGGCTGCTGAAAAACCGGTTGCCGGCCTCCTTCCTCGACCGTCAGATAACCGCCGGCCACAAAACCTACCGGGCCGGAAGCCTGGTTATTGACCGGAGCCGGGTGGACCTGGCCAGACTTAACTCTCTGGCTCGCGGCCTGGGCCTGGAAATTGAGGCGGTGGACTCGGTCAAGCCGGCCAGAATCCAGCCGCTCAAAGAATACCGTCTGGCCATCTACCAGCCCTGGACCGCCAGCACGGATGAAGGCTGGACTCGCTGGGTACTGGAACAATTTGAATTCGATTTCAGGGTGGTGCACAACGCTGAAATTCGGGCCGGCCAGCTGGAAAGAAATTATACTCACCTTATCCTGCCGTCACTGGCGGCCAGGACCATCCTGGAAGGAAGACGCCAGGGCGAAGTGCCGCCCGAATACGCCGGAGGCATCGGGACAGAAGGTCTGTCCGCCCTGAACTCCTTCGTCCAGAACGGCGGGGTCCTGGTAGCCGTGGAAAATTCAGCCGATTTCGCCATCCAGTATTTTGGTCTGCCGCTCAAAAATATCATCGAACCCAGAAGACAGAGCCGGTCTGAAAGTGAAGCGACTGGTCCCTCATCCGACCGGGTCAGAGTTTACTCCCCTGGTTCCATCCTTAAAGTGGTGGTGGACGGGTCCCGGCCGGAAGCTTACGGCTATGACCGCGAAGCTGCTATTTTTTCTTACTTCAGTCCGGTCTTCGAGCTGACCAAAACCGAAGGCCCGGTGACGGCCAGGGTCCAGAATTTAGCCTGGTACCCGGCTTATAACCCGCTTCTCAGCGGAATACTGCTCAACGGCGAGAAACTCCAGCACAAATCGGCGGCGGTGGCCTGCGAACTGGGAAAAGGCAAAGTAGTCCTCCTCGGTTTTGATGTCATCCACCGGGCTCAGGCCCACGGCAGCTTCAAGTTCCTGTTTAACCCGATAATCTATCGTTGACCTGATATACCTGGCGAAGGCTCAGAACCCGGGAGTAAACGTATCTTGCACCAGCTCCGCCCGGAGTAAATGGCTGTTTACTAAAAATCGGAATGGCTTCCCCTATCAGGGACGGCTGAGGCTGGAACGAATTTTGCAGAGCTTAAAGCCGAAAGGAGGTCCCGATGAACAAACTGAAAACTATAACTGCCATTTTTTTGGTTGCTTTGATTAGTCTGACTTTTTTGGTCGGACCGCCGGGATTGCTGGCTAATTCCGAAGAAAACGTTTGTGAAATTATCTACTCCCGCTGTATATCTCAGGCTTTAGCTGCTGATCAAAGTTTGCTGGCCACCTACGCAGCTCTGGAGAACTGCGGAATAATATTTACAGCCTGTCAGATTTTTATGACAATAAGGTTGCGGTAAGCCACCAGCCGGTTTCTCCAGGTTGAAATGAAGCAGTAAAAAGGTTATTTTTACCACTGGCCCGGCTTGAGTAAAAAATTTTTGCCGATAAAAGGGAGGTCACTCCATGACCGAAAGAAAGATAAAAATCGCTCTGATTCAGCTGGCCTGCTCTCAGGACCGGACCCAGAACCTGAAAAAAGGACTGGCCCGACTGGAAGAAGCTGCCCAAAACGGCGCTCAGGTTGTCGTCTTCCCGGAGCTTTCTTTCCTGCCGTTTTTACCCCAGCAGCCGGCTGAGCCCGGTTTTGAAGGCTGGACCGAACCGGTGCCCGGCCCGACCACTGACATCCTGGCCAGAAAAGCCGCCGACCTGGGAGTGGTGGTTATTTTCAACCTGCTGGAAATTCGGGACGGAAAAACTTATGACTCATCACCGGTGATAGATAGCGACGGTCGCCTGCTCGGCCTGAACAGAATGGTCCATGTGATGGAAGCCCCGGGCTTTCATGAAAAAGGTTACTACCACCCCGGTGACTTGGGGGCCGGAGTTTTCCAGACGGCCGTGGGAAAGGTGGGGGTAGCCATCTGCTATGACCGACACTTCCCGGAGTACATGCGAGCCCTGGCTCTGAAAGGGGCCGAGTTAGTAGTAACTCCCCAGGCCGGGGCCAAGGGTGAGTGGCCAGCCGGGCTGTTCGAGGCTGAGCTCCAGGTAGCGGCTTTCCAGAATGGCTATTTCTGCGCCCTGGCCAACCGCGTGGGCCGGGAAGAGGTGGTAGAATTTGACGGCGCTTCTTTCGTGGTTGACCCATCGGGCCAGGTCATGGCCAGGGCTGCCCGGGAAAAAGAAGATGTCCTGCTGGTCGAGTTGGATTTCAGCCGCCTGCAGGACTGCCCGGCCCGGAAGCATTTTCTTGGCGACCGCCGGCCTGAGATTTACGATAAGCTCTGACCGGTTTACTCCCCATCAGGCGCTGGGGCAGGTACATTTTAAAAACCTGGATTCCATTAAGCATTCTTTTAATTCCCCTCCCTCCCTGAAAATTTTAAGTTTTCTTCTCCTGGCCAAATTTGGCCTGAGGCCATTGACTTCAACCAGGAGAGCAATTAACGGCTAAAAAATCTTGGGCAAAAGTGACAATAATGTCCTGAATCTATACAAAATGTCCTCGCAAATGGCAACATCGTGTATAATGGTTAAGGTCAGTCAATAAGCGCGGTCCTCGAAAACCTGAAATGAATGGAGATACTGGCTTTTATGGCTTTTTTCCTGAAAATAAAAAGGCAAGAGGAGGTGGGATGAAGATAAAAGTGATTTTAGTCTTAAGCCTGCTATTGGTCATGCTGGCCCATCCGCTCCTGGCCAATAAATCGGCTGTCTCCATTGAAGCTCCGGCTGCGGTCAAGGCCGGAGAAGAAGTGACCATAATCGTTAACGTCAATCACCGCGGCAACAGCAGCCTGCATTACACCAAACGTCTGCTGGTCCTGGCCAACGGGAAAGAAATCGCCCGCTGGGATTTTTCTTCATCCAGCCGGCCGGAAGCCGCCGACTTTTCCCGTGAAGTCAAGTTGAAGATTGAGGCTGACACCGAAATCGTAGCCGAAGCCACCTGCAACCTGCACGGCAGCGCCGGGCCAGCTTCAGTCAGGATTAAAATCACAGAATAAAGGGAGGGAAGGAATGACCATCGCCGGAATATCGCTGGTTTTGCTCCTGGGTATAGTAAACCTGATCCTAATCCTGTTCCAGGTGAGCACCGGAAAGAAATGGGTCAAAATCCATTTCGCCTGGCACCGCCGCCTGGGAGTGTTGCTGCTCCTGACAGCTTTGGTTCATGCTGTTCTGGCTTACCTTTCCCGCTGATACCAGAACGCTCTGAAGTTCTGAGATTTAAATTGAATTACTAAATCTCTTTGGTCATCCAGACTTTGAGATTATCAGTCCTGAGCCCGGCCAGCTGATAGAATAGCAGGATAAGTTTGATTCAGCCCCCCTGGTTCTGACTTCCCTTGCCAGCGCGTTTATTTCGGGGCTGAGAAAAAAACTGTTCATTCTTTAACCCTGATTAATTCTTCATCACCATCAGAAATGGATGAACCCGTAACTGCTGCTGGATTCAGCAGGACCGTATGAAAACGACAGGCTATCAATCTGAACAAAACATATTAACGAAATACAAACTGAAGACTGGCCGCTGCCACCTTATTCAGAAAACCGGCTATTCTCAGTCTTTGAGCAAAATCTGGTAAAGGCTCATCGGAGCGGTCTGGAATTCAACCTTCTGCTCGTCCCGGGCGAATTCCACCGGAGTGCCGCCGGTGGCCATGTTGCCTGAAAAATATTCGGCTATAGACCCGAGGCTCAAAACCTGGACCGTCTTCCAGCCGGCCGGCAGGTGCACCACCGCTTTCAGCCTGGAGTTGGTGGGGTTGACCAGCCTGATCCGGCCTTCACCATCCCAGATCTCCTGCAGGTCAAAATGTTCGGCCCGGGCTCCCTTCTCAAAAATCTTGAGGTAAGGCATTTCGTACAGGTTGGAAACCACTACCAGCCCGTCATCATCCTCGTAGAATTTCCGGCTGTAGGTATTGTAATGACCGCAGAACTCGAACCGCCCTCCAGTTGCTTCTTTCATTTTCTTATTGGCTTCAAGCGTGTGCCAGAGAAGCTGATGAGCATAATCCAGATACATCTTTTTTCCAGTGTGTTTATAACCAGCCACCAGGGCTTCCATAATCCAGGGAATATAAGTAGGTGCCGTAGCTACCGAGGAATCAGTCCCGGTGGTCGGTTCGCCAAACTGACCGGTCCAGTCGCCGTCCTTCCTGGCCACCCCGCCCTTCAGCCAGTAAAACTCATCCGGGAATTTATCCAGGTGGATAAACGACATCAACATAGCATCCAGAACCTTCTCGGCCTCCTTTAGCCATTTTTCCTGACCGGTGTAATCATACAAGCGGTAAAGAGCCTTGGCCGCAAAGGCAAAGACATTGACCGAAGGTTCGCCGGCGTGGTCTTCCAGCAACAGGCCGTAATTTTCCAGAACCTGGAGCTGGTTTTCCATGGCTTCCACCGCCCGGTCCAGGTACTTCCGGTCACCAGTAAAGGAGTAAGCGTTGAGCATGACATCGATACCGAATTCGCAGGCATCGAAGGTGTTGAGGTCGTCCTTCCATATTAGTTTGGGCGGCCTGGTGGCCGGGTCGACCACGGCCCGCCAGTACCATCTCTTGCCTTCGGGGTTCCACATCAGACCGGAATGCACCTTCTCAAAATTAATCAGCAGGGCTTCCCTGGCCGCCGGGTTTCCGGTCAAGGGGTACTCGGCCAGCAGTGACTCCACGTTGTAAGGCTGCGACCAGAGGAAGCACTGGCGCTGCTTGGTATCAACCGTCTGGTCCATGAAATAGCCAAAGAACGGATGGTCGGGTAAATTCCAGCGCATCTTTTCCAGGTAGAAGCGGTTGGCGTTGACCGTGTACCGCAGCCAGGTGCGGTCGCCGGTCACGTAGAACATGGTCATGAAAGCCTTACCGGTCATCTCGTTGTGCCAGTCGTTGGTCGGCCACTCGTAGGCGTGGTAAACCCAGCCTTCCCTGGTAATCGTCCTGGGCACATTGCTCACCAGGTATTTTTCAACTTCGTCCAGGTTGACCTTCTCGAAGGTGAGGCCGTTTTGTTTCAGGTAACGGTCATAACGCGAATAAATATTCTCGTCGGAAAAGGTGGCCACCAGGTTAAAGCGGGCTTCTGCCTGTGGTTGTAGAGTGACCGCTTTCCAGACCATCAGGCCGTGCTGATGCAGAATCCACCAGCCGCCGGTAAAATAGTTGGTGCTGGTATCCCGTTTGATTTTCCAGGGAAGCATACCCGAAACCGCCAGCCCCTCGCCACTGACGGTAAAAGTGTAGCTGTCGGAAAAACCCAGCGGTTCTATATTCCGGGAACAGAGCAGCTCGGGCGGCCCGAAGGCGGTGTCGATTATCCTGTTGGCCGGCAGGGTTAGCAGGTTGATGTATGGCACTTCCTTCTCCCGGTTATTCTTGACCGTGTGGTTAAAAAGTAGCTTCTGATTCTGCAGGCTTATCTCTAAACCATGGCTCAGCCCCTGTCCTTTATCGGCGGTCAGCACCAGGACCTGGCTGCCGTTCCTTTCCTTTTTTATTTCATGTTTTTCAAAATAGACATACCACTGGTAAGAAGGATATTTTTCCGATTCCTTGATGTTCCAGAGTGATAAAAAGGGGTTGTCTGGATAGCTTTCTGGCTGACCGACCAGACCGATGACATCATTGGAACTCAGCGTTGGATACATTTCTCGGGCCCTGTCCCAGCCCAGGTAGCGGTAGCAGAGTTCTCCCCGGTAGCGGAGTTCCTGCAGGTAATAGCCATTCCAGCGGGGGTCCAAATCCCGGGTTTCGGGCGGCGTTTCGAAAGGATTGAGGGCCTGGTGACCTTTCCAGACATCCACGAAATCGAGCCGCAGGTAAATCTGGCCGTTGTCCATCTCGATGACATCACCGGGAGAATCACGGCCGTCGCCGTCGTGGTCATGCCAGACCACACTCACCGGCTGGCTCTTTTCGGCAGTGCCCAGCAGCAGGTAAAGCAGGAGAGAGACAATGACCAGTCCCAGAATGAAGATAAAACTGAACCACAGGCTTCTTTCCATTTTTATGGTCACTTTACCCCTCCTGTAAAATTGTTAAAGTAATTCCTCAGCCAGGGAAAATGACAATCCTCCCGGGCCAAAATAATTGCCGGACTGAAATCAGCTTGTTGAGAATAAAAGAAAGCGGCAAAAACCCTGGCGCCTGGATGGTCATCAGTTAGAGTTTAAAAAAGGGTAGTCTTAAAGTCAAGGAGGGCCGGCGGCCACCGGGTTCAGGCCGAAGATAAAAGCCAGGCTAAATTCCGTTAAATCCGGTCAGACTCCCAACCTCATGGATAATCGGGCTGCTGGCTTTTTTACTTGTTCAGCCTTTTCTTGAGAGCCCGGGTCAGAGCAGGAACAACCGTGAACAGGTCGCCCACGATGCCGTAATCAGCAATCTGAAAAATCGGGGCTTCCGGGTCTTTGTTGATGGCCACGATAATCTTGCTGGTGCGCATCCCGGCCTGGTGCTGAATGGCCCCGCTGATGCCGCAGGCAATGTACAGGTCCGGTCTGACCGTCCTTCCGGTCTGGCCCACCTGGTGGGCGTAGGAAATCCAGCCAGCATCAACCGCGGCCCTGGAGGCTCCGACGGCCCCGCCCAGAACATCAGCCAGCTCGTGCAGGATGGCAAAGCCCTCGGGACCTTTCAGCCCGCGGCCGCCGGAAACTATTATCTTGGCGTCAGCAATGTTAACCTCGTTCTTCTCCACGATCAGGTCCAGCACCCTGGTGGCAATCTGCTCTTCCAGCAGGACCGCTTTTTCTCTGATTATCTGGCCCTGGCGGCTGTGGTCGGGAACCGGCATTTCAAAAACATGATGCCTGACCGTGGCCATCTGCGGGCGGTAATTTTCACACTTGATGGTGGCCATGATGTTACCGCCGAAAGCCGGTCTGATCTGCAGCAACAGGTTCGAGCCCTCTTCAATTTCCAGGCCGGTGCAGTCAGCCGTCAGCCCGGTATAAAGATAAGTGGCCACGGCTCCGGCCAGGTCCCGGCCGCGGGTGCTGGCCCCCAGCAGAAATATTTCTGGCCTGTATTTCTTTACCAGCTCCACCAGGCAGCGGGCATAGGGGTCGGTGCGGTAAACTTTGAGGGTGGGGTCATCCACCAGGAAGACCCGGTCGGCTCCGTAGGCGATAGCCTCCCTGGCTATCGGCTCGGCCTGGTATCCCAGGACGCAGGCCGTCAGAATGGTCCCGCGTTTTTCAGCCAGGCGCTTTCCTTCACCGATCATTTCCCAGGAAATGGAAGAAGCCCGACCATCATACTGTTCCACCCAGACCCAGACTCCCTGGAAGGCGCTCATGTCAACTGTTTCTTTCTTTTCAGTCTCGGGCAGGCTCAGAGCTCCGGTCGGACATTCGGGCAGGCAGGCCCCGCAGCCGGTGCAGGCTTCGCTAACCACCGCAATATTCTCGTTGTCCAGAGTCAGGGCTCCGAAGGGACAGACCTGAAGGCAGGCCCCACATCCGGTACAGGCTTCTCTTTTTATTTCAAGTAAGGCCATGGTCACACCTCAGACAATTATCTTTTCGGCAATGAGTTTTTCGGCCAGCAGGTCGGCCTGCTGTTCTACTGATTCCGCCTGCATGAGCAGGCACTTTCCCTGACGGGCCGGGGGTGTCTCTATCTTCACCACCCTGGTGGGAGAACCGTTCAGCCCGATCAGCTTCGGGTCAACTTCCAGGTCTTTAGCCGTCCAGGTCGGGATCTGGATTTTCTGGGAACGCCTGATGCCCAGGATGGTTGGATAGCGGGGCTGGTTGATGTCCTTAACCACGGTCAGCAGGCAGGGCAGGCTGGATTGCACCACTTCCCGTCCTTCTTCTACCAGCCTTTCCACTTCAATCTTTTTTTTCTCAAGGTCAAGGCTGTTAATTTTGCAGACATAGGTCAACTGGTTAATCTGCAACTGGGTGGCAATGCCGGGACCTGTCTGTCCGGTATCGCCGTCAATAGCCTGGCGGCCGCAGAAAATCAAGTCGAACTGGCCGATTTTCCTGACGGCCGCGGCCAGGGTATAAGCCGTGGCCCAGGTATCAGCGCCGGCAAAGGCCGGGTCGCTTAAAAGAATAGCTTCATCCGCTCCCATGGCCACCGCTTCTTTAAGAGCGCTCAGGGCCTGAGGCGGCCCCATGGTGATGACGGTGACCTTGCCTCCGAACTTTTCTTTCCAGCGTAAAGCCTCTTCAATGGCGTAGGTGTCAAAGGGATTGATGATGCTGGGTACCCCTTCCCTGATGAGAGTGCCTCTTTCCGGGTCGATTTTGACCTCCGTAGTATCCGGCACCTGCTTGATACAAACAATAGCCTGCACTTTCTTCCCTCCTGGTAGCTAAAATGCCCGCAGAACCTGCTTTTATTTAAATTATTGCCCGGGGGCATTCTCTCAGCCGGGCCCTGTCCATGGTGTGGGCCACCGGCCTGCCGGGCAATAGCCGCTTTTTCAAATTTCCGAGAAATATAATCCAGCTTCAGGCAGATGTCAAGAAACCGAATTGCCCCACTTAAAATCTGTGCGAAATTGATTCGTTGCCTCACGAGAAAATCTACCGAAATCATATTGCCCTCTGGCTGGTAAAGCCCTTAAATATCGGGGTGATATTAGCCAGGAGGTAAATTTTCGTATAGATTCTTACGTGAAGCAATTAATAGACTTTCATCTAGGTTTTCTCATGCGGCACAGAGGCTGCTGTCTGACTGTTCATTTCATAAAAGGTCGGCCAGAAGCCAGCTGATTTTTTGGGCAGGCTTTTAAGCGTGGAAAGAGCCTCAAAATTTGAAAATTATCTCTACCTTATCTGTTAGCCTCATAAAAGTTTAACCCTTAACCGGGTCAGAGACAACATTCCCTGGTTGCCATCATCCCGGATCGGCTTGCTTTTCCCGCCTTTCTTGACTAAACTTTATCTTCAACCTGAGTCCAGAAAAGAGCTGGAGTTTTAATCACTCCATATTTACCTGAAGATTTAGCAGGGTATTTATCCGACTGAAATTTGAAGATGAGAGCAAACGGAATCAAAAACTTCCGAGGCTAGAAAAATGAACGAAAAAAGATATGATTTCGACAGCGGTCTCGACCGGCGCAACACCTGTTCTCTCAAGTGGGATTTTTGCGAGCAGGTCCTGGGAGTGCCTGATGTTATCCCGATGTGGGTGGCTGATATGGACTTTCCAGCCCCGCCTGAAGTGGTAGAAGCTGTTAAAAAAAGAGCCGAGCACGGAGCCTATGGCTATCCTTTCATTCCTCGCTCCTTCTGGACCTCCATCATTAACTGGATGCAGGCCCGCCATAACTGGGAGATAAAACGGGAATGGCTGTCCAGATGCCACGGGGTGGTGCCGGCCTTAAACATCTGCGTCCAGACTTTTACTTCCCCGGGCGACAAGATCATAGTCCAGAGCCCGGTTTATTATCCATTTTTCTCAGCCGTGGAAAACAACGGCCGCCGGGTGGTGCGCAACCCGCTCCTTTTTGAAAACGGCACCTGGAGGATGAACCTGGAAGACCTCAAGAATAAAATTGACCGGCGGACCAGGATGTTAATCCTGTGCTCACCCCATAATCCCGTGGGCCGGGTCTGGAGACGGGAAGAGCTGGAGAAGCTGGCCGAAATCTGCCTGAAGCACGACCTCCTCATTGTTTCGGATGAAATTCATGCCGAGCACGTTTATAAAGGACACAAACATGTTCCCATCGCCTCACTTTCGCCTGAGGTAGCCGCCCGGACCGTTACCCTGACTGCTCCCAGCAAAGCCTTCAACCTGGCCGGGCTGACCACCTCGGTGGTTATAATTCCCAACCAGAGACTGCTCAACCTTTATAAGACCCAGCTTGACAACCTCGGGCTAACAGTCAACAACATCTTTGGCCTGGTGGCCCTGGAAGTTGCCTACACCCACGGCGCCGCCTGGCTGGACCAGCTGGTGGAATACCTTGAAGGCAACATGGATTATGCTCAGCGCTACTTTGAAGAGCGCATTCCTCAAATAAAATTTCTTAAGCCTGAAGGAACCTACCTGGCCCTGCTGGACTGCCGGGCTCTGGGCCTGCCCCAGAAAGAGCTGAACGAATTTTTTCTGAAAAAAGCCCGGGTTTATTTTGACGAAGGACCGGTCTTCGGCCCGGAGCTGGAAGGATTTGAACGGATGAATATGGCCTGCCCCCGGGCCACCCTGGTTGAAGCCCTGAACCGGATTGAAAAGGCCGTCCGCGAGTTAAGCCGCCAGCCCTTAAAATGACCTGGCTTCCGGCGAACACTCCCGGAAGTTCTGAGAAACCAGCTGACTGAGACAACAGAGCTAGCTGCTACCACCGTTTATACCGCCCGGCCCTGAGAATGAAAACGGCCCATAAAGAAATCGGGGCCGACTCCAGACAGCTCAATTTGAGCCCTGCCCGGAATTTTTATCTCCAACTATTTCTCTCTTAAAATCAGTTAAGATATAATTCAGGCATGAAACTTCCTTATTTGCTACCGGAAGACCGTCTCAACCGCGCCCGCTTTACGGTCATCCTGAGCCACCCGGAAAACCAGGAAAACATTGGCCTGGTAGCCAGGGCCATGAAAAATACGGGTTTCAGCCGGCTGAGGGTGGTGGGAAAGAATGAATTAACAGCTGAGGCTCTGAGAACGGCTGTTCATTCAACCGACATTTTGAAAAAAGCTGCGTTTTATAGCTCCCTTGCCGAAGCTGTTTCTGACCTCAACCTGGTTTTTGGTTCAACTGTGCGTTTGCGGAAAGCTTTTAAGGTGATCACCATAGACGAAGCTGTTTCCAGAATAAAGAGCTATTCACCGGAGACAAAAATAGGCCTGGTTTTCGGGAATGAAAGGACCGGCTTAAGTGATACTGAGTTGCGGCAGGTTAACTTTGTGTTTCACATTCCCCAGGTCGGCCGCCAGCCTTCTTACAACTTAGCGGCGGCGGTGTTGATTACGCTTTACACGCTGTTTCGAGAATCCGCTACCAACCTGATTTCTCAGCTGCCCCCGCCCATTCCCCGCAAAGAACAAACAGACTGTATTGAGCTTATCTTGAAAAAACTGGAAAAACGCGGCTTCCTGCATGAGACCAACCGGCAGCACGTGACTGACCTGCTCTATGACCTGTTCGGCCGGCTGGCCCTGTCCGAGCGCGACCGCCGCTTCCTGACGGCTGTCTTCAATAAGGGTCTGGATCCCAGCCTTAATCAGAAACAATAAAACTTCAAAACTGAAGCACAAATATTTCACTATAAAATACAAGCACTTACCAGGAATAAATATTATAAACATTATCAAAGAGATCAGGCCAAAAATTGTCTAATAAATTGTTAAGAAATTTACCTCTTCTTCTCACCTCCATCATGCCTGGTGCCGTCAGGCATCAGGCTTGTTAAAAAAATCAGAAAACCATCAGCAGAAGGCTGCCCGTCAAGTTTATCACCCGGGTAAAATATTGTATCTTATAAAAAGAGGTGATTATGGATAAAGAAAAAAGATTTATCCTTGGTTTAGTAATCATTGCTATCATCAACCTGTTCGTTGCTTTGATGACCATAACCTTCTGGACAGGACATCTGCTGGCTCACCGCTTTCCTAAATCTCTGCCAGTGCCTGACAACCTTTACAATGCTTTTGCCCTGCCTGATCTGGTGATGTCGGTATTTCTCCTCATCGGTTCTTTTGGCCTTTTGCGCTTTAAAAAGACTGGCTATATCTTTTCCTTGGTTGGTACTGGCATGTGGTTATTTGATGTTTTGTTAGTAGCCGGTCTGACAGGGCTTTTTAAGTTCAGTATTGTTCTGCCAAGCTTGTTTTTCTGTCTCTGGGCCATTTTTATTATGTGGAGCAAGCGGGATATTTTTCAGCTTTTTTCCTGAACCTTTCACCTCACGGCTATGGCTTCTTACTTCTTTTGGTTTGCTTTTTGTTTTTTCCCCTGCTTTCCAAACAGCAAATTCCTTCTAAGCCAAATTAACCAGATATTCCAGCTAAAACAATGCCAGTGCCCGGCAAAATTCAATTTTCTGGGACGAGAAACAGAGTCTTTTAAATACTCTTTTAATTGACAAATGATGAAATCTACCAAAAGAAATCAATCAAACCGCTATGTTCGGCAGGAACGTTATAAGTCTTAAATCTAAATTCTTTATCAATTTTTCATTTTACATCAGCGCTGGTTAAAGTCTTTTCATCCAACCATTCTTTTCGGCAAAGAAAAACGAGCACCTCCTTTTGCCGGCAAATTTTCTTTCTCTGAAAGGTTCTCTGGCAAAAAAATTGGATTAAATTATTTCCCCGGGAATCAAGATTTTCAGGTGTAATTTTTAACAAACGACTGACTTTATGTTCTGAAATCATAAGCTTTCTATTACTGATTTCTTAAAATAAATTTGTCGCTTACATGTTTTGAGCCCTTAGCCAATTTTCATAAAAGAATAACGATCCAAATTTAAAATCCTCACCAGCGGATAGAGAAATTATAATCCATCTCCGGTTAATAAATTTATGCTATTATTAAAAGATGGTTACATAGAAATCAGAAGGAAGGAGAAAATAGATGAAAGTCAAAACTATAAAAGCAAAAATTATAGTTACTATTGGACCAAAAAGCCAGCAACCTGAAATTATTGAATCTTTAATTAGAGCTGGGGCTGACGTATTTCGTCTAAATTTTTCCTATGGTACTTACAAAGAACACCAGGAGAATATAAAAAATATAAGAAAACTATCGAAAAAGGTAGGAAAAGATGTATCCATTTTGCAAGACCTCCAGGGACCAAAAATTCGACTGGGAGAAATAGCTGGCAATAGTGTCAGGCTAAATAAAGGACAAAAATTTGTCATAAAAGCTGAAAAGGTAAACGGCAATGAAAGGCAGGCCTCCATCACCTCACCAGAAATAATAGAAGACATTAAACCTGGAGAATTAATTTTTATCAATGATGGACTAATCAAGCTAAAAGTTAAAAAGAGTACCTCAAGAGAAATAATTACTGAAGTAATAGCCGGGGGAGAAATAACCAGCCATCAGGGAGTAAATTTTCCCCAAAGCAAACTTTCTCTACGAGCCTTTACTGAAAAAGATAAGCAGGATCTGGTTTTCGGTCTGGAAAACGGAGTGGATTTAATTGGACTTTCTTTTGTTAAATCTCGAGACGATTTGCACCATTTTAAAGAATTCATGAGGTCTACGGGAAAAAGGGTCCCGGTCGTGGCTAAAATAGAAAAGTGGGAGGCAGTCCAGAATCTGGAAGAAATCGTTACAGAAGCTGAAGCGCTGATGGTGGCTAGAGGAGATTTGGGAGTTGAACTGCCTGTGGAAAAGGTTCCAATCATTCAGAAGAAAATAATTGCTCTGGCCAGAGCCCAGGGAAAACCCGTTATTACTGCAACTCAGATGTTGAATTCTATGATAAAAAATCCAGTTCCTACCAGAGCGGAAGTTAACGATATCGCTAATGCCATTCTGGATGGGACTGATGCGGTTATGCTTTCCAATGAAACCGCCGTGGGTAATTATCCGGTCGAATCAGTAAAGATGATGAGGAAAATAATTTATGAAACAGAAAATAGCGAGATTTTTAAAAGCCTTATGAGTCAGATCATTGAGCCGGCTGAAATTTCTATTCCCGAAGCCATTTCTTATTCCATTAAGAATACTGCTTCCAGAGTAAAAGCCAGTCTCATTCTCACTGCTACAGAAACTGGACGGACAGCAGCAATTATTTCCAAATATCGTCCAGGGTTGCCGATCTTTGCCTTGACTCCACGACGGGAGACTCTGCGTTTTTTAAACCTTACCTGGGGAGTATTCCCCTTTCTGGTAAAACGTTTCAAATCAGTTGATGAAATTCTGAGGAAAGGTCCCAGAATAGCGGAAGAAGCTGGATTTTTACGGCCATCTGACATTTACTTTATAACCTGTGGTACTCACACCGGAATACTAGGCAGTACCAATTTATTCAAAGTTGATATTTATAACGACTGACTAGCAAAGAGTTAAATAAATTATTAATGGCCTGCTCAGCCCTTTTATTAATTACCTTCCTAAATATTCTTGAATAAACTAATTGTTTTTATTTTAAAAGATGAAGATAATCAAAGCTGATGTTTGGCGAAAATTTTCCAAACCAAAGCTTAATCATTCATTCCTTAATCATCAAAGAAAACTTTTCTTGTTCACCACAGAGGTAAGAACTTATGATCAAGGCCAGACTTAATTCCTTTGATGTGACTATGATTGTGGTCAGCCTGGTCATCGGCATCGGCATTTTCCGGACCCCGGCCATGGTAGCCTCGGCCACCCGCACCCCTCTTCTCTTTTTTACTGCCTGGATAGCCGGCGGCCTCATAACCCTGGTCGGAGCTCTGACCTTTGCCGAAATCGGGGCCCGCTTCCCGCACCCGGGTTCCTATTACCGGGTGGTAGCCGAAAGCTATAATTCGCTGCTGGCTTTCCTGCTCAACTGGGCTAACGTCTTTATCATTAACACTGCCAGCGGAGCCGGGGTAGCGCTGATCGGAGCCGAGTACCTGGCCCCCATTATCCTGCCGGAAGAAGCCCGGACCGGACAGAACATCCTGTTTCTGGCTTTTTCCATGGTGGTGGTCCTGGTGGTCCTGAACTACATCGGCATAAAATCGGGCGCCCGAACCCAGAATATTCTCAGCCTGTCCAAAATTATACTGATTGCCGTCCTGGCCGCAGCCGGGCTTTTCAGCCGCCAGAGCAGCCCGGCCCTGACCGCCTCTTCGCTGCCGCTTGAGAATCCCTGGTGGCTGGCGCTGGGGCTGGGTTTTATCTCAGTATTTTTCAGCTACGGCGGTTACCAGCAAACCATCAACCTCGGGGCTGACCTCAAGGATTCCAGCAAAAACCTGCCCCGGGCCGTAATTTCCGGCATGCTGATTGTGATTGGCTGCTACTTGCTAATCAATCTGGCCTACTGGCGGGTTCTGGGAATCCCAGGAATGTCGGAAGCCAAGCTGGTAGCGGCCGAAACCGCTCGGGTGGTCTTCGGCGGGGCCGGCCATAAATTTGTTTCGCTGGCGATTTTCCTGTCGGCCCTGGGTTTTCTCAACGCCATCCTGATGCAGCTTCCCCGCACCTACCTGGCCATGGCTGAGGACCGCACCTTGCCGGCCATCTTCAAGAAAGTCAACCCCAAAACCCAGGTCCAGGAATTTGGCCTGCTGTTCCTGGGAGCCTTCATGCTGCTTAGCCTGGCTTTCCTCAGAACTTTTGAAAACATCGTCAACTACGTGATGTTCCTGGACAGCCTGGGAATTGCCGTGGTGGCTTCGACCATCTTTGTCCTGAGGGCCAGAGCCCGGAAAAAATCGGAAAGTTACAGTGGCTTCCGGATGCCTCTTTACCCGGTGTTGCCAGCCCTGTTTATTTTTTTCCTGCTCACCATCACCGTCAATGTCCTGGTTTCCCAGCCCCGTCAGGCCCTGCTGGGTTCAATTTTCCTGCTGCTGGGTTTCCCCCTTTACCTGACCATGCGCCGCCTGACCCGCTCGAAACCTGAAGGTTGAGCCCGGAAAAACGACCGGATAGCCTCCGTTCTAATCTTTTTCTTCTGAATTTTTCAGGTCATCGGGATTAAGGCCCCAGATGGCATCCAAAATCAGCGGCGGCCGGTAGCCTTCCATGAAATTCAAAATCCGGGCCGGGTCATCGCTCATGGTGAACATCTTCAGGTGCTGGGGCAGGAGAAAACCCTGGCTCACGGCCTGGTTGATAAATTCCAGCAGCGGGTCGAAATACCCGGCCACATTCAGGAAAGCACAGGGTTTGCCATGATAGCCGAGCTGAGCCCAGGTCAGGACCTCAAAGATTTCTTCCAGGGTCCCCCAGCCACCGGGGAGAGCGATAAAGCCATCGGCCATCCTGACCACCGTGGCTTTTCGCTGGTGCATGTCCTTAACCACTATCATCTCCGACAAGCCGGGAAAACCCAGGTTGCGTTCCAGCAGGTTTTCGGGTATGACTCCAATCACCCGGCCGCCAGCAGCCAGCATTTCTTCGGCCACTTCTTTCATCAGCCCGATGCCCCCGCCACCGAAAACCAGGTCCAGCTCACGAGCCGCCAGCACTCTGGCCAGCTCCCTGGCTTTTCGGGCATAGATTTCGTTCCGCCCCGTTTGCGAACCGCAGAAAACAGCGATTTTTTTCAAACTCATGTTTCTCCTGACAACCGCCTCCAATATTTCACAGGTTGAAAGAAAAGGTCAAACCGAAATAGGGTTCCCGGTATTTCTGACCGATAAATTCCCTGGTTCTCATCACAAAATAAAGTAGTACCCCGGCCTGCTCCGATTGATAGCCCAGGCCAGTGGAAAATTGTCCATACAAAGGATAGATATCCACCCCGTGGCTATCCTGGAAGGTATTGCCCTGGAGCAGCAGATTCCTGGCGATGACCCGCCCTTCCAGCCTGGCAAAAGCATAAATGGAGGTTCTGGTGGCCCGTCCGGCAAAGAAATGGTTAAAAAGCGGAGCGCCGGTAAAAGTATCCTGCTGCGGCTCCAGGTTGAAGCCGAGCTTCAGGTCCAGCCCGGCCGAAGAAGCTATCAACAGGTTACCGGCCTGGACCCCGACTCCGACCTTGACCACCGGCTGCAGCCCATGGAAAGAAACCCGGGGCGGGACCAGGGTCCAGAGACGGTTAAACCACAGTTCCAGCACCGGCTCATTCTTGAGCTGATTCTCCCAGCCTGCGGGATAGGTCCAGCCGTAGGTCTTATGCAACCAGCGCTGGATGGCCCCAGCCAGGGACAGCGGACCCACCACCCCCAGGGCCAGGCCGGCTGAATCCTGGTGGGCCGGCCCCAGTTTGACCAGCCCCAGGGCCGCATACAGTAGGCCGGCATAAGGACGGTCATCGGGGATCAAATTGGTTTCCGTGAGGTTTTCAGGGGTGAACATCCCCTGGACCAGAGACAGGCTGGCCCTTGTCTTAAAGGACTCAACCGAACTCTTTTCCCCGCCGCCCAGAAGCTTCCGGTTCAGCCTGGCCAGCTGCCGTAAAAAAGAAGACCTGGTGTCCTGGCTGAGCTCGGGAGTTACCCACATCAGCTGGACACCGTTGGTATAGCCTTCATCCTGTTTGAGCCAGACATCATTTTCCAGGGAAAAGACCAGGCTCCCCCGGTCTTTAGCGGGTGGCCTGGGCTGAGAATATGATAAGGTAGCTGCCCCCACAGTGAAACATAAGCCAAACAAGGCCAGGGAGACGAGATGGGTTCTAAAGCTTTTAATATTTATAACTTGAGCCCGAAATAACCTGGTCACCGGCCGCAGCTCACCCACTTGTTTTTTCAGTTTTTTCTTCTTGACTTTAATAAACTTTATTCCCGGCTATTAAATTTCACTCAGATTCACTCCGACTCAACTGGAAGCTACTTTCTCCAGTCGCTTCATGATGCTGAACATAAAAGCCGCTGATAGCAAGCAGGCCACCACCAGTATCATCCAAATGGCCCAGAGCGGGACCTTCATCCAGAGGTAGCCCACCAGACCGACCAGGTAACTACCGGTGGCTGTGGCTGCAAACCAGCCGCCCTGCATCAATCCTTTATACTTGGGTGGAGCCACCCGGGAGACAAAAGAAATGCCCATGGGGCTGAGGAACAGTTCGGCAATGGTCAGCAGTAAATAAGTGCTGATCAACCAGTAGACTGAAACCAGGTACTCGGGCCGGGCCACCTTGCCGCCCAGCTCCGCTGGACTGGGCAGCTTGACCGAGGCGATAACCAGAATGGAAAAGGCAGCCGCTGTCAGCAGCATACCTATGCCGATTTTCCTGGGAGCCGATGGCTCTTTACCTATTTTATTGAGGTAGCCGAAGAGCCCGATAATCAGCGGCGACAGGGCCACGATGAAGAAGGGGTTAAAATGCTGAAAGCGCTGGGGTTGGAAAGGACTGACCTCGGGGTAACTCTGGTAACGAAGGTAGGTCAGAACGGCGAAGATGACAAAGGCCAGTCCGCCGGCTATCCGGCCGCCCTTAGAAACATTCTTCTTGACCAAAAAGACCAGGCCCAGGATGGACAGGAACAGCGGCAGCAGACCGCCCAGGTCAAACCAGAGGTTGGTCAGCTGGCCAACCTGTTTGACGGTGTAATCGCGGGCAAAGAAAGTCATGGTCACCGCTGATTGATGAAACGCCATCCAGAAGAAAATGACCACCAGGAAGACCAGGCCCAGGGCTACCAGGCGCTGCTTAGTCTGTTCCGGGGTCAGCTCAACCATCTGGGCTTTAAGCTCGGCTGACTTTTCTTTCTGTTTCTCGGTAATGTCAGCCTGCCGGTAATACTTTCTGAAACCCCAGAAAATCAGCATCGAGATTATCAGGCTGAGGCAGGCTACCCCGAAGCCGAAATGGTAGGACTTGCTTAACGTTCCCAGGTAGGTTTCAGCAAACTGCCTCAGTCCCTCCATGGTTATGGCCGGATTTTGTTTCTGGGCCAATTCCAGCAGCTGATTGACTTCGGCCAGCTTCCCGGCCAGGAAATCGTGGGCCAGAGCTGGAATCCTGGCATCGTAAAAGAAATTGCTCTTTTTCAGGATAAAGTTGGAAACCACCTCGGAGGCCGAGGGAGCGAACATGGCCCCGACGTTGATGCCCATGTAAAAAATGGTAAAAGCCCGGTCCCGCAGGTGGCTGTATTTCGGGTCGTCATAGAGATTGCCTACCAGAGCCTGCAGGTTGCCTTTGAACAGACCCGTTCCCAGGGCAATGGTGGCCAGGGCGACCACGATCAGGGCAAAACCGGTCTGAAACCTGGTGGGCAGAGCCAGCAGGAAATAACCGCTGAACATGACCACCAACCCGATGCTGATGGTCCGGCCGTAGCCGAGAACCCGGTCGGCCAGGAAGCCGCCCAGCAGCGGGAAGAAGTAAACGAAAAACATGAAGGTGGCATACATGAAGCCCGTCTGGCCGGGAGTCATGCCATATTTGGCCTGCAGGAAGAGGACAAAAATGCTGACCATGGTGTAGAAACCGAAGCGCTCGCCCATGTTGGCGAAGAAGGCCACAAACAATCCCTTGGGGTGTCCCTTGAACATGCTTCTTTCTCCTTTTAACGAATTACCCGAAAAATCTATCGGCTCACCGCTCGTTTACCGGCTGCGCAGAAGTTCCAGGAAAAGGCTGTTAACCGTCCTTTCCAGGGCCTGACGGAAATTTTCAACCGTTTGCCGGCTGTTGTTTTCTACCCAATAGCAACTGATGAACATCGGCGGGCCCACGTTAACCTGGACCGTGGCCGGAACGCCAAAAGGAAGGTGCGTGCCAAAAAAGGCCAGTGGGGTGACGGGGACATCCAGCCGGTCTTCGTTATAAAGATTATAGGCCATGGCCGCCGGCCCGTGCCGGAAGCGGGCCACGTAGGGGTTAGGGTCGGCATCGTTAAAGTGGCCACGCCCCTGCAGTAGGACTATGGCTCTTCCCAGCTTCAGATATTCCTGGCATTTCCTGACCGCGGCTGCCCGCCCCTGGTAAAGGTCGACCGGGATGTAGCCAACCTTGGCGATATTGGATGAAATGTAGCGGACAATCAGGGTAAAAAAGGGATTCAGCAAAAAGTGGACCATCAGGCCGATATTTTTCATGCTTCGGTTTAGGTGCTTTCTGACCAGGAAGCTGAAATCCTCCTTGCTGAAAATCATCTTGTTTGCGGTAAAGAAGATTGGCCGCGGTACGGTCTTGAACAGAACGGCCACGTCCTTGTAGCTTCCGACGTGGTTGCCGACAATGATGTTGGGACCTTCCCGGACAAAATTTTCGGTCCCGCGGACGGAAATTTTCTTGGGCAAGAGAGCCAGGCTGCTGATTCTCTGGATGACTTTCTCGAAACTCTTCAGTTCTTCTTCAAAGGTCCTCAACATGGGCTAAATATTTTAACCCAGAAGTAGCCAAAATTCAAAATAAAAAATAGCGGTTCTAATTGAACCGCCCGCTCTACCGGAAAGGTCTGATAGCCCGTAAGGGTTGCTCCGGTCAATCAGGCCTGGAAATTTTTTGCCAGCAGAGTAAAACAGAAAGAAATATGTTCTATTTTGAAGTCAAGAGCTTCTGGCAATGGGCAATTTTTGCCTCCAGCTCCTTTTTCTGGACGAGAAGAAGTTCGGCTTTCCTGGTCCAGCCCCGCTCTCGGGCCTGGG
The DNA here is from genome assembly GCA_014360005.1 of Candidatus Aminicenantota bacterium. Taxonomy (GTDB): domain Bacteria; phylum Acidobacteriota; class Aminicenantia; order Aminicenantales; family Saccharicenantaceae; genus Saccharicenans. The sequence goes on along the minus strand of JACIYI010000011.1, from coordinate 51,230 downwards.
CGCTGAGCAGCTCGGCCTGCTTGGCTTCGTACTGGAACAGCTCGGCAGCCCGGGTCAATTCTTCTCTGGCCTGGTTTGGCTCGTTCATCTTCAGATAGGTCTGGCCCAGGTAATAATGCCCGTCGGCAAAAGTTTTATCAACTTTTAATGATTGCTGAAAATTCTCTCCAGCTTTCTTCCAGTCCTCTTTCCGGAAATAGACCAGACCCAGGATGTAATAAGGGAGGTAATATCCTGAACTGATGCCCAGGGCCCTGCGGCTATCGGCCTCAGCTTCTGCCAGGCGGTCCAGCATGAGAAAGGACAGGGCTCTCAAGGCATAGCCGAAGATTTCATAACTGCCGGCAATTCTGACCAGTGAATCCAGGGTTTCCAGGGAGCGCGGCCAGTCGGCCTGCTCGACCAGGACGAGAGCCTGATAGTACAGGGCTTCTTCGTGGTCAGGAACTAAGGTGGTAACAGCCCGAAAATGCTCCAGGGCCTTCTCATACTCCCCTTTTTCACGCAGGATCAGGCCGGCCAGGAGGTGAGCCCGGGGCATTTCTCCATCGAGGGCCAGAGACTTTTCCAGGTCCTTTTCCGCTTGGTCGTATTTTCTCCCCAGAAAAGCCAGCTCCCCCAGTTCGGCCAGGGCTCGCGGATGCTCGGGGTTCTTGTCCAGAGTCAGGTTAAACCACTTTTCAGCCTGTTCCACATCTCCCCGGCTTTTAAAGAAAAGACCAAACAAGAAGCAAGGCAAAGACCAGTCTGGCTTGAGCTCCATAACCCTGACCAGGTTCGGGTCATCAGCCGTCAGCACCTGGACCATGGCCTTTAAGACCAGGGCCTCGGTGTCATCCGGATTATCTTTCAGAAGCTTATCGAGCGTTTCCAGAGGCTGGTTGATGGCCTCTCTCTTGAATTGACCGGTAGAGAATATATCGCGGAGATAGGACAGGGCCAGCTCAGCCGATTCCCTGGCGAAACGTTTTTTTATGGTGCTGAAGAATTCCCCGTACTCCCGCCGGCTTATAAAATTCCGGGCACTGGCGGCCAGGGCTGAGGCTTTAAGATAATCGGCTACCTGGCCGAGATCCCTGGCCCTTAGAGAAAAATAATAGCTTTTAACCCACTGCTCCAGGTTATCCAGCCCCAGGTCAGTTCTTTCCTTGGCCCAGAGGCCGTAGGCCACAGCCAGGCGCCCGTAAGCCCCGGTTAAATCTGGTTTTAGCCTGAGGGCCTGCTCAAAATAATCAACCGCGGCCCTGTATCCCGGGACGGTAAACTTCTGAAGTTCCAGCTCGCCTTTTTGAAATAATTCTTCCGGAGAAATGACCGGGGCAGCCGGCCGGGGTACCGGTTCAGTTCTAAGCGGCGCTTTCCGCACCTCACAACCATAAAAAATGGCCAGAATCAAGAAGGAACAAAGAAAGAGAATAGTAAAACGTCCCAGACTCTCTCGCTTAGCAGCTGGAGTCTGGCCACCAGACAGGCTGCCGGTTGATCTAATGAGTCTAATTCTTCTTATTCCCTGGTTCATGTTCCCAGCCAGTGCTGGCTCTGGTCCCATTTTACTTATACCTTAACCCGGGTATCAAGCTTCTTTGGATTATAATTCGACTCGCTGGCCAGCCATATTATTCTGCCCTCTGCCTTAGGTTCAACTGATCCCTCTTCCGCCCTATAAATTTTACTTTTTTACTTTATTTGAGCTTGAAGTTAACCGTCACTGTAAACACGATGGGGCGGGGTTGGCCGTCAATGATAACCGGTTCATAAACCCACTGCTTGACGGCCTCGATGGCTGCCTGGTCGAGCAGCGGCACCGAGCGCAGCACCCGGACGGCGGCTACCCGGCCAAATTTGTCGGTGGTCACTTCCAGGATCACCACACCCTCCAATCCGGCCTGCCTGGCTTCCTCTGGATAGACCGGCTCTACCTTTTTGATGAGTTTGGGCGGCGCTATATCACCCGTCGCCCTGACCACATCTTTAAGGGGTACGGGTTCGGGCGGAACGGCTGGAATCACTTCTCCCACTTTTCCTGCGAGGCGAACGGCCTCAACCGCTTCGAGTGGCACAACCAGACCCGGAGAACCCCAGATTTTCTGGACTTTGAGTGATAAGAAATAAGGTTTGGCGGTGGTGTCTTCGAAGCCGAAGGTAGTTATGACGTTTTTGTCCAGAGCCAGTTCCGAATCCAGCAAGTGGCTTTTCTTATCTTTATCCTGTTCCATGACCTCCACCCGGCAGGTTATCCTCTCCTGGCTGTTAATCCGCACCAGGGTTATGACGATGGCGTATTCCTTGCTGTCCAGCCGGAACATATGAAAATCCCTGGAACGGATTTCAGGCCAGCTCAGATTGGCTTCAGTCAGCAGCTGGACGCCTTTGAGGTTAAAGACCCGTCGTAACTGGTTTTCTTCTTTTTCCGAAGTGTCTTCACTCCTGATACTGGCAGAAAGGGTGTATCTCAAAAAAGATGAGGTCACCGTTTTGATCGGCTCCACCCGACCTTCGCGGACTCCCTCAAAGACCTTAAGCTTCATTTCCACCAGCGGCCGCCGGCCCTTTTCCGCTTTCTGGGTCTGTGCTGCCAGAGTCAGGGATAAAAACAGAACGATGGCCATCAGTCCTGCTGCCCGCAGTTTATTTAAGTTTTTCATATTGACCTCCTGTGGTCGAATCAAACTTAAACCCCGAAGGGTCAATTAACCGCTTCCACCCAGATGATGACCATTTCCGGGTCATCAGTCCGATAAATGTAAGTGTTGGCCGGCTGTCCTTTAGCCCGGACATATTCTAATGATACTTTTGATACGATTTTAGTTTCATAAGTATCATAGCCGGGACCAACCCGAAACCCGCTCTCCTGCCGGGCAAGGTACCAGCCGAAGCCGGCCATCAGGATAACAATGGCCACCGCCGCCAGTCCGGCATAGGCCCGCGCCAACCAGCCCAGGTCTCCCCGGCCTGAAGACAGGCCGGGTTCCAGTTCTTCCCTGCCGATAGCTTCTTCTGCCCTGGCCACAATTCCGGTCGGCCAAGAGGCCTTGACCTGCGAGATAAGGCCGCGGGCTTCTTCCAGGCCGACCAGCCGGTCCTGGCAGGCCGGGCAATGGTCAAGATGTTTCCGGAGCAACCAGTGCCTGAATCCGGCGGCTGGAACGAGCCGCCAGCCCAGGTCAACCAGAAGACACTGAAGCCTTCTTTTCATTTCCCCTCTCCATTAGCTTTTTCAATTTCCGGCGTGCCTGGAATAGATGCACCCGGACAGTGCCTGGAGAGCAGCCCATGATGCCGGCTATTTCCTCCGAGCTGTAGCCCTCTCTGGCCCAGAGAAACAGGCAGGTTCTCTCGGCCGGTCGTAACTGGCTCAGCACGGCCTCGCTGATTGACTCCTCCAGCCGGTTTTCCGGCTGGTCTTCCAGGGCGGTTGAATAATCAGCCTTGGCCCGGTGGAAGAAGTTATGAAACCGGCGCCGCTTTTTAAGCTGATCCAGGCACTTCCGGTACAGTATGGTAAAAGCCCAGCTTTTGAGATTCTTGTTCACATCAACCCGGTCCCAGTGCTTGAGCATCTGGACCACCATGTCCTGGCAGGCATCCTCGGCCTCGGCCCGGTTGCCAACCAGACTCAGGGCAAAAGACATCAGCTCTCCTCCATACTCCTCTAATAGTCTCAAAAGCCGGGTTCTATCTGTCATTCAGGTCTGCTGGCCTGAAAATCTAAGTTTTCACTGCTCACCTCGTCTCGTTAATGAAACGACGCACCAGCCGAAAACGTTTATCAGGCTTTCCCTCCACCGTTATTGTACCTCTGCCCCCTGGCCGCAGCCAGCGGGAATTTTCTTGTCAGGAGCCCTGAAGAGTGTTAATTTAATTTCAACCTGAAAGTGAGGAAAAAATGTTTACCCTGATAAAGAACATTAAGACAGCCGGGTCAGACAGCCCTGGTCCGAAAGACCTGCTGCTGGCCGGGGGCAGGATAGTGGCCCTGGAAAAACCGGGCCAGATTAAAATTGAAGGGCTGGAAGTTAAGACTATCGAGGGCCGCCAGCTGACTGCCGTCCCGGGCTTAATCGACCCCCATGTTCATATCCTGGGCGGCGGGGGCGAAGGCGGACCTACCACCAGGGCCCCGGAACTCAGGCTAGAAGATAGCCTCGGCTGCGGCGTGACCACGGTCATCGGCTGCCTGGGTACCGACAGCGTCACCCGGCACCCGAGCTCGCTGCTGGCTAAAGCCAGAGCCCTGGAAATAGAAGGCCTGAGCACCTGGATCTACACTGGCGCCTACAACCTGCCTACCCCAACCCTGACCGGAAGCGTCCGCTCCGATATCGCCCTGATTGATAAGGTAATCGGAGCCGGAGAGATAGCCATCTCCGACCACCGTTCTTCCCAGCCGACTTTTGAGGAATTCCTGCGCCTGGTGGCCGAATGCCGGGTGGGTGGAATGCTCGGGGGCAAAGCCGGGGTGGCCCATTTCCACCTGGGTGACGGCCGGCGCGGCCTGGAATATTTTTTCCGGATGCTGGAGGAAAGCGAGCTGCCTGTTACCCAGGTTATCGCCACGCATGTCAACCGCAACCACCATCTTTTCTCTCAGGCCCTGGAATGGATCAGGCGGGGCGGTTATGTTGACCTGACCTGCGGCCCGGAACCTTCTGACCCGGATGAAGTCAGCCTGACCGAAGCCCTGGGCCAGATTAAATCGCTAGGACTTCCGCTTACCCGGGTCACCGCCAGTTCCGATGCCAACGGCAGCCTGCCCGTCTTTGATAAGCAGGGCCAGCTGGTAGCTCTAACCGTAGCCAGCCAGAAAGACTTTCTCCACAGCTTCCAGGAAGTGGTCCGGAAAAAGATTCTAACTCTGGAAGAGGCTGTGGCTGTTTTTTCCACCAATGCCGCCGAATTTTACAAACTGCCGGGAAAGGGAAAGCTTCTCCAGGGGTACGAGGCGGATATTCTGCTGCTCGATGACTGGCTCGAGCTCAGGTATGTTTTCAGCCGGGGCCGGATGATGATGGAAGACGGGCAGCTTAAAGTTCACGGCACTTTTGCTTTATAACCTGAGTCCATAAATTCCGGCCGGGACTGTTTGACGGCCTCGGCCGACAGCAGGAGAACGAGATGAGTGAAGACCTAACCACCAAGCCTGAGGCCCGGAGCGGACCCAGAAAACCATCTTTTGCTCTGGCCCTCATTCCCCTGATTTCTATGGGCCTGCTTCTGGGGATAGGCTATGGTATCTACCGGATAAAAGCCCAGGTACTGCTGGTAGCTGCGGCTTTCATCACCGCCGTCCTCGGGGCTTACCTTAAATATTCCTGGAAAGACATGGAAGCCGGCATAGTGGAGAGCATCAGGAAAGCTCTGCCGGCCATCCTGATCATGCTGGCGGTTGGAGTCCTGGTGGCTACCTGGATCGCCAGCGGCACCATCCCCATGATTATTTATTACGGCTTGAAACTCATTTCCCCGAAATATTTCCTGGTGACCGCCTGCCTGGTCTGCACCCTGACTTCCTTAGCCTGTGGGACTTCCTGGGGAACGATAGGAACCCTGGGTGTGGCTTTCATCGGCATTGCTATGGGGCTGGGAATACCGCTTGGACCGGCGGCCGGGGCCATCGTGGCCGGAGCTTACTTTGGCGATAAGATGTCGCCCCTGTCAGACATACCCAATCTGGCCGCGGTTACGGCCGGTTCCAATCTTTTTGACCACATCAAGCATATGTTCTGGTCGGGAACGCCGGCCTGGCTGGCTGGACTGGTAATATATTTTTTTATGGGCCTGAGGTATGGCGGCCGGGAATTCGACCGGGAAAAAATCCAGCAGATAACTTCCACCCTGGACAGGAATTTTAATTTCAACCTTTTCCTGCTGATACCGATTTTGATTGTTTTTTATTATGCTTTCACCAAGAAACCGACCATCCCCGGCATGCTGATTTCCTCGGCTGTGGCTGTGGCTCTGGCTGTCATCTTCCAGAAAGCCAGTCTGGTCGAGGTGGCCCAGGCCGTCAATTCCGGTTATTCTGCCAGGACTGGCCTGGAGGCGGTCGACCGTCTGATTTCCCGCGGCGGGTTGATGAGCATGATGGAAACCCAGCTGGTGGCCTTCACCGCCTTCAGCTTCGGCGGCATCATGCAGAAAACCGGGATGCTGGCTGTAATCCTGGAAAAGATAATGAAGTTCGCCGATAAAGTCTGGAGCCTGGTGTTGACCACCATCGGCACCACCATCCTGGCTGCCCTCATCACCGGCAGTTCCTACCTGTCGATGATCATCCCGGCCGAGTTGTTGTCGGACGCCTACCGGAAAAAGGGACTGGCCGCCAAGAACCTGTCGCGGATCATCGAAGAGAGCGGCGGCATCATTGTCCCGCTCATTCCCTGGAGCATGGCCGGAGTTTACATCACCGGAACCCTGGGCCTGCCGAGCTTTTCCTACCTGTTCTATGCCTTTTCCAATTACCTGGCGGTGGTCATCCTGGCCCTTTTCGGGTTTACCGGTTTCACCATGGCCAAAAAAATCCGCGAGGATGAAACCCAACCCGGAAGCTGAGCGCGACTACCAGAGGCAATTTATTTAAATTACAAGAAAAGACTGGCCAACGGGTTCGGATGGTTTCAATCGGGCAGATTATCAGCAAGGGGGAAAGGCAAAAAAATTTTAAGGTATCTTGGCGGGCTACTTGTTCTCTTTCTCTTCTTCTATTTCCTGCTCCAGTTCATCCAGGTGACTCAGGGCTTTCTCAAAAGCCTGCTTGGCCTGTTCTAATTTTTTCTGCCGCAGCTCGACGGTCGATTCGAACTTCTGGCCGATTTCCTCGGCTTTCTTCTTTTCTTTGAGCAGAAGCTCATCGAAGGAGGCCTTCTTCCTGGGACCTTTTTCTGACTGGATAATTTCCTTCAGGTCGGCATCAACCCACAGGCGGGCATTACAGTGGGGGCAGACCAGCTGAAAAACCTTTTCCCCTTTTTCTTTTTTCTCTTTGCCTTCCATGGTAGTTAGAATTTAACAGAAAAGACAGGGCGGTTCAACTTAATTAGACCCCCGGTCCAGGCCGTATTTTTTTATCAGGCGAAAGAGTCCCTGGCGGGTCAGGCCGATGGCCGCGGCCGTCCTGGCCCGGTGAAAATTAAAATGGCGCAGGGCTTCACCCAGGAATTTTTTCTCAAACTCAGCCTTGGCCCGGGAATAATCCCAGCGGTCGGGCAGCGGTCTTTCCCTGGCTCGCCTGATTTCTGGCGACAGCCACTCCTCCTCAATCACCCGGCTGTTCCCGGACAGGACCAGGGCCCGCTGGATTTCGTTCTGCAGCTCGCGGACATTTCCCGGCCAGTCATACTTGAGCAGAAGCTCCAGGGCAGCCGGCGAGAAAAAAGCTCTCGGCTTGTTCAGTTCCTGGCAATACTTATCGAGAAAATGGTTGACCAGCACCAGAATATCCTCGGGACGCTGGCGCAGCGGCGGGATGTCGATGGTGATGATCCTGAGGCGAAAATAGAGGTCCTGACGGAAACGGCCGGCAGCCACTTCCTGCTCCAGCTGGCGGTGGGTGGCGCTGATGAACCTGACATCCACCCGGCGGCTGCGGTTTTCGCCGATGCGACGGATTTCCTTTTCCTGCAGCACCCGGAGGATCTTGGCCTGGAGGGGCAGGGACAGGTCCCCGATTTCGTCCAGGAAGAAGGTGCCGCCGCTGGCTTCTTCCACCAGGCCGGGTTTATCCCGGAGGGCCCCGGTAAAAGCCCCCCTGGCGTGACCGAAGAGCTCCGATTCCAGCAGGTTGTCGGGAATGGCGCTGCAGTTGACGGCCACAAACTGTCCCCGGCGTCGCGGCCCGCTGTGGTGGATGATTCGGGCAATCAATTCTTTGCCGGTGCCGCTTTCCCCGGTAACCAGAACGGGAGAGCTGACTTCTTTAACTTTGTCCACCAGCTCCCGGATTATCCGGAAAGGCCGGCTGAGCCCCAGAAATTCCAGCCCGGTATTTTCCGGCCTGACCTTGATTTCTTCCGGCGGGGAGTTCTCCTCTGACAGCAGTTTCACCAGCGGCCCGGCCGAGGACAGAATATCCAGAGCGGCCTCGTCGAGAGACTCGCGGGAACCATGCCTCTCCAGGTAGGCAAAACCATGGAGCTGCCCCCGGGCCCAGAAGGGATAGCAAGCCGCCAGAATATCCTGGCCGTGATTGACCGAAGCCGTCAGCAATTCCCTTCTTTCCAGGGCCCGGTTAATCAATTCGGTGCGTTCTCTCTCTTCGAGAGCGGGTTTCTTCCCCCGGAATTGCTGGAAAAAAGGGCAGCGGCGGTAGTCGAAGGCTACCAGCTGGAAATGGTCGACCTGGAGGGCCTCCCCTATGACTTCAATCATCCTGGAAATAAATTGCGTTCCGGTCATCGAGCCGACCCCTGAAATGATTGAACTCCGAATAAGGTGGTCTGTGTCTGGTTCCCGCCGCCTTAAAACTGGCGCGAGTTGAGTCTGCCGGTAAAGCCGTGTTCGGTTTTTGGTGAGACATTTAATGAGACGTCAGAAACCTGGTTCTTTTCTCACTGGTCTTGTGGCCCGGGCAAATTGATCCTTCGATTAAAACAACAGGATGATCTTTGATCAGCTGGCGACTCCAGGGCTGGCCAGCCCATCGAGCTGTCTGGCAGATTATATCAAGCAGTTAAACACTTTAAATTTAAGGATGATTTCCCTCATGATTTTCTGTTAAATTAGAAAATGAAAAATGTGGCGATATTTTTATGGAGAAAATCAGATGGCAAAAGTAAACCGGATTATAAAAATCTCATTTTGGTTGGGGAAACTGGCCCAACCCAACCAGAAGCAGCTACCCGACGGCTGGAAATTATTCTTGATAGCGTTGATTATTATCCTGCTGATAGGGCCCGTCCTGGCTGCTCCGGCTCCTGAGCAGAAAAGCGCCCAGCGGTCCCGACTCGACTGGTTCCGGGAGGCCAAATTTGGACTGTTCATTCACTGGGGGGGTCTATTCCCAGATCGGGCGAGAGGAGTGGGCCCGGGAACTGCTGCAGATACCCTGGGCCGAATATCAGAAATATACCCGGAGTTTTAACCCGGTAAATTACAATCCGCGGGACTGGGTTAAGCTGGCCAAGGAAGCTGGCGTCAAGTACATTGTCATCACCTCAAAGCATCACGATGGATTCTGTCTTTTTGACAGTGCTTACACTGACAACGACAGTATGGGAGCAAAAATAAAAAAAGATTTGCTGGGCGAGCTGGTCCAGGCCTGCCGGGAAGAAAACCTGCCCATTGGTTTTTATTACTCGATCATGGACTGGTATCACCCCGACTATTTACCGCGGCGCAGGTGGGAGAAAGACCGGCCGGCCCGAAGGGCAGATTTCAAAAGATACGTCAGCTACATGAAAAGCCAGCTGCAGGAGCTGGTGCTTAAATACCAGCCGGCTATTATGTGGTTTGACGGTGAGTGGGAGCATAAGAACGAGGATTACCAGGCCGAGGGAATCGGCAGGATGCTGCGCCAGCTCAAGCCGGACATAATCATCAACGACCGGTTATTTAACCGGGCCCCGGGGCTGGGCGATTTCGGGACACCGGAGAACTACGTCCCGGCCACCGGCTGGCGGAATGAGGATGGCAGCTTGCGGTTATGGGAAGTCTGTCTGACCATGAATTTCAACGGCTGGGGCTATAACCATTATGAAACTGAATTCAGAAGCGGGCCCCAGCTCATCCGGCAGCTTATTGAAATCGCCAGCAAGGGAGGCAATTTGCTGCTTAATATCGGGCCCCGTCCGGACGGCACCATCCAGCCGGAGTTTGTGGAAAGGTTGAAGCAGATTGGCCACTGGTTGAAGGTCAACGGAGAAGCGATTTACGGAACTGAGCCGAGCGTCTTTGAGAAACTGCCGTTCTTTGGACGGTGCACGGTTAAGGGGAACAGGCTTTTTGTCCATATCATGGGCTGGCCGCAGGAAAAAAAGATTATCCTGCCCGGGCTTAAAAATAGAGTTCAAAAGGTTTATTTTCTGGCCAACCGGGAAAAACTGAGCTATTCCAGCAAAGGAAACGATGTAACCATCAAGTTACCCGATCAGGCTCCTGATCCAGTGGCCACGGTGGTGGTGGAAGTTAAGGGAGAACCGCAGGCCGAGCCATATCACTTGAAGCCAGGAGCAGATGGACTGCTGGAACTTCCGGTCTTCCTGGCTGAAATAAAGTCGCAGATGGGCCAGCGGGCTTACCTGGACTATTTCTACCGCACCACCATGCTTACCAACTGGCAGAACGTCAATGATTTCCCCGAGTGGGAATTCGAGCTGCCGAGGGGCGGCCGGTTTAAACTGCTAGCTTCTTATGCCTGGCAGTGGGGCGGGAAAAGCACTTTCCTGGTAGAAATAGACGACCGGGAGGTGGTGCGGGGAGAATCAGAGCCATCTCCTTCTATCTATTTCCCGGCCACTCACTGCCTGGGCCAGGTCAAACTGGCAGCCGGAAAACATGTCCTCAAGTTCAAGATAACCGGGTTAGCCAACAACAACGCCCTTAAACTGGAAAAAGTGATGCTGCGGCCGGCTGGCAGATAAATACAATTTTTTTCCTTTTTTGTGGCGTTTCTGTAACGTTTTTCCGGTCGCCAACGTATAGTTAACAGGTAATTTTTAAGTTCCGTCCCGGACTGGAGAAAAAAAGATGCCAACCACAGGAGAAAAAACGAACGGCAGGAATAAACCTTCAGGCCTGGTTTTCTGGCTCACCCTGTCGCTCCTGGCGATGACGGCCGGGCTCAGCCTGGCTCAGGTCCAGCAATCGCCAGCTGGCGGGCAAACCGGCAAATCAATAGAAGAACTCAAGAAAACCGCTCCCAAAGTTTATATAGATTGTGGTTCTTGCGACCTCGATTACATCAAGACTGAAATTCCTTTTGTTAATTATGTCCGGGAACGGAAAGAGGCCGATGTCCATGTGCTGATTACCACTCTGGCCACCGGCAGCGGCGGCCGGGAATATACCCTGACTTTTATCGGCCAGAACCGTTTCCAGGGCCAGGATGACATCTTCCGGTTCTTTTCCCATAAAACGGATACAGAGGAGGAAATCCGGGCCGGGCTGACTGAGGTCCTTAAAATCGGCCTGATGGCCTACGTCAACCGCACCCCAATCAGGGAGAAAATCAAAGTGGACTTCCAGAAGGAAGAGACCGCTCCGGCTCCAGCCGCCGACCGCTGGAAATCCTGGGTCTTCAGCCTGAGCAGCAGCGGTTATTTTAGAGGGGAACAGGCTCATGCTTCAGAATCAATCCGCGGTTCCTTTTCCGCCAACAGGGTTACCAGGGATATGAAATTCAATTTCACCGCCAGCGCTTCCTACAGCCATGACCGTTATACCTACGAAGACCAGAACCTGGAATCCAGCACCCGGACCTTCAGCGGCAGCGGGCTGTTCGTCAAAAGCCTGGGTGAGCACTGGTCGGCCGGCTTCTTTTATTCGGTTACCAGCTCCACCTACAGTAATCACCGGCTGAAAATCAACATCTCCCCGGCTATTGAATTCGACCTTTTCCCCTATTCCGAATCGACCCGCAGGCAGTTGCGCTTCTTGTACAGGGTGGGACCAACCCTGGCTAAGTATTTCGAAGAGACCCTGTACGACCAGATGAAGGAAACCTTGCTCAGCCAGTCGCTGGCCATCACCCTGGATTTAAGGGAAAAGTGGGGCAGCATCAGCACTTCGGTCGAGGGCTCGCACTATTTTCACGATTTGAGCAAGCACCAGCTTTCCATTTTCAACGTGATTTCCCTGAATCTGGTCAAAGGCCTGAATGCTTACCTTTTCGGCGGAGCTTCGCTCATTCACGACCAGCTGTCGCTACCCAAGGGCGGAGCTACCTGGGAAGAGGTCCTTTTGCAGCGCAAGATGCTGGCCACCTCCTATAACTACTTCTTCGCTGTCGGGGTCAGCTACAGCTTCGGCTCAATTTTCACCAACGTGGTTAACCCCAGGTTCGGCTCGGTCAGCAGCGGTGGCATTCACATTGAGGTGGATTGATAGTGGAGAAGATGAAAGGGCTTCAGTCAAGGATTGGCCAGCAGGCGGGAAAAGAAGAAGTTGCGGCTGCAATGAAGCCAACCCGGGCCGGGAGCGGCCAAATGAGCAAGGCAAAACTCCAGGGGTATAAACCATGAGGAAAAAAGAAATGGAAGTAACGACCGGTAAAATGAAGGCTGCGGCTTCCAGCCGGGTACTTTTGGGAAGAAACCAGGTCGCCGCCAGAAGACAGGCCGGCAGTGCTGTTAGTTTGTTACTGCTCTCCGTAATTTTCATACTGCTGCCATTTCCCCTCTTTTCGCAGATGAACGGCGAAGACTACGAAGCCAGGAGCCTCAAGGTTTTCGTCGAGACATTAGAGGTACCGCTGGAAATATTGAAACAGGAGGTCTCCTTCGCCGATTTTGTCTCCAGCCAGGAAGAGGCCAATGTGACCGTCGCCATGACTGAGGAGTTCAGGGAAGGACAGAGAATAATCAAAATCGTTTTCGCCGGACAGAAAGAACTGGCCGGGAAGAATTATCAGTCTGAACTCAGCCTGCCAGAAGGGATGGAAAAAGAAAAGCAGCAACAGGCAATCGCTCAAGCCATCAAAACCGGCCTGGTGCCGCTGGCTGGCCGGACGCCGGCGGCCCGGAAGTTAAAAATCAAACTGGAGGAAGAGGTCCGGCCGACGGCCGTGGTCGACCCCTGGAATTTCTGGGTTTTCAGCCTGAGTGCCAACAGCTTCCTCAACGGGGAAAAAAGCTATTCTTACCAGAGTTTCTTCGGCAACTTCTCGGCCAACCGGGTGACACCTGATTGGAAAATCAGGTTATCGGTAAGTGGCAATTTTTACCGCAACTCCTTTGAGTATGAAGACCTGACCTACATCAGCCAGTCTCATGGTTATAGCTTCCGGGGGCTGGTGGCCCGAAGCCTGGGGGAGCACTGGTCGATCGGGGCTTTTGCCACGCTGACCAGCTCTACCTACCAGAATATCAAGTTTGCTTCCAGGATTTCACCGGCCATTGAATACAACATTTTCCCCTATTCGCAGTCAACCAAGAGACAGTTGCGGTTGACCTACAGCCTGGATGTGGGGCCGGCTTTTTATTTCGAGGAAACCATTTTTGACCGTACCAGGCAGTTCCTGGTAAGTGAAAACCTGTCAGCCACCCTCGAACTGAAGCAAAAATGGGGCACTATCACCACCGGGATCGAAGGCTCACACTATTTTCATGACTTCAGCAAGTACCGGATAGAGCTTGGAACTGACCTGTCGGTCAGGTTATTCAGGGGATTTTCGGTGAATGTCCATGGCAGTTATTCCAGGATTCATGACCTGATTTCCATCGCCAAAGCCGGCGCTTCCTGGGAGGATGTCCTGCTGATGAGAAAGCAGCTGGCCACTTCATATGAGTATTATTTTTCGGTCGGAGTAAGTTATTCCTGGGGGTCTATTTTCAGCCACGTGGTTAATCCCCGCTTCGGCAGCGGCAGCGGCGGTTTTTCCATGAGCATTTCTTATTAAAGCCAGAAACACTGATCGTTTCTCGTTTCTTGATCTTTTAAATTTAAATTTTATTTGACAAATTCCGGTCAATCCATTTATAAGAGTTGGAAAATGTCAGGTATTTGTCGATTGACCGAAGGAGGCCCTAATGATCAAGGGATTTAAGAAATTTTTAGCTGTGATAACCGGGCTGGTTGCGCTGGTTATCGTTCTGTCCCCGGCTTTATCTCAAACCAGACCAGAAGCCAAGACCCAACCTCAGACCCAGGAGACCAAGAAAGTCACCAGACCCGAACCCCGACCCTTTTCTGTGACCAGGAATCAGGTGGTGATAGAAGGCAAGATCGTGCCCTACACGGCCACGGCCGGAGAGTTGACCGTATTGAAACAGGACGAAACGCCCGGAGCCTCAATGTTCTTCGTAGCCTATACCAGAGACGACGTTAAAGATAAATCGACCAGGCCGGTAATGTTCTGTTTCAACGGTGGGCCGGGTTCGTCGACAGTCTGGTTGCACCTGGGTGGAGTCGGGCCCAAGCGGGTGGCCATGGACGAAAACGGCTACCCGCTCAAGACGCCGGCCGGGGTGGTAGATAGCCAGTGGTCGCTGCTCGATGTGACCGACCTGGTTTTTATTGATGCCGTGTCCACGGGCTACAGTCGGCCGCTGCCCGGTGAAGACGGCAGCCAGTTTCACGGCGTGGAAGAGGACGGCCAGGCCTTTGCCGAATTCATCCGAATTTACCTGACCAAATTCGACCGCTGGAGTTCGCCCAAGTTTTTGCTGGGAGAAAGTTACGGGACGACCAGGGCGGCTGTGCTGTCCGGGGTGCTGCAGAACCGGACCTATGGAATCTACCTGAACGGAATAATATTGCTGTCCAGCGTTCTTGATTTTGCTACTCTGTCTTTTAATCCAGGCAACAATCTTTCTTATCTGGTTTTCCTGCCGCATTACACGGCCACGGCCTGGTATCATAAGAAATTGCCCGAAGCCAACCAGAAAAAAGAGCTGACCATGTTGCTGCAGGAGGCCAGGGAATTCGCTGTGAATGAGTACCTGCCGGCCCTGGTCAGGGGGAACCTGTTGGCGGCCGGGCAGGTAGAAGCGGTGGCCAGGAAAATGTCGGAGCTGACCGGATTGTCGGTTGATTATCTGAAAAATTCCAACCTGCGGGTCAGGCATGACCGGTTTGTCAAGGAGCTACTGCGTGACAGGCGGCTAACGGTCGGGCGGCTGGACAGCCGGTTCACCGGCAAGGACTCGGACGCAGCTGCCGAAAGCTACGAATATGATCCGTCCAGTGCGCTGATAATGGGGTCTTTTTCGGCTGCTCTGAATAACTACGTGGGGACAGTCTTGAATTACAAGAAAGAAGTCCCCTATGCCATTTACGGCAATGTTTATCCCTGGAATTTCAACTTCCAGCCAGGACCGGCCCGGGTTCCGAGCGTTACCAGAGCGGTGGGACGCAGTTCCAGGGATGGGGCGTTGTACGTGGCCGAAACCTTGAGGCAGGCCATGGCCGAGAATACGGCTCTGAAAGTTTTTTGCTGCAACGGCTTTTATGACGGGGCCACGCCCTTCTTCGGGACCGAGTACACTTTCAGCCAGCTGATGCTGGATGGCTCGTTCCGGGACAGGGTGCGGATGGGCTATTATGAGGCCGGACACATGATGTACATCCATAAGCCTTCGCTTAAGAAGTTGAGAAGCGACCTGGCCGCCTTCATCTCCTGGGCCAAATAAATCGGGACACCCTAGATTTTTCCGATTTTCTTTTGCCTGGGCTGACAGTAACTGATAAGTAATTTGGTCAATCTTAATAATCGCGACAATTATCCCCTAAAAAGCAACCCTCGAATCTGTTTAGCCCTCGTCTCTTTTGGCAGATAAACTAAAAGCCCAGAACAAGCTCCGGAACTGCACGGCGGGGGCAATTTCTATAATCATTCAGCCTTTTGGGCGGCTCGCCAATTTTCGCAACCCGATAATTTTACCTGCCAAAAATTCAAAAAAAGGAATAAAGGAAATCCTGGGAATTGCGATAAAAAAATCAGGAAAGATGAAGGGTGTGCCGATTAAGCGGGCCCCCCATCCCCATTAGGGGTAGGTAATTTTTCACTATTAAAAAATAGGAAAATTATAGGGTGTCCCGATTTTTTAGGGTGTCCCGATTTTTTACTTCTCCAGCTTGACGTCGGTTGATTTGTGAGAGTAGACCGGGTCTTTTTTCGGACCGGGTTCCTGAACCTTTAAAGCTTTAATGCGCATGGTATGCACATCATCCAGAACAATTGACCGGCGATAATCCTTCTTAGCTGCCACCAGCTTTACATTTTCAAAAGTAATATTTCTGGCATGGCGCACATAAAAACCCCAGGCCGGCAGCTCCTTAAACATGGAAAACTCGGGATAGCTGGCTGGCAGTTCCGGAACTTTATCCAGTTCATCCAGCCCGACGCGGGCAAAATTGGGGTCGCCGCCGCCAGGATGATGGATTTCAATGTTCTTGAGGATTACGTCTTCAATAAAAGCATCCGGCTGCCCGACGATGGATGAAGGCGAAACGTTCCGCGGCTGATGCTCCCACGGTCCTTCATAGTTATAGCCGGCATCCGGCTTGGTGGCCGGAACTTCCGCATAAACATTGGAAATGGAAATATTTCGCATCCGACCCTTCTTGCCGGGCCGCCAGCGCTCACCTATCCTCAGGAAGATGACATTCCCGGTGTTGATGGACTTAAGCCTGTCCACCACTACATCCTCCACGAATCCACCGTCCACCGCCGCAAAAGTTATGGCCGAGCGGTAAGTATCATAGACCACATTGTCAATTATCCTGATGTTCCGGAAGCCACCCAGAGAAGCTGTCCCGAACTTAATGCCGTTAGCGCTGGTGCGAACAACATTATCGTGAATGTAAACATTCTGGCAGACGGCTTTTTCATCATGCGATTTCAGACAGATGCCGTCGTCGGCTGCATCAATGTAAAGATTGGCCACTTCCACATTGTCACAGTCCACAATGTCCACACCGTCATTATTCCAGTAGGATTTGCTGTCAATGATAAGGTTCTTGATGATCACATTCTGACACTGGTCATACTGCTGGTTCCAGCTGGCCGGGTCTTTCAGGGTAATGCCTTCTATACGGACATTTTTACACCGCCAGAAATAGATGTTCTGTGGCCTGATAGTTTCCCGGGGTCGGTCGTTGCGCAGCGGGTCTTTGACCAGGCCCTTGTGAATCAAATCCACCAGATTGTTAGCCACGGTAAACCCCTGTCCATCAATGACCCCACCTTCCCCTGTGATACCCACGTTTTCCTGCTCCAGAGCAAAGATGAGCGCCGTCCACTTATGGTTGAAATCATAGTCCAAGGGATTGGGCGAGCCGACCAGAATAGCTCCCTCCAACAGGTGGATGGTGACGCTGGACTTCAGGTAAATCGTCCCGGTTAGATACCTTCCCACATCAAACACCAACCGGCCCCCTCCATTTTCATGAATATAATCAATCGCCTTCTGAATCGAGCGGGTATTCAGGGTTGTGCCGTTTGATTTAATTCCGAAAAGTGACGCCTTATAGTCCTTAGTCTCGGCCTGAAGCCAAGAAAAACTAATCATTAATAGGCCAATAAGAATCATCAAGACCATACCGGCTTTCCTACAACTTAATACTTTTCCCGCTCCCAAATATGACTGTCTTAAATATTTCTCATGACTCTTCATCTTCTGCCCTCCTGATTTCTTCTATTGAGTTTAACCTTAATTAAATCAGATAAGCAAGAGAAAGAAAGGCCTCCTTTCTCCTCGCCATAGTCATGCTTTTAAGTTCGTTACAGGTGATGAAATCGCTCTGAAACCCAGACTTGGGTCAGCCAGCTAACGGCACTAGGTCAGGCAACAATCTGCCGGCCTTTCTGACCCGCTCAGCTCATTTACTGCTGCTTTTTAATTATTTCCTGGCCCTTGGGAGAATCTTCTGGAACAATATAAGGATATTCGCAATTCGGGCAGCCATTATAACGAGTGGAAAGGCGCCAGATTGAATAGAAAAGACCGGGCAGAATGCCCAGAATCCACAGCAGTATTTCCCAGCCCAGGCTGCCCTTAGTGTACCTTTTTGGCTGCCCGACAAAACCACAATTTGGACAAACATAATTCTTGTTCATTAAAACCTCCCTTTTTAAACCTTTGCCCAAGATTTTTTCCTGAACATTGGAGTCAACCCCTCATCTTTGATTGCTAACTTATATTTTAACCAAAAAAAACAATCAGGATAAAACAAAAATGGGGACATACAAGGCTGTCCCCATTTTTCTGCCATCTTTCACTTCTTCCCTGGCATCGGAAAAAGAGGTCTTGAAAACCGCTTTCTAAAACCTAATTCTTTCCCTGATTGCTAAAGTGACTCCAATTTTTTCAGGTCAAAGTTATTGAAAAAGGCCTTAAGAATTTCAGTGTTTTCAATGTTTCTTCCGCGTAAGGTCACCAGGAATCTTCCCGCCACCAGGACCTGTAGAGTTCCGTTTTTTTGCTTAAAATTGTATTCTTCAACGGTCGGATATTCTTTAAGATTGTAAGTCTTCACGTAGTGATTATCATCCTCAACAGAAAACTTCATGTCGGACATCATCTTAAAACCGCCCAGAGTTTCCATCCGACCTATGGAGTCCATCAGCACGGTTTCGATTTTAGTCTCGCCCTTTATGTAGGTAGCTTCCGCCACCGAAACGCTGAAATCTCCGTAGGAACTCTGAAAACCTCTGGGGTTGTCTTTGGTCCAGCCTGAAACATCGGGAAGTAAATCCTTTAAGACGTTAAAATTAACTGCCTCAACTGCCTTTTTCGGCTCTTCCGCTTTGGCGCTCCCGGCCATAGCCTCTGTCTCGACCTTCTCTGCCGCTTTCTTTGCCTTTTCTGGCTGAGCTACCTCTTCTTTTTGGCCTTTCTTACATGAAAATGAAAACACCACCATCAAAGCCAGCAGCAGCAATAAAACCCTTTTCATTGTACCTCCTTTTCCCTAATGATCTGAACCCAGGAAGACCCTCGAGAAGGATGCTACGGTAATCCATCCCTGGTGGCTCTGGATTCCGACCTTGCTTATTGGCAGTATATTATTTGACCACAGCCACAGTCAAGAAAAAGTCTCCAGAGGGCCGGGACCGCTGTCCAGGATGCCAGATGTGGTAATAAACCACTATGGGGTCGACTGATTTCATTAGTCCTATGCAGGTTAAAGGAATTGAGGTATGCTCAATTGTTGATATCTTGGCCCAATTGATATAAAAAGATATATCCGATAAAAAAGATGGAACGCTTAATCTCCAGACGAAAATTCTTAAAAGCAGGAATGACTGCGGCCTGCGGTTTGATGATCGTGCCGCGCCACGTTCTGGGAGGCCAGGGCTACCTGGCGCCAAGCGATGAGCTGACCAAAGCCATCATCGGCGTGGGCGGTATGGGCAAAGCCCATTTCCGCTACCCGGGCCGCCTGGTTGCTGTCTGTGATGTTGACCGAAAACACCTCCAGGAAGCTCTGGAACTGGCCGGTCCCGGAGTGAAGGGCTATTTTGATTTCAGGGAAGTTCTGGCCCGCTCGGATGTAGATATTGTCCACATCGTCACCCCACCCCACTGGCATGCTCTGATGTCAATAGCCGCGGCCCGAGCCGGTAAAGACATCTGGTGCGAAAAGCCGATGACCAGGACCATCGGCGAAGGCCAGAAAGTAATAGAAGCTGTCAGAAGATACGGCCGCATCTTTCGCGTCAATACCTGGTTTCGGTTCGAAGGAATTTTCTATGGTTTCGGGACTGAGGTTAAGCCGATAAAGAAAATCGTTCAGCCCCGACTTCTGGGCTGGCCCTTGCGAGTGACGGTCAGCGGAGCAACCGGGTTTGACTGGAAGTTCTACTGGCAGGGGAAAACCTACCTGCCGCCCGAACCTATCCCACCCGAGCTTGATTACGACTTCTGGCTCGGCCCGGCGCCTTACAAGCCCTACCATCCCCATCGCGTCCACGTAACCTTCCGCGGCTACTGGGATTATGATGGTGGAGGATTGGGCGATATGGGCATGCATTACCTTGACCCCGTCCAGTACTTACTTGAAAAGGACAATACCAGTCCGGTAGAAATTGAGGTCGATGCCCCCCAGCAACACCCCGACGCTTGCGGCCGCTGGCGAAAAATCGTGCTGCGCTATGCCGACGGCTGTGAAATCATCCTGGACGGCGAAAACCAGCAGAAAGAGGTTCCTTTTATTGAAGGGCCGGAAGGCAAGCTTTATCCAGGATTGAGAAGCGACATCCCGGGACTTCTGGAAAAGCTTAAAACGCTGCCCGACCCGGAGCCTCAATTAACCGATTTTCACCAGGCTGTCAGGGAACGCCGTAAATTTGCTCTGAATGAAGAAAACGGCCATCGCTCCTGCACTCTGGTCAACCTGGCCAAGATTGCCGTGCGCCTCGGCCGCAATCTGAGGTTTGACCCGCAGAATCAGGCCTTCATCGGCGATGAACAAGCTAACCTGCTTCTGGAAGAACCGCTGCGCAGCCCCTGGAGTTCGATGATTGAATAAAGAAGATTGAATAAAAATGGATAGGAAATTCTTATGAGTGCCAAAATTCAAAAGCACCTGGAGATATTTGGCCATTCCCCCGGGATTTTGACTTTCTTGATTTTTTCGCTACTCCTGCTATCAAACATAGGTTTCCAGGCTTGTCATCCTCCATCCCCCACAACTCATCTTAAACCTGAAGCCCCTCCCGCAAGCCGCGAATCCATCAGAAGGCTGGTAGACAGCTGGCTGCGCCTGCTCCCGGCTCAAAATCAGGCGGAAGAAGAAAAAATTTTTTCTGAGATGCTTAAGACTGGAACTCCAGCCGTTGAAGATCTTGGACGACGTCTCGCAGCCCCCGGTCAGGCTGATGACAGCCTGGTGCGATATGCCATGGATGGCCTGGTGCGGTTGGCCGGAAAGCCCGGGTATGAAGCCGTTAGAGGAAAATTAGCTGACGACCTTCTCCGCCTGGCCATTTCATCACCTGAACCTGAAATAAGCAAATTTCTCCTGGAAGAAGCTCAGTATGTTGTCGGGCAAAAACATCTCAGGCCTCTGGCTTTGCTGCTTAATAAAAAAGACCTGGTTGACCCGACCATAAAAGCCATGCTCAGGGTCAAGAGCCCTGAAGTTGAGGACATCCTTATTAAACAGCTGAGGCAATCGGAGCAAGATAGCATAAATCTGGTTTCAATCATCCAGGCCCTGGGCAGGCTCAGAAGTCAGAAAGCCATCCCTCATCTCCGCCGCCTGGCCACTTCTTCGGACCCGGAAATAAGATACCAGGCCCTTGCGGCTATTGTGGAGGCCGCCGACCTATCAGTCGAGCCTTTACTGAGAGCCATCCCCACTCTCACCAATCTTGAGGAGCGACGGCAGACTATAGGGCTTTACCTCAGGTTTGCCAGAAGACTGGCCGAGCAGGGCAAAAAAGAAAAAGCCCTGGAAATCGCCGAAAAATCCTTAGAGATTCTGACGGCGCCGGATGAATCTGCCCTCCGCTCGGAAGCTCTGGATATTCTTACCGAAATCGCCGGCCAAAAAGCTATCCCCGAATTCCTGAAGGCCATCTACAGCCAGGATGCCGCCTTCCAGCATAAAGCCTTGAACCTGCTCAGGAAATACCGATGGCCAGAGCTGATAAAAATGCTGGTTGAAAACCTGAACAGTCTGCCGCCACTCAACCGAGCCGCGGTCATAGAATTCCTGGGCAACCCGGAAATTTTTAACCGGCCAGAAGCGATTGAGCCATTCCTTGAAGACCATGAGCTTCCGGTAAGACTGGCTGCCATCCGAACGATTTTTAACCTGAAAAAAGAAAAATCTGTCCCTGACCTGCTTCAGTCCCTGCCAAAATCGCTGAGCGAATGCCAGCTATGCCTGGATCTTCTAAAGACTCTTCCACCTGAAAGCTACATAAATTTTCTGATGGAGATTTATCCTGGGACGAATGACGAAGTTAAAATCACCATTCTGCAGGGAATTAAGGACTTCATCGTTCCAAAATGGAAAAGAACTGTACTGTCTGCTTTAGAATCTGAAAACCCCGAGCTCAGAAAGGCAGGAGCTGATAACCTTTTTCAGGTTATGGGACCGGAAGACGCTCTCTGGCTGGCAGAAAGCTATGCTTCTCTAACCGAACCTTCTCTCTTCGCTAGCTTCCAGAAAGCCTTTGCTGCCGTCATCAACCTCATCCGGGATGCTCAGTTCAAGCAGAATCTTCTGCTCAACCTGATAGGCCGGAAATCCGGAAAGGAACGTGCCAGGCTGATTGAATTATTGCCTCTGGTCGGAGGGCAGGAAGGTTTGAACAAAGCGGTAGAATTCTTAAAAAACCCGGACTCTGAGATAAACCGGGCTGCTCTGGTTTCTCTCTGTAGCTGGCCGGATTTCGAAGCCAGCCCTCATCTGATTAACCTCATCCGGCAGAGCACCAACCGCAGTCACCGTTACCTGGCTTTTCAAGCTCTGGCCAGGCTGCTTAAAGAGCCCGGAGTTGATCGTGAAAGGAAACTTCTTGTACTTCAAGAGCTAAAACCACTGGCCATTTACCCGGATGAAAAAACTCTCCTTCTCAATTCCTGGGGAAATGTCCGTGATGTAAGAGCCCTTAAAGAGCTGGCGGCTTTTTTCTCCGATGAGGAGAGGCGAGACCGGGCTGCACTTCTGGCCTGCCGTCTGGCCAGGCCGAGTGCTGGTGCGGAAGGTTTAAGCGGCTTTGAGACCATAATGATTATGAAAAAAGCTCTGGCTTATGTTAAAGATGACCTGGAAATAGAAGAAACTGAAATTTATCTGGATAAGCTCCTGCGACTTGAAGGCTTTGAGCCGCTATTCAACGGAAAGGATCTCTTTGGCTGGAAAGGTCTAGTCCAGGACCCGGTAAAAAGAGCCAGAATGAGCCCGGAAGAACTGGCCGCCGAGCAGAATAGAGCCGACGAAGATATGCGGCTGCACTGGAAGGTAGTGGATGGCGTGCTGGTTTTTGACGGCAAAGGTCACAGCCTGTGCACGGCCAAAGATTACTGCGATTTTGAACTGTTTGTGGACTGGAAAATTGAGCCCGGAGGCGACAGCGGCATCTACCTTCGCGGCTCACCCCAGGTCCAGATCTGGGACCCGGCTCAGTGGCCCGAGGGGTCAGGCGGACTTTATAACAACCAGAAAAACCCAAACAAGCCCTTAAAGCGCGCCGATAATCCGGTCGGTACCTGGAATTCTTTTTACATCAAGATGGTTGGCGAGCGGGTGACTGTTTACTTAAACGGCGAGCTGGTGGTGGATAACGTGGTTATGGAAAACTACTGGGAGCGAGATAAACCAATCTACCGTTGCGGCCAGATTGAGCTCCAGGCCCACAACACTCCCCTGTATTTTAAGAATATTTACGTACGGGAAATTAAGTAACTTAACCGGCCCCTGCTCTTGTCCTGCTTTAGCAAAAAATCTTATTGTTATATTATCCTCGAGGCTTTTGTTAAAATAAGTGCGGGGAAAGATGCGATACGACGTCATCGTTGTGGGGGCCGGTTTGGGCGGGCTGACCTGCGCCGCCCTGCTCACCCAAAAGGGGCTGCGAGTCCTGGTGCTGGATAAAGACCTTCATCCAGGCGGCACCAGCTATGTTTTCCAGCGGGGGGCCTATAAGTTTCCGATGGGACCGTTGTCCTTCAGCTACCCTGGTTATGTCAGCAGCCTGCTGGCTTCGCTTGGCCTAAAAGAGCCGCTGGAATTCCAAAGAAACCATTTCCAGTTAATCGCCGGAGACCTGGACCTGGTTTATTCCGTGACACCAAAAACGCTACAGCAGGAGCTGGCTAAAAAATTCCCCCGGGAAGCAGACGGACTGGAAACCTTTTTCCAGGAACTGGAAAAGGCGATAAAGCTTGTCCACGATATCTACCTGTGGCATCCGGATTACTTGCCGGAAAAGCTAAGCCCGCTTCAGGAAAAGGTAGTCCAGAGCGAATATTCTGAAAGCCGGAAAACCAGAATCTTATCCTGGTCGCATGCTTTTTCAGGTGATGTCCTGAGAAAGTATTTGAAGAATAAGTTGCTGGTAAATTTCCTGGGGTCTATGGGCACGGGAGAGCCGGTCATGTCCTTCCTGACCCTGGCCGTGATGTGGAACATCATGTCGGTAGAGGGCATCTGGTATCCCTCCTGGGGTATTCAGGGAATCAGCGACAGACTGGCGGAAATCATCCGGGCTGGGGGCGGCGGATTATGGTTAGGAATGCCCGTGAAGAGGATTGTAGTTGAGAATGGGCAGGCCAGGGGCATTATGACCGCTGATGATGGCTTTATCGGGGCAGATTGGATAGTTTCCAATGCTGATTTCAAGACCACTTTCCTGGAGTTGATAGAATCCGCAGCCGTTCCGGGTGAATTCCTGGAAAGGGTCAGAAATACGCCTTATACCGGTTCTGAGCTGTGCGTTTATCTTGGGGTTGAAGCTGAGAAAATCGACCTGAGCCAGATGAGAGCCACTCACCTTTTTTATTGCGCCAGGCCTGGCCAGACAGAAGAAACCGAACCAAGAACTGACGGGCTTAACCTGGAAAGCAAAGAGATTGAGGTCTGTCGCTGGACCGATAACGAGCCAGGTCAGGCTCCACCCGGGTACGTCGGGCTAATCCTCAGGGTGGGATTTGACTATGACCATTTTGCTCGTTTCAGGACCGGGGAGAAAAAAAGGGCGCCAGAATACCGTGCCTACAAGACCGAGCTGGCCCTCAAGCTGGTCAGAGTGGTGGAAAACATAATACCTGGACTCTCCGGGGCGATTGAATTGATGGAAGTGGCCACGCCGCTCACCTACCAGGACTGGGGGCATCGTTACCAGGGCTCAATAGCAGGGTGGAGCTGGGGAGCGGACTGGACGGGAAATTTTGGCCGGAAGCTGCTGGTGGAGACACCGGTCAGGAACCTGCTCACGGTCGGCATTTATGCTGCCAGTGAGCTTTTTATGGGCGGGGTGCCGACAGCCATGCGCACCGGAGAACTGGCCGCCCGCCTTATCCTGGAGAATAAAATCTAAGACCACCTTCCTGAAATAATCGCTTGATAAGCTGGACAAAGCTGCGGAAGATTTTTATGATCAGTTTATAAATAAATCAGGGTTGGAGATAAAAAATGGGAAAAAGGTTATTTTTGTTCTTAACACCGGATGGCGTTACCTATTCGTCACCGGAGCTTAACGAACCCGATGTTGATAATTTCCAGGTGCTCGGCTACGGGCAGGGCTCAGATGAGGACGAGGCCTTTGTTGATTTCAAAAGCAAAAATCCGTGGCTTGAGGATACTGAATTCGAGGAAACAATCTCTGTAGAAATTAAACATAAAATTCACGAGGGCAAATCTTTCAGCCTGAAAGCATAGAGCTTGAAGCAATGGCTCAACCTGAAACGAGAACAGCTTAATACTGGTTGGGCTTAAACATAGAAACGGTGGCTCATAAGAATTAACAAAATGGTTACTGAGTTTATACGCGGAAAACGGATTAATTGTCTGGAATAACGTTCGCCTGGGGTTAGATTCTATCCAAAGGTTTCATTTTCCCAGTGGCCAGGAAGGGTGGGTTGACCAGAGATTCTTTGTTGTAGGCCAGGGGGCGGCGGGTGGAAAATTCCAGGACCTGACCGCCGGCTTCTTCCAGTATGGCCTGGCCAGCGGCCGTATCCCACTCCATGGTGCGGCCGAGGCGAGGGTAAAGATGAGCCTGACCTTCAGCCAGGAGCATAAATTTAAGAGAACTACCGACTGAAATCAGCCTGGGATTATTCAGGTTCTCAATAAATTTTTGGGTCTCAGGGTCAAAATGAGAGCGGGAAGCAACTACCGTCAGGCCTGGCTCGTCCGGGGAAAATTCAGCTACCTGAAGTTTACTGACCTGGACGTTTGTTCCTTTATCTTTATCTATCTTATTTCTGTTTTCTTTTTCTGTGATATCTGTATAAAAACTATTTTCCCCTGACTCTTTATCTTCTTCTATTTCTCCTCCCTTTTTCTCCTCAATTCTGTAAGCTCCTTTGCCTTTAACTGCATAATAAAGCAATCCTTTACAGGGGACGGAGATGAATCCGGCTACCGGCTGGGTGCGGTTGACAAGGGCTATGTTGATGGTAAACTCCCCGTTTCTCTTGATGAACTCTTTAGTTCCATCAAGAGGGTCCAGCAACCAGAAGTATTCGTACTGGCGGCGAATCTCATAGGGAATCTGCTGATTTTCTTCTGAAATGAGGGGGATATCGGGAAAGAGCTGGCTGAGACCCTCGGTTATGATACGGTTGGAGATTCGGTCGGCTTCAGTAATCGGGGTGCGGTCATCTTTGAGCCGGACATCCCAGTCTTTTTCCAGACGGGCATAGACCTTCAGGACTTCTTCTCCAGCCTTCCGGATTATTTCCATCAGGTCCGGCAAATCTTTGCTGCTTAAAACGGGGGACACAATACTCGTTTACCCTATTTTTACCCTATTTTCAAGAACCCGAACCGATAAATTTTGGACGAGGGTCGGTTAGCACCAGTTTTTGGTTTTCAATTAACTTCTTTACGGGTTTATTATAGGTGTCTTACAGGATAATTTTTCAGGCAAAGGCCGGGCAATTTAGGGACCATGAAACCAAGAGCTTCTCAAAAAGAACCAAACATAGGCCATCCTTAAACTCTGGGTTTTCAATAACACAGGGAAATGGTTAAATACTAAAGATTGAAATATTGACAGAGCCCAGCCCGCAAAAATTGGGTAAACGAGTATTGTGTCCCCCGTTTACCACCAGTAGCCCTGGATGTCCAGGTTGGTCAGGCCAAGGCTGCGGGCATGCTCCACCACTTCCCGGTATTCTGACCTGGTGATGCTCCTGGCTATCTGGGGATATTCTCTGGCCCTGTAAGCCGGCTGGTACTGGGACATAATGTTGATATAAGTATCCCTGGGCAAATTCTCGGCTATCCAGCTCAAGATTTCTTTTGAGCCCGCCAGCCGGTTTGGCAGAACCAGATGTCTTATCATCAGCCCCCGGTACATCAACCCGTTGGCCGCCGGCCTGGCCACTCCCACCTGCCGGTTCATTTCCAGCATGGCCTGCCTGGCAATCTCCGGATAGCTTCTGGCTCCCGACGACAGCCTGCCGGCCACCGAGGGGTGCCAGTACTTGAAATCCGGCAGGTAGATATCCACCACCCCATCCAGGTATTTCAGAATCTCCTCCTTCTCCCAGCCATGCGTGTTATAGACCACGGGCAACCGCAATCCCCTTCCGGCCGCGATATCCAGGGCCAGCAGGATATGGGGCAGATAATGAGTCGGGGTCACGAAATTAATGTTATGGCAGCCGATTCTCTGCAATTCCAGCATCATCCCGGCCATTTCTTCCAGGCTGCGATGCTTCCCCGCCCCGCCCTGGCTGATTTCCCAGTTGATGCAATAAACACACTTAAGACTACAGTTGGAAAGAAAGATGGTGCCCGACCCACCCTTTCCGACCAGCGGCCTTTCCTCGCCAAAATGAGGGTGGAAAGCGGAAATCTTCAGCCGGTAATCAGAATGGCAATCACCTTTGAGGCCCTTTAACCTGTCCTTCTTGCACTCTCTGGGACAGAGCTGACACTCCTTCATTATTTCCCAGAGTTCCTGACCACGGCGCTTTAATTCGCCGCTCAGATGGAGCTTTAAGTAGGCCGGTTCAAACTCAGTCTCTGGCATTTTCACTCCTGAATCTGTCAGATGCTTTGCGGGGCCGGCTTCCTTGCTGGTTCTGGATTTCGGGAAAGAATTCATAACCGGGTAGAACAGGCCGGCCAGGAGACAGCCCAGGCCTGCCTCCAGGAAGCTTCTCCGGTTAAGTTTTTCAGGCCTGGTCATCTTCAATCCCTAAGGTCTCGTTTATCCCTGGTAAAGCCAGCAATTTAAATATAAGCGGCGGGACCGAACCTGACAAGGTGCCCCACTTTTAAGGTCTCAGACTTTCTGGCAACTCTCCGGTCGCTTGCCACCCAATTTTTGCCCCGGTCCGGGCCATAATTCTCCTTGACCTCGGCCCCGATTCTGTATTAAGCATTATATGATTAAGCAATACATGAAAAGGAGGCTTCTAATGAACGACAAAGAAATCAAAACAGATAAACTCTCCACGCCGCTCAGCCGAAGAGAATTCCTGGGCAAAACGGCTGCCTCCGCTGCCGGCCTGATGATCGTCCCCCGCCACGTCATCGGCGCCCAGAAAGATAAAAAGAAAAAAGCCCCGAGTGATACTCTGAACATCGGTTGCGTTGGAGTGGGTGGCAAGGGTTTTTCCGATGTTCAGTCCGTCAGCAGCGAAAACATCGTCGCCCTGTGCGATGTCGATGCCACCATGATGGAAAAATTCCTGACTTCCGACAAGCACCCACCAGAATACAAAGCCAAGTATGAAAAAGCCCACATCTACCGCGATTTCCGGGAAATGCTGGAGCGAGAAAAATCCCTGGAGGCCATAACCGTCAGCACCCCCGACCACACCCACGCTGTCATCGCCATGATGGCCATGAAAATGGGCAAGCATGTTTTCGTCCAGAAACCCCTGACCCACACCGTCAAGGAAGCCCGGATGCTGCGATTGGAAGCCCAGAAAAAAAACCTGATCACCCAGATGGGCAACCAGGGCCACGCCAAAGAAGGTGCCCGACTGATCTGCGAATGGATCTGGGATGGAGCCATCGGCCCGGTGCGTGAGGTCCATGTCTGGACCAACCGGCCGATCTGGCCCCAGGCCATTGACGCTCCTAAGGAAATCCCTTCCTGCCCGCCAACTCTTTCCTGGGATCTGTGGCTCGGCCCGGCTCCCTGGCGTCCATACCATCCAGCCTACTGCCCGTTCGTCTGGCGCGGCTGGTGGGATTTTGGTACCGGAGCCCTGGGCGACATGGGCGCCCACCTCATAGACCAGCCCTTCTGGGCTCTGAAACTCGGAGCCCCGGTCCGTATTCAGGCCAGCTCCACCAAGTTTACCAAAGACGCCTATCCGCTGGCGGAAATAGTTACCTATGAATTCCCGGAGCGGGAAGGAATGCCCCCGGTCAAATTAATCTGGTACGACGGCGGGCTGATGCCACCACGGCCCAAAGAGCTGCCCAAAGGCCGCCGGTTGGGTGACGAAGGCGGTGGCTGCCTGTTTGTCGGCGATAAAGGAATGCTGGTCTGCAGCACCTACGGCGAAAATCCACGTCTTCTTCCGGACGAGCTGATGCGAGACTACAAGCGCCCGGAAAAGACCATCCCCCGCTCGCCCGGAATCCACGAAGAATGGATTGCCGCTATCAAGGAAGGTAAGAAATCGACCACGGATTTCTCCTATTCCGGGCCGTTGACCGAAATGATGTTGCTGGGGAACATCGCCTTGCGTTTCAAGGATGACAACGTGGTGCTCGAATGGGACAGCGAAAACTTCCAGTTCACCAACCTGCCCGAAGCCAATGAATTTCTCCACAAGGAATACCGGTCCGGATGGGAGCTTTAATAATAGGCGAAAGCTGATGAGCCGGAGCCTGAGAAATAAATTCAACCAGAAACGGTTCAGAGCAGGACCGACTCACCACAGACAGGTAAAGACAACTTCAACTTAAACAACTTATAAAAACAAAATTAATCAGGGAAACTGATTAAACAGAAAGAGCGGCTCAGATGAAAGCTCAAGCTCAAGAAGAGGCCAGGACCTGATAATGAAACAAGCCGTCGGAAAATCGGCCTGCAGGTTCGAAAAATGCCCAGATTTCAAGCCTGTTCTGGATTTAATCTGGATATAATAGGCTTAACGGCTGAGGAGGTAACGATGAAACCAAAAAACTTCTTAATCTCTGCGAGTCTATTGATCTGCTTCCTGGGGATTTTTATACCGGCCTCCGGCAGTTTTAACCCCAAGCAGCAAAAATCGCTTGACCAGTGGGCTATCCATGACCTGGAACGGCCTCTTCCACCGGTCGTCATCCCCGGACCACCGCTTCCCCCTGTTCCTCCGCCGTCAGATGCCGTCATTCTTTTTGACGGGAAGAACCTGTTCAACTGGGTTGATGCCAAGGGGCAGCCGGCCCGCTGGAAAGTTGAAAACGATTACCTGGAAGTCGTCCCAAAAACCAGAAACATCCAGACCAAGCATGGTTTCGGTAGCTGTCAGCTCCATATTGAATGGATGACTCCTTCTCCGGCCAGGGGTGAAGGTCAGGATCGGGGCAACAGCGGGGTTTTCCTGATGGGTCTCTATGAAGTCCAGGTACTCGATTCCTACGAGAACAAGACCTACGCTGACGGCATGGCCGGAGCCATCTACGGCCAGTATCCGCCGCTGGTCAATGCCTGCCGGAAGCCGGGTGAATGGCAGAGTTACGATATCATTTTCTACGCTCCGAAATTTGATGCGGAAGGCAAGTTACTGGAGCCGGCCAGGATGACGGTCATCCACAATGGGGTTCTGATCCATCACAACGCCGAATTGACCGGCCCCACAGCCCACAAAGCCCGACCGCCCTATAAAGCTCACGCGGCTAAACTACCGCTGATGCTCCAGGACCACAGCCATCCGGTCCGCTTCCGCAATATCTGGTTGCGCGAGCTGGAGTGAGATTTTTCTGGCGGATTTAACTATTGAGTTGAATTATTGTTTACTCAGAAGAGAGATGCTGGCAGCCAGTTTCAGGTCCTGAAGTATTCAGAGGGTAAATATTTCAGGAAAGTTGGTCTTCGAGATGGTACGTTCGCCATTCTTCCAGAGCCCTGCTGGCGAATTCCAGAAACCGGTCCCGATTCTCGGGGCAAATTCTTATTTTTAGCCTGTTTTTCCTGTGGATCTCAACCTGGTTCCCGTATGAAGTAATCCAGCTATGGGCCCAGAACACGAAGATTCCTGATACCGGCTCAAATGAGCTCACAGTCTCAAAAGGTATTCTCCAGTGGAAAGCCCGGAATTTGATCACAAGGCCTTCCTGTGTAACTGCGATTGACTTAGGCAAAATAAGCCAGAAAACCATCACCATAAAAACTGCTGCAGCCAGAAGTATCGGCCAGCCCCGGGCTGACTCTTCTGCAGGCTGACCCGGGATAACATCATTTCCATGGGCATCCAGGTAAAAGAAGATCCCGGTGGTTATAATCAGAAGAACTGACAGAGTCAGGATGACTTTAAACCACAGCTCATACTTAATATTACTTTCAAACCTGACTTGTTTCATGGTGGTTACCATATTAACAACATTGTTCCCTTAAAACAACCCGTGCCGAGCACACAACTATTTTAGAAGATGGCCTTTTTGCTTATTTTGATAAGACATGAAGATATTTATAATTTTCTATATAATAAACTCCAGATGAATAAAATTTATGCATCTTAAGAGGTGTGCCATGAAGAAAGACCAAAATAGTCGATTCTTTATACTTGCTCTGTCCTTAATTTCATTCTCAATAAGTATCTTCCTTCTGCCCGCGTTTTCCTGCCTACCTGACGGACAGATAAAGAAAAAGGCTCTGATTGTCTGGGGCGGCTGGGAAGGACATGAGCCCAAAAAATGCGTGGACATTTTTGCTCCCTGGCTGGTGGAGCAGGGTTTTGAGGTGGAAATTTCCAACACTCTGGATGCCTATTTAGACCTGGAAAAGCTAAAGAAGCTGGACGTGATAATTCAGGTCTATACCCAGGGAACCATTAAACCTGAACAGGAACGAAATCTTCTGGAAGCAGTGAAGAGCGGTGTGGGACTGGCTGGATGGCATGGGGGGCTGGCTGATTCGTTCCGCCTGAACACCGAGTACCAATTCATGGTCGGCGGGCAGTGGGTGGCTCATCCCGGCGGCATCATTGATTATGAAGTCAACATTGTGCCGGAAAAGAAAAATGACCCCATCGTCAAAGGGCTCAAAGATTTCAAAATGCACTCCGAGCAGTACTACATGCATATCGACCCGATAATCGAAGTCCTGGCCACCACCACCTTCAGCGGCAAGTATGCTTCCTGGATTGAAGGGGTGGTCATGCCGGTGGTCTGGAAAAAATACTACGGCCAGGGCCGGGTGTTTTACTGCTCACTCGGTCATGTGGCGGCTGATTTTGATGTGCCGGAGGCGAGGGAAATTGTCAAGAGGGGCATCCTCTGGGCCGCCCGCGTCTTTTGATTTGCACTCCAACTAAAATTTATCCAGAAAAAAACTGTTTTGTCGACTATAGTCGATATTTTCTTGATTTTTCTTTTTTTGTCGATTATAGTCGAAATTTTTTAGCCCAGAATTTTCACTCAGTCAGCCAGGCCTTCGGTTGATTCTTTTTTGCCAGCCTTCACTGCCAGAGGTTCCGCATGGTGAATTTCAGGCGCTTTGATGAATTTTTCCACAACAGCCTTCGTCCCCTGGATGTTTAACTGCTCAAACAGAAAGGCAAACTGCTTTTCCAGGTCTTCACCGATGGCCTTGAGGCTTTCTTCAGGCAAAGTCCAGAACTGCTTCTTAAAGGGGCCAACTGCTTTTTTCCTGGTCTTGTAGATGAACTGAGCTTCAGTGTCAGTGGGCTTTCTCTCGGAAGCAACATTGGCCTTGAGCCATTCGTACATCTCCTGGCGCAGGCTTTCCGGCACCGCTTTATGCTCTATTATCATATTCTGGAAGGCCGTGGCTAAATGAACCTCGCAAGTTTGAACTTCCACAAACTTATGAAAAGCCGAATCCGGCAGAGTGCTGGCTCCATGCTGAACCACTCCACCCAGCCCGTATTTCTGGCGGGCCAGCTCACCCAGCCGCTTTAAAACATCAAAATCAATGGCCACCTGAGCCAGAGTTCCATCGGGCAAAACCACGCCACCGTGATGAGTGCCGGTCTGAATGCTCAGCTTGCTGACGCCCTCCACCTCACCTTTCACCCGGTTAAACCCTTTCATAAAGGCTTCCAGGTCTTCTTCCGTGCTGTTCCTCTCGCCAACTTCACCGATTTCGCCGCCAACGGAAATTGTTACTCCGGCGGGCTGTTTTTCCCGGATAAACCGGGTAAATTCAGCGCAGAGCTCGTAATTAAGTTTCTGCTGCTCGTCTAAATCGGGCCTGGAAATATCCACCAGCGTTGAAGTGTCTATGTCAAGGTTGTAAAAGCCAGCGGCAATGGCTTCCTCAATTAGTTCTTTTATGGCTTTGATTTCTGAGTCCGGGTCCTGTTTGAATTTTTTGGCTGAAGCCTGGAAATGGTCGCCCTGGATGAAAACCGGGCCGCGATAACCTTCCTTGATGGCCGCAGCCAGCACGGCGCTCACGTACTCAGATGGCCTCTGGTCGGTGTAGCTTATTTCGCTGCGGGCAATTTCAAAAATAAGGGCACCAGCCTCAATTTTCATCGCCGCCCTGAACACGGCCCGGGCTGAATCATAAGCCAGCATCCGCAGGTTGATGGCCGGCACGGTGAAATTGAGCGGGGACTCACCTCGCCCCCTGGCCAGATAAAGCTCATGAATGGAAGCCGGCCTTATTCCCAGCGCCTGAGCCGCTTCCCAGATTATCCAGCGAGCTTCGGCTCTGGTGGTCTCATCCCCAAGAACTGCCTGGTGAATAAGAGCTGAAATATTGTTTTTAAGCAATTTTTCATCAATAACTTTAATCTTTTTACCCTCAACCTGAATTGCGCCTTTCAGCAATCCTAAGATTTCATGGAGGTTTGTCTGGTTCATAGTTTGCTCCTTTAATCAGTGATTGATTAAATGATAGATACACAATACAGAAGTTAAGTATACCATAACTTGCTGTTGACTTCAGATAAAGACCTTCTGTTTTTCCTGACGCCGGCCATGACTTTAACCAGCTGGTTTAGTTGTTTCAGGGGTTAAATTATTCCGAACCTATGCAATTATACCCACTTCTGGGTGCGACTTCAGGGCAAATAAATAAAGGCGGCAATAAATCAGAAAATAATTCACAGACATCGAAGCCGACCACAGGGGATAATAAAAAATCAAAAAGATATTTAGCGCGCTCTCTGCCTACTTGGCAGGAGGATTGGTGGCTTTTCTCAGGCGGTAACTTTCCCAGAGGTCCCAACGCACGGCCAGGACCAGCAGCACCTCCGGGCGCAGGCTAAAATACTGGGTGGAGTATGATTCCAGCTCCGGTTCGGATCTTTTTCCGGCTTCACCGGAACTCATGATGACAATCTCAGCCGGCTCCAGCGCTTCTACCTTCTCACTAGAATTCCAGTAGCCAACCTGAGTGTATTTTCGTAAATACCAGGGAAGTGGCCAGGTTTCATCGGGGGGAGCAATCACCCGGATGAATATATTCTTGCCTTCTTCGGCCACCTGACTCAATTCCTCTACCCTGCCCACCAGCCTCAGAAAATCGGGCGAAGTCTGGGCATAAACATAAGGGTTGTCAGGATAGGAGTGTAAATAATAGTTGACGATATATGTTTGCCAGCCGGTCCATAGCAGGAGGGCTCCGGCCAGGATTATCCTGGCCTGCCTGATTTTTATCAAGCCAAGCAGGTGGTAAAATCCAATCCCGGCCAGAATCAGAAAGCTGGCGTAGAAGATCAATATATTCCACGGTGTTTTATATGGAATGGCTGAATAGATAAAGGAAGTTGTCAGAGCAAATAAGGCCAGGTAGGAGCGGAAATTTTCAGCTGGCTTCCGGCTCATCCGGGCAAAACTTAAAACCACACCAACAAGCGCCAGCAGCAGGAAAGGAATTTCACTAAAAATCGGGGAGTGTCCCCGGCCTTTATGAAAAAATAACAGGCTGAAATAATACCAGAACCCGTGCCGGTGCCAGCCAGGTTCCACGGCCTTCTGAGCGTACCCGGAGAAGGCCCGGAAGGAATCCACAAAACCCTGAGGATATTGGAAAAATGAGGAATAAAAAATAAAAGAGACCGCCAGAAAGATTATAACTGCCAGCAGGAGTGGCAGAAAAGCTTTGGTTATGGCTGCTAATCTCTCGCGGTCAAAGTTACTGGCCTTTTCTCCCCGCCGCCTTCTGTCCTTAAGCCACGATAGAAAACGGCTCAGAATCAGGGCCAGTAGCGAGGCTCCGAAAACGATCAGGGAAGTTTCCTTGGTCGCATACATCAAACCGGCAGCCAGGCCGAGCCAGGTGGCTTCCCTGAAATCCGGCTTCTGGGCAAATCTCCATAAACAAAAAACAAAGGCCAGGCCAAAAGCCACAAACAGAGTTTCCTGGATGTAAAACCGGTTGAAGTAAACCAGCGGCGGAGACAAGGCCAGGAAAACCGCCGCCCAGGATTTTTCGCCAGTTTTCAGGTATTTCCCGGAAATAAGAAGCACCAGGAGCAGAAGCAATCCGAAGAAGACCGCCACTCCGCGCAGCGTACCTTCTGTAAGCTCGGCATAGGTTTTCTGGCCGCTCAACCAGGCAAAAGGCAGGCTGAAATAATAAAGCGTTGGCCCGTGATGGTCAGCCGGGTCGTAACGGTATTCTCCTTTTTCCAGAAGCTGGCCGAATTTGTAAGCCTGGTTGGCTTCATCATGATGCATGGGCCGGAGGTCGAGCTTATACAGCCTGATCAATAGGCTAGCCACCAGGATAAAAACAAAAAGATAGGCGAAGCTCTTCTTTTTCATTTAACCGGCAGGGCATAGACCTCCACTTCTACGTAGTGGTTCATATCATTGGCGGTGTTGCCGTTGCTCCAGAGCCGGACATAGCGAGCCTTAGTCCCCTTGCCGTCGATGAGCCGGCCTTCGTTGGTCTCAATGTATTCCTTATCCCGACCAGCACCAAGACCTGAGGAATTGTCATGGTCGTTGTTGAACAAGGTTACCACGCCACTAACAAAATCTCTATCCTCAGACGCCTGGACTATTACGTCACGGTAAACCCGGGCCTGGCTATGGTAATGCCAGACGACGATGGCCTGAATTACAAACGGTGCTTTCAGGTCAATCTGAACCCACTGCGGTCCGGGTCCAAGCTCCACAAAATAGCCGTCCTCACCGGACTTCTCACCATCAGTCACATAGCTGAGCTCACCAATTACCGGCAGGGGGTCGCTTGAGGTGACCGCCTTTTTCAGGGAAACGAGCTCGGTGCCCCTCGGAACAAAGAAGGGTCCACGGGGTTTGCCAGTCACAGCTTCCAGGTTAGGGGTCTTTATATTGCGCGGGGTGCCGATGAACATGGGCTTCGGTAAAAGGATTTTAAGCTCCACTTTGTCCTGGTCCTGGGCTGGTAACGGTAGAGCTGCGGCCAACAGAGAAAAAATAAGCAAGCCGCTTAAGATAATGGCTGATAGAACCAACTTAACTGGCATCTTCATCTTCTACTCCTTGCAAAAGTAATTATAGCCTTTTTTCCCTCAAGTTTTTAGCCTGAACCTGCCTGTATCAAGAATCTGGCTTACTGCCAATGGCCAGAGTAGCGGCCAGGCCCGGTCTGAATTGTTCCGGGCAGGCGATCAGTTTTCTGTTTCATAACCTTCAGGCCAGCCCGATAACCGGGTTTCAGTCAGGGCACCTATAATTTACCTTCCGTCCGATTGGCTACCTGCCTGCTGATTTTCCGTTCCACCTGGTCTTCCGGTCGTCAAGCATCGTGTGATTCAGCCACCTGGCTCATAAAAACCCATCTGATTAAACAGGTGAGATTTTTTATCACGACTTAAAACTAATGTCCAGACCTCGGGTCGGTCTGTACAATACCTTCTGATTTCATTTAGACTCATGACCATAAAGGCGGTCGATAATCCATCGGCCACCGCCGGCGAAGGATGGGAAACCCAGACCGCCAGGTGACGGGAGCGGTCCTGCCTGTGGCGCGGGTCAAAAATATGCTCTCCTTTGACCTCGTGTCCTGAGCCACTGAGGGCCCGGTTCAACAGATGAATCTTTCCTGGCTTAAAAAAATCAAAACCGCCGCCCACAGCCACCGGCCAGGGCTTCGCTCCCCGGGCATAAACGGTGCTCCGGCCGGCATTGACCAGGAAATCTCCAATCTCCCAGTCAGAAAACAGGCTGGCTGCTTTTTCCAGGGCCAGGCCCTTGCCGATGGCCCCGAGGTCCAGGTCGAGCCCGGCCCCGGGAACATCCAGCCTGAGTACCAGATAGCCGCCGCCCTGCTCCATAAGTTCCAGCGGGAAAAACTCAAGGTAGGCTTCAAGCTTACTGCTCTTATCCGTCCGGGCCGACCCCGGAATCAGGCTAACCCCGGGTTTCTGCCTTAAGGCCAGCGAAGGAGTCTGGCTCAAAGTAGCAGTCGTTTCTTTTCTTAACTTTTTGACTTCTGGTAACAGTGGTTTTATCTCAGACTGAATTCCGTCGGATTTTTTCCTGCCTGAGGCTCTCCCGCCCCCAGCCGCCTCAGACCAATTCTTTATTGCCCGGAAATTTATATTAAATGCCCCGCCGGTCTCCACCATCAGTTGAAAACTCAGCTTCAGGCTTTCGTGCGTTTCCAGGCCGACCGGAAGAATCTCTCCCGGTTTCAACCTGTTAATTCTGGAAATTTCGCTGCGGTCATCAAACCGGCTGAAAAAATCCTCCAGCCGGTCAACCTCCCGGAAAAAGGCCCGGGCGGCCTCTCGGCCGTAGTTCTCGGGCTGGCCGGCAATGAACACTTCGAAAAAAGTGCCCATGGCCTGGTGACTGAAACTAAAAACCTTCTCAGCAGGCATGCGGGTCTGTCTTTTCCTGGCCCTGATCATAATAAAAAAATATTTGACTCTGGCCCATATTGCTTCTCAGCCGTTGGCACCGGCCTGTCTCTGCTATTAAAACACCTGCCCGATTTAAGAGGCAATATCTGCCAATTCTATCTCAACCAATTCTAGACAAACATTCAAGCACTCTTGCCACTTATTCGCATCAAAACCGTCGTCGTTGGGTGCTTTCCGGTGAACAATCAGTCCACAATCATCACATCCAGGGCCAGGATTGCTGATAAGACCGAAGCCAGAGCGCTCCAGCGATGCAGGTTAAAAAAGAAAATCTGGGCGGGGTAGTTGAAATAAGGCAGCATCGAACCCAAAGTGGAAGCAGCCAGAAAAAAGCCAGCTACCACAAACACCCAGAAAGCCACGGCCTCCAGGTAGATTCGTGGCAGGTTTTTCCTGAGCAGCGGGCACCAGAAACTGCCTTTCTCCTGATCAGCCGCCCGGAATCCCAGCTTTTCTGGAAGATAAACCCGAGCCTTAAGAAAAAGGATGATAGTCAGGCTGATGGCGAATAAAGCCCCGGCAGCCACGTGAAGCAGCAGCGGAAAGCCATAAAGCCCTCTGGGCACGAACCAGGCAAAAATCAAACCGCTAAAGGCCAGGTAAACATAGCACAGGGCCAGGGCATAAAAAACCCAGGCTGTCCAGCCCGGGAAGCTTTTCCGTCCCCAGGCCACAAGATGGTCCAGGCACCGGTCCCAGCGCTCGAGTTTGAGGAAAGATAATTTCCAGCCGGCTATCCATTTTACGTAGGCTTTGAAATTTTCGGTCGAAATCTTCCTGTTGTCTTCCGGCAGGCGACCCAGGTAGCGGCCAAAGGTCAGCCTCAGACCGAGTGCCACTATCAGGACGAAGCTGGTAATTCCGAAGATCATGGGCTAACTCCTGTTCCCGGAGCCCGGAGAGTCACTGGAAATACCCGAAACCCGGCCGGCAATCTTGATTATCACCACCAGCAGCAATAGCCCGATCACCAGGACACAGGCAGCCAGGACCAGCTTGAAGGCCGGCCGCACCAGGAAGGTGAAACCAAAT
This sequence comes from Candidatus Aminicenantota bacterium, assembly GCA_014360005.1. GTDB lineage: Bacteria > Acidobacteriota > Aminicenantia > Aminicenantales > Saccharicenantaceae > Saccharicenans. The sequence goes on along the minus strand of JACIYI010000011.1, from coordinate 12,918 downwards.
AAGAATTGGAAAAGGGGCCCGGTCTTCATCAGGTCGGCCCCGAGTGCTGTCGCCCGGTGAGTGGTGTTGAGAGGTGAAACAGCTTCGATTTTGCCAAAAAAGATCCTGGAGCCAGGGCTGTGGCAATCGGTGCAGCCGTTTTTCCCGAGGGCCTGCTGAGCCGGCCTGACGTTGTGAGCCAGGGGCCAGGATACGGCCCCGGCCGCCGGATGCCGGCCCGCCTTGAGCTTCCCGGCCTGGTCCAGGCTGAAGATAAAACCAGCGCCCACGTAGGCAAATTTCCGGCCCGGGTTCATTTCAGAAAGTTTTTTCAGGGCCAGGCTGACCTGTTCTTCGGTCAGGATTTCGGGACCGGAGCCCAGGACGGCCAGGTTTCTCACCTGGAAAGGCGACAGGAAGGGTTTAAATTCATCACCTTGCAGCCAGCAGATTTCAGGCTGGGGGGCGGGCTCCCCAGTTTTTTCCATTTTATCCAGGTAGCCCTCGGTTATCCGGTAAACATACTTGCCGATCAGGAAAACAGGCTCTCGCCCCCTTGCCAGAGATTTAAGATTTTGCAGGACACTAAAGACCTTTTCTTCAAGACCCGGAGGCGGTTCGTCCGGGTCGAATTCGGGCAGCAAAGGCCTGGTTTCGTCATTCTTCAACTGCACCAGGAGAAATCTGTCCTGAGTGACGTTTCCGGTTAATGGAGTTTTTTCCAGCAGGCGGACGTTAAGACTGCCGTCCACGTTAGGTTCAAAAAGATAAGCGGAAACAATCACCGCCGGGTAAAAGCCTTCCCCGGCCAGCGGCAGGAGTGAATTGAGAAGTGCGGCCACGTCTTGCTTGAGATTGAAAACTTCGGGGGCTGCGGCCATAACTTCCACTGAGTCAACCGGCACCAGTTCCCGGCCCTTAACTTCCGCCCAGAAAGCCGGCCAGGTCATTCTTTCGGGATATATCTTTTTGTCCGCTTCCCTGACGAAAACCGGCTCCACAATCAGCGGAAATTCAGAGGTCCAGACTGCCTTGCCAAAAATTCCCAGGCGGTTGGCCCGGGAAGTGTAGATGGCCTGCGGTTCCTTTTCTGGCAGCAATCCGGAATGGCAGGCGGTGCAGGATAGGCGCTCAAAATGAACCCTGGGAATCCCTTGGTGAGCCGGCCGGGGAGCTCCCAGGCGGCCGGTGAAACCGAACCCGCCCTTTTCTGGCTTTTCTCCCAGATGGCAGCCAGCACAGGTAAAATCAGAAGCCTTGAGTCTGGAATTACTTAATTTTTCCCCTTCAAAGCCCCTGGTCATTTCATGACTCAAATCATTCCGGTGGCAGTCCACACATTTCAGCCCGGACTGGAGATGGACGTCGCGGTCCACTGCAGCCCTGGAGGTAGCCTGTCGCGGCGTGACCGAATGGCAGGCCAAACAGCGGTCGTCTTCCGGCCGGGGCAGTTCCAGAACGGCATTGTTCTTACTGTCAAAAAAGTTCTGGTTGTACTTGACCTGGGGAACGACGGCCCATTCGTGGTCATCGGGGTTAGGGCCGTCGGCCAGGCTCCAGGTCGAAGGCAGGCGCGAAGCCATGCCGATTACCTCACCCAGCCCGGAAGCGGCCGTGGCTGCCCAGCGGAAATTCTCACGCATCACCTGCTTCACCCACTCCGAGTGGTCCTGGAGCGGGGACCGGTGGTGGCAGCCGAGGCAATTGATTTCCAGCGGGCCCGAGACATTCCAGCGGGAATCGGGAGTCTGGTTCTGTTCCGAGGATTGGCCCGGCCCCCCACCGCTGAGGTTACGCCCGAACATCGTTACAAATTTCCAGTCGGTAAGACCCAGTTGCTCCGGAGACCAGAGACCCGGGTATTTCTGAAAGGAAACCGGAAGCTGCACCCCGGTCATTTCATCAACCAGAAACCAGGGCTCGGTGCTCCGGTCGGTTGCAGGTCTTTGCCGGTAATTGAAATGCGTACCCTGGCTGATGGTATCGTAGCTGTGGCAGGGCTCACAGGAATAACGGCTGGAAAAGGGCAGGGAATTCGGAGCAGCCGGTATGATTTTCTGGTTCAGCTCGTCGTTGAGCGGAATGCGGTGGAGCGGAGAAATCTGGCTCCCCGACCATTCCTTTTTTTCCGCGGCTTTAAGCTTAATTTCCTGCTTCTGGCCAGCCTGATTTCGGGCTGCCAGCAGCCGGGAGACGCTCAAGGTGGCGAATATAAAACCTGTAACACCGATAACCAGGATGCCGGCCTGTAACAAAAATTTCCAGGTTGTTTGCCTGCTGCTGACCGTTTCCTTGCTGTTCATCTGGTTTTTTCTTTTCCCTTATTCTCTTTCTCTTTTTCCTTAATTTTTTTGTTCCATATTGCTTAGTTTCAAACTGCTGTTATGCTCTGCTTTCTCTTGTATCGTACTTTTTTTCTATTCATTTAGCTTTTTTCTCAATCAAGCTTTGTGATTATGTTTTGTTTTGTCTCTCCTTTTTATCTTTGGTATCTTTCTTCCCAATTTATCTTTTGGCTCTGGTCGCTTAACCTTTCTTTTTGTTCTTTTTGCTGTCCTGTTTCAAACATAATTTTTCTTTACTTCACTACCCTTTTTACCCTGATCCCAATCAATAATAAATTCTCCTGTAATTGCCTGTCTCACCTTTCAAACATCAGGCCTTAAAATCTTCAGGCCGGAAGCGGAGCAGGGTTCTATTCTTAACAGCTTCGTTGACCTTGAGCACGGCCACTGCCGTTTCATAAGCCAGCTCGGCCGGGCAGGTCAGCGGAACTCCTTTGCGAATGGCTTCAAAAAAGTTTTCTAAGTGGGGCTGGTGGGCCGGCTTGGCCAGCTCCACAGGCAATGGCCAGCGTCCAGCTTCGGCCGTCACCCGGACATCAACGAATACATTCCGGGTTTCGATTTTCTGGATGGGCGGGGCTTCCGACTGAATCAGGCCCTCACGGACCAGAGGCTCCCAGTCCGGGGCATGAGCTTCGCGGTAAGCCCAGTTGCCTTTCTGCGGCACTTCGGAAATCACCAGCGAGCCGTTTTCCCCCATGAAGGTCTCATAAAAGCCGCCGTGAGAAGTGGTGCTCTGGACTTGGTAAAGAGCTCTGGCAGCGCCTTCAGCTGTTTCGAATTCATAAATGACCATCACGTTGTCATACCATTCCCGGTTGAGGTAATAATCCACTCCGCCCGAGGCCACAGCCGTTTTAGGGTTGGTTTCGAAGACCCAGCTGAACAGGTCAATCTGGTGGGAGCCGAGGTCAACGATGGGCCCGCCCCCGTATTTTTTAAACCAGCGCCAGTTGCGGAATTCCTCCATCGAGCCGTAACCGTATTTGTGCAGGGTCTGCGGGTCAATAGTGTATTTTTTGGGCCAGCCCAGCATGTCGGCCTTAGCCCTGTTCCACTGGGCGTAAGCCACCATGACCCGGCCGAGAAGCCTGCGGTCGCAGATGAGCTTGTCAATGGCGTGAATGTAACGAGGGTTAGAGCGGCGCTGGTGGCCGATCTGCAGCAATTTCCTGGTCCGGCGGGCGGTTTCCACCATGGAGTGGGCCTTTTCCAGGCTGTTGGACATTTCCTTTTCACAGTAGACATGAAGCCCATGGTTGAGGCAGGCGTTGGTCTGCTCGGCGTGGACCCAGTCGGGCGTGGCCACGATGACCGCATCCAGGTCTTTTTCGCTGTTTAGCATCTGGCGGTAATCTTCGTAAATATTCGGGGTCTGACCGTATTTGCGGACGTAGCCCGAGGCATAGGTCCGGCTGTATTCCCAGATATCGCAGATGGCAGCGATTTTAATCCCGGGGATTCTGAGGCAGCAATCCAGCAGAATCCGTCCCTGTTCACCGGCTCCGATCAGGGCTACTCGCAGTTCCTCAGATGGCATCAGAGCCTGGCCCTGGCCCTCGTCGATAATGATAAGAGGGGTTCCGAAAAGCTTTCCGGTAGCTACGGTCAGGCCGGCGGCCGCGGTGGTTTTAAGGAAATCCCGGCGGGAAAGCCCTGGACCGGACTTCCTTGAAGATGACTTTTCAGGTGGCAAAGCTGGCGGGTTCGCCTTGGTCGTTTTTTCTTTGTGGTCGGCCATGGTCGTCTCTCTTTTCTCTCTGTTCAACCCAGGTATTATATTTTCTTATAAAACGCTCCCGGATAAAACACTTTTTTAGCGCTCATAAATTTCTACAATAAATTCCAGCCCGGCGCAACCTCAATTCTATTAGTCCGGGCCGGCCGTGCAATATTAAAGGAAAAGTAAGGACATCTTAAATTTCCCTGAATTTTGTTTATTAGAACAAGTCCCCAAGCTGTTGATTCTAAGCCGGTTTCGCTCTCCCGGGCAGGGATTTTTCAAAAAACTGACTCGCTGGCACCAATGCCACCCAGTAACTGGGATGGCTCTAGTTCGAGGTCAGCAGCAACAGATTCTAAGCTGTGCTGGCCAGCGATTAAGATTTCCGCCAGATAAGCTCAATGTCCAAACGGTCAGCAGTACAGTGATATATGAATAATTGTTCATATATAATTGCTCTGCCATCATCCTGGAGAATCTTGCTTTTAAAGTTTAAATGGCGCCAGCCGCACGGGCCCTGCGGCCAATGTCAGGTATTTCTTTCCTATTTTTTCATATGGCTGTCGAAAGCTACAGCGGATGGCGGGAAATCATGACTGCGAACAAACTCCTGGGCTTCTCTGGCGCCGAATTCCCGGTCCATGCCGTTGTCTTCCCACTCTACTGAAAGCGGGCCGCTGTAACCGATGGTGTTTAGCTCGCGGATGATGGACTCAAAGTCCACATCACCATAGCCGAGAGAGCGGAAATTCCAGCCGCGGCGCAGGTCGCCAAATGGCAGATGAGACCCGATGAGAGAAGCTTTGCCATCAAGCGTTACAGCCACATCTTTCAGGTGGACGTGGAAAATCCGGTCCGGAAATTCCCGGATAAAAAGGTGCGGTACCATGCCCTGCCACAGCAGATGGCTGGGGTCAAAATTGAAGCCGAGGGTGGGGCGGTAGTCAAAAACTTCCAGCAGCCTCCTGGCCGTGTAAAAATCAAAAGCTATCTCGGTCGGGTGAACTTCAAGAGCAAATTTTACGGCCCAGTGGTCAAACTCGTCCCAGATTGGCGTCCAAAGCTCTTTTATTTTCTGAAAACCCTGTTCTACCATCTCCTCGCTGGTCGGCGGGAAAGAATACCAGAACTTCCAGATGGGAGAGCCCATGAACCCGTTGACCACGTAGCAGCCGAGGTTCCTGGCAGCCCGGGCGGTGAGCTTCATCTCTTCAATGGCCCAGGCTTGAAGCTCTTCCGGCTTGCCTTTGACTTTATCAGGGGCAAAGGTGTCCAGCCGCGGGTCGTAAAGGTCACCCACACACTGACCGGCCAGGTGAGCCCCCAGAGCCCAGCATTTAAGGTTATTAGCAGCCAGTGTGTCCAGCTTTTTCTGGACATAGGACTTATCCTCGGCTGCTTTCTTGACTTCCATATGGTCACCCCAGCAGGCTATTTCCAGCCCGTCATATCCCCAGGCACTGGCCTTCTGGCAGAGGACTTCAAAGGGCAGGTCAGCCCACTGACCGGTGAATAAAGTAACGGGTCTTTTCATTTTTTCCTCCTTAACCAAACTTAGAAATTAACCCAGACTGCGCCTTTTTCCGAGCTTTCCACGCACTTTTCTATGAAACGCACGCCGCGCACTCCTTCCTCGGCATTCGGGAAATCCAGGTCGTCAGCCGTGAGCGGCTCTCCGCGGAGCTTTTTGTCCAGAGCCGTAATGAAGGTGGAATAGATGTTGGCAAAAGCTTCGAAATAGCCTTCGTTGTGGCCCGAAGGAATGCGGGATAAAGCCTGGGCCCGGGGGCACATGGGGTCGCGGCCGCGCGAAATAAAAGCCACTGGCCGGTCCAGGTAAGCGATTTTGGCGTGGTTGGGGTCTTCCTGGCACCATTCAACGGCGCCTTTGGTGCCGTAGATACGAACCCTGAAACCGTTGTCATGGCCAATGGCAATCTGCGAGCACCAGTACAGGCCACGTGCTCCACCCTTAAAATTCACCATGATGGAAGCGTTGTCATCAAGTGGACGGCCTTCGCCAAAGTGGTCAAGTCTGGCACAGAGCGATTCAATTTCCAGTCCGGTGAGGTAAGAAACCATGTGTTCAATGTGCGAGCCGATATCACCCACACAGTTAGAAATGCCAGCCCGGGTCGGGTCAGTGCGCCAGGCTGCCTGCTTCTGCCCGGTTTTCTCCAGCAGGGTAGCCAGCCATTCCTGCGGATATTCGCCGGCCACAAAGCGAATGGTGCCTAATTCCCCGCTGGCAATAAGATGCCGCAAATGCTTGATGATGGGAAAGCCAGAGTAGGTGTAGGTAACGCAGAAAAGCAGGTCCTTCTGGCGGGCTAAATCAGCCAGCTCCTCAGCCAGCTTACTGCTGGTGGCTAATGGTTTGTCGCAGACCACAGCAAACCCCAGCTCCAGGGCCAGGCGGGCAATCGGATAATGGGTGTCGTTGGGCGTGACGATGACGATAAAATCCGGCCTGTCCGGATGAGCAGCCTCTGCCTTGAGCATCTCCTCAAAGTTGCGGTAAAGGCGGCTTTTATCCAGGCCAAGCAGCTCACCGGTTTTCAGGGTATTTTCATAACTCTGCGAAAAACAGCCGGCCACCAGCCTGGCTTTGCCGTCCATGGCGATGGCTTTGCGGTGAACATCACCGATAAAAGCACCGGCGCCACCGCCGACCATGGCATATTTTAACTGAGTGACTTTACCTAACGTTTCCTGTCCTTCAATCATGGTTATCTCCCTTTTATAAAATTAAAATTGAAATGAAAGAAAACTTTATCGATTTTATGTTATTTAAACCCGCCTGACTTTTCAAACAGAAATTTCTTTCGTTGAGGACGCCGTGCGGGTGGCGGACAGAGTAGACCGGCCAAACGTTGGGGTTATGTTCAACCTCTGCCACTGGCTGCGTGTCTCAAAAGACCGCGATTACAGGACGAGACTTCAGCAAGCCCTGCACCGGTTAATGGCCGTGTCCATCAACGGTGCCGATGAATACGACGACCAGCCAGGCTGGAGCCGTTACATTCAACCGCTGGACCAGGGTTCATTTGACGCTCTCACCTTTCTGAAAACGCTTCAAGACCTGGGTTACAAAGGACCAATCGGTTTACAATGTTATGGTACTGGTGGTGATGCGCGAGAGCATCTGGCACGTTCCATGGCAGCCTGGCGGCGTATGCAGGCAGCGCTGGCAGAAAAATAGCCGGTAAAAAGAAGAACGAAGCTAAAATATATTTAGCTGATTATCCAAATAATACCCCTGCCCTAGCAAATAATTAGGAAATTTCTAGATTCCCCATTTTTTGGCGAGCCAATAGTGCCTGAGCTCTACGACTGAGATTTACCTTCTCAGGCGCTGGGAGATTTTTTCGGCCGCGGTGCGGGCTTCGGCGCCAACTTCAGGGTCACTGGCCAGTGACTGGCAGAAAGAAAGTCCCGGCTCGCAGGAAAATTCCGGAAAAGCCGCCAGAACCAGCTTTCTTTCCTCAGCTCTAGGGCATAGAGAATAAATTTCTTTCAGGGAGTCAACCACGGCTTCCGGCCTCCGGTATCTCTCAGAAGCAGTCAGCCGGACCAGGCCCCTGATGGCCAGAACCTTCTCCTTCAGGTCAGATGAACTGCGGGCTATGAGCCAGAGGTCATCGCGAGCTTCAACCTCGGGCCAGTCGGATAAAGCCCGGACGGAGGCTTCCCTGACTTTTGGGTCCTGACTTTTCAAATAATTGCGCAGGAGTGGCAGAGAATTTCTTTCACCGATTTTCCCGATTATGGAAATGAGCAAGGCCTGCCTTTCAGGCTGTTTTTCCGCACTCAGCAGGTTCCGGAAATAGCCCGAGCGGGCATCCGGCCGGGCACTCTGTTTAGCCCAGACAGCCATGATGCCAGCCATCTCCTCCCGGAAAGCCTCGTCTTCATTCTCATAGGTTATGTTCAGCAACTCTTCAGCCAGGCTGATATCGCCAAAGGCTCTCAGGCCGCGGGAAACCAGTGCCAGGTCAGCCGAAGGGCTGGCTGCTTCTTTAAGGAAAAATTCCCGGCTTTCCCTGATGTTTCTTTCGCAGGCAGCCAGGAGTAATTCGTTGCGCAGCGCTTGTTCGGCTGTAGAAGAAAGCATTTCCAGAATCTTTTTATCAACCTCCTTTCCCCGCAATGCGGCCAGACTTTCTCTGGCGGCGGCCTTTTCATTTCCGCGAGAAGTGGCTGCCTTACCGGCCAGAAACTCCACCGTGGAGCTATCGCCAATCTTTCCTAAGCTGACCATAGCTTCTGTTCTGACCTCGGGCGCAGGTGATTTAGCGGCCAGGTTCAAGAGGTATTCCCGGGCTGTCTTAACAGGATAATTAGCCAGCACCGCAGCTACCTGGACCTGAAGGTTGTCCGGAAGCCCGGAAAAAAGCCCCAGGTAAGAATCAATTTTATCCTTAGGAACGAGGCGTGGGATAAGACCGATGGTTGCCTGTCTGGCCAGGTCATCCCTGCTCTTTAAGGCGGCTTGAATTTCGCCTTCGCCTTTATCTCCAGCTGCCAGAATTTTTACTTTCCAGGCCGCCAGTTTTTCGGCTGGAGTCAGCGTGGCTTTAAGCAGTGAACTGGCTATGGTTGAGGCAGCTTCGTATTGCCGGTTTTCAATTTCCCTGTTAGCCGTCCTTAAAAGTGAGTCGGCAGCCAGAAGGCGAATTTTTTCATCGCCGGATTTCAGGTAATTAAGGAGAATATTGCTGGCTGCGCTACCGCCGATGTTGCCCAGAGCTTCAAGCGCGGCAACTACAACTGCCGGCGATGGATTTTTCTTAAGGAGTTTTTCCAGTTGCGGCACCGCAGCAGTCGCTCTTCTATGGCCCAGGCTGCTGATGATTCCGGGTATAACCTCGGCCGGAGCCTTTTCCAGCGCAGCAATGAGAGCAGCATTAACTTCCTCTCCAGGGATTCTCTCCAGGACAAAGCGGGCCGGGTCGGATTTTTCAGGGTCAGCAATAAACGGAGATAATGCTTTAACCGATTCAGAGCCAGCGATCCAGCTCAAAGGCTTACTGACCGCAATGCGGGCATCTGTGGTGACCGGGCCAGCAAAAAACTGCAGAAGCTTTTTCTCGGCCGCCAGCCTCAGCGTCTGATCATCTTTCAGGCTGAAGATGAGCCTGTCCAGGGCCAGAGCCGGGCCTTCTCCCTGGCTGTGGTCAAATTTCTCCAGAGCTTTCAGGACCTGGTCTAACTGCTCCAGGCTGTTCTGTGAACTGGCTGTTGCCTGCTCTGTTGAACAGGGAGAAATTGCATACAGCGAATCAGAAATGGCCGAAACTGGAAGTGTAATTAGAAATGAAGCCAGGAAAGCAAATATGATAAAAGAGACTTTCTGAACTCTTACAAAAGAAGTTTGAAAAGAGGCCCAACCTAAACTGCCTTTTCCTGAACGCCGGCTTTCAGCTACAAACTCAGAGCCATACTGAGATTTAATTTTTTGTTCGCTCTCTTTTCTCATTCTGACCTTTTCGCCTTTCGTTCCAGAACCTGTCCTGGTTAAATTGCCGTCAGCCAGAATTCTATTATGTTGGCTTTCAAACTTCATTTTTTCCTCCCGCCGTACGTCTGGCGCGTCCGATGTTCTGAAAGCTTGTTCCCTGTTTTCTATGCTCAAAAATTCATCCTCGTATCTGTTTTTCATGGCCATCTCTCCCTTCCTCCCTTCATTCTGAAAGAACCCAGGGTTTACGGTAGGAACGGCTGAGGAGCCTTTCGGCTTCGGGGTCGCCGATGATCTTTTCGTTGACCGGGTCCCACCTTATCTTCCTGCCCACCGTCATGGAAATCATGGCCAGATGCCCGACGCTGGCTGAGCGATGAGCTACTTCAGCCGGGGTAATGGTTTCTTTTCTGCTCCTGACGCAGTCCAGAAAATTCTGGTAATGGTCGCGGCTTTTGTAGAGTCTGATTTCTTCCGGGCCGATGACTTCGTTCTTGAGGGAAGCTGGTTCGGTTTCAAACTGGCCGCGGTCCACCCACACCCAGCCTTTCTCGCCAATCCATTTTGTTCCACTCCAGATTTGAGGATAGCCGCCAGCTACAATCATCGGCGTGCCGTCGGCGTATTTAGCATCAACCCAGTAGCGCAGCGGGCTGTTGTAGACCCCGCCTTCAGGAAACTCCCCGCCCGCTTCAATCTCTACCGGTCCGGTGCGGTCCCAGCCCATGCCCCAGTGAGCAATATCCACATGGTGGCCCACCCAGTCCAGGAGCTGTCCTCCGCCGAAATCCATGTTCCAGCGCCAGTTCATGTGCACCCGCGATTTGCAGTACGGCCAGTAAGGAGCTGGCCCCAGCCACATTTCATAATCTAGCTCGGGCGGCGGGGGTTCGATTTTATCCTGGCCAAAAGTACCGGCAAAATCGTGATGACCTTCGGGCAGACCAACTTCAATACGCAGGACTTTGCCGATACGGCCGTTACGCACCAGCTCGGCCGCCCGGTGAAAATTCTCCACCGAGCGCTGCCAGCTTCCGGTCTGCCACACCCGGCCGTAGCGCTCAACGGCTCTGACCAGAGCCCGGCCCTCAGCCAGGTCGTGGGTCAGCGGTTTTTCACCGTAAATGTCATAGCCGGCTCGGGCCGTACTTATGGATAGGAGCGCATGCCAGTGGTCAGGCACGGCGATGGATACCGCGTCTATGTCTTTTCTCAGAAAAAGTTCTCGAAAATCCGTGTATGCTTTACAGGAGTTATTCCCGTATTTTTTATCAACAATGTCCTTGGCCCGGGCTAAATGATTCCTGTCCAGGTCACAGACAGCTACCCACTGCACCTCATCTTTACTCAGAAAGGCTTGCATGTTGGGAATGCCCATCATGCCGAAGCCGATGCCAGCCATGACGATGCGGTTAGACGGAGCAGTCCGTTTGTCCCGGCCGAGGGCTGAAGCCGGCACGATGGCCGGAAAACCCAGACCGACCGCAACCGCAACTGAAGCTGTTTTTAAAAACTCCCTTCTGGACAATCTTTTTTTGTTTGTGCTCATCTTTTCCCTCTTCGATATTATTATTCTTGGATTAGCGAAGTACGCGCTCTCTCTTTTTAAACCAACTGGGCCTGGAAATCAAAGCCTATTTTTCCCGAAGTCCGGTCGCCCCGTTTTACTCCAATCCCTTCGGGCAGGAAACCTAAAAGAAACCAGACCTATCAGATAATAGGGCAAAAGAACCGCCATTTACCAGCTCGGAATTAATCCCAAGCGAGTACCCGTCTTAAATATTTTTATCATGTTGCCTGTCTTCATTATTTGTGGTAATCATAGATTATAGGAGGGATATGATGAAAGGTTCCAACAGCGGTCTGGGAATTGCATTTCCTCTGGTTCTCGTTTCCTTCCTTGGGCTGGTCACATCTGCCAGCCTGCAAAAAGCCGGTGATGAAGCCCTCGGCACCAGAAAATACAGCGATTATCAGACCCCAAAATTCTGCGGCCTCCAGTGTCATAACGACATCTACCAGCAATGGAAACAGGCCATGATGTCCCAGGCCTACACCCACCACTGGGACGAGATTGAATACTTCAAGCTGGCTGTTCCTCACGCCGAAAAAGACCCGGTGGTGGCCGGAGTAAAAGCTGGCTGCAACGGCTGTCATACGCCGATTGCCTTCCTGGCCGGCGATGTTCCTCCACCGCTTCCAGCCAAGGGCAGCCGGGCCAACGAATCGGTTTCCTGCGAAGTCTGCCACACGGTCACCGGTTTTGCCGGGGATGTGCCCTACAATTATAACTGGATATCAGAACCGGGAAAGGTCAAACATGGTCCCAGAGGCGGAACCGTTTCTCCAGAACACAACACCGTTAAATCAGAATTTTTAAGAACAGCAGAATTCTGCGGCACCTGCCATAACGAAAAGAGTCCTTACGATGTCTGGGTTAAATCAACTCACTTAGAGTGGAAGGAAGGCCCTTATGCCAGAGAAGATGTCCGTTGCCATGATTGCCATATGACCTACGCCCCCGGGAAAAGCGCCTCCATGGGCAAGACTTACCCGGACGTCCGGCAGCATCTTTTCCACGGCGCCCATGACCCGGGCAAGGTTAAAGGAACCATTGAACTTCGCATCCATCCGGATATCAACGAAGCTGTTCCTGGCGACAAAGTCAGGTTTACTATAGTGCTTTTTAACCAGAAAACAGGCCACAAGTTCCCAACAGGGTCTGTTGAAGACCGGGTTGTCTGGATGCACGTAGAAGCTGTGGACGCTAAAGGTCAGGTCTATCACCTGCCAGTGGACAGAAAAGGTTTTGAGGGTGAAGAATACACTATTGCTGCCGATACTCTGGCCTATCAGGATATGGGCATTGCCCTGGGTGACCCCAATTTTAAGGGAGTGCAGCGCGACGGCGTGCCAGTTGGTGACCGCATCTTCCGTATGGCTTACTTCGACCCCCAGGGCCGGATGACCATTCAGCAGTGGAACACCAAATCCCTGGGTGTAGATTACCGGATAGGACCACGGGAAACCAAGATTGAAACCTGCACTTTTCAGTTACCAGACACCATCTCCCCTGGACCGCTGACGGTCACTGCTGTCCTGAACTACCAGAAACTGGTCAAGCCGGTGGCTGATTTCCTGGGTGTGCCGCCGGATGAATCAGAAATCATTGAAGTTAACCGGCATTCCACCACACTCAAGATAGTTGATTGAATTATTTTATAGGCTTTTCCGGCACTTTAATGGGTAGGCAAGTGAGATAGAATAGCTCCGAAAGGAGCGAAGTTATGGAAGTTAAAGAACTTTATCGTCAGATTTTGGGGATTGAAGAGCCCTGGAAAGTGAGTCAGGTGGAACTTGATGTTAAGGGGGAACGGATAGATGTTAAGGTAGTTCATGATGAGGAGGTT
>JACIYI010000010.1 GCA_014360005.1 Candidatus Aminicenantota bacterium | reverse complement strand
CTGCCGGCCGGGGTAGAGATGGTGATGCCCGGGGACAATGCCAACGTGGAAGTGGAGCTGATCACCACGGTGGCTATGGAGAAGGGCTTGCGGTTTGCCATCCGCGAGGGCGGCCGGACGGTGGGTGCCGGGACCGTCACCGAAATCCTGGAATAGTTACTGACGAGGTTATTAATATGGAGAACGAGGAACGACCATGGAAAAGATAAGAATTAAACTCCAATCATTCGATCACAGATTGTTAGACCAATCGGTAAAAGACATCGTGATTAAAGCCAGAAGAACCGGGGCTAAGGTCTCCGGTCCAATTCCGCTGCCGACCAGGATTCAGCGGTTTTGCGTCCTTCGTTCTCCGCATGTTGATAAGAGGTCAAGAGAGCACTTTGAGATGAGGATCCATAAGAGGCTGATTGACATCAGCGAGTACAGCAACGAGACCATTGAAGAACTGCAGAAGCTCGATCTGCCAGCGGGCATCGATGTGGAAATCAAAGCCTTTGGCGCAGGAGAATGATCATGGTTGAAGGTATCATCGGCAGAAAAGTCGGGATGACCCAGATCTTTGATGAAGAAGGAAATGTTATCCCGGTAACCGTTATCAAGGCCGGTCCCTGTACCGTTATTCAGAAAAAGACCAGGGAAAAAGACGGCTACGAAGCCTTGCAGCTGGGACTGGTGGAAGACAGAACCAAAAAGAAAGCCAGGAAACCAGAGACCGGGCATTTCCAGAAATCGGCCAGTCCGGTGCTCAAGGTGCTGAGAGAAGTCAAGTACCGAGGGCCGGTGGAGCTCAAAGAGGGAGACCAGATCCTGGTGGACCTGTTTGAGGTAGGCGAAAAGGTTCATGTCATCGGAATCAGCAAGGGCAAGGGGTTTCAGGGCGTGGTCAGGCGGCACGGATTTGCCGGGGGTGATGCGGCTCACGGTTCCATGTTCCACCGGGCTCCTGGTTCGATCGGAGCCTCCTCCTACCCCTCCCGCGTACTCAAGGGAACCAGGATGGGCGGCCGGATGGGCGGCGACCGGGTGACCGTCCGGAATCTGAAAGTGGTTCAGGTGGATAAGGAGAATAACCTGCTGCTGGTGGAAGGGGCTGTCCCCGGAGCCAATGGCGGAGTGGTTCTGATTAAAAAGAGCTCGTTTAAGACCAAGACTTCATGAGTGAAGAGAGTGCCATGAAAGTACAAATATTAGACCAAAGCGGCAAGCCGGTTCAGGAAATGAACCTGCCGGAAGAGGTGTTTTCCTATCCGGTCAAAGACCATCTGATCTACGAAGCGGTGGTGAACTATCTGGCCAATCAGAGGCAGGGTACGGCCAGTACCAAAACCAGGGCAGAAGTGAGCGGCGGCGGCCGTAAACCCTGGCGCCAGAAGGGAACCGGCCGGGCCAGAGTAGGGAGCATCAGGTCCCCCCTCTGGCGGCATGGCGGTACCGTTTTTGGACCCAAGCCGAGGGATTATAGCTACGCCATTCCCAAGAAAGCCAGAAAGAATGCTCTGAAATCGGCTCTAACCGCCAAACTGGCTGAGAACCTGTTGCTGGTTATCGATGAGATCAAGATTGCTGAACCCAAGACCAGAGAGGCTGCTGGCTGGTTAAAGAGCTTGAAGATTGATTCGGCTCTTATAGTTGAGGACCGGGATAATAAGAATCTTTTCCGTTCGGTCAGGAATATCCCCGAAGTCAAAGCTGTGGATAATGAACACTTGAATGTTTACGATGTCCTCCGTTATCGGTGGCTGGTCTTCAGTCAGCGTTCTTTTAATTCCCTGGTGGAGAGATTGAAATGACCAAAGATCCAAGAGATATAATCTTCAGGCCGCTGATCACCGAGAAGAGCACCAGGTTGAGGGACTCCCATCATGAAGTCTGCTTTGAAATTGCTCCCGGGGCTAACAAGATCGAGGTTAAAAAGGCCGTGGAAGAGCTGTTCAAGGTCAAGGTGGAAAGAGTGACCATCGTCAGCCTGACCGGCAAGACCAAGAGGCTTGGCCGGAGCCTCGGGCGGACCAAGGACCGCAAAAAGGCTTACGTCAAGCTGAAACCCGGCGAAAAAATGATTGAATACTTTGAGGCAGTATAACCATGGGTATTAAAGTTTACAAACCAGTTACTCCAGGATTACGTCACCGGACTGGTCTGACTTATGAGGAGCTGACCACTAATAAACCCTACAAGCCGCTGCTGGTCCCCCTGCCTAAGAGCGGGGGACGCAACAACCGCGGCCACCTGTCGGTCAGACACCGGGGCGGGGGACACAAGAGACTTTACCGGATCATCGATTTCAAGCGGGATAAAATAGATGTTCCCGGAGTGGTGGAGACCATCGAGTATGACCCCAATCGCTCGGCCTTCATTTCCCTGGTCAAGTATGCTGACGGTGAGAGACGTTATATCCTGACTCCGCTCAACCTGAAAGTCGGGGATACTATCGTCTCGGCCAACACCCAGGTTGATGTTCTGCCGGGAAATGCCATGCCCCTCAGGTACATTCCGGTTGGTACCATTGTTCACAACGTCGAACTGAAAATAGGCAAGGGTGGGCAGATGGCCAGGGCAGCCGGTTCCGGAGTGCAGATCTTGGGCAAAGAAGGCGATTATGCCCAGCTGCGGTTGCCCTCATCCGAAATCCGCAAGGTCCATCTGGATTGCCGGGCGACCGTCGGACAGCTGGCCAACCTGGACCACCAGAACATCAGCATCGGCAAAGCCGGCCGCACCAGGTGGCTGGGCATCAGACCTTATGTCCGGGGCACAGCCATGAACCCAATCGACCATCCGCATGGCGGCGGTGAAGGCCGGACCAAGGGCGGACGTCATCCGGTCAGCCCGGAAGGCATCCCGACCAAGGGTTGCAAGACCAGAAAGAACAAGAGAACCCAAGCCTTTATAATCAGAAGAAGGAGTAAGTAACCATGGGCAGATCCTTAAAGAAAGGTCCCTATGTTGATTCTAAATTGCTGGAAAAAGTCCAGGCCGCCCAGTCGGCCAGGGAAAAGCGCCAGGTAATTAAGACTTGGTCCCGGCGCTCGACCATCATCCCGGAGATGGTGGGCCTGACTTTTGGTGTCCATAATGGCCGCAAGTTCATCCCGGTGTTTGTGACCGAGCAGATGGTCGGCCATAAGCTGGGGGAATTCGCTCCTACCCGGACCTTTAAGGGGCATACCTCCAAAACTGCCCGTCAGCTTAAAGTGGGTAAGTAACCATGGAAAAAGAAAAATACCTTTCAAAAGCGGTGGCCCGTTATGTGCGAATGAGTCCACAGAAGGGCCGTCTGGTGGCCGACCTGATCCGGGACAGGCTGGTGGGCGAGGCCCTGACCATCCTGAAATTCAACGAGAAGAAAAAGATCAGCGCCATCCTGGAAAAGGTCCTGCGGTCGGCCATAGCCAATGCCCAGCAGAAAGCACCCAACGTGGACGTAGATAATCTGTACGTAGCCAAGATTGAGATTGACCAGGGCCCGGCTATGAAGAGAATCAGGCCAGCGCCGATGGGCAGGGCCTACCGGATCCTCAAAAGGATGAGCCATGTCAAAATCTACTTAGACGAAAAGAAAGGGAGATAGACTGTGGGACAGAAGACACATCCAATCGGCTTTCGTTTAGGATTTAACAAACAGTGGACTTCTCGCTGGTTTGCTCGAGGTCGGGATTATGCCAGGTTATTCCATGAGGACCTGCAGATGAAAAAGGCTGTCCGGGAAAAGTACCAGCATGCCGGCATCGCCAGCGTTGATGTGGAAAGAGTCGGTCCCAAAGTCCGGGTGATTATACATACTGCCAGACCCGGCATCATCATCGGCCGGGGCGGCAAGGAGATTGAGAACCTCAGGAACACGCTGGAGGCTATCGCCCGAAGAGAAGTTTACGTTGACATCCGGGAAGTGGACAAGCCGGAATTGAACGCCACTCTGGTGGCTGAGGGCATTGCCACCCAGCTAGAAAAAAGAATTGCCTACCGCCGGGCCATGAGACGGGCGGTAGAGATGGCCCTGAAAATGGGTGCCAAGGGGATAAAAGTGATGTGTGCCGGGCGTCTGGGCGGAGTGGAAATTGCCAGAACCGAATGGTATCTGAAGGGTCAACTGCCGCTGCAAACGCTCCGGGCTGACATAGATTTTGCCTTTACTGAAGCTTTTACCACCTATGGTCAGATCGGAATCAAAGTCTGGATCTACCGCGGTGATGTGGATAAAGCCAAAGTCTCATCCCAAATCATAGAAGCCGAGGAGATTTGACCATGTTGATGCCGAAGAAAGTCAAATACCGGAAACAACACCGCGGCCGGATGAGAGGCCAGACCCAGCGCGGGGCCGAGCTGGCTTTCGGCGAATACGGTCTGCAGGCTCTGGAACCCTGCTGGCTCACCGCCAGGCAGATTGAAGCCGGCCGTGTGACCATCACTCGCTTCCTGAAAAAACGGGGCAAGATGTGGGTCCGGGTTTTCCCCTGGAAACCAGTCACCAAGAAGCCCACGGAAACCAGGATGGGCCGCGGCAAGGGCGACCCGGAATTCTGGGTAGATGTGATTCGGCCCGGGCGGATCATTTTTGAGGTCGAAGGCGTGGATCACAGCGTGGCCCAGGAAGCCATGCGTCTGGCTGCCAATAAGTTGCCCATCAAGACCAGATTCATTTCAAGAGAGCACAGGGAGTTAAAATGAAGATCAGAGAATTGAGAGAGTTATCGGTTGACGAGTTAAAACAGAAAGAGCTGGATCTCAAAGACCAGCTGTTTAAACTGCGCTTTCAGAAATCTCTGGGCCAGCTGGATAACCCGATGAAGCTCAGCAATATCAAGAGAGACCTAGCCAGGATTAAGACGCTTCTCAAAGAATTTCAAACTAAAGGGACGGAATAAACCATGGAAGCTAAACGGCAAAAAAGGATATCAACCAAAGTGGGAACGGTGGTGGCCAAGAAATCGGCCAAGACCCTGCGGGTGCTGGTGGAAAGGCTGGAACGGCACCCGGTCTACAGGAAGACCATTAAACGGAAGAAGATTTTCTTAGTCCACGACGAGCACGAAAAGTGCCAGGTAGGCGACCTGGTCAGAATCGTGGAAACCCGGCCCATCTCCAAGTTGAAAAGATGGCGGGTGGCGGAAATCGTCGGTTTAGCTTCCGGAGAAATACAAACTAAAACCGAGAACGAAGGTGGTCTGTCATGATCCAGATGAGAACTATGCTCAAAGTGGCGGATAACTCCGGCGCCCGGAGAATTATGGCCATTACTCCCCTGGGCGGCGGGGTGGGACAGGTGGCAACCATCGGAGACGTGATCTCAGCCTCGGTCAAAGAAGCCGACCCGGACAGCAAGATCGAGAAAGGCAAAGTGGTCAGGGCTGTGATCGTCCGCACCAGAAAAGAAATCAGGCGCAAGGACGGCTCCTACATTCGCTTTGATGATAACGCAGCCGTGATCATCGACAAGCAGGGCGAGCCCCTTGGCAGCCGCGTTTTCGGACCGGTGGGGCGGGAATTGAGAGAGAAGAAATTCATGAAGATTATATCGCTGGCGCCGGAGGTGCTGTGATGTCCAGATTCCCGTTCAAGAAAAACGATGTGGTAATTATCCGCAGCGGCAAGGACCGGGGCAAGACCGGCAAGGTGCTGAAGGTTATCCCGGAAAAGAACCGGGTGCTGGTAGAAAGGACTAATTTCGTCAAAGTCTTTGTCAGGCCGGACCGCAGCCAGAATATTCAGGGCGGAATCATGGAAAAAGAAGCTCCCATCCATGTTTCCCGGGTGATGCTCTATTGCCAGGAGTGCGGTCGGGGAGTCAGATACAGGCACAAGATCCTGGAGGACGGAACCAAGATAAGAGTCTGCGCCAGATGTCAGACTAATTTAGAAAAGTCCTGAGAGGTCGGAAGATGAGCAGGTTGTTTGAACGTTACAAGAAAGAAATCATCAAGGAGCTCCAGAAAGAACTGGGGATTGAGAATCCGATGGCTGTACCCCGGCTGGAGAAGATAATCGTCAACATGGGTGTAGGAGATGCCATCCAGAACATCAAGTTACTGGACACGGCCAAGATGGAGCTCAGCCTGGTTACCGGGCAGCACCCGGCCATCGGGCGGGCCAAGAAATCCATCTCCGCCTTTCACCTCAGGAAGGGTCAACCCATTGCCTGTTATGTTACCCTGAGAAGAAAAAGAATGTATGAATTTTTTGACCGGCTGGTGAACATCGTTCTACCCCGGGTCAGGGATTTCCGCGGGGTCCCGGCCGGGTCGTTCGACGGCTGCGGTAATTATACCATCGGCTTGAAGGACCAGCTGGTTTTCCCGGAAGTCGATTACACCAAAGTGGAAAGGCCGAGGGGCATGAACATCACCATCGTCACCACGGCCAAAAATGACAAGGAGGCATATGCCCTGCTGAAGAAACTGGGCATGCCTTTCCGCGAATCGTGATGAAAGGAAGGTCAAAGTGGCTACTATAGCAAAAATGGTCAAAGATCAGAGAAAGCCCCGGTATGGCATCCGCCATCGCAACCGCTGCCGGCTGTGTGGGCGGCCCAGGGGCTATTACCGCAAATTTGACCTCTGCCGGCTTTGTTTGAGGCAACTGGCCTTGAAGGGAGAGATCCCGGGAATCATCAAGGCTTCCTGGTAAATATCTTGGAAAGGATAGAAACATGAGTCTGACCGACCCGATTGCCGATATGTTAACCAGAATCAGGAATGCCGTTAGGGCTAAGAAAAAGGAAGTCAACATCCCTTCTTCCAGGCTGAAGGTGGAGATTGCCAGAATCTTGAAGGAAGAAGGTTACATAAGAGGTTATAAAGTTATAGAAGATGACAAGCAGGGTGTCCTGAACATAATCCTGAAATACACTGACGACAACCAGAGCGTGATCACCGGACTGCGCCGGGTCAGCAAACCGGGTTGCCGCATCTATTGCACCCGGGACTCCGTTCCCAGAGTTCTGGACGGCCTGGGGGTAGTGATAATTTCCACCTCTCGCGGCCTGCTAACGGACAAGCAGTGCCAGGAACTGGGAGTGGGCGGCGAAGTCCTGTGTGAAATCTGGTAATCCAGAAGGTGAGGTACGAGGATGTCAAGAGTAGGTAAGAAGCCGATAGAGATACCGGCCGAGGTCAAGGTGACCATCCATCCGGACCGGATTGAAGTGGAAGGCAAACTGGGAAAGCTGACCTCGCCGCTCTATGCCGGGGTCAAGGCGACGGTCGAAGGCAACCAGCTAATCCTGACTAGGGAGAACGAAGAGCCGCAGACCAGGCAGTTTCACGGACTGTGCCGGGCTCTGGCCAGTAACGCTGTGATCGGAGTCTCCCGGGGATTTTCCAAGCAGCTGGAAATAACCGGCGTGGGCTATAGAGCCAAGGTGGAGAAAAACAAGCTGGAGCTGAGTGTTGGCTATTCCAAGCCAGTCGTCTATGAAATCCCGGAAGGGATTGAGATTGTGGCCGAGAAGCCAACCCTGTTGACTGTCCGAGGCATTGACAAGCAGAAAGTAGGCCAGGTAGCAGACACCATCAAGAGGTTCCGCCGCCCGGATCCTTACAAGCAGAAAGGTATTCGACTGGTGGGCGAGGTCCTGATCAAGAAAGAAAGAAAAGCGGGGGTGGCCGGTGCTTAAGTTAAAGTCTGAAATCAAAAAACTCAGGAAGCAAAGAATCAGGAAAAGAATCAGGAAAAAATTGCGGGGAACCCCGGACCGACCCAGGGTGCTGGTGGTCAAATCCAACCGATACATTTATGCCCAGGTGATTGACGACCTGTCGGGCCGGGTTATCACCTCAGCCTCAACCCTGGAAAAGGAATTCCAGGAAAAGGCCAAGAATTTCAAGAATAAAGAAGCCTGTGCTCTTCTGGGTGCCGTTCTGGCCAGGAGGCTCAAGGAAAAAAATATCAACAGCATCGTTCTGGACCGTGGTCTCTATCCCTACCACGGCCGGGTTAAGGTTCTGGCTGAAGCCCTGAGGGCTGAAGGCCTGGCCTTTTAACCGATTAAGGAGGAATGAGCGTGGAACACGAAGAATTAGAAAAGCTGGAACAAGCTGTCGGCTCCGAACTTGAGCTGAAAGACCAGGTCATCTCCATCAGAAGAGTTACCAAGGTGGTCAAGGGCGGCAAGAACCTCAGCTTCTCAGCCCTGGTGGCCGTCGGCAATGAAGGCGGCCAGGTAGGCATCGGTCTGGGCAAGGCCCGCGAGGTTCCCCAGGCTATTGCTAAAGCAGTGGAAGATGCCAAGAAGCATATGATCGAGGTGCCACTGGCCGGCACGACCATTCCTCACATGATTAAAGGGGAGTCCGATGCCGGGATTGTTGTCCTCAGGCCGGCCTCCCGTGGAACCGGCGTTATCGCCGGTGGCGCCGTCCGGGTTATCCTGCAGCTGGCCGGGGTCAAGGACATACTGACCAAGTCCATCCGCAGTGGTAACCCGATTACAGTGGCCCAGGCTACCATAGATGCGCTGAAAAAGCTGAAAAAGCCAGAAGAGGTTTCCAAACTGAGGGGTCGGGAAACCGAGAAAACCAAGTCCTAAGGTGAGGCCATGATGAAGAAAGAAAAATACCTGAAGATAAAACTGGTACGAAGCCTTATCAGCCATCCCCGGAAACACCGCCTGGTAGCCTATGGACTCGGGCTGAGAAAGCTAAATTCTCAGGTCATCAGGAAAGACAGTCCTGAAACCCGGGGAATGATAAGGAAGATTTCTCATTTGCTCGAAGTAGAGGAGATAGATAAGCCATGAACCTCAGCAAATTGAAACCAGCACAGGGTGCCAGGAAAAGTGACAAGAGACGGGGTCGCGGTCCGGGTTCCGGCCTGGGTAAAACCTCAGGCCGCGGACATAAAGGCCAGCTGGCCGGAGCAGGCTATAAGAGAAAATGGGGCTTCGAAGGCGGTCAGATGCCTCTGCATCGCCGTCTGCCGAAACGGGGCTTCAACAATAAATTCAGGGTTGAATATACCGAGGTCAATCTGGACCGGCTGGATAAGCTGCCAGCAGCTGAAATCGGCCTGAAAGAAATGGTGGACTACCGGCTGATCCATAGCGAGTCGGAACTGGTAAAAGTTCTGGGCAGAGGCAAACTGTCTTCTCCCAAGACCATACAGGCTCATGCTTTCTCTCAATCGGCTGTCAAGAAGATTGAAGAAAGCGGGGGCAAAGCCATCACTATCGGGAAGGAATAATGTTAGAAAGCATCCGTAACATCTTCAGCATTCCTGACCTGAGAAGAAGGGTGATTTTCACCCTTCTTC
This sequence comes from Candidatus Aminicenantota bacterium, assembly GCA_014360005.1. Lineage (GTDB taxonomy): Bacteria > Acidobacteriota > Aminicenantia > Aminicenantales > Saccharicenantaceae > Saccharicenans. Next base: position 87,071 of record JACIYI010000010.1, on the reverse strand, counting down.
TTCTGGCTGTTTACCGCATCGGGGCCCAGATTCCCAACCCGGGAGTCAGCGCGGCCGCCCTGGCCGAGTTCTGGCAGACCCAGAAGGGGTCCATCCTGGGTTTCTATGACCTGTTCTCCGGGCGAGCCATGTCTCGGATGACCATCTTTGCTCTGGGTATCATGCCTTATATCAGCGCCTCAATCATCCTGCAGCTGCTGACTGTGGTCTGGCCCTACCTGGAAAGATTGTCCAAGGAAGGGGAGCTCGGCCGGAAGAAGATAACCCAGTATACCCGTTACGGAACTCTGATCATCTGCTTGATTCAGTCGTTCGGTATAGCCATTTTCCTGGAAAGCCTGACCAGCCCCACCGGAGCCCGGATTGTGCCCAGCCCCGGCTGGGGTTTCCGATTATTGACCATGCTGACCCTGACCACCGGCACCACTTTTATCATGTGGCTGGGTGAACAGATCTCGGAACGCGGTATCGGTAACGGCATTTCGTTGATCATCTTTGCTGGAATCGTGGTCGGTTTACCCCAGGGAATAAATAGTCTGATAAGTGGCTTGCGGACGGGCAGCCTGGACCCGCTCCGGATAATCTTCCTGATAGTGCTGATGCTGGCGGTGATAGCCTTTATCATCTTTGTCGAGCGCGGCCAGCGCCGGATACCCATTTCTTATGCCAAGCGGGTCATCGGGCGAAAAGTGTATGGCGGACAGAGCACCCATCTGCCGCTCCGGGTTAACACCGGCGGGGTTATTCCCATCATCTTTGCCGCTTCCATCATCACCATTCCGGCCACTCTGGCCAACCTGTCCAAGGCCCCGATTCTGCAAACGATTGCCAGGCAATTCGGAATGGGTATGCCGCTTTATAACCTGTTGTACATTGCGGCCATCATCTTCTTTACCTACTTTTACGTCTCCATCATCTTCAACCCCAACGATGTGGCCGAAAATCTGCGAAAATACGGCGGTTTCATTCCTGGCATCAGGCCCGGTAAGAACACTGCGGACTACATAGATGAGGTCCTGAGCCGCATCACCCTAGTGGGGGCCGTTTATCTGGCCGCCATCGCTATTCTGCCGGAGTTTTTGATGACAGGTTTTAAGGTCGGGGCCCTGCCCTGGATCGGTCCTTTTCTCGAGGCCAACCTGCCCAAGTGGTTTACCCAGGGCCTGAACGTTGATTTTTATTTCGGCGGCACCTCTATCCTGATTGTGGTGGGCGTGGCCATGGATACGCTCCAGCAGATAGAAGCCCAGCTGGTCATGCGACATTACGATGGCTTCCTCAGGAGCGGGCGTCTCAGAGGGAGAAGAGGATGAGGATTATCCTGCTGGGGGCGGCCGGTAGCGGCAAGGGAACTCAGGGCCAGCTCATAGAGCGCCACTACGGGTTTCCCCGGATTTCAACTGGCGATCTGCTGCGGCTGGAAGTCCAGAAAGGAACCGAACTGGGAAAAATGGTTGAGGAAATAATGAAGGCAGGACAGCTGGTAGCCGACGAGCTGGTCCTGGAGGTGGTGAAAGCCAGACTCCAGGCTCAAGATTGCCGCTCCGGTTATGTGCTGGACGGCTATCCCCGGACCCTTAACCAGGCCCTGTTGCTGGAACAGCTCGACCGCAGTCGTCCCGAAACCGTGCTGGAAATTCAGATTTCCGAAGAGGCGGTGTTGAAGCGCCTGGCCGGTCGCCGAGTTTGCGCCCAGTGTGGGGCTGTATATAATAATGAACCAGGAACTGAGCTTCAGTGCCAGGCCTGTGGCGGGAAGCTGATCATCAGGTCCGATGACCGGCCTGAGGTTATCAGGGAAAGATTCAGAATTTACCGGGAAACTGTCGGTCCGCTGCTGGCCCACTATTCCAGAAAGCAGGTTCTGTTCCCCGTTGACGGGGATAGAACCGTGGAAGAAGTATTCGAAGCCATTAAGTTGATACTGGACAGTAGAATCTCTGGCCACCAGGAGAATTAAAGCGGCTATGATTATTTATAAGTCTGAGGCAGAAATTGAAATGATGCGACAAAGCTCGCAGATTGTGGCCAGGATTCTGTCCGAGCTTAAGGACATGATCAGACCAGGGCTGGAAACCAGGGAGCTGGATAAGTATGCTGAAAGTCGTGCCCGGGAGCTGGGTGCAGTGCCGGCCTTCAAGGGCTACCGCGGTTACCCGTCCTCTCTCTGCGTTTCTGTTAACGAAGAGATTGTCCATGGAATTCCTTCCAGCCGGCGGCTCCAGGAAGGAGATATCGTCAGCCTGGATTTCGGTGTGGTCTACGAGGGCTTTTACGGAGATGCCGCCCTGACCGTCCCAGTAGGGCAGGTCTCCGAGCTGGCCCTGAGGCTGATTGAAGTGGCTAAGAGTGCCTTTTACCGGGGCCTGGAAAAATTGAAGGTCGGCAACCGCCTGTCCGATGTCTCAGCTGCCATCCAGCAGGAAGTGGAGAAGGCCGGTTTTTCGGTCATCCGGGCTTTTGTCGGTCATGGTATCGGGCGCAGCCTGCACGAGGAACCCCAGCTGCCCAATTTCGGCCTGCCGGGTCATGGCCCCAGGTTGAAGAAGGGCTTGACCCTGGCCATAGAGCCAATGATTGCTGCCGGCCACTGGGAGGTGGAAGTGCTCAATGACGGCTGGACGGCCACCACCCAGGACCGGAGCCTGTCGGCCCACTACGAACACACGGTGGCTTTGACTGACCATGGAGTGGAAATCCTGTCGCTCGATAGCCGGGAAGCCAGTAACCTGAAGACAGGGAGTGCAGTTAATGCCTAAGAGCGATGTCTTTGAAATCGAGGGCGTGGTGCTGGAAACGCTGCCCAATGCCATGTTTAAGGTAGAGCTGGCCAACAAGCATATCATCCTGGCCCATATTTCGGGACGGATGAGAAAAAATTTTATCCGCATTCTGCCTGGAGACCGGGTCCTGGTGGAGATATCGCCTTACGATTTGACCAAGGGGCGTATCACCTACCGGTATAAGTGAGGTGTAAGATGAAGGTCAGAGCATCAGTTAAGAAAATCTGCCGGAACTGCAAGATTGTCCGGAGAAAAGGGGTGATCAGAGTGATCTGTTCTAACCCCAAACATAAACAAAGACAAGGATAAAAGAGGAGACCATGGCAAGAATAGCAGGTATCACACTTCCGCCAGAAAAGAGGATTGAAATAGGGCTAACCTACATCTATGGCATCGGCAGGTCCAAGGCCAACCAGATCCTGGAGGAAGCCCGGATCGACAAGAACAAGAAGGTCAAGGAGCTGACCGAGGATGAAATCAACAAGATCCGCCAGATTATTGAAAAGCGGGAGAAGATTGAGGGCGACCTCCGGAAAGAAGTATCCCAGAACATCAAGCGCCTGATCGATATCAGCTGCTACCGGGGAATGCGCCACAAGAGGAATCTTCCGGTCCGGGGTCAGAGGACCAGGACCAACGCCCGTACCCGGAAAGGACCTCGCGGTCATGCCATCAAGAAACTGAAAGAAAAGAAAGCTTAGTGTAAGGGAGAAAGTTCATGCCCAAGGCTAAAGCCAGAAAGAAAAAAATTAAAAAGGAAGTTACCTTCGGGGTAGCTCATATTCAGTCGACTTTTAACAATACCATCATCACCATCACTGACCAGCAGGGCAACACCATCTGCTGGGCCAGTTCTGGCACTTCCGGCTTCAAGGGGGCCAGGAAGGGCACGCCCTTTGCCGCTCAGCTGGCGGCCAAGGAAGTGGCCAATAAAGCCAGGGACTTCGGAGTCCGCTACATTGATGTCCGGGTGAAGGGGCCGGGAGCCGGCCGGGAATCATCTATCCGGGCCTTGCAGGCGGCCGGTCTGGAAATCAAGTCCATCCGCGACGTGACCCCGATTCCCCATAACGGCTGCCGGGTGAGAAGAAGAAGAAGAGTCTGATGAGGATTAAAGGAGATTAACCATGGCCAGGTATCAAAAACCGGATTGTCGCTTGTGCCGGATAGAAAAGACCAAACTTTTTCTAAAAGGCAACAAGTGTCTGACCGATAAATGCCCGCTGGAAAGGAGGCCCTTCGCTCCGGGTCAGCACGGACGGATGCGCCGAAGGGTTCTGGGTTATGCCCTCCAGTTGCGGGAAAAACAAAAACTGAAAAGGTACTATTGTATGTCGGAACAGCAGTTCCGCCTGTTCTTCAAGCGAGCCGAACAGCAGAAAGGCGTCACCGGTGAAAACCTGCTAGTGATGCTGGAAAGAAGGCTAGATAATGTGGTCTTCCTGATGGGCCTGGCCCAGTCGAGGTCACATGCCCGGCAGATGATCACCCACGGTCATGTTCTGGTCAACGAGCACAAGGTCACTGTTCCGTCTTACCTGGTCAAGGCCGGGGATGTGGTGGCCCTGAAGGAAAAATCGGCCCAGAACGAAAATTTCCGGGCCGTGGTCGAAGCCAACAAGACCAAAACACTGCCCGGCTGGCTGCAGGTGGACTGGGATAATTGCCGGGGAACAGTGGTCGCCCTGCCCACCAGACAGGATGTCACCATTCCGGTGGAAGAACATCTGGTGGTTGAACTTTATTCGAAATAAATGGGGAAGGTGGCTGGAGAGTGACCTTCCTATTAAGGAGGAACCATGATTGAACTTGGTTTCCAGAGGCCAAGATTCCTGGAATGTGATTATGAAACGCTGAGCGATACTTACGGTCGGTTTCAGGCCCAGCCTTTCGAGCGGGGGTACGGCATCACCATCGGCAACTCGCTGCGAAGGGTCCTGCTGTCCTCAATTACCGGAGCCGCCATCACCGCCGTCAGGATTTCTGGAGTACTGCACGAGTTTTCCACCCTTCCGGGAGTGGTGGAGGACGTCACCCATATCATTCTCAACCTCAAGACTATACCCCTGAAACTGAAGGGCAACGAACCGAAGAGAATGACCCTGAAGGTGGTTGGACCGGCCGAGGTCAAGTCCGGCGATATTGTTCACGAGTCCGACATTGAGATTCTCAATTCCGATATTCATATTGCCACCCTGGACGTGGACGGCAAGCTGGAGATGGAGATGGTGGTCAAGAACAACCGCGGTTACATCACTGCCGACCAGAACTTTGACAGCGAGCTGAGTGTGGATTTCATCCCTCTGGATTCGTCCCACTCTCCCATCCTCAAGGTCAACTATACGGTCGAGCCGGCTCGGGTGGGCAAGCGCATTGACTACGAAAGCCTGACCCTGGAAATCTGGACCAACGGAGCCATCAGGCCGACCGACGCCCTGTCGCAGGCGGCCAAGTTGTTGCGTGACCATCTGGCCATTTTCCTGAACATCGTGGACGAGCCGCTGGAGCGGGAAACAATGATCCCTAAGAAGGAAATTCCCTACATTGATAAGGTGGACATGCTGGCCAACACCATCGACCATCTGGAGCTTTCGGTCCGAGCTAACAACTGCCTGAGGGCTGCTGGCATTGGCTACGTTTATGAACTGGTGCAAAAAACCGAAGAACAGCTGCTGCAGACCAAGAACTTCGGCCGCAAGTCCCTTGGTGAAATCAAGGAAAAGCTGTCCGCTCTCGGCCTGGGGCTGAATCTGGAATTACATCCCAAGCTGTTAGAACAGGTCCAGGCAGTCATCAAGCAGAGCCAAAGTGATAAGGAGCTGGAAGCATGAGACACCGGGTCAAACGCTATCAACTCAGACGCAACACCGCGCATCGGCGGGCCTTGCTCAGAAACCTGGTAACTTCTCTTCTGGAAAGAGAAAGAATCAAGACTACCCTGGCCAAGGCCAAAGCGGCCCGGCCGGTGGCTGAGAAAATGATTACCCTGGGCAGAAAAAACACACTGGCTGCCCGCCGCCTGGCCCTGGCTTACCTGACCAAAGAAACGGCGGTCCAGAAGTTGTTTACTGAACTGGGTCCCAGGTTTAAGGAGCGCCCCGGTGGTTATACCAGAATTGTGAAGCTGGGACCCCGCTCCGGAGATGGAGCCCCGATGGCCATGCTGGAACTTCTGGGGGCTGAATACAAGAAAAAAGCTAAAAAGAAAGAAAAAGAGAAAGGCAAAGAAGCCAGGTAAACCCTGGCCTGCGGCCTTTCCCGGGATAGAAATTCAAGCAAGCGATTGCTTAATCCCCGTCAGGGGAGTTTTTTTCTAAAGATCCCCGCCACAGCCCGTTCACTTAATTCGCTGAACTATTTTATTCATTATCTTCCAATTCAATCTCCAGGCCGCCGGCAACCCAGGTAGATGTTCTGCCAGTATTCGTTATAAAGATTGGAAATCTGGACCAGCGGCCGCTGGTTGGTGGTGGCGTGGATGAACTCCCGCTCGTTAATCATCATCCCCACGTGGCTGATGCTCTTGCGGCCGAAAAACACCAGGTCTCCCATTCGTTCCTGGCCTTTCGGTACTTCCAGCAGGCCGGAGCTGGTGAACTGGATGTCGGCGTCCCTCAGGATTTCCACTCCGCTCAGCCGGTAGATTAACTGAACATAACCCGAGCAGTCCAGTCCCAGGGGGCTGGTGCCGCCCCAGAAATATGGCAGGCCCAGGAATCTCCTGGCCAGTTCTACCATCTGCTCCGGGCTCAGGCGCGGTCTTTGGAAAGGAGCCTGTCGGACCAGCCCGTCACCCATCTGGATATGGGCCCGGCGGTTATCGGGCAGAATGACCTGGCCCCAGCGCCCCTCATACTTGTCCAGCACCAGGACAGAACTGATGGGAGCAAAAAGCAGCGGTTTCTGCTGGGTCACGTCGGGCACAGCATAGATATAGGCCATCAGGCTGGTTATTTCTATCACCTGGCCCTCTGCGGCGTAAGGCTTTTCCTCTGGGGCGTAGAGGCGAAGAGCCCGGCCTGAAACCCAGCCCTGGTAGGTGTCCGGAGTTTCGACCTGATACCAGACCTGCTTTCCGGCCGTTTTTTCGCTTTTCAGAATTTTTACCGTGGTGCCCAGCAGAGCCTGGCTGACCACATCAACCTGGTCGTCAGCCCGCGAATACATATTTTCAACCGGGGTGATGATCACCCCGGCCACCGGGGTGTCTTTCGCCTTATGGCAGGAATTGATTGAAATCATCATTATAAATAAGGCCGTCAGGATAACAATTTTTCTCATCACGTCCAGCCTCCTTATGCTCCATTATACTATCATTTTATCTGTGGAAAAACGTTTTGTCGGTCGCTCAGCTTTGGATTAAAATAGAAAACTCAGGAGGGCAAAATGAAGCGAAAAGACTTCTTGAAAGCCAGCGGTCTTCTGGTGGCTTCTTCTTTCTGGAGCGGCTGTCAGAAGGTAATAAGAAAAGAGAAAGAAACCCAGCTAAAAGCCGGTTCCCTGAAAGTCACTACTACCATCTATGAGTTGCAGCTGCGCCAGGCCTGGACTCTGTCCCGTGGAACCTGGAATACCAGGAGAAATGTCCTGGTCAGGCTGGAAAAGGATGGAATAGTGGGTTACGGCGAAGCCGCTCCCATACCCCGTTATCAGGAAAGTGCCGAGAGCAACCAGGAATTCATCCATAAAGCCAGGCCGGTGCTGGAGAAAGATCTCTGGGAATATCAGGACCGGTGGCGCGAACTGGAAGCCCTGAGTCCCGGGCAGAATGCGGCCAAAGCTGCCCTGGATATGGCCATCCTGGACTGGGTCAGCAAGAGCTTAAAGGTGCCGCTTTACAAATTTTTTGGACTGGACCGGAATAAAACCCTGCCCACCACTTTTTCCATAGGCATAGACGAAGTGGAAGTCATGCAGAAGACAGCTCAATCTGCTCCCGCCTTCAGAAGGCTCAAGATCAAGGTAGGAGTGCCAGATGATAAGAAACATATCGAAGGCATAAGGGCAGTGACCGACCGGCCGCTCATCGTTGATGCCAACGAAGGCTGGAAAGATCGTCAACAAGCCCTGGAGATGATTAACTGGATGGCTGAGAGGGGAGTAGAGTTTGTAGAACAACCGCTTCCGGCTGACAATCTGGAAGACCATCGCTGGCTGAAAGAGCGGGTAAAGATTCCCATCATTGCCGATGAAAGTGTCCATAAGATTCAGGATGTCCCGGCCCTGGCCCCGGCCTTTCACGGCATAAATATCAAGTTGATGAAGTGTGGCGGCCTGCAAGAAGCCCTGAGGCTGGTAGCCGTGGCCCGGGCCTTTGGCCTGAAGGTGATGATTGGCTGCATGATAGAGAGCTCTCTGGCCATTGCCGCCGCCGCCAGCCTGACCCCTCTTTTTGATTTTGCTGATCTTGACGGCAATCTTCTGATCAATAATGACCCCTTCCAGGGATTAATCCTGGATGGGGACCGCTGGCTGCTGCCTGACCGTCCCGGGCTGGGGGTAGAGCCGACTATCCCAGAATGGTAACAGGACAGTCTGGCCCTTCTTACCTTTCGGAAATTATCCGGCCGTATTCGCTGGACCTTTCCAGGCGGTCGAAATGGTCATAGACCAGGCGGCCTATTTTCCTTATGGCCGCATTGCCGTCTTCCCGGGGTCCAAGGTAAGTGGTCATCACACAAATGAGGTAGGGCCTCTTTTTCAAGAAAACCAGACCGGAATCGCAGCGCACCGCCTCCAGTTCCCCCGGCTTATCGGCTACGGTGATCCCCTCGGGCACAGCCTGCTGCAGGGGACTGTCTTTGGGCAAAGACAGGAAGTCGAAGAACAGCTGGCGCTGTTCGACACCCAGGACCTTTCCCTGCCAGATTTTTTCCAGCAGGCTCAGCATTTCTCTGGGTGTCGAAATGTTCTCCCGACCTTCCCCGGCTGCCTTGAGGTCCATCATTTTTCTCCTGAGCCTGGTCTGGCTGAGTCCCAGGATTCGTAAGCGCCGGTTTACGGCTTCCATGCCCACCAGGTCAATGAGCAGGTTGGTGGCCGTATTGTCGGACAGAACGATCATCAGAACGCAGAGGTCGTGGACCGACAGCCGGAGTGAAGGGTTTCCCAGGAAATTCAGGATAGGGCCGCCCCCCACCTTGCTTTCGGGCTTGAGTTCAAGAAAATCATCCAACTGCAGGCGGTTTTCTTCTGCCTGTTTCAGGACCTCCATTAAGATGGCGATCTTGATCGAGCTGGCCTGGGGGAAGATTTCATTTTCATTGATAAAGATGGTTTTGCCAGTAACCAGGTCTTTGATGGCCAGGCCGAGGATGCCGTCCAGGGAATCCTTGATGGCGGTCAGCTGCCCGGTTAACCTGGCCTCCAGCTGGTTAACCTTAGTGTCAGCCCTGGCCGGAAGCCGCAATCCTGCCAGCAGCAGGGAGATTCCCAGCAGCCGGGCCAGAAGTTTCTGGTTTTTTACTTTCATTTTAAGCTCCTCCCGCTGCTTTCCTTTTAAAAATTTTTAATTGGTTTTAATGATTAATTTTTGACCTGGAATCAGGATGTCGTTACTCAGGTTATTATCCCTTTTTATCCGGTCAACGCTGACCCCGTAATTTTTGGAAATCTGATAAAGGGTATCTCCGGCCCTGACCACATAGACGATGGCCTGGTCCGGGGTAGAAGCCTGGCCGCTGGAGGCCAGCGTCTTTGGGCTGCTGTTATCATCGGCCGGAGTCAGACCCCGAGCTCTGCCCGGAATCTTGAGTCTCTGGCCGGGGTAGATCAGTCTCGAACTCTTGAGATTATTGAGCCTGACAATAGCCTTGATGTTAGTCCGGTAGCGCCTGGCAATCAGGCCCAGAGTTTCACCTTTCCTGACCGTATGCCAGCCGAAAACGGCTTCCGGCGGCATCCAGTTAGGCAGTTCATTTAAACAGGCCAGAGCTGGCTCCGCCCAGCCGGCTGGCACTCGCAGTTCATACTGGTAGTTAGGTGTGGAGTTATGTCGCAGCTCCGGGTTCAGCTGCACCAGTTGCTCCTGACTGAGACCAAGTTTAGAGGCTAGAACCGAGAGCTTAAATGGTTTCTGCAGGGTGATAGTCTCGTAATTCAGGGACGGGTCGGGCTGGGGCAGGTTGAAACCGAATTTTTCCGGGTTGTCAATGATCATTAAGGTGGCAATAAAACGAGGAACGTACCGGGCCGTTTCATACGGAAGATTGGCAAACAGGTCCCAGAAGTTGTCCAGGTAATCGATTTTCTGAGCCTGGATAACCTTCTGGACCCGGATTTCGCCGCAATTATAAGCGGCGATAGCTGTGGTCCAGTCGCCGAAGAAGTTATGCAACTCCTGAAGGTACTTGATAGCCGCCCGGGTGGATTTGACCGGGTCCATCCTTTCATCTATGAATTTATCCCGCTTGAGACCGTAGCGGTAGCCGGTGGAGGCTATGAACTGCCACAGGCCAAGAGCTCTGGCCCGCGATAGGGCTCGGGTCTTATAGCCGCTTTCAATCAACGGCAGCCAGCTCAGCTCTTCTGGCAGCCCGGCTTTCTTGAGTTCTTCCACAATTATCGGCCGGTACTGACCGGACCGGCGGTAGGCTTCCTCAAAAAACTTGCGCTCGGCCGTCTGGAAGGATTTGATCTCCACCTGGACCCATTTGTTATCAACCAGAGGGATAGTCTTGTGATTGTTAATCGGAGCCTGGAGGCGGAAGGCGTAGACCTGCTGGATTTTCTGGGCCAGCAAAATCCTCAAATCATTCTTTTCCTGGTAAAGTTCAGATTCGGGTGGAGCCTCGATTCTCAGCAGGACTGAATAGGCCTGGTCCAGCAGGGTCAGGGCCTGGTCCAGTTCACCCCTTTCCAGAGCGGTGTGGGCTTCCTGAATCAGGGCGTAGACCTCCTCGGTCTGGGCCGGGTTATCCTGGGTTTCTTCGGGTTCCCCGACATTATTGTCCGCATTCTGAGAATTGACCTGGTCTTCAGCGAAGGCCGTTTGGGGCGGAGTTTCTTCCGCGGGCTGGGTTTTTTCTTCAACCTTTATCCGGTCTGAAGTTTCGGGCACAACTGTTTTTTTCTGGGCTGATGAACAGGAAAAATTAAGAATTAATGCGGCTGCCAGTAGAATCTGGATAAGAGGAAAACTATATCGCATTTTATGACTCCAGTCTTATGTTTATAACATCATCTGTTCTATTAATCAACCGCCGCCCGGAAGCCTGTGGCCAGGAGTTCAGCTTTTCCGGTGCCAGTTCCAGGCGGTTTCGATGATGAATTCCAGGTCGGAGAACTCCCGCTGCCAGCCCAGCCAGGATTCGGCTTTCTGACAGGAGGCCAGGAGTACCGGGACGTCTCCGGGCCGGCGGGGACCGAACTTCAGCTCAACCTTTTTCCCGGTTACCTTTTCTGCGGTCCGGATAACCTCCAGTACAGAATAACCGCGGGAGGAGCCGAGGTTGATGACCTGACTCTGGTTTTCAGCCTGCAGCTTTTCCAGGGCCAGGACGTGGGCCCGGGCCAGGTCGGTCACGTGGATGTAATCCCTGATAGCCGTGCCGTCAGGTGTTGGGAAATCCTGTCCGAGGACCTGGAAAGCAGGATTCCGACCCAGAAGATGGAGCATGATGTTGGGTATCAGGTGGGTTTCGGGTTGATGCCATTCTCCCAGCTGACCTTCAGGATCGGCTCCGGCCGCATTGAAATATCTCAGAGAAACATATTTGAGCCCGTAGGCCCGGTCATAGTCGGGCAAAATTCTTTCAATCATAAACTTACTGGCTCCGTAGGGATTGATGGGTAACAGGGGGTGGTCTTCCTGGATGGGCGTGGCCAGCGGCTGGCCATAGACGGCGGCACTGGAAGAAAAGATGAAGTACTTGACCCCGGACTCCAGCATAACCCGAAGCAGGTTCAGGCTGGAAAAGAGGTTGTGCAGGTAATATTTCTGGGGGTCGGCATATGATTCGCCCACCTGAATCAGGGCGGCGAAGTGCAGGACCGCCTCCACCGGATAGGACTGAAAAACTTTTTTCAGAGCCTCCGGGGACCTCAGGTCAGCCTGAATCAGGCGACCGGCCGGAACCAGCTCCCGGTGACCGGTGCTGAGGTTGTCCACGATGACCACCTGGTAATTTTTATTCAGCAGTTCTTTAACGGTATGAGAGCCGATGTACCCAGCCCCGCCTGTCACCACCACAGTCATGTTTTTTTCTCCTGCAGCCATTTCCTGGCCAGTTTCAGTCCCTGAGCCCGGGTTTCAAAACGATTGTCCAGTTGCAGTCGGTAAAGTTTTTTCAGAAGCTTACCCATTTCCGGACCGGGTTCCATCCCCAGCTTGATCAGGTCTCGACCCATGATCAGAGGCTTGATGGTTTCTTTGTTAATTTTTAGTTCTTCAAATTTTTTCAGCAACCACAGGGCCTGGCGGTCGAGCCGGGTTAGCAGCCTCGTCCGGCGGCCGGCCCGGTCAGCGGCATCGAGATAAATCAGCAGGTCAATTTCTCCCTTGACCTCGGCCGCCAGGCGGTTGAAAGCCTTCTTGGTAACCAGTTTTCGGTTGAGCCAGAGTTCCGAGGCCCGGTGATGGTGCCTGATCAGCATCGGCACCACCGCTCGCAGGTTATAGCCATTCCAGGAGAAAATTTTCTGGCGGTTAAAGACTTTTCTGGCTATTTTTTCCGACAGCAGGTCATGACCGTTGTTGGTGATGACCAGCCGGTTCTTTTTGTATTCCCAGGTAGCCGTGGCCGGTTTGCCAGTATCGTGGAGCAAGGAGGCCAGTAGCAGAGCCAGTTTTCTGGTAACTTCCAGCCCGGCCAGGTCAGAGATGACCCGGGCCTGGTCGACTGCGAGCAGGGTGTGGGCCCAGACGGTGTGGTGGCCGAGCTCGTCCTTTTCCGGGTGAAAGATTGAATCCTGGATGGCCAGCGTCAGGCGGTACAGCTCGGGAAAAAGCTGACGCAGGACGTTTAGCCGGTGCATTTCCTGCAGGCCGCGGGAAGGCCGGCGCGACAGCAGCAGAATTTTGAACAGCTCTTCGTTGACCCTTTCCACACTCAGTCCCTTGAGGTCTATCTCTTTGGCCAGCAGGTAAATTTCCGGGTCTATGGAGAATTCCAGGACCGAGGCAAACCTGGCGGCCCTCAGTACCCGCAGGGGGTCGTCGGGGAAGGCGCGGGGGTTGGTTATCCGGATTATTTTATTCCTTATGTCTTCGGCTCCACCGAAGGGGTCAATCAAGGTGCCATCTGACAGCCGGATGGCCAGGCTGTTACAGCGGAAATCCCTTCTTTCCAGGTCTTTTTCCAGCGGCAGGTAGGGGTCTGCTTTGATGACGAAATCCTTGTGTCCGCGTTGCCGGTGGTCTGGGGCGGGGCTGGGCTGGTCAGACCGGGGCAGGGCCAGGTCGTAAGTGTGCCCGTCTATGGTGAACTTAATAACCCCGAAACTCTTGCCCACCAGGTCGACCTTACCCCAGGGCTGGAGTTTGCTGATGATTTCCTCCAGGGGATGGCCCTGGACCAGCAGGTCAATTTCTTCGGTAGGCACGCCCCGCAGCCGGTCCCGGACAAAGCCGCCCACGGCATAAATATCAGGCCCGAAAAGCTCAACCAACAGGCGGCGGTGCCGGAAATCGACCTTCAGTCTTTTCATCACAGGTATTTTACTTATTTTTTAGCCTGTTTGAAGACCCGCAGCCCGACATACGCGCTGGGCGGAGCGGTATAAGCCTCTTTGGCTTTGGAGCGGTGAACGGCACTCAGCCCGAGCACCAGGCCCTTTCCGCTGCTGTCAACGGCCCATTCAGCCACGCTGCCGCCCAGGCCAAAGATCAGGCTCTTGGTGGCCGGGGCAAATTGGTCAACCGGCAGCAGCAGGGGAGCTTTACCCTTAAGCCGGGCTATGACCTCAGCAAGTCTTTGAGCGTCGTCGAAATTCACCGCATAACCAGCCCAGTAATCTAAGGTGTTATCTTCAGCCCCGGCCAGGGCCAGGAGTTTTCTGGCTTCCTGTTCGGTAGGCAACCGGTAGGTTTCACCGGTTAACCGGCTCAACCATTTCAGGTATTCCTGGGCCCGCTCCCAGGTGATGCCGGAAACGGGGTAGTTTTCCGTCCCGGGCTCATATTGATAACTACCGTCAAAAGCCTTCCACTGGGCCCTGGTGACTTCAAACCGGCCCACTTCCAGGTCTTCCCAGGGTACCGTTTCCGGAACCAGCCGGCCCTTTACCAGCCGGCCATACAGACGACCGCTGCGGCTGAATTTCTGGGCCTTGAGGGCCAGGTCAAGGGGAGAGCCTTCTTTCAGAGCTTCGTTTTCGGCCTGGAAAGTCTTGAAGAAATAGCGGTCAAACCAGGCCAGTTCTTCTTCCACCTTTCGCCGTTGATGACTGAGCTGGCGCAAGCCATGAGGTTCCCCGGGAAAGATTACGAACCTCACCGGGGCCTGGCCGATTTCTTTCAGGGCCCGGTAGTGTTCCATTCCCTGGCTGAAAGGCACGCTGGTATCTTCGCTGCCGTGGAAGATGATGGTGGGGACCTTCATGTCCTTGAAGTGAAAGAGCGGTGATAATTTTATGTAGTAATCGGGTCTTTCCCAGGGCGGTCCCAGCAGGTAATAGTTATCAAAACTTACCCCGAAGGCACAGGTGCCATAGTCGCTAATCCAGTTGACGTCGGCCGCTCCGATTCCGGCCACTTTAAACTTATCGGTCCAGACTGCCAGGGCGATGCTCAGAATTCCACCGTTAGACCAGCCCATGGTCCCCAGCTTATCCGGGTCCACCAGACCCCTGGCCACCAGGTGGTCAATGCCCTTAAGCATATCTTCGATGTCATAATCGTAATAGTGACCCCTGATGGATTCGGCGAATTCCTGGCCATAACCTATCGAGCCGTGATAGTTGGGCATCAGGACGAAGCAGCCTTTTTGGGTCAGCAGATGGGGGTAGTAAGCATAAGAAGCTTCGAAAGAGTCCATATCAATACCCATCGGACCGCCATGAATGTTCAGAAACAAAGGATATTTCCTGCCCGGCTGGTAGTCATGGGGGTAATAGAGTATTCCTTCAATTTCATCATCCAGGGCCCCTTTCCACCTGATGACTTCAGTCCTGGCCATTTTTTTATCTTTCAGATGTGCGTTGAGCTCAGTCAGTTGTTTTTCGGTGATGATTTTATGACCATCCAGCCGGCCGTAAAACCACTGTTCGGGCTTGGAAGCGGTGGTATGGCTGTAAACCAGGCGGTTGCCTTTTTCCTGAAGTTGCAGGCTGAAAACGTGGGGGTAGTGATTTCCTTCCAGTTCCCGGTGGGTGAAGCTGTCACCCTGGCGGTAATATCTCCGCCACTTTGGCACAGCCCCGTTGGCCAGGAAGGCCAGAAAGCCATCTTCCCGCACCGCCAGGCCCATACCCATCAGCCCCCGGGGCCAGTCAAGGTTGACTTCCCGGTGCTGCCCGGTCTTGAGGTCGTAGTAATAAAGAAATTCAGCTCCAGAAGTTTCGTTTACCGGGTCCACAGTCCTCAGAACCGTGAAGTAAAATCCCTGGCTTCCGGGTTCCCAGTAGATGCCAGTCGGTTTGAAAAATTGGTCGGGGAAAATTTCCTGGCTGGATTTGTCCTGAAGTTTTACCAGGAAAAATTTTGGCTTGACCCTTTTGTCCACCTCGTAGCTCAGGCTCTGGTTGTTCCGGGTGACCACCAATTTCTTATCGGGAGAAAGTTCGAAGCTGGTAATCTGGTCATTGTTCTCGGTCAGGCGCTGCCAGGTTTTTTCTTTGAGGCAATAGATAAACAACCTCTGAGGAATCAGATGTTCCTGGTCCTCATAGATAATGGATTTATCTTTCTTTTCTTTTTCTTTAATTTCCTTAAGAGTCCGGGGTTCCCTGGCCAGGATCAGGAAATGATCATTGTCAACCCAGTTGTAAGCAATCACCCCAAATTCCAGACTGGTAACCTTCCAGGGCTCTCCGCCCCTGAGGTCCAGCAGCCACAGCTGTTGTCCCCGGGCTTCTTCCTTGGAAGGGGAAGCTCCTGGCTCGGAGCGGCTGCTGAGAAAGGCCACCCGCTGGCCATCCGGAGCCCAGCGGGGGCGGCTCTCAGATGAAGTACCTCTGGTTAACTGCACGGTCTGCCCGTCGCTGTCTAGGTAGCTCAGGAAAAGATGGGAAATCCGGACGTCTTTTTCCTGGTCCGGAACAGTCTTAACCCAGACCACCCGGCTGCCGTCGGGAGAAATCTGGAAACCAGAACCTCTTTCCTGGTTGATAATGTCAGCCACGGTCCAGGGATGGTTTCCAGCCCGAGCCTCTTCGGAGAAAACATAGGCCGGAAGCAAAAGAAGCGCTGTCAGGAAAGCTATTATGGTTATCTTATATCTGGCAGTCGTCATCTGCTGACCTCCTTGAGCTTAAAATTTTTCCTAATTAGTTTATAACCCGGGTTACCAAATATCCAGAATTATTTTGCCCGGGCTTGTTTTCTCTGGGTATTTCAGGTATTTTAAGTTACCTGCAGCCAGAATCTGATTAATTTATCCTGAGATGAAAAAAAACGGATATATTTTGATAATCCTGAGTGCTCTCTGGCTGGGTCTGTTGCTGAACCCTCCTGAGGCCGCAGCGGCGGTTTTCGCCCGGAAAAATATCGAGCTCAGCCTGAAAGAAACGAGAATTGACAATCTAACGGCTTCAGGCCTGACCCTATCTTTTTACCTCCAGCTGGAAAATAATTCTTCCCGAAATTACGGGCTGGTCTCTTATCAATACCAGGTTCTGATCAACGACCGGGAATATTTTCGCCAGCCGGTTTCTCTGGACCAGCCGATAGAGCTGCCGGCCGGCAGGCAGGCGGTGGTCAACTTCCCGGTCAGGATTAATTATCAGTACCTCCAGCCCTATCTTACCGGTTCAGGTCGGCAGGCCAGCTGCCGGATGAGCGGGGAAATAATCTTTCAGGATGAGAAAAAGAAGTCGGAGCGGGTGCCCTTCAATTTCCAGACCGACTTTCCGATTTTTAAGTTGCCTGAAATAAAATTCCTGCCGCCCTTGGTGAGAGACCTGACCCTGGGCGGGGCTGATTTTGATTTCCGTTTTAGTTTACACAATCAGAATGACTATGACCTTTTGATCCAGAAAATTAACCTGGAGTTGTGGCTGGAAAACCGGGTTATCCACCGGGGGCAGCTGGCCGGGGACCAGGCTCTATCTGCCGGTCAGAGCCGGAGTTACAGTTTGCCGTTAATGCTGGATTTTTTTGAGCAGGGGAGAGAATTGCGCCAGGCCCTGGAAAAAGCCCAGGTTACTTTTACCCTGAAGCTCAGAGTGGAAGCTGATTCGGCCTGGGGCTGGCTGCTGTTTCCCCTGGAAGCTACGGCTTCAGTCGGCAAAGAATTCCGGCACTGAGTTTATCCGACCATGGTCTCAGCCATCATTGTTACTTACAACCGGGCTCATTACCTGGGCCAAGCCATTGACTCTGTTCTGGCCCAGACCTATTTTCAGAAGCACCCTGACGACTGGGAACTGATTGTCATAGATGATGGTTCTACAGACGGAACTGCCGACCTGGTGACCGGTTACACCCGCCAGGAAAGCCGGGTTAAATTTATCCGGTCCGAGCGCCAGGGCGTTAGCCTGGCCCGCAACCTGGGCCTGAAAGCAGCCCGGGGCGAATTTATCGCCTTCCTTGATTCGGACGACCTCTGGCTCAAAGATAAGACCCAGGCCCAGCTCAGTTATCTCCGGGCCTTTCCCGCAGCCCAGTTCTGCCTGACCGAAGAAATCTGGGTTCGGAACGGACGTCGGGTCAACCAGAAGAGTAAACATCAGAAATATTCAGGCTGGGTGCTGGACAGGGTTTTGCCGCTTTGCCTCCTGAGTTTATCTTCGGCCATGTTCCGACGGCAGCTGTTTGAGGAAGTAGGAAACTTCGACCCAAGCCTTCCGGTCTGCGAGGATTATGACCTGGGAATAAGAATCGCCCTGCGCCATCCTTACCATTTCTTGCCGCAGCCCCTGATTATCAAGCGGGGTGGTCATCCCGATCAACTCTCGCGCCAATTCTGGGGAATGGATAGATGGCGGGTTCAGGTTCTGGAAAAGGCTCTGCTGCTGGCCAAAGCTCCTGAAGACCGTGACCTGATCCTGGCTGAAATAGTAAAAAAGTGCCAGGTTCTGCTTCACGGCTCCTTGAAGAGAGGACGGAAGGCAGAGGCCGATTATTACCAGAAGAAAATTCTGGACTATTCTTTGAAAAAGGCTGGACTCTGTTCTTCATAAACCGGGCAAAAAAACAGCCTGGGTCAAATCGCCAGCTTAAATGAAGCTGGAGGACTTAATCTGAAAGGGAGTAATTGCCGGCCTGACAAGAATATAAGACAAAAAAAGACCGGGTCCTCCGAAGAGAACCCGGCCCTTTATGGTGAAGAGCTGAGATGGATCAGAACCAGAAATTAAGTCCGAGCACCAGCGAGTAACCGTTGAAGTCAAAATCTTCAAAGCCTTCAAAGGAATCCTGGAATGTGCCCTTAAGGAAATTGTAACGGAAGCCCAGGTCCAGAGTGGTCCGGCTGCCAACTGGGACCATGACTCCGGCAAAAGCGTTGTATCCAATGGATATCCTGTTTTGCTCTTCCAGCAGGGCGTAGTAAACCGGGTAAACGGTGATGTCGCCAGCCGGATCGGTGTACAACCAGGGGTCGGAAAAATCTATAATCTCGCCCTGGATTCTTACCGTCCAGAGGTGCAGCCCGACGCCACCGCCGAAATAGGGAACAAACCTGACCCGGCGCCCGAGAGGAGTAATCTTAACGGACAGAGAAATTGGTGTCTGGGAAACTTCAAAGGTGTGGACAATGGAACCACCGAAGTAATCAGGAAAGGCAAAAACCATGTCGTCAACTTGATACTTGGTATAATCCACGTACCAGCCGCCCTTCTGGCGATTGTAAAAATCGACCGATAACACCAGGCTGATATTACGATTCATAAAGAACTCATAGGCCAGGCCCAGCATTCCTCCCTGGTAGGCGGATTTCTTAAAGCTCATATTTTCAAACTCAATGTTCCACAGGCTGTCAGGTCCTCCGCTCATCCTGGGGACGAAGTAGCCGTAACGAATGGTGAAAATATTGGCCGAAGCGGCCAGCGGCAATATCATCAGGACCAGGGTCAACGTTATCAGTATTTTTTTCATCTTAACCTCCTCACCAACCCATTATAGCAAATTGCGTGCCAGGCCGGATACCTTAAACTCTGGCCCGCTCCAGGCTGAACTGTTTTATTTTTAAGACAACTGTCCTGTTTTTCCCTTGAAACCGGGTTGGTTTTAGGCTATTCTCTGGCTGGAAAAAGGAGGTAGACTTGCTTTCCCAGGTGCTGTCACTTCCGGCTGCTGGCTTCAGACCGGATCAACTGGATTTCATCTCCAGCCGGCTACGGCAGGGGGCAGTTCTGGTCTATCCCACGGAAACTTTCTATGGCCTGGGTGTCCTGGCCAGCTTGAGCTCGGCCGCCGAGAAAATATTTGAACTGAAAGGACGGGAAACGGGGAAACCGTTGCCCTTTGTGGCTTCGGACCTGGAAATGGTTCTGCGCTATTCGGAAGAGCCTTCTGACCTCTTTTTCAAACTGGCCCAACATTTCTGGCCGGGGCCGCTTACCCTGGTGCTCAGGGCCAGGGAAAACAGTCTGCCGGAAATTTTATACGGGCCAGGCCGGACCTTTGCGGTCCGGGTGCCGCCGCTTTCCTGGCTCAGAGAATTAATTGGGAAGAGCGGGTCTCTTTTAATTTCCACCAGTGCCAACCTCAGCGGACGGCCACCCCTGGCTTCTTTTTCGGAAGTTTATGAGATATTTGGCGACCGGGTTGACCTGTTGATAGATGGCGGCCCGACTCCGGGCGGCCTGTCCTCAACCATCATCGACCTGACCTCTTCCGAACCGTTCTGCTTACGGGAAGGGAAAATCCCGGCGGCTGAGGTCTGGGCTTATCTATATGAAAGATAAGCCGCTCGGGGTCTTATTTAACCTTGGTCCCGGGCGGCAGCTCCCGGTCAAAGAAGGGAATGATGGCCTTGCCCTCCACTTCGGCTGCCAGCAGCATCCCCTGGGATTCAATCCCGCGAATGACAGCTGGCTGGAGGTTGGCGATGACGATGAACTCTTTGCCCACCAGTTCTTCCGGTGAGTAAGTCTCGGCCACTCCGGCGATAATCTGTCGCTTCTCACTGCCCAGGTCAATCTGCAATTTCAGCAGCTTGCTGGTGCCGGGAACCCGTTCGGCGGCCAGGACTTTGGCCACCCGCAAATCCATTTTCTTGAATTCTTCATAGCTGATGTATTCCATCTTTTCCTCCGTTTTGGGAGCAGTTTCGGCCCGAGCCCAGGGCTTTTCCATTTCACCGATAAATTCTGCCAGGTCAATTCTGGGGAAGAGGGCCCGAGGTTGGTGGAGCCTGGCTCCGGGTGCCAGCCCGTAAAAATCCAGAGAAGATTTTAAAACCTCTCCCGGCTGGCAGCTCTCGCCCAGCAGAGTCCAGATTTTTTCGGCGGTCTCCGGCATGACCGGATAGAGCAGGTAACTGCTTCCCCTGATGGCACAGAGTGCCTGGTAGATTATCCTGGCCAGCCGCTCTCTGGATTCAGGTTTTTTGGCCAGCTTCCAGGGCTCATTATCGGCCAGGTATTTATTGGTAACGTTGAGAAAAACCCAGATTTCTTCCAGGGCCCGGCTGAGAGCGTAGTCGTCATAGAGCGAGAAAACCCGGTCTCTGGTCTCAAAAAAACTCCTGGCCAGTTCCCGGTCAGAACCGGTTTCTTCTCCGGGCCGCGGCACTTGGCCGCCGAAGTAATTGAAGGCCATAGTCAGGGTTCTCTGAACCAGGTTGCCCAGGTCGTTGGCCAGGTCAGAATTTACTCGCTGGACAAAACCTTCGTGGGAAAAACTTCCGTCCAGTCCTATTGGCACTTCTCTCAGCAGAAAGTAACGCAGGGCATCGGCTCCCACTTTTTCCAGAATGAGGTAGGGGTCGAGAACATTACCCCGGGACTTGGACATCTTGGTTTCATCCTTTAACCACCAGCCGTGCCCGAAAACTGTTTCTGGCAGTGGTAAACCGGCAGCCATCAGGAAAGCCGGCCAGAAGATGGCGTGAAAGCGCAGAATATCCTTGCCGATCAGGTGAACATCGGCCGGCCAGAAAGTCTGGAATAATTCCTGGTTCCAGCCATAGCCAGCCCCGGTAACATAATTGTGCAGGGCGTCGAACCAGACATAGATGGTGTGTTTGGGGTCGCCCGGAACCGGGATTCCCCAGCGGACGGAGGTCCTGGTAATGCTCAGGTCTTTGAGTCCCTGCCGGACAAAACTGACCACTTCATTCATCCGGCTCTGGGGGCGGACAAACCGGGGGTGGGCTGCATAGAAATCGAGCAGCGGTTGCTGGTAGGCTGACAGCCGGAAAAAGTAGCTTTCTTCCTCCAGCAGCAGGGCTTTCCGGCCGCAATCCGGGCAGATCTTATAGCCTTCGGCTTCGAGCGGCACGTCTTCCGGCAGGAAATTTTCCTCCGAGACGCAGTACCAGCCCTGGTAAGTGCCCTTGTAAATGTCGCCCTTAGCCAGAAGCTGCTGGAATATTTTCTGCACCCCGCGTTCGTGGAATTCTTCGGTCGTCCGGATGAAATAATCATAGGAAATATTAAGCTTCTGCCAGAGTTCTTTGAACCTGACTACCACCCGGTCAGCCAGTTCTTTCGGTTTCAGTCCCTTCTCGGCGGCTGCTTTTTCGATTTTCTGGCCGTGCTCGTCGGTCCCGGTCAGAAAATAGACTTTCTTGCCACTAAGCCGCTGATAGCGGGCCAGGGCGTCGGCGATGATGGTGGTGTAGGCGTGCCCGATATGGGGGACATCGTTGACATAATAGATAGGTGTGGTGACATAAAAGGTTGGCTTAAATTTCTCTTCCACCTGGAATACCTCCCTTGATGAGCATCATGGCTTCGGTCCGGGTAGCCGGGTTGTTACGGAACGAACCCCGGACGGCCGAGGTCACAGCAATGGCTTTGGGCTTCTTGATGCCGCGCATCGACATGCACAGATGCTCGGCCTCTATGACCACCATGACGCCCAGGGGGTTCAGGGTGGCATTCAGGATGTCGGCCACCTGCTTGGTCAGCCTTTCCTGAACCTGCAGCCTCCGGGCCAGGGTATCAACCAGTCTGGCAATTTTACTCAGACCAATAATCCGCCCATCCTTGGGGATGTAAGCCACGTGGGCTACGCCGGCGAAGGGCAAAAGGTGGTGCTCACAGAAAGAATAGAGGGGAATATTCCGGATCAGCACCAGCTCGTCGTGTCTTTCATCCTGGAAGACTTCCAGGTCTTCTACCGGGTCAATCTGGGTGCCGCCCAGGATATCCTCCATCATTCTGGCCACCCGGCCCGGGGTGCCTGTGAGGCCCGGGCGCTCCGGGTCTTCGCCGATGCCCTCCAGCACCAGTCTGACACCCTGTTCGATTTTTTTCAGGTCCATTTTTTTGACCTGTTTATTTTTTCTGTTTTTGCTTTTCATCCTGTCCTCAAGATTTAAATTTTCTGGTCGCTTCGCTGATGACCTGTTTTAGGGGCAGCTTCAGTTTTTTAGCCGCTCGCAGGCAATCATCGAATTCCGGCTGAAAGTTTGTGACTTTCCCGCCAAAATAGCTGACCTTGACCCGGATTTTCTGACCTTTCAGGCTAACTTCTTTTATTTCTCTTCTCAGGATCCGCCTCTCTACCGGATAATATCTCAGCCCGATGGTGGTGGTTTCCTGGAAGATGGCCTCGATCAGCCTGTCTATTTTATCAATCTCGACCATGATGGTCAATTTGCTCCCCAGCCGGTTTTTTTTCATGACTACCGGGGTGAGGTAAGCTTCCAGGGCTCCCAGCTCCAGGGCCCGGTTTAGGAAGTTACCCAGAAGCTGGGGGGAGGCATCGTCAATGGTGGCCTCAACCACCTGGATTTTTCGGGCCGGCTGGAAATCCTGCAGCTTTCCGTAAAATGCCCGCAGGAGGTTGGGGTGATATCTTAAATCGCGGTGGCCGAGACCGTAACCGATTTTTTCGTAGACCAGTTCCGGCCAGGGACTAAGACAGCGGCCGAGACTGGTCAGGATGGCGGCTCCGGTCGGGGTCAGCAGTTCAGTCTGTTCCTGGCTGCTGTAGACCGGGAAACCGGCCATCAGTTCGGCCACGGCTGGCGGGGGCACCGGCAGCAGGCCATGGCTGGTTTCCACATAACCGCTTCCCAGGTTAACCGGCGAGAAATAGACTTCAGCTACCTGGAGCCGCCGCAACAGCCAGCAGGCTCCGACTATATCAACCAGGGCATCATCGGCTGCGGCCTCATGCAGGTGAGTGGTCCGGAAACTGCGGCCGTGAACCCGGCTTTCCGCCTCAAACAGGCGTTTGAAAATTTTCAGAGCATTCTCTTTTACTTCCGCTTCCAGCCGGGATTTTTTGATGGTGCTTTCCACCTCGGAAAAGGTCCTTCCAGCCGAATTTTTGGGGACAACGACTTCTACCCGTAACCCGGAAAAACCACGGGAACTGGCCTTTTTGGCTTTGATTTCTACCCGCAGTTTAAGGCTGGTGAGGGCCTGCCGAAAATCTTCCAGTGGCACTCCGAGGGAGAGCAGGGAAGCCAGAATCATATCGCCGCTGGCTCCTGAAAAACAATCAAAGTATACGAATTTCATGCTAACCTGCCCGGATTAAATTTAATAAAAGGATAGCTGTTTCCGCCCAAAAAATCAAAAACTGGAAAGATGGCCTGATTATTTTTGATTTGAACCGGGCCCGGCACCTGCTTATCCGGGCTTCACTGACTCTGCCCGGCGGCGGCTGGTCTAAGGTTCGAACCAGATTAAAATTGGTCCGGAATCTTGACTATTAAAGCCAATAAATTATATATGAATAGCTTCAAGAGGTGAAAAATGGGCAAGCCAGACTATCCATCAGTTAAAGTCGGTATCCTGGGAGGAACAGGCCTTTACCAGATTGAAGGCCTGAAACATATTGAATCACTGGAACTTGATACTCCCTTTGGTCGACCTTCTGATAGTTACATTATGGGAGAACTGGAAGGGGTGCCCGTAGCCTTCCTGAGCCGCCACGGCCGTGGCCACCGATTGCTTCCAGCTGAGGTTAATTACCGGGCAAATCTTTTCGGTTTTAAGATGCTGGGAGTGGAAAGGTTGATTTCAGTAAATTCTGTGGGCTCCTTAAAAGAAGAAATCAAGCCCCGGGATATTGTGCTGGCCGACCAGTTTTTTGACCGCACCCATCGGCCGAACACCTTTTTCGGACAGGGAGTGGTGGCTCATATCAGTCTGGCTGAACCGGTCTGCCCGGTTCTTTCCCGCCATGTCTATGAAACGGCTCGCGGGCTGAATTTATCGGTCCATCCCCGCGGCACCTATGTCTGCATAGAAGGTCCGGCTTTCTCCACCAGAGCCGAGTCGATGATTTACCGTCAGCTCCAGGCCGACGTTATCGGTATGACCGCGGCCACTGAAGCCAAACTGGCCCGGGAGGCAGAAATCTGTTACGTTACCATGAATCTGGTAACCGATTATGATGTCTGGAAGAGCGAAGAAGAATCGGTCAGCGTTGAACTGGTTCTGGAAAATCTGAAATATAATATCGAACACGCCCGGGCTGTTATCAAGCAGGCCGTAGCCACCATTCAGAAAATAGAAAATGACGATTGTCCCTGCCGCCACGCCCTGGAGAACGCTATCGTTACCAGCCCGGAAGCCAGAGATAGAGAAACCGAGAAACGGCTGGCTCTTCTCATCGGCAAGTATACCAGATCTTAGAGGAAAGCTGGTGAGCCTGATAATAATCGGTTCGGTGGCCTTTGACACCATAGAGACTCCTTCCGGCCGCCGGAACAGGATCATTGGAGGGTCGGGCACTTATGCCGCCCTGGCTGCCAGTTTTTTCACCAGGCCAGGCCTGGTTTCAGCGGTGGGACAGGATTTCCCGCGCCGTTTCCTGCACCAGCTCCGGGCCCGGGGAATCGACCTGGCCGGTCTGAAAATTAAAAGGGGCAAGACTTTTCACTGGCACGGGCGCTATGGCCACGACCCGAATCAGAGGACTACCGTCAAGACCGAGCTCAATGTGCTGCGAGAATTCAGACCGGTTCTGCCCCCCGACTTCCGCCAGGCGGAAATGGTTTTTCTGTCGAATCTTGATCCGGAAAGCCACGATTTCATCCTCGACCAGTTGCCGGCAGTCAAGCTGGTGGCCATGGACACCATCCGCTTCTGGATTGAAAACCAGCCGGAGGCCCTGCTCCGGGCTATCCACAGGGTGGATATCCTGTTTGTTAACGACGAAGAGTGCCGGCTGATTGCCAGGGAGCTGAACCTGGTCCGGGCCGGCCGCAAGCTGCAGTCGGCCGGGCCGAAAATCATCGTAGTTAAAAAAGGTGAACACGGGGCTCTGCTGTTCGGGAAAAATTTTGTTTTTGGAGTGGTGGCCAATCCCTGTGAACAGGTGGTAGACCCGACCGGGGCCGGCGATGCTTTTGCCGGAGCTTTTCTGGGTTACCTGGACAGTACCGGCCGCTTCAACCAGAGGGAATTGAGAAAGGCAGCCGTCTACGGTAACCTGGTGGCTTCCCTGGTCATCGAAGATTTCGGAGTTGAGGGGCTGCTCCGGGCTGACCAGCTGGACCTGATAAAAAGATACCAGTCGTTCCGGAAACTGGTTTCTTTCTGAGTGCAAAATAAACGAGAATTGTTTATGATATCTACATCTTTTAATAAGAGGTAATAATATGAGCAAAATAAAAGCGCCAGTAGAGCCCTTTCGTATCAAGACGGTGGAGAGAGTCAGGCTAACCGACCGCCGGGAGCGGGACAATATCCTGAAGCAGGCCGGTTATAATGTTTTTAACATCCCGGCCGAGAAAGTTTTTATCGACCTGCTGACCGACTCTGGCACCTCGGCCATGAGTGATAATCAGTGGTCCGGGTTGCTCATCGGGGATGAGTCTTACGCCGGGGCCAGGAACTTTTTCCACCTGGAGGCGGCGGTTAAAAATATTTTCTGTTTTAAGCATGTTATTCCCACCCACCAGGGACGGGCGGCCGAAAGAATCCTGTTTGAAGCCCTGGTAAAAAAGGGTGATTTCGTTCCCAACAACATCCACTTCGACACCACCAGGGCTAACGTCGAAGTCAGGGGAGCCAGGGCCGTGGACCTGGTCGTAGATGAGGCCTACGACCCCGATTCCATCTATCCCTTCAAGGGCAACCTGGATGTGAATAAGCTGAAAAAATTTATTGAGAAGAAGGGCAGCAAGAAAATTCCGCTGGTTATGATAACCATCACCAACAACAGCGGCGGGGGACAGCCGGTGTCTGTCAAGAACATCAAGGAAATTAGCCAGGTCTGCCGGCAGCACCGAATTCCCCTGTTCTTCGACGCCTGCCGGTTTGCCGAAAATGCCTACTTTGTCAAGCAGAGGGAGAAAGGCTACGAGAAAAAATCGATTCTGGAAATAGCCCAGGAAATTTTCTCTTATGGCCAGGGCGCCACCATGAGCGCCAAGAAGGATGCCCTGGTTAACATCGGCGGATTTGTAACCGTTGACGATGACCAGCTGGCAGAGAAGTTGAAGAACCTGCTCATCCTGAGTGAAGGTTTCCCGACCTACGGGGGACTGGCCGGACGGGACTTGGAAGCCATAGCCCGGGGCCTGGAAGAAGTGCTGGAAGAAGATTATCTGGAATACAGGATAAACCAGGTTGCCTACCTGGGACGACTGCTAGATGAGGCCGGGGTGCCGGTGTTCAAGCCGGTCGGCGGTCATGCCGTCTACCTGCTGGCCGACCGTTTCCTGCCTCATATCCCCAGGCACCAGTATCCGGGCTGGGCTCTGACCGTCGCCCTCTACCGGGAAGCCGGCATCAGGGCGGTGGAAATCGGCGGGGTGATGTTTGCCCGGAAGAATGAAAAAACAGGCCGGGAAATTTTCCCCAGGCTGGAATTGGTGCGGCTGGCCATTCCCCGGCGGGTTTATACCAGTGCTCATCTGGAATACGTGGCCGAGTCAATCATCGACCTTTATAAGAACCGTGACCGGGTCCGGGGCCTGAGAATAGTGCGGGAATCCCGCTACCTGCGTCACTTCACCGTGCGGATGGAAGAAGTCTGACTGCCACCTTCTTTTTTGAAATATATTAAAGTCCTGTTTTTACAGTTAGCGCCTCTTATCTCTGGCCTGTTCTCTTAAGCCAGGTCCTATCCCAATAATTAATTTCCAAGGAATATCTGCTCTGTCTGTCTAATAGGATGAAAGATTAAATATTTATTAGAGATAGCAGCCAGTTTAAGGAAAAGGAGGATAAAATGAGTAAAAGCTTTCTTTCTGGCCTTTTGATTCTTGTTTTTATCCTGGTAATAGCAGAAGCCGCCTTCCCCTGGGGAGCGGCCACTCATGCTTTTATCGCCAAGAAAATTGGCCGGTATTACCTGACTCTTGATTTTCAAGAAATTTACGGCCAGCTGGCCCCGGATCTCTTTAACTTTAATTTCGAACTTTCCTCTGACCCGGTTCTCTGGGCCTTCACCCACGGCCGGCCTGGTAATGAAGGTTTCATGACAGTCTGGGCAAAGGCTGCCTACCGTAATTATCAGAAAGCGCTGGCTTTTGGCTTTGTAGCCCATAATGATGTCTGGGGTGCAGACTTTCCCGCCCACCATCAGGCCCAGACTATACCGGTACCGGCCGATTTCCCTCTGGTTCCCGGTGAAATAGAACCTGGCTATATCGTCATCAAGGCAGTGGCTCTTAATTCCGACCCGACCCTGAACGGCCATTTTGAATCTATCGGGCTGCACAACGACCGGCCGGACCATTTTCGCCTGAGGCTTAAGCTCTGCCATTATCTGGTGGAAGCGGCCGGTGACCTGATCATAAGAAGGGTTGACCAGAACATCGGTCAGAATTTAATAACTGCGGCGGTGGTCAGGGACAGAAAATTTGTGGAACTGTTGATCCGGGCCCTTGACCAGCCGGAATATAATCAGGCCCTTATAGAAAACGAAGCTTTCGTCCGGCGACTGATGATTCAATATGGAGCCCTTATGATCCTGCCAGAATTCCGGGCGGCCAGAGCTCTGGCTGAGTCAGCAGCCCATTTTAGTCTCAAACTCATTCGGAAAGAGGTCGGAATAGAGGTCCAGCAAGAGCAGGCTGAGGCCATAGCTGCCTACGGCTTGAAAAAAGCCATCCAGCTCTGTGCCCAGGATTATCTGCCCGAAATTAGAAAGACCATTGAAAAAGTCCGGCTGGAGCTCCGCAATCATAATATCAGATATTAGAAGAAGTGAGGTCGCGAGAGAAAGCTCGTCTCCTCCGGCTCTTTCGGGAAAGTCTATAAAGCGGCTGGCCACCAGCCGGGGCTTGACTCGAGTTCTCGATGAGAACCACCCCCGGCTGGTGGCTGGCTTGAACTAATAACTAATCACGAGCATAGGCGTTAATATCCAGGAAGCCATGGCCGGAAAGATTAAAAAGGATATTTATTTCCTTCCCGGATTTTTTTGCTTCCAGGGCTCCTTCAATGGCTGCGGCTACAGCATGGGCTGATTCAGGAGCGGGAAGTATACCCTCGGTCTCAAAGAAAATTTTGGCCGCGTTGAACACCTGGTCCTGGGGATAGGCCCGCGCTTTCACCAGACCCATCCGGACCAGGTGGCTGACCAAGGGAGCCATTCCATGGTACCTTAATCCGCCGGCGTGGATAGGCGGCGGGACAAAATCCCGGCCCAGGCTGTGCATGTAAAGCAGCGGAGTCAGGCCGGCCGTGTCGCCATGGTCGTATTGAAGCTGCCCGGCAGTTAGAGAGGGGCAGGCTTCGGGTTCAACTGCCAGAAATTTGATTTTATTTTTTCCGGTCAAATTTTGTCCGATAAAAGGAAAACTAAGGCCGGCAAAATTAGAGCCACCGCCCACGCAGCCGATGATTGTTCCGGGCTCAACCCCGAATTCCTGGCATTGTTTCATCGCTTCCAGGCCAATCACCGACTGGTGGAGAAGAACCGCGTCCAGGACTGACCCCAGGGAATATTTAGTCCCGGGCTGGCTGACGGCGGCTTCGACCGCTTCGGAAATAGCAATGCCGAGACTGCCGGGGTGGTCCGGATTGTCCTGATAGAACCGGCGCCCGGCGGCTGTGGCCGGGCTCGGACTCTCCAGCACTTTCCCACCAAAAAGCTCAATCATCACCCTCCGTCCGGGCTTCTGGCGGAAACTGGACCTGACCATAAAGACCCGGGCTTTCAGGCCGAACTGGCTGCAGGCATAAGCCAGGGCCGAGCCCCACTGGCCGGCACCGGTCTCGGTGGTCAGACTTTCCACCCCTTCTTTCCTGGCCAGGTAAGCCTGCATCAGGGCAGTATTAGTTTTGTGGCTGCCGGCCGGTCCCACGCCTTCATACTTGTAAAAAATTCTGGCCGGAGTTTCCAGGTATTTCCTCAGAGCTGAAGCATAAATCAGCGGAGTGGGACGGTATCTGGCGTAGATTTCAAGAACCTCATCCGGAATAGGCACGAATTTTTCTCTGGTAATTTCCTGCTGGATAAAGCTGCCGGGAAAAACGGGTGCCAGCTCTTCCGGCTGGAGAGGTTTGCGGGTAGCCGGGTTGAGGGGTGGGGGAGGTAGCTCCGGCAGGTCGGCTTTTATATTATAAAAATTCTCAGGCAAGTAACTGAGGTGCTGTGAAGCGAATCTTTGCATCTTTTTCCTCCTTTAATCCTGGTAAATGGAAATAGAGATCAGACGGTTTAAATAAAAGGGAACGGCAAGATGACAGACTCCGGGCGGGCTAAGCCGCCCACCAGAACCAGGCAGGAAAGGAAAAAGAAACACCGGCGGCGCAGATGTGGCAAGTGGTCCGGTGCAAATTGAAAGGCAACATCGTCGGTTATTTTAGCCAGATGAAGATATTTGTCAAGACCAGGCCCAGATTTGATTTTAGGAATTGGAAAAGGGAGCCAGCTTGAGCTTCCGAGGCGGGCCGTCTGATTGGAAGCCACCGCGTAGAGAAGAATTAGTGGTTAAATAATGTTTTAACGGAAAGTCTTATTTGAAATCAGGGTGAGTCGGAAGCCAAGTCCTTACCTGCTTCCAGATTAAATCGTTACTCTCCTTGCATTGCACCGGGAGATTTCATAAATTATTATGACAGGAAAATGAACAATCTTAAATCTAAGTGCCGGGTTTTGCTGCTGTTGCCGGTGGTTCTATTTTTTGGCCTGAGTTTAACTCCGGCTCTGACCCGGGTCCAGCCGGTTTCTCTGCGACTGGTTCAGATTCCCAAAAACCAGCCTCGCCTGGAAGCCATCCTGGTGCGGGAAAAAGTAGAATGCCTACAGGAGCTTCAGGGCAGCTACCTCCTGCGCCTGGACAGGGAAGAAAGCTTAAAACTGATAAGCTCTGGCCTTAACTTCAGGCTGCTGACCGTTTACGACCGCAGCCTGGTTTATGCCATTGCCAGGCCCAGCCTGACGGCCGACTTAGAATTTATCCGCAGTCGTTTCCGAACTATTTTTCTTGAAGGGAATGATTACCTGGTGCTGGCTCGAAACCCGGCTGAACTGGAACAGCTGCCGCTTACCGTCAGGCGCCGGCTGTTGCCGGACAAAGGCCATCCCGTATCCGGGGTTATCCTGCTGCCAGAAGAATTCATCTGGCAGCGAGCTCAGGACCAGCTCTATGAACAGCTGGCGGCTGAAGTGTCGGCTGACAATCTACGCGGCAGCGTTATTGACCTGCAAAACTTCGGCACCCGTTATGCTCCGACCGGGAACTGTCTCCAGGCCGGCCAGTATATTTACAATTATTTTGTCAGCCTGGGACTTCCAGTGAGCTACCAGGAATTTTATTACAGCAGCTATCTCTGCCGTAATGTTATTTCTCAGGTGACGGGCCAGACCTACCCGGAACAGGTGGTGATAATCTGCGCCCACTATGATTCCATTTCCGACCAGCGCTGGACCCTGGCTCCTGGAGCTGATGATAATGCTTCGGGCACGGCGGCCGTGATGGAAGCGGCCCGGATTGTGGCCAGCCGTCCCCTTGACTTTACTGTCAGGTTTATCCTGTTCTCGGCCGAGGAACAGGGGCTCATCGGCAGCCTGCGCTATGTCCAGGAGAGACTCAATCCAGCCGAAAATATCCTGGGTGTCCTTAACCTGGACATGGTGGCCTATGCCGATTACCTGCCCGAAGACCTGGATGTGATTGGCAACAGGTCTTCCGGCTGGCTGGTGGATCGGGTGGCAGCCCTGGCCGGAACTTATGGCCCGGTCCAGGGCAAGAAAATAATAGATGCCTCTTTTGTTTACTCGGACCATGCCCCATTCTGGGACAGGGGAATAGCAGCTATCTGTGCCATTGAAGATGCCAGCGTCCCCAATCCTTATTATCACAAGACTACCGATACCTTTGATACCCTGAATTTTGATTTTTACCGGGCGGCGGCCAGGGGTTCTCTTATCAGCCTGGCTGACCTGGCCCAGGTAATCAGGCCCGGCTATCCGTCTACTCCGCGGAATTTTAACTTGAGCCTTAGCACTCAGGCTTCGATCTTTAACCACCTTAAGGCCGTACACCTGAGCTGGGACCCGGTTCCGGGCGCGGCCGGCTATAACGTCTATCGCAGCTCGGTGCCCCACACCAATTTCCAGAAAATCAACTCCAGCCCGGTTCAGGACAACCAGTACGTTGATAATCTCCTGGGAACCGAGGCAGTTTTTTATTACACGGTGACAGCCTTGGACAGCCTGAATCGCGAGAGTAATTTCAGCCGGGAGCTGGCAGTCAATGCCGGGCTCACCCCGCTTAGCTCCCTTCGCCAGCTATTCTGGAATGTTTTTAATTTTTTCTGGAATTGAGGAAAATGGACAGCAGACATAGAAAAACAGGACCAGCCGCCACAGCCCTGCTCCTGGGGCTGTGGTGTCTCTGTGGTCTGGTCTTACCAGCCGGGGCGGTAGAAGCCAGGGCCTTTTTAGCAGCCGGCATTTTTAATTTCAGGCAGCCAGAATTTCGCCAGCTTTATGGTCGGCTGCCGGCTCTTGGGTTGTCCCTTGATTTGTTTAGCCGCTCCAACCTGGGCCTGGCCACCGGGGTTCATTATTTTAAGGCCAGTGGACAGGCCCTGACTCTGGAAGGGGAACCGGCTGTCTATCCGGTTAAGTTTTACCGCTGGACTTTTCCGCTTATTTTTAAGTACCGGCTGGTGACCGGCGGTTTCCAGCTGGCAGCCGGAGCCGGGATAGCCCTGTCCGTCTATGATGAGAGCTGGTCCGGGGTCGAGCTTTCCTACCACGGCCAGAAAATCCACTTTCGGGCCGAGCTGGCGGCTGATCTCCGGCTTCTGAGCCGCTGGTACCTGCGGGCCGGAGTGAACTGGGACTCCATCCCCACCGGCGTGAACTCAATGCTCCTCGGCGGGGGACGGGTTAATCTGGCCGGTCTAAGTCTTCAGGCCGGACTGGGAACTCGGATATAGCTCAGGCCAGAAACTCTGGTCATTTTGATTAATTAAATACAACAAGGAGGAAAAGCTTATGGATAAGAAAGCTGCAGAGGAAATAAAAAACCGCAGCCGCCGGGATTTTCTCAAGCTGAGCCTGAGCGGAGCTGCCGGCCTGTGGCTCGGGAGCCGGGCCGGGAAGCTGGAGGCCAGACCGGAAGCCAGCTCTGATTATGGTCCACTCTTTGCTGCCAAGCCGCTGGAAGTGGTTAGGGTGGGGTTTGTCGGCGTGGGCGGCATGGGCTCGGTTCATGTGCAGAATTTTCTGAACATCGACGGGGTGGAGATAAAAGCTATCTGTGACATTGTTGAGGAGAAGGTAATCCGGGCCCAGAACTGGGTGGAAGCAGCCGGCTTTTCCCGGCCGCGAGGCTATTCCCGCGGACCCTGGGATTTCAGGAGAATGTGTGAGGAGGAAGACCTGGACCTGGTTTTTACCGCCACTCCCTGGGAATGGCATGTCCCGGTCTGTGTCGAAGCCATGAAGAACGGCAAGCATGCGGCCACTGAAGTGCCGGCTGCCATTACCCTGGAAGAATGCTGGCAGCTGGTGGAGACGGCCGAAAGGTACAAGAAGCATTGTGTGATGATGGAAAACTGCTGTTATGACCGGGTGGAGCTGATGAGCCTGAACATGGTCAGGCGGGGACTGCTGGGCGAAATCCTTCACGCCGAGGCCGGTTATCTACACGATTTGCGGGATGTCAAATTCAGCAGCCAGGGTGAAGGGCTGTGGCGGCGGCAGCATTCCTGGTCCAGGAATGGCAACCTTTACCCGACTCATGGTCTCGGCCCGGTAGCTCAATGTATGAATATTAACCGGGGGGATGCCTTCGATTACCTGGTTTCCATGAGTTCTCCCTCGCGGGGACTGCAACTTTATGCCCGGGAAAAATTCGGGTCCGATTCTCCCCAGGCCCGGGAACGATTTGCCCTGGGCGATGTCAACACTTCTCTCATCAAGACCAGGCTGGGTAAGACGGTTATTCTGATTCATGATACCAACCTGCCACGACCATATACCCGGATTCATCTAATCCAGGGGACCAGGGGAATCCTGCAGAAATGGCCGGACAGAATATATGTAGAGGGACGCAGCCCGGCCCACCGCTGGGAAGACATCGAAACCTATGCCGCTGAGTTCGAGCATCCGCTCTGGAAGAAACTGAGCCAGAAAGGGGAGGGACGCGGTCACGGCGGGATGGATTTCATCGAAGATTACCGTCTGGTGCAGTGTCTGAGAGCTGGCCAGCCCACCGACATGAATGTTTACGATGCCGCAGCCTGGAGTGCGGTTTCAGCTCTGAGTGAAAAATCGGTTGCCAGGAACTCCGAGCCGGTGAAATTTCCTGATTTCACCCGCGGAGCCTGGAAGACCACCCCACCCCTGGACATCATTGAGGGTTGAGCCGGAGCAGACCTTTTTACCATCTTTGTAGATTTTAAGTTCAAAAAGAAAAAGACTTTAGTCAAAATTAGCCAGCGTCGACTGCGGCGGCCGGCTTCACCTCCAACTCTAAAACTCTTGACTGTTGACCGAGATTTAATATAATGAAACTATGAAAACTAAAATCGTCTCATCAGTATTATCGCCGGCGGCCGACCTCAAGCAACGAATTCTGAAACGGTCGCGGGAACTTTTTTTCAAATATGGCTACAGCCGCCTTAGCCTGGACGAACTGGCCGAAGACCTGGGCATCAGCAAAGCTACCATCTACCGCTACTTTCCGGATAAAGAATCTCTTTTACGGGCAGTTATGGAAGAAAGCAGAGAATGGGTCTTGAGCCAGTTGCAGGTTATTGTCAGGGATAACCGGCTGCCGGTCAGAGCCAGGCTGACCGCCTATCTTGAATTCATCAGCCGGTTCATGTCAGCTATCAGCCGGGATTTCATCAGGGATCTGAGGCAGAAGCTACCCGACCTCTGGCAAGAAATGGATAGTTTCCGCCGGCAACAGGTATTTCCTCTGGTCTCGGAGGTCATCCTGGAGGGCATAAAGAAGGGAGAAATAAAATCGGACCTGGACGGCCGGTTGTTCCTGGAGATGTTCTGGTACCTGGTCCAGGAATTCATGAATCCCGACTGGATCATCAGCCATGATTATTCTCCCTCGGAGCTGCTGCAGAGCATCATTGATATCGTTTTTTACGGAATATTTGTGGAAGAAAAATCCGGAAAGATGTCCGCCTACAAGCCCAGCCGGAAAGTGAGGAAGAAATGAAAACTGCTAAATCTGGTGCGAGAAAAGTGGGGATGACATTCGTTTATATTTTTAGTGTGGCCTTATTTGGCTTTATTCTCATCCTGACCCCGGGTTGCCAGAAAGCCGCAGAAAATAATCTGATCCGGGCTACTGGCACCGTTGAAAGCCGCACCGCCAGGATCAGCCCTAGGGTAAGCGGCCGGGTGCTCCAGGTGCTGGTGGAAGAGGGCCAGGCGGTGAAGCCTGGCCAGCTTCTGCTGGAACTCGACCATGAATACCTTGACCTGCAGCTCAGGCAGGCCGAAGCGGCCGTGGCCACAGCCCGGGCCCAGCTTGAACTCTTAAGGAAAGGGGCCCGCAGCGAAGACATCAGCCAGGCCGAGCAGCAGCTCAAGCAGGCAGAAGTAAACCTGGAACAGGCCAGGAATGATGCCGGTCGTTTTCGCCGCCTTTATGAACAGGGAAGTATCACTCAAAGGCAGAAAGAAGAGGCTGAAACCAGATTAGCCCTGGCCGAAGCCCAGCACCATCAGGCCCAGGAAGCTCTGAAGAAAATGAAAAGCCTGGCCCGGCCCGAAGAAATAGAAGCGGCTGAAGCCAGACTGCGCCAGGCGGAAGCGGCGGTCGACCTGCTGAAAAAGAATATAGAAGATTCAAAGGTTATGTCCCCGGTAGAGGGCGTGGTGACGGAGAAAGCGGTGGAGCCGGGCGAGCTGGTCAATCCCGGCACTACCCTGGTGACCATCTCCTCTCTGGACCCGGTCTATCTCTGGGTTTATGTCACGGCTAAAGAGCTGGGGCGGGTCCGGCTCGGGGGAGCGACCGAAGTTACCATCGACAGCTTTCCGGGCAAAATCTTTGAGGGTCGGGTCGTTTACCTCTCGCCCGAAGCCGAATTCACTCCGAAAAATATCCAGACCAGGGAAGACCGGGTCAAACTGGTTTTCGCCGTAAAAATTGAACTGCCCAACCCTGAGGGTCAGCTCAAGCCCGGCCTGCCGGCCGAGGCTGTGATCAGAGCTGAATGAACGAAGGATAAAATGGTCGAGCCGGTTCTGAGGGCCCGGGAACTTAAGAAGTATTTTGGCCGGGTTGAGGCTCTGTCTTCTTTTTCAGTTGACCTTTTAGCCGGTGAATTTCTCTGCCTGGTCGGGCCGGATGGCGCCGGCAAAAGCACCGCCCTGAAATTACTGTGCGGGCTGGAAAAACCCGATTCCGGGGAAATCGAGCTTTTCGGCCAGAAAGTTATCAGGTTTAGTTCAGACCTTCGAGCCCGAATCGGCTATCTGCCGCAGGGCTTCAGCCTGTATGAAGACCTGACGGTCGAGGAAAACCTGGTATTTTTTGCCGAGCTCTATGGGACCTCCGATTACGGGGTGCTTATCAATTCTCTGCTGGAATTTACCAGGCTGCAGCCATTCAGGCCGCGCCTGGCTCGGCAGCTCTCGGGCGGGATGAAACAGAAGCTGGCTCTGGCCTGTACCCTGGTCCACCGGCCGGAAATACTGTTGCTGGATGAACCGACTACCGGAGTGGATCCGGTTTCCCGCCGGGATTTCTGGCAAATTCTCTTCCGACTGCAGCAGCAGGGAAAATCCATCCTGATGACCACACCTTACCTGGATGAAGCGGAGCGGGCCTCACGGGTGGCTTTCATTCTCCAGGGCCGGGTGCTGGCCTGTGACCGGCCAGAAAAAATCAAGGAAGGATTCAAGGCGCGACTGGTGGAAGTAATTTCTGCCAACAGCCGACGCCTGCAGCAGGGATTGAAAGAGTTCAGCGAATTCCTGGATATTCAGCTTTTTGGCGACCGCCTCCACCTGGTTCTGCCCGAAGCTTATTCTCTTCAGAACCTGGAAAGACAATTAGCTCGGGTCGGGGTGGCCATCCAGAGCCTGACTGAAATCCAGCCGTCGCTGGAGAACGTCTTTATTCTTATGATGAAAGAAGGCCTTGAGGCTAAGAATGAGACCGACAATTGAAGTCGACCGGCTGACCAAGAAATTCGGCTCTTTCACTGCCGTTGACGGTATATCATTTGTTATTAAGTCTGGAACGATTTTTGGTTTTCTGGGGGCTAACGGGGTGGGTAAATCCACGACCATCAGGATGCTCTGCGGCCTGCTCCGGCCGACTTCTGGCCGGGCCCGGGTGGCCGGGTTAGACGTTGCCAAAGAAGCGGACAGGATTAAGAAGGTCATAGGCTACATGTCGCAAAGATTTTCTCTGTACCTGGACCTGACGGTCGAAGAAAACCTGGAGTTTTTTGGCCGGGTATATGGCCTGAAAGGGGAAAAAATGAGCACCAGTCTGGCCCGCCTCAAGAAACTTACTGCTCTGGAAGGGCTGGAGAATACCCTGGCGACTGAGCTTCCGACCGGCTGGCGGCAGCGTCTGGCCCTGAGCTGTGCCCTGCTTCATGAACCGGAAATAATTTTCCTGGATGAACCGACGGGCGGGGTGGACCCGCTGGCCCGGCGGAAGTTCTGGGACCTGATTTATGAACAGGCGGACCGGGGCCGGACAGTCTTTGTCACTACTCACTACCTGGACGAAGCTGAGTACTGCCACGAGCTGCGAATAATCCATGCCGGAAGGATTATCGCCGCCGGCAGTCCGCAGGAGATAAAAATGAAGTATTTTCCAGAGAATCTTCTGGAATTAACCTGCAGCCAACCGCTCCAGGCCTACGAATGGCTGAAACAGCAGCCTGAAATCAAGCAGGCCTCGCTGTTCGGATTGAGGCTGCACCTTCTGCTGGAACCGGGGGCAATGGCTGGGATCAAAAAGAAGCTGGCCCAATCAGTGCCGGGCCAATTTGAGCTAAGGCCGATTGTACCGAGCCTTGAAGACGTTTTCATCCGCCGTCTGGAAGAAGAAGCCGGAGAAAGCGGGAAGTAAGATGAACTTCAGTCGTCTCAAACCGGTTATCAGAAAAGAGTTCATCCAGGTCAGGCGTGACCCCATCAGCCTGACCCTGCTCCTGATTCTTCCGGCTTTTATCCTGGTTATGTTTGGCTATGCCCTCAACTTTGATGTCAAACACCTGAGCCTGGCCCTGGTTGACCTCGACCGCAGCCAGGCTAGCCAGGAACTCGTCCGCAAGATTACTTCGAGTGAATATTTTGACCTTAAGTTCCGGCTTGAATCTATCTCAGAAATTGACCCGCTCTTTGACCGCGAAAAAATTAAGCTGGCCGTAGTGATTCCGCGCTATTTCGCCCGGGACCTGGCCTCTGGTGGCAGCCCGGCAGTTCAGGTACTGGCCGACGGCACCAATTCCACCACCGCCCTGACCGGCCTGGGTTACCTGAGTAACATTTTCCTGCAGTATTCTCTCAAACTGAACCTGGAACTTCTCCAGAAGAGCGGACGGCAGCAGCTGGCTTGGCCCGTAGACAGCCGGGTCAGGGTTTGGTACAACCCGGAGCTTAAAAGCTCCAGGTTCCTGGTGCCGGGGCTGATGGCTTTTGTCCTGATGATTATCATCGTCCTGGCCACGGCCCTGTCCATTGTTCGGGAAAAAGAGAAAGGCACCATGGACCAGCTGCTGCTTTCGCCCCTGGGACCGGCGGAGATGATCATCGGGAAAATCATTCCCTATCTGATACTGTCGCTTCTCGGAGCCCACCTGGTGCTGCTGGCCGGGTGGCTTCTTTTCGGCATTGCCATCGAGGGCAGCTATCCGCTGCTGCTGCTGATTCTGGTGATTTTTCTTTTCTGCGGGCTGAGCCAGGGCATCCTGGTTTCGACCGTGGCTAGTTCGCAGCAGGTGGCCTTTTTACTGGCCGGACTGAGCACTCTTCTTCCGACTTTTATTCTTTCGGGCTTTGTCTTTCCCATAAGAAACATGCCGCCGGTCATCCAGGCTATTACTTACCTCATACCAGCGCGGTATTTTCTGGTGGGCCTCAGGGCTATCATCCTGAAAGGAGCTAGTCTGGTCTCTTTCTACCGGGAAATCATATTCCTGGCCATCTATGGCCTGCTGGTAACGGCGGTCAGCCTGGTCAGGTTGAAAAAGAGTCTGGCTAAATGAAAAAACTGCTGGCTTTTGTCAAAAAGGAACTGATTCAGGTCAGCCGTGACCGCCGAATGCTGCCGATTGTCATCGTGGCTCCAATCCTCCAGCTTCTAATTCTGGGCTACGCCGTCAGCCTGGATGTCCGGGACATACCGGTGGTGGTGGCGGACCTGGATAATTCTGCCAGCAGCCGGGATTTACTGGAAGCGGTTTTCAATTCCGGCTACTTTGTTGAGGTCGGTCGAGCCGAGTTCCTGGCTGAAGTTGATGGCTACCTGGACAGCGGCCGGGCAGCAGTGGCTCTGGTTGTGCCTGCGGGCTTTGAAAGAAACCTGCTGGCCGGGAAAAAGACTTTTTTCCAGGGGTTGATTGACGGAACGGAAAGTCAGACAGCCACGGTCGGGCTGAATTACCTGGAAATGATTGCCCGTCATTTTAACCAGAAGCTGATAATGGCCAGGCTGGAAAGGCTGGGAGCCGGGTTTCAGCCGGTCATTATCCAGCCCGAAGTCAGGGTGTTTTTTAATCCGGCTCTGGTCAGCCGGAATTTCCTGCTGCCGGGTGTCTTCGGCCTGCTGTTGATGGTCATGACGGTCATTCTGACGGCCATGGCCGTGGTTAAAGAATACGACCTGGGAACTATGGAGCAGTTGATTGTCACCCCGCTGCGGCCGCTCGATATCATCCTGGGTAAGCTTCTGCCGTTTTTCATCATCGGCACAGTGGACATCTTTCTGATATTTGCGGTTACCCGCTTCTGGTTCCAGCTGCCTCTGCGGGGGAGCTTCCTGTTGTTGCTCGGTCTGAGCTTCGTTTACATGCTGAGCACCCTGGGAGTGGGCCTGTTTATCTCCACCATCACCCGCACCCCACAGCAGGCCATGCTGACTTCATTTTTCTTCATGATTCCGATGATGTTGCTGTCGGGTTTTGTCTTTCCCATCGAAAACATGCCCCGGTTTTTCCAGTGGCTGACGGCCATCATTCCCCTGCGCTATTTTCTGGTCATACTGAGGGGCCTTTTTTTGAAAGGGGTGGGCCTGAATGCCCTGTACGATGAAGCGCTACTGTTGCTGCTCCTGGCGATAATCATAAATCTTCTGAGCCTCAGCCGCTTCCGCCGCCGCCTCGATTAGCCAGGGCCTCCGTATGAAATTATAATAGTCTGGTTCAGGGCAACGGCCCAACCGGATGGTATTTATTGGGCCGAGATTAAGAATAACTGGAAGCAGCGACCAGACCTCTTCCGGACAGCGGAGCTTGACTTTTTCCCTGTGGCAGGTTCGTTTCTGGCAGGAAAAATCTGGCTGCGGCTCATACCTGTATTTTGGGTTAAGACTGGATAAACTCTGAGATAATCGCTTGATGAAATTAGGGCCTATCTTTCAAAGAATCAGCATGCAGTCGCCGTAGGAGAAAAAGCGGTAGCGCTCCCTGACTGCTTCCTGGTAGGCAGCCATGACCAGGTCATAACCGGCGAAAGCGCTGACCAGCATCAGCAGGGTGGAGCGGGGGAGATGAAGGTTGGTCAGCAGCCGGTCAACTACCCTGAAAGTATATCCCGGGTAGATATAAAGCCGGGTGCTCTGTTGCCCGGGCTTCAGTCCGGCTTCGGTCCAGGCGCTCTCCAGAGTCCTGACCACCGTTGTTCCCACGGCTGCCACCGGACGACCTTCTTTTTTGGCCCGGTTTATGGCCCGGGCTGTCTCCGGGCTGAGGTAAAATGATTCTTCCAGCATCTGGTGGTCGGTTATTTTTTCTGCCCTTACTGGTTGAAAAGTGGCCAGCCCGACATTCAGGGTGACATAAAGAATTTCCAGACCCTTCTGTTTCAGCTCAGCCAGAATCGGCTCGGTAAAGTGCAACCCGGCTGTGGGCGCAGCGATCGAGCCGTCTTTTGTGGCATACACTGTTTGATATCTTTCGGCATCGATTTTTCTGAACCTCGGGTCACCCTTTTTCCTTTTTATGTATGGCGGCAGGGGCGGTAGGCCGATTTCTTTCAGCCTGCCAATGACATCGGCGGTGTTGAATTGTAGCAGCCGCTGCCCCAGCGGTCCCCGGGCTATAACTCTGGCTTCCAGGCTTTTGTCAAAAACCAGCCAATCTCCT
Source organism: Candidatus Aminicenantota bacterium (assembly GCA_014360005.1). Classification (GTDB taxonomy): domain Bacteria; phylum Acidobacteriota; class Aminicenantia; order Aminicenantales; family Saccharicenantaceae; genus Saccharicenans. Next base: position 46,347 of record JACIYI010000010.1, on the reverse strand, counting down.
TCTTTAACCTTCTTAGCTGGCCGGCAGAGTACTTCCCAGACTCCGGGTTTGTGTTCTTTGACGAACAGAAATTCAATGCTCTTACCTTTGTCATCCTTACGACTGGCCCAGGCCCTGGCCGGTATCACCCGGGAATCGTTGAGCACCAGGACTTCACCCGGCTTGAAGAAACTGCCAATTTCTCTAAACTGGCGGTGTTCTATCGCCTTTAAGTCCCGCCGGACGACCATCATCCTGGAGTCATCCCGGTTGGGCAACGGCTGCTGAGCGATGAGTTCCGGGGGCAGCTCGTAATCGTAGTCTTTAAGAAGGATTTTTTCGGTCATCTGAGGCTGGTCAGAACAGTTTCTTCTGGTTGGCTGGCGGCTTGAAGCCGAGATGCTGGTAAGCTTTGGCCGTCAGCTTGCGTCCGCGCAGGGTTCTTTCCAGGAAGCCCAGGCGCATCAGGTACGGTTCGTAGATGGATTCTATGGTGTCCTTTTCTTCGTCGATGGCCGCGGCGATGGTGTTGATGCCGACCGGACCGCCGCCGAAGTTTTCCATGATGGTCTGCAGGATTTTGCGGTCAACATCATCCAGGCCCAGGATATCGACTTCCATCTGGTCCAGAGCCCGGCGGGCAATCCTGGCATCAATCTGGCCGTCGCCCTTGACCTCGGCGAAATCCCGGACCCGACGCAGGAGACGGTTGGCGATTCTAGGGGTTCCCCGGGCCCGGCGGGCGATTTCTTTAGCTCCGCCCTCCTCGACCTTTACTCCGAGAATCTGGGCCGAGCGCAGGATGATTTTTTTGAGGTCTTCCACCTGGTAATAATCAAGGCGGTGGATGATGCCGAAGCGGCTGCGCAGCGGGGCGGTAATCCGGCCGGCCCGGGTGGTGGCTCCGACCAGGGTAAACCTCTTAATTCTCAGTTTGTGGCTCCTGGCACCCGGCCCCTGTCCGATGATCACATCCAGGCTGAAATCTTCCATGGCCGAGTAGAGCAGTTCTTCCAGCGAAGGATGCAGCCGGTGAATTTCATCGATGAACAGGACTTCCTTATCCTGGAGACTGGTCAGAATGGCCGATAAGTCTCCGGCTTTCTCAATCACCGGCCCCGAGGTCGGCTTAATGCCCACCCCCAGCTCCTTGGCTATGAGGTAGGCCAGGCTGGTCTTGCCCAGGCCCGGCGGGCCATAAAGCAGCACGTGGTCCAGGTGCTCGCCTCGCTTCCGGGCGGCCTGGATGAAAATCTTCAGGTTGGTCTTGATGTTTTCCTGGCCGATAAAATCGTCAAACTTCTGCGGCCGCAGGCTGTCTTCAAACAGAAGGTCTTCTCTGGTCTTAACCGGGGTCAGGATGGCCGGCATCTTGTTCCTTTGTTCCTTTCTGTCTTATCTATCCTATTTAATCATATTGAATCATATTTTGGACATTCTTTTTAAGCATTCTCTGAGCAGCAGGTCAAAACCGGCCTGGGGTCCGAGCGAACTGACGGTCAGGTCCACCACCTGCTCCGACTCCTTGCGGCGGAAGCCCAGGTTGACCAGGGCTGAAACCAGGTCTTCTCTTTCCTTTGATTCTTTTCTTGACAGAACTTTTTCTTTTTTTTCAATCTTATCGGCCAGCTCCATGATCATCCGCAGGGCGGTTTTTTTGCCGATGCCCGGGATCATTGACAGCCGGGTGACGTTGGTCTCCCGGACGGCTTCCTCCAGTTCTTTCGGCTCTATGCCCGAAAGAATATTGATGGCCATCTTGGGTCCGATGCCAGAAATGGTAATGAGCTTCAAAAAGATATTTTTCTCTTCCGGCGTCAGGAAGCCGAAAAGTTGCAGCGACTCATCGGTCAGGTGAGTATAAACCTGAAGCTCAACAGAATCGCCGGCCTCACCCAGCTTGAAGTAAGTGGACAGGGGAATCAACAGGGAATAACCTACACCGCCGGTAGCCACTACCACCTCACCCGGTTTTTTCTGGAGGATTTTTCCTCTTAAATAAGCAATCATGTTGACTCTTTCTTCTGATTTTCTTCCAGCCTGAGCTCCAGCCGGCGGTTATTTAAGTGACAGATGGCTGCAGCCAGAGCATCGGAGGCATCGAGCGACATGCGGTCATCGTCAACATTCAGCAGTATTTTGACCATTCGCTGCACCTGGTCCTTTTCAGCCTGGCCGTAGCCGGTGACGGCTTTTTTTATTTCCAGGGCCGAATATTCAAACAGCGGGCAGTTCCTGGAGGCCAGGGCCACTAATACCGCTCCCCGCACCTGGCCGAGAGACAGGGCCGTCCGGACATTGCGGGCATAGAAAGGATTCTCGATGGCCACCTCATCGGGCCGGTAGCAGTCGACGATCTTTTCCAGCTCAATTCGAATGTCGTTGAGACGCTGGTAGAACGTGGCCCGGATTTCGGGTTTTATAATTCCATAGACTATGGCCTGAAGTTTTTCCCCCTCGCTTTCAATGATACCAAAGCCGGTCGAGTGGAGGCTGGGGTCTAAACCGAGCACCCTCATTTATCAGGCCATTCCATTAACCGGCGGCTGAATACCTGGCAATTTCTTCTTCGTCGATGTCAAAATTAGCAGAAACCGACTGAACGTCGTCGTGGTCTTCCAGCTCCTCGATCAGCTTGAGGCACTGCTCAGCCTGTTTGCCTTCCAGCTTGACATAATTCTGGGGCAGGTAGCCGACATTGGAAGCTGAAACTTCAATGTTATTCTGCTTCAGGGCTTCCAGGACGGCCTCGTAATTTTCTGGAGTGGTAATGATTTCAAAATTGCTGCCGTCATCGCGGACATCGTCGGCCCCGGCATTCAGGGCGATTTCCAGGAGCTTTTCTTCGTCCACATTGGACTTGTCGACGTCGATGTATCCCTGCCGCTTGAACATCCAGGCCACGCAGCCTGACTCGCCCATGCGCCCGCCGAACTTGGAGAAGATGTGCCGGAGTTCGGCCACGGTGCGGTTCTTGTTGTCGGTCAGGGCAGTCAGGTAGATGGCCACACCGCCCGGTCCGTATCCCTCATAAACCACTTCTTCATAAGAGGCGCCTTCCAGCTGGCCGGTGCCTTTCATGATGGCCCGTTTGATGTTATCGGCCGGCATGTTGACGGCTTTGGCTTCAGCTATGGCTTTTCTCAGGCGGGCATTCTTGTCCGGGTCGCCGCCGCCCGCCCTGGCGGCCACGCTTATTTCCCTGATCAGCTTGGTGAACAGCTTGCCGCGCTTGGCATCTACAGCCGCCTTCTTATGTTTTATAGAATGCCATTTTGAATGTCCCGACATGGCTTGCTCCTTAACTTGAATGCATAAAAATTTTAGCATATTTAACCCTATCAAGCAAACCCGTGTCTAGGTTCAGGACATAAGTGACACTTTGTCCCGGGATTTTTGAGCGATTAATCGCTATCCTGGTTGAGGTCGGTGGCTAAACGCCTAATTTACCCATAAGAGAAAAAATAAGAACTCTCTCATCGGGCAGGGGATTAATGTTCAGCCACACTCAAGGGATTCTAATGTGTCACTAATGTATCTGACCCAGCACAAATTCAGGGTAAAAAGGTTAATTTTGGCCCGGGTCAGGCCGAGGCCGCTTCTGTCTGTAAGATGACAGCTGGCCGCTGGAAAATAAAAGATTACGGCCCTATTGCCTCCACCTGGTGGTATTTATATAATCTTGAAGAATTATTCATCAAGGACAGTCAGGCTAATGGCTAATTCGAAGTTGAACCTGGTAACGCTGACTTTCAACAATCCCGAGCTCGAAAAGAAATTTAGGGAACATTACCACCAGCGGGCGGTGATTCGCTTCCGCTGGGCCATGGCCCTGGCTCTGGCCCTCTACTCCATTTTTGCCATTCTGGATTCGGTCAGCGTCGGGGCGCTCTGGCCCCGAATCTGGTTCATCCGTTTTGCCCTTGTCAACCCGCTGCTCCTGGTCGCCTTCCTGCTGTCATTCCATAAAAGATTTTTTATCCGTTACTACCAGGAGATTGCTTCTCTGGGAATCCTGGTCGGCGGGGGTGGCATCCTGGCCATGCTGGCCCTGATTCCCGACCCGGCTCTTTACCTTTATTCCCAGGGTTTAATGCTGGTGCTCATCTACAACTATACCTTCCTGGGGCTCAGGTTTGTCAGGGCTTCGCTCAACTGTCTGCTGATAATCATCGGCTTTGAGATTGTCAGTCTCAGGGTAAACCCGCTGCCGTCGCATGTTTTCATCAACAATAATTTTTTTCTGATCTCAGCCAACCTGATCGGCATGGCGGTGGCCTACTACCTGGAAAAATTGAACCGTGACAACTTCCTCCACGGTATTTCCCTGAGAAAACTGGCTGAGGCCGACAGTCTGACCGGTCTGTTGAACCGGGGCTTTTTTATGGATGAGGTGAAAAGATTCCTGAGCCGGAGCAGCGGGGTGGAAGGGCGTTCAGCTTTCTGTCTGCTGGACCTGGACCGGTTCAAAGAAATCAATGACCTTCTGGGGCACATGGTGGGCGATGACATTCTGATGAACCTGGGGCAGGCCATTCGCAGGAAAATGCGGGCCTCAGACCTGATCGGCCGTCTCGGTGGCGATGAGCTGGGTTTCTTTTTCCCGGAAATTAAAGACGAATTGGATATTTTTAACATATTTGTAAAATTAAAGAACGAATTCCAGGCAGTCACCCAGGGTATTGAGTGGCCGATTACTTTTTCCGTTGGCTGCCTAATCTTCGGGCCTGAAACCCGGGAGCTGTTTCAGTGTTATGCCCGGGCGGACCGGGCCTTGCTCAGGGCTAAACACTATCGTGACTACCTGATAATGGTTGACGGCAGGGAAGCTGTCCTTCTGGAAAAAAAGCTGTAGGCCCGAGAACAGCCGGAAAAGCCGGTCTGGCCAGGGGAATCAGGTTGGTCTGTCGCTGGCTGACCGGGAAGAGCCGGATTGCCGCCGCGCCGCTTCCAGATACTCGGCTTAGACTGGATACCATGTCTTAGCCTGAATGAAGAATTTCGTTGACTGCCGGGAGAAATTTGGCTAATTTATTTGGGCAGTATTTTTTGGGAGGAAAGAATGCCAGCGAAAATTATTTCCGGCAAGGAAGTAGCTGCTTCCATAAGAGAAGAATTAAAGCAAAGGACCGCCCGGTTGAAAGAAAAGCGCCTGACCCCGGGCCTGGGCGTTATCCTGGTGGGCGAAGACCCGGCCTCAGTTTCTTATGTTACGGCCAAGGCCAAGGGAGCAGAGGAGGTAGGGATTTTTGAAGAAACCGTACGTCTGCCGGCTGAATCCACGGAAGAAGAAATCTTAAAAACCGTCGACCGGCTCAACCGCGACCCGAGGTTTCACGGGGTCCTGGTGCAACTGCCGCTGCCCAAGTGGGTCAACCCGGACAAGGTTATTAATTATATCTCGCCCCAGAAGGATGTGGACGGCTTCCACCCGATTAACGTGGGCAAGCTGCTGCGGGGCGAACCCTGTCCCTTACCCTGCACTCCTTATGGAGTCCAGCAGTTGCTGGTACGCAGCGGTTACAGCCCGGAAGGTAAGCATGTGGTGGTTTGCGGCCGGAGTAACATCGTCGGGAAGCCCCTGGTGGCGATGCTTATGCAGAAAAAGCCCGGAGCTAACGCCACGGTCACCGTCTGTCACACCGGCACCCGGGACCTGAAAAAATTCACCCTGCAGGCTGATATCCTGGTGGCGGCTATGGGAGCACCCCGGGCCATCACTGCCGATATGGTCAGGGAAGGCTGCGTGGTCATCGACGTCGGGGTCAACCGGGTACCCGACCCCAGCTCGCCCAAGGGGTTCAGGTTGGTCGGGGACTGTGATTTTGAAGCCATCAAAGAGAAAGCTGAGGCCATCACCCCGGTGCCCGGTGGAGTAGGCCCGATGACCGTGACCATGCTGTTGATGAATACCATTGAAGCGGCCGAGAGAACCCTGGCCTGAGTCGCAGTCCGGCGGTGGGTAATAGCTGTTCTTAAGCGAACAATTTAACAAGCCTTAATATAATCTGGGCTGCCCAGACCGCCGGCTCGGCCGGATAATTCTCTTAAGGCCGGGTTTTATCGGGTTCAGGCGCGGCTTCCAGAATATATGAATATTCTTTCATATATCATTCGGGCGGGAAGAAGGCAGGACCAGCCGCTATCGTTTTGGCCATAACTTTTCCTAAAAGAGTCGCTACCGGGCGGCCGGCCTGGATTCAGGTGTAGCTGTGGAGTCCACTCAGCAGGTAGTTAACCCCGAAGAAAGTGAAGAGGGCGGCCAGGAACCCCAGCACCGCTATCAAGGCCGATTTCTTACCCTTCCAGCCGTAAACCAAGCGAGTATGAAGATACAGGGCATAGAACAGCCAGGTTATCAGGGACCAGACTTCCTTGGGGTCCCAGCCCCAGTAACGTCCCCAGGCCTTGCTGGCCCAGATCATGCCGAACACCATGGCTCCGAGGGTAAAAAGCGGGAAGCCCACAGCCACGGCCCGGTAGGCTATCTGGTCCAGTTTTTCTTTCCGGGCTGCGGCTTCATTCTGGCCCCCTGCCTTCTCCCCGCTGAGCAGGTAAAGCAGGCTGGCCACAAAAGCCACCGCCAGAAAAGCCTCGCCCAGCAGCGTCACCGAGACGTGGAGCCAGAGCCAGTAGCTCTGGAGAGCCGGAACCAGCGGTCTTACTTCTTTAGGCAGGGCCGGCGATGAAGCCAGGGCCATCAGGGCCACGATCACCAGCCACAGGTAGGGACCGGTTTTTTCCAGCCGGTACTTGCGCTCAAAAATAATAACCGCCAGGACACAGCCCCAGGCCAGGAAACTTATGGATTCGTACATGCTGGTAAAAGGGGCCTGCCGGCTCTGGACCGTCCGGACCAGCAGCGACAAACTATGAAGAATCAGACCGACCAGGGCCAGGTAATAGGAAAAGCGGTTGATTTTCTGGCTGGGCTTGAAAAAAGAAACAAAGCCGGAGAGCATCACCAGCAGGTAAATCCCAAAAGCCATGAGCAACAGCCCAAACTCATTCATCTTCTATTCCTTTTTATTTTTTAACCCCAGGAGATTTTTAATTTCCTGCCAGAAAGCCTCCTGATTTTTCCTGGCATAAACCAGGAAAGTCGGCGGCTGACCAGCCCGGTGGACCAGCCGAACTTCCCGGTAGGGAAAATAGAAAGCGGCTAGCAGACCCAGGACCAGCAGGGCTGAACCCAGCCAGACCAGCCCGGTTCCCGGGTCAGAAGAAACTTCCAGAACCGAAAAGGGCGGAGCCTCAAAGTTCTTGAGGCGGACGTCCAGGTCGTTCCGGCTCTGGCGCCGGTAGTGTTTTAACTCCGGATAGCGGTAGAAAACCCAGCCGCTAAAAACAGCCCGGCCTCCTTCGGTAATTTCCAGCAGGGCAGCCGGGTTGGCCGGTTGTGGCGACCGGCTGAAGGCCTGGCCGCTGGCATCCAGCTGGAAGTCGGGCAGGAAAGATATAAGCCGGAGCTGAAGGCCGTTCTGGATAGGGGCGCTTTCTCCGGTTTCAACCTGGATGGTCCTGGCTGGACTGCTTCCCAGGTTGACTTCGAGCTCCACAAGCGCTCGGTCCCAGTCCTGGCCATAGCTTACCTGGAAGATGTGCCAGCGGTCGTATTTTAGCGGATGATTGACTTCAATTACCTGCTGGCGGCAAACCTGTCCGTTTTTGATGACGGCCACCAGGCTTTTCCAGTCCTTGACCGAACCATCAGGATAAAATTCAGTGGTGAACCTGTCGAGGCGCAGGGAGAAGCTGTGACCGGCGACCTGTTCCGACTGGCCTTCTACCAGAGCCAGGGTCAGGCGCTGGCTGAAAATAGCCGAGGCCAGCCCCCCGGCGATGATGATAATCAGTCCCAGGTGAACCAGCTCAGGCCCGAACAGGCCCAGCAGTCCCTTCCGGGCCAGCAATGATTTTTGCTCCGCCTGCTGTTCCAGTCGGACCCGGTAGCCATGCTGCCGAAAAAGGGAGACCAGCTGGAGCGGGTTATTTTCAAGCCATTCGCCTAACTTCAGGCTTGCTTTCTTATCGAGCTGACTGGCCCCGTAATCCCACTTTTCATCGGCCCGGGCCTTAAGTCTCTTGAACCTGGCTGGTAACTGTTTGACCGAGCAGAAGAACAGGTTCAGCAGAAATAAGAAGACCAGGCTAAGAAACAGGGGAGAGCGGTAGAGATGGTCAAACTGAAGAAAGCTGACCAGCCCGGCCAGCCTGGGTAGGTATTGCCTGTAAAAATCCGGGGCTTGCTCCTGGGGAATCAAGGTGCCGATTATCGATAAAATAATAATAAGAATCAGTAAGACTATAGCCAGTTGTAAGGATGATAGAAATCTCCAGGCGCGGGCCATCTCCCTTCTTACCCTTCAGCCCTTCGGCCCCTTCGGCTTCCTCCGGCTTTTTTTCTCGGCTATTTTGACCATATCCTGCAGGCTGACCGAATCAAAATAAGTCTTCATCACCCGGGTGCCTTCTTTCCAGATTTCGTGGGCGGCACAGTAGGAGGACCGGGGGCAGATATTCTTATCTTCCACGCATTCCACCAGACAGCAATTTCCTTCCACCGCCTGCAGCACCTCGCTCAACTTGATGGCGGCCGGGGGTCGGGCCAGGGTGTAGCCGCCGCCGGCTCCCCGCAGGCTTTTTACCAGCCGGTGATCCCGGAGGGGGATGATTATCTGCTCCAGGTAACGAATCGAAATGTCCTCTTCCTCGGCCACTTCTTTGAGCGAACGGGCCGGAAAGGTTTCCGGGTAATGGAGAGCCAGGTTGAGCATCAACCTGGTTCCGTAGCGGCCTTTGGTTGAAATCCTGAACATCTCTCTCTCCTTCCAGGTCAGTCCCAGATAACGGCTAGCTTCAGACCACCTGTTAATCTACTATAATTCTATAGGAATAGTAGAGATTAGGCAAATCAAATGTTCTTGACAGCTTTCAGAGTTAAATTGTATGCTAAAAACTAATTCCGTCGGTAAATTAAAATTAATTAAAGGAATTATACCATGGAAAAAATTGTTCTCCTCGGCGATGAAGCCGTGGCCCTGGCCGCCGTCCAGGCCGGCCTGACGGCTGCCTATTCCTATCCTGGAACCCCGGCCTCGGAAATCATGGAGTTCCTGATCAAAAATTCCGAGGGCGGCCGGAAATACACAGCCAAGTGGTGCGTCAACGAGAAGGTGGCCTGCGAGGAAGCCCTGGGCGTTTCCTTTGCCGGTAAAAGGGCCATGATCTCTTTCAAGCACGTTGGACTCAACGTAGCTGCTGACCCTTTTATCAATTCCGCCATCACCGGGGCTAACGGTGGCCTGGTGGTAGTGGTGGCCGACGACCCGGGCATGCACTCCTCCCAGGATGAACAGGACAGCCGTTATTATGCCGATTTTGCCCGGATTCTGTGCCTGGAACCAACCAGCCATCAGGAAGCCTACGACATGACCCGGGAAGCCTTCGACCTGTCGGAAAAGTTCAGGATTCCGGTCATGATACGTCTGGTGACCAGACTGGCCCACAGCCGGTCTTCGGTCAAGCCGGCCGAACCCCGGGAACAAAACCAGGGCCTGGAATTCGGAGCCTGGCAAGACTGGACCCTGCTTCCCGGGAATGCCCGGCGCCGCTTCAAGATTTTGCTTGACCGGCAGAAAGAACTCCTGGCTTACTCGGAAAATACTCCTTATAATCAGCTGGTGCTCAACCAGGCCGGCGGCCGGCTGGGGGTGGTGGTTTCCGGTATCGCCTTCAATTATTTCAAGGAAGTGGTGGCCTGGCTCCCGGACGAGCCCTCTTACCTTAAAGTTTCGAGCTATCCTTTCCCGATGAATAAATTGCGCCAGCTGATTGAGCGAGTGGACGAACTCCTGGTCATCGAGGAAGGTTATCCCTTCATCGAAAGGTTTATCCGCGGGGTTACCGGGATTCCCGGAAAAACCATCCGGGGCAAACTGGACGGCAGTCTGCCGGCCAGTGGCGAGCTGACCCCCGACCTGGTGGCCAGGGCTCTGGGACTGCCAGAAAGGGCCGGACTCAAACTCGGAGATTTCAAGCTGGCGGGAAGACCGCCCCAGTTATGCGTTGGCTGTCCTCACGCCGATACTTATAAAGCTCTGAACGAAGCTCTGAAGGATTTTCCCCGGCCCGTCGTCTTCTCCGATATCGGTTGCTACACCCTGGGGGCTCTTCCTCCCTACAACGCCATCCAGACCTGCGTCTGCATGGGGGCCAGTGTCTCCATGGCCAAGGGTGGGTCTGAAGCCGGTATCCACCCCTCGGTAGCAGTTATTGGCGATTCCACCTTCGCTCATTCCGGGATAACCCCGCTGCTGGATGCTGTTGCTTCCAAAACCGGGATGACCGTCATCATCCTGGACAACGGCACGGTGGCCATGACCGGTACTCAGCCCAGCTTTGGCACCGGTGAGCCCCTTGACCGTCTGGTGGCCGGGCTGGGAGTTGACCAGAATCACATCAGGATAATCGTGCCCCTGCCCAAGAATCACCAGGAAAACGTCAGGATAATCAAGGAAGAGCTGGCCTACCGCGGACTTTCGGTCATCATCGCCCGAAGGGAATGCATCCAGATCGTAGGCGAAAAGAAAAGGAGTTAAAGATGAAATACGATATCATCCTGGCTGGAGTCGGCGGACAGGGTATTCTGTCAATCGCCTTCGTTATTGATAATGCGGCTCTGGAGGAAGGCCTGTTTTTCAAGCAGGCCGAGGTTCACGGGATGTCTCAGAGGGGGGGAGCGGTTCAATCGCATCTCCGCCTGGCCGATTCTCATATTTACAGCGACCTTATTCCTCTGGGGCAGGCTGACATGATTCTGAGTGTCGAGCCGCTGGAGACCTTGCGCTATTTTGAATATCTGAAGCCCGACGGGGCAGTAGTTTCCAGTAGCACTCCCTACACCAATATTTCCGATTATCCAGTGCTGGAAGAAGTTTTCCGGGAGATTAAAAAAGCTCCGGTCCAGGTGCTGATCGATTCCGACAAACTGGCCCGGGAAGCGGGCAGTGTCCGGGCTCAGAACATGGTCATGCTTGGTGCCGCTTCCCTCTTCCTGCCTCTCCAAGAAGATTCACTTAAAAAATACATTCAGGTCCTGTTCGAAAAACGCGGTCCGCAGATTGTCCGGACCAATCTCAGGGCCTTCGACCTCGGGCGACAGGCGGCCCGGGCCGGCGGCCGGTAAATCCATCTGCGATTCCCGTGGCCAAACAGGACAGGGGGTATGGGTATGAAAAACCAGCCAAAAATAGTCCAGTCCATCCTGGAGAAAGCTGAAAGTACGGGTCGCTATTTCTTGCTGGAACCGGAAGTCTACCGGTTGCTCGGAGCTTATGGCTTGCCGGTACCGCGACATATCTTCTGGCCCAAAGACAAACCACTGGCGGCCTCCAGCTTGAAGAAGCTGGGAACGGAGCGGGTGGTGGTGAAAATTGTTTCTCCGCTGATTCTTCATAAGTCAGATGTGGGCGGGGTGACCATAGTCAGGGCTTCTCTCAGGGAAGTAAAAGCGGCCGTTAATAAAATGTATGCTGAAATCCCGGCCAGGTACAGCCGGGTTTTTGGCCAGGGCCGGCTCTCAGCGACTGCGGTGGCTGACTCCATTCAGGGAGTGCTGGTGGCCGAGCTGGTCTCTTACGAGCAGGCCGGTCTGGGCTCAGAACTTCTCCTGGGTCTGAGAGTTTCCAGGGATTTCGGACCAATCATCACTTTTGGCGGCGGTGGCCTGGAAGTGGAATTTCTGAACGCCCACCTCAAAGAAGGTCACAGCCTGGCCATTCTCCCGCCCTCAGGCCTGAACCGCAGGAAGACCGCAAGAGAACTGGAAGCGGTGGCTGTCTTCGGGAAAATTGCCAGAAAATTCCGCGGCCGCCAGGCGCTGGTCAAGCCCGAAACCCTGCTCCAGGCCATCGGAATTTTCCAGAAACTGGCCCGCGATTTTTCTCCTTTTGACCGGCGGTTGCCCTTCACCCTGGAGGAGCTCGAAGTCAACCCACTGGTCATCAGGCAGGGCCGGTTGATTCCCCTGGATGGTCTGTGTCGTTTTTCCCGGGATAAGATGGAAGCGGGCGGGAGGCCGGTGCCCCAGATCCAGCAACTGCTGGAACCGAAGAGCCTGGCCATCATCGGCGTTTCAGAAAAAATGAACGTCGGTCACATCATTCTGAACAATGTTATCCAGAACGGTTTTCCCAGGGAAAAAATTTATGTGATTAAGCCCGGGCTGGAAAGCCTTGAGGGTTGCCGCTGTGTCCCTTCAGTGGCCGAGCTGCCGGAAACAGTCGACCTGTTTATCCTGACCCTGGGGGCGGAGATGGTTTATCCGGTAATGAAGGACCTGGTGGAGCTGGAAAAGGCCCGCTCGGTTATAGTCATAGCCGGCGGGCTGGGGGAAAAATCGGGCACCCAGAGCATTGAAGATGACATCCGGAGTCTGATTAGAACCAGGCGCCAGGCCGAGAGGCCGGCTCCGGTGGTGAACGGTGGGAACTGTCTGGGAATTATCTCGGCTCCGGGGAAATACGACAGCACCTTTATTCCTGAATATAAATTCCGCAAGCCCGGCGGGCTGCCGGCCGGACTGGCCATTGTCAGCCAGAGCGGGGCCTTCATGCTGTCCCGGATGAGCAAGCAGGACCGTTTTGAGCCAGTCTATGCCATCTCGGTCGGTAACCAGCTCGACCTGACCCTGGGCGATTACCTGACCTATCTCCAAGGCCGGCCGGAAGTCAGGCTGGTAGCTGTCTATGCCGAGGGCTTCAGGCCGGGTGATGGCTGGCGCTTCCTGCAGGCGGCCCGAGAAACAGTGCGGGCCGGCAAAAGGCTGGTGGTTTATAAGTCCGGCCGCAGTCCTGAAGGACGGAAGGCCACAGCCAGCCACACGGCTTCAGTGGCCGGGGATTACGCCGTCGGGCGAAGTCTACTGAGACAGGCCGGAGCCATCGTGGCCGAGACCATTGAGGAATTTGAGAACCTGGTCAAGGCCCTGATTCTGCTTCAAGGGAAAAAAATAGCTGGCCGGCGGGTGGGTCTGATGTCCAATGCCGGGTTTGAGTCGGTTATCATGGCCGATAATCTGAAAGGTGAGGACGGGGAACTTCTGCTGGAGCAATTCTCTGAGGAAACCGTGGCCAGGATTATGAAAATCCTGCAGCCGCTGGGTATTGACCGTCTTCAGGATGTTCACAACCCGCTGGATGTCACCCCGATGGCTGATGACGCCACCTTCTGTGGCTGTGTGGAAGCCCTGCTCCAGGACCGGCGGATTGATTGCGCGGTAATTTCCTGTGTGCCCATGACCGCTGCCCTCCAGACCCTGCCCCCGGGTGACCGGCACCGCGAGAACATTTTTTCTGAAGACAGCCTGGCCGGGCGGCTGGTGTCAATTTTCCGGAGCACCGACAAACCGCTGGTGGTCAACATAGATGCCGGCCGATGGTATGACCCGCTGGCCGAGCACCTGGAAAAGTCGGGTCTGCCGGTTTTCCGTAGCTGCGACCAGGCCGTGCGTTTTATGAGAAAACTGGTCAGTTCCGGGCTTAAAGAGTTGTAGCCCGGCTTAGAAAATAAGACTGCAGTTTGTTTTGTCTGAAGGCCAAGAACTGGTACTCCATACTTCCATCCAGGCCTGACCTCAGCTGATAAAAAAAGACAGATTAATAATAAATTAATTGGACGACTAAATTAGTTGTCACCAATCATCTTTTTCTGGTATTTAAATCGAAGTTATTTTTTTAAGGAGAAAAAATGGGTTATCAAAGGATGAAATCCCTGATGGTATTGATTCTGGTTTTGGCTTTAACCTTTTCTCTTGTCAGTTATTCATATGGACAGCAAAAACGGCATGAATTTTCAGTCGGATACGGCCTGGTGACTTCGAGCCAGATAGCTGATATCCTGACCAACCTCCTGGTCATCACCATTACCATAGGTCAGGCGACCAAGGTGGATAATAAATATCCCGGGGCCTTCATCCTGAGCTACAAATATGCCGGCCGGTCCAGGCTGGCTTTCGGTCTGACCTTTGCCTATGACCGGGCTTCGGGTAACCTGGCCATGTCGGACACTCCGGTCGGGACCTATTCTGAAAATTATTATACCGGGGCGGTGGAAATGGATTACCGCTTCATCAACCGGAAGAACTTCTGCCTTTATTCGGGCCTGGGCCTCGGCCTGACCGTCAGGAAGGGAACCTATACCTATTCAGATACCGAAACTTCATCCAGCTCCTTTCCGGTGGTCCAGGTCACTCTTCTGGGCTTCAGGATAGGGGATAAGATAGCCCTGTTTGGCGAGTTCGGTGGGGGTTACAAGGGCGTCTTTCATGGCGGAATCAGAGCCAGTCTGTAGCCTGCAGGATTCTCGCCGCTGATTGCCCTTGGGTTCTCTTTGGGGCTGTCCGTCGTCTTCAGTGCCAGCCAACCTGCCGGAAAACTTCGGCTATGACCTGGTTGCCGGGGCCGTCGCCTCGGGCCACGCTGACTGAAACCTTTGGCCCGGAGGCTTCCTGCATCCTGGCCACTTCGGCATGGGAAAAGCCGGGGCAGAGCAGAATCGAATGCAGTCCTTCCTCGGCCACCAGTTTCTGGGCCAGGTCATAGGCCTGGTCGGCAGTTTTTACCACCTGGACGAATAGCTTCATTCGGCTGCTTTCCACCACGGCCCGATGTATTTCCGGCTCGGCATCTGGCGCCTTGCTGAAAACGATAGTCTTGAATTTCATGGCCACTCCTTCCTGAATTTAATTTATATTTTTATTTGGCTTAATAAGCAAAACTCAGGCCGAACAGAAAATTCCGGCCTGGCTCCGGCCTGGATTTCGGGTCTGGCCGGGCCAGGTATTCTTTGTCCAGCAGGTTGTTAATCCGAAAATAGAGCCTGAACCAGCGGTTGAGATTATAAGCGGCTTTGAGGTTTATAAGACTGTAACCAGGAATGGTAATTTCCGACGGTCCTGGATTTTCCTTCCTGGCCTGGAAATAACCGTTAACTTCCAGGTTAAAGCGTCCAAACCATACCCGGCTGCCAAGAATCAACCTCTGGGGTGGGATGTCGTTCAGCGGTCCAGCCGAGACCCGGCTTTTCCCGTCATAGAGAAAACCGTTGCCAAAGACCGATAGCCGCGAGACCGGGAAATATTCCCACTCCAGTTCCAGCCCTTTAATCCGGCCTTGCTCCACGTTGCCGTAGGTATAGAGGTCTGTTCCTATCAGGTATCTTTCCACCAGGTTGTCGATGCGGTAGCTGAAGGCATAGAATCCCAGGAAAAGGCGGCGACCGGTAATTTTGATTCCGGCGTCAAGATTTTGGCTGGATTCGTTCTCGAGGTCCGGGTTGGCGATGATGAAGCCGCGCCCGGTTATACCGGTGTAAAATTTCTCGTTAAGGTCGGGAGTGCGATAAGCCCGGGAGAAATTGGCAAATAGTGATAACTGGCGGAAGAGCTGGTAAGAAGCGGCCACAAAACCCGTCAGAGCCTCTTTGCTGCTGGTCAGGATTTCTCCACCGGTTTCAGCCCGGGATTTAAGAAAATCGAGCCTCAGGCCACCGACCAGGTCCAGCCGGGGCAGGCCGGAGTAATCCAGGGTCAAAAATAATCCGGAGTCAGTCCGGCGTCCCCCGGCGTACGGGTATTCATCTATTATTTCTGTCAGGTTACCGGAGCTGTCATAATTAATGTACTGGTTATAAGCCCGGGCTCTGGCCCGGCCATAGAGGTCAGCTCCGGCATTAAGCCTGAATTCAGGACCCAGGTGGTATTCCAGGGCTAATTGCAGACCGAAATCGGTGCTTTCCGTCCGGGCAAAGCTTTCCTGTCTCTTCACCAGGTTCTGGATCCGGTCAGCCCGGGTTTCGAGGAAATAGGGATTCAGGTAGAAATGAAAATTGAGCTGGGCTTTTGGACCGAAGGATTTTTCTTTCCAAGCCAATTGAAACAGGTTCTGATTCTCCCGCGGATACCAGGTAGGACGGGAATCGCTGTTGCTGGCCGGTTTGCCGATATTTATTCCCCGGCCCATTAAAAAACTGGCGCTGATTTCCCTTTTTTCTGAATATTTGACCACTTTGCCGAAGAGGCTGGACTGAGTGAAATAGGAAAGGGGAATTTCACCCGACGGACTTTGGTAATTCCCGGCTTCATCATTCCTCAGGGAGAAGTAATAGGCCAAGCCCTTCCTGGCTCCGGAGAAAGCCAGGTTTACCTCCCGTTCTTCATTAACCGTTCCATACTTAAGGTTGCCTTTCACCCGGAAATGGTCTTCGGCCGGCGGGGTATAAGTCATGAAGTTAATTACTCCGCCGATGGCATCCGAGCCGTAATAGACTGAAGAGGGACTGCGCAGAACTTCAATCCTGTCCAGATCTTCAGGGTTTAAGAAAGAGGCATTGGGACCCGTGCGGCGGTCGCTGGACAGCCGGGCTCCGTCCACCAGCAGCAAAATCCTTCGCCTGGCCAATCCCCGGATAGAGGGTACTATGGAAAAGCCGCCTGAACCCAGGCTGGCCACGCCGGTGGCTTCCTGGACGATGTCGGTGATATGGACCGGCAACTTTTCCTCAATTGTCACCGGACTGACTACGGAGCTGGCCGCGGGCAGCGAAGCCATGGGTTCTGGAAACCTGGTGGCTGTTACCACCACTTCTTCTTTCTGGGGAATATAGGGGGTCAGAATGAAGCTTACCGTCTCGGGCCCGAGCGGCCGGCTGACCAGGAATTCCTGCTCAAAATAATCGGGATGCTGGATGCGTAATTTAAGTCTTTTTTCAGCTGCCGGAAGTTCCAGGCTGAAGTATCCCTGGTCGTCACTCAGGGTTGACCCTTCCAGGTTCAACAGGGTTATCCGGGCCTCGCTTACCGGGAGTCCAGTTGAGCTCAGCACCCGGCCTTTGAGAATATCCTGGGCTATAAGGGGTGGACTCAGGATAATCATGAAAATGACAAAGGTTATTAGAGCCGACAGTCTGAATTTCATTCCGGTCTTCTCCTTTCAGTTAAGCGCAGCTACCTTAATGGCCATATCTGGCCCTGGTTCAGAGTTTCAAAGATTAAAATTCTATAATATTGACGCTTCTTCTGGCAAAATCTTCCTTGCCCACGATCATTGACAGAACCTGGTTTCAAGGTTATTTTAAGCTGAAAGAAAACTAAAAGAGGATGAAATGAAATCAGATCAGAAATCAACAGGCCAGAGAATGGAACAGTCTGAAAAACCTTCCCGGGGCAAACTTGAGGCCGACAACCCGGTTCTGGGGCAGATGGAAAAAAGGAAGCAACTTTATGCTTCATTTGGTTATGATATTGAGCGGGAAAGGAAGGCTGTTATAGAAGCGGCTCTGCCTCTTTCCGGAAGAATTCTGGATGCCGGGACAGGCAAGGGCCATCTGGCCGCAACCCTGGCTAAGATGGACTACCAGCTGGTCAGTTTCGACCTGTCGGAAGAACAGCTCCAGGTCGCCCGGGATAATCTGGAAAATCAGGGTCTGTTACACCTGGTGGAGTTAAAAAGGGAGAATGGCGAACAACTCAGTTTTCCTGACGGCTCTTTTGGCGTCATTTTTTCGGTTAACATGGTTCACCACCTGGAGCGGCCCCTGGCGGTGCTATCCGAACTGGTCAGGGTTCTCCAGCCCGGTGGGAAGCTGGTCATCAGCGATTTCAGCCCCGAGGGGCTGGCCATGATGGCTGAAGTCCATCGCCGGGAAGGTGGTGAACATCAGGTGTCGCCCTTTGGCCTGGACCAGGTCGAAGAATTCCTGCTGGAAAAAGGTTTTCGGGTAAACCGCTCGAGCACCCGCTTCCAGATTACCCTGGTGGCTTCCAAACCATAAATAGGTGATTTGAACTGCCCGATTTTATAAAATCAAGGTATTATCAACTTCAGTCCTGGAGGGCATCATGAACCTGAGGCTTAAGAATAGCCAAAACAGCCGGGGTGATCGCAGGAAAATAAGATTTTTCTTCGTCCCCGGTGCTGTTATCCTGGCGCTGCTGGTCATGGCGACTATGGCCGGAGCTTTTTCCGGTCAGGGGACAACCACAGCTAAATCGATGCTGATGAAACAGGCCAGCGAGCAGAAAAGTCAGTTTCATCCTTCCTTACCCAGACCAGAATATCCGCGACCGGACCTCCTGCGCGACAGGTGGCTTAACCTTAACGGCCAGTGGGATTTTGCCCTGGACCTATCTGATTCGGGCGAAGAACGGGGCCTGCCCGAAGGTCGGGGTTTTGACCGAAAGATCCTGGTACCATTTGCCCCGGAAAGCCCCCTGTCGGGGGTTGGCTTTATCGATTTTATGGCCGCGGTCTGGTACAAACGAGCCCTGACTATCCCGGGCGGCTGGAGCGGGCAGCGAATCATCCTGCATTTTGAAGCGGCTGATTATCAGACGACCGTCTGGATAAACGGGAAAAAGGTGGGTCAGCACAGCGGTGGCTATACGCCCTTTGCCCTGGACATTACTGATTATTGTAATGAAGGCGAAAACCTGCTGGTGGTCCGCTGCCGGGATGATGTTCGCAGTAACCTGCAGCCGGCTGGCAAGCAGAGTAAACGTTATCATTCCTACAGCTGCCTTTATCGCCGGACTACCGGAATCTGGCAGACAGTCTGGCTGGAACCGGTTCCGGCTGTCTTCATCGAAAATTACCGGGTGGTGTCCGACATAGATAACAGCCAGGTTCTGCTGCAGGTTTTCCTGAGCGACAGCCCGGTCGGGGGAGAGCTCAACCTCACCGTTACGGATGCAGGCCGGGTGATTTGGCGGGAGAGCCGGAAAGCCAGTCGGCTGGTTTCTTTTAACTTCAAGCTCAAAGAACCAAAACTCTGGGAAATCAGGAAACCCTATCTTTATGAATTCAGTCTGGAGCTAAAATCGCGGGCGGCGGCTCAGCCCCTGGACCGGGTGCAGGGATACTTCGGTCTGAGGAAGATTGAAGCCAGGGGAAAAAAGATCTATTTTAACAACCGGCCCTGGTTCATGCGGCTGGTGCTGGATCAGGGATTCTATCCTGATGGTATTTACACCGCTCCCTCGGATGAAGCTTTACGCCGGGATATTGAACTCAGCCAGGCCGCTGGGTTTGACGGAGCCCGGTTGCACCAGCGGGTGTTCGAGCGGCGTTTCCTTTACTGGGCCGACCGCCTGGGCTATGTGGTCTGGGGGGAATTTGCCGATTGGGGACTTGACCTCGGCCGGCCAGAAGCTTTGATCATTTTCCAGCGGGAATGGAAAGAAGTTCTGGAGCGCGATTTCAACCACCCGGCCCTAATCGGCTGGTGTCCGTTCAACGAGCAATGGGGGGACAATTACCCCGGGGTGATTGAAATCATCTATCATCTGACCAAAAGCCTGGACCCAACTCGCCTGGTGATAGATGCCTCGGGTGGCTACCATCCGGTTAGGCCGGATGTGTTTGATTCCCACAACTACGAGCAGAGGATAGAAAAATTCAGAGAAGACTACCAGGGCTTGCTGGCCAGTCCGCCCCGGGTCTTTGTGAACGGCGACCCGGCCAGAAATATTCCCTACGACGGGCAGCCCTATTTTGTCAGTGAGTACGGCGGCATCTGGTGGAACCCCGGTCAGACTGATGAGAAAGCCTGGGGCTACGGCCAGAGACCGCGGACAGCTGAGGAATTTTTCCAGCGGTATAAGGACCTGACCGAGGCCTTGCTGTTTCATCCAGGGATGGCTGGCTTCTGTTATACCCAGCTTTACGACATCGAGCAGGAAGTCAACGGTCTTTATACTTTTGACCGTCAGCCAAAGTTTGACCCGGCTTATTTCTTCCGGGTCAATCAGCAGAAAGCGGCCATCGAGAAATAAGACCTGGACCTCATAACCTCAGCTAATATTGAGTGGACAAATTCAACAAGGTTCCAGCTGGCCATTTATGATGTTGACCGAGTTAAGAGATAGCTTCTTGAGAGATAAGGTGTCTTAGCCAGTTCAAAAAAATCTATGATAGCCGGCTTTTTGTTATTTTCCCGGAATTGACACTATCTTATCGAGGGCAGGTTGGCGGGGTCTTGAGGTTACTGGGTCCGCCACTTCAGGGCCTGGAAACGCGGGTCATCACGCAATGAATCCAGGTCCGGGTCTTTTTCCACCCAGTCCCGGTGGGCAAAACCGGCCTGAACGGCCGCTTCCAGGCTCTGGATGGCCCTGGTTTTTTCTCCTTCCAGGGCAAAAAGGCAGGCCACATTATACTGGATGCCAGCATCGTTGGGGTCAATAGCAATGGCCCTCTCGGCCCATTCCAGACCGCTGCGGCGGTCGCCCAGCCGGCAGAAGCTGACTGCTCCCATGGTATAAGCTCGGGCATCGTCCGGATGGAGTTGAACTCGCTTTTCCACCGCTCTCAAGGCCAGGCGGTAAGCGGCCAGGGCGGCTTCGTTATGCCCCAGGGCGGTGTGGGTCTGGGCGGCAAAGTAACAGGCTTCGTGATTTTCTCGGCCCCGGCAGGCTCTTTCGAACAACCTGGCGGCCAGCTCCAGCTCGCCTTTCTGGAAACAGGCCCGACCATAAAGGTAGGGAGTTTCGTCTTGCTCCGGGTCCAGGCGCATGGCCGTTTCAAACTCCACCCGGGCTTCATCAAACCTGTCCATGAGCCACAGGGTTAAGCCCCGGGCAGCGTGAGCCTGCGGCAGTTCCGGGTCCAGTTCCAGGGCTCGGAGGCTGGTCCGGTCGGCTTCTTCCAGGTGGATGTCCTTGGCCTCTCCATAAAAGTGAAAGAGCATGGCTGAACACTGGGCAATTCCGGCGTAGGCCAGGGCATACTGAGGGTCGATTTCTGTGGCCCGGGCGAACATCTGGCTGGCAAACTGAAAGCTCTGACGGCGTCCCTGGTGGTAAAACTGACGGCCGCGAAGATAATAATCATAAGCTTCGGTATCGGTGGTGGAAGTCCTGGTCAAGGACTGAATTTCATTCTCGCTCAGAATCAATTGCAGCGACCGGACAATATTCTGAGAAATTTCGTCCTGAATGGCAAAGACATCCTGGAAGTCACGGTCGTAACGTTCGGACCAGAGGTGATAACCAGTGGCTACGTCCACCAGCTGGACGAAAATCCTCAGGCGGTCGGAGGCTTGCCGGACGCTGCCTTCAAGCAGGGTATCAACGTGCAACTTGCGGCCGATTTCTCTGGCATCATCGCTGCTGTTCTTGAAAATCAGGGTCGAGGTGCGGGCGGCTACTCTGAGCCCTTTGATTCTGGCCAGAGCATTGATGATTTCTTCGGACATGCCGTCGCAGAAGTACTCCTGTTGGCGCTCGCCGCTCAAATTGGCAAAGGGTAGAACCGCAATCGACCAGAGAAAATCTTTTTTTCGGCCGCGGTATTGCACCCGCCCGGACATGATAGCTTCCAGGGTATAGCGCAGGTCTATCCTTAAATCTTCGGCGTTCTGGTAGCGCAGGTTGCTGTTCTTGTTCAAAAGGCGCGAAACAATCCGTTCCAGTTCCAGCGGAATATTGGCTGAATATTCCGACATCGGCAGAGGTTCTTTTTCCAGGATGGCCTTGAAGATGTCCCTGGTTTCTGTCCCGGAAAAGGGCATTTTGCCGGTAAAGATCCGGTACAGGACCACTCCCAGTGAAAAGAGGTCTGACCGGGCATCGGTCGGCCTCCCCTGGACCTGTTCTGGAGACATATAGGGAATGGTACCAACGATTAAGCCTGCCTGGGCCGTTTTATCTCTGGTCAGGATGGCGGCCAGTCCGAAGTCCACAATCTTAGCCCGTCCCCGGTTGGTGACCATGATGTTAGAAGGCTTTAGGTCGCGGTGGATTATTCCCCGGCTATGGGCTTCAGCCAGTCCGTCGCTGATCTGGATGGCCAGCTCCAGGGCCTCTTCCACCGGCAGACGGCGGTTCTTGACATAGGCATCGAGAGTTCCGCCCTCCACAAATTCCATGATGATAAAAGGCAGGTCGCGGTACTCGTCCACTCCATAAATGGTTACTATGTGAGGATGGTTGAGCTGGGCGACAGTCTGGGCTTCTTCCCGGAACCTCTGCCTCCAGTCCTGGTTCTGACTGAGGTCTCCGGCCAGAAATTTCAGGACGACTTTTCGGTCGAGGTCCTGGTCGCAGGCCAGGTAAACAGCGGAAAAGGCTCCCAGACCCAGAACTTCTTTGATGACGTAGCAGCCGATTTCAGTTCCGGCCGGCCATAATTCGAAGGTCAGCGTCCTCTCTTTATCATCCCATTCATTGTCTTTGCTCACTTACCGATACTATAGGTAATGGCTGTTAATGTCAATGGAATTAATCTTTGAGGAGAACCCGGCCCGAGTGGCTTAAACTTAAAAATGAAAACAGGGAGCGCCGGCAATCTGACCGTCTGGGAATAATTTTCACAATATCAGGCCAACCGGGTCAGCCGGTCAGATTTCCACCGCGCCTGACCTCTGGCCTGAGTTGGCCGGGTAGAGTCCCTGGGATTCAGGAAAAAGGAGGATGAAATAAAAAACTCAGCCAGGAAGGCTTCGACCATCAGGCCAAATCCTGGGGCTGGCCGGCCAGTCGGGGATAAGTTGAGAAAATAGGACCAAGGCCCATTTTTCCCGAACCAGGGAGAGTGATAGTTGCTCCCGTCCCGTTTTTTCTGTAAATTATGCTGGAAGCATTAAGAAAGGGAGGAGAGAGGCTATGCCGATCTATGAATTTCGCTGTCAGGATTGCCGGCGAAAGTCTTCCTTTCTTGTTCTTTCGGTGCATTCTCAGTTCGAAAGACGCTGCCAGCATTGCGGCAGCCCCAGGCTGGTCCGGTTGATCTCCCGGGTGGGGGTGCTGAGGTCTGAGGAAAGTCGCCTGGAGAGCCTGGCCGACCCTTCCCGGTTGGGCGAGTTGGATGACAAGGACCCGAAAAGTGTTGCCCGCTGGATGAAAAGGATGGGGCGGGAAATGGGCGAAGAACTCGGACCCGATTTTGAGGAAGAGGTGGACCGGGCAGTGGAAGAAGCAGAACAGCAGTCGGCCGGCGAGGGGGGAGATTCCAGTCCGGATGAGACTGAACTCTGAAAGGAAGTTCGCCCTATTTTTGGCGGTAAGCATGGTGATTGAATAGAAAGGTGCAAGGAGAGACCTGATGGAATTCTTAATCGCTTTTGCCCTGGGGGCTGTGTTCGGAGCTCTGCTGGTCATCCTGGTTAATTATTTCCAGAAACACCGGGCCCGGGAACTGGCTCAGGAGCTGGTTAATCAGACTCAGCAGCAGAAAATGCAGGAGCTGGAGCTGCTGCTGGGACGGGTCAAAGAGGCCTTTGGTTCCCTGTCCATGGATGCCCTGAAAAGAAATACCGAAGAATTTCTCAAGGTGGCCAATGAGGTTTTGAGTAAACAAACCAGGACCGGCGAACTGGAACTGGAGGGCAAGAAAAAATTGATTGACCAGACCCTGGAAGGGATGAAGACTGACCTGGCCAGAGTCCAGGAACTGATTACCGGGTTTGAAAAAGACCGGGCGGCAAAGTTTGGACAGCTGGAAAAGCAGCTCAGTCTAGCCCTGGAGCAGACCAGCCGACTTCAGGAAACTACCAATCAGCTGCGGCAGGCTCTGGCCAGCACCAGGAGCCGCGGCCAGTGGGGAGAGAGAATGGCCGAGGATATCCTGAGGCTGATGGGCTTTGTAGAAGGAATCAACTATCTCAAGCAGAAGACCATGGAGACCGGCCAGAACCGGCCTGACTATACCTTTTTTCTGCCGCAGGAGCGGAAGATTAACATGGATGTTAAATTTCCGCTGGATAACTATCTTCACTACCTGGAGGCTCAGGGTGAAAAGGACAGGGAAAATTTTAAGCAGCAGTTTCTGAAGGATGTCAGAGACCGGATTAAAGAAGTTACCAATCGCGACTACATAAATCCGGAAGATAACACCCTGGATTATGTTCTGGTGTTTATTCCCAATGAACAGGTCTATGCTTTCATCAACGAGCATGACCGCACCCTGCTGGATGAAGCTCTGAAGAAAAAGGTTATTTTGTGCTCACCTATCACCCTCTATGCAGTGCTGGCCATCATCCGCCAGGCCATGGAAAATTTCAACCTGCAGAATACTGCCGGACAGATTATGAAGCTTCTGGAATCTTTTTACCGGCAGTGGCAACTATTCGTTAAGTCGCTGGAGAAGGTTGGCCGGAAAATTTACGAGGCCCAGCAGGAGTATGAGAACCTGAATACCACCAGGAAAAACCAGCTAGAAAAGCCCCTTCGCCAGATTGATAGCCTGAAAAAGCAGGTTGGCCCGGAGTTGCTGGAAGCCGAAGCCCTACCGGCTGAAGCCGAGATGATAGAAGGGGAAGAAGGGGCGGACGACAATCGGGAACAAAAAGAGCCGGGCGGGGAGAAGTAAATCATCACCTGTCTGGGACCGGCCCGTCAGCTCAGGCTGCAGTTTCAGGTCAGGACTGAAGATATGTTTGGCAGAATAATCAATGGTATGAAGCCAGAAGAAATTTCTCTGGACTTACTATTTCAAAGCTTTGTCCAGTCTGGCCAGCATATAAATTTCATAGTAATTAATTTAATGCCGTATAAGAGTTGGGTATCCTGATTCCATAGGGCAGCATCAGGCTAACTTGACCAGACTCAGCCTGGAATCGTCTCTGGCTTGTTTACCTGTCTTTATTAACTTCTGGTTTCTTTAGCACCAGCAGAGCCACAGTGGAAATCAGGCACAGCAGCCCGGCTACCAGAAAGGCCCGGCGGTAATCGCCCACCAGCAGCGACCGGAAAGTCTCTTCATCCCCGGCCTTGATTTCTCTGATTTTGACTATAGCTGAAGTTTTCATCAGGGCCGCCGCCAGGTAAGGCCCGAGAAGGCCGCCCACGCCGTAGGCGCTGAACATCCAGCCGTAATTGGCCCCGTAATGTTTTGTCCCGAAATAATCTGCGGTCATGGCCGGGAAAACCGCCAGGAAACCGCCAAAACATAACCCGACCAGGGAAATTCCTATCAGAAACAGGGAGTAAGGCTTGAGAGCATTGAAAGCCAGCATGGTCAGGCTGCAGATAAGAAACATGGCCAGCAGGGTATTCTTTCTACCGGCGGCATCCGAGATTTTTCCCCAGACGATGCGGCCGAGGGAATTAAATATGGCCAGGATGGACACAGCCAGGGCTCCGGCGGAAGCAATCTGGCTGAACCCGGCCGAATCCAGGCCCGAGGTCAGACTGGACAGGGCGAATGATTGCCAGATGGGCGAGGCTTTCATGATAATCATCAGGCCAGCCGCGCAGCCGGTCAGGTAAATTCCCCAGAGAAGCCAGAACTGCCAGGTGCGGAACATTTCCGAGGGAGTAAAATCCACCTTTAGGTTGTTTAAAGCAATGGTTTGAACGGGGGGATTCCAGCCTGCTGGCCTGTATCCCGGCTCCGGATTCTGGAGCAACAGGGCCCCAGCAGTTATGGTGACCAGGAAAATCAGACCGAGCACCAGGAAAGTATTGAATAGGCCCACTTCCGGCAGGCTGAACAGACTTTTTCCGAACAGCTGGTAGGGACCGCCGGTAATCAGGGCTTTGGCCAGCGGGGCAAAGAAAAAGGCCCCGGCTCCGAAACCAGCCACGGCCAGCCCAGTAATCAATCCTCTTTTATCCGGGTACCACTTGACACAGGTGGCGATGGGGCAGACATAGGCGGCCCCGATGCCCAGGCCGCCGATTACCGAATAGGTGATGATCAACCAGACCAGAGCCGGACCCGGGGGGAAGCCGGCCGTGAATTTAGCCAGGATCAGACCTGACCCGAGCATCAAACCGCCAGCTATGGCCACCGGCCTGGGGCCGACCCGGTCCTGTATCCGCCCGGCGATAATAACCGCCAGAGCAAAACAGGCCAGGATGATCTGGGCCGGCAGAGTCACCTGGGTTTCTTTCCAGGAAGGGAAGTGAGTCAGCAGCGGGGTCTGGAAAACGCTCCAGATATAAACCGCACCGAGACTGACCTGAATGATAAGAGCTCCAAGGACTACAGACCACCGGTTCTTCATAAGCACCTGCCTTTATCAATTTTTATCACTGGCGGGGACCAAAGATTCTGGTCCCCAGGCGCACCCTGGTGGCTCCTTCTTCTATAGCCACCTGGTAGGAGTTGGTCATACCCATGGACAGAATGTTGATATCAGTGCCTGGCAGGCTGAGTCCTTGAAGCTGCTCAAAAAGCTGCCTGGTCAGGCGGAAATAAGGCCTGGCTTCCTCCGGGTCTCCCTCAAACGGCCCCATGGTCATCAGCCCGCGCAGCTTGAGGTGGGGCAGGCCGGCTATGGCCCGGGCTAATTCTTCCACCCTGTCCGGCAGGACTCCGAATTTCTGGGGCTCGCAGCCAGAGTTAACCTCAATCAGGACCGGCATGACCCGTCCGGCAACCGCCGCTCGCTTGTTGATTTCTTCGGCCAGTTCCAGGGAATCTACGGTTTCAATCAGGTCAAAGATTTCTACCGCCTTTTTAACCTTATTTTTCTGCAGGTGGCCGATAAATGACCACTGCACCCGGCGGCCAATAAACTGGAAGGCAGCGGCTGCCTCCTGGACATAATTTTCACCGATAATTTTGATGCCGGCTTCAACGGCGGCCAGGACCCGTTCCGGAGATTGTTGCTTGGCCGCAGCCACCAGCTCCACTCCGGGAGGCAGTTCAGCCAGCAGTTGCCTGACGTTTTCCTTGATGATTTCCAAAATCGGGTCAATCATTCTGATTTCCGGCCTCGAACAGAGTTGAATTATACTGAAACATGACCCCGGCCTCAAGCTGAATTATTATTGATGGAGCTATGGCTTAGAACTGATTCTGTTGGATAAAGCCTAAAGAAGATGATAGACTCAAGACAGGTAAAGTTCAGGAAATAAGGCGCCCGTTTGTAAGACTTCCCGTTTAAGGTCAGAACTCAATTAAGTAATTATTACAATGGAGGAATAAAATGATTGAAAGTGAAGAAAGAAATGATATTAACCCGGTGTGTCCTCATTGCAATGCGACTTTAACCAGGGTATTTTATCGACAGGTGAGGAGCGTTTTCGGGAAGCGCTATATCTACTTCTGTCCGTACTGCCATAAGGTATTAGGAGTCTCACATCGTAAAGGCTTCTGGATGGGATGACACCATTTATTTTTCTGCTTTGAGGGCTGATCTGGCTGGGTGAGAGATGAACTGTCATCCGGGGCTAGTCCAGATTGACTTCTGTTTCAACTTAAAAGCAGCGGGTGGGGAGTGGATTTTAGGTCAGCGGAATCATAAAATAGGTTTATATTTATGCCCCGCAAGAAATTGAAGGAGCGAGGGTCATGAACATAAGGGAACAGATTGAAGAAGCCGAAAAGAGAAATTTGTCTCCTCGGGCCTGCCTTAGCTCCAGGAGCCGGGGACGGCTGCGGCCGGAACAACCCCACCTCATCCGGACTGCTTTTCAGCGTGACCGCGACCGAATCATTCACTGCAAATCTTTCCGGCGCCTGAAACATAAGACCCAGGTTTTCTTATCGCCCTTTGGCGACCACTATCGCACCAGGCTGACTCATACCCTGGAGGTCTCGCAAATTGCCAGAACCATAGCCCGGGCCCTGCGGCTCAATGAAGACCTGACCGAAGCCATTGCCCTGGGACATGACCTGGGTCATACTCCATTCGGACATGCCGGAGAACAGACTTTGAATGAATTGCTGCCGGGCGGTTTCTGCCACTACGAACAGAGCCTGCGGGTGGTGGATAAGCTGGAATACGACGGTAAGGGCCTCAACTTAACCTTCGAGGTCCGCGACGGCATCGTCAAGCATTCCAAGGGTCGGGGAGAAATCTTTGACGATGACCCCGAAAGCCGTCCTTGCACCCTTGAAGGGCAGGTGGTCCGGATTTCTGATGTAATCGCCTACATCAACCATGACCTGGATGATGCCCTGAGAGCCGGTCTGGTTAAAGAAGACAGCGTTCCTTCCCGGATTACCGATATCCTGGGGAAAATGCACGCTACCCGGATTGACCGCCTGGTGATAGATGTAGTCGAAACCAGCCTCAAAAACCAGCTGGAAAGTATCGCCATGAGTCAGAAAATCTACCGGGGCCTGATTGACCTGAGGGACTTTCTCTACGATCGGGTCTATCTCAACCCGACGGCCAGAGTCGACCTGATGAAAACCGGGAAAATAATAAAAGAGCTCTACGAATATTTTTTGAAAAACCCGGGAGAGTGGATCAAGGATTATCCGAAGGGGGACCCGATCGAAAGGCGGGTGGCCGATTTTATTGCCGGCATGACCGACCGCTATGCCATTGATATCTATGGAAAGATCTTCCTGCCCGGTACCAGGTTTTGATCAACTGAGCAGGTGCTCTTAAGGAACGCCATGGTATCCAGTTTCTTTGGGCAGGCTTGGCTCTATCGTCGGGCCCCTGGCAATATCTGGCTAACTAGTTTTCTTCACAGCTGAATCAGTTCTTCAGTGCCGCCTCCCGGGCCAGGCTGCAACTTAAGAACCTGGCTTCTAAGGCCGTCGCTCTCTTTTTTTCCCTTTTTAACCCGGGGGTCTTTGATAGACAAATTATGTGGGTTTTGCTATATTTTATGCCTGTTCTCTGTTCAAGAGGCGGATTTCCTGGAGGTTCCACTTGAGGGGTGCAGACGTTCCTTTGCTTGAAGTAAAAAAATTATATAAATCTTTTAATTCCTTTCAAGCAGTAAAGAACGTTTCTTTTGAACTTTATCCAGGAGAAATTCTAGGACTACTCGGTCCCAACGGGGCCGGCAAAACGACCATAATTCACATGCTGCTGGGGCTGACCTCTCCCACCTCGGGCGAAATAAAAATCTT
This sequence comes from Candidatus Aminicenantota bacterium, assembly GCA_014360005.1. GTDB lineage: Bacteria > Acidobacteriota > Aminicenantia > Aminicenantales > Saccharicenantaceae > Saccharicenans. Next base: position 17,551 of record JACIYI010000010.1, on the reverse strand, counting down.
CGGGTTGAATCCCTTAAAGTCCAGGCAGAGAGAAAAGATTCTGGGCCGGATGAATTTTTCCTCAACCTACGTGGCCATGCCCTATTCTCTGACTCTAAGAGAATCACTGATTGTTTTTGCCAGGCTCTATGGAGTTAGAAAAGCCCGAGCCAGAATCGACCTGTTGATTGAGCAATTCGAACTCAAAGAGGTGGCCGACCGGCCGGTCCGGACGCTGTCTTCAGGTCAGATGACCAGGTTGAACCTGGCCAAAGCCTTTATCAACCAGCCAGAAATACTTCTCCTGGATGAACCCACAGCCAGCCTGGACCCGGATATTGCCGACCGCACCCGCAGCTACCTTCTGGAAATGAAACGAACCAAAAAAATGGCCATTCTTTATACTTCCCATAACATGCAGGAAATGGAGCAGATTTCCGACCGGCTGCTTTTCCTGCATCACGGCGAAATCATCGCCCGGGGAACGCCCGACGACCTGGTAGCCCGGTTCCGGGGTGAGGACCTGGAAGATGTATTCTTGAAAGTGGCCCGGGAGGTGTGGCCATGAAACTGCACCGGGTCTCAGCCATGTTCCTCCGGCACATTTACCTTTACCGTCACAGCCTGACCAGGCTGGTGGAAATCTTCTACTGGCCGCTTCTGGACCTCCTGGTCTGGGGTTTTGTCAGCCTTTACATAACCAGGCTGTCGGCCGAAGGGAAATCTACTCCAAATTTCCTGGGTATTTTCCTGGGGGCTCTGATTCTCTGGGATATACTTTTCCGGTCGCAGCAGGGGATTTCGGTTTCCTTCCTGGAAGAAGTCTGGGCCCGCAATTTCCTCAACCTGTTTGTCAGCCCGCTGACCATTGGTGAGTACCTGGTGTCGTTGATGCTGGTAGCGGTCTTCAAGGTGGTGGTGGTTTTTCTGATCAGTGCCCTGCTGGCCTGGGTTCTTTATTCCTTCAACCTGTTCATTATCGGCTTATATCTTCTGCCCTTCATGCTCTGCCTGGTCATCCTGGGCTGGGCCATCGGCATCCTGACCACCGGTCTTATCCTGCGGTTCGGACAGCAGGCTGAAGTCCTGGCCTGGGGAGTAGCCTTCTTATTCCAGCCGATTTCCGCCGTTTTCTACCCGGTCTCGGTTTTGCCGAAATTCCTGCAGAAGCTGGCCCTGGTGATTCCGGCTTCCTATGTCTTCGAGGGCATGAGAGATATCATCTTCGGCCGGACCTTTCCGGCCGGACAGCTGTTGAAAGCTTTCGGGCTCGACTTTTTTTATCTGTTACTGGCTCTGTTTTTCTTCTTCCGGATGTTCAAGCAGGTCAGGGCCAGGGGCCTGCTGGCTAAGATGGGTGAATAGAAGAAGTGGAGCCTTTTCCGCCAGACGATCATTAAAGCCGCTTGAATACTTTAATACTTTCTTGATTCATCAATTTTCAGAACAGGACCCATCGCCAAAGACCTGCGGGGGTTGATCGGCAAAAAATTTATATTCTTAACTGCGAATTACCTTGAGAGTTGCGGTCTGAATTAATATAATGAAAGCTAAAATTTAAAGGGAGTTGATTTATGCCATCCATCTCCGCCCTGGAAAAAATAGCCAAGCGTCTGAGAATCCATTCGTTAAAAATGACCACGGCCGCCGGCTCTGGCCATCCGACCACCTGCCTGTCTTCGGCCGAAATCATGGCCTGTCTTTTTTTCCACGAAATGCGCTATAACCCTAAGGACCCGTTCGCCTGGGAGAATGATGAATTCGTCCTGTCCAAGGGTCATGCCGCGCCCATTCTGTGGGCCGCTTACGCTGAGGCCGGCCTTATTCCGATTGAGTCGCTCCTGGATTTGCGGAAAATCAGCAGCGACCTTGAAGGTCATCCGACGCCGCGGATCCCCTGGGTAAAAGCGGCCACCGGTTCGCTGGGGCAGGGCCTGTCAGTGGGCGTGGGCCTGGCTCTGGCTCAGAAGCTGGCCCGGGTCAAAGCCCGAACCTTCGTGCTGATGGGCGACGGCGAGTGTGCCGAGGGAGCGGTCTGGGAAGCGGCCAACGCCGGGCGGGAATTACAGCTCGGAAACCTGGTGGCTATTGTCGATATAAACCGGCTGGGACAATCAGACCCTACCATGCACCAGCACGATCTCGGGGCCTACGCCAGAAAATTCAAGGCCTTCGGCTGGGAAGTCTATCAAGTTGAGGGACACCGGATCGAAAAGATTCTAGAGGCCCTGGCTGCCGCCAGGAAAAGCAGCAGGCCGAAAGTAATCCTGGCCCGGACGATAAAGGGTAAAGGCGTTTCTTTCATCGAAGATAAGAACGGCTGGCACGGCAAACCCCTTAAACCGGAAGAACTGGAAAAAGCCCTGGCCGAGCTGGGGCCGATGCCTGAAATAGAAACCAGAAAATACGTCAGAAGCCGTGAGCGGGTAAAAGCTCCGCGGTGGACTGACTCGGTTGACCTCCCGCTGCCTGATTATAAGGAGAAAACCGCCACCCGGCTGGCCTACGGTCTGGCCCTGGAAAAGCTGGGCCGGATTAATAACCGGGTGGTAGTGGTGGATGGCGACGTGAAGAATTCAACCTATGCCGACCGGTTTTTTGCTGCCTTTCCCGGACGTTCCTTCCAATCCTACATCGCCGAGCAGAACATGGTGGGCCTGGCCATGGGGCTGGCGGCCAAAGGTTTTCTGCCCTTTGTAGCAACCTTCGCGGCTTTTCTGACGAGAGCCCATGACCAGATCAGGATGGCGGCTTATTCTTTCTCCAACCTCAAATTCTGCGGTTCCCATGTTGGGGTCAGCATCGGTGAGGATGGTCCGTCGCAGATGGGCCTGGAAGACCTGGGAATGTTCCTGCCGATTCCTGACTGTCTGGTGTTTTATCCGTCGGATGCAGTCTGCGCCGAAAAGTGCGTCAGGGAAGCGGCCAAGTACAAAGGACTGGTTTATATCCGGACCACCCGACCGGCCACGCCCATACTTTATTCGCCGACCGAAGAATTTCCTCCCGGCGGGGCCAAGGTGTTGCGGCAGAGTGAGAGGGACGCAGTCACGGTCATCGGAGCCGGTATCACCGTCCACGAGGCCCTCAAGGCTTATGAACAATTAAAGGCAGAAGGAATAAATATCAGGATTTTAGATGCTTATTCGGTCAAGCCTATTGACCGGGAAACCATCACCAGGTCGGTAGCCGAGACCGGTGGTCGGGTAGTGGTGGCTGAGGATCATTTCGAACAGGGCGGGTTGGGGACGGCGGTGGCCCTGGTTCTTCCGGAAAAGAAATACTGGAAACACTTGTGTGTGCGGGAACTGCCACGCTCCGGTAAGCCCCAGGAGCTGCTGGCCAGGTATGAAATAGATGCTGCGGCTATCGTCAAAGCGGTTAAGTCACTGTTATGATGTTCGGGTCCTGGCCGGCCCTTGATTCGGGTCGGGTTGCGGCAGGAGAAGCTACGGTCGATTTGGCCCGGCCGACCGCGGATCTTGGCTATAGAGTGACTGGGGCGGTCAGTGGTGCAGTCATGCTTTGCTTATGGGTTATAAATCAGGTCTCAAGGATCGTCAGATTTTAATTTTTGCCGGCTTAAGTTGAAAGCGAAAGGCTATAATAATAGCCTTCATTCATGACTTCAGAAACTTTGGGAGAGGCTGGCCATGTATGGAAAAATTGACCAGGCAATAATTAAAGAACTGGTAGCCATTTGCGGGGAAAATAACGTTCTCAGCTGCCGGGACGAAGTCTGCGGTTATACCTACGATGAATACGTCAGCCACTGGCCCGACTGCGCTCCGGAGGTGGTAGTTCGGCCGGGCAGCACCGAAGAAGTCTCGGCCATCCTGAAGCTGGCCGGCGAGCACAAAATTCCGGTCACCCCGCGGGGCGGGGGAACAGGTCTGGCCGGCGGTTGTGTCCCGGTTCAAGGTGGCCTGGTCCTGTCGATGCAGCGGATGAACAGGTTTCTGGCACTCGACCGCAAGAATCAGCTGGCAGTGGTGGAAGCCGGCCTAACTCTGGGTGAGTTCATCCAGGCGGTGGAAAGGGAAGGCTTCTATTTCCCGCCTCATCCCGGGGATGAGGGAGCCATGTTCGGCGGCATGATTGCCACCAATGCCGGCGGCAGTCGGGCGGTCAAGTACGGCAGCATCAGGAATTATATTCGCGGGCTGGAAGTGGTCCTGGCTGACGGTCAGGTCATTCACCCGGGCGGTAAATTGATCAAAAATTCCACCGGCTACAACCTGGTCAACCTGTTTATCGGCTCAGAAGGCACCCTGGGGGTCATAACCCGGGCCATCGTCCAGGTAATGAGCCGGCCGACTTACCTGCGGACGATGGTCATTCCTTTTAACAGCATCGAACAAGCCATAGACAATGTGCCGCTGATTTTTGAGCGGGGCATCATGCCCATGGCTGTGGAGTTCGTCGGGCTGGACGTCATCAGCCTGAGTGAGCGCCACCTGAACCTTAACTGGCCTACACACCAGGGAGAGGTTCACCTGATGGTCATCGTCGATTCCCCTTCGGAAGACGACCTCAGCCGGCTGACCGACCAGATTGCCGATGTGGTGCTGGAGAACGGAGCCCTTGATGTTTTCGTGGCCGATACTCCGGCCAAGCAAGCCGAGGTGCTAAAAATACGTTCCGAAATTTACGAAGCCATCAAGAAGGAGACGGTGGACATCCTGGACATCTGCGTCCCACGTTCTGAGATTCCCGGGCATGTCAGGAAAATTCAGGAAGTGGCCAGGGAGTATGACCTGTGGCTGCCGGTTTTCGGCCATGCTGGCGACGGCAACGTTCATTCCCATCTGATGAAAGCCAGGTATGAGAACGGGCAGATGGTCCCGCTTAATCTGGAGGAAATCCAGGACAGGCTGGAAGCGGCCAGGCAGGAGCTATTCCGGGATGCTGCCAGCCGGGGTGGCGTTATATCTGGCGAGCATGGCATTGGCCTCTATAAGAAAAAATACCTGCCGCTGTCCCTGGAACCGACTCAGATCGAGCTCATGAAAAAGATAAAACAGGCCCTCGACCCCCAGGGACTCCTCAACCCCGGCAAAATCTTCGATTAAAAAATCGGGACACCCTACATTTTTCCTATTTTTTTCAGGCCCGTCTGGCGGAATTACTGCTGAATGAGCTAAGGACAAATTATGTCTTTGCTTTATGGCTTTCGGTTAGAATTTGTACTGGTAGTAGCTTGTAGTAAGTGGCTGATTGAAATTACTCCCTTTTATTCCGGCAGAAAAATAACCCAATAAGCGAAAGTTAATCTTATAAAAACCTGCTAGGCGGCCCCGACCCCAGGCTGGCCTCGAGTTGCCGCTTTGGAGGAGCCTTAAAAATCAATAAACCGGAGAATAAGCTGGAAGTAGCCGGAAAGAATTCTGTTGCAAACTTAAGGGCTTTGGTTTAAATATAATATAAAGAGCAGGCCATTTATGGGGTAATAAATGGCTTCAGGAGGTTATGATGGAATTTGAAAGAGTTACTGAAATTTTCGTCCTTCTGGAAAATAAACCCTCAGTTCTGGGCGAGCTTCTGTGCCAGCTGGCTGAGAATGAAATAAACGTTGAAGCCATAGGCGTCTTCCAGGATTCAGCTAAAATCTATACAAAAAACCTGAATAAAGCGATAAAAGTACTTAACAAGCTCAACTATACCACCGACATGCGCGATGTCCTGCTGGTGCACCTGGAGAACAGGCCCGGGGTCCTGGGAGAAGTGGCTACCAGAATCGGCGACGAAGGAATAAACATCGAGTACTGCTACGGTACGCTGAGCCAGACCGGCGACAAGGTCTCGGTTATTATTGATGTCTCTAACATTGACGGGGCCATAAAGGTGCTGGAAGGCTGGGGCCAAACCGGCTGACGCTGCCAGGCGGACCGGTTTACAAATCCCAATTTTAAGCTACAATAAATTATTCCGGAGGATGCACGATGTTTTATTTTGATTATACTTTCTGGCTGCTTATCCCGGCCCTAATTTTTGCCTTTTACGCCCAGAGCCGGGTGAAATCAACCTTTTCTCGTTACAGCCAGATTTCTTCCGCTTCCAGACTGACTGCGGCTCAGGCCGTTGCTGAGATTTTAAGATACAGCCCGGCCAGTGAGGTAAGCCTGGAGCGGGTGCCCGGTCACCTGACTGATCATTATGATCCCAGGAAAAAAGTTTTGCGGCTTTCAGATAGCGTTTATAACAGCACCTCCATCGCTGCCCTGGGAGTGGCCGCCCATGAAGCCGGCCATGCCATCCAGCATGCCCAGAAGTACTCCTTCCTTATGCTGCGCAACGCCTTCTATCCCATTGCCAGCATCGGCTCCAACCTGGCTTTTCCCCTCTTTTTCATCGGCCTGATTTTCAGCGGCGGGGGGACCAGGGTCTTGATGGATATTGGAATTTTACTGTTCAGCGCGGCCGTCCTGTTCACGGTAATAACTTTGCCGGTGGAATTTGACGCTTCCAGACGGGCCCTGGCCATTTTAAGAGAACGAGGCTTCCTGAATGCGGCCGAACTCAAAGGAGCCCGGGCGGTGTTAAAAGCTGCGGCCATGACTTACGTGGCTTCCACCGCCATGGCTGCTCTCCAGCTGCTGCGGATGATTATCCTGCGCCAGTCGCGCCATTAGGAGCTCCACTGCCTCACCTTTTAAGCAAAATTCCGAAAAAAGATTCAATCTCAAACCTTGTCAGACGAGGCCTTGGCTACCATGGTTGTCTGATCAGGTGTCTCGAATGCTAATGGAGAAAACGCCTTTTAGGCCTCAGCCCGGGATTATCCTCCCGACTCATAAAGAATTGTCCGTGATTGTCCTGAATATAAATGATATCCCGTCCTGGTTTATACTATCGCAAGAAACATCTGGCTCTATTCATCTCAGAACTCAACCACTGGTCTCCCCTCTACCCAATTCCAACCATAAGCCACCGCCTAAAAAATTTTATTGACTGGGATTTTTCGAGGTGATAAAAAGATTAGAATAAATGCTAAGACAAGGAGGTTTTTCAATGCCTAAAACCAATAAAATGGCGATCATCATTATTCTTCTAGCCATTTTGACCCTGCCACTCCTGGCCCAGACCCCACCGGAGAAATTTCTCGGGCATCGGGTGGGTGAGGACCGCAAGCTGGCTGATTATAACCAGATCAAAGCTTACTTTGAATTGCTGGATAAGGAATCCCCAAAGCTGACCGTGGTCAGTATTGGCCAGACCACCCAGGGCCGGGACATGATCATGGCCATTATCACGGACGAAGAAAATATGAAAAACCTCGACCGCTACCGGGAAATCGCCCGGATGCTGAAAGATGCCCGCGGTCTGACCGAAGACCAGGCCCGGGAGCTGGCCAGGGAGGGCAAAACCATCCTGTTAATCACCTGCAGCCTCCACGCCACTGAAATCGCCGCCTCCCAGATGTCCCTGGAACTGGCTTATGACCTGGTGACTGGCAAAGGCTTCTTCGATGTTAACCGGGCCCTCCAGGACGTCATCCTGCTGCTGGTGCCCACCATCAATCCTGACGGCAACCAGATGGTCGTTGATTGGTACCGCAAGTATCTTGGCACCAAATATGAGGGAAGCAACATGCCCTGGCTGTACCATCCCTATGCCGGTCACGACAACAACCGCGATTTCTTCATGTTCAACCTGGCCGAGACCAGGGCTGTCACCAGAGTCCTCTACCACGACTGGTTTCCCCAGATTCACATTGACGAGCACCAGATGGGTTCCAACGGGGCCAGGCTATTTGTCCCACCTTTTATGGACCCGCCACTGCCCACCGTCCATCCGCTGCTCTGGCGCAGTGTTAACCTCTGCGGTATCAACATGGCTTATGACCTGCAAAAGCACGGTTACCAGGGCGTAGTTCACGGTCGTAGCTACACCGGCTGGTGGATCGGGGCCTGCGATGACACTTCCTGGTTGCACAACGTGGTTGGGCTTCTGAGCGAGGCTGCTTCGGTTCGGATTGCCAGCCCCATCTACATTGAGCCGACTGAAGTTCCTAAGGAATATTATCAAAAAAGAATGGATTTCATCGACCCCTGGCCCGGTGGCTGGTGGCGGCTGCGCCACATCGTGGATTACGAGTTAACCCTGTCCAAGAGCCTGCTCAAGACCGCCTGGCTGCACCGCGAGGATTTCCTTTTTAATAGCTACCTTATGGCCAAGCAGAGCATAGAGGTCAGGGAGAAGAATCAACCCTATGCCTTTGTCATCTCCAGGGAACAACCAGATTATCTAACCACTCTGAAAATGATTGAAATTCTCCAGTTTGGCGGGGTAGAAGTCCACCAGGCTGCCAGGGATTTCATAGCCGACGGAAAGTATTTCCCGGCCGGTTCTTTTGTGGTTCTCTTAGCTCAACCCTACAAGGCCTACGCCTGGGCCCTGCTGGAAAAACAGAAATATCCGGACCTCAGGCAGTATCCCGGCGGGCCGCCAATTCCGCCCTATGACAACGCTGCCTGGACTCTGCCGCTGCAGATGGGCGTGCGTTGCGAACAGATAGATAAACCTTTTGAAGTGCCGCTCAACCTGGTTAGCCAGGTCGTATACCCGAAGTCCTCTGTGCCGGACGCAGCTTATCTGACGCTTGACCCCAGGCTTAACGCTTCTTATGCCGTAGCTTTTGGTCTGCTCAAGAATAAAGCTGAGATGTGGAGAGCCAAAGCCGAGATTAAGACTGCTGGAATTAATCTTCCGGCCGGAACTTTTATTGTCAAGAATTCCCCGGAAACAAAAAAGGTTCTGGAGAACTTGTTGGCCAGGTGGCCTGTTCCACTCCAGGGGTTGGCTGACGTCTCCGGTCTTAACCTGTCAGCGGTCAAATTCCCGCGGATTGCCATCTACCAGTCGTGGCGCAGCAATATGGATGAAGGCTGGACCAGGTACATGCTGGACGACCTGGGAATTACTTACACCACTCTCCATAACAATGATTTCAAACCGGCCAAAAAAGCTAAAGCAACCAAAGAAACTAAAGGTGTGGCCGAAAAGAAGGTGAATCTGAGGTCCAGGTTTGATGTCATTATCTTTGCCAGTGAAAATGTTGACATCATTAAGAGCGGGCGCCCGGGACAGCGATCAGAATATGCGCGCTTCTTCCGTGCCGGCAGCACCCCGCCTGAGTATGAAGGTGGCATTGAAAAAGAAGGAATTGAAGCCCTGAAGGCCTTTGTGGAAGAAGGCGGAATGCTCATTACTCTGAACCAGGCCAGTGAACTGGCCAGCAGAGAACTGGGCGCTCCGGTAAGGAATGCCCTGAGCGGTGTAGACCGAACCAAATTCTTCTGCCCGACATCTATTTTGAAACTTAAGGTGGAGAACACCACCCCTCTAGGATATGGTTTTGATAAGGAGGCGGCGGCTGTCTTTTCCGGCAGTCTGGCTTTTAACACCTGGACACCGCCTGTTGACTGGGATAGGAAAGTTGTGGCCTATTATCCGGAAGACGGCATTCTGATGAGCGGCTGGCTGCTCGGCGAAGATTACCTAGCGCGTAAGTCAGCGGTCGTGGATGTCAAGCTGAAAAAGGGTCACATTGCTCTTATTGGCATCCGGGCGCAGCATCGGGCCCAGAGCCACGGCACCTACAAGTTCCTGCTTAACGCCCTTTTCTACCCCCAAGGATTATAGAAAAAATTAATGTAATACAGGTGTAGCCAGCTCTATTGCCAGGGCGCTGTTCTGGACTTTCCGTCTCGCAATGATTAGTTCTGTCTATGAGGTGGCTGACGGAGGCGACTATTTTATTACCGTGGAGCCTGAAGTCTTAAATCAGCTTTTTCTTTTTAATCAGGCCGCCGGGGCTGGGGCAGCTGCTTTCCTTTTTCCCAACTTAGGGAGAATAAAAAGCAAAATATACAGAGCAGCAACTCCCACCAGGATGTAAACAATCCTGGCAATGGTTGTCATGTCGCCAAAGATTGCCTTGACCAGGTCAAAGCTGAAGGCTCCAACCAGCAACCAGTTGAGCCCTCCAACGATAACCAGGATGAAGCAAAGCCAGTCCAGCCAGTTTAATTTGCTCATAGATGCCCTCCATAGGATATTTGAGAATACGATATTCTTCTATCTCAACTGGCAAAGCTTGTCAATATTTTTTTTCTCAACTGCAAGCGGTTCAGCAGGTTATTTGCCAATTCGCCTATAGTTCAAAAATTTATAAGGAAGATGTGCTATAATAACACGGCAGCCGTGCTAAGCGGGGAGCTAGCGGTGCCCTGTACCCACAACCCGCTCCAGTGGGGCTGAATTCCCGGCCGAGGCTGTCAGTCTTCTGGCCAGGTTCGCTTTTCGGGGCGACGAAGGTTCGGGCCCTGCGCAAAGAGCCGGCCGCCAACCCCGCCAGGACCGGAAGGTAGCAACGGTAACGGTCAGGTTCTTGTGTGGCAGTCAGCCTGGCCGGAGCTTTCGGGAGGCGAAGCCCGCAGGGGACGAGCAGTCGACACCGGGTGCACGGCTGCCCTTTTTATAACCTGATATTGTTATGACTGTTTGCACCTGGCCTACCCGATTGAAATTTGACATTGACACCGTCGATTTTGATTGATTAAAATATAACAAAATAGAACAAGCCATTTAATTAGCTGTTTTCTCGGGGGAAACCGGGTCCAATCCCGCGGCCAGTTGAATCTGTTGTGGCCTTGGGGGAACGAAGTATATCCGATCATTCGGAGAACTGGGCCGGGGCCAATGGTCATAATGAGGGCAACTCACCAAGCTAACTGGTGACGGACCCCAATTGAAGAGCCGACATATCTGGAGGAGGCTACGCCTATGCTGTCACCGGACACCGGATTTCCCGGAAGACTGTTTTTTCCGGTTGTCCTGACCGCCAAAGCAGGAAGCGTCTCGAATAATATCAATTTGAACTCTCCTGATTCAACCCGTTCCAAAAGACAAGTTGGACCCAGGCCCAAGCCCGGGTTGAAACCGCCGGTGTGGCTTTACCTTTTAGCAGCCGTTTTTATAGCCTATTTTATTTTTCAATCTTATTGCGTGTTATTAGGGCCGGAAGCTCCGGGCTTCAGGTTAAAGCCGGGAGAAGAGCCGGGTGTCGTCACTATCATTGTTTATCCTGGTACACCGGCTGATAGAGCCGGCCTTAAATCAGGTGACCTTCTCCTGTCATTTGATGGAAACAGAGTAAAGACCGAGTCCGATATTGTCGCGATTACGGCTAACCTTGTGACCGGTCATACTCACATCTTAGAAGTGCAGCGAAATGGCCAGTACTTGCAGATTGCGGTCAGTATTGAACGGTCCAGGCCAGCCGGGCGGAAAGCTTTTATCATCTGGCAGGTAGTCTCAATCTTCTTGCTGGCCACTGCTCTATTCATTGCTCTTAAAAAGCCGGCTGACCGACTGGCCTTGCTGGGAGCCCTGGCTCTGGCTTCACTTTCGGTTAGCATGGCCTGGTGGTTTACCTTACCCTGGGGTGGAGCAGCCATCTGGAGGAATCTACCCTTACCTTTGGGTGCCCTCCTATGGCTGCCGCGGCTGGCTTCATACCTGGTAGGTCCAATCATGCTGACATTTTTTGCTCTATTCCCGCGCCCTTTATTCCGCCGGCCATGGCCGGTGCTGCTCTCCTGGGTTCCGGTCCTGACCTTAGTTCCAGGATATTTGCTTTATACTGTTAACCTGGTCTACTGGCCTTCCCGGGCTTTAGGTCAGGCCTTAAAAGCCGGGGGTCCCCGGTTACTGGGTCTTTATTTTCTGGCTTCTTTGCTGGCTGTCACCTTTAACTATTTCCGGCTGAAAGACCTGAACGAGAAGCGCAAGCTCAGGGTCTTGTTCATAGGTGGGGCAATCGGCGTCCTGCCTGGGGTCATAAGGTTGGTGATCTGGGAGTCAAAATGGCCGCCGGGAGTCTTTCGCTGGCTGGCTTCGGGTTGGCCTGATCTTTTTATCGCGGCCGTATTCATCCTGTTTCCGCTTTCTTTCGCTTATTCCATCCTGAAACATCGCCTGCTCGATATCCGACTTATAATCCGACAGGGAATACAATATGCCCTAACCAGGGGAGCTTTGCTGGCCATTGTCCCGATCCTGGCCGCCGGTCTGGCAGCCGATATGCTTATTCACGGGAATCAACCTTTCATACAAATTCTAAAAACGCGGGGCTGGATATACCTGCTGCTAGCAGCTCTGGCGGCTGGCGTTCATTCCCAGCGACAGCGCTGGAAGCGGGCTATTGACCGCAAGTTTTTCAGGGAGCAATATGATGCCCAGCAGTTGCTGAAAGAACTGGCGGTAGAGTCAGCCCGAGCCAGAAGTTTTGCCTCGGCAGCTGAAATAGCCGTGATACGTATCGCCCAGGCTCTGCACCCGACCTTCGTCTCCATTATGCATCGAGCCGGCGGCCATGGCATTTTCCAATCTCTGGCGGTCTGGCCGGGGGAATGGACTCTTCCCCAGATGGCAGCTGAATGCAGCTTCGTTATTAAGCTGCGAAGGGATAACCGGGCGCTCGATTTAACCCGAATTGAAGCGATGAGCACAGGGACTGTAGTTGAAGAAAAAAAAGATGGCGAGGTATTGATGGAAGCCACCAGGACCATGCGCTCCGCAGGTGATGAACGGCTAACCGTGTATGAGACAGAGTGGTTGAGACAGGCCAAGGCCTGCCTGCTGGTCCCGATCTCCATGAATCCCCAGGGTAACGAAGCTCTGCTGGTGCTGGGGGAAAAGCGTTCTGAAGAACCCTATATGGAGGAAGACAATGAGCTGCTGGAAGCGGTGGCTGCCAACTTGCTTCTATCTTTAGAAAGACAGGGGCCATCAACTGGGTTGACCCCTGAAGGGTTTGAAGAATGCCCGAAATGCGGCAGTTGCTGGGAGACCGGCTCCACCAGTTGCCAGTACGATGGTGCTGTGCTTAACCCGGTTCCTTTGCCGCGGACCATGGCCGGACGTTATCATTTGGAGCGGCGCCGGGGCGGGGGCGGCATGGGAACCGTTTATGAAGCCCGGGACATAGCTCTGGGGCGCCGGGTGGCAGTCAAGGTGATGAGAGAGGAATTTGTCTATAGTCCCGCGGCCGCCAGGCGCTTTGAGCAGGAAGCCCGGGCCACGGCCGCTTTTGACCACCCCAACGTGGTTACGGTTTACGATTATGGTGTGGAGGGAGGAGTGCATGCTTTTCTGGTGATGGAGCTGCTGGAAGGAGAAACCCTGCGTCAACGCCTCTATGCCAGAGGCAGGCTGGAACCTTCTCTGGTCATTCATATTTTCCGCCAGGTTTGCCAGGCAGTTGATACTGCTCACAGACATAAACTTATTCACCGTGACCTTAAACCTGAAAATATACATTTATGCCCTGATGTCGAGGGCCTAAGCCCCAGGGTTAAGCTCCTGGATTTCGGGGTGGCCAAGTTTCTGGACCCCGGTGAAGAAAGCGACCAACCGGGTAACATGCTGATCACAGAATCGGGAGTGCTGGTGGGCACCCTGGCTTACATGTCTCCAGAGCAACTCCTTGGCGGAAAGCCGTCAATTTCCTGGGACCTGTGGGCCCTGGCCGTAACGGCTTACGAGGCCCTGACCGGGGGACTTCCATTTCCGGTCGAGGATAGGGAAAACTGGCGACGCTCAATTCTGGCTGGCTGCTGTGTGCCACTGAGCCAGCACCTGCCGGGAGTAGCACCAGGCTGGGAGGAATTTTTTGCCCGGGCCCTGGCTGTCGACCGCGGCTGGCGGCCTGGAACGGCGGCTGAGCTTTTTCAGCAGCTGGAATTGGCCATTGGCTAAGCCCGGTTTGGTCCACTAAATCTCAGACTATTTAATCAAGAGCTATCCATTCAATCCCAAAGCTTAAACTTAACGACAGGCGCGGGCGTAATATTATTGTAGATAATGATTTCTTGCCTGGATTTTTTCATTTTGATTATAATAAACCTACAATTCGAGAGAGGGCTTCTGTGAGATTAAGGCCTGTTTTAAGACCAAAGTTATTCCGGGGTTTGGCTATGTTCTGGTTTTTCTCAGGTCAGGATACCCGGGTCTGCTTCTAACTTTCTCTTAAACAGGAAATGACAGGTGGCCAATAGGCAATTATTCTTTAAACATCTGAAAATTGTAAGGGAAGAAACAACCAAGTGAAGAAAATTGTTGACTGTCGGATCAATGAAAATAATTTAAAAGAATCCGAAGAATTAAGGATATAAAGCATGTTAGAGCTAAAAGGGGTGAGCAAAAAATATGGGTTTCTGAAGGCGGTGGATAATGTTAGCTTTACTGTGAGGCCGGGGGAGTCAGTTGGTTACCTGGGGCCAAACGGCGCTGGCAAATCCACGACCATCAAGATGCTGGCCGGTCTCTTAGAGCCAACAGCTGGCGAAATCATCTACCAGGGCCGAAACATCTGGAAAAACCTGGTCTGGTTTAAAGCCAGGCTGGGCTATGTGCCGGAAGAGCCGGCCATTTATTCTCACCTGAGCGCCTATGATTACTTAATGATGGTGGGAAGGCTCCGCGGGATTAAAGACTCAGTGCTTAAACCAAAAATTAAAGGCTTTATGGAAGTTTTCAACCTTGACGGCGATATGTATTCCGAAATTGCTTCCTTTTCTAAGGGCATGGTCCAGAAGGTGCTGATTTCAGCCGCCCTGCTCCACGACCCGGAAATTCTGCTTCTGGACGAGCCGCTTTCTGGCCTGGATGTTACCACGGCTCTGATGGTCAGAGAGCTAATCCGTCATCTGGTGGCTGAGGGAAGAATTGTCATCTATTCTTCTCACATTCTGGAGGTGGTAGAGAAAATAGCCAGCCGGGTGATAATCCTGCACAAAGGCAGAGTTCAGGCAGATGATTCGGTTGACAACCTGCGTCATTTGATGAAGGTCCCGTCGCTGGAGGAAATTTTCAGCCAGTTAGTCTTACAGGAAGAACCGGAAAAAGCCGCTTCGGAACTTCTGTCCTTGATGAAGAAAAATGCTTAGCCGGGGCTGAACCATGGTCAGGCTCTTTGATAAATTTAATTTAGCTGCCTTTGCTTCCTCTTCCCGGTTAATAATTCTCACCCGACATTTCTTTAAGCGCCTTTTTCTTAATGAAACAGTTTTCTTTGAAGAGCAGATGGTGGGGAAGGTTATAGGCGTTATCGCTATTCTGTCTATTTTCCCGGGTTATGTAGCTGATGCTCTTCTTTTTAAGTACCTGCTGTTTCCAGAAAGCGGGACAGCCTGGGCCGAGACAGCTGTTTTCACCACCCTGATAATAGTTTTAATCGGTCTCATCACTCTTTTTGAGTGGGACGTTATTTTTCTTGCTCAGAAAGATTATGCCAACCTGATGCCTCTGCCAGTCAGGCCACTCACTGTCTTTTCGGCCAAATTCATCAGTCTGATAATTTTTCTCGGGCTGTTTGTGGCGGGTATTAATTCGCTGTCTTCAGTAGTATTTGCCATGTATCTCTCTCAATCAAAAGGCTATGGCCTGTTTTCGGCCTTTGCCCTTTTCCTGACCCATCTTCTGGTCATGCTGGCAGCTGGCGCCTTTGTCTTTTTCGCCATGGCCATCATACCGGGAATATTTACCATCATTCTTCGGGGAAAGTTTTTTCAGCGGTTTTCTGACCTCGTCAGGTTCGTCCTGGTGGCGGCTCATGTTTTTGTGCTTTATTTTTTCGTGATGGATACCAAATGGATTGAACGGTGGTATGAAAGCCTTCAGGCGATAAAAGAGGCACCAAATCCCTGGGTAATGAATTTCCCGCCCCTCTGGTTTACCGGTTTGTATCAGGTGCTGATGGGGAATAAGGAGGTATTCTTTGAGAAGCTGGCAGACAGGGCTCTTCTGGCTCTGGGGGCGGTCGTTGGAGCATTTTTCGTTATTATCTTATTTTCCTACAACCGGCACCTGAAAAAAATGGCTCCGGAGGGGGTAAAACATTATCGTCCTTCGCTACTGAGAAGACTCGCTGAGCCGGGTTTAAGCTTAATCTGGCTGAGAAACCCGAGCGAAAAAGCAGCTTTCTGGTTTTACCACAGCGTGTTTCGTCGCAGCCGACTGCATCGCAACCGGGTTATGTCTTACCTGGGGGTTGGGGTGGCTTTTACCCTGATTATGCTGGCCTCAACGGGAAAGTATTTCTGGAAATACCAGTCTGGAAACATGCTGTCGCTGCCTCTGGTTTTAAGCTTTTTTATGCTGGTCGGGGTGAGGGATGCGGTCAACATTCCGGTGAACTTTGAAGCTAACTGGGCTTTTCGGATAACAGAAAATCCTGATAGATGGCCCTATTTTTCAGCCTTAAGGAAAAGCATCTTCTTGTTTTTTATTCTTCCTCTATATGGGTTAATGTTTGCTTTTTATGGAGTAATCTGGAACTTCAAGGCGGCCGGGTGGCATTGCCTTTATGACCTGGCCTTTGCTGTATTGTTGATGGAACTACTTTTCTTCCAGCACAGAAAATTTCCTTTTGCCTGCTCTTATCTTCCGGGCAAAAGTCAGCTCCATGTTTTATGGATCGTTTACCTTTTTTCTTTTCTGGCTTACATCTTCATCCCGCGCTGGCTGGAGCCAGAAATTCTGGCCAGTACCAGACGGTTTGTGGTCTTTTATGCCATCTTTATTCTGATGGCCGCAGCCCTATGGCTCTACCATAAGTTCATATTCTATCCGAAGCAGAGTTTGATTTATGAGGATAACCCCGAACCTTCCGTGGTAGAGCTTTTCCACGCCCCCTGAATTTCCTTACGTTGACAATGTAACCATAATAGGTTACATTTGTAACCTAATAGGGTAACAAATGGATATTACCAGAATTTTTAAGTCTAAAACCCGAGCCGCTCTTTTCAGGTTGTACTTTACCAATCCTGATGCCCAATACTATTTGAGAGAACTTGAGCGGATATTATCCATACCCGTGGCCATGATCAGAAAAGAATTGCGGCCGCTGGAAAAAGAAGGTTTGTTTGTTTCGGCCAGAAAAGGGAATCTGGTGTTTTATTCTCTCAATAAATCCTATCCGTTGTATGAAGAACTTAAGAGTATTGTCCTGAAAACAATTGGTGTTGTTGGTCTTTTAAAAGAAATCATGAGCAAAATCAAGGGCATAGAAACGTCTTTTATTTATGGCTCATATGCCCGGTCGGAGGAACAGGCAGGAAGCGATATTGACCTTATTATCATAGGAGAGGTCAATGAAGACATCCTGGTTCAGGAGGTCAAAAAAGCTGAAAACCTGCTGAGAAGAGAAATTAATTATGTAATTTTTGAGAGAGCCGAATATAAAGCCAGAAAAAAGAAAAAAGACCCATTTATCAAAGAAATCCTTAAGGGGCCAAAAGTGTTTCTGGTTGGGGGAGTTGATGAGTTATGAGGAATTTGTAAAAGATTATTTAAGAAAGGGATTATTACAGAAATTAAACACGGACTGGTCAGCCATAAAGAAATTGATGGATCGCAGCGCAAAAGACCTGAAAGCAGCCAAGCTTAACCTTTCAATCGACGCGGGGATTGCCTAGACAGTGGCCTACCTTGCTATGTTAAGAGCGGCCAGAGCAATCAGGCCTTCGGTAATCGCTCCGAGGCGGAGGCTTTCCATGGCCGATTG
>JACIYI010000001.1 GCA_014360005.1 Candidatus Aminicenantota bacterium | reverse complement strand
GGCCTCCTGGCTAATATCACCCCGATATTTAAAGGCTTTACCAGCCAGAGAGCAATATAATTTCGTGTAGATTTTCTCGTGAGGCAACGAATCAATTTCGTATAGATTTTAAGTGAGGCAATTCGGGGTCTTGATTACCTAACCCCTTATCAGTATTATCAGCAATGGAAAAGAAGTCAGAAAACCAAAGTGTCACTAATGTCTTGAACCTATACATTTTCTTGACTATTGTAATGGGGTATGATATCAAACAAGAGAAAAGAATGGAAAAACAAACTACCTACCTCAGCGGTCTGGAGTATCCGGGCAGGTTCATCATGGCCGGGCAGTTCAAGTCCGGGGATGAGGTCTGCCTGGTTTATGGTCTGACCGGTCGCTCGCCGGCCAGTCAGGCCAGGCGCCTGGTTAAGAAAGAAAACGGCATCTGGGTTGAACCCACCGACCCCGAACTCATCCTGAGGGGCAAACCTGAATTGCTGATTTACCCGGCCATCATGTATTCTTCGGCCGGCATCGTCGTCTCCAACGGCAAGCACACTAATCAAATCATAGGGGCCCTGGAGAGCGTGCGGCCGCCGGTCATGGCCCTGGCCCGAGCCTTGAGAGAATGGAAATACGAGCCGGACGAACCGATTTACACACCCCGTATCAGTCTGGCTTTTGCCGGCGGTTTCAGCCTGGCCATGAGCGTCATCAGGCGGGGAGAATTCGGCTCGGTTATCAGGAATTATTTCGAACTGCCCCTTGTTCCAGGCAAAGGCTGGTTGATTATGACCTACATGGGCATCAATGTCGACCCGCTGCCCTCATTTTTCGGCGAGCCCATTTCTCTGGAGATGGTGGGCCAGACAGCCGAAGAAGTGGCCCGGGAAGTTTATGCTTCTCTGGCTCCGGCTCCGGGCAAACCCGACTTCCGAGTGGCCGTGGCCAGCCTCAGGGCTTCAGCTGATAGCCAGATTCAAGAAATCAAAATTATAAACAGGAATGAGGGATAGAATAATGGACACCAAAGACCAGAGAACAGCCAGGACTCAGTACCAGACGAAAGTCAGCGAGGATTTTCCTCCGTCCCTGACTGTAGGTAACACCAGGTTTATCAAGAAGATTTCCATGCGCTATGGAGAAAATCCCGGCTACCCGGCCGCCTTCTACCAGGAAGAAGGGGCTTCCGGCCCCAACCTGGCCACCCTGGAAGTGCTGCAGGAAGGGACCAAAGGCCTGAGCTACATCAACGTCGGCGACCTGGACCTCGGCCAGCGCCTGGCCAAGAAGCTGACTGCAGTCTTTCCCGGTAAAGCCGTGGCCGTCATCATCAAACACGAGATGCCGAGCGGAGTGGCTCTGGCTGAAAGCGGACTGGAAGCCTTTCAGAAAGCCTGGCAGACCGACCCCCTGTCCAACTTCGGCAGTGTCGATGTTTTCAATTTCCGGGTGGAAGAAGACCTGGCCCGGTTGCTGGTAGAAAGCCCCAGGAACATTGAAGTGGTCTATGCTCCCGGTTACAGCCCCGAAGCCCTGGCCGTTCTGGCCACCAGGAAAGTTCTGCGGGTGGTGCGCATGGGTGCCTGGCTGGACCAACCCTCGGTGGACAACGGGCTGGAAATAAAGAGAGTAGCCGGCGGCTTGCTGGTGCAACAGCGGTTCAATTCGCGGATTGTTTCGCCTGAATTCATCGACGTCGTTTCCCAAAAAAAACCAGACCAAAGCCAGCTCCGGGCCGCCTTGCTCTGCTGGAATGTGGCCTGCTTTACCAGGTCTAACGCTATCGTTATTGGAACGGAAGATAAAATCCATGGCATCGGCTCCGGTCAGCGCAGCCGGATCGATGCGGCTGAGGATGCCATCCGTCTTTCCCACCGGGGCTACGCTCCCCTGGGATGCGTCATGGCTTCCGACGCTTTCATGCCCTTCCCGGACGTGGTGGAACTAGCCGCCAGGAACGGGATTACAGGAATCATCTATCCGCTGGGTTCGGTCAAAGACCAGGAGGTTATCGCCAGAGCCGATGAGCTGGGCCTGGTGATGATGGTCACCCGGAAACCCGGTGAGGTGGATTGCGAAAGAGGCTTCCTGCATCGTTAATCGGACCAAAAGGAAACCTGTTCTGATTGCCACCGTGAACCAGCCCCGAAAAAAGAAATCTGAGCTTGTTTATGTCATCCAGAAACACCTGGCTTCCCATCTGCACTATGACCTGAGACTGGAAGAAGATGGGGTGCTGAAAAGCTGGGCCCTGCCCAAGGAACCGCCGGAGACCGCCGGGCCGAAAAGGCTGGCGGTAGAGGTGGAAGACCATCCCCTGGGCTACGAAAATTTTGAGGGTACAATTGCTGAGGGTGAATACGGAGCGGGAAAGGTAGAAATCTGGGATAAAGGGACCTATCAGCTTCTTACGGCCAGCGACAAACTGAAAGAGATATTAATAAAGGGTCGGAAGCTGCAGGGCGTTTATACCCTGGTTCGGATCAGAGACCGGGAAAAAAGCCAGAAAAATCTCTGGCTCTTTTTTAAGAACAAAAACCAGAAAAAAGCTGGGTAGTCAATGAAAGAAGCAAGCACAGAAAGAAGTGAAATCGGTTTGAAAAAAAACTGGTGGCTGGGGGCCATCCTGAGTCTCCTTCTTATTCCCGGCTGCCAGCAGACCAAGTCCCCGCCATCAGCGCAGTTGACCGTGCAGGAGCTGAAAAATTCTTTTGAAAATATCAAGAACCTGGGACTGCAGGAGGAAAGGGCCTACGACTTCCTGCAAGCCATAACTGCAGTTGGCGGGCGCCTGACAGGCAGTCCGGAGGCAGCCCGGGCGGTAGAAATTGCCACCGGCCTGATGACTACTCTCGGTCTGGACCGGGTAGAAACCGAGCCGGTTGAGGTCAGGCGCTGGGTCCGGGGTGAAAAAGAACAAGCCCTGGTTAAGAGCCAGAAATTCGGGACCCAGGGCCTGAATATCTGCGCCCTGGGCAACAGCCGTGGAACTCCCCCTGATGGTCTGGAAGCCGGGGTGGTGGAAATCAGCAGTTTGGAAGAACTGGCTACCAGGAAGGACCAAATCGCCGGCCGGATTGTTTTTTTCAACACTCCCATGGACAGGACGACGGTTGAGCCGTTTGCCGCCTACAGCCGGGCCGCTCAGTATCGTGTTCATGGGGCAAGCGAAGCTGCTAAGTACGGGGCGGTAGCAGTAGTGGTCAGGTCCAACACCTTCCGGCAGGATGATAACCCACACACCGGTCTTATGGAATACGACCCCAGGTGGCCAGACATACCAGCTGCAGCCGTCAGCACGCTCGGGGCTGAAAAACTGCAGCACTGGCTTCAGCACGACCCCGAGCTCAGGCTCTGGGTTAAGATGAATTGCCGGCAGGAGGAACCAGTCTGGTCGGCCAACCTCAGCGGACAGCTGACTGGCGTGGAGAAACCGGAGGAAATCATCCTGGTGGGTGGGCATCTTGACAGCTGGGACCTCGGTTCGGGAGCTCATGACGACGCCGCCGGCTGTGCCGTAGCCCTGGAAGTTTTGCGGCTGATAAAAGAAGCCGGGCTGAAGCCCAAAAGGACCATTCGGGCAGTACTGTTCATGGATGAAGAGTTCGGGGGAAGCGGGGGCCGGGCCTATGCCGCCTCCGGGGCCAGGAAAGGGGAAAAACACCTGCTGGCCATTGAACAAGACCGGGGTGGTTTCGCCCCTCTGGGGCTGGCTTTCAGCCGGGAAGACCTGGCCGTAAAGCTCCAACCTGTTGAAGATTATTTACGACCGCTGGGGGTAAACTGGGTCAGGACCGGGGGCGGGGGAGTAGATATCGCTCCTTTAAGAGAACAGGGAACGGTCCTCGGGGCCCTTGTTCCTGAAGCCCAGCGTTATTTTGATTATCACCACTGCGCACTTGATGTTCCAGAAGCAGTCCATCCGAGAGAGCTGGAATTGCAGGCAGTGATTCTGGCTATAGTGGTTTATTATCTGGCCCAGGAAGGAGTTTGAGATGTACCTGAATTTTGTCTGGCATTTTCACCAGCCGATTTATCGTCTGCCTGATAGTCAGGATTTTATTCTGCCCTGGGTCAATTATCACGCCACCAGAAATTACTGGCAGATGTTAAAAATAGTAGAAGAGGCCGAATTTCCCTGCACCATCAACCTGGTGCCCTGTCTTCTGGAGCAGATTGAAGATTATGCTGAAGGCCGGGCGGTGGATGCAGTCTGGGCCTCCCTGGAAAAACCGGCTGACAGGCTCTCCCCGGAAGAACTGGAAAAGCTGAAGAGGTTTTTCCCCCAATTCCACCCTGTAAGCTCCGCTCCGGAGCTGCAGCTCAAGGTGCTGCGCTTTTTCTTTTCTCCGTTGCTCCGGCCGGGAGAAAAAACCAGGGACGAGCTCCTGGGCCTGAGGCGGGATATTTTAACCGGCCTTATTCCTTACTTCCAGAAACTTTACAACCGCCGCCTTCTGGAGCTGACCGTCACTCCTTATTATCATCCGCTTCTGCCTTTGCTCATCGACCTAGGCCAGGCCCGGGCCGAGGCTCCAGAGCTGCCTTCTTTCCAGCATCCGGAAGACGCCAGCTGGCACCTAACCCGGGCCCGGGAATATTTTCAGAAAGTTTTTAACCAGGTTCCTGCAGGTGTCTGGCCGTCGGAAGGAGCCCTCAGTCAGGAGGCCTGTGCCCTGATAGCTCAAACCGGCTTTGAATTCTGTCTGACCGATGAACACTTGCTCTGGAAGAGTCTGGACCACCGGCCCGACCTGTCGCTGCTTTACCGGCCGTATTCCTGCGCCGGGACGGCCATCTTTTTCCGCGACCGGGAATTATCTGATATGATCGGTTTTGAATATCATCGCTGGCCGGCCGCCCAGGCCGTAGATGATTTCCTGAGAAAACTGGAAAAACGAGCAGCCCAGGTACCGGCCGAAGCCATTTGCTCCATCATTCTTGATGGGGAAAACCCCTGGGGAGCCTACCAGAACAACGGGCTCGATTTCCTGCGGCTGCTGCTGGAGAAAGTTAAGTCAAGGCCCGAATTGAAGCCGGTGCGGCCGGGAGAATATCTCAGGACTCATCCCCCCGCCACCAGCCTGGAGCTGGTCCCGGGCACCTGGATGAGCAGTTTTTTCAAATGGGTCGGGCACCCGGATAAAGTCCAGACCTGGTTGAGACTGGCCCAGCAACGAGAAAAAACCGGTTTCTCCAGCTACCTGGCTGTGGCCGAGGGTTCGGACTGGTTCTGGTGGGCCGGGGAAACCGAAGAAAAAGAATTCGAACTGCTGTTCCGGAGTTATCTGGAAAAACCTGCGGCCAAAGATTGACAACTATGAAAAAACTTAAATTTCTTTTTGCCGTTCATAACCACCAGCCTCTGGGAAACTTTCCCGAAGTTTACCGCCTGGCTTTCGACCAGGCCTACATGCCTTTCCTGGAAACCGTCAGCCGTTACCCTCGCTTCCGTTTTGCCCTGCACTTTTCCGGCTTTCTCTGGGATTATCTTTTGAAGGAAGGACGGGAAGCCATCGCCCTTATCAAGCAGATGGTGGCCTCGGGTCAGGTGGAGCTACTGGGCGGAGGCTATTATGAACCGGTCCTGAGCCAGATACCGGAACGGGACCGCCTGGCCCAGCTGGGGCTGATGACTGAGTTTCTCCAGGAAACCTTTGGCCTCCGGCCGGAAGGGCTGTGGTTGACCGAGAGAGTCTGGGAACCCCATTTAGCCAGCCTGCTCCAGCGGGCCGGTTACCGCTACACGCTGCTGGACGAAGAACATTTTCACTACGCGGGCGTCCGGAATATTCACGGTTATTACGTGACGGAAGATGAGGGCCTAAAGTTCATGGTATTTCCGATTGATAAAACCCTCCGCTATTACATTCCCTTCAGGCCGCTGACCGAGCTCCAGAGCTATTTTGATAAAATCAGGAACTCGGGCCGGGACACAGCCATAATCGGGGACGACGGGGAAAAATTCGGCCTGTGGCCCGGTACCAGCCAGTGGGTCTACCAGGACGGCTGGCTGGAAAATTTCCTGGAATTTCTGGAAAACAGCCCGGTGGAAATGATGAGCTTCAGCCAGTATCTGCAGCAGACTCCGCCCCTGGGTCGGGTTTACCTGCCGCCAGCTTCTTACGAAGAAATGATGGAATGGGTCCTGAGCCCTGAAGAGCAGAAGGAATTCATCCAGCTCAAGAACAGCCTGCCCCGGGAAGCCCGACGTTTCCTGAGGGGCGGCCTGTACCGGGATTTTTCCCTGAAGTATCCTGAAGCCCACCACCTGCGCTGCCGGCAGCTTCAGGTTTCGTCCGAGGCCAGCCAGAGCCAGCAAATGGAGGCCAGAAGGGATTTATACCAGGCCCAGTGCAACGACGCTTACTGGCATGGAGTGTTCGGAGGATTGTACCTGCCGCACCTCAGAAGGGCGGTCTATGAAAAATTGATCGCCGCCGAACTCAAGATTCCGTTCACCAGCGGCTGGGAAAATTTCGATTTCGACCTGGACGGGGAAGAGGAATATATCCTGAAGACACCATCCTTCTTTCTCTGGGTCAAACCCGGCTGCGGCGGCGGACTCACCGAAATTGATGACCGTCATCACGGAACCAACCTGACCGATGTCCTGACCAGACGTCAGGAATTCTACCACCTGTATTCAACCTCTCCCGAAGAAAGTTCTGCCGGAAAATCAATCCACGAACTGAGCCGGTGCCTGCCGCCCGAAGCTGAGAAATGGCTCAAATTCGATAATTACCGTCGGCTGTCCTTTCTGGAAAGGTTCCTTCCCCCGGAGATCGGGCTCGAGCAGTACCAAGAAATTTATTACCTGAACCCGGGTCCTTTCATTGAACAGCCCTTCTCCGCCCGGATGGAAGAAGAGACCCTGGTGCTGGAGCGGCTGGCCCAGGTGGAGCTGGCCGCTGACAGAATTCAACTCGGTTTGAGAAAGAGAATAAGAGCCGGTCGGAAAGCCCTGTTATTCGTTTACGAAATTGAAAACCTGGAAAATAAGGCCTTAGACCTGACCTTCACATCTGAGTGGAACCTGGCTTTCCTGGAACAGGAATTCCGGCTGGAAAGCAGGCAGGTGCAATTTTATCAGGGTCAACTGCTGCTCGAAGCCCCGGAGGCCGAAACCATCTGGGCCTTTCCCCTGAAGACAGTCTCCCAGTCAGAAAAAGATTTTGAAGTCATTACCCAGGGCCACAGTTTTCACTTTGTCTGGCGGTTGGTCCTGGCCGGGCTGGAGAAAAAATTGGTTTTTATTACCCTGCGGGAGCGCGACTGAGTCAGCCAGTTGCTGGTTATAAGTCTCTTCATAACCTTCTCTAACCCGGTTTATATGGTATAATTTACCCTGACCTACAACTCTGAAGAAGGGAAGGCAATGACCAGGCCCGCTAACGACCGTAAAAAGTTTTTTTGTATAGTCCTGCACAGTCACATACCATATGTTTTGAACCACGGCACCTGGCCCCATGGGACGGACTGGCTGTACGAAGCAGCGGCTGAAACCTACCTGCCGCTCCTCGATGTGCTCAACCGCCTGGAGAAAGAGGGCCTAAAATCAGGGCTGACCATCAGCTTCACTCCGGTTTTGGTGGAACAGCTCAAGAGTCAGAAGTTTGTTCAGGGTTTCATCGACTACCTGACGATGAAGCTGGAAGCGGCTGTTAACGACTATCTTTACTTCCAGCGCTCGGGCCAGAAAGAATTACTGCCGCTGTCGCTTTTCTGGCGACAGTGGTACGAAAAAATTTTCCGCCTGTTTGTGGATGACTGCGGCTCCGACCTGGTCCAGGCCTTCGCCCGCCATCAGGAAAGCGGCCAGGTGGAAATCATGACCTCGGCTGCCACCCACGGCTACCTGGCTCTCCTTTCACGGGATGAAAGCGTTCGGCACCAGGTGCAGCAGGGACAGTTTGTCTATAACCGGTACTTCGGCCGTCGGGCGGCCGGTTTCTGGTTGCCGGAATGTGCCTATCGTCCGGGCTATACCTGGAAGCCGCCGCTGGGTGAGTTCGAACCCTACCTGAGAAAGGGTGTGGATGAAATTCTGGGCCTGGCAGGGCTCAACTATTTCTTTGTTGATGCCCATCTTCTCAAGGGAGGGGAAGCCCGGGGCGTCTACCTGGAAAAATTTCCGGCCCTGCGTCTCCTGTGGGAAAGATACCGGGAAAAATTTAAGACCGAGCCGGTCCGGCCCCAGGACCCCTACCAGCCCTACCTGGCTCATCCCTCGCACCTCAGTTTCTTTGCCCGCGACGAAATTTCCGGCAAACAGGTCTGGAGCCGCTTCCAGGGTTATCCCGGGGAAGCTAATTACCTGGAATTTCACAAGAAACATTTCCCCGGCGGACTCCGCTACTGGCGGATTACCGGCCCCGGGACTGACCTGGCCGACAAGACCCCTTACGATTACCAGCAGGCGCTGGACAGGGTGGAAGCCCATGCCTCCCACTTTGTCTGGCTGCTGAATGATATCCTGAAAAATCACCAGGCCGGAGTAATTCCTTCACTCTATGACACTGAGCTCCTGGGCCACTGGTGGTTCGAGGGACCGGAATGGCTCTACCGGGTGGTTAAAAAACTGCACGGACCGGATTCGGAGGTCAAACCGGCCACTGCTTCCCACTGCCTGGAAGAACTTCCACCCGGCTTATTAGTTTCCCTGCCGGAGGGCTCCTGGGGAGAAGGTGGCTATCACTGGATCTGGCTCAACGAGGATACTTCCTGGATCTGGTCCAGAATTTATGAATTAGAAAATAGATGCCTGCCCTGGCTGCAGGATGTCAACCAGCTCCGCCTGATGAACCCCCGGTTGCTCAAGCTGCTTTTCCAGGAAAAATTCCTGCTGGAAAGCTCGGACTGGCCCTTCCTGATTTCTACCATGACCGCCAGGGATTACGCCGAAGCCCGGGCCAGTCTGCACTTTGAAAGAGCCCGACGGGTGCTGGAACTACTGGAAAAAAAGGTTGAGCTCAGCCCTGAGGAAGGTTTCTTCCTGGATAAAATTGAAGAAGAAGATTCCATATTCAAGGAGATAGTGCTGCCCGATGGAAACATTCTATAAAAAAGTCCTGGTCATGATTCTCTGCGGCGGGAAAGGGGAGAGGCTTTATCCTCTGACCAGGGATAGGGCCAAGCCCTCGGTGCCCTTTGCCGGGAGCTACAGGATAATTGACTTCAGCCTGTCCAATTCCCTGAATTCAGGCTTTCGCAAGATCGCCCTGCTGACCCAGTACAAATCGCTTTCCCTGGAAAGGCACATTCTTCAGGGTTGGAGTATCTTCCACCCGGAAAGCAATGAATACATTATTTCCCTTCCGGCCCAGGGACGGGTCGGTGAGCACTGGTATGAAGGCACGGCTGACGCCGTTTTCCAGAACATCTATACCATCCAGCAGGAAAACCCGGACGTCATCCTGGTGCTATCCGGGGACCATGTCTACCGGGCCGATTACCGGAAAGTCTTGAAGTTTTTTCTGGATAAGAAAGCCGAGGCCGTGGTTATGACTCATACCTGGCCGGTGGCTGAATCCAGCCGGTTCGGAATAATCGGCATCGACCAGGACCATCGCATCATCAACTTCACCGAAAAACCGAAAAAACCCTTTGCCCTGCCCTGGTCGCCCGAGCAGGCCCTGATTTCCATGGGGGTTTATCTTTTCTCCACGCCGGTTCTGGTTAAGACGCTTATTAAGGACGCTCGCAACCCGAAATCCAGCCATGACTTCGGCAAGGATGTCCTGCCGCTGCTGATCAAAGAAAACCAGGTCTATGCTTATATCTTTGAAGATTACTGGCAGGATATAGGAACCATTGACGCTTACTGGCAGGCCAACATGGACTTCCTCGGGGCCAATCCGCCCATCAGACTCAACGACCCCGCCTGGCCCATCAGGACCCATAAGCCGCAGTACCCGTCGTCCTATCTGCGCGGTGGTGAAATCCAGAATTCCATCATCGGCGAGGGCTGCCAGATCTTAGGCGGTATCATCCATAACTCCGTCCTGTCTTACGGAGTGACGGTGGAAGAGGGAGCGGTGGTGGAGGAATCAATCGTCTTTGAAGGCACCGTAATCAGGAAAGGAGCCCGGGTCAAAAAGGCCATCATCGACAAGAATGTCATCATCCCGGAAAACTTTACCATCGGCCTGGAAAGTGATCGGGACCGCTGCTATTTTAAAATGAGCCCCAGCGGCGTCAGGGCGGTGCCCAAGGGCTGGAGGCTGGAATGATCAACACCTACCGGATGCAGCCGGCCAATTTCCATCCCGATATTCCAAAAGAGCTAGTCCTGCTGTCGATAATCGCCCAGAGTTTTTTTCAACCCTTTTCGCTGGAAGACAACCTGCTGGTTATTCTGACGGCTCTGACTTCGGGAGCCGGCATCGGCTTCAACCGGGCCACGCTGTTTCTAACCGAAGGGGATAAACTCAAAGCTACTATGTGGCTGGGCCCGCGCTCACCGGAAGAAGCCGAGGCCATCTGGACCATGCTCAACTCCCCAGGGCTGGGCTATGCTGAGATTGTCGAACATAACCGAGGGCTGGTCAACCGGATCATGCCCGACCTGCAGCCACGGCTGAGGTTGCTCACCTACAACCTGGAAGACGAAAACCTGAAGCTGCCGGCCCGGGCGGCCAGGGATAAGGAGATAATCCTGGTCAGCCAGGCCAGCTCCGACCCGGCGGTCGACCGGCATTTCCTGAACTTTATCCAGGTGGACGAATTTCTCTGCCTGCCGCTGGTGGCCAGCAATGAGGTCATGGGCGAAATCGTGGTGGACAACGCCATCACCCACGCCCCGATCACAAGCAGGGATATCGAGCTGGCCAGCCTCTGCGCTCTGCTGGCCGGTAATTATATCTATACAACCAGGCTCTACAAGAAGGTGCTGGAAATGGAGAAGATGGCGGCCCTGGGAGAAATGGCCGCTTTCATCTCCCATCAGTTGAGGAATCCGATCGTGGCCATCGGTGGTTTCACCCGTCAGTTGCTGGACCAGCCCTGCGACCGGGAGAGGTGCGACCGTAACCTGCATATAATTCAGCAGGAAATTCAGCATCTGGAAGATATCATTTTCCGGTTGAGCCATTTTCTGAAGATTAAAATTAAAGAACTGGTTCCCATAGATTACCGGCCAATCCTGCTGAGCGTCCCGGAAAGGCCGGATATCAAGGCCAAGGCCAGGGATAAGAGGATATCCATCAGCCTGCCCGAAGACACCTCTCTTATCCTCTGCGACCCGGTTTACTTCGAAGAGGCCATCGTCAACCTGCTGGACAATGCCCTGGATGTCACCCCGCCCGGCGGCCGGGTCTACATCCGGGCCTGCCGGAGCAACAGGAAATGGGTGACCATCACCGTCAAGGATTCCGGTCCGGGGCTGGACGAAAAGAGCCAGAACAAGATGTTCAGCCCCTTCTTTTCCACCAAGGAAACGGGGCTCGGACTGGGTCTGCTCTTCGTCCGGAGGGTGCTGGAATCCTGCGGCGGCAAGGTTGAGGTCCGGAGTAAACCCGGGCGAGGGACCATGTTCCGACTATACTTTTTAGCCAGAGAAAGGGGGCAATCATGAAAAGAATACTGCTGGTAGAAGACGACCAGAGTTTAAGCCTGCTTTACCAGGAAGAACTCGCCAGGGAGGGCTACGAGGTGGTTCTGGCCGGAGATGCTGACTCGGCTCTGGAAAAAATCAGCTCCGGCCCTTTCGACCTGATCATCACCGACATCAGGATGCCGGGAAAAGACGGGATTGAGCTCATCTCCAGCATTATGGGCATGAGAAAGGATATCCCCATTATCATCAATACCGCTTACCAGAGCTACAAGGGAGACTTTATGACCTGGGCCGCTGATGCCTACCTCATCAAGTCTTCCTCCCTGGACGAACTAAAATCCAAGATAAAAGAATTGCTGGCCGATTAACAGAGACTGGGCAAGCAGAAAGGTTGAGGTAAAATGCCAGAACTGAGAAAAGACATAGTTACAGGTCGCTGGGTGATAATTGCTACCGAAAGAAGCAAGAGGCCCGATGACTTCAGGCCGGCTCAGGCCGTCGAACCCAGAAAAGAAGGCCTGGCTTTTTGTCCGTTCTGTCCTGGCAACGAGTCCAAGACCCCGCCTGAAGTCTATGCCGTCAGGGAAGATGGTTCGATCGCCGACCAGCCCGGCTGGCAGATCAGAGTGGTGCCGAACAAGTTTCCGGCCTTGCAGCCTGGCCCACCGCCGCCCAAGAAGGTAAAAGGAGTCTACCAGTGGATGGAAGGGGTCGGGGTGCACGAAGTCATAATTGAGACTCCCGACCACAATCAGGAGCTTTCCGACTTACCGCTCGAACACCTGGGCCGGGTTATTCAGGTTTTCCGGGAAAGGACTATTAACATCGAAGAGCTCTATCATCATCAGTACGTCCAGATTTTCAAAAACAAGGGCCGGGAAGCCGGGGCCTCTCTATCCCATCCCCATTCGCAGTTAATTGCCACTCCTATCGTGCCCAAGAGGATTAAAGAGGAAATCTACGGGGCCGAACGGTTATTCCGTAACCAGTTCCGGGAATGCGTTTTCTGCCGGATGCTGAGGGAAGAATTGGCTTCGGGCGAACGCCTGGTCTATCAGAACGAGAAATTCGCGGTGCTGGCCCCTTATGCTTCGCGTTTTCCTTTTGAGATGGCTATTTTCCCGCTGAGACACTCCGCTTTCTTCCGGGCCATCGAAGATGAGGAGACGCTGTCTCTGGCTGAAGCCCTGAAAGAAGCCGCTGGTCGCCTGAAACTGCAGCTCGCCGACCCGGCCTATAACCTGGTCTTTCACCAGGCTCCCAACCCCAAGGTTTCGGAAAAAGCCTGGCCGGGTATTGATTCCTATTACCACTGGCACATAGAGCTCATGCCGATTCTGACCAAGGTGGCTGGGTTCGAGCTGGGCACCGGCTTTTACATCAACCCGGTACCACCCGAGGTAGCCGCCGGGTACCTTAGGAAGAACGAGCAGCCGGCCAGCTGAGAATCCGGGTGTAGAGCTGGAAATAATCTTCAGCCGATCTTTCCCAGGAAAAATTGCTGGCCAGGGCATTGTCAACCAGTCTAGACCAATAGGGTTCCTGCCGGTAAAAAGCCAGAGCCCGGCTTATGGCTTGCAGCATGGCCCCGGTTTCATAGTCCTCAAACAGGAAGCCATTGCCCTGAAGGGTTTGTGGGTTGAATTCGCGGATGCTGTCTTTAAGGCCACCGGTACTCCGGACGATGGGGATAGTACCATACCTCAAGCTGTACATCTGGGTCAGGCCGCAGGGTTCATAGCGCGAAGGAATCAGGAAAAAATCGCTGCCGGCATAAATCAAGCGGGCCAGGCGGTCATCAAAAGCAATCCTCAAACCCAGCCGGTCAGGATATTTGTCCCGGGCTTCGACCAGCAGGTTCTGGATTTCCTTTTCTCCGGTTCCCAGAATGACCAGATAAACCTCTTCCTGCAGCAGTTCTTCCAGGCTCCTGACCAGCAGGTCAAAACCTTTCTGGCCGGCCAGCCTGGAAACCATGCCTATGATTGGCCGGGGCGAGGCCAGGGGAAAATTAAAGGCCCGCAACAACTCCAGACGGCAGACAGTTTTCCCGGCCGGGTTGTCCCGGCTGTAATGGGCTGGCAAAGCCGGGTCGGCAGCCGGATTCCAGTCCTGGTAATCAATGCCGTTAAGAATGCCGAACAGCCGGTCCGACCTCAGGCGTAACACTCCTTCCAGACCGAAGCCGAATTCCGGCGTCTGGATTTCCTGGCTGTAAGTAGGGCTGACGGTACTGATGGCATCAGAGTAGAGAAGTCCCGCTTTCAGGAAATTAACCCGGCCGTAAAATTCCAAATTTTCGGGATTGAAGAGGGTCGCAGGCAGACCTATTTTTTCCAACAATTCGGGCGGGAATAATCCCTGATAGGCCAGGTTATGGATGGTAAAGAGCAGTCTGGTCCGGGCCAAGAAACCATTAGCCTGCTGGCCGTGGCCCAGGTAAGCGAAAGCCAGGGCCGACTGCCAGTCATGAGCGTGAATCAGGTCCGGCTTAAAATTCAGGGCGCGCATGGTGCGCAGCCCGGCCAGGGAGAAAAAGGCAAACCGCTCTCCGTTATCGGGATAATCACCTTCGGATGTGCCATATAAATAATCACGGTCAAAGAAGGCGGGGTTGTCTATCAGGTAAACAGGGAAACCGTCAGCCTGATGCTCGTAGACAGAAAAAGTTTTTTCAGCTCCGGGCCAGTCGACTTCCAGGCTCTCCAGCTTCAGCTTGAGGGACAGGTTCTTTTCTCGGACTTGGCGGTAGAGTGGCATCACCACCGCCACTTCCAACCGTGGATTACGGTTTAAGTACTTGGGCAGAGCTCCGGTGACATCGGCCAGCCCCCCGGTCTTGGCCAGGGGGGCCATTTCAGGAGTGAGAAACATAACCTTCATTCTATTTTCAGCGCTCATAGCAGCTCCTTAAAGCTCAATTTCCTTACGGGAAAAAACCACCCGGGAGAAGCATTCCGGTATATGCGAATCATAAACCCCGTGGGCGTTTAAGGCCCAGCCGGCAGCTGGTTCCAGGCGACGGCCCGCTTCCAGACTCTGGAAGCGGGAAAAGCTCATCAGCCAGACGTCCCCGTCCTGCGGCGGCAGCGGACGCCCCTGGGCCAGGACCTCCATTCCTTTCCAGGGAAAGGCCAGCTCCACCGTCCAGCCCCGGTCCAGGTCCGAGGAATCATTCAGGCTGCCCTCCACCCGAACCGCCCACTTCAACCCGGGAAAATCCCAGTCCAGGAAAGCCCACCGTCTTCCCCGGGGATGACGTCCCCAGCGTGAGGAATCCTGGTAACCGCCCAGAACGTCAACTTCATGAGTATAAAGGTCAAACTCAGGCCGGTCAAAAAAGCTACCCCGCTTCAGGGCCTGCTGCCAGATGTAGAAAACCTCATAAATCGTGCCCAGGGCATTGAGCTGAAGCTCGTAATAACAATCGGGGCCGGCAATAAAGACCTCAACATCATTCTCCAGCCAGAGGAAGGAATCGCGCCGGGTGAAATGGGCCTGGACATCCGGCTCCTCCGCCCAGAAGGCCAGGTAAAAACAAGCTTCATCCCAGAGGGCAGCCATCCTGGTCTCCAGCGGAGCTGGCTGTCCGCTGACCAGGTCCACAAACCGGGAAGAGTGCGGAGCTTTCTGCCAGACCGGTTTTTCCAGATTGCCATTAAGGTGCGGCGGCTGTGGTGTTCGTAAGCAGTGATAGACGGCCGGCGGGGCCGGCATCATCTGGCTTAAATCATAAAGTCTGTTTTCCATGAACTTGATAAATCCGAAAGAAATTACTGGAATATAATCTTACCAGCAAAAGTGAAAGATGACAATCAGCCTCTTTCGCCTGACTTACCGGAAAGCGAAGGTTGACAGCCGGAGCAGGGTAGGGCAGAATTATCAGCCGATGATAGTTGTGGCGGCTGTAATTAAAAAAGACGGCCGGGTGCTTCTGGCAGAACGTTCGGGGAAAGACCCGGTGAGCGGCTGGGAATTTCCTGGCGGCAAAGTGGAAAAAGGGGAGACTCCTGAACGGGCCCTGGCCAGGGAAATTCAGGAAGAGCTAAAAGTCGCCATCAGGGTCGGGCCGCTCCTGGAGACGGTCAACCTGCCCGGCCAGCCTGAAACCAAGCTGATGGCTTTTGAAGCTGAACTGCTGACTGACTCCATCAGCCTGACTTCTCATGGCCGCTATGCCTGGGCCAGACCGGAGGAATTGTGGCAATTCCGGTTACTGCCAGCCGACCGGGAACTGGTGGAACGGCTCCAGGCCCGGAATTATTTTTGTTGAGCCGAAGCCGATTGCTTCCTGCAGCCCGCCCAGGAGATAATAGACTGTAAGATTTTTACAGATAAAAATTAAAAGTATGGAAAGACCAGACTCCAAAAAAATGGCCTCCAGAAAGGGAAACGGCATTCCCGGCATCGTTCTCAAACCGGGCCGGGAAAAGTCGGTCTTAAACCGCCACCACTGGATTTTCTCCGGGGCCATCCAGTCTTACCCGAAAAAATTTGTCAACGGGGAAATTTACCCCGTTTACTCTGCTGGGGGACAGCTTCTCGGTCACGGATACTTTAACCAGAAATGCTCGCTGGCCGGTCGGCTGCTGAGCTTTGGCCACCTGCCTCCGGCCGAAGCTGTCCGCCAGAACCTGAGGCTGGCCCTTCAGCTCAGGCAATCGGTCTACCAGGGGTATGAAGCCGTCCGGTTAGTCAATGGCGAGAGCGATAACCTGCCCGGGCTGGTTGTCGATCGCTACGGCCCCGGACTGGTCATCCAGATTTCCACCCTGGGCCTGGAAAAGCTGAAAGACCGCCTGCTGAGTTTACTGTCCGAGTTTCTCCGGCCGGCTTTTATCTACGAGAAATCCCTGATTCCTTCCAGGAAAGAGGAAGGGCTGCCGGAATTTGAGGGGCTGCTGGCCGGCCGGCTGCAGGAACCGGTGCTGGTGGAAGAAAACGGCCTGAAATTCCAAATCTACCTGACCGATTCCCAGAAGACTGGATTTTTCCTGGACCAGCGGGAAATGAGGCAGCTGGTTCGCTCCCTGGCCCGGGGCTGGAAGGTCCTGGACGGTTTCAGCTACACCGGCGGTTTTGCCCTGTCTGCCTTAAAAGGGGGAGCGGAGCAGGTGGATCTGGTGGATTATTCACGCCAAGCCCTGGAGACAGCCGCAGAAAACCTGAAGCTTAACGGCTGGCCGGAAACGAAGTTCAAACTTATCCACCAGGATATGTTCGAGTTCCTGGAAGGCAGCCGGCACCTTGATTATGACCTGGTCATTCTGGACCCGCCGGCTTTTGCCCGCAAGAAGGCCGACCAGAAACAGGCAGCCAGAGCTTATCGAGAACTCAACCACCTGGCCATGACCAGGATGAAACCCGGTAGCTGGTTGCTGACCTTTTCCTGCTCCTACTATATCTACCGCGAGATGTTCCAGAAAATCATTTTCCAGGCCGCCCTGGAAGCCGGGCGCGAAGCCAGGATCATCCAGCGCCACCGCCAGGCCCTGGACCATCCGGTGAGCATTTTCCACCCGGAGAGTGATTACCTCAAGGGGCTGCTGCTTTATCTGAGCTGAGAACTTAAGGCCGCTGACCGGGCTGGAAGCCGGCCGGCAGAGGCGCTCCTCTTTATTAAGGGCTGCCCAATATATGAATGGTTATTCATATATCAGACTGTTTTCGAATCTGCTTCTTAACCTGGTGGCAGAAGTTCGACTAATCCATCTAAGCCTGCTGGGGGAGCTGAGGTCTTGTTGCCACCTTGAACACCTGTCCCTTCTGATTGCCCTGGGCCAGAAAATTAAATATAATCGGTTCAAGGAGGCAAGATGGAATTCCGGGAAATAATAAAAAGAACTCACCGCATCGCCGCCCTGATCGGTTTTTCCATTTTCGGGGCCATGGTCCTGTACCTGGTGCTGGCGGAGCTCATCAGGGCCAGAATGGCTCCCTTCCAGGGTCTTTATCCTATTACCGACCTGCAGACCATCCGCAACCTCCGCTACCTGTTCTACGGGCTGTCTGCAGCCAGCGTTCTTCTGGCCAGGATTCTCCAATCGCTGCTGCTGAAGAAGAAACCCGGCGATACCCCGGAAGACCTCTTGAACAAACTGCACCGCACTTCTTTAATCATGGTTATCATGAGCGAACTGCCGGCCCTGTTCGGCCTGGTTTTATTCCTGATAAGGGGCCTTTACCGCGATTTTTATATTCTTCTGGGTATCTCGGTGGTGGTCCTGTTTATTTTCTTCCCCCGGCGCCTGGCCTGGGAAGAATGGCTCGCCAGCCAGGTCTGAAAAAAATTAGGCAAAACGAGCCAGGCCAGGAGACCTGAGCCACGAAACCTGAACAGGAACTCACAGGTGGAATTAAAACGTATATAATTCTGATAGCTTTACTTTGAACGAAGGAGAAGTTCAGATGAAAAAATCACCGCCAGCCCAATCAGCCAGGGCTCTCTGGCTGTTCCTGATTCTGACTTTTCTGGTCTGGCCGCCGCTTTCGGCCGGTGAACGACCACTCAGCTACGAGATTAAGGTCGAGCTCAGGCCGGATTCGGCCATGCTCCAGGCCCGGGAAATGATAACCTGGACCAACACCAGCGGAGATTATATTCCCGACCTGCAGTTTCATCTTTACTGGAACGCTTTCAAGAATGAGCTGTCCACCCTGGCCCGGGAGGCCAGGCGGGAAAAGCTGTTCACCAGGTACCGGGCCAGGAAGGACGAATGGGGCTGGGTCAAGGTAACCTCGCTGGCCACGGCTGCCGGGGTTGACCTGATGCCCGCGGCTTCCTTTATCAGCCCGGACGAACCGCCCAATCCTGACGACCAGACCGTCCTGCGGGTGGAGCTGCCAGAACCCCTGGCTCCAGGCCAGACCATCACCCTCCATCTGGAATTTCAGGCCAAGGTGCCCAGGAGCGGACTCCGGGTCGGCTACTATCGAGACGGCTTTTTTATCTCCCAGTGGTTTCCCAAGCTGGGAGTATATGAAGAAGGCCGGGGCTGGAACTGCCATGAATATCATCTGAACTCTGAATTCTATGCTGACTTCGCCGACTACCGGGTGGAGATTACCGTGCCCAAACAGATGGTAGTCGGAGCCTGTGGCCAGGAAGTATCCAGGGTGGAAGACCCGGCCAGCGGCCGGACCACCTACACCTATGTCCAGCAGAACATTCACGATTTTGCCTGGACGGCTTCACCCCGGTTCCTCAAGCTCGAGCGCTGGTTCAGGGGAGAGGAAGAAGTCAACGCCGAAGAATACCAGCAGGTGGCAGAGTTGCTGGGTTTGTCACTGGATGAAGTCAGGCTGCCCGATGTCCGGATGATTCTGCTGATAGAAAGACAGCACCGCAAGCAGGCCGAGCGTCACTTCCAGGCCCTGAAGGCTGCCCTGAAATATTACGGGCTGTGGTATGGACCATATCCTTACCAGACGATTACCATGGTCGACCCGCCCTTCAGAACAGGAAGCGGCGGAATGGAGTATCCAACCCTGTTCACGGCCGGGACCTCGGTCCTTCTGGAAAAAGATGTTCTGTCACCCGAAGGCGTAATCATCCATGAATTCGGTCACGGTTACTGGTACGGTCTGGTGGCTAACAATGAATTTGAAGAGGCCTGGCTGGATGAAGGAATCAATACTTACTCCACCGGAAAAGTCTCAGAAGTGGCTTACGGGCCGGGCCGCTTGCCCTTCCGTTTTAGGGGGCTGCCTCTAAGCTGGTTCCTGCGGTTCCCGGCCGTTTATGACTGGCAGCTCGGCCGGGTGATGTCCGGGCCGGTGTCCAGGCTCGACCCCATAGCCACCGAGTCCTGGAAATTTTATAACTCCATGAGTTATTCCCTGAATGTCTACCAACGGGCGGCCACCTGCCTGCACACTCTCGAGAGGTACCTTGGAGAAAAAACCTGGGCCAGGATAATGCGGACCTATCATCAGCGCTACCGTTTCCGGCACCCCGGGACCCGGGATTTCATCAGGGTGGTGAATCAGGTTTCCGGACAGGACCTGACCTGGTTTTTTAATGAATTCTTCTTCCAGGCCAGGGAGTTCGACTATGCCATCGGCTCGCTTGAAACCGCAGTCAAACCGGAAAAATATCGCGGCTTGTTCGACGGCCTGCCCACCAGGCATTCCCCTCAAGCCGGAGAACAAGAAAAGAAACCGGCTGGGAAAAAAGAAAAGCTTTACCAGACGACCATCACTCTGCGACGCCTGGGTGAAGCCCGCCTGGGCCCCGGGCTAAAGCTCAAGCTCAGGGTTGAGTTTGAAGACGGCTCCGTCGAGTGGCGGGAATGGGACGGCCAGGGCCGCTGGGCTCGTTTTGATTTTGAAAAACCAACCCGGGTTAAAACGGCCGTTCTCGACCCTGAAGGCATCTGGCTGGTTGACACCAACCTGGCCAACAACAGTTATTCCCGGAAGGGTCCGGGAGCCAGACTCCTGAGCAAAACCAGCGGCCTGCTCTGGCTGACCCAGCAGTTTTTATTGGCCCTCTCCGGCTCTCTGTGAGTGAAAGGAGACAACCATGAACCTGACCATCTGCCTGAAACCCGGTTTCAACAGAGCCATTTTTCGGTTCCGGCTGGCCTTTTACCTGTGGCTAATGCTGCTGCTCCTGGCCTTACTGGCCATCGCCCCGGTGAATTTCTTGCTCCGCCAGCAGCTAGGCCACCTTTATTTACCGGACCATCCTCTGATGCCCCTGGAATTCAGCCTGCTGGAAGTTTTCCTGGCCAATCAGAACCTGCTCGCGCCTTACCTTAGCTTTCTGCTGGTTTTTATCCTGGTAAGCACGGTGCTCTTTGTTTTTTTCAGCGCTGGACTTTTTGGCCGGATGCTCAGTCCCGACCCGGTAGTCACCTTCAGGGAATTCCTGGCTGACGGCTGCCGCTATTTCTGGAAATTCTTGCTATCGCTGCTGGTTTTTCTGCCGTTCCTGGTACTCCTGTTCCTGTTGTTCAGGCTGCTGGCCCTGCCCCTCAACCTGTGGTCGGACCGGGCGGTCAGCGAATGGCCGGTCCTCATCGCTTCCAACCTGCGGATGCTGTTATTGATTCTCCTCTGGACTGCTTTCAAGCTGCTGCTGGACCTGGTCAGAATAATCATGGTGACCGAATCCAGGAAGGTAATTCCAGCTTATGCTTCAGCCCTCCGGTTTCTCCGCTCTAACTTTTTCGGGCTCTGGGGCCTGTACCTGCTGGTAGGAGTGGCGGTGACTTTGATTTCCCTGCTCTGGCTGCTGCTGGCCCGAATCCTTCCCACCGGCACCCCGACCGGTCTAATCCTGATAATTATTCTCGGGCAGGCTTACGCCCTGTTCCGGCTGCTGGCTCGACAGGTTTTCATCGGGGTGGAGTACAGCTACTACACTTCCAGAAAGGGAAATTAAATGGTTCAGCTGAAATTCCTTGGAGCCGCTTCCCAGGTCACCGGTTCCTGCTTCTTGCTGACGGCCAACGGCCTGAATTTTCTGGTTGACTGTGGATTATACCAGGAAAGAGAATTTCAGGCCCGAAACTGGGAGCCCTTTCCTTTTCCCCCGGCTAAAATCAATTATATTCTCCTGACCCATGCCCATCTTGACCATTGCGGGCTCATCCCCAAACTGGCCCGGGAAGGCTTCCGCGGCCGGATACTCTGCACTCCACCCTCAGCCGAACTCCTGCCCATTGTCCTGCTGGACACGGCCAAGATCCAGGAAGAAGACGCTCAGATCAAAAAGAAAAGGCATGAAAAAGAGGGCCGCCGCGGTCCCTATCCGGAAATTCCACTTTACACCGTGGCCGATGTGGAAAAAGTTCTGCCTCTGGTTCAGCCCGTTGACTACCACCGCCTGGTCAAGCTGGGGCCGGGGGTGGAGGTGGCGTTTAACGAAGCCGGACATATCCTGGGCTCAGCTATCGTCGAAGTCCGCCTGGAAGATAACCAGGAATCCAGGCGGCTGCTTTTTTCCGGCGACCTGGGCCAGTGGAACAAGCCGCTCATCCGGGACCCGGAAACCTTCAACCAGGCCGATTACCTGGTGCTGGAATCCACCTACGGCGACCGCGAGCACGACCATCCAGAACAGGTTGCAGAGCGGCTGGCCGAAAACGTCAACCGGGTTGTTTCGCGGGGAGGCAACCTGGTCATCCCAACTTTTGCCATAGAACGGGCCCAGGAACTGATGTTTCATCTGAGTCGCCTGGTCAGGCTGAAAAAAATACCGCAACTGCCAGTCTTCCTGGACAGCCCCATGGCCGTCAGCGTCACCAACGTCTTCGGTCATTTCCTGAAATACCTGGATGAAGAATCGCGGGCCCTGTTTTCATCGGGTGAAAACCCCTTTGAATTTCCAGGTTTAAAGCTGGTCCAGAGTTTTGAAGAATCGAGGCTGATAGAGAAGGTCCGGGGTTCAGCCATCATCATGGCCGGCTCTGGCATGTGCACCGGCGGGCGCATCAAGCAACACCTGGTCAGCAACATCAGCCGTCAGGAATCGACCATCCTGTTCGTCGGCTACCAGGCCCGGGGAACCCTCGGACGTCAGATACTGGAAGGCCAATCTCCAGTCAGGATTTATGGCCAGATGTATCAGGTGAGAGCCACCATCGACCAGATCCAGGGTTTTTCGGCCCATGCCGACCGGGCTCAGCTCTGGAAATGGCTCAAGTCCTTCAGCCAGCCACCGCGGACAATCTTCCTGGTCCACGGCGAAAAAGAGGTCATCCATAATTTTGCCCACGAGATTGTCTCTGAAACTGGCTGGCCGGTGGAAGTTCCGGATTACCTGGACGAATACCCGCTTAATTGAAACCAGGGCCGGAAATTTTAAAAGCCGACCTGAAATAAAATCGCTTTAGCTCAGGCTTGAAGTCCAGGTATTGCCGGCAGCTTTTCCAGGCCGCAGGAGCGGGCATAGGCCATCATGATGGCCTGGAGTTCTGCCTCTTTTTTACGGCACAGTTCCGGTCTCTGGTAAAGGTTCAACCTGCGCTTGACTTCCTTTTCGGCTCTCTGGAAAATGTCCAGCCGGCCCAGGGCCGCCCAGGTATCATAGACATCGCGGTCGAGAATCGAGGAGAAATGATGTTCCTGGCGGTACCATTTCCTGGTATGGGGCAGCACCAGGAAATTGAAATCGTCCCCGATTTCCTGGAACAGGTGCAGGG
This sequence comes from Candidatus Aminicenantota bacterium, assembly GCA_014360005.1. Classification (GTDB taxonomy): domain Bacteria; phylum Acidobacteriota; class Aminicenantia; order Aminicenantales; family Saccharicenantaceae; genus Saccharicenans. The sequence goes on along the minus strand of JACIYI010000001.1, from coordinate 272,175 downwards.
CCAGAGGCTTTTCCCTCAGGGCCACTCCCCGGACCAGCCTTAATACCTGGCCGCAGATATCGTTGTCGATGACCAGTTTCTCCAGGCTCTGGGTGCTTTCAAAATCCAGCATCCCGGCCCCGGAAATGACATTGATTCCGGCCAGGCCAGCCAGGATGGCCCCCATAGCTGTTTCCAGTCCGGCCTGGGCATCCACCAGCTTGGAATCGCTCAAGCCCATGTAGGCATGGGTGGGCAGCTTGAGATGTTTGGCAATCTGGGCGAAGGCGCAGTCAATCATCATGGTTTCCACCGCACCCATAGGTGTAGTCCCTTTCCTCATGTCAAAGCTGGCCGGTGAACCGCCAAAGATGACCGGAGCTCCCGGCCGGGCCAGCTGGCAGATGACCAGCCCGCCGAAACTCTCGGCCACCTGCTGCACCAGGGTCCCGGCCAGGGTGACCGGGGAAGTGGCCCCGGTCAGGCCCATGGGAATGAGCTCTGAGGGCAGGCCCAGGCGGCTGCACTGAATCAGGCTCTCGGCTGTCAGCCGGCTCCATTTAAGGGGCGGGGAAGGGCAGGCATCAAAAATGGCCAGGGGTTTTTCAGCCAGGGATTTTTCATCTCCGCGGATAGCTACCAGCAAATCCAGCATGGGCTTCAGGCTTTCTACCCGGAAGATGCCGGTGACAAAAGGCTTGCGGCTAAAAAGAAAACCCAGGTAGAGGCGGTAGATGTCGGCCATTTCCTTCGGGACATCGGCACTGACCAGAGCCGTGCTTTGAAAATCCAGGTTTTCCAGGGTCTCCACCAGCTGGTAAAGCCGGACCAGGTCGTCTGTCCGCGGTTCACGCTCCTCCAGCCTCTCCGGGTCCAGGAGTTTGATGGCAGCTGAGCCCGGGTCAAAATGGACTTCATCCCTTCCCACCAGGTATTCCTGCTGGCCCTCGAAGTCATAAAGCTTGATTTCAGGGGGGCAGCTCCTGAGGCATTTTTCCACCAGCTTCCGCGATATAAAGACCCGGCTGTGTTTCGGGTCAATTTTCTCCCCGGCCCCGGCCAGCAGTCCCAGGGCGGACTCATTTTCCACGAACAGACCAACCTTTTCCAGGAGTTCAAAGGCTTCCTCTATAATCTGTTCAACGGCGGACTGGGTTAAAAATCTTACCTGAGGCTTGATTGCTTCAGCCATGATTACCTCCTCGCCTGGACCAGGCTGCGGGCGACAGCCACTGCCTGGACCGCGCTTTCGCCGTAGCCGTCGGCCCCGATTTCCAGGGCATATTTTTCAGTGACCGGGGCCCCGCCCACCATCACCTTGAACCGGTCCCTGAGCCCGCGGCTGGTCAGCAGTTCTATAACCTTTTTCTGGTTGAGCATGGTCGTGGTCAGCAGGGCCGACAGGGCAATCAGGTCGGCTTTCTCCTCAACCGCCGTTTCTACAAACTTCTCAATTTTGACATCAGCTCCCAGGTCAATCACTTCAAAACTGGCTGCCCTCAACATCGAGGCCACTAAGTTCTTGCCGATATCGTGAATATCTCCCTCGACCGTGCCTATAACCACCCGCCCGGTCGACTGCAGAGTCTGACCCGCAGACTTAAGGGCTGCCTGCAGGATGACCATGGCTGCTTTCATGGCTTCGGCCCCGGCAATTAGTTCCGGCAGAAAATATTCGCCGCCTTCCCACAGCCGCCCGACTTCCTCGATGGCCGGCAGGCAGGCTTTTTCTATGATTTCTAGCGGCGGCAGCCCGGAAGCCAGAGCCTTTTCGGCCTGGGGCCCGGCTTCCTCCACCCGGCCCTGAACGATAGCCTGGTTAAGAAGTTTAAGATGTTCGTTTGTTTCCTGTTTCATCCGCCTCTCCTTTCAAGACATTCTCGGCTGAAGCCGAAATTATTTCAGCCATTTTTTTGATGTAGGCCGGAGAAGTGCCGCAACAACCGCCGATAATCCTGGCCCCGGCCCTGATTAATTCCGGAACAAAGCTGGCATATTCTTCGGGGCCCTGGTTGTAAAAAATTGAGCCGTCTGGGTCGAGCTGGGGCTGTCCGGCGTTAGCCTGGGCAAGGAGCGGCCTTCCGGTCAGGTTGCGCATTATTCTTATCAGCCCGACCATCTGCTCTGAGTTCAGGGTGCAGTTGGCCCCGCAGGCCACTACCTGCTCTTCTTCCATGGCTTTAACGAAGGCTTCAGGACTGAGGCCCATGATGGTGAAATAGCCGCGGCGGGTGAGCTGGAAGGTCATGGTGACAAGAACCGGGAGCGAGCAACTTTCCCGGGCCACCCTCAAAGCCACCAGCGCCTCTCTCAGGTCATACTGAGTCTCTATCAGCAGGAAATCCACTCCGCCGGCGGCCAGCCCCTCAACCTGCGGCCGGAAGGCTTCTTCCAATCGGTCTTCAGTCAGGTCGCCCACGGGTTGCAGAAACTTGCCGGTAGGACCGATACTTCCGCCTACATAACAACCTTCAGGGCAAAGGCTCCGGGCAATCCGGGCCGCCTGGAAATTAAGGTCGTAGGCCCGGTTTTCCAGGCCGTAACTGGCTAATTTCAACCGGTTCCCGCCAAAAGAATTGGTCAGAATCGCCCGGGAACCGGCGGCCAGATAGGCCCGATGGACGGCGGCCACCGCTTCCGGTTTTTCCTCGTTCCAGGCCTCGGGGCAATGACCCGGGGGTAGCCCGGCCCGGAAGAGTTCGGTGCCCATGGCTCCATCGAGCAGCAGAACCTGGTCTTCTGTTAATTTCTGCAAATCAAGCATCGGTTCCTCTCCAGTAGCGGCGGCTGAGGGCCAGGGCTTTCAGGAATTCAGACTGAAAATCCCGGCGCCCGGCCAGCGACAGATGTTCGACCCGGGAGGGTAATCTCTCCACCTGGAGCCGGGCCTGGCGGCTCAGCAGCAACAGCCGGGCCCCGGCCAGGGAAGCATTGCCCGCAAAAAAGATCTGGCGGCGGGGCAGGGGAGGTAGGAGACCCAGGGTCAGGCATTGTGCCAGGTCGACCGAATTGCCGAAAACTCCGGCCAGAAACAGTCCGTCCAGCTCCGTCCAGTCCAGCCCGCCGGTTTTCAGGATAAGCCTGAGGCCGCTTTTAATGGCGGCTATGGCCAGTTGCAGTTTTCTTATATCTAACTGGGTGAGGGCCAGGCGGCCGCTGACCGGAATTTCAGCCCGACCTTTCAAAATCCGGCCCGATTCAGCCAGCAGGCCACTCTTCAAGGACTCCGCCAGCACCCCCAGCAGGGCCGAACCGCAGAGACCGGTCGGCTCACTCCCGCCTATCACCCTGAAGACAAACCTGTCTTCCCGCCACTTAACTTCCTCAATAGCCCCGTCCACTGCCCGCTGACCACAGGAAATTCCGCCACCCTCAAAAGCCGGGCCGGCGGCGGTGGAAGCAGCCAGCAGCTTTTTCCCTTTTTTCAGGACGATTTCGCCGTTGGTGCCAAGATCCACGTAAAGCCAGTTGCCAGGCCGTCCCATGAGGCCGGTATAGACCAGGCCAGCTGCAATATCCCCGCCGACGAAACTGCCCAGGTTGGGGCTCAGGTAGACCAGGCCGCGGGGATTGATTCTAAGCCCGGTCTCTGCCGCCGTCACCGGGGGATGGAAGATGAACACCGGCTGGAAGGGAGCCCGGCCCAGCGATTCTACCGGCAGCCCCAGGAACAGGTGATTCATGACCGTGTTGCCGGCCAGGCTGGCAGCATAAATCCAGTTTCTCTTTATACCGGCTTTCTGGCTCAGGGCCGCCACCAGGTTTTCTACCGAGCTCAGGCCCGATTGCCTGAGTTTCTGAAGGTTGTCTGGTTTAGCTATGGCAAAACCAGTCCTGGTGATAAGGTCGGCTCCAAAAGCCCCCTGCAGGTTGTCGGCGGCAGCCGAGTCTACAACCTGGCTGCTGACCAGGTCCAGGAGTTCGACTGAAATCGTGGTGGTTCCCAGGTCAATGGCCAGGCCGAAGATACGGGAGAGAGTATCACCCGGCTCCAAGTCCAGCACTGATTTTTCATCGTAAACTACTGCGGTTAACAAACCAGAGCCAGGCCTCAGCTCCAACAGCTTATTCAGAGCAGCAGGAGTAATGTCCAGTTGTTTCAGCCCCAGATGGGCTGAGATTTTTTCTTTGATTTTATGAGCGGCAAGACCAGGGCCAGGGCCTGTTTTCAATTCTCGAAGATTGAATCTATATTTTTTTATGAGGGGATTAAAATCCGGAAGAGCCTTCTGGCCTTCTTTAAGCCCCGGCCGGGAAAAAGGCTTTATTTTTTCACTGACCAGAAGATTTTCCGGTAGCCAGACTTCTACGGGCCGGGTCAGCCGGAACTGGCAGGCCAGCCGGTAACCGGCCGGCAGTTTTCTCTCGAGCCTTAATTTTCTTTCGGTCGGACTTTCTTCCGGCTCAAGGCCGGGACTCACCCTGACCAGGCATTGGCCGCAGACTCCCCGGCCCTGACAGTAAAGACGAAGCGGCAGGCCGGCCTCCAGCAGGGCCCGGGACAGGAGCTGCCTCCGGCGGCTCCGCAGGCAGATTGTTCTTTGACCGACCCTGACTCTAATCTCCACTCCCGCCATATTTTCTAGCCGGTTTGCAAGTTTGACCACGATTCCGAAGATAATTGTAATAAATCGCGGTCTTTAATTAAACAGCAAATAATCTAATTGGTGGTGGAAACAGAAGGGCAGGGGATGGGCTGGTCGGTGTAATAATCATGACCACCGGGTGGTGGTCAAAAAAAATCGCACTCTAGCGGCCTAAAGGTCAAAAAGTTTTTCGGACAAAAAATCACGACCGACTTTTAAGGCCAAGAGAATAAAATTCAGCCCGGATGGAGTCGGATTATTTAATCAGGCCGTGGCGGCGGGCCTCTTCCTGGATATCCTGCTCGCTGACCCCAAAGGCCACCCGGCCTTCAATCATCTGCAGCAGGGTCTCGGTATCAGGAATGTCGCCAATAACGGCCAGCTTTTCATCCAGGTAGACCAGGGGATAGATAGACTGGCCAAAATACTGTTCGGCCAGGGCGGCCAGGGAGTCGGGCTGCCAGTCTCCCTGATTCTTGTCCAGAACTTCCAGCTCGGCTTTATCCCGGAGCCAGCCCCCAACGATTTCCCGCACCAGTTCTGGTGGATAAGAAGAACAGCAGGACCTGATTTCTCCGTCCAGAATAATTTTTACTTTCATGGCCACATCCTGAAAATTTATTTATTCCTGTTTGCCAGAAGCCATTTCCTGTCTCAATTTCTGCAGCAGGGCCACCAGTTCCTTCTGGCTCATAAAACTGATAGCCTCAGCCGGACATTCCCGGGCACAGGCACTGCAGCCGACCACACAATTCATCGGGTTGACCACTTGGGGTGAGCTCTCGCCCGGGGAGAAAACCTGGTTGGCACAGAACTCAAGGCAGGCCCCACAATTGGTGCACAGTTCCGGGTTGATAACAGGATACCAGGAAATCTTTTCCCTGGGGATACCAAGGTAATGAGAACGACCACTCATTTCTCCAGTTCCTCCAGAGCTTTTTTGATTTCTTCAAAGGCCTGGTCGGTGTTTTTGAACTGAATCCAGACCGGCTTGAAATTATGCTCGTTCATTTCCACTCCGGCTTTCTGGAAACCGTCACGGAACAGCTTATACTGCTTTTCCGGCTTGCAGGCCGCGGTCAGGTAGACGACACCGTCACTTTTCACCAGGTCGGCCAGCATGGCCTCACCATTGGACTCGCACAGCCGGGGGTGGAGCAGCATGTAATCATGTGGCAGCTCCAGCCTGATGCGTTCAGCCAGCTCGGCAAAATTCAGGTCTTTCATACTGGGGCAGGCAAAACTGCAGGCACAGAGTAAGATAGCTTTTTTCATAATTTATTCCTCCTGTGAATTAAGTTTTTTTTCAAAGCCAGAGGCTTAATCCCGCAGATTAGATTCTTGTCCACCTGCCTGGCTTTCTCCAGGTCTTTCCGGAAAACCTCGTCTGCGGCCAGTTGCTGGAACAGCCAGTTTATCAGGGTGGTCACCTCCGATTCCGGTTCCAGGTTAAGACGGTAGTGAACCCATTTCCCATCTCGGTCATAATCGATCAGACCGGCTGTGGTCAGGATGGACAGGTGCCTGGAGACCGTGGAAAAGGACAGGCCAAGAACTTCTCTGATTTCACAGACAGCCAAAGGACGATAGCGTAGGGCCGCCAGAATCCGCAGCCGGTTTCTCTCGGCCAGGGCCGAAAGAATTCTTTCCAGGTCTTTCAGGTTATATTTACTCATTTCGCCAAACATCGAAATGATATTATAGGCCCGGTTTCTGGCCTTGTCAACCTGCCGGATAAGAAATATTCAGGCTGTACCATCTGAATGAGCTACCAAGGCAGTAAGCACCGGGATTGGAACCCGGCTTATTCCGGGTCCGGAGCTATCAAATTGGTTTTTGGGTCAGAGTAGCCGCCAGCTCTTGGCTAGCTAACTAATTGCTTATGGGAAACCCTGGGTTTGAGCCTTAGTCAACGGCATCTGGTAGGTACTGCTGCCTGCAGCCTCAACCTTACCTGAATAAAGGGGGACAAGAAAAATTCAGCGGCACTAAAGATAAAGAAAGCAACACTGGCAAGAAATAAAGTGCTTGACCGCCCTTGGCAAATGGGATAAGTAAATAGGGAATGAACTGGAGATAAGAAATATTTTTAGATAATGCCTTCCTAATTGATAAAAACCACGATTAAAGGAGAGTGGTCATGAAAGATCAATTTCCCGATGGTCGGTACATCGACAGGAGAAAATTCCTGAGCCTGAGCCTCCAGGGCAGCCTGGCCCTGGCCGCCAGTCCGGCCCTGGTCAAAGCCCTGCTGGCGGGAGAAGGGCCGAAGCTTCAGGTGCCCGATGAAGTCCTGAAAAAGGCCATCGCTACCGCCCTGAAAAAGGGCGGCGATTTTGCCGAGGTTTACGTGGAAAACAGAATCACCAGAAGTCTCCTTCTGGAAGAGGGCAAATTCAAGAGTGCGGTTTTTGGCCTGATTAGAGGAGTTGGGGTCCGGGTGATTGACGGCGATAAGACCGGCTATGCCTACAGCGATGAGCTCACCGAAGAAAAAATCCTGAGGGCGGCCGAAGTCGCTTCTTACATCGCCACTTCGGGCCGGAAGATTCAGCCGGTCGGCCTCAAGGAACAGAAAAGGCCGTCATTCATCAAGGTCAAAATTCCCTTACAGCAAGTGGCTGATGCCAGAAGAATGGAAATAATGAAACGAGCTCACGAAGCTGCCCTTAGCTACGACCCCCGAATTAAAATGGTCAGCATTGATTATTATGACGAAATCAGGGACCGGCTCATTGCCAACTCCGAGGGAGTCCTTCTCCGGAGCAGCCTGCCCCTGATTTTCTTCATCGTCCAGCCACTGGCGGTCGGCAACAACACTTCCCACCAGGGCCGGGAAAGACTCAGCCGTCATGCCGGAATAGAAATGTTTGATGAACTGCCGCCGGAAAAAGCAGCCCGGGAAGCAGCCAGGGAAGCAGTGGTCATGCTGGAAGCCAGGGAAGCCCCGGCTGGCAAGATGGACGTGGTCATCCAGAACGGCTGGGGCGGGGTGCTGGTGCACGAAGCTGTGGGCCATCCGCTCGAAGCTGACAACATCTCCAGGCAGACCGGGGCCTTCGTGGGCAAGCTCGGTAAGAAAGTGGCCGCCGATATTTTTACCATGGTGGATGACGGCAGCCTGCCCAATTTCCGCGGAACAACCGATTTTGACGATGAGGGCACCCAGATGAAAAGGAACGTCCTGATAGAAAACGGGGTCCTGGTGAAGTACATGACAGACATCCTTTCGGCCAGACAGCTCCAGATGGAAAGAACTGGAAACGGGCGCCGGGAAAGTTTCCGCTATTATCCAATTCCCAGGATGACCAACACCTTCATCGAGAAAGGAAAGGATAAGCCCGAAGACATCGTAGCTTCCACCAGGAATGGTCTTTACGTCCAGAGCCTGAGTGGCGGAAGTGTCAACCCGACCACCGGAGTTTTCAATTTTACCTGCCGTGAAGCTTACCTGATCGAAGATGGCAAGAAAACAGTGCCGGTCAAAGGCGCCACTCTCATCGGGAACTGCCTGGATATCATTACCAGAATTGATGCTGTCGGCAATGACCTGGATTTCGGGCCAGGCATCTGCGGCAAAGGACAGTCGGCCGAGGTTACCGCCGGACAGCCCACTGTCCGCATCAGGGGCATCACCGTCGGTGGCACCAGACAGAGAAGATAACAGGAGGAAAAAATGGATTACAGGGCTATCGCTGAAGAAGTTATAAAAATCTGCAGGAAAAAGGGAGCCGACCAGGCCGAAGCCTATCTGGTCAGCGGGCGCGAGCTCAGCCTCGTTGTCAGAAATGGACAGGTGGAGAGCATCCAGGAAGCCGGCAGTTACGGGCTGGGACTCCGGGTGATAAGCGGTCAGCGGCTGGGTTTTGCCTATGTCAACGACTTCCGCCCGGAAAGCCTGGAAGAAACCGTCAACCGGGCCCTGAATTTTGCCCGTATTCTGACCGCCGACAAAAATAATGTCCTGCCCGACGACCAGGGTCTGACCGAGGTCAAAGGGCTGTATGACCCGGGACTGGCGGCTATTCCCATGGACAAGAAAATCGCCCTGGCCAGGGAAGTGGAAAGCCTGGCCCTGAAGGTTCAGGGAATAAGTAAGAGCTCCGGGGCCAGCTACGGAGAAAGCGAGACGGAAATCGTCCTGGCCAGCTCGCTTGGTCTGCTCAAGAGCTATAAGAGCAGTGGCTGTGGCTTCGGGGTGGGAGTCATCGCGGAAAAGGGCGAGCAAAAATCCAGCGGCTACGAATCCTGCCAGCGGCGCTTCTATTCTGACTTAAAACCGCCGGCTGAAATCGCCAGACGAGCCGCCGAGCAGGCCCTGATGATGCTCGACCCCCGGCCTGTTAAAACCCAGCGGGCGGCAGTAATTCTTGACCCCGATGTGGCCTACGCTATCCTCGGGGGAATAATCCAGGCCATAAACGGCGAGCGGGTGCTGCAGGGAGCCAGCTTCCTGGGTAAGAAGCTCGGCCAGAAGATTGCTTCCGACCTCATCACCATCATTGACGATGGCACTATGGAAAAAGGCCTGGCCAGCGCTCCTTTTGACGGCGAGGGGGTGCCGACCCAGAAACGTCTGGTGGTGGACAAGGGCGTTCTCAAAGGCTTTCTCTACAATACCTATGCCGCCAGAAGAGCCGGGGTAAAGAGCACCGGCAACGCCAGGCGGGGCGGATTCGACCGCCTGCCGGGAATCGGACCGCACAATTTTTACATAGCGGCCGGAGAAGCCAAGCCGGAAGACATCATCGCCGCCACCGACAGGGGGGTGCTGGTGAAGGAAATTACTGGCTACGGCATTAACCCGGTTAACGGCAATTTCAGCGGCGGAGCAGCCGGCCTGTGGATAGAAAACGGGAAAATTGCCTTCCCGGTAAAGGGCATTACCATCGCCGGAACGGCTGATGAAATACTCAACGGGATTGACCTGCTCGGTAACGACCTGGACTTAAACCGCAGTCTGACCGCCCCCACGCTGCGCCTAAAATCATTACAAATAGGCGGAGAATAATAAAGAAACTATCAGCAGGGCTGTCGGCCAGGGCTTATTTTCTTTGAAGTCGGCTTCATCCAGAAGGTCCGACAAAGTATTCAGGCCTAACAGATCATCCTCAGCTCGAACCCGGCCAAAAACCAGGACAGACTAAAGGCAAGGCCTCTGCACAGGTCCACACTTTCTGGTCGCCGGCCGAACCGGGCTTTAGTTTATTTCAGGCTGATTTTCTTTTCCAGGTAGCCACCTTTAAGCGAATCGTAGATCAGGTTGATCTCGCCCGAACCTTCCACCAGGAGGCGAAAATCAACGTAACCGAAGCCGGGAATTCCGTTTTCCACCTGGAAATAATTCTGTCTGACCTTGACCGGTGCGGCCAGTTCCCGGAAGCGGTCAGTCAAAATGCCGGCCGATAGCAACCGGGCCCGGCCTTCAATTTTGAGCCGGTCGAAGCGATGCAGTTTCCTCTGAACCGCCTGTCTGGAAATCGACGGCGTGACCTGGTCGTTGGCTATCCGGACATCGAGCTGGTACAGGCCATTTTCCATCTTTTTCACACTGACCTTTTCCAGCTTTAATCGCGGCAGCTGGTCGGCGTGATAGAGGCAGAAGGCAGCGTTGCGGTGGCAGGTTTCGGCCAGCCGGAAAGCCGCCGGTACCCGGCGCCCTAATTTCTTCACTCCACCGATTTCTACCTCGCCGTAAAGCGGGTGCCGGTAAGGCTTCCATTCCACCAGCTGTTCTCCCATCAAGACCAGCTGGTGGTAGATGATTTCTTCCAGACCGGCCCCGGGTTGAAACATCCGGCCCCTGACGTCTTCTTCCTCTTCCTCGCCACCCCGCCTCTGAGACGCCGGCTGGGTTCCGGCATACTGGTCAAAATCCAGCTCGTTAGAAAAAGTGAAAATTCCCAGCAGGAAATATGTAAAATCTATAGTTCCGCCGTAAACGGTGTACATGTCCTTGTAAATCACAATGTAGCGATACCCGGGCAGGATCTTCTCGCCCTGTTTGCCGATATAATCATAGACCTGGCGGTCCTGGGGCAGGGTTTCACCCAGGTTCTTAGCTCCCGGGCCGCGCAGAATCATCCCGCCATAGTTGTGGAAGGACTGGGCCCCCATGATGTTGGGATGGGCCAGGATGAAATCCCGAACGGCCCTGGTTTCTGGCCAGCTGAAAGGATAGGGTCCGGCCCCGCGCTGGACGTAATTGGGCTGCCAGTTATAGCCGAAATTCCGGTTCATGTCGTAGCCGCCCGGGCCGTCTTCATTAACCTGACCATCGCCGTCGTTGTCCAGGCCTTCTGAACCCAGCAGGATGAATTCTCCCTTTTCCCCGGGGCGGCAGGGGACCATGACCAGCGGGTTATCGGGACTGGTCTTGTAATTTCCTTTCGGGTCTCGCTTGCGCATGTAGGTTATGGAGCCATCTCCGTCCAGGTCATCCGGCCCGTCTTCATCCCGCAGCCCGTCCCGGTCGTCATCATAAGGAACCAGGCCCGAGCGCGGAGAGTTGGAATCGCTGGCCAGGTGCAGGAAATAATCCCGGCTGTCGGGGTTCATGGTGGGCACGATGTAAAAAGCCCGGTCCCGCAGCAGCCGGTCGACATATTCCAGCTTTCCAGAATTCTTAAGCAGAAAGTAAATGGTGTAAAGGGCAACCTCAGCTCCCTGAATCTCATTGCCGTGAATATTGCCGTCTATGTAAAAACCAGGCTTTTTGTCGGCCGGGCCGGTAGCCGGGTTGTTGATGATAACAGCCCAGATATCGCGACCCTGGTAAGACTTGCCGATTGATTCCAGCTTCATCAGATCGGGATAGGCTTGCTGCAGGGCCTTGAGGGCGGCGGTCAATTCGGCCTGGTCATAAAAATGGTCGAAGCTCAGCTTGACTTCGGGTCTGTTCTTGGCGATTTGAGTCCCGCTGACCGGGCTTAAAGCCGACAGGGAAATCAGTAAAACCAGCAAACAGGTGAGGCTTAAACTTTTTTTCATGTCCGTTCTCCTAATCAACCTTTATCATGCTTTCTACCGGAGCCAGTCGGTTACTCCAGACCCTGACCGTCAGGCTGGAGCCTTTCCTGGTTTCCACCGTCCATTCCAGTTTCCTGGTTTCTCCGGCCGACAGGAAGGGCACAATTTCCACCGGGCGCCCGGCAAACAATCTCTGTTTACCGGAGAGCTTCAGGCTGACCCGGAGGGGATAGGCAGTCAGCGCCCGACGTCCCTGGGCCAGGGAGGTCGGCAGTTGCCCTTCGTTCTGGAGGTAGACCGTAACCCGGTAGAGGTCCGGTCCGAGCTTTTCAATTTTTGTTTCCTTTATCTGGAGTGAGGGTAACTTCAGCATCAGTTTCCGGGCAAACTGGAGGTGAAATTTGAGGCTTGACTCCAGCTGGTCAGCCGGCGGTGTATACTTCAAAAAGGGAACAAAGCCTCCGATTTCCACCTGGCCCAGGTCCCGGTGCTGGAAGGGTTGCCAGTTGATAAAACCGGCACCTTTGAGCACGGAGTCGGAATAGACCAGGAGATAGCTTTCCGGGTTTTCTTCGGTCTGACCGCCAGCCCCGGCTGCCCTGGGCATTTTTTCCATCATCTCGGCCATCCGGGCCGGGGTGACCTGCCCTGATTGGACCATCTTGATCAACATCCCGGCCTTAAAGTTAGGCGGGGCCCCTCTTTCCTTGAGGAAGGCGGCGATTTTTTCTTCACCCAGAGCCAGGAATTCTTCAGAAGACATCATTTTCAGCCGGTCGGGGGTCAGCTCGTCCTTTTTATCTTCTTTTTTTGGTTCGGGCACCTGCCACAGGTCAAAAGAAAAGACCGGCACTCCATACTGGTAATAGCAGTAGGCAGGGAAAGAACCTTTGCCCACGCCCTGGGCTCTCTTTTCCAGGTAATCCAGACCGACTTCTTTTAAGCCGTTCTTGTACTCTTTCTGCAGTTCTTCATACAGGGCCTGGTCCGAACGATCGAGGTTCATGGCCGGGCCCAGACCCAGGAAGGTGGCTACCAGGCTTTCGTCTATTTCCATCCCGCCGCCGAGACCAGAGCTTTTCAGGGCCTCAACTATTTCATTTAGGGTGTATTCGGCTTCCGGGTCCAGCCCCAGGAAACCGGCAAACTGCCGCGGCACCTGGACCCGGTCGCTGCCGACCCGGGCCCGTCCGGTCTGCTGCATGTTCAGCAGATTATTCTCGGTGGAAAAATTGATAACCATGGCTATGTTATTGTGCTCGGACATGAACTTTAACAGGGCTTCGGTTTCCGGCTCCGACACCGGGTACAGTCCGGCCTGTTTCTGGAAATATTCAAAATCGTGGGGAAAATTGCGGTTGAGGTCGACTCCGCCCGGTCCATCTTCATTGATCACCCCATCGCCGTCGTTGTCCAGACCTTCGCTGTAAACCAGGTACTCGCCCTTTTCGCCCTTCTTGGGGTCAGCCAGGCGCATCAACCTGGGCTCTCTGGGGTCGATTATCCAGCGGCCCTCGGGAGCTTTGACCCTCATGCTGGTGATCAGGCCATCGCCGTTGAGGTCTTCCGGTCCGTCTTCATCCACCAGGCCATCGTTATCCTCATCCACGGGCCTGCTGTTCACCGTTCTCTCAATTTTGGGAGAAGTGAAGAAGGCAGCTGCGGCCTCCGGGTTCAGCAGGGGAACCAGGTAAACGGTCTGGCGGTTCAGGAAATCAGCCCAGGTTTTATCCTGGCCGTATTGCGCCAGAAGGGATTCGGCCAGACGGAGTACGGCTTCTGTCCCCAGAAGATGCAGGCCTTGGCTGTTGGCTACTACCAGGACTGCCGGCCGGTCTTCCGCCCTGGATTTATTCCGACCAGCAGCAATTTCCAGGACCAGGATGTCCTGTCCGCCATAGGAACGGCCGATAGAACTCAGGCGGCAGATTTCCGGGTATTTAGTCGCCAGGCTTTTCAGGCTGGCCGCAACCTCAGCCGGCGGTCGGAACCGGGCCTGGCTCTGAGCCAGCAGGGGAGTGATTAGAAGAAAAGATATAAGGAAACTAAAAATGATGGAAAGGCCGAGGACTCTCAATCTCAGCATGTCTCCTCCTTTTTTTATTTCAAAGCAGATATACGAAAAAAACTGCTTAATCGTTCTGACGTAATCACCTGTATGAAAATTCCATTTATAACTCTCCGGGGCAGTTACGGGCAATTATTTGTTTCTATCTTTCAAGCTTCATATCTTATAATGGAGGGCAGGCGAAAGTAAATTAAAAAACTGGAGGCCAACATGAATTTCCGGCAGAAGTTTTCAGGTTTGGGTCGAAGGCACCGGTCGGTCGCGACCTGCAGTCCAGCCTGGCTGCTGTTGATAGTCCTTCTTTCCTGGTCCACTACCCTGGCCCAGCCGCAGGACAAGGTGGCCGGGTATCTGAACAACTTTATCACCTGGCGGAACATCGGCCCGGCGGTCCCGGGTGGTCGGACGGTCGACCTGGACGTGGTCGAAAGACAGCCCTGGATTATCTACGCCGCCGTTGGTCCCAGCGGACTGTGGAAATCGGAGAACAATGGAATAACCTGGTTCCCGGTTTTCTACCGCCAAGCCACGGTCTCGGTAGGAGCGGTGGCCGTGGCTCAGTCTTCGCCGAATATCGTCTGGGTCGGAACTGGAGAGAGCACCAGCCGGAATTCGGTAACCGTTGGTGACGGAGTCTACAAGTCCGTGGACGGCGGGAAGACCTGGACTAACCTGGGCCTTAAGGACACCCGCCATATCAGCCGGATAATCATCAGCCGCGGGGACCCCAATATTGTCTACGTGGCGGCCATGGGCCACCTCTGGGGTCCAAATACCGAGAGGGGAATCTACAAGACCATTGACGGCGGCAAAACCTGGCAAAAAGTGCTCTATGTTAATGAAAATACAGGTTTTTGCGACCTGGAAGTGGACCCCCAGGATTCCCAGATTCTGTATGCTGCGGCCTACGAACATCGAAGGTCTCCCTACCATATGACCAGCGGCGGACCGGGCAGCGGCCTCTATAAGTCCGGTGACGGGGGTCAGAGCTGGACCCGGCTGAAACAGGACCTACCGGAAGGACTCCTGGGCCGGATCGGGCTGGCCGTGGCCAGGAGCAAGCCGGGTGTAGTCTACGCCCTGATTGAACACCAGGACCCGGGTATCTGGCGCTCGGAAGATTATGGGCAGACCTGGAAAAGGACAGCTGAGGCCAAAACCTATAAAAATGTTAACAACCGGCCCTTCTATTACAGTCAAATTTACGTTGACCCGTCCGATGACCGGACGATTTACGTTCAATCGACCGGGCTTTATGTTTCCAACGACATGGGGCAGAAATTTCGGGCGATAGGGCAGGGGACCCATCCCGACCACCATGCCCTCTGGGTTGACCCCTCCAACCCGCTCCACCTGATTGACGGAAACGACGGTGGGATAGATATAACCTATGACGGCGGCAAAACCTGGTTGCCGGTCACATCCATCGACGCCGCCGAAGTCTACCAGGTGGGCTTTGATTTCAGTCTGCCCTACAAAGTGTATTGCGGACTCCAGGATAACGGCTGCTGGGGTGGCCCTTCCCATTCGCTGGATAGCCGGGGCATCCTGAATGAGCACTGGGAATTCATCAACGCGGGAGACGGATTTTTCGTCAGGCCAGACCCCAAGAATAACTTCATCGTCTACTGTAATTCTCAGAACAATGGCCTGGTGAAAAAGGACCTGAGGCACGGTCTGGGAAAAGGGCTGCGCCCGGAAGCTCCCCTGAACGAGCCACCTTACCGTTTCAACTGGAATGCCCCGATTCTCATCTCACCCCATGATAATAATCTCATTTATTGCGCCGGCAATTTCCTGTTCCGGTCCAGGGACGGCGGCTATTCCTGGGAAAGAATCAGCCCGGACCTGACCACCAACGACCCCAAAAAGCAGGTCGACGGGGTGGGCCCGATAACCGTGGAGAACAGCGGGGCTGAGGTCCACTGCACCATTACAGCCATAGCCGAATCTCCAGTCAGGGCCGGGCTGCTGTGGTGTGGTACCGACGACGGCCAGGTCCAGGTTTCCCTGGACGGCGGCCAGAGCTGGACTAACGTCACCAAGAACATCCCGGGATTGCCTAAAAATTCCTGGTGCAGCCGGATAGAGGCTTCACATTTTGAGTCCGGGACGGCTTACCTGGCCTTCGATAACCACCGGAGCGACGACTATCAGCCATATATTTATAAGACAACCGATGCCGGCCGGACCTGGAAGGCTATCAGGTCAGATTTGCCGGACTTTGGCTGGGTCCATGTTATTAGAGAACATCCCCGGAATAAGAGTTTACTGTTGGTTGGAACAGAATTCGGAATTTATGCATCTTATAACTCTGGGTTAAGTTGGATTAAAATTCATGGCACTAATTTACCCACGGTAGCCGTGCATGATATCGCCATTCAGCCCAGGGAAAACGACCTGATTATCGGGACTCATGGCCGCGGTATCTGGATACTCGATGATATCTGCTACCTTAGTGATGCCGGACCGGAGATGTTCGATTCTGATTTTTATCTTTTCAAGTCAAGGCCGGCCTACCTTTTATTTACCGCGGCCAGGGGAGATTTTTATTCTTCGCCCGGGTTCAGCGCCAAGAACCCGACGCCCGGAGCCGGTCTGACCTATTTTGTTAAGAAGGATTTGAGCGGAGACCTGAGGATTAAGATATTTGATGAAAACCAGGACCTGGTGATTGAGCTACCACTGCAAAAGAAGGCCGGCCTCAACCGCACTAACTGGAATCTCCAGTTCATGCCCAGGTCAGCGGCCGGGGACAGGCCTGTGCCCACCGGCCTAATGAATGTTATGTGCAGTGTCCTTCCCGGGAATTATGTCTTCTCCATTAAGGTAGGAGAGAAAGAATACAAGGGTCAGATCAGGGTTCTGCCCGACCCCAGGTTTGAGCTGGACACTGAAGGCCTCAAAAAACAGTACCAGGTAGTTGCTGAGCTGAATAAAACTAACAATGCTTATGCCAGAGGGGTAGCTGCCGTCAGGAACATCACCAGAGCTCTGGAAAAGACTCGCAGCGAAATTGGCCTTATCCAGGAGCCAAGCGCAAAAAACGAAGCCGAAAAAAAATATAGACAATTTGAAGAAGCCCTTAATGTTGTGAGTGATATCTTCCAAACCCAAGGAACCCTGCTTGGTTTGTCGATGCCGTACCAGAAGTTTTTGCGCGGTCCTGTCAACCTCAGGCTTATTTCTCTGATTCAGGGAATTGCCGGGTTTCCGGCTGGGCCGACAGCCAGCGAAATCCAGCAGGCGGCGGAAATACAAGAACTGGTTAAAGAGAGAACAGCCCGGCTGAACGAGTTCATAAAAAGAGATCTGGAAGAATTCAATAAATTCCTTGAATCCAGCCGGTTGACTGTTATTCGAAAACCGGCCTTAATAGAGCAGGATAACTAAAAATCAAAGAAAATTATATTTTATTTATAATCAATTACTTATAGATATGTCGGCCGGCCGACAGAGTTTTAATTTTTTGTAAAAATATCTTGTAATTTTTATTCTTTTTTTGTATATATGTTATAAGGATTTCCAGCGGAGGATTAACTTGATCATCGCTGTTACCAATCAAAAAGGTGGGGTGGGGAAGACCACCACCTGCATTAACGTTTCGGCTGCCCTGGCTCTGATGGGGTATCGGGTGTTGCTGGTGGATATGGACCCCCAGGCTCATAGCACTATTTCGATTGTTAATAATCCTCACCAGGTGCCCAAGTCTTTATTCGATGTCCTTATGGATAAGAATATGAAAATCAGCGACATTATCGTTAAAAGCAACATTCCCGGGCTGGACGTGGCCATAAGCCGAATTTCTATGGCCAAGCTAGAGCCGGCCTTGATAGGCGAATTTGATGGTCATTACAGGCTGCGAGATGCCATTAACCTGGTCAGAGACCATTATGATTATATTTTCATAGACACACCGCCAACCCTTGGCCTGATAACCCTGAACGCCCTAGTAGCGGCCAGTCATATCTTGATTCCGATACAGTCCTCATATCTATGTCTTGAAGGCACCGACGACCTGCTGGAAACGATTGAAAAGGTTAAGAGAATTGCCAATCCCGACCTGGAGATTCTCGGGGTGATCATCACGCTTCACGATCGCCGCACCAATATCTCTAAAGATGTAGTGGACCGGATTATAGAAGTTTTCGGGGACAAGGTTTTTAAGACATATATTTCTAAAAGCGTCAAGCTGGAAGAAAGTCCAGCTTACAAAGAGAGCATCTTTACTTTTGCCCCTGAATCTATAGGGGCTATTCAGTATAAATCCGTGGCAGAGGAGTTAATCGAACGTGCAAAAAACTAAAAAATCTGGTTTACCCGATAATTTAATAATGAGGCATGACCCCCACTTTGTTGAATTAATAGCCTCCAAAACTTCTGCACCCAGAATCAGGATGATTCCGCTTGACCGAATTGAGCCCAACCCGCGGCAGCCCAGAAGCGAGCTGGGAGATATCCAGGAGCTTATGGATTCTATCAAGGCTAAGGGGGTGTTGGAGCCGATCATAGTCCGACCCAAAGGTGAAAAATTTGAAATAATTGCCGGTGAAAGACGCTTCGTGGCTTCCCGAAACCTGGGTCTTAAAGAAATTCCCTGTATAGAAATGGTCGTAGACGACCAGGAAGCCATGGAAATAAGCCTCATTGAGAACTTACAGCGTAAGGACCTGGATATATTTGAGGAAGCTGACGGCCTTAAGGCTCTGATGAGTCTTTATGGCTACAGTCATCAGGAAGTCGCCAATAAGATTGGCAAAGCCAGGTCCACTATTACGGAAATTATTTCGGTTAGCCGCATCCCGTTAACGCTACGAGAAAAACTAAAAGCTGCAGGAATAACCAGCCGGAGTACTATAATTGAAATTGCCAAGATAGAAAATCAAGAAACGATGACCAGAGTTGTTGACCAGATCATTGAAAGGAAGCTTACCAGGACGGATACCAGGGATTTGACCAAGTTATTTAAGGAAAAAGAAGAAAAAGAAAAACCAAAATATTTTATTTTTAATTTCGTCCCTAAAGAAAATAAAAATTTCAGGCTGAGAATAGAGTTTAAGAAAGAGGTCGTGACCCGGCAGGAATTGATAAAGATTCTGGAAGATGTTATTAGACAGCTCAGGGAAGAAGCTGCCTCAAAAAAAGCCCCTTCGAAGCCAAAGGGAGACCCTGGTCCGCAAGAATAAGACAGCCATCTTTGAAATCATTACCCCGGCCCTGATATTAGTTTACATAATATAACTTATGCGACACTATATCTGTCTGATCATTAACATATTATTTTTCTATAAGTTAGCGCCTTGTTAATTCTGTTGATTTCTATTTTGACCGACTTTTAGGCAACTGTGGAAAAATAATAAGGTGGCCGACCTGTTCCCGTCTGTTTATGGTAGCAAATTCTGGCGCTTATATTATTAACAGTCTCTGAGATATTGGCGGTAACCGCTTATTTCATAAAGCCCGAACCGGAACGCGGCTATATTCTCACTTAATTCTCTGGCTCAATCCAAACGGACCTGTCCGCGGTCTTAAGGCTTTCGTTAATGTCTGCCGATTTCCAAAGTCTTAGCTGGCTTATACCTGGCTGATTACGGTTCCACTTAGCTTTTCCAGGGTTTTTTAAGGGCAGGTCTCCCCTGCCAAATTTTTAAGCCTAAGTGTCTTCAGGCACCTCTCCAGTTCCAGGGCTTTTCCAGTAAGCTGGAGTTAATCCGATCCTGGCTTAAATCTTAAATAAGGTTACTGATAATTAGGATGCCAGCATCCCAGGTCTTGTAAATTATTTATTATCAATATAATACACTTAAATTATTTAATATCAATATCTTATCTTCGAGGCTGGCTTCTGACACATGCCGTTCTGTCAAGGTTTGTGGCAAGAGCAAGAGCCTGTACGGCCTGCGCTTCCCAAGATATTTTTGAATGGATAAGGCCACTACCCGGGCAAAAGGCAGGTCTCAACTGTATGTAATTAATACTTTATCAGTAAGTTATCAGAAATCAAAATTAATTGATACCAGGAAAATTACCAGCACTTATAAAAAGACAGGGCTGAATTTAAAATAAGCAGGTCAATTGTCATTACATTATTTGCCGCGAACCAGAAACCGCTGGCCTGTGAATTATCTACACCTTTCCAGCTTCCTGGTCGCCAGGTGCGGTTAAAGATCAGCAGATAGAATATCACGCTCAGCTTGGCTCAGCATTCCGGGTCGGGGCTTGACAGCTCAGATTAGGGGCTTTCAGCCATAGCTACAGACCGGATTCTTAATGATTTCTGGCGGCGCTTTAAGCCTTCTTACAGGCTTACAGGCCTTTGCTCATGGCATCCAGGAATTCGCCGTTGGTCTTGGTCTTGGACAGTTTTTCCAGCAGTAGCTCCATGGCTTCAACTTCATTGAGCTGGCTGAGGATTTTACGCAGAATCCAGACCCGGTTTAGGTCCTTGTCGCCAATGAGTAGTTCTTCTTTTCTGGTTCCAGAACGGCTGATGTCAATGGCCGGGAAGATTCTCTTGTCAACCAGCCGGCGGTCAAGGTTGATTTCCATGTTGCCGGTACCCTTGAATTCTTCAAAGATGACGTCGTCCATCCGGCTGCCGGTGTCCACCAGGGCCGTGGCCACGATGGTCAGGCTACCGCCTTCTTCAATCTTTCGGGCTGAACCGAAGAACTTTTTCGGTTTGTTGAGGGCATTGGCGTCAATACCGCCCGATAGAACCTTGCCCGAGGGCGGGACGATGGCGTTATGGGCCCGGGCCAGTCTGGTGATGGAATCCAGCAGGATGACCACATCGCGCTTCAATTCTACCAGTCTCTTTGCTTTTTCCAGGACAATGTTAGCCACCTGGACGTTGCGAGTGGGCGGCTCATCAAAAGTGGAGGCCACTACCTCACCGTTTACGCTTCTCCTGAAGTCGGTGACTTCTTCCGGTCTCTCGGCCACCAGCAGCACTATCAGGAAGATCTCCGGGTGATTCTTTTCTATGGATTTGGCTATGGTCTTGAGCAGGGTGGTCTTGCCGGCCCGGGGCGGGGAGACAATCAAACCTCTCTGCCCCTTCCCTATCGGGGTCAGCAGCTCCATCACCCGGGCGTTCATATTCTTGGGGTTGCCATCCTGGAGTTTTATCAGCTCAAAGGGATAAACCGGGGTCAGCTGCTCAAACTGCACGTTTCTCCTGGCGTCCAGGACCACGTCTGGATGCAGAAAGTTTATGGCTTCTATCTTAATCAGGGCAAAGTATTTTTCCCCGTTCTTGGGCGGTCTGACCACACCTGAGATGGTATCGCCGGTTCTGAGCTGGAATTTCCGAATCTGGGAGGGCGAGACGTAAATATCATCAGGGCTCGGCAGGTAACTGAATTCCGGAGCCCGCAGGAAACCGAAGCCGTCCTCCAGGCATTCCAGCACCCCTTCGGAAAACAGCATGCCCTGTTTCTTGGCCTGGGCTTCCAAAATCTTGAAAATCAGGTGATGACGGCTGACATTTTCCATTTCTTCTTCTTCCAGGCCCAGGGAATTGGCGATTTTCTTCAGGCCGGATAATTCTTTTTCCTCCAGGTCGATCAGACTATATTCTTTCATTGCTCCTACCTCACAATTTAATTTTTTAATTTATCTTGAGGAATTAAACCTGAATTGTTTTGCAGCTTATCCTCAGTTGGTCATTTCCGGTTCTTTGGCTGCGGCCGGCGGCTGCTCCTTTTGCTCCAGTTCCTTGGCCGCTGGTCTGGCTTCCAGTTCTGCAGTCAAAGCGATTTTGAGCACCTGGTCCATATTCTCCACCAGATGAACTTCCAGGTTCTGCTTCAATTTCTTGGGCAGGTCCTTCAGGTCGGGCCGGTTGTCAACCGGCAGGATGACTTCAGTTATGCCTTCCCTGAAGGCGGCCAGCAGCTTCTCCTTAATGCCTCCCACCGGCAGAACCTTGCCCCTCAGGGTGATTTCACCGCTCATGGCTACTTTCTTGCTGACCGGGATACCCGTCAGAAGCGAGATGATGGCCGTGGCGATGGTAATTCCGGCTGAAGGGCCTTCCTTGGGAGTGGCCCCCTCCGGGACGTGGATATGGATATCAAAATTTTTCTCCAGCTCTTTCCCCATATTCAGCTCATATAGCTTATGCCGGACATAGCTGTAAGCTGCCTGGGCTGATTCCTGCATGATTTCACCCAGGTGCCCGGTGAGCATCAGGTTGCCTTTGCCCTGGATTTTGGTGGCTTCAAAGGTCAGCAGCTCTCCACCGAATTCGGTCCAGGCCATACCCAGAGCCACGCCGACCTCATCCTGGCGGTCGATTTCCAGCCGGCGGAACTTGGGGATGCCCAGGTAATTTTCCACCGCTTTAGGGGTCAATTTTTCGTGGTAATCCTTGCCCCTGGTCACCACCTTTTTAACCGTCTTGCGACAGATGGAAGTGATTTCCCGCTCCAGGTTTCTGACCCCGGCTTCCCGGGTGTAGTCCCTTATGATTTTCAAGATGGCCTGTTCGGTGAATTCCAGGTTTTTGGCGGTCAGGCCATGGGCTTTAAGCTGCTTGGGAATCAGAAACTGTTTGGCAATCTGGACCTTCTCGTCCTCGGTGTAGCCGGGCAGCCGTATGACCTCCATCCTGTCCAGCAGGGCCCTTGGAATGGGGTCGATGGAATTGGCAGTGACGATGAACATCACCTGCGACAGGTCAAAGTCGGTATCTATGTAGTGGTCCAGGAATTCTTTGTTCTGTTCCGGGTCCAGGACTTCCATCAGAGCTGCAGCCGGGTCGCCCCGGTAATCCATGCTCATTTTATCCACTTCGTCCAGCAAAAAGACCGGGTTCTTGGTGCCAGTCCTTTTTATCATCTGGATAATGCGGCCGGGATAGGCCCCGATGTAAGTGCGTCGGTGCCCCCGGATTTCAGCCTCATCCCTGACGCCGCCCAGCGACAGCCGGACAAATCTCCGCCCGGTGGCCCGGGCAATGGACTTGCCCAGGGAGGTCTTGCCGACACCCGGCGGTCCGATGAAGGCCAGGATGACACCTTTGGGGTTCTTAACCAGCTGCCGGATAGCCAGGTACTCCAGGATTCTTTCCTTGACCTTTTCCAGACCATAATGGTCTTCGTTCAGGATTCTCTCGGCCTCTTTCAGGTCTCTCTTCTCCCTTGATTTCTTGTTCCAGGGCAGGGAAATCAGCCAGTCCAGGTAGTTGCGGCTGACTGTGGCTTCGGCCGACATCGGGGGCATGGTCTCCAGGCGCTCGATTTCCTTCATAGCCTTGTCGTGGGCATCGGGCGGCATCTGGGCTTCGGCTACTTTTCTTTTCAGTTCTTCAATCTCGTTCGGTTGCTCTTCTTTCTTGAATTGACCGCCGGGAATGAAGGTTCTCTGTCCTTCCTTGTGCCCTCCTCTTTTCCGGGGTGTCCCGGGCGGGGTTTCCCGGCCGATAAAATTAACCAGTGATTCCTGGAGCAAGAACCTCAGCCGGTTGAGCCGTTCCCTGGTGTTCAACGTTTCCAGCAGGTTTTGCTTTTCTTCAAGCGGCAGATAGAGATGGGAGGAAATGATGTCGGCGATGCGGTCGGTGCTGTTTTCGCGGAGAGCGGGAATGATCGAATCCAGGCTGGCATTCTGATTTATCTTCAGGTATTCCTCGAACAGGGCCAGGACTTTTTTGAGCAATTCCTGGGTTTCAGGAGAATTATCCTCGATTTCTTTGACCACCTTGGCCAGTATCTGGTAATAGGGGTAAGTGCTCAGGAACTCCACAATCCGGGCCCGATTAAGGCCCTCGACGATTACTTTCATATTCCTTTCGTCAGTCCGGGCCGTTCTGATAATCCTGGCCGTAACCCCCATAGTGTAAATATCACGGGGTAAAGGATTATCTATGCCGGCGTCCATCTGGGCGGCCAGGAAGATCAGCTTGTCCTTCTCATAAGCTTTTTCCAGGGCCTTGATGGAGGAGGGACGTCCGACCACAAATGGCACCAGGGTAGCCGGAAAGACCACCAGGTCCCGCAACGGGATGAGCGGTATATTTTTTATGAGTTCAGATTTTTCCTGGGACTCAGTCATGTTAAACTCCTGTTACCTGAATATAATTTCCCTCTCGCCTCCATTCTACCATCATTTACCCGGTGGCTCTCCTCCCTTTAATTATTATCTGTTGCTCGAGTAATAGCGGACATTTAGACCAGGGCGTCCTTTCTGGAAAGGCTTACCTGAGACCTGATTTTTTTATCTGACTGGCCGGATAGCCCAGCTATCGGCTTATTCCAGGTTTTTTGGGCTATGATTGAATTTAACCACACCCCTTCCCGGGCCAATCCTGACCCCGGCCTGTTCGAGGTTAAAAATAAGATTGCTCGTTGCATATTATCATAAATCTCCCGGCCGGTCTTGAGGCAACCTCCCGGTATATTTATGTACGATAAAATTTCCTTTATACGAGCTTCGGTTCTCGGGGGTCGCTCCCGGGCGATTTCTGGCCTAGCCCCGTCATTTGTTAATTCATTAACCAGGTAATTTTTACTGTCTCTTATATCAAACCCGCGTCCGGTTAGGCCCTCATACTCAATGATCAAAGGAATTATGGCCATAAGGAAAGCTTTACTCTATTATAATCCTCCCGGCCAAAAAGTCAACCGTTTTTCTCAGGAGAAGGTTCAGTTTCCAATCATCTTCCCTGTCCTCTTGGGCCAGGACGGCTTTCAACTGGTCCAGGGGAATATTCCTGTTCTCGGAGATTTTTTTCAATTCCTGCTCAAATTCCTCGGCTGAAATGTCCAGGCCTTCCCGGGCTGCCACTTTCCGCAGCAGGATATGGTTTTTCAGGCTTATTTCAGCCTGTTTCCGGGCCTGTTCCAGCAGCCGTGGCCAGAAGTCAGCCGGTATCTTTTTCAATTCTTCCTCCCGGAATTGACGGCTGATGATGGCCTGAGCTTCCTCTTTGACCATGCTCTCGGGGATGACCAGGTTGATTTCGGCTGCCAGCTTTTCCAGGTACTGGTTGATGGCCCGGTCCCTGGCTTCCTCCTCTTTGTGCCGGGCCAGGTCCTGCTTGATTTTTTCCCTGAGAGCTTCCAGGCCGCTCACCTCATCCACCATTCTGGCAAAATCATCGTTGAGCTCTGGTAATTTTTTTTCCTTTATCTCCAATACTTTTAGTCGGTATTCAATTTCTTTTCCAGCAAACCTTTTTTGCTGATAATCATCGGGATATTTGACGCTGAAGTTCTTCTCTTCTCCAGGTTTAAGACCCGGCAGCACTTCATTGAGCTGGGGTTCATTGTCAGGGTGACCGGCCAGGATCACCACCTTTTCCAGAGGCAGGAATTTCTTGCTGGCCATTTCCCTGCCCTGGATCTCGATCACCACATAGTCCCCGGACTGGACTCCCCGGTCTGAAACTGGCAGGTATTCGGCCGCATTCTCCCTCAGCTTGTTCAGAACGGCCTCGACCTCTGCCTCTTCCACCTCCACCCGGTCCCGGGGCACTTTTTTCTCTAAATAATCGGGCGGCAGCTCAAATTCCGGCCAGACCTCAAAAGCTACCCGGTACCTGACTCCTCCGTCCAGACTG
This sequence comes from Candidatus Aminicenantota bacterium, assembly GCA_014360005.1. Lineage (GTDB taxonomy): Bacteria > Acidobacteriota > Aminicenantia > Aminicenantales > Saccharicenantaceae > Saccharicenans. The sequence continues at coordinate 247,007 of JACIYI010000001.1, read as the reverse complement.
AAATCAACCGACTTGACAGTTGGAACATTGACCGGGACGACTTTCAGGTTTTCCAGTTCTTGCCTCAAGTTGTCAGGGATGAGGTTATCCAGGACCGCTTCTTTGATCTCGGCTTCGAACATCTTCTGAACCATTTCCCTGGGGGCATAGCCCTTACGGAAGCCAGGCAGTTTGACCCGGGCCACGTAGTCCTTGAGGACTTTCTCGTATTCCTTCTTGACGGTCTCAGCCGAAATTTCCAGGTCCAGTTCCCGCTCGGTTGGACTCACTACCCTGATTTTTTCCTCATTGGCATTGTTTTCCATGGTACTTCCTTACAGTAATATTTACCCCTGTCATCAGCCGGATTCAGTGAAATCAGGCTTATGAATGCGGGGAATGGGCAGAGCGGGAATCGAACCCGCACTCCTTATTCAGGAACTAGGTCCTAAGCCTAGTGCGTCTGCCAATTCCGCCACCTGCCCAGTTAAAATCGCTTTCTGATAACCTGATTGCCAGTGCGGATTTCAGGGATTATAGATACCACACTTTGTTTTTTCAGTCAATCCGGAGACTACTTGATCAGCTTGGCCAGCCTCCCGGCCAGGTTCTGGTCCAGCTTCTGGAGGACTTTAAGCACTTCCCTGGCGCTGTAGTTATCCTTGAGGTTAATATATGTTATGCCCAGATTGTACTGGGCCACGGGGTTATTGGGGTTCAGACTGACGCTCTTTTCCAGGTTGGGCAGGGCCTTTTCGAAATCTTTCAACAGCATGTATTCCAGCCCGATGTTCAACCAGCCGCTGGGGTCATCCGGAGCCAGGGCTGTATATTTTTTAAAGGCCTCGACCGCTTCGACGTGCTTTTTTTGCTTGTCATAAACTATTCCCAGGTTGAACCAGGCATGAGTATAATCGGGCTTGAGGGCCAGGGTCTCGTTCAGAGTCTGGACCGCTTGTTCCAACCGGCCCAGGCGGTCATACATGATGGCCAGGTTATACAGGGCCACTTCGTTTTTTGGGTTGAGTTCCACTATTTTCCGGGCAGCTTCGACCGCTCTTTCATAGTTGCGAGCCCGGTCATACATCTGCATGATCTGGCCATAATAGGTAACGGCATCCCGCTGGTTGAGGGCGGCCAGCTTCTGGAACACAGCTTCCGCTTCCTCATATTGATTGGTTTCAGCCAGAAGTTTGGCCAGATTGTAATTGCAATTGATGTCGTCCGGGTTGATTTTGAGAGCTTCCCGGAAAGCGGCAATGGCCTGGAGTGGCTGGTTCAGCCTCTGGTAGGTCTGGGCCAGCTTCAGCCAGGCCGGGAAAGGATTGGCCGCTCCGGCCTTAACATATTTTTCATAATTTTCCGCCGCCCGGGCGAGGTCCTGCAGCTCCTCGTAAGCCGTGCCCAGTTCGAAAAAGACTTCTCTGGAATCTATATTACGGCTGATGGCCTTCTCCAGATACTCGGCCGCTTCCTTAAACTTTCTTTCCCGGAGCTTAGAAAGACCCATACCGTACAGGGCCTGTGGATGGTCCGGGTTAAGGAGCAGGGCCTTGGCATAATTTTTATAGCTTTCCGCGATATTGCCAAGACGGTAATAGGCCTGGCCGAGCAGCACATAACCTTCGAGGTCGTCAGCTTTCTGTTTGAGATATTTTTCCAGGTAGATGGAGGCCATCCCCGGTTCATTCAGCAGGCTGGCCGCTTTGCCCACCAGCAGACTGCCCTCCGGCAGGTCCAGGTAATTTTCCTTGGGTGCAGCTTTCAAATCCAGGCCCTTGGCCTGGCTGTTCATGGCCAGCACCGCCTCCACCGGGACCCCGAATTTAACTCCCGCCCCGAACACCAGAGCCACGCCCACCACCTTGCCCTGAGCGTCAAATATCGGAGCTCCACAAGCCGGCTTTTCCAGGTTCATGTTCACTTCCAGCAACCTGATTTTACCCGGAACCAGCTCCAGCCACCCTTTTAAATTCCCCTCAGTAATAATTACCTGGCCGGAAATTTCACTCAGAGCAAAAATCCGGTCTCCAGGGTTCAGGCTGTCAGAAGTTCCGGGCTTCAGGGCCCCAAGCTTCCCCTTTATCCTGACCAGGGCCAGGTCATAATCCCGGTTGGTAGCCACCAGGCTTTCAACTTTTCCTCTCTTGCCTGAAATGCTGGTCACTTCGGCTGCGTTCGCCTGCGAAATAAGGTGGTATGGGACGACCACCAGATTTTCGTCCAAGGCCAGGCCGGTACCCTCCCCCATTACATTCTTGTTCTTATCCCAGGATTTAAGGGTGACCACTCCCGCTGAAGCCTTACCCAGTATATCAACTGCTTCTTGAGCTTGTCCGGCAAGCGAAAACTGGCACAGAATGAAAAAACAGACAATCAAGGCAAGATAGTTTTTTTTCATCGTGCCTCCTTCCATTCCATCAAGAAAATATTTATATTATCTTTATTCATGATGTCAAACGATTTATTATGAGCGCACTCTTCCACAACAGGATTCAGATAATTCTCTGGCTGGGCAGCCTGCTCCTCTCTGCCTTGATCCTGGCCGGAATATTCCTGGCGCCTTATCTTCGTGAAAGCCGCCCCGCCTGGTCAGTTTTTCTTTACCATCTCTTCTCCTCGGTCTGCCATCAGAGACCGGAACGCTCTTTTTTTCTCCAGGGACAACCGCTGGCCGTTTGCAGCCGTTGCCTGGGCTTCTACTCCGGTTTTTTTCTTGGACTCCTTTCCTACCCCTGGCTGCCGTCTGCTCTGGTTCGCCGTCTGGAAAACAGAGCAATCATTATATTAGTCGCAGCCGTACCGTTGGTGGTCGACGCCCTGGGCGGATTGCTGGGCTTATGGTGGTCTCCACCTGAACTGCGACTGGTCACGGGCCTTCTCTGGGCCTTATTTTTGCCTGTTTTCTGGCTGAAAGCCCTGCGGCAAGTTAAACCCGGAAAGACGGCCGGTTCTGCGGGTTGATTTGCATCCTGGCCATTTTAATCGTAGAATTAAGAGACTTAGTAGTAAGGTTAAGCTGATGGCTTTAAAAGAGAATGACCTGCTTATCCCGGCTCTGGCCGGCGGGGCCCTGGCCGGAATCCTGTCGGGAATCCCTTTCCTGCATTGTCTCTGCTGTCTCTGGGTGCTGGCCGGAGGAGTCCTGGCCACCTACCTTGTCTCGGACCGGGCCTCCCGACAATCGCTCACTTACAAGCTGGGCGACGGTTTACTGGTCGGAGCTTTATCCGGAGTATTCGGGGCGGTAATCAATCTTCTTATCAAGATTCCTTTAACAGGTTATTACCTGAACTGGAACAGGAGATTCCTGGAAAGCCTGGCCCGCTTCGTGGAAGAAATGCCGGCGGGCTGGGAAAAGTGGGCCGAGGTCAATCCTCAGGGCTGGAATCCCTTCACTTTCTTCCTGAGTCTGCTCCTGACCTCGGTCATCTTCGCTTTCCTGGGAGCCATCGGGGGACTCATAGGATTTTCTTTGTTCAAACCGGCAACAGGAGCCAGAAATGAGGCGCAGATTCCTCAAAACCCGGGTGATAGTCAACCCGGCCTCTAACCAGGGACGGACCAGGCACCGCTGGCTGGAGATAAAAGAAAGCCTTAAAAGCTTTATTAAAGAATTCAAGTATGACTTTACCGAAAAGCCTTTCCAGGCTACCGAGCTGGCCCGTGAAGCCCTGAAGGAAGGAACCGAGCTCCTGATCGGGGTGGGCGGCGATGGCACGGTCAACGAAATTGCCAACGGTTTTTTTGATAACCAGCAGGCCATCAACCCCGAAGCCAGCCTGGGCATAGTTCCTTCTGGCACCGGCTGCGACCTGACCAGGAGCCTGAACATTCCCCGCAACCTGAAAAACGCCGTCCGGTTTATCTCCGAGGCCCCGGACCAGGCTATAGATGTCGGTCGGGTGAGCTTTGCCGGGCCTGAAGGCCAGGTTGCCAGCCGCTACTTTCTCAACATCGCTGATTTTGGCCTGGGGGGAGAAGTGGTTAAAAGGGTGAATGAGGAAAGACTCAAAAGAAAAGCCTCCTCTTATGTCCGCTGCCTGATCGAAACCATGCTGTCCTTCAAAGGGCACCAGGTCAGCATTACCGTTGATGGCCGGGAGAAGGCCTCAGGAAATTACCTGATCGGAGCCATAGCCAACGGACGGATCTTCGGCAAAGGAATGAAGGTAGCTCCCCGGGCCCGGCTGGATGACAGCCTGTTCGACATCATCCTGGTCAAGAGCCTCAGCTTCCTGGAATTCTGCCTTCACGGCTGGAGATTAATCAACGGCAGCCACCTCAACTACCACAAGGTTTCCATGTGGCGGGGACAGAAAATCATGGTAACACCGCTCCGCCCGGAGCCGGTGCTGATCGAGCTGGACGGGGAGCAGGTCGGACGGCTGCCGGCCTCTTTTGAGATAATTCCCCGCAGCCTGCAGGTTAAAGGATTCTTAAAAAAAGGCTGAAACCGGTCAGTCTGATTTTTTTGGCAGGTAATAAGGGTTATTGGTCACGCACAGGCGTCCGTTTTCATCGTAAAAGCGGTAGATAATGGTCCTGGTCTTGATATAAGGGTGTTTATATTCCACTTTTTTTAAGTAAGTCCTGGTCTCCGGATACGGCGGCACTCCGTTATGCTTTTCCACCGCCGTCTGACCGGCGTTGTAGGCGGCCAGGACCAGGTTGCGGTTGCCCTGGTATTGTTTGATCAGGTCCTTCAGGTACTTGATTCCACCCTCTATGTTCTGTTCCGGGTCAAGGATGTTCTGCACCCCATATTTCATGGCCGTTTCCGGCATCAACTGCATCAGGCCCAGGGCTCCCTTGGGCGAGACGGCAAACTGGTCGTAGTTGGATTCTGCCTTGATTACGGCATGGACCAGGTCAGCCGGAACCCTGTGTTTGGCGGCTAGCTTCTGGATGATTGGGTCGTACCTGGCCTTAAGCTCATCCTGACGCGAAGCCAGAAGGGCAAGACTGCCAGCCAGAAATACCAGGCCAAAAGCCAGCAGATACCTGGAAATCCTTCTTGCCATCCTATCTATATCCTAAGACCAGTTCCCTTCCCGGGCAATCGCCTTTTGGGGTGATTTTACAAAAATTTCCCCAACAGGTCAAAACTTTTTTCCAGGGCCTGGTCAATGTTCTCCGACCGGGTGCCGCCAGCCTGGGCAAAATCAGGCCGACCGCCGCCACCGCCGCCGATGACCCCGGACAGGTCTTTAATCAGCTTGTTGGCCTGGACCCTGGCGGTCAGGTCAGGGGTCACAGCCACCACCAGGAATGCCCGGCCCTCGAATCTTGAGGCCAGGACAATAACTCCCGAGCTGAACTTTTGTTTCAGGTTGTCGGCATACTGCCTCAGGGCTTCGATATCGACGCCCTCAAACTTCTGGGTGACCAGCTTAACTCCTTTAATTTCCCTGACGGCCATTTCTGGAGACTGGCCGGCCTGCTGGACTAATTTTTGTTTGAGCCGCTTGATTTCCTCTTCCTTTTCTTCCAGGACCTCCAGCGTTTTCTCGGCCCGCGTCAGAAGTTCCTTCCGGCTGACCCGGAACAGCTTTTCCAGCTGCCGCAGTTGTTCTTCCAGTCCGGCCACGTAATTAAAGGCTTCTTCCCCGGTCACGGCTTCAATCCGGCGCAGACCGGCAGCCACGCTTGATTCTGAGACTATCTTGAATAAGCCGATTTCCCCGGTCTGCCGCACATGAATGCCGCCGCACAGCTCTTTACTGAAATCTCCCACTTTGACCAGCCTGACCTTTTCTCCGTACTTTTCTTCAAAAATGGCCATGGCTCCTTCGGCCAGGCCTTCTTCCAGTGTGGTAACCTTGATGGTTACCGGCAGGTTTTCTCTGATCTTATCGTTGACCAGCCGTTCCACTTTTTCCACTTCTTCCAGGCTCAGGGCGGCGAAATGGGTAAAGTCAAAACGGAACCGCCGGTTATTGACCAGCGAACCGGACTGCCGGACATGGTCGCCCAGAATCTGCCTCAGGGCGGCGTGCAGCAGATGGGTGGCGGTGTGATTGCGGCTGATGGCTTTTCGCCGGCTGGCGTCCACCACCGCTTCCACTACCTGGCCGGTTTTAAGCTCCCCGGCCAGGACCTTAACTTTATGAACGATGACCCCTGGAACGGGGGCAAAGGTCTCCTCTACCATTCCAGAAAAATGCGAGCTTTTGAGAACTCCGGCATCGCCCACCTGTCCCCCGGCTTCGGCATAAAACGGAGTGATGGATAGAATCACCTCCCCCCTCTCCCCTTCTTTCAGGGAGTCAAGGGGTCGGCCATCCTTGAGTATGGCCAGTACTTCCGTTTCTTCCACTGCTTCTTTCTCATAGAAAACGGGCATTATTTTCAGCTGCTGGAAATTCTGATAGATGGATTTTTCTTTCAGCCTGGCCTCGCCTTCCCATGATTGCCGGGCTCTTTCCTTCTGCCTTTCCAGCTCCTGCTGGAAGCCGGCCTCGTCCACTTCCAGGTTCTTTTCCCGGGCCAGCTCCTGGCAGAGGTCAAGCGGAAAGCCGAAGGTGTCATAAAGTTTGAAAACCCTGTCGCCCGCTATGACCCAGCTGCCAGCCGCCAGAGCCTCAGCAGCATACTGCTCGAAATAGCGAAGTCCGGAATTCAGGGTGTAGATAAACCTTTCCTCCTCAGCCAGGCAGACCCGGCTGATGTAGGGCAGGTTGGACATCAGCTCCGGGTAAGCTTCTTTCATAATGTCCACCACAGTCCCGGCCAGCCGGTAGAGAAAAGGCTTATCCAGTCCCAGCAGGTTGCCCCGGCGGTAGGCCCGACGAATCAGCCGCCTGAGAACATAACCACGGCCCTCGTTGGCCGGAGTCACCCCGTCACCGATGAGAAAGGTGATGGCCCGGATGTGGTCGGCGATGATTCTGACCCAGACATCCGATTCCCCGCCGCTGGGATATTCCTGGTTGCTTTCCTGAACGATAGCTTTGATCAGGGGCAGGAACAGGTCGGTTTCAAAATTGCTGGTCCGGCCCTGGAGCACGGCCGCCATCCTCTCCAGTCCCAGGCCAGTATCAATGGAAGGCCGGGGCAGCCGGTGCATCTGTCCCTTCTCGTCCTGGAAAAATTCCATAAAGACCAGGTTCCAGAGCTCGACAAAGCGGTAACTGCCGCTGGCGATCAGGTCCCGGGGCGCTCCGGGCTCGATCTCTTCACCCAGGTCATAATGAATTTCCGAGCAGGGTCCGCAGGGACCGGTTTCGCCCATGGCCCAGAAATTATCTTCCCGACCGAAGCGGAAAATCTTGCCTGCCGGGATACCAATTTCCTGGTTCCAGAGGCGATAGGCTTCGTCGTCATCCTGATAGACAGTAATGTAAAGTTTTTCTGCCGGCAGGCGATAAATACCGGTAACCAGTTCCCAGGCAAAGGCGATGGCTTCTCCTTTGAAATAATCGCCAAAAGAAAAATTGCCCAGCATCTCGAAAAAAGTATGATGCTTGGGAGTGCGGCCCACCTGCTCCAGGTCGTTGTGCTTGCCGCTGACCCGCAGGCATTTCTGGACCGTGGCCGCCCGGCTGTAGCTGCGTTTTTCCAGTCCAAGAAAAATATTCTTGAACTGGTTCATCCCGGCGTTAGTAAACAGCAGGGTCGGGTCATCCTTGGGAATGAGGGAAGAACTGGGGACTACCCGGTGCCCCCTCTTTTCGAAGAACTCCAGAAAAGCAGTTCTGATTTCATTAGCTTTCATCATCCGTTAACTTTCCTCTTCGTTCCCTCCTTCAACTCTCTCCACCTTAACCATTTCTTTTTCCATCTGCTCCAGGGCGATGTCCAGCGTCGACTGGACCCCCATCACCCTCAGCTTGAAGGCATCCGGATTGGACGAGTACTTGATGCCCTGCTCAAACGAGATGTAACCATCCCTGTATAATTGATAAATTGATTGGTCAAAGGTCTGCATGCCGTACTGGGAGAGGCCGGTGGCAATGGCATCCCGTATCAGCCCAGTTTTTTCCCGGTCGGCAATACATTCCTGGATGAAAGGTGTGCTGATCATCACTTCCACCGCTGGCACCCGGCCCTGCTCGTCCATCCGCGGCACCAGGCGCATGGAGATGACCGCCTTGAGTACGCTGGCCAGCTGCAGCCTGACCTGCCGCTGGTGATGCGGCGGGAAAGTGGCGATAATACGGTTGATGGTTTCGGGGGCGTCCAGGGTGTGCAGGGTACTCAGCACCAGATGACCGGTTTCGGCCGCCAGCAGGGCAGTTTCTATGGTCTCCAGGTCTCTCATTTCGCCCACCAGGATGACATCGGGGTCTTCCCGCAGACAGGCTCTCAGCCCGCGGGAAAAACTCAAGACGTCCATACCCACTTCTCTCTGGCTGATGGTGCTCTTCTTGTCCTTGTGCAGGTACTCAATGGGGTCTTCCACGGTTATGATGTTTTCCCGGCGGTAGGTATTGATGTAATCTATCATGGCAGCCAGAGTGGTGGTCTTGCCGCTTCCGGTAGTTCCGGTCACCAGAACCAGGCCCCGCGGATAAAAGGCTATTTTTTCCAGGACTTCGGGCAGCAACAGTTCCCGGATGGTTCTCACTTCCAGCGGGATAATTCTCAGAGAAATGGCCAGGGTTCCCCTCTGGTAATAGATGCTTCCCCGGAAACGGCCAAAACCAGACAGGCTGTAGGCCAGGTCGACGTCGAAATCTTCCTTTAGTTTCTTCCTCTGGTGATCGGTCATGATCTGGTTGGCCAGGTCCTCAGTATCCTCACCCGTCAGGCGGGGAAATCCGACCAGGGGAATGAGCGTCCCGTGAACCCTGATCATCGGATGATTTCCGGCTTTTAAGTGCAGGTCCGAAGCATCCCTCTCGATAGCAATTTTTAGCAGATCATCAATAATCATCAAACCCTCCCTGAGTTCCTAAAGTTTTTATTGTGAAGCTGCATTTTATCTTCCTGGCTGAGGGCCCGGGCCTCAGGTTATTGCGGTAATTCATCCTCTGGCTGGCCTTCATCTTGCCCGGCTTCTCCCAGCCCGTCCTGTTTTCAGCCTAAATTGTTTTTATAGTAAATCAACCGCCGGTAGTTGTCAATTTAAAACTCTGCTTCAGGCTGGTTCCTTCGAGTTCAGACGTTTTCTCCGCAGTAGGGACAGACCCTGGTCTTATAAGGCAGAGGACGGCGGCAGTTCCAGCACAGGTCTGACCGTCTCTGCTCCCGGGCTTTTATCCGGGCGAAGATGTCTTCCAGCTCACTGGTTTTTTCTTCTTTGCCCTTTATCCGGGACAGTTCCCTGATTATTTCCGAAGCACTCTGGACCCGGTCTTCTACCCGGGGGGCCAGACAGCGCATGATCAGGACATCCACCTCTTTGGGCACTTTCATATTTTTCAGACGGGGCGGGGTTATCTTACCCTGCTGGGCCTTTTCCAGGATCTTAAAAGGGTCGGGGTCAAAAATCGGCGGACGCCCCACGATCATTTCATAAAATATACAGCCGATGGAATAGATGTCGGAACAGTAGGAAGCCTTGCCCAGGAATTGTTCCGGGGCCATGTAAGGTGGCGAGCCTATCCGGGTTGAGGCGTACTGGGTGGAGTTAAGCCAGGCCGAGGTCCCGAAATCGGTGATCTTGACCGTGCCTTCCTCGGAGATCAGGATGTTGGAGGGCCTCAGGTCGCGGTGAATGATTTTATTCTTGTGGGCGTGATCCACGCCGTAGGCAATCTGCTTGACAATATCCACCGCCCGCTCGGCTTCCAGGATTTTCTCTTTTTCCAGGATTTTCTCCAGGGATTTGCCCTTGACGTATTCCATAACCATGAAGAAAACGTCTTTTTCTTTTTCCGCCGCCAGCACCCGAACGATGTTAGGATGGTTGAGGGCGGCCTGCAGCCGCGGTTCCTTCAGCAGCTTGAACAGCTCCTGTGATTGCTTGTGCGGGACCTTGATGGCCACCTTGATATCCAGCCAGGTGTCCCGGGCCAGGTAAACCGAGCCGAACCCGCCGCTGCCGAGGGATCTCAGTATTTCGTACTTACCTACTTTCTGTCCCTGAAGAAACATGTCACCAGTTCCAGAAATGAGAAATCAAACTCAGGGCGGCCAGAACTGCCGTTTCCGTTCTCAGAACCCGGCTGCCGAGCGACAGCCCCTGGAATCCAGCTCTGTCCATTTGTTGTTTTTCTTCTTCAGCCCAGCCGCCTTCCGGCCCGGCCAGGAGGTAAACTTCCTCCCTCGGGCTGCTTATCAGTATATCACGAAAATAGCCCTGGCAATCTTCATCCAGATAAAATTTCAGTCCACCAACATTTTTTAACAGGGCTGCTTCCAGCGGCAGCGGGTAACCAATCAGCGGAAGAAGAGCGCCCTTGCATTGTTTCAATGCTTCCCTGGCAATGGCCTCCCAGCGTTGGTGCTTTTTCTCAAGCCGCTCGCGCGGCAGGGGCTGCGACCTTCTGGTTAGCAACGGCTGGATTTCGGCCACGCCCAACTCGGTGGCTTTCTGAACCAGGAAATCAAAGGTCTCGGCCCTGGTCAACCCCAGGCCCAGGGTCACCCGAGTCTTAAGCGTTTCCTGAACCGCCTGGAGCGGCCGCAGTCTGGTTCTGCTGGCCTCCACTTTTTCCACCTCGGCCAGTAGCCTCCGCCCCCGGCCGTCGGTCAGCCAGATTTTCTCCCCCGGTTTGACCCTGGCTACCCGGGACAGGTGGTGATGTTCCCGTCCTTCGAGAAAAAAAGGGGCTCCGTTTTCGGGCAATTTATCGATGAAAAATTGATTACTGGTCACTGTCCTCGCTTCCGGTTACCTGCTGATATTTTTCCAGGACCGAGCGGTCGACCTCCCCCAGCTTCTCCCCTCTCAATTCAGCCAGCCGGTTCAAGAGAGTCTTCTGTTCTCTGTCCAGTTTTTCCGGGGTCTTGACCACTACCCGGACATAGAGGTCGCCGTTCCGGTGACTGCCGAGCTCTTTCAACCCGGCGCCCCGGACCTTAAAAACTTCACCCGATTGCACCCCGCCCGGTATCTTGAGGATTTCATGGCCTCCTCCGAGAAGAGGAATGGCTATCCTGGCCCCGAGAGCGGCCTGAGAGAAACTCAGGTCTATCTGGCAGTAAAGATCCCGTCCTTTTCGCTCAAAGAAGGGGTGTCGCCTGACTCTAATAATCACATACAGGTCACCCCGGGCCTGGCCCGGGTCCCCGGCTTCACCTTCTCCTGAAATCCGCAGCCTGGTGCCGTCATCAACTCCGGCCGGGACCTTGACCTTTAATTGCCTTTTCTGCTTGACCCGACCGGTGCCCTGACATTCCTGGCAGGGGGTGGCGATTATTTCCCCCAGCCCGTCGCAGTGAGAGCAGGTCCGGGTGATGGTGAAAAAGCCCTGCTGGTAGCGCAGCTGACCACGTCCCTGACAGGCCGGGCAGGTGGTTTTCCTGGTTCCCGGCCTTAGCCTGGAGCCCTGGCAGACCGGGCAGAGTTCGTGGCGGGTAATTTTAAGTTCTTTTTCTGTGCCGGCGGCTACTTCTTCCAGCGTTATCTGCAACTCAAGGGCCAGGTCGCGCCCGCGCTGGGCCCGCGGCCGGCGGGCCGATTCGCCGCCGAAAAACTCCGAAAAGCTGAAGCCAAAGAGGTTTCCGAGAATATCCTCAAAATCCTGGAAAACTGAAGAGTCGAAACCGCGGAAGCCCTCATAGCCATGTCCCTGTAAACCCTGATGGCCATAGCGGTCATAGATAGCCCGCTTGTCCGGGTCAATTAAAACGCTGTAGGCTTCAGCCGCTTCCTTGAATTTCTCCTCGGCTTCCTTATTACCGGGGTTGCGGTCTGGATGGTATTTCAGGGCTGCCTGACGGTAGGCTTTTTTTATTTCTTCGGCCGAGGCCTGTCTGGAGACGCCGAGCACTTCATAATAATCCTTCTTCATCCCTGCTCCTCACCTCCTTCTGCCTCCGCTCGATTATCTCCTGCAGCTGTTCCGGCAACAGACCGGCCGAGGGTTTGATTTCGATTTTCTGTTCCCGCCCGGTGCCGGTATCCCGGGCCGAAACCCTCAACAGGCCGTCGGCATCAATCTCAAAGGTGACATCTATCTGAGGAACCCCGGCCGGGGCCGGGTCAATCCCCACCAGGTCAAAAGTGGCCAGGGACTTATTATCTTTGGCCGCCGGGCTTTCACCCTGGAGCACATGTATCCGGACCCGTCTCTGGTTATTCTCGACGGTGGTAAAGGCCATGGTTTTGCGGGCCGGAATGGTGGTATTGCGCTCGATGATTTTCTGGAACAGGCCATTTTCCGTCTCAATTCCCATGGAAAAAGGTGTGACGTCGAGGAGCAAAACCAGGTCTCGACCCTGTCCTTTGATGATGCTGGCCTGCAAAGCCGCACCCATGGCCACTATTTCATCGGGGTTAATCCGGGCCGCTGGCTGCCGCTGAAAATACTCGGCCACCATCTGTCTCACCAGGGGCATCCGGGTCTGGCCGCCGACCAGTATGACCTCATCTATTTTGGAAACATCCAGGTGGGCGTCCTTTAGAGCCTGCTGGCAGATAAGCAGAGTTCTTTCCACCAGGTCTGAGGTCAGCTTCTCCAGGAAACTGCGGTTAATTTTTTTCTGGATATGCAGGGAACCGCGGTCGGTGTTGCAGATAAAGGGCAGGCTGATCTCCGTTTCCGTAGTGAAGGACAGTTCCCGTTTGGCCTTCTCGGCCGCCTCCTTGATCCGCTGCAGGGCAAATTTATCCTGGCTGAGGTCAAGACCATGTTCCTGCTGAAACTCCTGCAGCAACCAGGAAATGAGGCGGTTATCAAAATCATCGCCGCCCAGGAAAGTATCGCCGCTGGTGGACAGGATGTGAAACACCCCGTCCTGGATTTCCAGGATGGTAACGTCAAAGGTCCCGCCGCCCAGGTCATAGACCGCCAGCCGGCCATTCTTCCGGGTGTTAAAGCCATAGGCCAGGCTGGCCGCTGTCGGCTCGTTGATGATCCGCAGAACCTTCAGCCCACAGATAGCAGCCGCATCTTTGGTGGCCTGGCGCTGGTGGTCGTTAAAATAGGCTGGAACGGTGATGATAGCCTCTTCCACGCTGGTCCCGAGGTAATTTTCGGCACATTGCTTGAGGTAGCCAAGGATGAAGGCCGAGATTTCCTGAGGAGTACACAGCTCACCCCCGACCTCGATCAGGATATCCCCGTTAGGAGCCTCCACCATTTTGTAGGGAAACTTGGTCCGCAGCTCGGCCATCTCCGGCGAGTCGTACTTCTTGCCGATCAGTCTCTTGACTGAATAGACCGTATTTTCGGGGTTGGTGATAGCCTGACGCAGGGCCGGCAAGCCCACCAGCCGCTGTCCGGCCGCAGCAAATGACACTACTGAGGGTGTGGTGTTGTTGCCTTCCAGGTTGGGGATAACCGTGGGCCTCTGCCCGTTCATGTAAGCCACGCAGGAGTAGGTGGTTCCCAGGTCAATCCCGATTACTTCGGCCATGCTCGGTTCTTTTTCAGTCAGTCCTTCTTCGGAATGATAACTTTTACCATAGTTGGCCGCAGAAGTCTATTGTGAATCAGGTAACCCTTCTGCAATTCTTCCATGACCAGAGGCTCGCTGACCTCGGCCGATTCTTCCGAAGCCAGGGCATGATGCAGGCTGGGGTCAAATTTGTTGTCATGGAGCTCGATGGGTCTCACCCCGTACTTCTTGATCAGGTTGAGAAGCATCCGGTAAATCAGCTCCACCCCTTCGCGGAAAGTCTGGCCGTCGGTCTCAGTTTGGGCCGATTTGAGAGCTCGCTCAAAATTATCGATAATGGGCAGGATATCACGGAGCAGGTCACTCAGGGCGTACTGGAAGAATTCCTCCTTGTCTCTTTCGGCTCTCTTCCTGACATTATCCAGCTCGGCTGCTGCTCTCAGGAATCTTTCTTTAAGCTCTTCCACCGCTTTCTTCAATTGTTCCAGCTCGTGGTTCTTGCTTTCCAGCTCAGCCTGGAGCTTCTGGATCAATTCCTCAGGGGATTGTTCCCCGGCTTGGGGAGCAGCACAGGTTGTATCCTTTTCCTCTTTTACCTGCTCCAGGTATTCAATCTCTTCCTGCTCGCTGACTTTGAAGGTCGGTTCCGGCTGGCTGTCTTTTTCTTTAACCCTGATGCCTGACTTTTCCTGGCCGTTTCCAGCTGGCTCCGGTTGATTCAGGTTGTCGGGTTTTTCCTTATCTGTCTTCTTGCCGCTCATAAGGCCACTCCTTTTTCCAGCGTGGTTATAGTCCTGGTCAGACGCCGGGCCACATTATCCACCAAGGGAATAATCCGGTCGTAGGGCAATCTTTTGGGCCCGATGATGCCCAGGGAACCCAGGATCTGATTGCGATACCCGTAATGAGAAAGAATCAGCGAACAATCGGCTATTTCCGGCAGCTTCAATTCCGAGCCGATTATCACCTTAACCCTTTCCAGGCTGATCAGGTCGGACAGCAGGCGGGCCAGGTTGGCCTTTTCCTCAAAATTCTGAAACAGGGACTTCAGCTTGTTGAAATCAAAAAGTTCAGCTTTATCCAGCAGCCTGGCTGTCCCCTGGAGGAAAATCTTGCCCTCTTCTTTTTCCAGTGAGGGATAACTGCGAAGAAGAGCAATCAGCTTTTCCACCAGGTCTTCGTACCGCATCTTCAGCCGCGGAAGTTCCCGGAACAAATAATCCCGGACAAAAGCCAGGTTTTTGCCCCGGAAATTCTGGTTGATGTACTGGGCTGCCCGGTCCAGTTCGGTCTGGGTAAACAGAGTCCTGGTTTCAAAGATTTCAGTCTGGACCAGGTTGAAGGTTGAGACCAGAACTATCATTACCCGGTTGTCATTCAGCTTCACGAACTTAACCTGGTCAAAGGCCAACCGTGAAATATGAGGAGAGATGACAAAGGCCAGGTTGTCGGAATTACTGGCCAGAATTTGACTCACCTGAAGCAACAGGCTGTCCAGCTCTCCCGATTCGACGCTGAGTTCTTCAGAGTAGATTCTCAGGGCCTCGGGCGTTGAGCGCAGGGTTTCTGAAAGCAAGTTATCGACATAGAACCTGATGCCCTCGTCCGTTGGCAACCGACCGGCTGAAGTATGGGGTTGATAGAGGTAACCCTGCTTTTCCAGACTGGCCATGGCATTCCTGATGGTGGCCGGAGAGACCCTGTAATTCAGCTTTTGAGCCAGTAGCCCTGAGCTGACCGGTTTTCCAGTCTCCAGGTAGACGGAGACTGTAAGAATAAGGATGATTTTTTCCTTATTTTCTAATTTATAGTAAGACATCTTTCCCTTTTTATTTTATTTACCTCAAATGGCAAGTTTTGTCAATCTGGTTTAAAGACTGCTAAATCAACAGATGACCATCCCGGCGTAGCCCACTACCTCCCGGTAATCGCCTGTTCTTTCCCCTGAGGTCTGATAGCTGATCAGGCGTCCTTCCCTGGCTCCCAGCAACCTGGCCGCAACCAGCATGGCCGTGGTCGGCTGGAAACCGCACATGGAAATTCCGTAGGAGGTTACAACATTATAAAGCCCTTCCGGGTCAAGCTTTTCCATAAATGAGATGGCCTTGAAATCAAGCTCCTCGGCCACCTTCTTGCTGACATAATGACTCATGTCGGTGCTGGCCACCAGCAGCACCGGCTGTTCAGACTGCTTGACAGCTTCGGCCAGGGCCTGCCCCAGCTGCTGCAGCTCTTCCCACCCCGCCTGGTAGGAAATCATCAGCGGCACAATTTTAAGTTCGGGCCGGAAATACTGGAGGAAAGGAATCTGGACCTCAATCGAGTGCTCCTTGCGATGAGCTTCCGGGTCCCGGCTGATGAGGTCGGTGCCGCCAGCCACCAGGTCAGCCAGCCGGCTTTCCACCTGGACCTCGCCCAGCGGAGTCAACCAGCTGCCTCGGTCAAACAGGGCAAAAAGAGAATTTATCCGGTGATGGGCTGGCGAAAGAATTATCACCGTTTCTGGTATCTCAACCGAGGAATAAACTTTCCCGGCCACCGGCCCTGAATATTCATAACCGGCATGGGGTGAAACCACTCCGACCGCCCGGATTTTCTCCGCTTCTTCCCTGACAAAGGATTGGATTGTTTTTCTCAGGTACTCGGGGTCATCAGGATAAAAGTAACCGGCCACATAAGGTTGTCTTGTCATCCTGGCCCTCCTCCCTGAGCCCGGGCTCAGATGAATTTTCTTTCTTCCTTAAAGGCCAGACCTAGCGTTTCCAGCTCGGCCAGAATCGGCTCGTAAATTTCCCTGACGGTTGGGGTCAGGACGCCGCTCAGTCCGATCCTTCTTTCCAGAATCAATTTTACTCCCAGGGCCACAGGAAGTCCAACCGTTCTGGACATAGAAGAATGACCGCGGGGCTGGCCGAAGTCTATCAGGGTCGAGGTGACCAGCTCGCGCCCCTTCGCCGGGTACTCGACCGTTATCTGATGCTGTAAAACGGTCATATCCCTTTCGCCTTCCCGGTATTTGAGCTTTTCTACCATCAGGGCCACCAGCAGGTCGAGCGGCGAGATTTTTCGTGACGGCAGGGGCTGCTCACTGAAAAGTCCCAGCCAGTCCAGGCTCTGGATGACATCCGATTGCCGACTCAACTGCAACCGGTCAGCCACGGCTGCTTTAAGCTCAACGCTCTCCCCTATTTTCAGGTACTCCCGCATGAAACCGGCATAGGTTGGAGACTGCCATTCCCTTTCGTTGATGTCCAGAAGTCCCAGTTCGCCAATCTTTTTCATCTTCTGGCACCAGCCAGGATAGCGCAGGGTTCCTCGGAGCATGGTCCTGGCTTCCCTGATTCCGTAGGTTTCCAGGTAAGAAACAGAATTTCGGTTGGGATAACCTTCGAACATTCCCAGGCCCGGGATGTCAAGCATTTGGTAATGGCTGAAGAGCTCTTCGGCCGGGACCACCACCTCCCGCCCATCCAGCAAGTAGCGGGCTTCGTTTCTCCCGGCCAGCAGGACTCCGCGCGGACTCCAGGAAAACTTGTAACCGAAAGGATTGTCGCTGGCTTCGGGCGCCGGCAATCCACCGCAGTAGGAAACAAAGCTGACCACTCGGCCGCCGGCCTGGTGAGCTGCCTCTATCAGCCTCATGGCTTCCATGTGATCTATTCCCGGGTCCAGGCCGAGTTCATTCAGGAATATCAATCCTTTTTCTCTGGCCCGGCCGTCCAGGGCTTTCATAGCCGGGCTGACGTAGGAGGCGGTGACCAGGTGTTTTCCCAGTTCCAGACAGATTTCAGCCACATAAGGATGAAAAGTGTAAGGAACCATGCTGACCACGACTTCTGCATCGGAGACAAGCTTCACCAGCTCCGGTCGGTTCTGGAGGTCCAGCTGAAAGACCCGGCCGCGGGGGTGGTCTTTAACCAGACTCCTGGCCCGTTCCAGGTCGATATCAGCCACCATCAGTTCGACCTCATCAAACTGGAGCAGGTATTCAATCAGCGGACCGGCCACCAGTCCGGCTCCCAGCAGACAGACTTTTTTCATGGGTACCTCGCTTTTATCAACAGAATGAGTTTCTATTTTTTAAGAAAATCTTCCAGGTAAAGGTAGTCTGGAGTAAGCTGCCCGTTATGCACGATGACCGCCCGCTTTATGACCGGGTCCAGTTCCAGCCGGTCAAAAGTCCGGGAATAATCGGTCAGGGCCAGCGCTGGCACGTATTTCTTCAGTCCCTGGCTGAAATAAGTAGAAGATTCAACCGGCAATTCGGCCGGAAGGTTGTAGACGGCCATAACCACCGGGCCGGGGCCTTCGAAACCATCAATGGCTTCACCCCTTACCGGGTCATAAACATAGACCGGTTTTTCAGAATCAGCGGCTTTAACCGTGCTCTCGATGGAACCGTCGATATCACAGGTGATATCACCAATCACCTGGAGTCGGGGTCGGCTGCTACCACCGTAAAGCTGCTGTAAGAATTTCCTGGTGACAAACCGGGGATACTTCGGGGTCCAGAAGATGCCGTTGATCAGGAGGCTCAGGTAAGGCAGGTATTCCTCGACCACCGGATAGTATTTTTCCGGGTGCTGGTAATAATCCTGGAGGTCAAAGGAGTGGGCTCCCCTGGGCCTGACCATGTCTTCTTCTTTAAAAACCACTTTGTACACCCGGTGCGGGGAAAAATAGCCACGCTCAACCGTGTCAGCCAGTTCGGTCGGCTTGATTTCTACTGCCGGTAGGAGGTCAAAGATTTCCTGAGCCCCCTGGGACACATGGCCGTAGCCAAAAAAGCCGCAGACAAAGGGACTGATTTCCGGAGGCAGGCCCCTGTCCACGATTTCCTGGCCAGTAGCTCTTACTTCTTCTTTGATTTCGGTCAGGCTGGCATAGTGCACAGCCTGCTTCAATCTCAGAAATGGCGTTTCCAGGCCGAGGGTTTTAAGTCTCTGCCCATAAGCCCAGAGAGAATCGAGCATACCGGCATGTCCGGCATAATTACCAAAAAACAGGACCCGCCGGCCCTGGTCATCGGTCATTTTTTCATAATCAATGAGGGTGCAGCCCAGCTCCATAATTCTCCTGAGCATGGGCATATTGTGAGGCTGTCCCTTTATGGTGTGGGAGAAGAAAACATAGACCTTGCCCGGCTCAAACAGGGACAGCGGGATTTCCTTGATGGCCAGAACCACCCGGCTGGGACAGAGGTCTTCCTGCACCAGGGCTCCGGCCGCCCGGTACTCGGAATCGGGAAAGACCCTGATGTCGGAAGGCTGCACATAGAATTGAAGGGGATGATTTTCCTGCAGTTCCCGGATATGCGAAGGGATAAGCGGAACTCTTCTTTCCCAGCGGCTAATGTCTTCTCGTCTGAGCCCAACATTGATTTTCATTATTATTCCCTTTTTTTTATTAATTAGGTTTATATTATGTCATATTTTGAGAAATAAGGTCAAACAAATCCGTCTATAAGACAAGGCCGTCCGGTTCGAAAATCTCGCTGCTATTGACGGGCGGAAGTGCTTTGGACATAATAGTCGGGATGATTCGCTTTTTTAATACTCTGTCCGGTTCCCTGGAAGAATTCCGGCCGCTCCGGGAAGGCGAAGTTCGCCTCTATACCTGCGGACCAACCGTCTACGACTATCCCCATATCGGCAATTACCGGGCCTACCTCTTTGAGGACCTGCTGAAGAGATTCCTGATTTTTTACGGTTACAAAGTCATCCACGTGATGAACCTGACCGACGTTGACGACAAAACCATTAAGGGAGCCAGAAGTCTGGGAATTTCTCTTCAGGACTACACGGCCAAGTACATCGAGGCCTTTTTTGAAGATAGTAAGGTCCTGCGGCTGCTGCCAGCTGATATCTACCCCCGGGCCACCGAACACATCCCCGACATGGTCAGAATGGTCAAGGGCTTGCTGGAAAAAGGTTTTGCCTATTATAAGGAAGGTTCCGTTTATTTCAGCATTGAGAAATTCCCAGCCTATGGACGCCTGGCCAAGATCAACCTGAAAGAGCTGAAGGCCGGGGCCAGGGTAGACAGCGACGAATATGAGAAAGAAAGCGCGCACGACTTTGCCCTGTGGAAAAAGGCCAAGGAGGGAGAGCCCTACTGGGAAACCGAGCTGGGTCCAGGTCGGCCAGGATGGCATATCGAATGTTCAGCTATGAGCACCCGCTATCTCGGCCCGACCATTGATATCCACTGCGGCGGAATTGATAACATTTTCCCTCACCACGAAAACGAGATCGCCCAGTCCGAGGCTTACTACGGCCAGAAGTTCGTCAACTACTGGCTCCACTGCCATCATCTGGTAGTCGACGGCGAAAAAATGTCCAAGTCAAGGGGGAACTTCTACACTCTGCGCGACCTGCTGGAGCGGGGAACCGACCCCGTTGACCTGAGGTTTTTCCTGCTGTCCACCCACTACCGCAAGATGCTGAATTTTACCTTTGATAACCTGGAGCAGGCTCGAGCCTCCAGGCAGAGAATCCTGGATTTCGTTTACGAGCTTGAACACCGGACTTTTGCGGCCGGCTCCGACCCCGACGTCCGGAGGCTGGCGGACAGGACTTTAGCCGAATTTAAGGACAGCCTGGCCGATGACCTGAACATTTCTGCCGGGCTGGCCGCCCTGTTTGAATTTATCCGGGAAATAAATTCCCGCCTGGCCCGGGACCAGATCAAACAGGAGGATGCCATCCTGGTGCTGCAGACGTTGTCTGACCTCGACCGGGTGCTGGCCATCCTGCCGGAAATAAAAGAAGAAGACCTGCCGGCTGAAATCCTGGAAAAAATAGAGTTACGCCAGAAAGCCCGGAAAGAGAAAAATTTTGCCCTGGCCGACGCTATCCGCGAGGAGCTGCGACAGCTGGGCCTAATCCTGGAAGATACCAAAGAAGGCGTCAGGTGGAAAAAGATAAAATAGACTCGCTCCGTTTTGGCCGCTGGGGCGAGGAAATAGCTGCGGAATACCTCAAGAGCAAGGGTTACCAGATTATTACCAGCCACTTCCAGTTCCATCATACGGAAATTGACCTCATTGCCCGCGACGGTGATTACCTGGTCTTTATTGAAGTTAAGACCAGGAGTTCTGACGACTTCGGTTCCCCCGAAGAAGCCATTACCGAACGCAAAAAGGCCCACCTGCGGCGGGCGGCCGAGGGTTACCTGTACCTTAATAACCTGAGCCAGGTTGACTGCCGCTTTGACGTCATCAGCCTGAGTTTTGATGACCGGGGCCAGGCCGCAATTGAACATCTGATAAATGCCTTTGAATAATTTACGCAGGAGATAGATTATGAATAGACACAGCTATTTTTTATGTCTGCTGGTAGTTGGTTTGCTGCTTTTTATCCCGGCTGGAGCCAGGGCCCAGGTGATTCCGGCTCCGGAGGATATCCTGGGTTTCAAGGTTGGAGCCGATTACCATCTCATCACCTATGACCAGGCCATCGATTACCTTAAAAAGGTAGCCTCGGTTTCCGACCGCATCCGGCTCAAGGAAATGGGCCAAACGACCATGGGCCGGCCCATGTACTGTGCCATCATCTCATCGGCTGAGAACCTGGCCAGCCTGGAAAAATATCAGGAAATCATAAAAAAGCTGTCTCTGGCCAGAGGCCTCAGCCCGGAAGAAGCGCTCCGGCTATCAGCCCAGGGCAAGGCCGTGGTCTACATCGACGGCGGACTGCATGCTTCCGAATGCGCCCCGGCCCAGCACCTGGTGCAGCTGGCCTACGACCTGGTTTCGGCCCGCGATGAAAAAACTCTGCGGATACTCGACCAAGTCATCTGTCTGCTGGTTTTTGCCAACCCGGACGGGATGAACCTGCTGGCTGACTGGTATCATAAGAATGTCGGCACCCCGTTTGAAGTCTCTCCCCTGCCCTATCTCTATCATTATTACGCTGGACATGATAATAACCGCGATTCCTACCTGGCCAACCTGAAGGAAACCCAGCATATTACCAGACTGGTCAACCAGGAATGGTACCCGGTGATTCTCTACAATCACCATCAGACGGCTCCTTTCCCGGCCCGCATCTGGATTCCCCCCAATTCCGAACCGACCAACCCCAACGTCCATCCCCTGATCGTCCGCTGGCAGAACCTGATCGGCTCGGCCATGGGAGCGGCCTTTGATTCTGAGGGCAAGGAAGGAGCCATTTCCAGAATTTTCTTCGACACCTGGTATCCCGGCTATGTGACCCAGGTGGTGGATTCGCATAACATAATTTCTATATTGACGGAGACGGCCCTTTACCGCTACGCCACACCGAGGTTTTATACTGTCAGGGATTTCCCGGCCGAATACCAGGACCTGACCATGTCGGCTTTTTATCCCAGCCCCTGGAAAGGCGGCTGGTGGCGGCTGAGGGATGCGGTGGATTACTGTCTGACCGCTTCCAAGGCCGTGCTGGAAGTAGCTGCCAAGTACCGCCAGGAACTTCTCTTCAATAAATATAAAATGGCCAGCGAAGTCATGGCCAGATTTCAGAAAGAGCCGCCCTACGCCTGGATAATCCCCAGGGCCCAGACCGACCCCGGCAACCTGGCGTTGCTCCTGAACCGGATGATACTCCTGGGAATTGAAGTTTACGAAGCCCAGGAAGATTTTACCTGCGATGGTCTATCTTATCCCAGGGGAACCCTGGTCATTCCTATGAGCCAGCCCTTTGCCCTGTTCGCCAAGAACATGCTGGAAGAGCAACGTTATCCCGACCTCAGGAAATATCCGAACCTGTGGCAGGGACTGGTGCAATCGAGGAAGATTGAAGGCTCTCCCCTTGAAGCCTACGACATGATGGGCTGGACCCTATCTTACCAGTTCAACCTTAAAATCCAGGCAGCCAGCAGTCCGGTTTCCGCTAAATTAAACTCGCTGGCGGTGGTCAATCCTCCGGCTGGTAAAGTGGGAGGCTCCGGTTCGGCCGCTTTTCTCCTGGACCACGGGCAGAATGCCTCATTCGTGGCCATGAATCGCATCCTGAAGCAAAAAGGAAGAATTGCCTGGGCCAGAAAGAGTTTTACCCATGACGGCCAGAACTATCCTGAAGGCACCATTATCGCCAGCTCGGTCAGCCGCAATTTCATGGACAAGCTGGCCCGGGACCTCAGTCTGAAAATTCAAGCCTGCGGCTCCAGGCCGACGGTGGAAACCATTGAAGTCAAGGCTCCGCGCCTGGGGGTCTACCAGTCCTGGGTGGCAGTGGAGGATGAGGGCTGGACCAGGTTCATCCTGGACGAGCACGAATTCAGCTACAAGAGCCTGCACGATGCCGATATCAAGGCCGGACACCTGGCCAGCCAGTACGATACCATTGTTATCCCCGACCATTATTCGCCGGAACTGCTGCTCCATGGCTATCGCAAAGGTGATATGCCGCCGGACTATGTTGGCGGCCTGACCGAGCGCGGGGTGAACAACTTAAAACAATTTGTCAAAGAAGGCGGCACGCTGGTCTTCCTAAACACTTCCTGCAACCTGGCCACTGGCCAGTTCCAGCCGGCTGTCCGCAACCTCCTGGAAAAAGCAAAAAGGGACGAATTCAATTGCTCGGGTTCCATCCTGCTGGCCGAGTTTGACCGGACCCACCCGGTCGCCTATGGAATGGATAGCCAGCAACCGGTGGTCTTTGCCGAAAGCTGCGCCTTTGATGTTTTTCCTTCTTTTGACCAGAAAAATTCCCCACGGATAGTGGCTAAATACGCTGCCGACAACCTGCTGCTCAGCGGCTGGATTCACGGAGAGAAACTCATCCAGCAGAAGGCGGCCATTGTCGACGTTCCACTGCAAAAAGGAAATTTGATTCTGCTCGGCTTTCCGGTGCAGTTCAGAGCCCAGTCCCGCGGCACTTTCAAACTGCTTTTCAATTCTATTTTTTACGGTACAGTCAGGTAAATTACCAGAAGAAATAATAAATTATAAATCAAGCCGACCAGACAGAAGCCGTACCGGCAGGAGTTTAGGAAATTTAAGCGCGGGTATCTTGCTAAATATCACCCGGTATTGGATCGCCCCTTGACACCTGTTTAATACTATTCCCGTGCAGTACTAGCTGCTTCTAAGAATTAACCGGTTCAAGGATTAAAAGGAATAAGAAGAACCAATAGAAAAAGGGGGGAAAAGTTGATCAGACCGCCTGAACCTGATGGTGGACTTCTCCCACCTTGCGGACGGCCGAGGAATCGCCGGTCATTCGGGCCAGCACCGACACCGGCAGATGGAACAGAGGATGGATGAAATCCGGGGCTATTTCAGCCAGGGGCACCATGACAAAATTGCGGAAGCTCATCCTGGGGTGCGGCACCACCAGCCGGTTGGTCTGGACCACGTTTTTCCCGGCCAGCAGAATATCGATATCGATCACCCGGGGGCCTTTATCCACCGACGGCCGCCGCTTCATCCGCAGCTCGATCTCCTTCACTAGGTGCAGCAGGGCCATGGGACTGCGGGCCGCTTCCACTTCCAGCACCTGATTGTAGAACCAGGGCTGGTCCAGGTAATCCACCGGTTCGGTTTCGTAGATGGATGACTGGCGGACAATTATGACTCCGGCTTTCTGGAGCAGACTGCGAGCCTGAGCCAGGTGCCGGGCCCGCTGGCCAAGGTTACTGCCGAGCGAAAGATAGTATCTCATTTTTAGTTCTAAATATTAGCACCACCAGCTCAAAAATCAATACTCCCGGCCTAAGTTTTTTTATTTTTTCCGATAGCCCGGACCGTAAATTATGGCGCCCGGCCTTTTCCCGGTGAATTTACCCTGCTCCAGCACCACCTGGCCATTGACCAGCACATAAATGATTCCCCGGCTGTGCTGATGCGGCTGAGCAAAGGTAGCAGTGTCTCTGACTTCAGCCGGATTGAAAATGGTCAGGTCAGCATAATAACCTTCCCTGATCATTCCCCGGTTTTTAAGCCGCATGGTCTGGGCCGGAAAAGAGGTCATTTTTCTTACGGCTTCTTCCAGAGTAATAATTTTCCTTTCCCGCACGTACTCCCCCAGCACCCGGGGGAAGGTGCCGTAGCTCCGGGGATGAGGGCTCCCCTGCCCGGCCAGCTGCAGGCCACCGTCGGAGCCGATCATAACATAAGGAAGTCTCATCAGGGCTTCCACGTCTTTCTCATCCATCTGAAAAAAGATGGCCGACACATCTCCTTCCCGGACCAGGTCGATGATGAGTTCAGCCCCGTTATCAACGTTTACCGCTTTACCCTGGAGTTCGAGAATCTGCTTCAGGTTCTTGCCCTCGTATCCTGGAAATTTCCTGCTGCTGGCAACATAGATCGTCTCCAGCTTATCAATCCCCCTTCTGGAAGTCAGGCGGCTGCGGATGACCGCCTGTTTGACCCGGTTGTAAATTTCCGGGTCCTTCAACCTTTCCAGGAACTTGTCCCGACCACCTTCAAATACTTCCTGGGGGAGGCTGCTGGTAAAGCCGGAGCTGGTGGCGGTGTAAGGATATTGGTCAAGGGTCACCTCCACTCCCCTGGCCCGGGCTGCTTCCACCGGGACGGTGATTCTCTCCAGCTGGTTCCAGACTTCTTCGGCTGCCAGCTTGATATGAGAAATCTCAACCGGAATTCCGTTCTTTTCACCCACGGCAATGGCTTCTTCAATCGCCTCGGTTATCCTCTGGCCTTGATTTCTGATATGGGAAGCATAAAAACCGCCGGTCTGGCTGAGGACAGCAGCCAGCTCCACCAGCTCCTCGGTGCTGGAATAAGTCCCGGGAAGATAGGCTAGCCCGGTTGACAGGCCAATGGCTCCGGCGGCCATTTCTTGCCGCAGCAGCTCTTTCATCCGGTTCATTTCTTCTGCTGTCGGCTTCTCCATCTTCATACCCATCACCTGACGGCGGATGGTGTTATGACCGGCCAGGGAAGCAAAATTACAGGCAATCCCCTTTTTCTCAATCTGCCGGAATAATTCGGCCAGCGGAAAATCATGCCCACCACAGTTGCCGCCAACCAGAGTTGTCACGCCCTGGGAAATATAATTTTCACAACCCGGAATGTCCAGCAGGTCGCGATCAGCATGGGTGTGAATATCGATGAAGCCCGGGGCTATCACCAGGCCCTCGGCCTCAATGATTCTGCTGGCCGCCTGTGGCTCTAAGCGGTCTTTAATCGCCACAATCTTCTGACCCTTGAGGCCGAGGTCGGCCCGGAACCAGGGATTGCCACTGCCATCGAGAACCAGGCCCTGCTTGATGACCAGGTCATATTTCTCCGCCGGTCCCCGGCAACTAAAAATTCCCCAGCTAATTATCAGGCTAATAGCCAAACCAATTAACAACAACCGTTTTGTCATTTTGTTCACTGGCCTTTCTCCATCTTTATTTCTTATTTTTTTATTCCGTCCATTTAAAGTCAACCAATTTTTTGCGGGTTGATTTAAGTCCGGGTTTTTATTAATATAAACAACCTGAATTCAAGCCATGGAAAGCAACTGTAACCCGCACTGCCGGCTGCCTGGCCGGCTCGTATCTTCTTCTAACTGCCTTAAAATTAACCCATTTCGGAGGCACCTGCCATGAATATCATTTTCCTCGACAACGGAGCTACCTCCTATCCCAAACCGGAAGAGGTCTACCAGTTCATGGATTACTTCTACCGGAATTTCGGCGTCAACCCCGGACGTTCCGGCTATGACCTGTGCCTGGAAACCGGGGATATGGTCGAAAATACCAGAAAAATGTTGACCGAATTCTTCAACGGTTACGACCCTAACCGCCTGTGTTTCGGCTACAATTCGACCGATGCCCTCAACCTGACCATCTTTGGTCTGCTGGAGCCGGGTCAGCACGCCATCACCACCACCATCGAGCACAACTCTGTGCTCCGGCCCCTTTATCATCTCTCCCTGCAGGGAGTGGAAGTTGATTACGTTCCTTTTGACAGTCGGGGCTTCGTCGACCCTGACGATATCAGGAAAAAAATTAAAAAGAATACCAGGTTAGTGGTCATCAACCATGCTTCCAACGTCATCGGAACGGTCCAGCCGGTTAAAGAAATTGGCCGAATCTGTAAGGAACAGGGGGTACTGTTGGTCATTGATGCTTCTCAATCGGCCGGCAAGGTCCCTATAGATATGAAAGATATGAACGTCGACGTCGTCTGCTTTACCGGCCACAAGTCTTTGCTGGGACCGACCGGCATCGGCGGTCTGTGTGTGGCCGAGGGAGTGGACATCAAGATAACCAGAGCCGGGGGCACTGGCGTCCGTTCGGCCCAGAGAACTCACCTGGAAGAGTATCCCTACCGCCTGGAATACGGCACTCTCAATGTCCTGGGTGTGGCCGGGCTTCAGGCCGGTGTCAAATGGGTGCTGCAAAAAGGCCTGGACAACATCCACCATCAGGAGATGGAACTGACCAGGATGTTGGTTAATGGTCTGAAAGAAGTTGACGGGGTTACCCTCTACTGCCAGGATGACCTAACCGACCATATCAGCGTTATTGCCTTTAACGTTGACGGAATGGAAGCCCAGGATGTGGGCATCATGCTGGACGCCGATTACAACATTGCCTGCCGCACCGGGCTGCACTGTGCTCCCCTGGTTCACGAGCAACTGGGGACTGATAAAATCAAAGGCGCGGTGCGCTTCGGCATCGGTCCTTTTAATACCGAAGAACACATCAAAGCGGCCATAGAAGCCGTAAAAGAAATTGTCGAATTCAATAAGAAAAGGAAACGCTGAATTCCCGGGTTAAAGAATCGGAAAAAAACGGGCCCTGAGTTCAGTTAATTTCAGAAAGCCAGTCTACCGAAATTTATCCTTGAAAATCACGGCCAAATCTCAATCCAGCGGCCGCTAATCAGACGCAGCCATCAGGCTTGGGCAGTCCGGCCACCTTGCAGGCTCCCTTGGCCGGCCCGGATGGGAAGAGCTCGTAGATGTGTTTCAGGGAAATTCCGGTTTCGACTACCATCTTGCGGATCATAGGAGCCTGGCCTTTCTCCAGATAATAGTTCCTGATATAGTTCACTATTTTCCAGTGTTCCTCGGTCATCTGTTCGATGCCCTCGGCCTGTTTGGCCAGAAACCGGGCGATTTCTTCATCCCAGATTTCGGGGGTGGCTAAAAAGCCTTCTTCGTTAAGTTTGAGCCGGCTGCCCTTGAATTCAATCTCGGTCATAACTGGTAACTCCAGGCATTAGATTCGGAAAAAAATTATAGCTTATTTTAAGCTTTCTGGCTATCAGCCCCGGCCGCCGGTAACCAGACTGAAAAGGTGGAACCGAAACCGGCAGAGCTTTGGACCTCGATTTTTCCCCCGTGAGCCAGGACTATGTGCTTGACTATGGACAGGCCCAGCCCGGTGCCACCCGTGCGGCGTGAACGGGACTTGTCAACCACGTAAAAGCGTTCGAACAGCCGCGGCAAATGTTCTTCTGGAATGCCTATGCCGCTATCAGTAACGCTGAGCAGCACTCCCCCCTCAGCCGGTTTGAGGCTGACCACCACCTCACCCTGCTCGGTATACCTTATGGCATTGTCCACCAGGTTGATGACCATTTGTTCTATCTGAAAGGCATCGGCCTCAATCAGAGGCAGCGGTTCTGTTTCCAGCCTGAGAGACAAACCTTTAGTGCTGGCTTCTTTCCGGTAAGCCTCAACTACTGTCCGGACTACTTCGGCCAGGTTCAGGGGCCCCTTTTCCAGCTCAAAGCCTTTCTCTTCCAGCTCCGACAGCCTGGCCAGGTCTTCCACCAGGCGCACCAGGCGGCCGGTATTTCTCTTAATGATATCGAGATAACTGCGTCCTTCCGGGCTGAGATTTTCTTCTTCCAGCGTTTCCAGGAAACCGCTGATGGCAGTCAGCGGGGTTTTCAGTTCATGGGCCAGGTTGGCCACGAACTCTTTTTTTCTCAGGTTGAGTTCCCTGGTTTCGGTGACATCGTTGAATTTCATCAGGTAATTGCGGCGCCCGGGCAGCCAGCTGGCCAGGCAGGAAAAGACCCGGCCGCCTTTTTCCAGCTGGCACTCGACCGGTCCCGAAGTCTGCCTGGCCCGGTTGACCAGCTCATGCAGTTCCGGCCGGCGGAGGGTCTGCCAGAAAAATTCGCTTTCCTGATTAATTTCTGGAAACATCTCCTGCAGGCGCCGGTTCATCATTATGACCCGTCCGCTCTCGTCCACCAGCAGCCAGCCCTCATCGGTGGAATCAATAAAGGTCTGAAAAACTTCCCGGTCGGATTTCAGGGCCCTGGACAGTTCCCGGTTCTTTTCCAGAATGGCATTGAGGTAGCCGGCCAGCGGTTCCAAGCCTGACACCAGAAAGGGCCCCAGGGCCAGCTCTTCCTCGCCGGCTGCGGCCCGGGCCAGGGCGGCCGAGGTCTGTTCCAGCGGCCGGAAAATGACCTTTATCAGGAGAAATAAGGCGGCTCCGCCACCCAGAAACAGGAGGAGCAGAGCATAGATTAATTGATTCCGGGCCTTGATGAAAGGCCTGACCGCCAGCTGCAGCGGCCGGCTGACCCGGCAGACGGCCACCACTTCCCCGGCCCGCCTGACCGGCACGGCCACGTAAATCATTTTCTTATTAAGGGTATCGCTGTACCTGACGGTCGAATAAACTTCCCCGCCCAGGGCGGCATTGATTTCCGGCCGGTAGCGATGACTTTCCATCTCTTCAGCCTGGCCCTCGCTGTCGAAGCTGACCTGGCCGGCGGTATCAACCAGGCTAACTCTGGTCCGGGAAATCCTGGCCTGGGTGAAGAGCATTCTCTCCAAAGGCTGCGGATCGGCCGCCTCGTATCCGGCAATTTCCACACTCAGAGCCAGTCCTAACTCGGTCAGTTCCTTAACCTGGTCTTCAAGGATTACCTGGCGCAATTGCCGCAGGCTGTAAATAAAAATCAACAGCAGGATGGCCAGCATAAATACCAGTAGTATCAAAAAGCTTCTAGAAAATAACTTTTTAAGCTTCATCTGCCCACTCCAGGATCAGGAGATCGGTTCTCCCCGGACGGCTATGATTCCTGATTATAAGCAATTTCGGGTAAAATTAAAATAAAAACAGGTTTATGCACGATAAATTTATGTGATAAAATTTTTTTTGATAAGAAGGAGGTGGCCCATGGAAAAATTAATCATTTTATTTCTGGCCCTGCTGCTGGGGCTGGCTCCGTTGCTGGCCTCCGGCCAGAAGTACGAGGAAGATCTGATCCAGACTGCTTCGGGTGAACTGAAAATAACCTTCCTGGGGCACGGCACCCTGATGTTCACCTTCCAGAACAAAGTCATCCATGTCGACCCCTGGCTGGAGCAGGCCGATTACCGCCAACTGCCGAAGGCAGACCTGATTCTGGTTACCCACGACCACTTTGATCACCTGGACCCGGCAGCCATCAAGCTCCTGCGCCAGGAATCCACGGTCATCATCGGCTCGCCGGCCTGCCAGTCAAAGGTACCTGGATTAAGGGCAATGAAAAATGGTGACCGCCTGACCGTCCTGGGACTGGAAATTGAGGCTGTCCCCGCCTACAACATCCAGCATAAAAGACCTGACGGCAACCCTTTCCACCCGAAAGGTGCCGGCAACGGCTACGTCATCGCTTTCGCCGATAAAAAAGTTTATGTGGCCGGCGATACCGAGAACATTCCCGAGATGAAAAATCTGAATAATATTGCTGTAGCCTTTCTGCCGATGAACCTGCCCTACACCATGACCCCGGAAATGGTAGCCGAAGCCGCCCGCTGGTTCAAACCCTCCATCCTTTACCCCTATCATTACGGGGAGACCGATACTTCCCGGCTGGTGTCCCTGCTTAAGGATACACCGGAGATTGAAGTCAGAATCCGCCGGCTGAAATGAAGCCGGCCAACCTTGAATCGGCCGCATCCCGAAGATACTGAGGCGGCTTATAAGAGTTGCAACTGGTTTGAACTTTTTCAGGAAGATAGTTCTTATTTTAGTTCAAGCAGAGCCGGCCATCCCGGCACCAGAAAAAATTTACAAAATTTAGCTCGTTATTTCACGCCCGGCAATTCTTTTATTGATCTTTTCCCGGCCCTCAAGAAAAAAGCAGCCAGAAAGCAGTAGCCTCAATAAATCTGGTAAAACCTGAATTTTTTATTAAGCAGCTTGACTGCCTCCATGGCCCAGAGCGGCAGCGAGGAAAGTATCAGCACCAGTCCCCAGTCAAAAAGGGTCAGGTTCTGGGTCTTAAAAATCTTCTGCAATGAAGGCAGGTAGACCACCGAAAGCTGCAGCGACAGGGACACCAGGAAAGCAGCCACCAGCTTCAGATTAGAAAATATTCCCAGTTCAAAGACTGATTTCATCTGGCTGCGACAGTTGAAGGAATGGAAAAGCTGGCTAACAGAAAGGACAATGAAGGCGGCTGTCCGGGCTCTCTCTATCCCTTCCTTTTCCACAAACAGTACATAGCTGAAAGCTAGCAGGCTGCAGATAGCAATGAATATTCCCTGGACTGACATCAGCCCAGCTCTCTGGCGGTCGACGATCGGCTCACCAGGCCGGCGCGGCGGCCGGGACATGATTTCCGGGTCGGGCGGTTCGAAGCCCAGTCCCAGGGCTGGGAAGCTGTCGGTTACCAGGTTGACCCAGAGAATATGGATGGGCAGCAGCGGCACCGGCCAGCCTACCAGGGAAGCAGCAAACATGACCATGATTTCGGCCAGATTGCAGCTTAACAGATAATGGACAAATTTCTTAATATTATCGTAGATAGCCCGACCTTCTTCTACCGCGGCCACGATGGAAGCGAAGTTATCATCGGTGACCACCATGTCCGAAACTTCTTTGGTGACATCAGTGCCGGTAATGCCCATGGCCACCCCAATATCAGCTTCCTTCACCGCCGGGGCATCGTTGACCCCATCGCCGGTCATGGCCACCACCTCGCCCTTACTTTTCCAGGCCCTGACAATCCGGAGTTTATGTTCGGGTGAGACGCGGGCATAGACCTGGATTTTTTCCACCCGCTCCTGGTATTCTTCTGGCTTCAAGCTATCCAGTTCCTCACCGCTTAGAGCCTGGGCCCCTTCTTCCAGCATCCCCAGCTCCCTGGCTATGGCCAGAGCGGTCATCTTGTGGTCTCCGGTGATCATAATCGGCTTAATACCAGCTTTTTTGCAGTCGGCAATGGCCTGAACCACTTCCGGGCGAGGCGGATCAATCATGGCCACCAGCCCGGCGAAGACCAGGTCTTTTTCTATGGCCTGGACCTCCAGCTTCTCCGGGTAGGAGGGAAAGCGGCGGTAGGCACAGCCGAGCACCCTGAGGGCCTGCTGGGCCAGGTTCTCGTTGACTCGCAAAATGCGATTGAAATCTTCCTGGCTTATTGGCCTTTCCTGGCCACCTTCAAAAATGCGGCTGCAGTTTTGGAGGAGGACATCCGGAGCCCCCTTGACGTATGCCATGAATTCAGGGCCGACCTTCCTGATCATGGTCATCATCTTGCGCTCGGAATCGAAGGGTATTTCTTCCACCAGCGGTTCGGCTTGCTCCAGCGATTCCGGCTTCAGACCGGCTTTTCGAGCCAGGGTCAGCAGGGCTCCTTCGGTCGGGTCACCTACAACCCTGTACCGTCCCTGATTTTCCGCCAGCCGGGCCGAGTTGCACAGCGTCCCACAGGTCAGAGTTTTGATGACACCAGGAAAGTCGGCCGGGTTGACCGGGCTTTCATCCAGGAAAAAGCCGCCTTCCGGTTGATAACCCGTGCCCGAGATTGAAAACAGCCGCCCCTCAGCATAGAGCGCCTTGACCGTCATCTCGTTCTTGGTCAGGGTCCCGGTCTTATCGGAACAGATAACCGTGGCCGCCCCCAGAGTTTCCACCGAGGGCAGCTTCCGGATCAGGGCGTGACGTTTGACCATTCGTTGAACGCCCAGGGCCAGGGCAATGGTCACCACTGCCGGCAGGCCTTCAGGAATAGCCGCTACCGCCAGACTGACTGCGGTCAAGAAGACCTGCATCAACTCCCCGCCTCGCAGCCATTCCAGCAGAAAGATTAGTACAACCAGGAAAAAACACAGGTAGACAATCCATCGGCCAAACTGCTCTAACTTCCTCTGCAGCGGCGTAGTTTCGAGCGAAATCTCCTGGATCATCCGGGCTATCTGGCCCAGCTCGGTGGCCATGCCCGTGGCCACTACCAGGGCCCGGGCTTTGCCGGAAGAAACCGAAGTCCCGGCATAGACCATGTTGGCCCGGTCGGCCAGCGGAATATCCTCACCTTCCAGTTCCACGCTGGTCTTGAAAACCGGAGTGGACTCACCGGTCAGGGCGGCCTCATGAACGGCAAAATTGGTGGTGTGGTAAATGACCCGGGCATCGGCTGCCACATGGTCGCCGGCTTCCAGCTCCAGCAGGTCGCCGGGCACGATTTCCCTGGCCGGGACCTGTTTCAATTCACCGTCCCTGATCACCCTGGCCATGGGAGCGGCCATTTTTTTGAGGGCAGCCAGCGATTTCTCAGCCCGGTATTCCTGAATAAACCCCAGAATGGCATTGAGGATGACGATGGCGATGATGGCCAGGGCATCTACCCATTCTCCCAGAAAACCAGAGATGATGGCCGCCGCCACCAGCACCCAGATCAGAAAAGATTTAAATTGGTCCAGTAAGACTTTAAGTGGCGAGCGGCCCCTGGTCTCCTGCAGTTGATTATAGCCATATTGCTGGAGCAGGTCCGCCGCCTGGTCTGAGGTCAGACCCCGCTTGAGGTCAGAATCAAAGCGGGAAGCAATTACCTCGGGTGACATCGTCCAGAATCTGTTCCCGGATTCTTTCGCTGCCATCAGGCTAACCTTTTCCACTCCAGTTTTCGAGTCAAACGGATTTATGATTATATCATTTTAACGGCAAAATCTGGATACCCGGAGTTTAGACTGACCAAGAAGAACCGCAATATCAGAACCACATCTCCGGTATTCCAGTTTGATCCGAGTTCATAAGATTATTTTTCTGTTTTTTTCGGGTCAAATTTAATTTTTCTGAAAAGTCTTTTGCCGGCCAGGTCTCAGATGCCGATTACCCGGCTGCCCTTTGGATATTCCACGGTAAAATCAAGGATGATTTCCTGTTTCTGTCGGGGCTCGAGCTTCAACTTCCAGGTCAGTATCCCATTTTCATCCCGGCTTGAAGGGGCCGGCATAATTTTTACGTCCTTTACTTCTATTTTCGTGTTCTGACTGACCGGCAACTGGTCTTTAACTTCAACCTCCACCGGGCGGTTTCTGAGGTTTTCCAGGGTAATCCGGAAGACCTGGTTAACTCTTTCGTTCTTCCCCAGAAAGCCCGGGCCGCTCTTCTCCCTTTTTACCAGTTCCCTTTTGACCTTGACCTGATTATCCTGACCGAAGAACAGCTGGAGTTCGTCGCCGGCTGGAAGCAGGTTCAGGCCGAGAGAGCCGACAAAATCCTGGGCGATGAACAGGTCAGCCCGGCCCGGGAGCAAGGGATAAGGCAGGGTACTTTTGAAACTCGACCGCAGGAAGCATAACTCCTGCAGCTTGGGAACCGACAGGTAATCAAAAGCGGCCGGCATTTTTTGACTATCAATCGGTACCCGGCGCTCAGCCCCGTCGCTGGCAATAGTCCAGGCTTTCTTTATTTCAAAATTGACACCCAGCCAGGTCTCGACCATTTCGGCCGTTTCTTCCAGGGCCAGAGCCGGAGCGGCTTCTGCTTCCATGGCCATTTTAGCTTCGACCAGGTCCCGGCTGGCCGCTCGCATCATTCTGGGCTGGAAAAAATCCAGATACCAGGGAGAGAGTTCTCCGGGCTGATTACCGGCAGTCGGGCGACTAGTAGAAAGTAACAGGTTGACGTTGTCCCAGTTCTCGCCTGTTCTCTGTTTGACTATGGCCGCCACGGTCAGTTCTATCTCCCCTAATTCTGGCAGGGCTTTGATGGTATAAATCGGGTTCCAGCTGGCCGGACTGACGTCATAACTTAATTCCACCTGGAGCCCTGCGGTCCGGGTGCTCTCCACCAGGACAGTGATGTTTTGCTGTTCCCTAGAGCCGGCTGGCATAATCTCCTTTAGTTTTTTCTTCAGAGCTTCCAGCCTGGCCTGCTTTTCAGCGAGAGCCCGGGCATTATCCTGCCGGCTCTTCTGAATGGACTGGAGCCTGGCCCCGAGATAATCAACGAACTTATCCACTCCAGATAGGTCCGGACGCCCGGCCAGGAGCTCCCGCGAAGCCTGATTGCTGAAAGCTGCCCCGAAGGAATTCAAGAATTTTTCCTGAGCCTCAAGAATGGCTTCCTGTCCTTTGAGACTGGCCATCTCACTCTCGACTGAACTGATCTCTTCCATAATCTTCCTGACTTCGGGGAGCTTTTCAGCTTCCAGAAATTCCCGGCTGACCTCTACTCCGATGATTTTTACCGGAGCCTGGCCGCTGGCCGCAACCCGGACCGATCCCGGAATAATGGTGCCAGGCAGTCCGCGAAAAACCAAACTCCTGGTTTCAGGAGTAAGACTGGCTTCACCTTTTCTTATAACCTGGGCCCGGTCAGGGTAGACAATCACCTGCTGAATACGGCTGGTTACCTCGACCAGGCTGCGGTCGCTACTTCTAGCTATAGCTTCGGTCTTATGTTCTGCCTGCTGTCGGGCCGGGGAGGCGGAAGCCATTAGCAGGCTGGCCAAAAGTACCAGGGAGCTGGCCTTCAAAAATTCAGAAAACATCTTTATTGACCTTTTCATCTTTTCTTCTCCTTCTTTCCTGATTTAAATTAATAGTATAACATATAAAAACCAGCCCGGCTTCTCCATCATCTGCTAATTTTCGCTGTCCCGGTCTCAAAGATG
Source organism: Candidatus Aminicenantota bacterium (assembly GCA_014360005.1). Classification (GTDB taxonomy): domain Bacteria; phylum Acidobacteriota; class Aminicenantia; order Aminicenantales; family Saccharicenantaceae; genus Saccharicenans. The sequence goes on along the minus strand of JACIYI010000001.1, from coordinate 211,774 downwards.
TTTATTGATTTCATTAGACTTATCTGTCGGGAAAAAGTTTCGGCTAATATTAAACTGACCAGTCCAGAAATGGTTTAATGTTTCCTGACCACTTACCCGGATGTTCTGATTTTCTCAGGCTGGGACCGCAAACAGGCATTCGGTCCAGATTCAGGTCAACTTTTGAGCTACAGCCTGGCCGAGCTTGTCCAGGGTTTCTTGCACCAGGCGGCTGGAAAAATCCAGACCTTGAGATGGCATGCGGGCGAATTCCAGGCTGGTAGGAATCTGCACCAGTAACTCCGTGCCGAACTGCCTGGCCAGTTTTTCGGTCTCATTCTGGCCAAAAAAGTTGGTCTTTTCTCCGCAGTGAGGGCAAATGAAATAGCTCATGTTTTCTACCAGACCCAGCACCGGCACCTTCAACCTCTCAGCCATCTGCATGGAACGGGCCACCACCACCGAGACCAGGTCCTGGGGCGTGGTAACAAAAATAAAGCCGTGAAGCGGGAAAGATTGCATGACCGTTATGGCCACGTCAGAAGTTCCTGGCGGCATATCAATCACCAGGTAATCCAGCTCACCCCAGAGAACTTCGCCCCAGAACTGTTGGATGGCTTTGCTGAGCAGTGGTCCACGCCAGATAACCGGCTGTTCTTCATTGTCCACCAGGAAGCTGATGGACATGACCTTTAGTCCCTGCTCTGTTTCCACCGGGCAGATAAAATCGCCGCAGACTTTCATCTCATACTTTGGCAGGTGCATAATCCGCGGGATGCTGGCTCCGGTTATGTCGGCATCCAGTATGCCAACTTTATAGCCTTTTTGCTTCAGCGCCAGAGCCGTGAGGTAAGTCACCGTGGACTTCCCTACCCCACCTTTTCCGCTCATGACACCTATCAGATGCCTTATCTTGTTGGGGTTTTCTTTTTTTTCTGGCTGACTCATTTTTCCTCCGCTGATTTTTTATACATTATATACCTTTTGTCCACCTGTACCTAAACCAACTTAAAAGATAAGTAAAATAACACAGCAAACATTCCAAAAAGCCGGGCATTAATTTCTGTTAAATAGAGAAATAACCGCGTTGCCATTCGTCTTTACTTTTGGTTGATTATTTGTCCGTATTTGATGATTATTCTTTTCTTGATTTGTTATCTCTAATTAACAGCGCGAAAGATGAAAATGACGTTTACCTTAGAAACACGGGAACTCTATCTTCCCCAGACGACTACTTCAGGACCTTTTACTCATTATTTCAGGTTTCCTTTTGCTCTGTGCTTGAGCAGCAAAGTTAAAATTTCAGATAATCTTAATCTTTACTCGGATGTATCTTACTGGAACTGGAAACAATTTTCTGGTGGAAGCAGCTATAATTATTTAGTCACTAAATTCTACCAATGGCCCCTTGAGTCAGATTTTATAAAATTCTCGGCCGGGCTGGCTTACACTTTACAACTTGACCAGAATGAGGATAAGGCTCTACATTTACTCGCTGGATATGTACATGACCCGTATGGTCCATATACAAGCAAGGGCAACATAATTGATTACCTGACCTGCGGGTTAGGTCTTAGCCTTAAAAACTTTGGCCTGGAAAGTTCGTTTAAATTTCCACTGGCCACAGTAAAAGATTTCTGGCTTATTCAGGTAAGTGCTTTTCAGCTCGGACTTCATCTGAGGCTTTAATTAAGCGAGCTAAATATTTATTTAATTTCCTCAAAGGTGTATTCAGCCCGACGCCGGGGTGGCATGCGGTAGATGGAAACCAGGCTTTCCAGACCGTTAGTCCCGATAGCCGAAACTCCAAAGGTCCAGTTATCTATAGAAACATTTTTCAGCAGAAAAGAATCAGTCTGTTCGGCAAAATAAACCCTTTCCCAGTAAGACGATTTGGTGTCCTTCATGTAAACCTTAAACCCAGCCAGGCTTTCCCGGTTCCCTTCCCACTTCCAGCGCAGGTCAGCATCATAACCCTGACCGCGGCCCAGAAGCGGTGCCCCGCGCTCGCTGGTCACCTGCGGTGCCTGGGGGGCACAGGCCAGTGACAGAAGAGAAGCCAGCACCACTCTGGTGACATCTGCACAATAGGGCACTGAAAGATTTTCCATCGTATCCAGCGGTGTATGCTGAATTGAATAATTTTCCCGGGCTTCAGTAAACCTTATTCCCGGATATCCTTCCTGCACAAAGGGCGTGTGGTCTCCTCCCCGACCGAATCTGTCAGCCCGGTAAATCAGGTTAACTTCAAAAGAAGGATAAACCTGCTCGGCCACCCGTTTAACATAGCGGGCCAGCTCCCGGCTGGGAGAATCATTAGGGTCATCGCTGAACACCCGCACCCGGGTTGAATCTATGTAGCCGTTTCCCGCTTTGATGTTAGAAATCATGTCCATGGTCAGCACTGCCTCTACGTTTTTTCCCTGCTGTTTCATCTTCCGGGCATAAAGCGTGGAACCGACTAATCCCTGCTCTTCTCCTGAAAAAGCAATGAAATGGATAGTGGCTTCTGTTTCCAGCGGGGCTACAATCCTGGCCATTTCCAGCATTGCGGCCACGCCCGAAGCATCATCGTTGGCCCCTGGAGCCTCGGTGTTAACATCTTCGTAATGGAATTTTCTATCCTTGCTTACAGCAATCGTGTCATAATGGGCGTTGACAATGATTATTCTTTCGCTGACTGCTCTTCCTTTTTTGATAGCCACCACGTTATGAAGCTCAGTATCGCGGACAATCCTGTTACCCTGTTTTGGCAGGCGATAACCATCATCCACCACTTCCAGCCCCGGAATTTTCTGAAACTCCTTCATCAGCCATTTTCGGGCAGCACCGATCCCAAAATTGACCGCTTTTTGTTCTGACAACAGGTTCCTGGTCTTAAACCCCTGAAGCGCTCTGATGCTGGCTAGAATATTCCGCTCAGAAACCTGGTCCACAGCTTTTTTTAAAAACTCATAGCCGCGAGCTTCAATTTCCTGTGCAGCCAAACTTAAGGTGGTCAGAAAAAAAGCCAGGGATAAACAAATCATCCCTGCCATTTGATTTTTTTTCATTTTCTTTACTCCATAACTTAGTGTGACATCAGAAATAAACATTTTTTAAGTTTAAGGCACAACCACCATAATACTGCTTCTTTTCCACTTCATTTTTCATGGACCATTATCTTGTTTTACTCTGTCTATGGAAACAGTTGCTCATTCTCTGCCATACCAATTCTTTATTATCGGGAAAATTTCTTAACCTTAAATCATAACTTTTATCCATCCATCCTTTTCAGTTTTTTCTCTTGTGGCCAGGCCCTTTTTTCCCGTTGTCATAATCAATAAATTTATAAATTGCCAGGGCCAGGGTTAGCTTTTTAACCTTTTTATTTTTTCGGATAAGGCGGAACAGCCGGCAGTTTTGGCTCTTTAGTCTTCAGTTCTTCCATGATTACTTCAATCGCTTTGTTTAGCTGCTCATCAATTCCTTCGTATTCTTTAGCCGGATCATTATCAACATAAATATCGGGCTCGACACCCTCACCTTCTATGATCCACTTTCCTTCCAGGCTGAAGGTGGCAAACTCTGGCTTGTTGAGGTAACCGCCATCAACCAGCGGCAGAGTGCCGCGGATCCCGACCACCCCGCCCCAGGTCCTCTTTCCGATCAGTTTACCGAGCTGCATTCTCTTGAAGCGGTAGGGGAAAATATCACCGTCTGAGGCGGAGAATTCATTGATCAAGCAGACCTTTGGCCCCAGAATCAGGGCTTCAGGGTCTGGCCTGGGCACGGAACCTCGGGCAATGTCCATCATCACTGCCTGCCGGGCTAACCTTTCCACCAGCATAGGAGAAACATTCCCCCCGCCGTTGCCCCGAACGTCGATGATCAGTGCCTTCTTATCAGTCTGGGGGTAGAAATGCTTGACGAATTCGTTGAGACCGGTCACCCCCATGTCAGGAACGTGAATGTAAGCCACTTTTCCGCCAGTGGCTTTAGCCACGTATTCAGTATTTTTCTTGACCCAGTTATAATAATAGAGGCTGTTTTCGGTTTCAATCGGCACCACCACCACTTCCCGGGCACCCTTCTCGTCGGGCCGCGAATTGACCTTCAGGGTGACCTGCTTCCCGGCCGTATTGACCAGCAGTTCATAGATATCCTTTACTTCCCTGACCGATTGGCCATTAACGGCGATTATATATTCGCCTTCCTTAACGTTGACTCCAACTTCGGTCAGTGGCGAACGCAGGCTTCTATCCCAGTTCTGTCCGGCCAGAATTTTCCTGATCAGGTAATATCCCGATGAATCGCGTTCTAGTCTGGCTCCCAGCCGGCCAACTTTCACTCGTTCCACCTTGGGCAGGTCGCCCCCGCCGACGTAGGTATGGCCGCAGTTGAGCTCGCCGATCATCTCGCCGATGACATAGGTCAGGTCAGCCCGGTGATTAACAGCTCTGGCCAGCGGCTCGTACAGGGCCCTGACCTTCTCCCAGTCAACTCCGTGCATGTTGGGAGCGTAGAAGAAATCCTTCATCTGCCGCCAGCACTCATTGAAAATCTGGGCCCACTCAGCCTTCCGGTCCAGCCACATTTCCAGGCCGGAAAGATCGAGCTTTTTCTCAATCTTTACAGGACCGGACGGCAGGTCGATGATGGCATAATCCCGGCCCTGCTGCACCAGCATCTTCTTGTGGTCGGCCGAGATAACATAGTTATTGACCGGGCCCAGGTCCTTTTCTTCCAGCTTGCCCAGGTCGTAATATTTGAGCGAGGTCTGCCGGTCCCCGAACGAACGCTTCAGGTAATAGAGTTTATCGCCGACCGAGGTTAGGCCGTAATAGCTCGAAACCTCCACCGGCAAGGCTGTAATCCGGTCCTTCAGGCCTTCGGGCTCAACTTTGAGAGTCAGTTTTTCAGACGAAGGCTTGGTGGCTGGCTTTTCTTCCTTTGCTTTGGTCAACTTGGCCGGTTCAGGCGCGGCTACTTTCACTTCATCGCTCCTGGGCTCAAAGGGAGATTTCACCTGGCGGTTGAGCGTAACCAGGTAAATTCTCGACATGTTCAGGTAAGCATGGTTCCACTCGGTCCGGCTGTACACCGGGCTGAAATCGCGATCAGAAACAAAGAATAAATACTGGCCGTCGGAGCTGAAACAGGGTGAATAGGAAGAATACCAGCTGTCGGTGACTTCGATGGTCTCCTGGCTGCTCAGGCTGTACAGGAAAATCTTCGGCATCCCGTTTTCAGCCCGGTCGGAAAAGGCAATCCAGGAAGAGTCGGGAGACCAGGTATAATCATTAATTTCCCAGTACTTGCTCCTGGCCACATCCGTTATCTTTTTACTTTTGATATCAATATACCGGAGGCGGAACAACCGGTCCGACCAGAGGAGCTTCTTGCTGTCGGGCGACCAGAGCGGAGCATATTTGTAGCAATCGGAGTCAGCCGTCAGGGCCACGGCCGGACCGGAGCCGTCCTGGGGGACGATATAAATCTCCTCCCGGCCGCTCTTATCGGAAATAAAGGCTATCCAGCGGCCATCCGGCGACCAGGCCACATCTCGTTCGTGGACCCCGGAGGACCCGCTCAGGTTGCGGGTGTTGCCGTTCTTGGCCGGGACGGTGAAGATCTCCCCGCGGGCCCCGAAAACCGCCCGGGCCCCGTCCGGGGCGATATCCCAGCTGCTGATCTTATCAGCCACCTTGACCAGTTCAGTTCTGGCCACCACCTGGTCATCGGCGATATTGACTGGAATCCGGTCGACTTTTTCCGTGGCCAGGTCCAGCCGGTAGAGGTAACCACCGTTCTCGAAAACTATGGAATCAGGCCCCAGCGAAGGAAACTTGATATCATAATCCTTAAAATCAGTTACCTTCCTGGTTTCTCTGGTTTCAGTGTTGAAGACATAGAGGTTAAAACGCTTGTTCTGGTCTCGGTCAGAAAGAAAATAAATCTTGTTCCCGCTCCACATAGGGATGATATCTGAGGCTTCGTTGGCAGTGATGTTTTCGGTCTTTTTGTTCTTAAAATCATAAATCCAGATGTCATCCACCATGCCCCCGCGGTATCTCTTCCAGGTTCGGAATTCCCGGAAAATGCGGTTAAAAGCCAGCTTCTCCCCATCAGGGGAAAAAGAACAGAAACCGCCGCGAGGCAGCGGCAGTTCTTGCGGCCTCCCGCCTTCCCTGGGCACCAGGTAGAGCTGGCCGTTAAAGTCATTCCACTCAGCCATCCTCGACCGGAAAATTATATTCTGACCGTCCGGGGTCCAGCCCATGACAATGTTGTTAGGGCCCATCCGGTCAGAGATGTCATCCCGGCTGAGAACCGGAGTATAAGTCAGGCGGACCGGAACGCCGCCTTCGGCCGGCATCAGAAAAACCTCACGGTTGCCGTCATACTCTCCGGTAAAGGCCAGGTAGCGGCCGTCAGGTGAAAACCTGGCAAAAGCCTCATAACCCGGATGAGTAGTCAGCTTCCGGGCCACTCCTCCCGAAGCCGGAACTGAATACAGGTCCCCGGCGTAGGAAAAGACCACCAGGTCTTTATAGATGGCCGGAAACCGCAGCACCCGGGCCTCGTCCGCCGCCCGCAACAGCGCCGGCCCGACCAAGGCCAACAGGATTAAAGAAAAAACTAAAAACCCTAAAGACTGATTAATTCGCAAACGCCTGGAGATCATGATATGCTCCTTAAAAATCTGATAACAGACTATCATTGTATAGTTGCCCGGATCAGTTTTTCAAGCAAAATATTGAAGCCAGAGGTTCGGTTTGACTATTTCTGCCATTTAATCTACTTTTTATTTCAACAGCCATGAGTTTTGCTACTTTGTCACCACTGCTCCAGGCTTTGCTGGCCACTACCTTTACCTATCTGATGACCGCCGCTGGAGCGGTCTCAGTTCTTTTTATGAAGAAGGTCAATCGCCGCCTGCTGGACCTGATGCTGGGTTTTGCCGGCGGGGTGATGATAGCCGCCAGTTTCTGGTCGCTGCTGGCCCCAGCCCTCGAGCTGTCAAAAAACCGCGGCCTGCCGGTCTGGTTTCCACCGGCTGCGGGTTTTCTGGCCGGCGCCGGATTTCTTTTTCTCCTGGACCGGACCCTTCCCCACCTTCACCTCTTTTTACCGGAAGAGCTGGCCGAAGGACTTAAGACCCACTGGCGAAAGACGACCCTCCTGGTCCTGGCCATTACCCTGCACAACATTCCCGAGGGACTGGCAGTGGGAGTGGCCTTCGGAGCAGCCTCGCTCGGGGTTCCCAAGGCCACCCTGGGCGGCGCCCTGGCCCTGGCTCTGGGCATTGGCCTGCAAAACCTGCCCGAAGGTCTGGCCGTCTCCGGCCCCCTGAGAGCAGCTGGTCTGAGCCGGGGAAAAAGTTTTTTTCTGGGACAGCTGTCTGGGCTGGTAGAACCAGTGGCCGGAGTCCTGGGGGCCCTGGCCGTTTCTCAAATGCTTTCCCTTTTACCTTACGCTCTGGCCTTTGCCGCTGGAGCCATGATCTTCGTAGTGGCAGAAGAAGTCATCCCTGAATCACAGCAGAGTGGAAAATCGGACCTGGCCACTATCGGTTTAATCGCCGGCTTCGTGCTGATGATGATGCTGGACGTGGCCCTGGGCTGAAGGCTGTCCTGAGGTCTCCCCCGATTTCCAGAACTTCCCAACAAACATTAAATATTTTCAAAGGCTTTAACCAGAATTCAGAATTAAGCAGCAAAAAACTATTCCACCCAGATTGAAGCAAGGCTTAATAAATAAAAAAATCAAAACGCTGCGAAGGAAAAAGGCATTTCAAACCGGGTGTTTCCCTGGCTTTCTTATTTCTGCCTTATTTTTTAATTTTCTTCCTGAGTTCATCTACAAAATCCGGCTCCACCCGGAAGCCGGACTGCAGGGCCTTCAGGCAGAATTCCCAGCTCTGTTCATACTGTCCCCGGCGATAATAGATGACGGCCAGATTGTTGTAGATTGAACCATTCCCAGGATGCTGCGGGCTCAGGACCAGAGCTTTCAGGAAAAGCTCCAGGGCCCGGTCTTCATGACCTAGAGAATATTCCACAGCCGCCAGGTTAAGAACCGCATCTCTCTCCAGGGGGCTGAGTTCCAGAGCCCTGGACAGGGCTTCCCTGGCCTCTTCCAGACGATTCTGCTGGGCCAGGGCTATACCCAGGTTGTTATGGGCCAGGGCCAGACCAGGTTGAGCTTCTATGGCCAGCCTGGCTTCGGCTTCGGCTGCGGGCCAGTCTTTCCTGGCCAGAAAAGCAAAACTCAGGTTAACATGAAGCACCGGGCTGCGGTAACCAAGCCTCTTGGCCTGCAGAAAATTCTTGATGGCCTCATCCCAGTTCTTTTCTTTAAGATAGCTCAGCCCCAGCCCGGAGTAAGCCTCCGCAAACCTGCGGTCGGCTTCGATAGCCTTAAGAAAGTATTCCCGGGCTTCATCCGGGCGATTCAGGTCGGCCGCCACCAGCCCCAGGTTGTACAGGGCCTTTTCATTCCTTGGGTTTTTTTCCAGGGCTTTTTTAAAGGCCCTGACAGCTTCTTCCAGCCTGCCGGCCTGTCGCAGGATGTTGCCTTTCATATTATGGGCAGCGGTCATGGCCGGGTCTATGGCCAGCGCCTTTTCCACACAGTCATCTGCCCGGGCCAGGTCGTTTTTCCTCAGGTAGACTTCGGCCAGGTTGGCATAGGCCAGGGCAAATTCCCGGTGGAGCTCAATGGCCTTCAAAAACTCTTTTTCTGCTTCTTCTATCCGATTCTGGCGAAGATAGATTTCTCCCAGATTATTATGAGCTTCGATAAAATCAGGCCTGGCCTCGAGCACTTTCAGGTATATTTCTTCGGCCTCGGCCAGGCGATTCTGGCGCCCGTAAGCGATACCCAGGTTATAAAGCACCCGAAACTGCCGGGGGCGGTCCTTCAAGATGCTCTGATAAAGGTTGACCGCTGCCTCGACCTGTCCCGAACGCCGCAGGGCAATGGCTTTGAGATTCAGGGCTTCATAACTGCCCGGCGCCATGACCAGGGCTTCGTCACAGTATTCTACGGCCTTTTGGTAATCTCCCTTTTCCAGCTGCAACTGGGCCAGCATCAGCGAGCAATCGGCCAGGCAGAAGGCCCGTTTTTGCTCTTCGAGTGGAAGCCGGTTGGCTGCCATCCGCCTCCCAAGTAATCTTCTGACTTCCCTGTCTTTAAGAATTTCGCGTCGAATCCTGAGGTAAATCTCCTCCAGCTCTTTTCTGACGCCCTCGGGAAAAGGAAACCCAAAGGGCCGGAAGTGGCGCTGCCACCCGAGCTGGATAATTTTCAGGTTTTCCGGGTCGAAACCAAGGCCTTCTCCACCGCAACTCATGATCGAGCTGGGCGAAGGAACGTGGACCGCTCCGAAAACATGTCCCAGCTCATGCCTCAGCAGCTTTTTCAATTTCTGGCGGTCCGGGGTGTAGATCACAATCACTGTCGCTTCCCGGAAAAGGGAAAAACCGGTGTATTCCAGTTCCAGGTCGGGCTGTCCGGTGACAGCTATCAGGATATCGGCTCCAGACTTCAGGCCGGCCCGGTCCAGGTCTTCGGCCAGCTCTTCCAGAGTCCGGGCATTATCCGGAGACGTCCAGAGCTCCCAGCCCTGCCAGCGGAAACGAAGAGAGAAGAGCTTCTCGAACTCCCGGCTGACTTGCCGCAACAGGCTTTCTACCCTCTCCTTGGAAACGGGCCTGGATTGCAGCTCTTCATCGGCCGCCAGCTTTACGGTTATTTCCCTTATTTCAAGGGGGCTGGAGGTGGCCCGGCTTTCCAGGAGTTCAGGGATAATCGGCTGACAGGTAGCAGCAACTAAAAAACCGGTACTGGCGGGAAGTGCCAGAAAAAGACAAATAAATACTGCGAGAGCTGATTGCCTGGTCATCAATAAAATGATACCCGAAATTTCTCCGGGCTGAAAGCTGGCTCAGGCTTTCTTGTCTCTTCTCTGCTCGAACAACGAATAAACCACTGGAATTACCACCAGAGTGATGAAAGTCGAGCTGAGCAGCCCGCCGATAACCGTCCTGGCCAGCGGCGACTGGACTTCACTGCCCTCACCCAGCCCGATGGCCATAGGCAGCATGGCGATCATGGTGGTCAGGGCGGTCATCAATATCGGCCGCAGTCTTCTTCTTCCGGCTTCTTTAATGGCCTCCATTAGCTCCATTCCATCCCGGCGCCGCAGCAGGTTGGTATAATCGACAAGCAGGATGGCGTTATTAACCACGATTCCGCCCAGCATAATCAATCCAATGTAGGTCTGAACGTTCAGGGTGGTGTTAGTCAGGATGAGCATCAGGACGACGCCAATGATGGCCAGGGGCACCGAGAACATGACTATCAGCGGGTCCCGCAACGATTCATAGAGCATGGCCATGACCATGTAAACCAGAAACAGAGCCAGGATGATGGCCAGCATCAACTCCCGGTTGGCCTTTTGCTGTTCTTCGTAATCTCCAGTAAAGTTTATGACAAAATCACGCGGCACCGGAATCGTCCGCAGAGCCCGGCGGGCATCGCGGATGACCGAACCCAGGTCACGGTCGGCAATTTCACCGGAAACGGTGATGATTCTTTCCCGATCCCGCCGTTCAATCTGCTGGGGTCCTCTTTCTTCCCGGACCTCCACCACATTCCTCAGGCTGACCTGTTCGCCAATGGCGTTGGTGATAGTCAGATTCAGGATATCATTAATATCAAGTTTTTCCGCATCTTTGATTTTGACCAGGATGCGGTATTCTCGGCCGCCTTCGCGAAAATAACTGGCCTGGGAACCGGACAGGATGGTCATGATGAAGTTGCCGATCTGGTTAACCGACAGCCTCATGTCCGAAGCTTTCTGCCGGTCAACCACCAGGTGCCTTTCTGGCGTTCCTGCCTGGCGGCTGATGCGAATATCGGTCACGCCCCGGATATTTTTAACCACATTCCTGACCTGTTCGGCCAGAGCCTGGGCCACCTGCATATCATAGCCGCGGACTTCAATCCGCAGCCGTTCGGTGCCACCGCCGCCCCTCATGCCGAACATCATCTGCCCGCCCGAAGCCCTGACCCGGATCAGGGCTCCCGGGATGCCTGATAATTTCCGGCTGAGGTCGGCCGCAACTTCCAGGCTGGACCTGGTTCTTTTAGCTTTGGGCACCAATTTCAGGGTGACGTTGCCCTGGTTGGCCCCGCCCCGCCAGCCACCGCTTCCGGCTCTTTCTTCGATGGACTCAATTTCCGGAACGTACATCTTGGCCAGGTTGGCTACTTCTCTTAATTTCTGGTTCATGACCGCCAGCCTGGTGCCGACTTCCATCTCGACGGTGATGGAAACTTCACCCTCGTCGGTCTGGGGCATGTATTCCCGCCCGACGAACCGGAAAAGAAAGACGCTGACCAGCAGCAGGGCTGCGGTTATCAGCAATACCCTCGGCCGGTGATGCAGGCTGTAATTAAGAAGATTTTTGTAAGAATTCTCAAGCCTGGCAAAAACCTGCTTGGCTTTGACGGCCAGTCCGGACCGGGGATTATGCTTTCCCATATCCTCTTCCTTCAGTATCTTGCTGGACAGCATGGGCACCAGGGTCAGGGCTACCACCAGGGAACAGGCCAGAGCAAAGGCCACGACGTAGGCCAGCTGTTTAAACATGATGCCGGAAATTCCCCTGACAAACAGCATCGGCATGAAGACAATGAGCGTGGTCACAGTGCTGGCAATGATGGCCGAGGTAACTTCTTTAGCCCCGCTGACCGCGGCCTGCAGCAGCGGTTTACCTTCTTCCTGCCTTATCCGAAAGATGTTCTCCAGCACCACAATTGAGCTATCGACCATCATCCCGATACCCAGGGCCAGGCCGCCCAGGCTCATAACATTCAGGGTAAAACCGTTGAAGTAAATTAGGGTAAAAGTGGCAATAATCGAAATGGGAATGGACAGGGCTATGACCAGGGTGCTCCTGATATTTACCAGGAAAAACAGCAGGACAAAAATGGCCAGCATGCCACCATAGAGGGCCGCGTTGCCGACATTACCTATGGCATTCCTGATGTAGCGGGCACTGTCCCTGAGAGTGATGAACTTGAACTGGGGATAATCTTCCTGCAGACTCTTGATTTCTTTCAGGACACCGTCCACCACCTTGACCGTATTCTGGCCGGATTGTTTGTAGACGGCTAGTCTGACGCCTTCAAGGTCGTTGATGCGGGCCACCCGGGTGATACGGCGGAAGGTATCTTCCACGCTGGCTATATCTCTGATTCTAATGGCCGCCCCGTCTCTTATGGCGACGATGGTTTCCTTAATCTGTTCCATATTAGTATAAACGCCTGGAATCCGGATGGTGATTTCATAATTTCCCTTTTCAATCGTTCCGGCCGGGATATCTATGTTTTCCTGCCTGATCTTGCTGATTATGGTGTCAAGCGGCAGGCCCAGGGCTTTAACCTTATCGGGCATCAGGTTAATCTGGATTTCTCTCTCTCGACCACCCCAGACGTCAACTGAAGCCACGCCGGGCACCCTTTCCAGCCGGTAGGTCATCTGTTCATCTATAATCTTGCGGACCTGGATGGGGTCGAGCTCGGTCAGCACTCCCATCATCAGCACCGGCATCTGAGCCGGGTCGAACTTCCGCAGGGTCGGTCTCTGGACTTCTTCCGGGAATCGGCCAATGATCCGGTCCAATCTTTCCCGAATGTCGTTGGCCGCCTCTTCCAGGTTGGTTCCCCAGGCAAACATCACCCGGACAGTACTCGAGCCCTGAGATGAAATCGAATATATTTCTTCTACTCCTGGAACTGAGCTAAGGGCTTCTTCAATCGGCCTGGTGATGATTTGTTCCATTTCTTCCGGGGCGGTATTGCCATAAGAAGTGGAGACATTCAAGGTTGGATAGGTAATGTCGGGCATCAGGTCAATCGGGATCCGGCTTAAAGAAATAAAACCCAGGACGATGACCACCAGGGTCAGCATGATTACAAAGATCGGTCGTTTTATCGAAAATTCAGACAGGCTCATTATTCCCTCCAATTTTCAGGTAGAAGACCGGGCTCATAATTTATCTACCAGGTCCGGTGGGCCGTCCCGGTTTCGGCTGACCTTCTCCAGGTTTTTGAGCTTCGGGCAAGATGATACCCATGCCGTCCTGGAGAAGATGCTGGCCCAGGATTACTACGTAACCCTGCAGGCCCGGCGGGTCCAGAATCTCGGCCTTCTCACCTTCAATGATTCCGATCTTAACCGGCTGGAAACTGGCCTTTTTATTTTCCAGGTCGGCCAGGAAGACTCCCTGGCGGTCTCCCCTGGTGACCACCGCACTGAATGGCACCAGCCTGGCCTTGTCTCGTCTGGCAAACTCGATTTCGGCGTTAATAAACATCCCGGGCTTGAGAATGTTGTCCTCATTGGGAATATCAATTTCCACCCTGGCCTGGCGAGAGGTTTCCTTGAGCACGGGGGCCACCCGGACCACCTGGCCGCTGAATTTCCTTTCAGGAAAAACAGTCGAGCTGACACTCACTGGCTGTCCCACCTGGATTCTGAAGTATTCTTTGTCGGTGGCAAAAATAACGGCGGTTATCGGCTGAATTTCCACAATGGAGATGATCGGAGTGTTGACTGAAAGCAGGGCTCCCTCATCCACGAACCGTTCCCCTACGAACCGAACCTCGGCTCCCGACTCCCAGCTAGCCACAATCCGGGTATAGGACAGGCGAACCCTGGCCGTTTCCAGGGCAGCTTCCCGGTTGGCAACCTGGGCTTCAGACACTTTGAAGGCCGATTCCCGGGACTGGTACTGGGCCCGGGCCGTGTCCAGCTGGCTGTCGGAATAAATCCCCCGCTGGTGCAGGGTCTGGGCTCTCTCCAAATCTTTCCTGGCCAGCTCCAGGGCGCTTCTGGCCTCCTCGAAATTGGCTCGGGCTACCTTGAGGTCGGCTTCGGCCTGGAGCACCTGCTGCCGGTATTCTTCATCATCCAGCTGGGCCACCACCTGACCACGGGTGACCCGGTCGCCGATGTTGACGTAAAGTTTTTTCAACTTGCCGGAAACCTTGGGAGCCACCACAAACTGCGATTTGGGAATCAGGGTCCCGGAAAATTGACCGAGGTCGCGAATCAGACCGGTCTCCACCGGGCTGACGGCCACGGCCACGGAGGCCTGGCGCATTCCGTTAGAGTTGGCTTTCTTAAAAACGGCAGTGCCCACTCTCCAGAGCAGCAACAGAATCAGGGCCGCTGCAATCAGCCAGACAATTTTCTTGGTTAAACTTAGGTTCTTAAATTTTTCTACAGCTTTCATCCTGGTAACTGTCTCCTCTATCCGATTTATCAGATCAAAAGACCTGTTATCAATCAGGGTTGATGACCGAGACCTGGCGCCGTTCCCGGCCGACACCCATCACCCGGTCCAGGTTGGCCAGGGAGATGTTGTAATCAATCAGGGCTTTGAGTTCCATAGTCAAGGCGTTGGCCAGGTCCCTCTGGTACTGGAGCACCAGGTAGTTGGTGCTCATCCCGACCTTGAATTTTTCCTGCTCGGCTTCCAGCTTTTTCTGGGCCAGCTCCCGGGCAGCCTTGTAAGCTAGGGCCCTCTGGTAATTGGTCTGCACCGCCCGGACGGCAGTGCTGATTTCCAGGTCCAGCTGCTGTTCCTGGTTCTTAATCCTCAGCCGGGCCTGTTTCAGGTCCAGACTGGCCTGGGCAAAGTAGGACCTGGAAAGGATATTAGAAACAGGCAGGTTAAGAGTCAGACCAACTGACCAGTTCTGGTATTTGAAGTCCAGGGCATCCCGCAGGGCATCGGATTTCTTCCCGGGAATCTTCCCGACGATAATTCCAGTGTAGGGATTGTTGTCCTGATAAAGAATCTGGTCTCCCGAAATGCCCGGGCTCCAGTAAGAAGCCTGCAGCCTCAGGTCTGGCAGCAACTGATTCTCGGCGTAATCCAGGTTGAATTCTCTGGCCCGGAGGTCAACCCTCAGGGCCTGCAGGTCTGGTCTCTTCATGATGGCCGTGTTCAGGGCTTCTTCGTAACCCACTTCCAACTTTTCGATGGTCGGAGAATCGGTGGGGACAAGCTGGACCTTCTTGGCATCAGCCCTTTCAGCCGGAAGATTTATGATGAACCTCAGCTGGTCCTCAGCATTCCTGACCATGGCCTCGGCTTCCAGGATGTCGGCCTGCCGGGTGCTGACTTCACTTTCGGCGGTCAGCAGTTCGATGGGCGGCAGGGTGCCGGCTTCAATTTCTATTTTGTTCTTTTCCAGCAGCTCCTGGGCCAGCTGCAGCGACTGCTGCCGGACTTTCAGGTTCTCTCGAGCATAGACCAGGTTCCAGTAAGCAGCTTCGACGTTGTAGATGGTGTTTTCCAGAACTCTCTGGAAATTTTCCTCAGAAATTTCCCGGCTGTAATTGGCCACCACGATTTCCCGCCGGCCGATCCGGTAACCGAAATCCTTGAGCAGCGGCAGGTTTAAGTTCAGTCTAAGAGTGGAACCGAAACGGGGGTTGATGGTCTGGAAGCGGCGGTTGGTATCGCTGACATAATTGTAGAGGCTGGCGGACAGCGAACCTCCAAACGGGATATTCTGGTTTATCTGAAAGGAATAATCGTTCTGCTGGGTCTTGACTTCATCGGAAGCGTCAAGGAAAGAATACGAGGCCGACCGCGTGCTCTGGGCATTGTAGTTGAGGCTCAGGGTTGGCATGAACCTTTCGCTGGCCAGAGCTACATTCTTCTCGGCTATCTCCGGGCTGATCATCTCCGCCTTCAGGTTGAGGTTATTCCTGAGAGCTTTTAAGATGCAGTCCTCAAGTGAAAGTTCCAGTTGCGGCCCCGAAGGCTGAGCGGTCAGGCTAAGCGAAGCCAGGCGATCTTCAGCCGCAGCTCCCGGGTTCAGAGCTTTCCCCGGCTGGCTAAAAAAGAAAAAGCAGACGATTAATATAAAAAGTAGTACTGAAGTCTTTTTTCTCCCGGACATCTGGTTTCTCCTGGATTCACTTATCTATTTTATTTTCAATAATTTATAAAATTTACAGGCCTACCCCTGTAAACAATCAACAATTTTGACGCAAACGCCGGACTTTTCTTCCTCTAAACCTGGTATCTTTTTTCAGCGACAGCGTGGGACAGAATCCTTATTTTTGCCTCAGGCCAGACGCTTCCGACCAGCCTGGTTATATCAAATGTTTCTGTCTCTTCCGGTCCTGTTTATTATACCAGAAAAAGTGGCTCAACCTGAGGCCCTGAGCTTGCGGGAGGCCAGAACCAGGGGCGGATGTTTGTGGGTCTTCCCGGCTTCGGGTTGCTTCCAGATGGTGCAGAGGTGACCGAGCATCCGGTCGGGTGGAAATTGCAGCGAGTAATCAATCAGGTCTTCGGCCGCCTTCAGGTTCTGGAAACTGGTCGGCAGAAGGCGAAAGCCCTGCTCGATAAAAAATGGGATAGAAGGGTAAGCGCCCCCCGGCCTTATTTCATAATGCCAGTCGCAGATGATTATGTCCCGGGGGATAAGGTCTATGGCCCGGTGGGTGCCGTTGAGCGAGGCTTCCCACTCACCATAGCCGGTGGCCCGACCGTCGAGCAGGCGGTCTCCCCACATGAACATCTCCTTGCCCCTCTTTTTAACAATGTGGTCATGAGCAGTCTGCACGGCCAGAGCAAAAAGTTCAGCCGGGTCTTTTCCCCGGCAGCGAGGGCAATCAGGGTCAGCCATCAGGAAAACCTCATCCATACCCACGTGCAGGGCGTCGGCCTCAAAAACATCCAGCAGTTCATCGTACAGGGCGTTGATGATTGGGGGCAGGTCCGGGTGAAGCGGACACCAGCTGCGACAGTAAATACCCTGATTGCCGGGATACTTGCCCGGGGTTTCATCAAACTGCGGGTAGACGGTGAGCAAACTGAAAGTTTTCCCCTCCCAGCTCTGGTGGCCCAGAGACTGGAATTCCGGAACCAACCTGATTTTATAACGGCGGCAGAGCTCAACTATTCGTTTGGCCTGGGAGCGGGAAATCGGGTTCGGTCCTCGAAGTTCCGGGTGGGACTCGTATTCGTAATTGTAATCAATTTCCACCACCAGCAGGTTGACTCCCCTGGCGGCCAGCGCTGGGATTTCTGCCATCAGCTCCCGGGCTGCTTTCTGACCTTCCACCAGGACGTGCAGTCCCAGGTATTTGACTTCTGGCCTGGCCGAAGGCAGTTCGGCCAGTTTACGGGGGCGGCAGCCGGTGCCGGAAAGGTAAATTAAGAGTAAGATAAGAGCCGGGATTAAAAGGCTAAACCGCCATAGAGGCCTGGCCTTAATTTTCTTTATCTTCATTTTTCTTTATGTTCTCTTTATTCTGGATTCTTTATTCTTTCTCTGCCCCTGACAATTTGATTAGCGGCAACGGCTGGCTTAAATTTCAACCCAATGCCAACCATCGGGACGGCCAGCTCTTAATTCGCTTAATCCTTGATAGTCCGTTTCACTCGCCGCAGGATTTCATCCTTCAACAGAAGCCCGGCGGTTCCGGTTTCAGCCGAGGTGGCCACCACCTGGTCAAAACAGTTGAGGGCCTCAACTTTATAAACATAGCTCCTGCCCTTTTCCAGGTACTTATCAACGTAGACCAGACGACCGTAATTGAAATCCACCTCCCCAAATTCTTTCCGCAATTCATAGCTTCCCCCGCTGAGCTTGCGCCACAGGCGATATCTGGCAATGGTGTAAGGAGCTTCCTTATTGACGGTGATGGTTATCCGACCGAAATCGCGCCTGATGATCCAGGCCCGTTCAGTTGCTTTCTGGACTTCCAGACCGATGGTTATGACCGGGATGAAACCGCTGCCGCTGGCGGTTAAATCGGCCGTGGGATTATCCGGGTCGTTGGAGGCCAGGCTGAAGACGGCGCTGGCAGCTCCGGTGCTTGATGGCGCATAGCGTAAAGTTATCAGTCTTGAACCGAACGGAGGAACGGTGAAGGGCGTGGCCGGGGATTTATAGCTGAAATCAGACGAACCCGAAGCCCGGGTCACGGCACTTACCACCAGGTCAGCCCCGCCGTCGTTATAAATTTCAGTGGCCAGGTCCCTGGCTTCACAGACATTGACCTGGCCAAAGTCAACGCCGGTCAGCGGCAGCCGCAGTCTGGGTCTATTTTCCGGCGTGGTCACCACCGCCTCGTTGGAATAATCAGACTGGCCGGCGCTGTTATAGGCTCTCACCCGGTAGTAATAAGTGGTTAGCTCAGATAGCCCGCTGTCAGTGAAGGTGGTGGCATCTTCGCCGGCGGTCCCGACCTGGCTCCAGCTGCCGCCGGCTCCGGTCTTTCTTTCAATCAGGAAGCCGTCTTCATTATAGGCATTGTCCACCCAGTTCAGGCGCAGGCTGCTGGCGGAAAGGACCACTGCCTGAAGGTCCGACGGCGCTAGCGGAACCGTCAGAGCCGGGGTGGTCACAGTAGCTTCGTTGGAAGGAACCGAATCGCCGCTGCCGTTATAGGCAAAAACCCGATAGGTATAAGTGGTGCTTTCGACAACACTAATGTCTGGATAGGAGGTAACATCGGCCGCCAGGTTGGTCAGGGCACTCCAGCTACCGCTGCCGGTCTTTCTTTCAACCCGGAAGCCAGTCTCACCGCCAGAATTGTCGGTCCAGCTGAGATTCACCCGCCTTTCATGGACAGCAGCGGCTGCAAGATTGGTCGGACCTGCTGGCAGAGTCAGGACGGCCAGCTCGTTAGAATAAGCCGAATCGCCGGCCGAATTGTAGGCTCTCACCCGGTAGTAATAGCTGCTGCCCTCGCTCAGACCGG
This sequence comes from Candidatus Aminicenantota bacterium, assembly GCA_014360005.1. Taxonomy (GTDB): domain Bacteria; phylum Acidobacteriota; class Aminicenantia; order Aminicenantales; family Saccharicenantaceae; genus Saccharicenans. The sequence continues at coordinate 193,005 of JACIYI010000001.1, read as the reverse complement.
TATTCTGAAAGCTGGTCACATTAGCTCCGACAGTCGCAATCTGGGACCAGGTTCCGGAAGCTCCCGTTTTTCTTTCTATTTTGAAACCATCTTCATTATTAGAGCGGTCATCCCAGGCCAGGCTGACGCTGTTTACCGTAACTGCCGTCTGGCGCAGGTTGGCCGGTGAAGCCGGCGGAATGAGCCCGTAAATTCTGGTCACAAAAGCATCCTCAGCTAAATTGCCGACTCCCCCGCCGGGCTGCAGGAAGGGACCAACCAGCACCGGAAAATCCCAGCTTCTGGTGAAACCGGCCAGATAACAATTGCCATCGCCATAGGCGGCGACACCGTTAGCTTCTTCCCGGTCGGAACCTCCGAGGAAGCTGGAAAAATAAAAGCCACTGCCGTCAGCCTGAACGGCCATGAGGAAAGCGTCGCGGCCTCCGGCATAGGAAGAATACGGTCCGCCGGCCACCGGAAAATCAGCCGAATCGCTGGCCCCCGCCAGGTAAGCTATGTCCTGAGAATCAACCGCCACAGCCAGCCCGAAATCATCCAGAGACCCGCCGACATAACCGGAATAAATGAGGCCGGTCCCGTTCTGATTGACCCGGGAAATGAAAGCTTCCCAGCCGCCGTTGTAGGTAAGGTCAGGGCCGACCAGAAGTGGCAAGCCGCTCTGGGAATTGGTCAAGCCGGCGACAAAAGCTTCACCGTTCTGGTTGACGGCCACTCCGGCTCCGTAATCATCTCCCGTCCCGCCGATATAACCGCAATAAATGATAGAATTGCCGGTAGAAGCAATCTTGGTGATAAAAGCTTCCAGTCCACCTTTATGAGTGAGATAGGGACCATTTTTTACCGGGAAAAGCTGACCCTGAGTGGAGGAGGTATACCCGGTAAGATAAACATTGCCGCTGCCATCAAGAGCCAGCCAGCTACCGATATCATCAGCCGTGCCGCCGATAAATCCTGACCAGTCCAGGGAGGAACCGGAAGCAGCCACCCGGCAGACGAAGGCATCCTTGAGACCGTTGTGGCTGGTGTCCGGACCGATTCCGGTCGGAAAATCTGAGGATTCAGTGGTACCGCAGAGGTAAGCCCGGCCACTGCTGTCTACAGCTGCGGAATTAGCAACATCGGCCCCGCTTCCGCCCAGGTAACCGCTATAAACCAGGGCAGTGCCAGCCGGGTTGATTTTGCTGATAAAGCCGTCACCCGAAAGGCCGATGTTGGCTCCGGGCGTGGTGTAGGGACCGCCATAAACTGGGAAATCGGTAGACTTGGTATAACCGCAGACATAGACATAGCCGGAGCTATCCACGGCAATTCCGGCCCCGCCGTCATCGTTGCTGCCGCCGAGAAAGCCGCAGTAGACCAGGCCGCTGCCCGAAGGATTTATCTTGGCAACGAAGGCATCGGTTCCCAGGGAAGGTCCGTTATAAGTCAGGTCCGGGCCAACCGCCACCGGAAAATCCAGCGAGCCTGTCCAGCCTGTCAAATAAACATAGCCGTTTTGATCGAGGGCCAGGGCCAGAGCCCGGTCGTTATAGGACCCGCCGAGATAACCGCTGTAAACCAGGATGGCCGGGTCTATGTACAAAGGCAGCGACCGGTCATAATCCCCGGTCTTAAAAGTATGGAGACAATTTACCAGGCCATTGTCCCCGATTTTCTGCTCGATGATTTCAAACCGGACTTCAACCGGAACTTTTTTTCCGCTCTTATACTGGAAGGCCAGCGGCGCTTCGTCCAGGAAAGAGCCGGCCGGGGTGCTAACTTCCAGCTGGCCTTTTTCGTTTATCCTGACCGCCGTCGCCCCGCGATAGTTAAGCTTGATAGTCGAGGGGTCGGTTCCGGGCGCCAGCACAAATTCACACTTCAGACGGCTGGACTGGCCCCCGAGATAGAGGTCAACTCCAGGCCAGAGCTCGCGGTAGGCTAAACGTTGATAGGCGGGGAGGGCGGCAAACCAGTTGTCCGGGCCTCCCCGGAAATAGGATACCCTGGTCTCTGTCCTGTGGAGCGGTTTGATAACGGTTTCGGGGTTGGCTCCGACAAAATCCAGTCTCACCGTCCAGCGTCTGAGTTCACCGGAAGAGAGGTCCGCTCCAGCCTGTATCGCGGCTTTAATCACCCGGGCCGGCAGGCCGGTTTTTTCTGTCCGGCTTTTATCGCTGGCGGCGGGCCCGGTCGTTTTTTCTATCAGGGTGGACAGGGTAATGGTCAATCCATCCCGGCTGAAGTAAATATTCTTATCCCGCGACTGGAGATAATAAGCCACCAGGGGGTCAACCTGTCCTCTGTTCTGGATAAAAAGAAGCGGCCAGTTAATTTCGGCTCCCCTGAGGTGCTTAAGTGCGCTGCCGGCCACAGCTTCACCAGCAGGAAGCTTATCTCCGGTTGAGGGGAGACCTCCGCCTGGTCCCTTGGCCAGCCAGGTCCAGAGAAGCACGGCCGCCACCAGAATTATCACCAGAAAAATTAATCTGCCTTTAGTCTTCATTATTCCCGCCCTTAGGGCTTTCGTTGCCCTCAATTAAATAAACAGGCCTGGCGCTCAGATCCAGCCTGAGGCCTGAGTATTTCCTTCATATTTATGATATCAACCGCACCCTTACAATGTCAACCTGAATCAAAAAAGCCGGATCACTTCGCAGCTTAAGTTCGCAGATTTCAGCCCTCTTAGATGCCTGCCGCTTGACAGGTATATAGCTGCTGTTGCTTTTAAGCTTTTGCTTTTAATAGGAATACTGGTAAAAGGAAGGTCCCGACCAGTGAAGACAGCCGCCTCGTGAAGCTTCACCCAAATTAGAACAGAGAGAATTTTGTCCGGCAGTCTGCTGCCAGCAATTCAGGCTTGGAGGACTCAGCCCGGAACTTCAGGCTGCAAGATGGGCCATCGGGATTAAAACCACAGGGCTAAGGCGACAGCGACAGACCGGGCATTCATTATTTCTTTATTTCTTTTTTTTATTTTCTTTTTTTAGCTTGAGCTGGCGGTCGGCCAGGGTGTTGCGCTCCCAGAAAACGCCGCCCTCATAACCCTGGATGGATTTATCCTGTTCGGCCAGTTCCAGTCTCTTTTCGGCCAGGCAGCAGTAATGCTCATCTATTTCCACTCCCAGGTAACGACGGCCGAGCTTCCTGGCGACTACGGCCGTGGTGCCCGAACCGAGGAAGGGGTCAAAGACCAGGTCACCCGGCCGGGAACTGGCCAGGATAATTCTGGCCAGCAGCTTTTCCGGTTTCTGGGTGGGATGGTCGGTATTTTCCGGCATCGACCAGAAAGGCACGGTCAGGTCAAACCAGATGTTGGAGGGATGGGTCACCCGGTAGCGGCCGCCGTCGGCCTGTTCCCAGTCTTTTGGCCGCCCGACGGAGTCGCGGTAGGGAGCCAGCACCTTTCTTTTAATCTTGACGGCCTCAACATTAAAATAATAATCATCCGAGACGGTGCAAAACCAGATATCCTCGGAACAGTTCTTCCAGTTATTGCGGGCGCCACGGCCTTTTTCTCTTTCCCAGGTTATCCGGTTCCTGATCCGGAAATACTTCCGGGCCACGTTGAAGACGGCTCCGGTTGACTTCCAGTCGCCGCAGAGATAGACGGAAGCCGTGGGCTTCAGCAGCGGCTGCATTTTTTTCACCCACGATTCCAGCCACTGCTCGTACTTATCGGATTCCATCTCGCGGAAAGTGGTCAGGTTGAAGGTCTTGTTTAAATTGTAGGGTGGGTCGACGAAAGCCAGGTCGACGAAAGATGGCGGCAGGTAATCGAGGACCTGGAAAACATCCTGGCAGATTACCCGGTTTTCAACCTGTGGCAGGCTGACCGGGCCGGAAAGCCGCAGCAGCCTTTCCCGGTAACGATGCCTTTCGGCCGGACTCAGGCTGATGGTCCTGTTTCTGGGCGCTTTTCTGGTTGCTATTTGTTCGTTCATTTTCGTTGTATCCTGGCCTTCCTAATAATAATATTTTTATTTTAATCGGCCAGCAACTTACAGCTTTAGGAAAAGACAAGGCCGGTCTGTTACTTCGGCTCATATATGAACAATCATTCATATATAAACCAGCCCGGTCATCGCCGGGAAACCCTGAGCTTCAGCCGCACCAGGATTGGGTTATGGTCGGAATAGTAGGTTTCTCCAACGCGGTCAAATATATTCCGGTACTCAAGCACTTCAAACTGGGGGCTGACAAAAATAAAATCAATGAGCAGCCGCTGCTGCTCGGGCACCCGGCCGAAACCGTGAAAGCTCCAGGTCGGACCGCTGACCGAGGCCGCCCGGGACCGGGTATCGGTCAGATATCCGCTGTCCAGAATAAGGCTGATGGGTTCAGAATCGGGCGGGGCGTTAAAATCACCGCTGAGGATAATAGGCAGGTCGGGGGTCAGGTTCTGGATTCGGTCCAGCAGCAGCCTGACGCTTTCTCTTCTGGCTATTGTGCCCACGTGGTCAAGGTGGGTGTTGAAGAAAGCCAGCCGGAAACCGCTGGCTTTTTCCTCAAACAGGCCCCAGGTGACGATTCTCTCGCAGGCTGCATCCCAGCCCCTGGAGCCGGGTATTTCCGGTGTCTGGCTCAGCCAGAAATTACCCGATTTAATTACCTGTAACCGGTCCTTCCGGTAAAAAATGGCGCTGAACTCGCCGGCCGTCTGGCCGTCTTCCCGCCCGACGCCGAGATAGCCATATTCCGGGAGCCTCTGCCAAAAATCATCCAGCTGGTTCTTGAGCACTTCCTGGGTCCCCACCAGGTCTGCTGATTGCGAACGGATAAGGGCAGCGGCCGCTTCGCGCCGGTGCTGCCAGTTGTGCTGGCCGTCGGCTGGGTTATCAAAACGGACATTATAGGTCATTACCTTTAGCTCAAGCTCTGAAGCAGGGCCGGGTGCACAGGCCAGATGGATCAGCAGAATAAACTGCATAAACAGAATTCCCAGAAAAGAAACGATGGCGGGAAGGCGGCGGTAGAAGTTTTGGCCGTCGGGCCTTGGTCTTTTGGTATACATCATGCTTATTACCCGGCTCAACTCAGATAAAATGATGTTGCCTTAAAATTCATTTAATTTCAATAGGTTGTGTCCCGGCGGAGTTCTTGGGCGCAATTTCCTCGATTTTTTCCGGGAAGTATCGCTGGGTTCAGAAAATTTAATCACGATGGAGAGCCGATTAAAATGGCAGGCCGGGGCCGGAGGTTTTAGTGAACGGAATTATATGGGACGAGTTTATCTGTCTATAGCAGGTTTTTAGCAAGTTTTATGTCTTCGTGTCATATCCCGATTCATAAGGCTGAATTTGATTCGGGAATAAGCGGCAGGGTCTCGCCACTGGAACTTCTGATTAAAATGAATATTGAATATAGGCGAAGAACTCGCGGGCTGGCCTGGAACCAGGGCGGGGTTAATCGTTAGAGGAGCCTGCTGCCATTAACTACACCGCTCTTCAGGCCAGGTCGGATATGTGTTAAAGTTGTAACGTGGACAGGTTATCTTGGCAGAAAAGTTCAATAAGGTTGTTGGCGATGTTCAATGCCATCCTTCTGGGGATAAGCTGGGTGATGATGATTCAGGCCTACCCCCGCCTGCCGCAACTTATCCCTTATTGGCTAAACCTGGCCGGGCAGAATGTGCTGCGGGCACCGAAGAGTCCGCTTTTTTTCATCTACCCTGGAGCCCAGACCTTATTCCTGGTAGTCTTCTGGCTGGCAGGAAATATCTGGGTCAGAAAACGAGAAGCGTTTGAGGGGGTGGCGCCCGCGGTCGGGGAGGCTGGAAAAGGTGAGAGCCAGGAAGATAACCGGGGATTATTCGGCCAGACTCCAGCTGAAGATAAGAAGCCCGGCGGCCAGGGTAAGGCCGGGGCTAAATCGGGCCAGCCGGCAGCTGCAGGGCCTGCCTTCACTTATCCGGGGGGAAAGCCGGCCGCAAGCTTTGAGAAAAGGGAAACAAACCCCGAGCTCCAGGCCGCTTTAATTAACCTGAAGAAAGAGCTGGTTCTGCTGCTGATGATATTCTTCAACCTGATTTTTATCCACATCCAGCGCAGCCTCATCTGGCTGGCACACGGCCTGAGCGCTGGGGTGAATAAATTCTATTTTTTCTCGCTGATTATAATAATCCTGCTGCTGATTCCCTACTACCGCTTCCGCCGGTCTCTTCTTTAGGGGACACCTGCTGGTGTCCCCTTTCTGGCCCTTTCTTGCGCCCATTTACAGGCGGGAAGGGTCGGCAAAAATCGGGGACACTTGCAAGTGTCCCCTTCCTTCGGGCTTTTTTTATCCTTTGCCCATCTATTATGCACTTATTAGCCGTGGAGCAAGCAGACCAAATAGGACCAACCGGGGACACCTGCAGGTGTCCCCCTATTTCTCCTTTTCTTCTCCCCTGTTAGACCAGCCAAAAATCCCCAAGATAAGGGACATCTGCAGGTGTCCCCTCTTCTTATGTTATAGTAAAGGAAGGAGGAGCCATGAGACGTTTCAAATCGGCAATTGAAATCTTTTTTCATCACCCTGGCTATTTTAAGCCAGCCCTAAAGTTTGAGCCTCGATTTTTAGGTGTTTTCTGCCTGCTGCTAATAGTTTTTCTAATTTTCAACAGCTTCTCCTGCGCTGTTAACCCGGTCACCCAGAAACGGGAGCTAATGCTGCTCAGCCGCGCCGACGAACTGGCCCTGGGCCAGCAGACCGACACCCAAGTTACCAGCACCTACGGTCTTTACCCGGACCCCGCTCTACACCAGTATGTTTCTGCTGTCGGTAAAAAGCTGGCCGCGGTCAGCCATCAGCCCGACCTGGAATTTCACTTCCAGGTGCTGGACAGCCCGGTGGTCAATGCCTTTGCCGTTCCCGGCGGTTATGTTTACCTGACCAGGGGTATCCTGGCCTACCTTAACGACGAAGCAGAACTGGCCGGAGTCATGGGCCATGAAATCGGGCACGTCACCGCCCGCCACAGCGCCCAGCTCTACAGTAAAGCCCAGGTGGCCCAGATCGGCCTGGTGGTGGGAGCGGCCGTTTCCAAGACCTTGCGCAAGTTTGCCGGACTGGCCGAAGCCGGCCTGAGCCTCCTGTTCTTGAGCTTCAGCCGTGAGCATGAACGTCAGGCAGACGAACTGGGGGTTCTTTATGCCTCTAAAGCTGGTTATGAAGGCAGCCGCATGTCCAACATGTTCGTAACGCTGCAGAAACTTAATCCCAAGTCTGGGAATGATGGCCTGCCCACCTGGCTGTCGACTCACCCCGACCCGCCGGACCGGATAGCTGCCATAAAAAAAGCGGCCGCTGACTGGCAGGCGGCCAATCCCGGCGCTAAGCTGGCAGTCAACCGCGATGACTATCTGCGGCATTTAGACGGGTTGATTTTCGGAGAAGACCCGCGCCAGGGTTACGTCAAGGACAATGTTTTCTACCATCCCCGGATGACCTTTCAATTCCCGGTCCCGGCTAACTGGAAGGTCAATAACACCGCCTCCCAGGTTCAGATGATCTCAGCCACAGAAGACGCGGCCATTATCCTGACTTTCGCCCAGGGCCAGACGCCCGACCAGGCAGCTCAGGATTTCGTAACCAAAAACAAGCTCAACGTGATCAGTTCCGACAGCCGAACCATCAATGGCTTTCTGACCAGGCGTCTGCAGTTTAGCCTTCAGACAGAAGAAGCCAATGTCGCCGGCCTGGCCCACTTCATTCAAAAAGACGACCGGGTGTTGATGTTCCTGGGATATACCGAAAGTGCTAAATTCAACAGCTATGCTCAGATTTTTTCCGGAATCCTCGGGGGCTTCCAACTGCTGACCGACCAGGCCCGGATTAACGTCAGCCCAGAAAAGATAAAAATCATCAAAGCACCCCGGACCGATACCCTGGTTAATATCCTGAAGCCATACAATTATGACGAAGCCAGGCAGAGACAACTGGCCGTCCTGAACGCCCTGGCGCTAACCGACCGGGTCCAGGCCGGCACCCTGCTCAAGATCATTTCGAAATAGAGCCGAAGTAACAATACACAGGCGCCGAGTCGAGGAAGCAATACTTATCTGGGCAAAAACCTGGGCCACTTAGCTAATAGTTATTTGATTCCCCGCACCGAAAAAAAACCTTAATCGCCTGCGCTAAGGCTCTCCGGGTTTAACCCCTTTTTTAAGAGGCGGGCCAGCCGCGCCCGGTTATAACGCTGGACGATGATGCAGGGCAGGTTGACCGCCAGGGCATAGCCGACCATAATCAGCTCCACCCACCACTCATTCCACAGCAGGAAGACCGGAGCCCCGGCCATGGTCAGCCAGTGAGCGAATTCGGCCCGGCAGGTTTCGACATAAAAAGTTTCCAGGTATTCCCGGCTTCTGGCTTTAAGTTTTTTCTTGGGAAAACCGGGCTTAAAAAAATCGCCGAAATCAGGCAACCAGTCTTTCCAGAACCTGACCCCGGCTCTTTCGTATATCCGCCCCGAAGTTTCACACTTCAGCAGGCGGTAGAGACCACGCTCCGGCTGAAAGAAAGACCTGGGCCTCCTGGCTGCCAGGTAGCCGGCCACAAAATGAATGACTGGCCACAGGCCGAAATTCAGGACGAGGATCAAGGTCGGGCTCAGCTCCAGCAGTCTCAAGCACTCCGTCCCTTCTGCTTATTTGGCCTGAGCTTAACCCGGCGTCCTTTCCAACGGACGTATCCAAGTAGATGAGTATAAACCATTGACCTCAAAAAAATGAAGATGAAAAAGGCCAGGCTTAATGGATAAAGAATGACTGAAAGGAGCCCGAAATTACCCAGCGGCCTCAGGAAAAAATAAATCTGGGCTGAAAACAGCAGATAGAGAATAACACCCGTCCGGAGGAGAAGATCATGACCGGCAATCAGGCCTTTGATGATGTCCACCGGCCCGCTCATGGCCCCGGTTACCCAGCCAAAAGTTACCAGAAAAAGCCAGGGCCCAGTCTTAACCGCCCCGGTGGCAAAATTCTTGGTCCAGCCTTCAATCAGATGATTAAGTCCTCCCGGATACATGCGGAAGGTAATCAGGCCGCGGCCGGCAAAGCAGGAAACGGGGTAGCCTTTTTTGCGGGCCAGCCTGGCCAGGGCCATATCTTCGATTATTTCTGCTTTTATGGCTTCATGCCCGCCGAGGGCAAAATAATCGGCCCGGGAACAGATGAAGCATGGACCGAAAGCTCCCCGGGGGCTATTGAGGCCAGGGATACATGAAGAAATATTCATGTTTAAGAAAAGAATTAAGTTAAAAAAAGCCGAGAGTTTCTCATAGGGTTTTTCCATCCGGTGGTAAGGCTGCACCGAAACCAGGCCGCCAATTTTCTGGTAGAGCCGGCACAGAACTTCGAGGCCATCGTCTTCAAGCACGGTGTCGGCATCGAGAAAAACCAACAGGTCAGACGAAGCCTCCCTGGCCCCGGTAAAGCAAGCGAAGGCTTTGCCGGTCCAGCCTTCCGGCAAGGCAGGCAGGCTGACCAGTCTGGCACCCTTTTCCAGGGCCACCCGGGCCGTACTGTCGCTGGAGTCGTCGTCAACCACGATGATTTCACGGGGCTTCAACGACTGGCGGGACAGGGAATCAAGCAATAATTTTAAGTTATCCTCTTCATTCCGGGCCGGGATGATTATGGCCATGGAAGGCAGTCCGGGGACGGCCGGGGGGTCGCCCTCAGGCCACTCCTGGCCCTGGAGCTGACTATGTTTCCTGGCCAGCGGTATTTTACAGAAGAACAAGAAGAGCAAAGTCCAGAAAAAAACAGGCAGTAGGAGGTTGGAGTCGAGTTTCATTCGGGGTTATTTTAATATAAAAATCAGAGGCGGAAAACCAATTTTTTGATGGCAAAATTAGTTATTTACATAACGCAGGCTTTTGGCATAAAATGGCGCTTGAAGGGAGGAGGACGATGAGGCACAACAAACTGCTCGGTCTCAGTCTTACGATTATGCTGGTGTTATTTGTTATGGCCGCGAGTCTGGAGGCTCTTACCCCGCGGACACTGGGCTTCAAGATAGGCTATAACCGGAACCAGTTGCGGGGCCAGGATACCGGTCCTGGTATTGAAGTTACCAAGATTGCCACCAACGGCGTGACCATCGGTCTGGTCGGAAATATCAAGATTCTGGATTGGCTCTATTTCCAGCCGGAGGTGCAATATTTTCAGAAGGGCGGGAAGTATGAGGTGAAGGTGCCGCTGCCGGTCTCGATTCCGGGGTTCGAGGTCAACGTCATCGATACCAGGTCTCTGGAATACCTGGAGATTCCGCTGCTGCTGAAAGTTGCGCTGCCTGTGAAGTGGCCGGTTAAACCGACTTTCCTGACGGGTATCTCGGCCGGTCTCAAGCTCAGAGGCAACCTGGAAAACAACGTCAATATCACCATCTCGGGTTATCATGTTCCTTACTTCCGCACCGAGGATATTACCAGCCAGCTAAATACCCTGGAATTAAGCTACGTGATCGGGGGCGGGCTGGATTTTGAGGTCGGTCGGGGCAAGCTGGCTTTAGACCAGCGTTTCTTCTTTGGCCTTAAAACTAATAAATACGAAACGGTGATCCCGGCTTCATATTTTCAGAGTCTCGGCATCCCGGTTCCGAACGACATTGTCTACAGCCTGAAGATGAATAACTATGTCTTCAGCGTGGCCCTGACCTATTTCTTTTAAATCGGGACACCCTACATTTTTCCGAATTTTTGATTTCACGAGCGGCGCCCAGACTTGCCAGGTTCATGCATATTTATCCACTGAAAATAAGGGGCTGATATTTTAGAATGTTGGTTTCTAAACAAACAGACTTAGATAAGAACAGACCTCAACAATAACCGGATTACAAACGCCTCCCCTTATTTAGTTTGCTAATCTTGCAATGCCGGTGGAATAACTGTGGGCCTGATCCTATATTATTTTGCAAGAGTATTAGGTTTTTGCCACAGCTTATGTCGCTTTAATAAGATTTCCTGCGACCAGCGTTATAGGCTCGAGACCAGAAAAATAGGAAAAATGTAGGGTGTCCCGATTTTTTTCTTTACAAACGCGGTGGCAAAAAATATCATTAATGAGCACAAAACTGCATAGAAAATTGGGGAACGAGTATTGTGTCCCCCTTTTTCAGAAGGAGAAAGGATGGCTGAAAGAACCTTACCGCAGCTTTTTGAAGAAAGCGTTCAGAAATTTTCCGATAACGTCCTCATGTGGGAGAAAAAGGACGGGAAATACCAGGGTATCACCTACCGTGAAATGCGCTCCCGGGTGCGCGATTTCGCCGCCGGGTTGCTGAACCTTGGCCTGAAAAAGGGCGACCGGGTCACCCTCCTGTCCGAGGGCCGGGCCGACTGGCTGATGAGCGAGCTGGGCATTCTCTACACCGGCGCTATCAACGTGCCCATCTCCGTAAAAATCGACGAGCCTAACGAGCTCAAGTTCCGGCTGTCTCATTCTGGCAGCCGGATGGCCATCGTCTCGCGGGGACAGCTGCCCAAGCTCCGGGCGGTCAAGAACGACCTACCCGAGCTGGAAAGAATCATCGTCCTGGACCCGCTTGACAGCCTGGAAGAGGACGAATTCCTGGCAGCCGACATTAGCCGCGAAGGCAAGATCTATCTCACCCAGCACAGCCGGGAATTCGAGGAAACCTGGCAGGCGCTTAAAGAATCGGACCTGGCCAACATCTGCTACACTTCTGGGACCACGGCCGACCCCAAAGGCATCATGCTCACCCATCGCAATTATACGGCTAACGTCGAGCATTCCCTGTCGCTGGTGGAATGCCCGGAATATTATGTCAACCTGCTCATCCTGCCCTGGGACCATTCCTTCGCCCACACCTGCGGCCTTTACAGCATGATGAAGAACGGCGCCTCGATCGCCTGTATCGAAACTGGCCGGAATGCCCTGGAAACCATCAAGAACATCCCGAAAAATATCAAAGAAATCAGGCCCACTGTCCTGCTGAGTGTCCCCTCGCTGGCCAAGAATTTCAGGCGCAACATCGAAAAGGCCATCGGCGACAAGGGTCCGAAGATTGAGGCCCTTTTCCAGAAGGGACTCAAGGCCGCCTATGAATACAACGGCGAAGGCTGGAACCGGGGCCGGGGCAAGCGGAAGCTCAAGAAACCGCTCTATCTGCTGGTCGATAAGTTGATCTTCAAAAAAATCAGGCAAAATTTCGGTGGCCGGCTGGAGATGTTCGTCGGCGGAGGCGCCCTGCTGGACATCGAGCTGCAGAGGTTTTTCTACGCCCTGGGAATGCCGATGTTCCAGGGCTACGGCCTGACCGAGGCCTCGCCGGTCATCTCCGCCAACAATAAAAAAGAACACAAGCTGGGCTCATCGGGGAAACCGGCCAGAGCCATCGAAGTTAGAATCTGCGACGAGCAGGGCAATGACCTGCCGGTCGGGGCCAAAGGCGAAATCGTCATTCGGGGCGAGAACGTCATGGCCGGTTACTGGAAAAACGAAAAGGCCACCCGGGAAAGCATCCGCGACGGCTGGCTGTACACCGGAGACCTCGGCTACCTGGATGCCGACGGCTACCTCTACGTCCTGGGGCGCTTCAAGAGCCTGCTCATTGCTAACGACGGCGAAAAATACAGCCCGGAAGAAATCGAGGAAGCCATCACCGAAGCTTCGCTCTACATCGAACAGGTCCTGCTCTACAACAACCAGTCGCCCTACACCGTGGCCTTGCTCGTTCCCAACAAGGAAAACCTGCTGCGCTGGCTGAGGGAGAAGAAACTGGACCACAAGATGCCCGAGGGACAGGAGGCCGCCCTGAAATTGCTGGAGTCGGAGCTGAATCAGTTCAGGCCGGGTGGAGCCAGGGCCGGGCAGTTCCCGGAGCGCTGGCTGCCGGCCAGCTTTGCCGTGCTGGGAGAAGGCTTCACCGAGCAGAACCGCTTCCTGAATTCGACGCTCAAGATGGTCAGGCCACGCATCACCGAGTTTTACCAGAGCCGGCTGGAATACATGTTCACGCCGGAAGGCAAGAACATCCTCAACCCGCAGAACCGCACCATCATCAGCCGCTTCTAAGAGAGGGAGCGGTCTACGGTGTCCTTTTTTCGCCGGCCTGGATTGGATTCAGACTGAATTCCGAAAGGCGCGGTGCTTCAGAAAGTGAAAAATTTCCTCCACGCTGAACCGGGCCTTGCGCTCCAGGGCTTCGGCCGTGTTGAAGGCGTTGTGCGGGGTTAGGATAACGTTGGGATATTTTAGGAGCCTGGCCACGATGGCCGCTTTTTCCGATTTATCAAGCCGTCCCGTGCGCATGGCCGTCCCCACCTCGGCTTCTTCCTCAAACACATCCAGTCCCAGACCGCCCAGGTGCCCTTCCTTGAGCAGCCGCAACAGGTCGGCCAGGGGGGCGTGTTCGCCGCGGGCGATGTTGATGAAAATGACACCGGTCGGGGCTTTCTTCAGCACCTCGTAAGAAAAATAATGATAATTCTCCTCGGTCAGGTTCATGGCACAGACTATAACCTCAGCCCAGGGCAGGCCGTCGCCTGGCTCAACATATTGGACAAAGCTATGACGCCGGACGATGTCCACTCCCCGAACCTGCATTCCCAGGCCCTGACCGAGGCGGACAACCTCGCCGCCAATCCGGCCCACTCCAACCACCAGCAGGTGCCGGTGCTGGCATTCCTTTCCGGTCAGGCCGTCGCGCTCAAACCGTTTGAACTGCTCTAGCTGTCGCGGCAATTTTCTCAGGAGGGCCAGCATCATCAGGACTGCCTGCTCGGCCACGGCCCTGGTGGCGTATTCTTCCAGGTAGCCCAGGGCGACTGGCGCGGTGATGACATGTTTGTAGGCTTTCAGGTTGTCAAAGCCGGTCGTCCGGCTGAGGACGCCGTCTAGCCGGTCCTGCCAGGCCAGCGGAATTACAGATTGGGTGCGGACGCTTATCAGACGGGCCGGCGGCTGGCGGTGACCGCTCTCCTGGATGGTTCTGTCGGTCAACCCGAATTCCAGCCTGTCTCCGACGAGGCTTTTAATCAGCCTGGCCTCTTCCTCAAAGACCTCATAAAAATAAACATCCATGGTTGGTCCCGGGCGGCTCTGACCCAGGTCAGGCCGCATCTAAGATTTAAGGTTGAAAACGGTCTTCCCGATTTTAGAAAAATTAGCCGGGCTTTTCAAATCGTCGATCGGGGTTAGCCTGAAAGATACAGTAATGAGATGTTACCTAAGTAGGCTTAACCAGGCTGGCTAAAGAAAATCGGGCGTTTGCTGGCTTAAGGGGGTTTATTCGGGGACGAGAGCGGTCGGCAGGCAAAATTCCCCATCGGGCTGGCAAAAGTTTTTGCTTGTCAACTTGTTATTTTATAAATAGAATTGGAGGAAAAGGGCAATATAGAAAGTCTGATGATCTTGCCCATCACCTAAATATGGCCGGTAGCCAGGAAAGATGGGCCAAAAAATTAAAAATTAAAAAGAAGGAGGGCAAAGAAGCCAATGGAACAGCAAGCTCAACCCGTCCCAACCCAGAGAGTGCCCGGTCTGGAAGCCGTGGTCAGCGTCGGGGAATGGCTGGTGACGCTGCTCATCGCTTCCATACCGCTGGTGAACATCATCATGCTGTTGATATGGGCCTTCAGCGGCAATACCAAATTGAGCAAGTCCAACTGGGCCAAGGCCACCTTGATCTGGCTGCTGATTATCGGGGCCTTTTACTTTTTCGTGGTGGTGCTGATACTGGGAGGCTTAGGCATCTTATCACGTTACGGACAGTAAGAAAGAGGGGACACCTGCAGGTGTCCCCTTTCCGACCCTTTTTTGCGCCAATTTACAGGCAGGAAGAAGCAACTAAAATCGGGGACACTTGCAGATGTCCCCTTCTTATTCGAGGGCGTAGTCCACGGCGGCTTCGGCGTGAATGATGGTGGTGTCGAATAGCGGCAGCGCGCTGTCTTTTTGCTTGACCAGCAGGCCAATTTCGGTACAGCCAAGAATAACACCCTGAGCCCCAACCGCAGCCAGCTTCTCGATTACACCGGCAAACTTCTTCCGCGATTCTTCCTGGAGACGTCCGTCACACAGCTCGTAGTAGATGACATGGTGGACCATAGCCCGGTCGGCCTCATCCGGGACCAGCACTTCTAGGCCGTGTTTTTTTTCCAGCCGTCCGCGGTAGAACTCTTCTTCCATGGTAAATCGAGTGCCCAGGAGCCCGACCTTTTTAAAACCACCGGCCTTGATCCTTTCAGCAGTTGGGTCGGCGATGTGAAGCAGTGGAATGTTAACCGCAGCTTCTATGGCCGGCGCCACCTTATGCATAGTGTTGGTACATAACACCAGGAAATTGGCACCGCCTGCTTCCAGCCGTAGGGCCGCCTGGCTCAGAATCCAAGCCAGCTTATCCCAATCTCCTTTATGCTGCAGGACTTCGATCGCGGCGAAATCAACCGAGAACATCAGGCACTCAGCCGAATGGAAGCCGCCCAGCTTCCTTTTTACCCCTTCATTTATAATGCGGTAATACTCAAGCGATGATTCCCAGCTCATGCCGCCGATCAGTCCAATAGTCTTCATGGTACCTCCTCTTATTTAACCGGTTGTCTAACCGCTAAAAACCGTCCCAGCAGCAAATTTTCTTATTCTAGTCGAATAAAATCAAGCGGGGAGAACAAAGGGGACACTTGCAAGTGTCCCCTTCTCTCAGCTTCATTTCCCGCCTGTTAGCTTGTCGAGAAAATGGCCAAAGAGGGGACACCTGCAGGTGTCCCCTCTTTCAGCCCTCTTTCAGCCCTCTTTTCCCTATTTTTGGGCGAGGGCCTCTTTCAGTCCCGGAATCTGCTCGGCTCCCTGGGGGACCTGGATGGTCGAGCCCTTAAAATCATCTCCGATTTCTTCGGCTCTGCCGCCCAGGTGCCTGGCCAGGAACAGCTCGCTCACAGCAAAGAACGACAGCCGGTTTTCCGGCCTGGCAAACCCGTGGCCTTCATCGGAGTAAAGCACGTAGGTCACCGGAATATTTTTTTCCTGCATGGCCTTAACAATCTGGTCGGACTCGGTCTGCTTGACTCTCGGGTCATTTGCTCCCTGCCCGATCAACAACGGCTTCTTAATACGGTCCACATAGGTTAACGGCGACCGCTCCTCCAGCAGCTTCCGACCTTCTTCGGTCCTCGGGTCTCCCACCCGGCTGGCAAACATCTCGAACTGCGGCTTCCAGTATGGCGGTATGGTTTCCAGCAACGTCCTCAAATTGGACGGACCTACGATATCCACTCCGCAAGCAAAAACATCCGGGGTGAACGTCATCCCGACCAGCGTGGCATAGCCGCCATAGCTTCCACCCATGATGGCCACTTTATTTTTGTCGGCAATCTTATTTTCCACCGCCCAGTTGACCGCGTCTATCAGGTCATCATGCATCTTCCCGGCCCATTCCAGGTTGGCGGCATTGATGAAATCCTTGCCGAGTCCGGTTGAACCCCTGAAATTGACACTGAGCACAGCATAGCCGCGGTTGGCCAGCCACTGGTGCGTCGCATTCAGACCCCAGGAATCCCTTCCCCACGGTCCACCGTGAACGTAAAGCACCATCGGCAACGGCTTATCCGGACGTCCATCGTTATCCGGGTCCCTCCAGCTCGGCAGAGTTAGGTAGCTGACCAGGTTCAGCCCATCCCTGGATTTGATCACCACCGGGTGCATCTTGCTCAGCTTGACTCCTTCCAGGTCTTTCCGGTTGGTAAACAGGAACCGGGCCTGCTTGTTCTCACGGTCATAGAAGTAATAGCGCACCGGGCCGTCATCCACTACGTAAGCTACCGTCCAGTACTTATCGTCCAGCGTCCGGTCGGAAACTCTGAGGTCGCCGTCGCAGACTGTCTTCAAATATTCCAGGTCGCCTTTCACCGCTTCATCCAGTACCGTCCACTCCACCCGCAGATATTCCACGGCCACAGCTTCTACTTTTTTGGCCACAGGATGCATCATAATGGCTCTGACATCAGCCCGGGGGTCTTCAAAAATCAACTTCTTTTCCCCTGTGTTCAGGTCCACCGATACCAGGGCGGCTGTATTCCGTCCGCGGCTATCGATCATATAGAGCACCTGGCCGCTCTTATCAAAGGTTACCGGGCTGGTGGTCATCATGTCTTCCATGGGTATAGTTTCAAACGGCAGCCAGCCGCCCTTGCCATCGGGTTTAAACAGGGCCATACCGCCGTCGGGCGTCATCTGTGCGGCGAAACGAATATTGTAATCATCATCGATTTGAAACCCCATAAAGCCATCGTTTTTCTGGATGAGCTTTAAATCGCCGGTAGCGAGATTCAGCCGGTAAATATCATGGAACTGCGGGTTGCGGGTGTTAAGGCCAACCAGGATTTCGGTCGGGAACTTATAACTGACAGCCTCAACTTGAGCCTGGGGCCGCAGCAGCTTTCCGTTCGGCAGGGTGATGGGCTTGCCGTCGGGACCGGGAATTTCCTCAAAGGGCGTCAGGTTGCGGTCTTCCTTGGTAGTTATGTCGACCACATGCACTTGCCAGTTTTCATCACCGGCCAGGTCCTGGATATAGATTATGTGTTTGTTGGTATAGGCCCAGAAATAACTGCGGATGCCACGGTTGGTATCTTTAGTGACCGGTTCGGCCTTATCCGGGTCTTCCACCGGTCCAACCCAGACGTTAAGGACATTATTTACCGGCGCCAGGAAACTGAGGTACTTCCCGTCGGGGCTAAGCTGTACTGATGCCTTGTCCGGATTCCCGAACAGCAGGTCCCTGGGAACGAGCGGCGCTTCCTTAGCACCGGGCTTACAGCTGACAAGAGCCATAGTCATTAAAAGAAACGCTAACACCAAAACCAGACTTTTTCGCATATTACACCTCCTTTAAAGCCATGTATTTATGATAATCGGGAGTGCCTGATTGAAAACCAGGCCCGCTGGCCACTCTTATTGCCGATGCCATCATTATCTAATAAATACGAATATCCAGGCAATAAGTTTTAGAGGGGACACCTGCAGGTGTCCCCTTTCCGACCCTTTCATGCGCCAATTTACAGGCAGGACGGAGCAGCGAATCTTGGGGACACTTGCAAGTGTCCCCGCTTTATAACCAATGCCAATCTAGGCCTCCAAGCTTATCCTGACTAGAAATATTGAGAGACAAGCGGGGACAGTTGCAGATGTCCCCTCCTCTGGCTTTTATTTTCCGCCTGTTAGCTCGGTCCAAAAATGCCCAAAGAGGGGACACCTGCAGGTGTCCCCTCTTCTATTTCTCTTCTATTTGATGGAGAAGAGGGAGGTCGCCGTCAGCGGCTGGGCAAAGTTCGAGCCGGACACGTCTAATTTCACCTGATAATCGCCCGCTTCCAGCTCCCCTGTCTCCAATTCCAGCAGCAGTTTCACCAGCTGGCCTTCGCGCTTTTTATCAAGCACCGCCACCCGAAGCTTCTGGCTTTCTTCGCTTCCACCGCCTCCGGCTTCGGGCCCGGCGACTGCACCCCCGCCTCGAGCCAGCACCGCCTTAATCTCCAGCCCCTCTTCCCACCCCGCCGGACAGGCCAGCCTCACCGCCGCATACAGTTTCCTCGTTTCGGGCGGTACTTCACCGGCCACGGCTGAATAGGTCCCCGGGTTATAGCCGTAAATCGAAGCCAGCGTTGGCTCACCCGTCGCGTTTATTTCTTTAGCCCGGTCATCCAGCCTCAACAACAGCAGCGGGTCGAGATAGGGCATTACCGGCAGTTGACCCGGAATCTCAATGGCTGCCCTCCCCCGCGCTGACCGCCCGGTATCCATATTCCGCATCACCAACACGCACTCGTATCTCCCCGGTTTAACCGGCAGCAGGAAAGATGGCAGGAAGGCATCATTTTCTTTCTTTTCTTTTTCCGTCACCACCGCCCGGAATTTCTTAATCAAAGCTAGTTCGCCCTGCTCATTAAACAGCAGCAGGTAAGCTTCGGTCTTGGGGCCAAAAACCTCGGTCAGGTCGCTTCCAGTCGCCCGGGCAAAGGTCAGGGCCATCGGCCAGCCCCTCTCCACCAGGTTCAGACTGGCAACCGGAATTTCAACCGGCACGTATGGCCAGGGGTCCTCGGTCAGGGATATCTCAAGCAGGTGCAGCAGCTTTTCGAAGTTGTTGTATTGCTTGAATGGCCGGGGGTTGAAATAACCGGCTTGAGAGTAAACCTTATAACCTTTTTTCTTTACTTTAACCTTGACCTTGTGGTACTTGCCGTCCCAGCTCTCGTCCACCTTGAACCCGAGGATGTAAAAATTCTTAGTGGTATTGACGATCTCTTCCATGGCGTTTTCCGGGTTGATGGTGTTGGCATAAAATTTTCCACCCGTTTCAGAAGCCAACTGCTTGAGCGAATCGGCTCCGTCGAGCTCCCTGGCCCCGGGCATGGCTCCGCCCGCATCTTCCACATTCATTTCTTTATGCACCCGCGAAATATCAACCGTAAAAACTGCGCAATTGGAGTTTTTTAGCTCTTTGAGCAGCCGGGTAAAATCGCTGCGCAGGCCTGAATCAGCCTGGGCCGCATCGTACTCAGCCAGCTGAGCTGCCAGCTGCTCCGGGTTCGACCAGTCGCCGACCACTGCTCCGCCGGTGCGCCCGAACAGCAGCTGCTTGGCCAGCCCGGCTGAAAAGAGAATGATGTTCTTGTAGCCGGGAACCGTCCGCAGCACTTTGGCCAGATTATTCATAGCCTCTAGATAAAACCGGGCCTGGTCGGCATAACCCTGGCGGCGGGTGGTATCGAGCATCCGTCCGGTCTGGAGCCTGGCCTGCTCGGTAAAAAAGCTCTCGTCGGGGGTGCCCTCAATCTGGTCACTTTGAAGGCTCATCAGCGTATCTGAATAAAAGAAACTTGACAGGCTCTCGGCCCGACCGGTAACGCTCTTCAGGCCGAAGTTCTCGATGATGTGGCGGACCCGGGCGTGATCGCGGGTCATGTATTCATGAAGAGTCAAGCCTCGCAGGGCGGTATAAGTTACCAGCGAAATTTCATCAGTCGGCAGAAGCGATTTTTCCATGAATTTGAGGGCGGCATTCTTGGCCCGCATCAACCCCCGGGCATCGGTAAAGGCCAGGTCGAAGAACAGGAAGAACTTGCGGTTAAGCGAGGGCCGGGGGGCCGTCTCGGGCGCAGCAGCTAACTCATCGCTGAAGTGCTTTTCAAAATGGAGCACCGGCACTGGTTTGTTGTTGTCATAGATTTCAAAATCCTCGGCCGTCAGGTCGCCGGCTGGCTGCCCGCTCTTATCGGTGACGTAAACCTGGACCAGCTTGACCGCCACCGTAACTTCATGCCTCGGTTTGACCTGAAGTTCCTTTGGCACTGGCGGAGTCTGTTGGGCGGCAGACAAAAGCAGACTGGCCGGGATTGCCAGGCAGACCGCCAGGACTATCGAAAATAAAACGAATAAGAGTGACCTTTTCACATTCATGGCTTCGCCCCTCTGCTAATATTTTCATTACCCTGACCGGTAATGTCAAGAAACGAAAAATCGGAAAAATCGGGACATCCTAGAATTTTCCGATTTTTTTCTGCCCGCCCATATGCCCTTATGGACAGATATAGTAATAAAGAATGTTGAGCGAGAAATTCGGAAAAATCTACGGTGTCCCGATTTATTCGGTGTCCCGATTTATTTGATGCGGAATTCCTGGATGGAGGCGCCGCGCATTCGGTCCAGCAGGAAGAGCCTGTCTCCGTAGATAAAAATCCCATCTACGAACTGCTGGAGTGGAATCTCGCCCAGCTTCACGCCCTCCGGGTCAAACACCTCGAGCTTATAGGCATCAGTCTCCCTGAGGTCGGTATTTCCGTAGGGCTTCATGGTAGTCTGCCGACCCGAGGGCGACATGGTCATACCCATGGCAATTCCTACCTCTTCTTCCTTCTTGAGCTGGCGGGCCAGCGTCACCACCCACACTCTCCCCTTGCCGTCGACAGCGATGGCGACTGAGGAGCGGTTAACCCGAGGCTGCATAACGCTTATGCCTGTGCCCTTGCGCTCTATTTTTCCCTTATCAATAATCTCCAGGCTGTAAGGCAGCTCCCGGTCGGCCCGCCACAGAAGCTTGCCGTCGGCTGAATACTTTTCGATGCGGTTCTGGTGAGGAAAAGTCAGGTAGATGTTATCTTTTTCATCCACCGTCATCAAGAACTGGTTCATGGTGTTGTTCAGAAGTTCATCCTTCAGGTCGAGCATTTCACCGAAATCTTTTACCAGGTTGCCATCGGCATCCAGTATTCTGACCAGTCTTGGCAGCTCAGCCGGCTTCTTTTCTTCCGATGGTGCGAAGCGGATTGTGAAAGCGGCCGGGCCCATAACCAGCCTGCCGTCAGTTCTGACGAAAGTGTTGCCAATGCGGTCTCCTCTGGATTTTATGGTTTTAAGCTCCGTGCCGTCCGGCTTCAAAATCTGGAGGCGCTCGTTAAAAGGGTCGGTCACGTAAAGATTGCCGGTGCTATCTATGTCTAGCCAGGCCGGGTAGTTAAACTCGCCGGGTCCCTGCCCCATCCGGCCGATGGTGGTCAGATATTTGCCGTCCGGCGAAAACTTCTGAATGCGGTTATTTCCTGTGTCCAGGACGTAGATGTTGCCCGCTGAATCAAGTGCTACGGCTGCCGGCAGGTAAAACGTGGTGTTGGGGTCGGTAGAGTCTATGTCGCCGAGCTTGCGCACCGGCTCCAGCCTGACGGCTGGCTTTTTGCCCCAGGTCCTCATCCCCTTGTTATGGACCAGGCGCAGGCCGTTGACCACCTCCACCTTCTGCGCCTGTAGCACGCCTGCCGCGGCCAGGGCTATCACGAACAATAATAAAATTAGGACCACGGTGAATCGGTTAAATTTGGCCTCCTTTATTTTTCGCATTTTCCACTCCTCTCCTGTATTTTATCTACCTAAATAAACGCTCTTTACCCATAAAATGTTACTAAAATTTGAAAAATCGGAAAAATCGGGACATCCTATAATTCTCCGATTTTTTCTCTGCCCGCCCATATGCCCATATTGACAGATATAGAAATAAAGAATGTTGAGCGGGAAATTCGGAAAAATCTACGGTGTCCCGATTTATTAAAAATTGAGCACGAGCGAGGTGGTGAAGAAGGTGTCAACCTTGCCCCGCGGGATCAGCACGGTTGTGCCGGTCTCCAGTCCCTCTGTCGTAAACAGCGGAACTTTCAGGTCCGGTGGCCTGTTATTCCTCAGAACGCGCACACCCGTCTTCAGGGCCAGCTTCTTGTTGAGCGGCGCGGCCACGTTGAAATTCCACTCGTACCGCCAATCGCTAATGCGGGCCAGGTTGTCGTCGAAAATAAAGGCGGTGGCAAAAGAAGCGTTATCAAACAGCTTTTGCTCCCAGGTCAGAGTGTAACGGAAACCCAGAAAAGTATTAACCGGCTGCTGGTTGTATTTCCTGATGGTCAAGCTCAAACCGGCTTGAGTCTGTATCTTGGTGCGAGCCGAATCAGCCACCACCAACCCGGCGCCGCCCGTCCACAGAGCCCGGCTCAAAACGCCAGCGAATTTATTGCGGTCCCAGACAAAGGCCAGGTTGGTCGTAAGGCGCCCACTCACCCGGTGGTCGTACTGCCCTGACAAAAGATAATTTTCGGCCGATAGCTGGCGCGTTTTTTCCTCCTCGATGATAAAGTTTTCCGGTGTGCCCACTGCCCGCCTGGTTATGGTCGTAGAATGACTCCGCAGCAAGAATGTTTTCAGGGTATAGGTGTCTTTTTCGTTATTAGACCGGATGAGATTGGCCCCGAGGCTGAAAGACGAAGACAGGGTATTCCCGCCAGTGACTACATAGCTCAACTCCAGGGTTTTCTTCCAGAGGGCAAGCCAGTCACCGGAGCCCTTTTTCTTTTCGACCGGAGAGGGCCCCTCCCCGACGGTTTCCTGCTTTTCAGGCTGTTTTTCCTGCGGCTCATCTGCTGGTTTCCCCGGCTGCTTCTCGGCATCGGCTGTTTCTGTTTTGAGCTCTTTTGTTTCTATTGGCTTTTCCTGGTTAATTACCTTCTGGTCCTTCACCTCTTCTGCAGCCTCTAACTTATCTTTAGCGGCCTGCTTCTGACTCAAATTTTCCAGGAACTGCTGCCAAGAAGGAGGAAGGTTGAAAGGGACGAACGGCCAGACCCAGAGCTCAGCTTCCGCAAAAGAGAGCCCTGGGCATCCAGTATTCGCATTATTCTCTTCCAGGTAGCCTGAGGTTCTTCCCGCCTCCAGAAAATCAAAGGCCATTACTGGTCTTCCGACCGCCAGCACAATAACCGCGCAGAATATCAAGAGTCTCAAGATTCTTGGCCACATTTCCGCCTCGCTTAATTATTTATTTATTTTTTCAGTCATGATATTTTCTGGATTGAGCGCTAATTGACGTTGATTTTCCTGCCAGACTGCCTTAATCATTCCTTCTTAGCTTCTGGGCTAAGTGGTTACGAGCTGCAGCCAGCGTTACTCTGGCCGCCTTAAACCCTGTCCCAGCAGACAGTTGCCTGAGAGGGATAATACCGGCTGCGTTGACCGGACTGGCCAGGCTCTTTTTCTGTAATCTATATTTCAGAGAGCGCTCTTCTATTACAGAAACGACATAATTTCCTTGACGTTTCAAGGATAGATGAAAATTCATTGATGTCAAGATAAAAAGGGGGACACAATACTCATTACCCTATTTTCCAGAAAATCGGGACACCGTAGAATTTTCCGATTTTTTCGCTTTCCCCTTATACGGAATACTTAGCGGGAAATTCGGAAAAATCTAGGATGTCCCGATTTTTTGGATGTCCCGATTTAAAAAATCTTTAAAACTTACAGGCCCAGTCATAAAATGAAAATAGACATGGGGGTTCTATCCCTAGTCGCTAGTCCTGGTTGAATTTTGAGGAGGGTCTCATGAAAAGAAGAGACTTTATGAAAGGAGCACTGGCTGCGGTCCCGGCATTAAATGTGACCAGGCTGACCGGGAACTCAGCCGGACCACTTGGCCCCGGAAGCAAATCATGGCGAAAAAAGGAAGCCGCTAAGACGAATGGAAAGGAAGCTGTGCAACTAAATCCAATTGAGCTGCTGAAGCCGGAAAAATCCGGCGGGAAGCCCGTCATGGAGGCTCTGTGGCTGAGACGGACTAACCGCAAGCTCAAGCCCGATCCCCTGGCTCCTCAGGTTCTTTCCAATCTGCTCTGGGCTGCTTTCGGAATAAACCGGCCAGAGGGTAGCATGTTAAGGGGAAAGCCAGGCAGGACGGCTGCCTCCGCCAGCAATTCTCAGGAAATTGACCTCTATGTGGCCATGCCGGATGGGGTTTATATCTATGAGGCCGGACCACACCGTCTGGCACCCGTGGTGGCAGGAGATTTCAGACACCGAGCCGGACGCCGTCAGGGCGGAGCCAACGCTCCGCTGAGAATTTTCTTCGTGGTGGATTTAAGTCGTTACGTGCTGGAGGGACAGCCCGACCCGCGAATTAAGGAGCCCGAAGTCCAGAAATCTTACTATTATGTGGCTACAGGCTTAATCGCCCAGAACATTTATCTCTATGCCGCTGCTACCGGCCTAGGGGCCTGGTTCCACAACTGCGACCGCGAGAACACGCCGGCCGAATTCAAGCTCCGCCCCGAACAGAAAGTCCTCTTTGCCATGACCGTCGGCCACCCCGCTTAAATCTTATTCTGGTTCTATTGAGAGAGCATTATTTTTGTCAGAAAATCCATCTGCAGTTTTAAGGAAAGATGTCATTATAAAAAATATTTTTTTACCATCAATAAACTAATTTCTTTCCTCTTTCGTTAATTTATAATAAGAATGTTTTATCAGGACTTAATTAAGCTATAAAAAAAACTATCAGGCCTTATGGCTTGATCTTAAAATAGATGAAAGTGTTTTCATATGTTGCTGTTGAGTTCCTCTGAGGTTTCCAAGCCTGTATCCCATAATGGAGACTAATATGCCCGGAATGTTCAAAAGTCTAAAAGCCGCCCTAATACCTGCCTTTATTATGTTTTTCTTCCTGTGTGTACCGGTAATCAGCCGCCTGGAGGCTGAACCTCATTCAACATCCGGCCCTGAATCAAACGTTCCTTTCAAAAAATTATTCCGCACCGCTCCGCCAGTTCAACCCTCTCTCCCCGACCAGACCGCCAGCGGAGCGGCTATTTATCAGGTAAACCGAACAGATTCAAAAATCAAAATTGACGGCTCACTGGATGAAGAAGCCTGGAAAACAGCAGCCGTCATTCCCCTGCTCTACGAATGGCTGCCCGGAGATAACATTGAGCCTCCCGTTAAAACCGAGTGCCTGGTAACCTACGATCAAAACAACCTCTACCTGGCTTTCCGCTGCTACGACCCTGACCCGGGCAAAATTCGGGCCCACTTTATGGACCGCGACGACACCGACAAATTAATTCTTGACGACCACGTCAGCTTCATGCTGGACTGCTTCAACGATGAGCGTCGCGGCTTTCAGTTCAGGGTGAATCCGCTCGGCGTCCAGGCAGATGCCAATTTCAGCGAGCTGGAAGGTTATGAGGATTTTTCCTGGGACGCCATTTGGGCCTCGGCTGGCAAGATTGAAGACTGGGGCTATGCCGTAGAAGTGGCCATCCCCTTTAACCAGCTTCGTTTCCGCTCCAGCAGCTCAGCCCAAACCTGGGGCTTCAGCGCCGAACGCAGCTGGCCCCGGGGAGTTCGCCATCGTATAACTTCCCACAAGCGGTCACGCAATATCTCCTGCATCCTCTGCCAGTTCAACAAGCTGGTTGGCTTTGCTGGAATTTCTCCAGGACGCAACGTTGAAATAAATCCAACTCTGACCGGAATCCGGACCGAGGCCATGGATATGAACACTTTTCCGAACGGTTCGCTGGAAAAGCTTAACCAGAAAGTCGACCCGGGAATCACGATTAAATGGGGCCTCACGCCAAACCTCATCCTGAATGCCACCGCCAACCCTGATTTCAGTCAGGTAGAAGCTGATGTGGCCCAGCTTGAAATCAACCGGCGCTTTGCTCTTTATTACCCGGAGAAAAGGCCGTTCTTCCTGGAAGGAGCCGATTTCTTCCTGACACCCATAAACGCGGTTTTCACCAGGACTGTGGCTGACCCGGCCTGGGGAGCCAAAATGACCGGGAAGATGGGACGAACGGCTCTGGGCTTTTTTGCCGCTCAGGACGAAATAACCAACCTGATCATACCCGGAAGCCAGGTTTCCATGAGTTCCTCGCTTGACCAGAATGTCTACGGCGGCGTGTTCCGACTGAGACAGGACGTGGGAAAGGGTTCAACCCTGGGCCTGCTTTATGCCGGCCGCGCTGGCAACGAGTACCACAATCATGTGGCCGGAGCTGACGGGTTTCTGCGCCTTGGCCAGACAACTTCGGTGAGCTTCCAGTTCCTGCACTCTGAAACTGACTATCCAGAAGGCCTGGCGCTTACGTATGGCCAGCCGACCAGCTCATTTGGCGGAAATGCAGTGCGGGTGGACCTCTTTCATCAATCGCGCTACTGGATTGCTCAGGGCTACTTTGAAGACCTGAGCTCGGGCTTCCGGGCTGATTACGGGTACGTGCCCCGAGTTGATACCAGGACTGGAGCGGCGGCAGTTTTCAGGCAACTCTGGGGTGATAAGAAATCCTGGTTTGATGTTATAAGGCTTGGCCTCCTGGGCCAGGTCATCTACGACCACGACGGCAACGCTCTGGACAAGGGCCTGACCCTGAGGGCAATATACCAGGGGCCGCTGCAGACTTCAGCTACCCTGAGCGGAAACTTTGGTCGAACTCTATACCTGGGTCAGAACCTTGACTATGCTCTGTTTGACGGCGAGGTCGGGATAAAACCGTTCAGCGGTAGTGAATTCAATCTGGAAGCTGCGGTCGGGCGCTGGATTGATTTTGAAAATGTCAGGCCGGCCAACCTGATATCGTTAGAGCCAGGTTTTTCTCTTAACCTAACACGGCACCTCAACTTGACCACCTCATATAACTACGAGAAGCTCAGGACAGATAACTAGTGGATATATACCGCCAACCTGCTCCAGGGAAAAATCATCTACAACTTCAATGTGAAGGCCTTTGTGCGGGCCATAATTCAATACCGGGACATTGACCGCAACCAGGCCTCATACAGCTTTCCAGTTGAGCCGGAAACTCGCGGCCTCTTTACCCAGTTCCTTTTCTCTTACAAGTTGAACCCACGGACCGTGCTTTTTCTGGGATATACGGATAATTCGCTGGGATTGCAGCTCATTAGCCTGACCCGGACCACGCGCACCTTTTTCCTTAAAATCGGCTACGCCTGGCAATTATGAACGGAAAATCGGGACACCATAGAATTTTCCGATTTTTACTCCGCCCCTTATACGGAATACTTAGCGGGAAATTCGGAAAAATGTAGGGTGTCCCGATTTTTCCCCTTTTTATAGGCTCAACACCCCGGGTTTCTTGGCAAACAATCTGGTTTCCCCGATATCCTGAAGTCCACAGATGAATCTGGTCAGCCTCTCAATTCCAAACCCAAAACCCGCTGATGGATAAAGACCGCTCTCGGCAAATTTCAGATAAAGGTCATAGGCCTCAAGATTAATGCCCTTTTCTTGAATCCTTCTTCTAATTTTCTCGCACTGATACTCCCTTTCGCCGCCGGACAGGGCTTCTCCGAAGCCTTCTGGATAAATCAAATCCATATCAACCAGTGTCCCGGGCCTTTCCTCATCTTCCCGGTCATAGAATTCACGGATCTCTATGGGAAAGTCTGTAAGCCAGATCGGCTGAGAGAATTCCCTGGAAAGAACCATCTCAAAATTTTCACCATATGAGGCCTTGACCTGCTCATAAGAAATTCTCGGAAAAGGAGGAACGAATTCAGAAAGTTCCCGGCCGAAATATTTCAATTCTTCCCTGGCCGTCTCTTTAATCCTGAAAATCACGTGAGTAAAAAGCCTCTCGCCCAATTCCATGATTTCTTCTCTGGTAGCGCCCCTGACCTCCAGGTCCAGCTGGACGAATTCTATCAGGTGGCGTCCGCTGTTTTTCCTTTCAGTCGGTTCGATCCGGACATTGGGCGAAAAACAGTAGATTCTGGGAAAGGAAAGCATGGCTATCTGCTTATGAAAAATCATGCTTTTGGTGATCTGGTACTTAAAGCCGTAACATTCAACCTCTCCCCTGAGGCGGTAATCTGTAAGCGGGTCAGTGATTGGCGAAATAATAACTGGCAAGATTTCAACAAAACCTTCTCCAGTTAGAAAATCTCTGGCCGCCTGGATGACTTTTGACTGAACAGAAATAGCCTGTCTGATTTTTTCTGATTTTAATTCCTTAAGATATTTTTCAATATCCATAATTCATACCTCCGGAAAATCCAATTTTAGGGCTCCAAAAACAGAAAAAATGGTAACCAGAATAAAGTGGTATTATCAGGCAGCTAGACTCGTCCCCTTAGAAGGGGACGTTATAGTTGGAATTATTATTGAGGCAGGAGATTAAAGGTACGAAATAAAAAAAAGACAAAGAACCGGTGGTGCCTGAAAAGCTCTTTCCACTCAGTTCTTTCATTCTGTTTAGAATTTAGTTCAACTGGTAATGTTTGTCAATCTCCCTAAGCCTGTTCCATTAAAAGTTTGATAATTTGGAAAATCGGGACACCATAGAATTTTCCGATTTTTACTCCGCCCCTTATACGGAATACTTAGCGGGAAATTCGGAAAAATCTAGGATGTCCCGATTTTTCCCCCTTTTTCTTGACATCATTTTGAGATGTGACTTAAATTACAGGGGTTAGTGCCGTGGTGATTAAATTAAAATCTGGAAAGTCCACTATAGCCGGGGTTTTTGGTTGCAAATTTCTGGTCGGCTCACGAACTCCCTCAGGCCACGGAAATCTTCCCAGCAGAGTCGCAAACAATCAGACCAGCCGGAGCGATAGAAAGGAAAGAATTTAAGAGAGAATTTAGCGGAGAGTTTAATTCCAATGAGTGTTATCAACGAGCCAGCAAAGAATCTTAAGCCCAGGGCCTTCTGCCATCTATTCTGCCATTTATTCTGCCCTTTCTTTTTCCTCTTTGTTTCCCCTTTCCTTTTCATTCTAACCCTTTTTCCAGGGCTGGCCTGGGCTCAGCAGCCTCAGGCCGGGCCTCAGTCTCAGTCCATCCAGGCCGTCAGGGTTGAGCGCGGTCCGACCCTAGACGGAAGCCTAAACGATGAAGCCTGGAAGCAGGCCATCCCTTTTACCGCTTTTCGCATGGTCTTTCCCCGGGAAGGCGAACCGACCGAGACCACCGAGCTTCGCATCGTCTACGATGAGGCCAATCTTTATCTCGGCATCTTTTGCTCCGACAGCCAGCCCTCCCGCATCTGCGCCAATACCATGGCTCACGATGCCTTCGACCATGAAGTCGGCGATGACATAATCAAGGTGCTACTCGACCCCTTCCTTGATAAGCGAAACGCCTACCTCTTCGTGGTCAACGCCCGCGGAGCCCGAAGCGAGGGCCTGGCCTTCGGCGAGCATTCCAGCCTTGACTGGGACGGCATCTGGGACGCTCGCAGCCGCATCCTTCCCGACGGCTGGAGCACCGAAATTAAAATTCCTTTCAAGACCATTTCTTTCAAGCCCAACCTTCCCCACTGGGGCATCAACCTGGAACGGTACATCCCGAGAAAACAGGAGACCATCCGCCTGGCCGCGGTCAGACAGGACAATCATTTCAATAACGCAGCCGAGGCCGCCCGCCTCGAGGGGATCCGCGAAGTTAAACTCGGACTGGGCCTCACCTTCCGGCCGTACGGGACATCGCGAGTGCTGAAAAACCATACCGAGCCCGAAAGCACCGATTACCAGTGGGACGGTGGTTTTGACCTTTACAAGAATTTTACGCCCAATTTCGTCGGCGCCGTGAGCTACAACACCGACTTTGCCGAAACCGAGGTGGACGAACGGCGCATCAACCTGACCCGCTTTCCGCTTTATTTTCCGGAGAAAAGGACTTTCTTCCTGGAAGGTTCGGAAATTTTCAGGTTCGGCACAGCCTCAACCGAGAGCTTTTCACCATTTTTCAGCCGGCGGATCGGACTTTACCAGGGCCAGCAGGTACCACTTCTATTCGGAGCCAAGGCCTACGGCCGGCTCGGCAACACCAACCTGGCCTTCCTGGACGTGATGACCGACCGTTGGCCCGACCTCGGCCTTGCCCGGCAGAATTTCTTCGCCGGACGGATTTACCAGAATATCCTGGCTGAGAGCAAGGTCGGCTTTATTTTCACCTCGGGCAGTCCTACCGGGGAAAAAAACACCCTGGCCGGACTGGACTTGATTTACCAGACCTCGCGCTTCCAGGGAAACCGGAACCTGATCATCGGTGGCTGGTATGTCTACAACTGGAACTCAATCCAGACCGGGCGGCACCAGGCCTTCGGCTTCAAGGTTGATTACCCCAACGACCTCTGGGACATTGTCAGCTCTTATTCTTATTATGGGGATGCCATGAACCCGGGACTGGGTTTCCTGCCGAGGAAGAACATTCAGAATTTCTCGTTCGGAATGGCCTATATGCCCAGGCCGGAGAAAGGTTTTATCGGTCGGGCCATCCGAAAGTTTTATCACGAATTAAGGTTAAACTTTTACTGGGACCTCAGCGGAAACCTGGAAACGCGGACTATCTCACTGGAGCCGTTTGATTTTCAGACTGAAAGCGGCGAGCACTTCGAGTTTGCCATCACGCCGAAGCGGGACGTGCTGCCGTATGATTTTGAAGTGGCCGAAGGTGTGGTCATTCCCAGTGGAGGCTATAACTTTACTGAGTTCAAGGTGGAGTTCCAGTCGGCTTCCCACCGCCCGGTGAGCCTTGACCTGGAACACAGGTTTGGCCAGTTTTATTCGGGTCGACTCCAGGAGACCGAGCTCGGGCTGAACTTAAGATTGAAGGGATACGCCACGCTGGCCATAAATGCCGACTTTGTCCGAGGCAACCTGCCCCAGGGTCGTTTCAGCGAGATCGTGTTCCAGGCCAAGGCCGACCTTTTTCTTTCACCGCGGCTCGGCCTGATGAATTATATTCAATACGACGATGTTTCCAGGGAACTGGCCATCAACGTCCGTTTCCGCTGGGAACTTTCCCCCGGGAACGTCATCTACCTGGTTTACAACAAGAACTGGGAGCGGAGCTGGGACCCGATGAACCGCTTCCTGCCGCTCCAGGAACGCGGTGTCTTCAAGGTCCAGCTTTCAATCCGCCCCTAAAAATCGGGACACCGTAGATTTTTCCTATTTTTTCGCCGCCCCTTATACGGAATACTGAGCAGGAAATTCGGAAAAATGTAAGGTGTCCCGATTTTTCCCCGTTTCGCCCTTTTCAGCGCCTGATAGATTTGATATAAGGAAGAATTGAAGTAGCTTGATTCATTATTTATTATTTCGGAGAAATTAAAGGAGGACGGAGATGAATAAATATCGTCGGCCTGCTCCACCCCGGCCCGCTAAAAAAGGCCAAAAACCAAACAAGATTTTTATTATGATATCTCTGTCATTAATTCTCGCTTTTTCGCTCATTTCATCTGGCTGCAGAAAACCGGCCAGTGTCGTCTACCTGGATGAACTTGGAGCCCAGCATGTTACGGCCGGCTGGAGCGAAACTAAAGCCAATAAATCCATAGATGGCAATCCCCTATCCGTTGCCGGCCAAATCTTTGATCGCGGCCTGGGCACCCACGCCGAAAGCCAGTGCCGCATAAAACTCGACGGCCGGGCCATAAGCTTCCGCGCCCTGGTCGGCATTGACGATGAGGTCAAAAAGACCCAGCGCGGCGCCGAGCGGGCCTCGGTTGAATTCATCGTCTCCGCCCGCGACCAGCAAAACAATCCCACTGTCCTCTGGAAAAGCGGCCTCCTCAAAGCCGGCGACCCCGCCCGCGAAGTCAACGTCCGCCTTAAAGGCTTCAGCTCGCTTGACCTCATAGTCACTGACGCTGGCGATGGCATTTCCTACGACCATGCCGACTGGTGCCAAGCCCGCATCGAATACCGCGGCCACCAACCCGAACCTGTCAAACCCTATGCCGCAGAGCCCTACATCCTGACCCCGCCTCCAGCTCCCGAACCAAGAATCAACAGCCCGAAAGTTTTTGGCGTGCGTCCAGGCTCGCCATTCCTTTTTACCATCGCCGCCACCGGCGAACGCCCGATGACCTTTGCCGCTGAAGGACTTCCCGCCGGCCTGAAGCTCGACTCTTCCACCGGCCGAATCACCGGTTTCATAGATAAACCCGGCACCCACCAGGTGAAATTAATCGCCCGCAACAAGCTGGGGACGGCTGAAAAAATGCTGCGAATCCAAGTTGGTGATACAATCTGCCTGACTCCGCCCATGGGCTGGAATAGCTGGAACTGCTGGGCCTGCTCGGTAACTGACGAAAACGTCCGCCAGAGCGCCCGGGCCATGGTGGAAAAGGGCCTCATCAACTACGGCTGGACCTACATCAACATCGACGACTGCTGGCACGGCCAGCGCGACCCCAAAACCGGCGAAATCCGCTCCAACGAAAAATTCCCCGACATGAAGGCCCTGGCTGATTACGTCCACAGCCTTGGTCTAAAAATCGGCCTCTACACCGACTGCGGGCCCAAGACCTGCGCCGGTTACGAAGGCAGCGAGGGCCATGAAGAACAGGACATCATGACCTACGCCAAATGGGGATACGACTACGTCAAGATTGACTGGTGCTACTGCGAGGGCAAAGACCCGCGGGTAGCTTACAAACTATTCGGCGACGCCATCCGCCGCGCTCCCCGCGATATCATCTTCAGCATCTGCAACTGGGGTCGCGAAAATCCCTGGGAATGGGGCGAAAGCGTCGGCGGCAACCTGTGGCGCACAACCGGCGACATCACCGACTCCTGGGCCAGCATGGCCGGAATCGGGTTCGGACAAGCCGGCCTGTCCAAATACGCTGGACCCGGCCACTGGAACGACCCGGATATGCTGGTAGTGGGCAAGGTCGGCTGGGGCCCGGAGCTTCACTCGACCAACCTCACCACGGACGAGCAGTACACCCACATCAGCCTCTGGTGCCTGCTGGCAGCGCCGCTTCTTATCGGCTGCCCCATTGAACAGATTGACGATTTCACGCTGAACCTGCTGACCAACGCCGAAGTCCTGGAATTGGACCAGGACCCGCTCGGCCGCCAGGCTGATAGAATCGCAGAAGGCAGCGATTACCAGGTCTGGGCCAGGGAGCTGGAAGACGGTTCCAAAGCCGTCGGCCTCTTTAACCTCGACGCCTACGACCACAGGAAAGTCCGGGTTGATTTTTCGGCCCTCGGTCTTGGCAGCGGTTCATACCGGGTGCGCGACCTCTGGCGGCAGAAAGACCTGGGAAACTTCAGCAATTATTTTGAAGCCGAGGTCGCCCCGCACGGCGTGGTGCTGATCAGAATATTTCGCTAAAAACCGAGAGCCTGCATACTCTTTTATACTCTTTTAATATTCTTTTTAGACTATTTCTACGCTATTTTTTCCCTTTCTTGCCCGGCTGATTCTTTGATTTTTTCTTGTCAGCCGCGCCGCCTTTCCCCTTTTCCTTGACAATCCTGTCGTGAATGTCCAGGAACTTATCTCCCCGTCCCCTCATCTCCATCACTTTCTCCGGCGGGATTTTGTGGTACTCGGAAATGAACTTCAAGTTCACCAGGTTGACGACATCCACGTCCGTTAGAACCACCTGTCCCCAGGTCTTTCTTTCCCGAGCCTTGTGGTAATAACCGTAAGCCCGGCCGTAGGGCGGCCCGATTCGAACCGTCCCCACCTGGACGAAAAACACCTCGGGCGAGAGTCCAAAGTGAAGGCTGATGTCCCACCAGGACATGCCTTTTAGCCTGAGGTTGATAACCGCCACCGGCTCCACCCGGGCCCGGGCAGCTATGAAGAAAACCACCGGAAGCTCTTCGTCGGACAGGCGGTAGGCCTGCCGGATCTCCACCACCCGGGGCTCCGGAACTCCGAAGTAGCTGGAAACCGAAAGATAAAAGCTGCGGACCTTGCCGTCGGTTATCGATAGTCCCAGGTTAATATTCTGGGCGGCCAGGTTTGCAACCAGGGATAACCCCAGGACAAAACCAACTGCCAGGCCTAATAATTTTGTTGCCTTCATGCCTCCGTCCTCCTGGAATCGCTCTACGTAACTTAAGATCAAGCATATTTTACAGGTTTGGCTTTTTGCTGGCAATCATAGATGGTACGGGTCCAGAGCGACGTCCCGCCGCGCATTAACCTCCGACCCAGATTAAATATAATAACCACAAATTACCTGAACAGCTTTTTCTTTTGATGCATTATGCCTTTCATCTGCCAGCAACGTTTATTTTTACTTTGCTAAAATAATATTTTATTGGATGATTGTGTCAAAATTATTTATATCACGTCAATTATTAATCTTAGATCCCGTCTTTCAATTTCAAATCAAATTCGAATTCTATTCCTGAATAGCTATATTTAGTGGAAGATGGCTTCAAAACACAACATTGCCAACCTTTGGGAACAGCCTTTTCTATATTTTCTGCCTCAAATTGATAAGCCTTTATTGTCTCTGTATGAGTGGCACGTGCATGCACAATTAATATTCGAAACCCGCCTTTATACAGATTTTCTAAAAATTCTTTGCCCAATTTTTCAATTTTCTCAAACTTAATAAGCTTATTCCACCCCTTCTTTTGGGCGTATTCCATGAAGTTCTCAAATTGTTTTTTGTCGCAACAAGCGATGGCAACATTTTTATTTTTAACCATTCTTTGCAAAAGAGCTTCTGGGCTATTATTTTCTTCATAAGGCTTTGCAGGTAATTCCTTAGACAATCTAATTACTGCATTGGCAGTATGATATATTTCCTCATCTACAATTAACCTTAACAATTCTTCGTTATTAATTCCCGCCAGATGTCCACATGACCATCTAACCTGTCTCGGCTGAAAATCACCAACCGGTAGTGCGTGCCTGACCTCATAACCTTTCAAATCGTATCACTCAATCAATTCGCTATATTCATAGCTACCGCAACAATCAATTATGCAATCTATTTTGCACCTTTTTTGGCCAAGATAATCTATAAGAGCTTTCGTGACGGCCTTACTTTGCTTCCATTTTGACGTTATTCCTTCATCAGATAAGTCCAGATCATAATTTTGAGTTGGCTCTCTGAACTTTACTAAACCATAAAGAGCCGATACAAAAAATAAATCATTATTTTTTGCCCACTCATCCAGATTAACACCGGAGGAATATAAACCCTCTATAAAGGCCCCCTGGCTATATCTTTTATAAGCAGGAAGGTATAGCCCGTTTAAGGAATCTCCACCAAAATCGGGACCCGGTTCAGGTTTTCTTTGGCTCGACTTCATCATCTGGAGTATTTGCTTACGTACAGCTAATAACTCTGACTTCCTGTTATAATTCCAGGTAAATTTCTCATATTTTTTCCCCCCACCTTCTTTATTCATGGCACAGGTCGTGATAAATACAAACATCAACCCCTCCCCTCTTTTAAGTTGACAAATCTTTCATAATTTATATATTTTTATCCTCATTCTTTCTGTTTCTGCATGACTCAGATCTTTCCATTCCTTTGCAAGAAATGATCATATTTAAGTAACATTTTTACCCGGATTTTTCCCCATTTAGTATTTATCTTAAGTATTTCAAATGCTTATTTCAACCCTGGCATAAAAATTAAAGGCCAAGATAAACATGGAAGTCCGGTCTAATCTATGCTAACCCAACACCGCTTCGGTTTAGGTATACAATCCGTTTCTGCTTGATTAATAACCTATCTGTTATATAAAAAATTAAAAGAAGGATAGCTAAGATGCAAATAATAGCTGACATGGCGTGGCCATAAATGAGAAACATTTCTTATTTAATTCGTCCTCATATATAATTGAATGAGGGATTGGGCGAACGTTTTGCCAATGCCTGGCTAAAGCAACCCTTTGGCTGGAATTGCTGCGTTTCTATATATATAATGATAATAGGGCAAAATGAAGAAAGAGATCATTAACTTAAAAAATAAAAAAGAACTTGACCAAGCAATTCTTAGGGAAAAAGCTAAGGGTATGCCTGACATAGAAATAGGACAAAAATATGGGGTCACTTATAAGTATATAGAAAAACTTATTACGAGGGAAAAAGGCGTCAATATTAGTTCATTGAGGGCTTCAAAAGGAATAAAACATCTCCATCCGCAAGACTTTAAGGAAGAGCAAACCACGGTCTGGAGCTTCAAGCAAAGGGGCAATTGGGCTACCCACAGTGGAGAATACCGGGGCAATTGGTCTCCCTATATTCCTCGCAACATCATCTTGAAATATTCAAATCCGGGAGAGGTCGTCCTGGATTATTTTTGCGGCGCAGGCACTACGGCTATAGAATGTAAGCTTTTGAAAAGACAATGTATCGCTCTGGACATAAACGATAAAGCGATAGAATTAGCTAAGCAAAAATTGGACCTTAACATATCGTCAGAACAACTTAATCTTATTGCAGACCCAACAAAGACTTTTGCTTATGAGCCAAAATTATTAGTTGGAGACGCCAGAGATCTTTCATTTTTGCAGGACAACTCTATTGATTTGATATGTTCTCATCCGCCATATGCTGACATAATCCATTATACAGACAACAAAAGCGGCGATCTATCGCTTCTGGGCTTAGAGGAATTTCTTAAAGAAATGGAAAAGGTGGCCCGGGAAAGTTATAGGATCTTAAAACCCGGAAAGAAATGTGCCATTTTAATTGGCGACATGCGGAAAAATAGGCATGTCGTTCCATTGGGATTTAAATTAATTGACGTCTATTTGCGAGCTGGATTTAAATTAAAAGAACTCATCATTAAACGGCAACACAACTGCAAAACTACAGGTTTTTGGTATGCAAACAGCATCCGATATAACTTTCTGCTTTTGGCACATGAATATTTGCCTGTTTTTGAAAAGAGCGAGTTATCAGACAAAATAAAAGAAAAAGGCGCTTCATACGCTTCACATGAAATAGTTTCAAAATACACAAAGCCAAAGCAAGAAAGAGGAATAAGAGAATTAGAAACCACTACTGTCTGGATCTTCCCAAAAGAGAAATTCGAAAAGCTTCTTGATACCAACATAATATTAAGGTACAAAACTAAAAAAGGAATTCAAATTGTTAAATTATTTTCTGGGGAGAATGATCTAAATAGCTTAAATCAAAAGATAAAGTGCAAACAAAATAGCCTGCTCTATATTAAAGCCGTGCCTAACTGTATAAAATCGGCTGAGTTCGATGAAAATCAATTTCTTGCAAAACTTCAAAATGAAATTGATAACCAGCTAATGTACATGACTGAAGAAGGAACAATTGCCATTTTAACTCAAGATGTTAGAAAGAATAATTATTTAGTTCCTATGGCAAAAATCATCTTAGACAGAATAAAAATAGACAGGGCCAATCTCAAAGAAATCGTAATTGTAACTTCAAACGATAATTCAAGCCATTCATATGTTAAGCAAGGCGAATTCTTAAAAATTACACATTATTATCTGTTGATATATCAAATTAAATAATGATAGACAAAAGATAATGGAATCGGGTGTTTTTATAGTTTTATATGACCGGGCTACGCTAAATTTATATCTGTCTAAAGGTATCTATGGTTTTTTAATGCCTCCAATTTACTATACAGTTTCAGTAAGGAGCAGGCATTATCATGCGCTCGGCGATTACGCCTGCATAAGAAGCGGAACCCATATTTTCTTTTTCTTGAAAAGAAAAATTTATTATGGCGGCCAGGCCATGGGCTCGAACACCTATGCCGCATTTTATATAAATGGTCAGTATAGCCCATTAGGTAAAAAGGCTAACGCCAATTTATGCTGGGATGAATCTAAGAGAAATATTTACAAACCTACCGATAAACCGGGTATCTTTAAGATAAAAAACGGCAAAGATGTATGCCAACCATATCTAATCAGATTTGAAGATAACTCCGGGCTTAAAGGAAAGTATATATCCTCAGATGAACTTTATTTTGAATTGGGGAAGTTTCCCTACCCTTTACCAACAAATGCCATGTCGAGCATGGGGTTCTGTACAATGACCCCAGGAGAAGTAAGTGCTGCTCTAAAATTAATAGAAACATCCAATGAGAAAATTAATATAGAAACCGACGAAAACATAGAATTAGCCGGGGATCCCCTTCCTTTTACTCCATCGCTCGGCTTTACAAATATCAATGAAGCCATGGAACAGTCAGACAACGAAGCTCATCTCGAAGCTTTGCTTTTAGCTAATCCATCTATCTGGCCAGAAGACATCAAGCCAACAGGAGATTATGTATTATGCCGGCAAGTACCTATGTCTCCGTTTAAGCCCCCTCAATGGATAGATAAAGCAAATATCTGCATATACAAAAATCCCCTAATAAAAAACGGAACAATCCCGAACATAATTCTTGAACTAAAAGTAAATAAAGTTTCTAAGAAAGATGTTGAGCAGGTAATAAAGTATACAAAATGGCTACACATTATTTTGAATGATACGGCCTACCAAACTAAATTATTTCTATGCGGCCCTTCTTTTGCACGCAATATTGAGAGATTTATTCCAAACGAATATAGAAGACAAATTGAGCTTGTCAAATTAGGAGATTAGATCTTTTCAATTCGAAATTTGCTTTCTTATCTTTTTATCTGTTGCGGATGGTAGGAGTGTTCCCATCTGTAAGCTCGTATCTTGGGCTTATTACCTGGCATCTTATGAAATACAAAGAGGGCTGGGCTAATAAATATGTTTACATAAAGCCTGAGAAGCGGAGGCCGGTGTGGAATGAGACCCTGACTCAAGGAGCTCGTAAAGACCCGAAAATGAAGAGAATACGATGACCAAATCGCGAACGAAACTTAACGTGGCACCCAGAGAACTTAAGGCACATGATGACAGAGACGTTGGTGCAGTATTTAAACTGAGGCCCAATTATAGATCCCTATGACTAAAATGAAACAAAATCTTTATATCGTACTATCTAGTAAGCAAGGAATATTTTTTGAATTATCGGAAGACATCTTTTTAAATTTTCATTATAAAGCTTAAGATAATAATCAAGCCTTCCTTCAGCATCAAAAATATCTCTATCTGCCTTTCTCCTTGAAACTTCTCTGCAAAATGCCTCTGCTAGCAATTCAACAAATAACATACTTCCCTTTGGTGTTTCGATGCCATCGCCAGATTTACCTAAATTTGGCTGTATACCAGGGAAATTTAGATATATAATGATGTAACCCGATTTCTTATCATAAAATACCCTTTGGTCTGGGTCCATTTCTTCAGAATCAAATACAATTTTTTTAAATAGTCCTCTTTGCTTTTCTTTCGGTGGCGTTTTGCCCTTTGCTTTTTTTCTTATGTGTTCTACTACTTTGAATTCGGCAATGTCCTCTTCATTATTGGAACGGACAATGATGATAGTCCTGTCACCGACTTTATTTCCCTTTATATTAAAATATCCATACATTAATTTCTCATATTTTTCATGTGGTCTTAGCAGAACTTCTTCACTTGACAATCTAAAATCACCCTTAATATCATCTAATGCAATTAAGGCTATTCGTTCATCATATCCCTTTATTCTTGGCGCATAGATTGAGAATGCCCTAAATTGGTCCGGCGAAGAGCTGGCTTCGGAAGGATAAATAGTTAATCTTGTTATATTTTGTTCATCCGGTAGGTTTCCATCATCAACCAATGTTGATTCTGTTATCTCTTCTGCTAATATGTTCAATTTTTTTAGGACCTTATGAAATTTATCTTTTCTATCCTGGGGAATCTCTTCTGTTGATTCATAACTTTTTCTTTTTTTTCTTTCTATATGATGTTTTAAAATTTCTTTTATTTTATCTTCTATATCTTGAACCTTTTGCCAATATATACCTTTGCGGTCTGGTCTTATCAAACTCTTATCGCCTTCCAGTATTTTTTCGTAAAAACCCGAACAATCCAGTTCACCAAAAAAATAATGAGAATATATGTCATTTTCATACCCAAACATACAATTTTCTAGAATTACTCCATTAGTTTTAACTAAGATACCTGCAGACGAGGCAGGGTCATATTTTGAGTAGTACAGTCTATCAAAAGATTCATACAATATAAAATTAGCCGGTCCATACTCTGACGACATAATCTGTTCATTGACTATCTGCTGAGCATTTGGCTCTTTATAAAATAATCTCTTTGGACCAAATCTCTTATTTCCTTTTTCAAGCATTATTCTTATTTCTCTTCGATGATTCTTATTTATATCCCTTAGTGCGAAATGATCGTTTAATATCCTGTAAATTTTATCAAATTTGTAACATTTTAATTTCTTTTCAGATGAACAGAATATCGTAATTTCAGTAAAAGACGACTGATCATAATTCTCATAATGGTCTATAATTTCTAGAACAAGCCTTTTTTCCTTATCATCATAATAATAATTGCAATGTGTTAATTTACCGTTACAACAAGTCTTAATATCAGCTGAACCAAGAGCAAGAATGCTTTCTTTTAGACCGCGTCCAAAGAAACCTCTTACGCTCTTCCCCTGGTATAATCCGCTGGTTGGTTTTCCATAACAAAATATTTCTTTAATTTTTTCAGCAGGAATTCCATTAGCTTCATCTTTTACCTTAATAGATTCACAAAATCCTTGCTTCGATTTCTTTATCAATATATCTATCTTGCCCGTATGCTTTTTCCCTTCATCTTCTAATAACCTATAGCTATCATCGCTATTTGTTATTAATTCAACAAGCGCATCGAATATATTTGAAATTGTGCCGTGTGCTTGAATTACAGCTACCTCTTCTTCAATTCCCGGGTATATTTTTTCGCCCTTGCTAATAGTCATCGCTCCCCCCTAATTTTTTGATTTTTAGACTACATAATTTCAAAAAAGACAATATCGTTCTATTTTTTAATTTCTTCGCTATTTGATGATAAACATGAAAATTATGAATTAGAACTCTCTTTGGCGTTTCGAGAGTCCCACCTAAGAATGACCTCAATTCTCGTTCAGATATATCGTATGGGCCATTCATTAGATATCTTTTAAATTCTTTAGTCTCAATAATATACTTTATAACAGCTTCTTCTTTAGTTCTTCTACTATTCAAACTATTATTTAATCTAGTTTCATTTGTTTTGAACAGTTTTTTTTCTGTAATATATGCTTCTTCCCTGCCTGCCTCTGTTACTCTTAGACCTTCTCTTGCTGTACCGCATAGCCATCCTTTATCAGTCCTACATCTTCTCCATGATTTATCAACTCTTGAAGAATCCGGCCAGTGAGGATAATTTACAAGTGAAAATTTTTTTGGAAACAGCGAAAAACATTCATGAACAAGCGTTTCAAATGTACACTCATCGCCTCTCTCGATTATATTATTCGCACAGTATATCAAAAGATGATCAATACCGATATTTGCATAATCAATCTTAAATGCCTTCTTATTTACATTTTTATTTTCGTATTTCTTCATTTAAATAACCCACCTACTTATTTTAATATTGGTGACCAAATTTTCGCTCTTACTATCTCCCGTAATAATCGTTAGTTTATTTATCCTATTTAATTAGGTTTTCTCCATTCTCTGAAAAGTTAAGAGGCTGATTTAACATGCATTTTTCACCCTTCATTTTTAATTTTAACCATTTAGGATGGCCAGGTTAATAGTC
This sequence comes from Candidatus Aminicenantota bacterium, assembly GCA_014360005.1. Lineage (GTDB taxonomy): Bacteria > Acidobacteriota > Aminicenantia > Aminicenantales > Saccharicenantaceae > Saccharicenans. The sequence continues at coordinate 151,323 of JACIYI010000001.1, read as the reverse complement.
TTTTTACTGGCCGAATGTCTAAAATATACCTTATATGGCGTGTAGTATCCCAAGCCCTGAAGAAATGAGGAATTAATCATTTTATGGAACCTAAAATGATTGGGTTGAGGTTGCATCTTTGACCTGCCTTTCTGCCCGTTCAAGATTTATTGTAATAATTTCATATGCTCAATTCAATATGTGTATAAATATGGGCAGTCAAAAAAACACAGAATATCGGGCTAATTATTATTCAAGGCAAAACCAGAAGACTTAAGCTAGATGATATATAAATCTTAGGTTGATATAACAAATTTACGTTTGAGAATGATGAGATTAAGATGACCAAATCGCGAACAAAACTTGACATGGCCCCCCCTTCATCCTCACCAGAAAAAATAAGTATACTCTACATATATATTTGCTAATTTTTAGTTCCAAGTAACAGAATATCTTCACCTAAAACTGGGTCAATTTAAAACATGTTAGCGGCGCAAAATATAAAAACTTGACAGAGCTTATGCCTAAATTTAGAATAATCTTGGAGTTAAAAAGGGCGAACGAAAATTGAATTCTCGGGGGAATCTGGCATATAAATCAAGTCTAATATCAGACAAAGCGAGCCACAAATCAGACTTAACTGTCTTTACAGTATCATTCCACTCTCTGTCTTGCTGTACCAATACGATATCCACTTTTCCTATTATGCTCAGAATAGGATATAAATATATAAACAATGATCCAGGACAAAATTACCAATATTGAGGTGACCATGCCGAGACGAAAAAGCAACTCTGCCAAACCAAACACCAAATCTTCCAACGGCGCCACTATCGGATATGAAGCCGAGCTCTGGAATATGGCTGATGCTCTCCGCGGTTCTATGGATGCAGCTGAGTATAAGCACGTTGTGCTTGGCCTTATCTTCCTAAAGTACATCTCTGACGCATTTGAGGAGCGACACGCTCAACTTCAGCTCGAAGTCGCCGACGGCGCCAACCCAGAAGATCCTGACGAATACCGTGCAGTAAATGTTTTCTGGGTTCCTAAAGAGGCGCGTTGGGCTCGCATTCAACAAAACGCTCGCCAGCCCGAAATTGGCCAGATTATCGACGCCGCCATGGAAGCTATCGAGCGCGAAAACCCCACTCTCAATAGTGTTCTCCCTAAAGATTATGCCCGGCCCGCTCTCGACAAACAACGTCTTGGCCAGCTTATCGACCTCATCAACAACATAAAGGTCGGCGACCAGGAAGCTCGCTCCAAAGATGTCCTCGGCCGCATCTATGAATATTTCTTATCAAAATTTGCCAGCGCCGAAGGCAAAAAAGGCGGAGAATTCTACACTCCCCGATGCGTTGTCCGCCTCCTCGTAGAGATGCTCGAGCCGTTCAAGGGCCGCGTATACGATCCCTGTTGCGGTTCCTCAGGCATGTTTGTCCAATCCGTTGAATTTATAGATGCCCACGCCACAAGCAATGGTAATGGCAACAGCACCCGGGCCCGCTCTCAGATCAGCATCTACGGGCAAGAGCTCAACTACACCACCTGGCGTCTGGCCAAGATGAACCTGGCCATCCGTGGTATAGATGGAAAAATTGAACAGGGCGATACTTTCCACAACGACCGCTTCCCTGACCTTAGGGCCGATTTTATTCTGGCTAACCCGCCTTTTAATATGAAGGAATGGGGTGGCGAACGCCTCCGCGAAGATAAGCGCTGGAAATATGGAGTACCTCCTGTCCGCAATGCAAACTTCGCCTGGGTTCAGCATATAATTTATCATCTTTCTCCCATCGGCATGGCCGGTTTTGTCCTGGCTAACGGCTCGATGTCATCTAACCAGTCGGGCGAAGGTGAAATCCGTAAGCGAATAATAGAAGATGACCTGGTAGATTGTATGGTGGCCCTGCCTCCGCAGCTTTTCTATTCCACCCAGATTCCAGCCTGCCTCTGGTTCCTGGCCCGTGATAAGAGTGGGAGGCCTCCTGCCGGCCAGACCAAACCCCTTCGTGATCGGCGAGGTCAAATTCTTTTTATAGACGCCCGTAATATGGGCACTATGGTCGACCGGGTTCATCGTGAGCTTACAGATGAAGATATCCAGAAAATTGCCCGCACCTACCACGCCTGGCGTGGTGAAGCTGATGCTGGCGAATACCAGGATGTGCCTGGCTTCTGTAAAAGCGCTACGCTAGATGAAGTCCGGAGCCACGATTATGTACTTACCCCGGGGCGCTATGTGGGAGCCCCTATTCAAAAAGAGGATGACGAACCGTTTGAGGATAAAATGAGGCGTCTCGTTGCCCAGCTTAAGGAACAGCGAGCTGAAGCCCGGCGCCTGGACAGTGCGATTGCTGCTAACCTCAAACATCTCGGTTTCCCTCTGGACGATGAATAATGGAGATTTGGCCTAAATGACAAAAATATTTGCTTATTAAAGGATAACGGCTTATCATTTAATAAACTGGGGCGTTATTAAAGGATGCTTTAATAAAGGAGATTTTCTTGAAGAGGGGCCTTACCGGACGTTATGAAGTTATTCGGGCAGGGGGCGAGGAAGTTCGCGCTTTTATTCCCAATCCCCTTCCGCCCAATCCACCCCTAGAGCTTACCACCTCCCGTCAGCGGCAGCTTGAAAAAGCGACTCTGGCCCTTGGCCGACTTGATAGCATTACCCTTCTCCTGCCCGATCCCGATATATTCCTCTACCCCTATGTGCGGCGAGAAGCACTCCTTTCCTCCCAGATAGAAGGCACGCAATCTTCTCTTTCCGACCTCCTGCTTTTCGAACTGGAAGAGGCCCCCGGTGTACCATTTGAAGACGTCGTTGAGGTATCCAATTATGTCGCAGCTTTGGAGCATGGACCACAACGCCTTCAAGACGGCTTCCCTCTTTCCAACCGACTTATTCGCGAGATGCACGCTATATTGCTGTCTCGTGGACGAGGCAGCGATAAATCACCTGGAGAATTCCGTCGCTCTCAGAACTGGGTTGGCGGCACCCGTCCCGGCAACGCCCACTTTGTTCCACCACCTCCAGGAGCTGTGGAAGAATGTATGTCAGCTTTAGAAAGATTTCTTCATGACAAAACCCTACCATATCCGACTCTGATCAAAGCTGCGCTGGCACACGTCCAGTTCGAAACCATCCACCCTTTTCTCGATGGCAACGGACGTATAGGGCGCCTTCTTATCGCTTTCATCCTGCATCATGATGGCATTCTTCAGAAACCATTGCTTTACCTCAGCCTTTATTTCAAGCAGCACAGGAGTGAGTATTACCGGCTCCTTGACTTATTCCGAACAGATGGAGATTGGGAAGCCTGGGTTGATTTCTTTCTTGAAGGTGTCGTGAACACTGCCCAAAATGCGGTGCAAACGGCACAGCGTCTGGTTACCCTTTTTAAGGAAGATACCCAAAAGATCCAAACTGTTGGCAGAGTCGCCAACACCGCCCTCCGGGTTTTCAACGCCTTATGCCAGCGCCCGATCCTCACGCTTAACGAAGCTTGTCGCAGAACAGGGGGTAGCTTTCCTTCAGTGTCAAAGGGAATGGAAGCTCTTGCTAAACTGAATATCGCCCGAGAAATCACCGGCAGAAAGAGATACCGCATTTTCGCCTACGACCGTTATCTAACAATCTTAACTGAAGGAACAGAACCTCTATGATAAAGAGTGCAACGAATCTGTTGGATCAAGCCGCACAGCGCTTGAGACTTTACTTCGCCTCTTGCCGTGTTTGGCCGGATGGGACAGTAATTAAAACAAAAGAACAAATTGCCCGAATTGGTGGCGTTGTTATAGAAGTTTATTCAAAGGAACATCCACCTCCACATTTCCATGTCAGGTACTCTGGGAAAAATGCGAGCTATAGGATTGATAATTGCGAGAGAGTAGAAGGCAGCTTGGGCACAAAAGAAGATAAGATTGTCAAGTATTGGTTTGAAAAAGAAGGCAAGGATATACTAATTGATGCATGGAATAGAACTCGGCCAGGCGATTGTTCTGTTGGAAGATATGAGGAATAGGATAATTGGTCTTGTTATGCCATACGGTAACGATAAGGAGAAGAGGCATGGCACGTGAGTGGAAGGAATATCGAATCGGCGAAATAGCCGAAATTGTAGGTGGGAGCACTCCTCCGACTGCCGACCCATCAAATTTCGATGGTGACATTCCATGGTTGACGCCTAAAGATTTATCTTATCTGCAAGAACGCTATGTCTTCCGAGGGGCGCGAAATCTTTCACGCAAGGGTATAGAAAATTGCTCAGCTCGATTATTACCAAAAGGTACAGTCTTGCTCACAAGCCGTGCCCCTATCGGATATCTAGCGATTGCCGGAAATCCCATTGCTACTAACCAGGGCTTCCGAAACCTTATACTTAAGCCAGGTTTTAATCCAGAATTTATTTATTATTGGCTTAAGGCCAATATTGATGTTCTTGAGCGACACGCCAGCGGTTCAACATTTAAAGAACTAACCGGATCAGCATTAGCGGAAATCATAATCTGCGTGCCTCCGTTCCCCGAACAGCAAGCTATTGCTCATATCCTCGGCACGCTGGATGACAAAATTGAGCTTAACCGCAAGATGAATGAAACGTTGGAACAGATGGCGCGGGCGCTTTTTAAGAGCTGGTTTATAGATTTTGAACCGGTCCGGGCCAAAATGGAAGGCCGCTGGAAAAAAGGCCAATCATTGCCCGGCCTCCCCGCCCACCTCTACGACCTCTTCCCCAACCGCCTAGTAAAAACGCAATATGGCCTAATTCCTGCTGGATGGGAATTTAAATATTTCGAAGATTTAGTTTATGCAAGACAAGGAAAATATTTATCTGATAATGAAATAATGAGTAATCAAACCAATGAATTTTTAATCCCTGTTTGGGGCGGCAATGGAATAAGAGGATATACAAAGAAAACGATGTATCAGAAACCAATTGTAATTCTAACATGTCGTGGTTCTAATTGTGGGATGATTAATCTATCCGAAGTTGCATCTTGGGTAACAAATATTGCATTTGCTTGTGAACCCAAGATAGGTTCGACTTATTTTATATATATATATCTTAATTTCTGTTCATTCAAAGATTACGTTAGTGGGTCTGCACAACCCCAGATAACTTATAATAATATAAAGAAAATGAAATTGCCTTTTCCTATCTCAGTTGATATCTGCAACATCTATTCAGAATTTATATTTCATATTTTCAAGAATATTTCTCTTAACAAAAGAGAAATACAATTCTTATCATCCATTAGAGATAGATTACTTCCTAAGTTAATAAGAGGAGAAATTCGGCTGAATGAGTAATATTATGATGCCCTTTTTTAATCTTTTTTATGTAATTTTTTATCTTAATTATTGTTATTTATTTTTTTGCGACTTAATTATATTATGGCGTTTTAAATTTATTTTCTTTATATAAATTTTAGATATTTTTTTAAGGAGGACTAAATGAATGACATTAAGGAAGAAAAAAAATCGTTAGGATCATCAATCGATATAATGATCGATGCTTTAACTCCCTTGGATGAGAATAGCAGAAGAGCCGCAATAAAAGCGGTATGTGAATTCTTGGGTATATCATTCGTGAATATCTCCGCAGAGAATAAAAAGGAATCAATATCTGCCGAACAAAAAGCAAATAAATACATGGACATTAGAACGTTAGCAATCGAAAAAAATCCCAAAACCGCAATTGAAAGGGCAGTTCTTGTGGCATATTATTTGTCAGATTGTGCACCATTGGATGAGAAAAAAGATGCCATTAATAAAGATGACATTATTAAATATTTTAAACAAGCAAGATTCCCCTTACCAAACAATCCTAATATGACACTAGTTCATACAAAAAATGCTGGTTATTTAGATCCGGCAGGAGAGGGACTTTATAAAATTAATCCAGTTGGCCATAACTTAATTGTTCATAATCTTCCACGTTTGTCTAATCAGCAAATCTCAAATATAAAAGGTAGTTTAATTAAGCGGAAAAAAAAATAATCTTCTATAGTTACTCCAAAATAGAATAAAAGAAGGAGCAATTTGGTGATAAGCTGCCTTGATAAGATGCGAAAGTCTCTAAATACGATTGATTTCAGATTAAAGCGGATTAAAGCCTCTCAGGTTAATAGTTCGCAAGATAGAAATAATATTAAACATTTTGTAAGAAGCTACTTTTACGATCTTCGTCGCGAAATATATAATGCAATAAAAAATGACAATGAATTAAAGTCACTTGATGAATCAATGCATGAATTACTTCGATATGCGCAACGCCGTACCTCAGTAAATCGATATAAAACCATGGTAGGAATTTGTAGGCGAGAGCTCAATATAATAGAGTCTAAAGCTCTTCAGCTCGTAATCTCAAATTATAATAATAGCTTAGGTCAAAAAGAACGAAATATATTAGAAACTCTAAGACAGATTAATCCTGTCGCAGCAATTTGCTATGAGCAGGGTCTCAATGATTTGTTGGATCCTAATCGTAAGTCTTGGCGTGGAACGATTGTAGAATTTAGAGAAGGGCTACGCGAGATATTAGATTACCTTGCACCGGATCAAGAAATAATAAAGGCACCGGAATTCAAATATGAAACGGGATTAAAACGCCCTACAATGCGCCAGAAAACAATATTTATACTTAGATCACGGGGACTAAAGAAATCGCAATCAGAACCAGCTGAGAAAGCCGTTCAAGCTATCGAAGAGGCAATAGGAAGCTTAGTAAGATCAGTGTATGATAAAGCTTCAACAGGCGTCCACAGCTTGTCCAATAAGGAGGAAGCTCTTAGGGTTAAGGATTGGGTAACCGTCGTTTTGGCAGAATTATTGGAAGTTAAAAGATGATTAACTAATCAAATTCAATTACAAAATCAGCGTGAAAACCAATTACTTTCAGATTAACATTTCAAATTTACTCATAATCCTCCAAGACGTTTTCTTATGGAAAAGATAGCTTTTACAGAATCTTATCAAGGTACCCGCTGAATTAGTTAATTAGGCACATATAATTTATGATATTGGATAAAGACTTACTGCGATAGGATCGACCTATTGTAAGACTCGGTCTTTACCCTTAATATATTGAACCATTTTATCTTGTGGATTCAAAGGTATTGAATGGAAAATATTAAAACATTTATAATAGTTAGAGATCCATGGGGAAGAAACATGAATAAATCAAAAGCAAATGATGTTAGTCAAGGTTTTTCTTTAAGAATCTTTATGCCCGACGGAAATCCAGATGGCCTTAAGATAATCGAAAAATCTAACTGGACGGGTCAAGGTATATTATTTCCAAGGACAATTTATCCTCAAGTGCGTATCAAGCAAGATTTAAATCGAACTGGCGTTTATATAATTTGGGGACCAGATCAAAAAGGTGAGTTACCTAGGATATATATTGGCGAGGGCGATCCCGTCCTTCCCCGTTTAGATCAGCACATGAGAAATAAAGATTTCTGGACACATGCAGTCGTTTTTATAAGTAAAGATCTCAATCTTAACAAAGCACATGTCCAGTATTTGGAATCAAGGCTGGTAAAGATGGCCAATGAAGCCAAACGTTGTATACTTGATAATTCCAATTTACCTCAATTGCCCTCACTATCTGAGGCTGATACAGCCGATATAGAGAATTTTTTATCCGAGATGTTATTATGTGTGCCAATAATGGGCATAAATTTCTTTGAAAAGCCAAAAATTGATCAAAGTCGCATAATAAGATTATTCATAAAATCAAAAGGAATTACTGCTGAAGGATATGAGAGCCCCGGTGGTTTTATAGTATGCGAACAATCCCAAGCAGTAAAAAGTGTGGTGCCATCAGCCGGGAAATATTTAAAAGGAATAAGGCAGCACCTTACAAAAAACGAGGTCCTAGTGGATAAGGGAGAATATTATTTATTTAAACAAGATTATGCTTTTAATTCCCCTTCTACTGCCGCTGGTGTAATCCTTGGAAGAGAATCAAACGGCAGAGTCGAATGGAAAGATGCTAAAGGTAGAACCTTAAAAGACATACAAACTGAGGAAATAAAATGAATCGTTTTGTAGAATCTGAGGTGGAGCAGGCCGCGCTCAGCTGGCTTGAATCACTCGGATGGGTTATTAAATCCGGAGCTGATATGGTGCCGGGAGGGCTGTTTACGGAACGGCAGGATTATCATCAAGTTTTCTTAAACCAGCGATTGATGGATGCACTAAGGCGCTTGAATCCAACACTTTCTGAAGATGCATTAAAAGATGCCTTTCGCCGCTTAACGCAACCAGAAGGCGCCTCTCTTGAGGCCAGAAATAGGGCTTTCCACAATATGCTCGTTAATGGGGTGAACATAGAATATCGGAGAAATGATGATCAAATCGTTGGAGCTCAAGTTAAGGTTATAGATTTTTATAACAAGGAAAATAATGATTTTTTAGCAGTAAACCAATTTGTTGTCGTCGAAAATAAACATAACCGTCGGCCAGATATTGTGCTGTTTGTCAATGGATTGCCGCTGGCCGTCATTGAACTTAAAAATCCTGCTGATGTAAATGCCACTATATTAAATGCTTTTAACCAATTACAGACATATAAAGCTGAAATTCCAAGCCTGTTTGTCCCCAATGAACTTCTGGTGATTTCTGATGGGGTTAAAGCCAGAGTTGGCACTTTGACTGCTGGAAGGGAATGGTTTAAGCCATGGAGAACAATAGCCGGAAATGAGGTTGAAGATATCGGCCGGCCAGAGCTTGAAGTTTTAATAAAGGGTGTTTTTGATAAAGAGTACTTTCTTGAGCTTATCCGAGATTTCATAGTTTTTGAGGACAACGGCTGCGGAGCTGTAGCAAAAAAGATGGCCGGTTATCACCAGTTCCACGCAGTAAGAATTGCTGTTCTTGAAACTTTAAGAGCAGCAATGCCAGAAAAATGGAAAAAAGAGGTTGGAGAACAAGGCCAATATATGACCGGAAGAAACCCAGGAGGAAAACCTGGTGATAGACGTATCGGCGTTGTCTGGCATACTCAGGGCTCTGGAAAAAGCTTAACCATGGCTTTCTATGCCGGAAGGATCATTAGAGAGCCGGCAATGCAGAATCCGACAATTGTTGTTATTACTGATAGAAATGATTTGGATGATCAGTTATATGGAACATTCTGCCGCTGTCAAGAGATTCTGCGTCAACCGCCAGTGCAAGCCGAGAGCCGAGAGGATTTGCGGGAAAAACTACAAGTTAAGAGCGGTGGCGTAATTTTCACGACCATTCAGAAATTTTTTCCCGAAATTAAAGGCGACCTGAATCCTGTATTATCTGAAAGGGCAAATATAGTTGTAATAGCAGATGAAGCCCACAGAAGCCAATATGATTTCATAGACGGGTTTGCCCGTCATATGAGGGATACGCTGCCAAGGGCTTCCTTCATCGCCTTTACCGGGACTCCACTGGAGAGAGCAGACAAAAATACCAGGATGGTATTTGGCGATTATATCAGCATATATGATATCCAGCGGGCTGTTCAGGATGGAGCCACCGTTCCCATTTATTATGAAAGCAGGCTGGCCAAGCTTGATCTTGACGAGCGGGAAAAACCCAGGATTGACCCTGAGTTTGAGGAAGTAACAGAAGGCGAAGAACTTGAAAAGAAAGAAAAACTAAAAACAAAATGGGCTCAATTAGAGGCTATTGTCGGGACCGAGAAAAGAATCAGGCTCGTGGCTAAAGATATTGTAGAACATTTTGAGCGACGGCTGGAAGCTCTTGAAGGAAAAGCAATGATTGTGTGTATGAGCCGCAGAATATGTGTCGAGATGTACAAGCAAATCGTCAAGTTGAGACCGGAATGGCATCATGAAGATGATGAGAAAGGGATGATAAAAGTCGTTATGACTGGTTCAGCCTCCGACCCTCCAGAATGGCAGCAACATATAAGAGATAAGAGAAGAAGAGAACACCTGGCTAATAGGTTCAGGGATCCAAATGACCCATTTAAGATTGTAATAGTGCGTGATATGTGGCTTACGGGGTTTGATTGTCCAAGCCTTCATACCATGTATCTCGACAAACCGATGAAAGCACACGGGTTGATGCAGGCGATCGCTCGTGTTAACCGGGTCTTTAAAGACAAGCCCGGAGGGTTAGTTGTTGACTATTTAGGGCTCGCTTACGAATTAAAAGAAGCCATGGCTCAATACACTCAGAGTGGAGGTAAAGGCGACACCATAATTGACCAGGATGTAGTCGTGGCCTTAATGAAAGAGAAATACGAAATCTGCCTCGGACTTTTCCATGGGTTCGATTGGTCGATTTGGAAGACAGGAAAACCCGAAGATAGGCTATCTTTATTGCCGGCAGCTCAGGAGCATGTTATTGCTCAGGAAAATGGCAAGGAAAGATTAATAAAAGCCGTAAGCGAGCTATCAAAAGCTTTTGCCCTGGCTGTGCCACATGAGGAAGCCCTAAAGATCCGCGATGATGTGGCTTTCTTTCAGGCGGTAAGAAACAGCCTGGCCAAAAAAGCACCATCTGAGACCAGACCTGAAGAGGAATTGGATCATGCTATAAAACAAATTGTCTCTAAAGCAATTGCTCCCGAAGGTGTAATTGATTTATTTGCGGCTGCGGGTCTGAAAAAACCTGACATATCCATTTTATCTGAAGAATTTTTATCTGAAGTCAGAAATATGCCCTATAAAAATCTGGCCGTAGAAGTCCTTTATAAGCTACTGGATTCGGAAATAAAAATCAGAAAACAAAAGAACTTGGTGCAATCAAAGTCCTTTGCCGAAATGCTGGAGGAGGCCATAAAAAGATATCATAACCGGTCAATTGAAGCGATTCAGGTAATTGAAGAATTAATTGAAATTGCCCGACAGATGAAACAAGCAGATAAAAGAGGCGAAGTTTTAGGCTTGAGTGAAGAAGAACTTGCTTTTTATGATGCTCTTGAAACTAACGACAGTGCCGTGAAAATACTCGGCGATGAAGTACTGCGTCAAATTGCCCAGAATCTGGTAAAAACCGTGAGATCAAATGTCACAGTAGATTGGACAATTCGTGAGGATCGGAGGGCTTTTCTTAGAGCCCAGGTAAAAAGAGTATTGAGAAAATATAATTACCCACCGGATAAACAAGAAAAGGCTACACAAACCGTGCTGGAGCAGGCTGAACTTCTTTCAGAACATTGGGCCACCGCCTGAGATAAAAATTTCTTTAAACGTGCAAACATGAACGATAAATCATATATTATTTACGTGAAGGCATAAATATTAGAAGATTAATTAAATAAAAATCATGGATGACCATGAAATACGTAAATGTTATTTAGGGGGTAATTCTAATGAAATATTGGCTTATAATCCATAGTATTGAAGCCTATTCTCAACATAATGACTTCATAGGGAAAGATAAGAAACAAGCCGGCAAAATTGATTCAATTAAAAAAGGAGATAAAATTGTTTATTATGCAACAGGAGATTCTGTTGTAGTCGGCACTTTTGATGTAATCAGTAGTAAAAAAGAATGGGTGAATGACAAATATTGGAAAGGACCTCATATTTGTTTTAAGATAAGGCCAAGAAAGCTTGCAAGTCGACCACATTATATAAAAATACATAATTTAATAAATGAAATAGATCCTCCGCTTTCAATTTTCCAAGATAGAAAATTCCAACCCATTAAATTAAAGGGCAGGACAGCTATTGAAATTACCAAAACCGATTTTTTTGCGATAGAAAAATATATAAAAACATATGTGCCAAAGGAAACTTCCTTTTTTAAAAAAATTGTCAACGACGAGAATCTGGGGGAGCCAATAGATTTAGAAGTAATGAACTATGCACCTACCTCAGAACAGGGTGTTGTTGCCCTTTTTGCGTATTTTATAGGTAATCTTAAAAGTCATAAGTTTGTGAAAATTGAATTTATAAGATTAGGATTTCCCGACAGTTGCGTAATAGAAAAAATAGGAAATAAATTTGCTAGAAAATATATTGAGTTCGAATTTAAGGCCTCAAAATTTCGCGAACATATTAAAAATAAAGAACATAGAGAAATTAAATGCGATTATGTGGTCTGTTGGGAAAACGATTTCCCGACATGCCCAGTCGAAGTAATTGAACTTAAAGAGGAATTGCTTGAAAGAAATAAAAGATAAGCCTGAAATCTATTAATAGATAACTAATTTCTCTAAATAAAAATGGCTCCTCGGGAGGGACTCGAACCCCCAACCTAGTGGTTACAAGTGCCCCAGAATTTCTCCTGGGCTTGGACTATCTCATCACCCGCGTCAGTCGCCTGACGGGAGGGTGCCGGGCGCTTCCCCCGGTTTAATCAAAAATATTACCAAAGCATCACCCTTTGAGAATACTATAACTATTACAATTATCTTAAAATTGCCCTATATTCTGCCTTTCTTGGAGTAACTTGATTAAATATGTTCAGGTGTTTTATACTAATTAGAGATAACAATTAATTTTTAAGGGATTCAAAGGAAATATGGCCATTCCAGAATTTCAGGCCTGCATGCTTCCGTTCTTAAAAGTAATATCTGATGGTAAAGAATATTCAATCTCGGAAATAATTGATAAGGTATCCGATTATTTTGGCTTATCTAAAGAGGAACGAGAGTTATTGCTTCCAAGTGGAAACCAGGCAATTATTAATAATCGTGTGGGCTGGACAAGAACATACTTGTTGAAGGCAGGTTTAATCAAAAGGACAAAAAGGGCTCACTGTGCAATAACAGAAGAAGGCCTTAAACTATTAGAATCAAATCCAGATAAAATAAATATTAGGACTCTTATGAATTATGAAGATTTTAGAAAATGGAAGGAAGCTACTGTATCGGGTCAATCTATAGAGGATGAACAAAACCGATTTGAAACTCCTGAAGAAGCTATTGAAAAAAATGCCAAACTAATCAATGATTTGCTGGCAGATGAACTCTTGGAAAAAGTAAAGAAAATGAGCCCTAATTTCTTTGAAAATCTGGTATTAGAGCTGCTACTGAAAATGGGCTATGGCGGCGCCCTAAAAGAGGCTGGCTCTCTGACTGGTAGCCCAGGAGACGAGGGCATAGATGGGATAATAAAAGAAGATAAGCTCGGTCTGGATATGATTTACCTTCAAGCCAAGCGTTGGGACAATGTAGTAGGCAGACCAGAAATTCAAAAATTCGCCGGCGCTCTTCTGGGCAAGAAAGCGAGCAAGGGCATTTTTATTACTACATCTTACTTTTCAAAGGATGCTGAGGAGTATGCTAAATCCTTGGATAAAAAGATAGTATTAATTGATGGCAAAAAGCTAGCAGAGTTGATGATAGAACATAACATTGGGGTAAACGTTCAAAAGACAATCGAGATTAAAAAAATCGATAGTGACTACTTCGCTCAAGAAGACTGAATAACAATTTCTTTTTCTTTATCTTCAATTCTCTTTGGATCTCGGATCGTTAAATAGGTTTTTTCTCCTACTCAAGTATAGCTGAAGATTAAATTAGATGGCAATTTTGCAAATTTTCATTTAGATTTAATTGAGACAAATTTATAGAAGGGGAATGGCTCCTCGGGAGGGACTCGAACCCCCAACCTAGTGGTTACAAGGGCCCCAGAATTTCTCCTGGGCTTGGACTATCTCATCACCCGCGTCAGTCGCCTGACGGGAGGGTGCCGGGCGCTTCCCCCGGATTATCTCCGGAGTACGAGCCGAAGCTCTAGTCTCTGCACCTTCCCCGAGCTTAGCTCAGGGCTTGGCTCAGGGTTACCATTCTCCGCCACCGGCGAAGGGCAGGCTTCCCTGAATTCACCCGGTTTTTCAACCACGGTTTCCCGTGGAAGCTGCGATAGCCACAGCCACCCGCTCTGCCGATTGAGCTACCGAGGAGCAGGCTCAATATTTATAACAAAATTCAGCAGGTTTTTCAACATCTGTCGCCAATAAGAAGCGAATATGGATAATAAAGTTCTTAGGACGCGAAGAGGGCTTAAAGGCTTCTTGAAGGCCTTATCTGATAAATAAGAAATAAAGGTTTTCATATAACGAAACATCATAACTTTGGCATTAGCAAGAAGGGCCGGAGTTCGGCTGGATTTGGGTTCAGACAAAGAGCGAAAAAAGGCCCCCGAAATTACCCTCCCTAAACTTCAGACAATGCGCCCGGGATATATTCAATCAACTGAAAAGACAACATATCATTAAATAATCGGGAGCTGAGAGGCGAAGGCGGCGACTTTTGCCTGCCAGCCTTCCTCAAGCGGGCCCTTCATCCCGGTCACGTAAACCTTTTCCTCGGCAACTTTAACCAAGCCCTTAGCCTGAAGGATTTCATCCATCTTTGGCCGAACTTTCTGCCATTTAGCTATCTCTTCTTCCGTCGGCATGCGGCCAGTCTTTTTATCCGGTCGCGGGGCGCCTTCTGTGGTTAGCAAGGCGTATTTCGTCCCGGCCGGGAGTTTAACTTTCTTCAAAAACCGCCTGACGCAACCTCTGGGCCGGCCCATCCGCCCCGGGGAGCTGAAGATATAAAGGTCAGCCGGCGGCAGAGCCTTCGGTTTAGTTTCCTTGATATGGTGGATATTCACCGCCACACCCTTCTCCCCCATCAACCTTTTGAATTCTTCAGCCACCCTGACCCCGTTCCCGAACTTGGACCCATGAAAATATTCTATAGTCAGAATTTTTCCCGTTTCCATGTTTCTTATCTCCTTTGAAATATTCAGGCTTCAGAAGAAAACCGGTTTCTGGCCGAAAAATCGCCTTGTCCGGAAATCCCCTATTTTCCCTCTTAGGCCTTGAGGCCAGTCTAATAGAGGAACAAAAGAAGGTCAAGGGAAAAAGGTAACCGGGACGAATAAATTTTGCTGGCGATGGCTGAAAGCCAGAGAGCTTTATTTCGGCCAATATTTGCTGTCAATAATTGGCCTGGATCTTGTAACTGGCAAGTTATCAGCGGCAGGAAAACAGAAGATTAAAATTTTCTTGAATTAATGGCCAAATTCAAGGGCAACCGTGGTAAAAAAAGCCAATCAGAAGCGGTAGCTGGCCTGCTTGGCCACCTTGCGGTAATCCTCCCCCGCAATATTCACCACCTTGCACATCTCGTAGAGCCGCGACCTCAACCGCACCCCGATCCTGTCCACCAGCGTCTCATCGCCCTTCTTGTAATAAGCTTCCCGCCGGTCGGGCTCTTCCTCAAGGTCCAGATAATTAGAGGTGAAAATCGTCATCCGCTTCTGGTTGTAGCGGTAGTTTATGATGTAGAAAATGGTTTCTTCCACCCAGGCTGTCGGCCTCTTGGCCCCCAGCTCGTCCAGCACCAGAACCTCGCAGTTAAAAACCGGTGCCAGAATGTCGGTCTCGCTCACTTCTGAGTCCGGGGTGTAGCTGTTCTGGATATCGCGGATGAGTTCCCGGAAATCGTAGAAAATGCAGTAGGCCCCTTTCTTCAGTATGAGCTCCCTTATCACGGCCACGGCCAGGTGGGTCTTCCCCACTCCGCAGGGACCGATGTAGAGCAGGCCCACTTCCTGCGCCGGGTAATTCTTGACAAACTTCTTGGAAATCTTCAGGGCGTCACCCTGAGTTGGATGGTGAACCTCGTAGTTATCGAGGGTGCAGACTTCGTAGCGTTTGGGTATGCGGGCCTGTCGCAGCAGGAGCCTGGCCTGCTGCTCGCTAAAACACTGGCAACGCCTGGCCACCGGGCCCTTGGCAGTCTGCTTGACCACCCAGCCCGCGCCCTGGCAAACCGGACAAACTTTTTCCTCGGTCAATTCAGGTAACCTCTCAACTGTTTCAGTTTCTGCGACCTGGCCAGCTTGCGCATGGCCCGCTGTTCAATTTGCCTGATCCGCTCCCGGGTCAGCCCGAGTCGGTCGCCGATTTCCTGCAGGGTCATCGGCTCGTCGCTGTCGATGCCAAAGCGTAATTTTAGCACAAGAGCTTCGCGTTCATCCAGCTCTTTTAGGATTTCCCGGATCTGCTGCTCGATAGAGTTTTTGATGAGCTGGTACTCAACCGAGGGCTCGAGCTCGTCAGACAGCCGGTCTCCAACCTCCAGGTCCTCGTCCTCGCTGATTTTGTCGCTGAGGGAAAAACCCCGTTCCTGAATGAGCTCCAGGTCGGCCACCTCCTCGGGGGTCAGCTTGAGGCGTTCGGCCAGCTCATCGCGGGTCGGGTCGCGACCCAGTTCTTTCTTGAGATTCTCCCTCTCTTTGTTCATCCGGGAAATCTTATCCGAGACCTTTTGAGGCAGGTTGTAGGAATGAGAGGCCTGGGACAGGGCGTGGACTATGGCCTGCCTGATCCACCAGACGGCATAGGAAATGAACTTGACGTTGCGGTCCGGGTCGAAGCGCTGGGCCGCTTCCACCAGCCCCAGGTTGCCCTCGTTGATCAGGTCCAGCAGGCTCAGGCCCATCCCCTGGTATTTCTTGACGTAAGAAACAACAAAGCGCAGGTTGCCCTCGATCAGGCGCTTGATGGCCTCGGGGTCGCCCCGCTTGATTTTCTGGCCGAGCTGTTTTTCTTCTTCCTCGGTGATGGGTGGGATTTTAGAAATCTCCTCCAGGTAGAGCTTGACGTTTCGCGATTCCAAGTAATCCAGATATTTCATGAAAAAACCTGAACCCGAGCTTTTACCCTTATTGTTTGTCGGCTGATTTCATAATAATTTTAATATTTCTTGCAATTCATTTCCAGCCTGGAATGACTGCTGACCTCACTCATAATATTAAACGAATAGCGGGATAAAAGGGTTTCAGGCCGAGGTTGGGCAGGTGCAGTCAAGACTTGGAACATTTGGCACGAGTACAGCAAGTCCCGGAGATGGCCGGCCTAATGACAGCAACAGAAACCTGGATTCAAGAAGAGCACCTGACGAGAGGCATTAAAAGTAGGAGTAACGAGGAGAAGAAAATGATGATGAAGGGAAAAGAAGAAAAAGAAAATGAACAAAACAAAATGGAGATTATAAGCGCCAGAAATAATCGGCTGAAATTAACCTATGTAAAAAAAATAACAGAATTCAAGCCACAAAGGAATAATAAAGGGGCACGAAAAATTAAATTTCGGGGTTATTTCTTGGAATTACGGTTGGGCTCTTCTTCGTCCCGTTCCACCGGCATCGGCTTGGCCATCGCCACGTGGACCAGGCTGCGCTTCTTAGCTTCAAACTCCTCTTCCCGCCCCTTGAAGAACTCCTGCTTGATGTATTCCAGAAGCTCGTTGACCTGGTTTTCAATCTGCTTCATCTTCTCCCGCATGTTCAGGATGACTTCCACCCCGGCCAGGTTGACTCCGAGGTCGCGGATCAAATTCAGGATGATCTCCAGCCGCCTCAGGTCGTCTTCGGTATAGAGCCGGGTGTTGCCTTCGCTTCTTGAAGGCTTAAGCAGTCCTTCCCGCTCATAAAGGCGCAGGGTCTGGGGGTGGATGTTATACATCCGGGCGACGGCGCTTATATGGTAATAGCCGCAGGTGGTCCGGCTTTCTTCTTCGACTTTCTTTTTTCTTCTCGGCATCTTCAACCTCCTGCCACCGGTCGCCAGCAACCGCCCCTTCGTCCCTGGCCCCTGGCAGCTTCAGCTACGCCTCAGCTGCCCAGGTTCTTCCGGGGGTCGCTCTCGTAAAACTTCTCCAGCTCGCGCATCAACTCCCGCACCCTCTGGTCAACGTTGGAGGGCGGGACAATGGTCACCTCCACGTACATATCGCCCCGGCTGCTGCGGCCGCAGACCGGCGCGCCCTCGCCTTTAAGCCTGAATTTCTGCCCTGACCTGGTGCCGGGCGGGATGCGAATGGTCTTTTTCTCGCCGTAGATGGTCGGAACCTCAATTTTGGCCCCGAGGGTGGCTTCGGGCACGGTAATCGGCACCTTGATGTAAATATTGGAACCTTCCCGCTTGAAGAAAGGATGAGGCGTCACTTCCAGGTTAATAAAAAGATCGCCGGCCGGACCGCCGTTAACTCCGGCGTTGCCCTTGCCCGGCACCCGGACCTTGGAGCCGCTGTCCACGCCTTTGGGAATGCGGACGGTAATGGTCTCGCTTCCCTGGACCCGCCCTTCACCACGGCAGTTGTTGCAGATTTGCCCGCTGACCCGGCCGCTGCCGAGACAGGTCGGGCAAGTGGTGGAAAACTTCATGAAGCCCTTCTGGACGAAGCTCCGGCCCCGCCCGCCGCAATCCGGGCAGACCCGCTCTCCGCCCAGGCTGGCATAACCGCTGCCGCCGCAGACCGGACAGGGAACCAGTCGCGTCAGTTTGATTCTCGTCTGGACTCCGTTGATGGCGTCGGCGAAGCTTATGGTCATGGAGTAGTTCAGGTCTTCCCCGCGCTGCGGCCCGCCCCGGCGCTGCTCCACGTCCATTCCACCGAACAGATTCTCGAATAAATCACGGAAGGAAGAGCTGCCGTACTCGGAAAAATCGAAGCCTTCAAAACCGCCGCCGAAAGGACCCTGTCCCGGGCCGGCTCCAGCCCCGGCACCCGGGCCGCGACCAAAATCGCCCACAAAGCCAAACTGGTCATACTGAGCCCGCTTCTTGGGGTCGCTCAGCACCGAGTAGGCTTCCTGGATTTCCTTGAACTTGGCTTCAGCCGCCTTGTCGCCAGGGTTAAGGTCAGGATGGTACTTGCGGGCCAGCTTGCGGTAGGCCTTCTTGATTTCGGCCAGACTGGCGGTGCGCGGAACTCCAAGTATCTCGTAATAATCCCTGGCCATGGCCAACCTCGCCTTCCGTTTCTTCCAGTCTAAGCCGGGGCTGTTCCGCCGGTCCCGATCCCTGGCCGGCAGAACAGCCACTCCGGACTGGCCGCTGTCTGCACTTCGCTGACTGCTTTCGGGCCGTTTCTCTTCGCTCGCTGGGCGCTGCTACCGGCTTTCTACTTTCGGCTTTCTGCTATCTGCTGTCAGCCTCAGTCGTCAACCCTATTTTTTCAATGTTTCTTGTCGTCGTCAACCACTTCGGCGTCGATGACTTCCTCTTCGCCCTTGCCGTTGCCCTTGCTGCCGCCGTCTTCCGGTCCGCCCTGAGTGTAGCTCTGATAATCGCCACCCGGCTGACCCTGAGACTGCTGCTGTTGCTGCTGGGCTCCGGCCTGACGGTAAAGGACCTCGCTGATCTGGTGCGAGACCCTGGCCAGAGACTCTATGGCTCCCCGGATGGTCTCCAGGTTGTCGCTTTCCATGGCTTTTTTGGTATTGGCGATTTCCTGCTCGGCTCGAGTGACTTCTTCGGCCGGAATCCTGTCGCGGTTGTCGCGGATGAGTTTTTCCACGCTGTAGATGAGCTGGTCAGCCTGGTTGCGGGCATCGATCACGTCGCGGCGGCGCTTATCTTCGGCCGCATGAGCTTCAGCTTCCTTGACCATCCGCTCGATTTCCTTCTCGTCCAGACCGCTATGGCCGGTTATGGTGATAGCCTGCTGACGTCCGGTGGCCAGGTCCTTGGCCGAGACGTGCAGGATGCCGTTGGCGTCAATGTCAAAGGTTACTTCAATCTTGGGAACGCCGCGTGGAGCCGGTGGAATTCCATCCAGGTGGAAGCGGCCAAGGCTCCGGTTGTAGGCAGCCATCTCGCGCTCACCCTGCAGGATGTGGATTTCCACACTGTTCTGGTTATCGGCAGCCGTGGTGAAGATTTCGCTCTTCCTGGTGGGAATGGTGGTGTTGCGCGGGATCATCTTGGTAAAGACGCCGCCCAGGGTTTCAATGCCCAGGGTCAGCGGGGTAACGTCGAGCAGCAGCACGTCTTTGACTTCGCCGCCCAGGACCGCGCCCTGGATGGCCGCGCCGACCGCCACGACTTCGTCCGGGTTAACGCCCTTGTGGGGCTCTTTGCCGAAGAAATCGCGAACCAACTGCTGGATTCTGGGCATGCGGGTCTGACCGCCGACCAGAATGACTTCGTTGATGTCCTCAGGCTTGAGGCCGGCATCTTCCAGAGCCTGCTTTACGGGCGGAATGGAACGCTGGATCAGGTCTTCAGCTAACTGCTCCAGTTTGGCCCGGGTGAGCTTCATCAGCAGGTGCTTCGGACCGCTGGCGTCAGCGGTGATGAACGGCAGGTTGATTTCAGTTTCCATCATGGTTGAGAGCTCGATCTTGGCTTTTTCGGCTGCTTCTTTCAGGCGCTGCAGGGCCATCTTGTCCTTGGTCAGGTCGATTCCGCTTTCCTTCTTGAACTCGCTGACAATCCAGTCCTGCACCCTCTGGTCGATGTCGTCGCCGCCGAGGTGGGTGTCGCCGTTGGTGGACTTGACTTCGACCACACCCTCGCCCACTTCCAGGATGGAGATGTCGAAGGTGCCGCCGCCGAAGTCATAGACGGCGATAATTTCATTCTTTTTCTTTTCCATGCCGTAAGCCAGGGCCGCGGCCGTCGGTTCGTTGATGATGCGCACCACTTCCAGACCGGCGATGGTCCCGGCGTCCTTGGTGGCTTTTCTCTGGGAATCGTTGAAGTAAGCGGGCACGGTGATGACCGCCTTTTCCACTTTCTCGCCCAGGTAATCTTCAGCCGCCTTTTTCAGCTTCTGCAGGATGAAGGCGGAAATCTGCGGTGGTGAATATTCCTTGCCCTGGGCCAGGACCCGGACGTCGCCGTTGGGAGCTTCCAGTACCTTGAAGGGAACTTGCTTGATTTCGTTGAGCACCTCGTTGTAGCGCCTGCCCATGAAACGCTTGATGGAGTAAATGGTGTTCTCGGGGTTGGTGATGCGCTGGCGCTTGGCTACCTGGCCTACCAGGATTTCACCCTTGTTGGTGAAACCGACCACGGAAGGGGTGGTCCGGCCGCCTTCCTCGTTGGCGATTACCGTGACCTTGTCGCCTTCCATGACCGCCACGACGGAATTGGTAGTTCCGAGGTCAATTCCTATTATCTTACCCATATCTGTCCTCCTGAGTTCTAATTTAGCTTTATATTAATATAAAATTTGAGTATAATTTTGTCAAGTTTTTTTGAAATTTTATTTTATTTATTATCAGCTATTTATAATTTTTTTTGAAACTATGGTGGAAGCAACGGCAATTCTTAAGTTTGGCGGGCCGGGCTTTTGGGGAAGCCTTGATCCTTATCGCAGGACCAGGAACTATACAGACCTGAAGGCCTGCGCCCGGGCTTCTCGGTTGAAACTTCCAACCTTTAACAGTTCCCACCTCTAACTTTCCAGTCGATAGTTTATATTCCCCTTGCAAGGCGACAGTAAACCGATATTAAATCGCCGCTAATTAAACCAGATGATGCCCTTAATACCATCGATGAAGGCCCAGTAGATACCCTGGGCCTGGTGCTTGTCGTCAAAATAAAGAATAAGCTGCGGGCGCAGCTCGCTCTTTCTCCACAGGAAATGCCTGACCGGGTACCAGGTGTACCAGAGCAGCATTTCCCAGGTCTGGCGGAAGCTTTCCTGGAGCCCGGACTTTGACCGGACAAAAATCCGCAGCCCGTCATCGAAATTTAACTCGTAGGAACCGGGCATGTCGGTTATCTCCAGGGCTTCAACTTCAAAGGTGTCGGCCGGGGTAGCAGTTGAGGTCTGGGCCTGTTCTGGTTTTTTAAGCTCTTCAGCCTTTTTCTTCTTTGCCTCTTCCTGTTTGGCTTTTTCAGCCGCCTTCTTTTCTCCCTCGGCCTGCTGCTCAGCCGGGTTCAGCACCTTGCGCTCGGGCGGTTTGAGGGCCGTCTTGTTGGTCAGAGTGGTCACCTGAAGGGGCACCGGCTTCCCCGTGTACCTGAGCTCACTGGCTTTCCACGATTTTAGGACCATCCCCCTGGCCCTGAGCTCGAGGGTCTTTTCCCTGAGGTTAAGGACAAAATAATACTTGGGAGATTTAGCCAGCTTCAGTTCTTCTTCCAGGAACCGGTTTTCTTTCAAGATTTGAAGCGTTTTTTCAGGAAGACTCTTGAGGGAGGAAGGGGCTGACCTGGCTGGCTGGGTTTTGGCCGGCGCCGGCGTCGGCCTTGCCTTCTGCCCCGCCTTGTTTCCGCTGCTGCCCCCCTTCTGCCCTCCCGGGTTAACCGTAGCAGCTTCTGCTTTCTGTGTCTGACCGCCTGTTTCCGGGACCGTAGCCTCTTTCTTACCCCACCAGCTGCCCTGAGCCTGGAAGATATGGATTGCAGAAAAGGAAAGGACTGCCACCAGAATAGCCGGCCACACTACTTTAAGCCAGCGATGTTTTTGGCCGGCCTGCCTTTCCTTTCCTTTAATTACGATCTTCATTATCTCTGCATCTCTACCAGAAATTTATTTCTTGAGCTTTATTGATTTTCGCTTTTTTCTTTTCAATTCTAATTTCCAGTTTATTTTTCCCGGCTTTTTCCACCCTTTTATTCTCATCATTATGGCTCATTGCTGGCCGGGCTACTTCTCCCGTTTCAGCTATTGTCAATTCCCGTTCAGCGGCGGCAGGTCGATTTTCCAACCACCATCCCCGTTCTTTTTCTAGCCTTTCATTCATCAATAAATGTAAATCCTTGTTCCGATTTTAGAGGCTTTAAAAACTTCTTCCAGGTCTTTATCGGCCACCCGGATGCAGCCGTGGGTGACATTCCGCCCGAGCAGCCTGGTGTAGAGCGTACCGTGGATAAAATATCCCTGGCCAAAGCCCAGAGCGTAATCCCCCAAGACCCCGGCTTCCACCCGGTCTTCCATCTTCTTGGGGATGGGTTCGTTCTCCTCGATGAAAGCCCAGTCGGGTTTTACCCAGTAGGGGTTCTGGATTTTCGATTTGACGAAAAACTCGCCCTTGGGCGTGTCAAACACCCAGCTTCTTTTGCCGCCGGGCTCCACCAGGACCAGGCCGCTGCCGGTGGAGACCACGGCTTCCTTGACAGTCTGTTCGCCCTTTTTCAGGTAGAGCCGGTTTTCAGCCGAGTCCACCAGGATGTAAAAACCCTTGGGCTGCAGCTGCTTGATTCTTTTCTTCAGGGCGGCATTCTGGGTCTCGGGTTTGACCCTGGCCCTGGGGTCAAGCTCAAAGCTCCAGACCGTCTTCCACTGGGCGCTGAGTTTCAGGTGGTGAACCCAGGAGAGAGCCACGATGGCCAGGGCGGCTAGGTAGACCACAACCGTGGCTGTCAGCAAAATTTTCCAGAATTTCATTCCCTTTCTCCCGGCTCTCTCTTCAGTATAGCAATAATTTTGTTGTTGGGGTCGGTGGTACCGACGATGGTCACCGGAGTTCCGACCGGAATCAACCGGAACAGCTCCTCCATCTCCGGGTCATCCAGAGCCACACAGCCCTGGGTCAGGCCATCCTTGCCGCCGCCGTGGATTTCAATCAGCCCGCCGATGCGACTCCCGGCTGTAACATACCCCTTTTTCCTGGCTTCATTAAATCTCTTGAGGTCGTCTTCGTTGGGGTAATTGATAAGCAGGGCTTTACCGAACTTGCTGGGTGAAACCTTCTTGATAACCCTGTATTCTCCCTCGGGAGTGGCGTCGTCGCCGGCGTGCAGTTTGTTGCTTAAACCATTAAAGCCCAGCCCGATTTGGTAGGTTTTAAGGGG
Source organism: Candidatus Aminicenantota bacterium (assembly GCA_014360005.1). GTDB lineage: Bacteria > Acidobacteriota > Aminicenantia > Aminicenantales > Saccharicenantaceae > Saccharicenans. The sequence goes on along the minus strand of JACIYI010000001.1, from coordinate 127,839 downwards.
CCGCCCTCCTTTGTAGACCGTCAGTCTCCTTTCCAGCTTGCTGACCAGGATGACCGGCTGGTTGCCCGACCGGGATTTTTCCACGGCCCTTTCAGCCAGCTGTCGCCAGCGGGCGATTTCTTCCTGGCTCAGGTAGCGCTCGAGCTGGTGGCGCAGGCTGTTCTCCGACTGGTTGAGCAGGCTGTTGACCTTATCCAGCCTGGAGCGGGCCTCCTGGTACCTGGCTTGGGCCAGCAGGCGGTCTACTTCCCGTAACAGGACATCAGCCTGGGCCAGCTGCTGGCGCGACAGGGTTCTCTGGCTGAGCTCCAGGCTCAGGTTGTTTAGCACTTCGTACCTTGAAATCAGGTCGTTTTTGCGGGTGGTAATTTCAATAGTCAGGCTGGACTTTTTTTCTTCTATAATTCGGCTGATCCGCTCGCCTTCGGCCAGGACCTGACTGAAATCCCGCTTGACCCGGTCGTAGTCGCGGAAAAAACCGAGCTTCAGTTCTTCTTTTTCGTAGAATTTCCTGGCTGCGGCCAGGGACTGGCGGTAAGCCTCGTATTCTTCCGGGGCATAAAAAGAAGCACCGGCTCTCCAGAGGTCCTGCTCCTGGTCAAGAGCCCGGGCTACCTCGGGAGGAGCCGGTGCGGTCTGACAACTTTGATTTAGGAGGACAAGACTAAGCTGGCAAACCAGTATCAGCGCTGATCGTATAGCACTCCACTTCACTAATCAACTCGACTCCAGCTGAATTGTCCGCCGTTCAGTCTACGCTTATCTTCTTACTTTGGCAATAGCAGCTTTAACCTGTTCGGCAATGGCCGCAGCCTTTTCCTTGATAGACAGGGCTTTGTCCTTGGCGCCCAAATAATCTTCGCTGTCAATGGCGGTCTGAACTTCAGTCAGCATGGTTTCCAGGCCGGCCAGGTCAGACTTCATGGCTTCAATGTCAGCTTTGGTGCCTTTGCCCCTGGGAGCCTTGTCCAGCAGAGCTTTGGCTTCGTCAAAAGCCGCCTTGGCTTCATCGAGAGCGCTCATCGCGGCATTCTTGGCTTCTTCTTTTCTGGCCGGGATCAGAGCCTGGACAGCTTCGGCATCAGCTTTAACCTTGGCCAGCATTTCCTTGGCCGGTCCGTACTTCTTGAACAGCTTCTTGCTCTGGGCGTTGATTTCATCCATGGCCGCCTGTAGGTCGTCATTGCACTTTTTCAGCTCATCTTTGGCATAAATTTCGCCACCGGCATCAACCAGAGCCTGAATCGCAGCTTTAGCTTCATCAATCTGCTGGGTCGGCTGCTTGGCGCAGCTGGCAAACAGGAAAACCACTAAAAGGCCGAGAACCGAAATTTTCATCAGATTTTTCATTCTTTTTTCCTCCTTTCTGATGATTTTCTTATGTACTGAATGGCCTTCTCCATTTAATTTTTCTAATTGTCTTTTCCCTTGTTCCCGTCTCCTTTCAAAACAAGAACAAGAAGGAAATAACTATCAGTGCGGTAAGTCTATGGGGGGGCTTAAGAAGTCCGGGAGAGAATTTCCTCCATCTCCGCTCATTTTTGAACCTTCTACCTCCCTTCACCCTTCCGGTGAAGATTGATTAAATCAATATCACAAAGAAAAAGCTTTGTCAAATATTTTAAAGCCTCGTTTTTTTATGAGGTCAGACCCGTAGGTAGTTATTGATTACAAAAAAGTTAAGTCGAAATTCGGGAACTGCAAATCCCCTGAGAAACATTCTGGATTGTATAACCAGGTTGTTTTTTTAATTAGCTGGAGAGATGAAATAACATGATCTTGTATGATCTTACTGACTTGAGGCTATTAGCCTCAGCAAAAGTTCCTCTTAAGGAAAATATCTTTTAAGGCCACATCAAACCTGAAATAACGAGTTAAATCATTTGAATTTAAATAGGTGCCGTGGTGGGACCCCAAAAGTGAGAGTAACCCAAAAACGGGTTAACTCGTTGATATTAAATTAGATAACATGGTCCGAGCCCCAAAAAAAAGCCCGGACCGGTTAACCGGTCCGGGCCTGTCCTGGTTCGATTTCAGCCCAGCTTATTTCTTGTCCGGGTCGATGATGAAACCTTCTTTCATCAGGAACTGGATTTCTTCGCGAGCTTTGCGGATGGTGTCTTCGGCCATTTTGTAAAGCTGGTCGGCCGGGATGTCCTTGCGGGCCACACCCTGCTCGATGGCTTTGCGGCCAACGGCCACCGCTTCTCTGGGGAAGACTTCCCACTGGTCCATGTTGGGAATGATGTACTCTTCGCTCAGGCCATGGTCTTCGGCCACTTTGGCCAGCTCGTAGGCAGCGGCGATGCACATCTCGTCAGTGATGGTCTTGGCTCTGACATCAAGAGTCCCGCGGAAGATGCCGGGGAAGCCCAGAGAGTTATTGACCTGATTGGGAAAATCCGACCGGCCGGTGGCCACAATTCTGGCGCCGGCTTCTTTGGCTTCCCAGGGCCAGATTTCCGGAATGGGGTTAGCTTCGGCAAAAACGATGGGGTCTTTAGCCATAGTTTTAATCCACTCGGGTTTGATGATTCCCGGGCCAGAAGCCGAAACACTTACCATAACATCGGCCCCTTTCAGCGCTTCGGCCATATCGCCCTGCTTATTTTTGGGGTTGGTCTTCAAGCACAGGTCCCATTTCTCTTTGAATTTGGTCTGAAGGGTTTCCCGGTCGGCCCGGTCTTTGGACAGAATGCCCTTGGAGTCCACGGCCAGCATGTTTTCCGGGTTAACTCCGGCCGCTATCAGCAGCCGGGCAATGGCAATACCAGCCGCGCCTGAACCGATAACCGTAACCTTCACCTCATCAATCTTCTTGTTAACGATTTTTAAGGCGTTGATGAGACCGGCCACGGTGACACAGGCCGTTCCCTGCTGGTCGTCGTGCCAGATGGGAATTTCGCACTCAGCCCTCAGGGTGTCAAGAATGTGGAAGCACTTCGGGTGTGAAATATCTTCAAGGTTGACGCCACCAAAAGTCGGCTGGAGCGCTTTGACGATGTAGATGAATTTATCCGGATCTTTCTCCCTGAGGCAGATGGGGAAAGCATCAACGCCGCCAAGATACTTATAGAGCAGGGCCTTACCTTCCATAACCGGCAAGGCCGCTTCCGGACCTATATCGCCCAGTCCCAGCACCCGGGTGCCGTCAGAAATGACGGCCACAAAATTGCCCTTGTTGGTCATTTCATAGGCTTTTTCCGGGTCCTTGTTGATTTCCATGCAGGGTGCGGCCACCCCCGGCGTGTACCAGATAGCGAAATCCTGGAAACTCCGGACGCGGCATTTCAGAGTCACTCCGACTTTTCCCTTATAGAACGGATGCAGCCGGAGAGCGTCTTTGGATGGCTGTTGGGCTTTGGCCAACAGTTCTTCCACTGTAACCTTTTTCTCCATTATTTCCTCCAAAAATGATTTTATGAGAGGTGATAATAGAATAATTACTGTTTTTAGTCAAACAAAAAAAGGGGGGCGTTTGACTACTTCCAGAATATTTTGAGCGGGTCGGGATGAAAATATCCTTTACTGTCCCACCAGCCGTTCACGTAGGGCACCTGAGGGGCTACAGCTTCCTGCATTCCGTGTGTCCGGCCGGTATTTAACTCCAGCCAGCCCCTGTCTGAAGTCAACACCAATTCAGGTTCTGGCTCGCGGCCTTTTATCTCCGATTTGGCTTCAAAGGAATCCCAGCGGCCTTCTTTTCCTGAAATTGCCCCCTCGACATAGTAACCATCCGGTTGCCGGAAATCACCGGCGGCCAAAAAGGTATAATCCTTTATGATAAGAAAGCCAGAAATTGTGTCCGGTGGAGCAGGCAGGTCGTAGATTGTTGGCCGGTCTTCACCGCCCCAGGTCTTAAAGTGCTCGACCAGTTTTTCAGCCTTTTTAAGGCCATTTTCCAGATAAACGAATTTGATAAAGCTGCTCTTCCTAAGGTCTTCCGGCCAGGGCCGGGGAGAATAAAGAAAGAGATAGAACCAGTAATGATTCCTGCCCTCCAGCTTCGGGTCATAAAAAAATCCGCTGATTTTTCTCAAGGGATAGCCGGCTTCATCCATGGCCAGGGCATAAATTTTTGAGCCGGCAGGAAGTGGACCAGGCAAATCTATTTTTAAAGTCAGAAAATCACTTCCCTCGCCGATGATTTCATAGCCGGCCAAAGATTCTAAGATTTGAGCCTGGTCTAAAGCCGGAGAGAGGGTTTCTGATGGTTGTTTATGGCAGGCTGAAGCCATGAACAAAAAAATGGTAAGCCCAATAGTTAATCGAACCAGCTTGTTATTCATTAAAAGGCATTGGCTGCGGAGAACGGAAAAAGGCCCTGCGGTTTTTGGGGACTCGAGCTGAAATGAGGATGCATCTTTATTACAGACATCATCATAAACATTACCCTCTCGCCCTCTTTTCATGATTGCCACCTCCCTTCATAAGCCTTTTTTTCCCAGGCCGGCCAGGCTCTAAGATTATCAAATCACCAGTCCCTTCTATCCGGCACTCTTAAATTATTATAATTTTTTAGCCAAAGCCCATAATCCATCGAAACTCAATATCTATTATAATTATCACTTTGCCTGAAGCTGACCCCTGTCCCTCTACCAAAAAAATTCTGCTGGGCGAGAAAGACCCAATCCTTACTGATTAAGGATGTGCAGGGCCAGACCGTTGGCTTTGAGGGCGGCTTCCGGAATGGACTCGGAAATCGTCGGGTGAATGTAGATGATAGAATCCAGGTCCTTTAACTTCAGGCGCCGGGAAACAGCCATGGTCAGGATGGGCAGTATTTCGCTGGCATGCGGCGCCAGAATGTGGGCCCCCAGCACTTCGTCGGTTTTCTTATCGGCAATAACCCGGACCAGCCCGTCGTAGCTATCAAGAGTCAGGGCCCGCCCGTTGGCCTGGAGTGGAAACTCCCCTACCTTGATTTCAAGACCACGGGCCTTTGCTTCTTCCTGGCCGAGTCCGACGCTGGCCAGTTCCGGCTCGGTGAAGATGGCGGCCGGAACGGCGCTGTAATTGAGCTGGGCCTGGTGCCCGGCGGCGTTCTCAGCCGCCACCAGACCATCATGGTAGGCTTTGTGAGCCAGAAGTTTCCCGCCGATCAAATCGCCGATGGCATAAGTTCCGGGAATTGAGGTCTCACAGCGCTCGTTCACTTCCACAAAATTTCCTTTCTGCCGCTTGAGAAGCGATTCATCCCAGACCAGGTCTTCAACATTTGGCTTCCGCCCGGCGGCAATCAGGACTTTTTCGGCTGCGAATTCAAAAGATTTATCATCGGCCAGACTGACACCCTTAAGCTTCACCCAGCTTTGGCCAATCTCGGCCGCTTCTATTTTCATCCGGGTATGAATTTTGAGGCCCTGTTTCTTGAGGATACGCTCCAGTCTCTGGGCAGTGGTCAGGTCAGTCCCGGGCAGGATGCTGGGCATGATTTCCAGGACGGTGACCTCGGTGCCGATTCTCTGGTAGACTGAGCCCAGTTCCAGCCCGATGGCCCCGGCCCCCACCACCAGGAGGCTTTTCGGCGGCTCCGGCAGCGACAGGGCTTCGGTGCTGGATATTACCTGCTGTCCGTCAAACCGCAAGAAAGGAAAATCGGCCGGACGGCTGCCGCTGGCCAGGATGACTTTATCAGCCTTCAAGAGCTGCTCACCATCAGCAGTTTTTGCCAGGACTTCTCCCGGAGCAGCTAATTTTCCCCGGCCCTTGATGACCTGGACCTGGTTCCGGCTGAGCAGGAATTCCAGGCCCTTCACCAGACGGTCAACCACCGCCTGTCTCCCCTGCTGGACCCTGGCCCAGTTAAGCCTTAATTCAGCCAGAGGTCCTTCCAGGTTCCGGTTGGTCTTTAATTGATGAAAGAGGGCGCTCTGATGGGTCAGGTACTTGGTGGGAATGCAGCCGACGTTAATGCAGATGCCGCCCAACCGGTTTTCTTCAACCACGGTTACCTTCAGCCCGAGCTGGGCTGCTCTCAGGGCGGCTAAGTAACCTCCGGGCCCGCCGCCGATGATTACCAGGTTTTTTTGTTCCATCGGTCACTCCTTATGCCTTCCAGTCAAGTCCAGGAAGATTTTTTTGTGATATGGAAAAATTTTGCTCTTCACTGCCAGTTCCTGCTTCCGGCCTGGCCAGCTTCTGTTTTCTTTCGGGAATTTCAGTCGCCATCCGGTTCTATCGCCGTTCCTTCTATTAATTAATTATCAAGCCCTGATTTTTTTCCAGCTTTTTCTTTTTTTAAGGTCTGCGGCCATTCCTTCTTATAAATATTTCAAAATCCCGACCACCGCCCGGAAGTTTTCCGGTTCGACATTCCATTTTTTTTAGGCCGTTTCACTCGCCCTTTCCACCGCCGCTCAGTCGGCCAGGATTTCCCGGAAAGCCTTGATGGCCCGGTCGACGTCCTCGTCGTCCACATCCTTATGGGTGACCAGACGGACTCCGCCGAAGACCGCCAGGCACAGGATTCCCCTGTCCTTCAGCCGGCTGACCAGCTCGGGGATGGTCAGCCGCGGGTGGTTGAAGTAGAAAATGATGATGTTGCTTTCCACTTCTTCCGGGTTAAGAGTTATTCCAGGCAGGTCGTAAATCGCCTGGGCCAACCGCCTGGCCCGGGCCTGATCATCCTTCAGCCGGTCAACCATTTTGGTCAGCGAAATCAGGCCGCAGGCAGCCAGCACTCCCACCTGTCTCATCCCGCCCCCGAGAGCCTTCCTGATTCTCCGGGCATAATCTATGGTCTTCCGGTCAGCTACCAGCATCGAACCGACCGGAGAGGACAGGCCCTTGCTCAGGCAGAACATCACCGAATCGCAGTAACTGGCATATTCTTTAACCGGGACGCCAGAAGCCTGGCTGGCGTTAAAAATTCTGGCCCCATCCAGATGAACCTTTATTCCGAATTCATCGGCAATGGTCCTGATTTCCCTGAAATTTTGGAGCGGCAGCACCGCCCCGCCCCAGTTGTTATGGGTATTCTCCAGGCAGATGAGAGAAGTCCGCGGGGTATGAACCGAAGGCAGCCGGATATTTTTCCTGACCAGCTCCGGGTCCATGGCGCCCCGCCTGGAAGGCAGCGGCCGCGGGGTAACCCGGGAGATAAAGGTCATATGGGTTGATTCCATGTTGTAGATGTGCGATTTCTCTTCGACGATAACCTCTTCCAGTTCCCTGGTCCACATCTTGATGGCGATGGAGTTGCCCATGGTCCCGGAAGGAACGAACAGGCCGGCTTCCTTGCCCATGATAGAAGCCGCCAGCTCTTCCAGCTTCTGCACCGTCGGGTCGTCGCCCAGGACGTCGTCGCCGACTTCGGCCGTCATCATCGCCCGCCGCATTTCTTCGGTCGGCCTGGTGACGGTATCACTCCGGAAATCAGAATAGTTTTTCATCAGCCTCTCCTTGCGTTCCTTATATTTTTATATATGAACGAAAATTCATATGTCGCCGGTTTTAACGGCCGGGCCCAGCCCGGGCTTACTTCAGGTTAAAACATTATAGAACGATTGGCCGCCTCTAACAACTGCCGCCGCACCGTGGCTCCTCTGCCGGGCCCATCACCTCACCCCGGCGGAAACTTTATGCTTATTTACTCGTTTATTAATATATGATAATAATAACTCTGAATTAATCATCCGAGATAATGTGATAATTTAAACTCATGGGCAGCGATAAAAGTTACTGGTACCTGGACCTACTAAACCTCCTCCTGCTGATTCTGATTTTCTTTTTCGGCGGAGCGGTCATTTCCTCCCAGATAATTCTCAATGACGAAATGGTTTATGTTCCGGACGTAACCGGGAAAACCCTGGACCAGGCCCGGCAGGAGCTGCAGAAAAGGGACCTGGGTCTGGCCGTGGCCAGCTACCAGTTTTCCGAACAAGTCGGCCGGGGCCGCATCATCAGTCAGGACCCGGCGCCGGGCTCCCGGCTCAAGGTCAACCGCCAGATAGCGGTGGTGGTCAGCAGCGGCAGCGAATCAGTCATCGTTCCCCTTTATGCCGGGAAAAGCCTGGAACAGGCCACCCTGGACATGAGGCAAAAAGGCCTGTCCCGGGGGCCTATATCCCAGATTCACAGCCGCCGTTACCCGGCCGGCCGGATAATTGCCCAGGACCCGCCAGCTCAGACCGAAGTCGAGAGAAACCACCCCGTCGGTTTCCTGGTCAGCCTGGGCGAGCCCGAAACCCGGTACATTATGCCCGACCTGATCGGGCGGAAGTTGGACCGGGCAGCCGACTGGCTTCAGAACGTCGGCTTCAAGATTGAAGACGTCAGGCATGTCTATTACCCGGGTCTGGAAAAAGGGGTGATTATCAGGCAGAACCCGCCCGGCGGTTATCCCATCCAGAAACGGAATCCCATCAGTCTGGAGGTCAGCCGCTAAATGTACTTCATAGCCCCTTCCATCCTGTCAGCCGATTTTTCCCGGCTGGCTGAGGCAGTGGCTCTGGCCGAAAAGGGCCAGGCCGACATGGTGCATCTGGATGTCATGGACGGACACTTCGTGCCCAACATCACCTTCGGGCATCAACTGGTGGCCGCCTTGCGTGAGAAAACCAGGCTGCCCTTGAACGTCCATCTAATGGTGGACAATCCGGCCCGGATGATACCGTTGTTCCTGGAAGCTGGAGCTGACTGGCTGTCCTTCCACCTGGAAGCTTCGGCTCACGTCCATAAGGACCTGGAAACCATCAAGCAGGCCGGGCGTAAGGCAGGGCTGGCCCTCAATCCGGCCACCCCGCTGGAATTGATGAGCGAGGTGCTGGAAGACCTGGATTTTGTGGTCATCATGACCGTCAACCCGGGCTGGGGCGGGCAGAAGTTCATCCCGGCCACCAGGAACAAGATTCAGCGGCTCAGCCGCTGGCTGGCCGAGCGGGGACTGCCGGCCCTCATCGCCGTCGACGGCGGGGTCAAGCTGGATAACCTGGCCGCCCTGTTTGAGCTGGGCATGAACATCGCCATCTGCGGTTCGTCCGTCTACGGGTCCCAGGACCCGGTGGCCACCATCCAGAAGATGAAGGCGGTGGCCGAAGAATTCAACCGGAAATACAGCCGAAAACCATAACCGGATTTGAGGTGTGGAAGATGAAGAAAAATGTTCTGATGATCCTGAGCTTAACGCTGATCATAATTTCCTCCGGGTCGTTGGCCTGCCGGAAAAAGCCGCTGACCCTGGAATCACTCCCCCAGGAAACCCTGGCTTCGGACGAATCCCTGTACAAGCTGGGCGAAACCTACATCAAGAAAGACTTTGAAAAGGGTTTGCTGTTTCTGAGGCAGTTGATGGATTCCTTCCCCCGGAGCTTTTATGCTCAGAGGGCCAAGCTGCTGATCGCCGACACTTATTTCAGCAAGGGTGATGAAGCCAGCCTGATCCTGGCCGCGGCCGAGTACCGGGAATTCATGAGCCTTTACCCTACCAGCCCTTCTGTCCCCTACTGCCAGTACCAGATTGCCATGACCTACTATAAAAACATCCTCAAGCCGGGACGGGACCAGACCAAAACCACCCAGGCCCTGAATGAATTCAAGAAGGTGGTGGCCCTTTATCCCAGCAGCGAGTATGCCAGTCAGGCCCAGGAAAAAATCAAGGACTGCGAGAACCGGCTGGCCGCCCATGAACTGCACGTTGGAGAGTATTATTACAAAGCAAAATCCTACCGGGCAGCCCTGAACCGGCTGCTGCCCATCCTGACCACATACCCCAATTTCCCCGGGCTGGATGCGGTTTATTTCTACATAGCCGACTGTTATTTCAAGGCTAAAAATTACGACGAGAGCCAGCCTTATTTCACCAAACTTATTTCAGATTATCCGAAAAGCAAGTTTGTCAAGAAAGCCCAGAAAAGGCTACAATCTATTGAGCTGCTAAAAAAGACCGAAAAGGTTAAAACGGCGCAGCCCAAGACGCCTTCAAAATAAGGGAGGATGGAATGAATAAAAGAACCAGAAAGGCCAAAAGGACGGCCCTGTCGCTGGGTGCAGCTCTGCTGCTCCTGCTTTTCCTCAGCAGCGGAGCTCTCCAGGCCCAGAGTCAGGATAAGACTATCTGGGAATTCGGTCTGACGGGCGAGCTGGCAGCCCGGGGAATTAAGTGGGCCGAGGAGACCAGCACCCTAAAAGCTACCAACATGCTGCTAGAGCTCAGAGCCAGGAACCTGGGTAATATTTTCAACCTGAGTGTTTTCGGCGGGCTGGGACTGCCCCGGCCCAACGGGGTGATTTTCGAGGAGTTGCCTTTGACTCTGGAATACCAGGGCGGGAGCATCAGCGGACTGCTGTTCGGCGCCCGGGCCGAGGCCAGGCTACTCCAGGCTTCTGATTTTAACTTTGGCCTGGTGGGAGAATTTTCCTCCTACCTGGGTTTCAAAAAAGATTTTGAGCTGACCGGACTGGTGGTTCCAGGAACGGCCACGGCTCAACCCTCCTGGTCCCAGGCCAGTGGAGGCCTGCTTATCACCTACGATGCCCTGGAAGGCAGTCAGCCTTTCCTGGAAGTGGCCGCTTCCTATTTCTGGGGCAATTTCAAGATGACCGAAAAAATCGAAGACCTGGAGGGACAGGAAAAGGTTAAGCTCAAAGGCTCAAGCTATGTTTCCATTACCACCGGCTGGAGTTTCTTCCTGGTGGACAAGATTACCGTCGTTCCCAGAATTAGAATTTTCCCCGGCTCCAGGACCGCCCTCGGCGCCGGCCTGAGCCTCTATTATGGTTTTTAAGGCGGAGAAGGGAGGGAAATCATGACTATAAATAATTTTAGAAAAACATCCCGGCTGTGGCCGGTAGCCATATCAATACTGCTGGCCGTGGTGCTGGTTATTGCCGTCACTCAAACCGGGGCTCAGAATAAACTCAAGGACAGGCTGGCTGCTTCCGGCCAGAAGACTTCAGGCCGGCTGGAAGAAGCCCTGAAAGCCAGGCTCAACCCGGCCCCGCCGACCAGGATCAAAGCCCTGGCCCAGCCGGTGGGTCGGCCGTCCGGACCAAAGTATTCTTCAGAAAAAATCCTGGTCAAGTTCAAACCGGACCTGTCCGCCCAGTCGACCGAACAGATTCTCCGGGCCTACCAGCCGAAGTCTTACCGGCTGATTCCCAGGATTAACGTTTACGTGATAAAGGTGGGAGCCGGAACCACGGTCGAAGAAACGCTGTCGGCTCTCAGGAAAAACCCGGACGTGCTCTATGCCGGATATGATTACAAGCTGCGGCTGGCCGCCCAGCCCAACGACCAGCTTTTCCGCTATCAGTATGCTCTCTACAACCCGGGCGGGGTCCTGCAGATTCCCGGGAGTCCGACCGGCAAGAGCCGGGCCGACATCAAGGTCACCGGGGCCTGGGACTTCGTCAAGGGCGACCCCAACCTGCTGATTGCCGTCCTGGATTCCGGTATTGACTACACTCATCCCGACCTGGCCAGCAAGGTGATTTCCACCGGCAAGGACTTCATCAATGATGACGATGATGCCATGGACGACCACTGGCACGGCACCCATGTGGCTGGAATTATCGCCGCCGCCACCAACAACACCGAGGGCATAGCCGGAGTGGCCTGGGACTGCCGGCTGCTGCCCGGGAAGATTATTTCGGCCGAAGGCGAGGGTGATTATTCCGACCTGATTGAGGCCCTGATCTGGGCCGCCGATTACAGCTCCGGACAGGCCAGAGTTGGGGTTATTAACATGAGTGTTGGCGGCGATGAACCAGACCAGGCCCTGAGGTCGGCTCTGGAATATGCCTACAACAAAGGGATAGTCCTGGTGGCCGCCAGCGGCAATGAAGGAGTGGCCGGGGTGCTTTATCCGGCTGCTTACGATGAATTCTGCCTGGCGGTCTCGGCCAGCGATTACAACGACGAGATCGCCGACTTCAGCAACAGCGGTCCACAGGTGGATGTGACTGCCCCGGGAGTCTGGGTTTTGAGCGCCATCCCTCTGGCTCTGACCGAGCCCGGTTATCTCCCCTACGCTTTTGCCAGCGGAACTTCCATGGCTGCGCCCCATGTGGCCGGGTTTGCCGCCCTGGTCAAAGCCAACAAGCCCTGGCTGACCCCGGGCGACATTATGAAAATCATCAAGTACACACCAGACGACATCGAAACCGCCGGCCGGGACGATTATGCCGGCTATGGACGGATTAATACCGAGCGGGCCCTGTCGCCATTCAAGATAGTCAAATAACAAAGAAAAACCGACCCGGCCTGGCAGTGGCTGAAGGATGATTCGCTACCTAAAAATTAAGAACCTGGCAACCATCGAGGACCTGGAACTGGAGCTGGACTCCGGCTTTACAATCCTGACCGGCGAGACCGGAGCCGGGAAATCCATCATCATTGATGCCCTGAAGCTACTTCTGGGAGAAAAGGCTTCGCCCGACCTCATCCGGACCGGGAAGGAAGAAGCCTTGATTGAAGCTGTCTTCGAAATTATTGAGCGGGAGAAGCTGCCGCCCGACCTGGAGCTGGAAAACGAGAACCAGCTTTTCCTGCAGAGAATCATCTCCAGCCAGGGACTGAGCAAGTCCTACCTGAACGGCCTGCTGGTGCCGCTCAAAAAAATGAAAGAGCTGGGCGAGCAGCTGATAGATATCTACGGGCAGAATGATCACATTTTCCTTCTGGATACTTCCAATCACCTGAAATTCCTAGACGATTTCGCCGAGGCCGTGGCCCTCCGGGATGAGGTCAGACAGGCGGCCCAGAAAGTCAGAGCCCGGCTGCGGGAAAAAGAAGAACTCCTGGCCCGGCAGAAGGAAAGAGCCCAGAGACTGGATTTTATCAACTATCAGGTCAAGGAAATCGAACAGGCTGAGCTGCGACCGGGGGAAGACCAGGAGCTGCTGCAGGAGCGGTCAATCCTCAAGAACGCAGAAAAAATCGCCATTCTGGTCAATCAGGCTATTGACATCGCCTACGAGAGCGAGGAATCGCTGGTGGCCGGGGTCAAGCGGCTGGAGAACATCGTCTCCGAGCTCCAGGGCTTTTTTCCTGAGCTGGAGAGCAGCCGGGCCCAGCTCGGAGACTTCAATATTTTCTTAAAAGAACTGGCCGGAAATCTCATCGACTGGCGCGACAGGTACGCCCCCTCGCCCGAGAAGCTGGAAGAAATCGAGGCCCGGTTGAGCCTGCTGGAAAAGCTCAAGAGGAAATACGGCTCCAGTCTGGAAGAGATATTGACTCACCTGGAAAAAATCAAAACGGAAAAAGAAGAACTGGAAAGAAGCGAGGAAAAACTCTCGGAGCTGGAGCAGGAAATAAAGGCGGCCTTCGACGACTACCGAAAACTCTGCGGCCGGCTGAGCCGGTTGCGGAAGGAAAGGGCCAGGGAGCTGGAAGAGCTCATCGTCAGGGAACTGGGTCAACTGGCCATGACCAGGGCCCGCTTTAAGGTGGACTTCCGACCGCTCTCGCCTTCGCTGGATGACCCGGCCACTATCAGGGACCTGGGCGCGGAAGAGCTGGAATTCATCCTTTCGCCCAACCCGGGCGAAGAACTGCGGCCGCTGCGGCGGATTGCTTCGGGCGGCGAGCTGAGCCGCATCATGCTGGCCTTCAAGTCGCTGGGGAAAGAAGCGGAAAAGGGCCGGACGCTGATTTTCGATGAGATTGACTCGGGCATCGGCGGCCAGACGGCCGACTTCGTAGCCCGGAAACTGCAGCAGCTGGCCAGGCGCCACCAGGTGCTGTGCATCACTCACCTGCCCCAGATTGCCTCGGCTGCCGCTCACCATTTCCGGATTGAGAAAAAGACAGAAAAGGACCGGACTTATACCCTGGTGCGAAAACTCAAGGACAAAGACCGGCCGGAAGAAATCGCCCGGCTGATTGCCGGAACCAGACTGACCGAAGCCAGCCTGCAGATGGCCAGGGAATTGCTGGGAAAAAACGCCGGCCAGCGTTGAGCCCGGCCACCTGAAGCAGGGCGGCTGGATGCCGCCAAACGATGTTAGGCACTTAGACTTTTCTTTGTAACAGTATTTTTTTCCCGAGCCGGAGAAACAGAAGCAAACCGCGGGCGGTAACTAACTTCGCTCATTTCAGCTATAATAGTTTGTTAAATCATGGACAGAACCGGTGAGCTGATGCTCGAAGGAAAAACTTTTTACATTCATACTTTTGGCTGCCAGATGAACGTCAACGATTCCGAGCACCTGGCCAGTTTACTGCTGGCCGAAGGGGCCAGACCGGCCCGGAGTCCGGAAGACAGCGATTTCATTCTGGTCAACACCTGTGCCGTGCGGGAAAAGTCGGTGCTGAAGCTTTTTTCTTACCTGGGTCGGCTCAAGGAACAGAAAGAACGGCGGGGCTCGGTCCTGGCCTGTCTGGGCTGCGTGGCCCAGCTTCACCGGGAACAACTGCTGAAAAAATTTCCCTACCTGGACCTGGTGGCCGGACCACATCAGTACGCGGCCGTTCCCCTTCTCCTGCGGAATCTCCAGGTAGAAAGAAGGGTCCTGACTGCCTGGGAAAAAGACTGGGTGGACCTGCCGATTGTGCCCGAGGCCAGGGAAAGCCGGGTCTCGGCTTATGTCACCATCATGGAAGGCTGCAATAACTTCTGCACCTTCTGTGTGGTGCCCTTTGTCCGGGGTCGGGAAAAATACCGGCCGCTCCCTTCCATCCTGCAGGAAGTGCGGGAGCTGGCCGGCCGCGGCTACCTCGAAGTCCAGCTTCTGGGGCAGAATGTCAACTCCTACCGCGACCCGGACAGTGGAGCCGGTCTGCCCGAACTGCTGGCGGCCGTGGCCGAGGTCCCGGGGATAGAGTGGGTCCGCTTCCTGACTTCCCATCCCCGTGATTTTAGCCCGGCTCTGATTGAGGCCATGGCGGCCAGCCCTAAAGTCTGCCGCCAGCTTCATCTGCCGCTCCAGTCCGGCTCGGACCGCATCCTGAAGGCTATGAACCGACAGTACACCAGAGCCGAATATTTAGAGATAGTTGAGCGGCTGCAGGCTTTGATGCCGGATATCAGCCTGAGCACCGATCTCATCGTCGGTTTTCCCGGCGAAACTGAGGACGATTTCGAGCAAACGATGGAAATGCTGGAAAAGATCAGGTTCACCAACATTTTCTCCTTCCGTTATTCACCCCGCCCGCGGACGGCCGCCTCGCGGCTTAAAGACGACGTGCCGGAAGAAACCAAGATCGAGCGCTTGATCAGGTTGCAGACCAGGCAGAAAGAAATCCAGTTAGAGCTCAACCGCCGGCTGATCGGCCGGACTATCAGGGTGCTGTGCCTGGGTGCCAGTAAGAAAGGTCAGCTGTTCGCTGGCAGGAACGAGGGGCTGCAGGTGGTTAACTTCCGCTCGGAGCAAGATGTCAGCAACCGGATGGTGGAAGTCAGGGTCACCGGCTGCGGCCCGTACAGTTTGCACGGCCAGCTGGACGGCTGAGGTTGGCTGTTCAATTGCAACCTTTACCCTTTTAAGATATAATTCATTTCCGTTTAATCTCGGGTGAAGGAAATACCTGTTAGATGAAAGTCAACGTATGGAGCACCATCAACCAGCTCAGCAAGGAGCGTGGTGTCCAGCCCCGGGTCATTATCAAGGCCATCGAGGAATCACTGCGCATTGCCGCGGCCAAGTTCTTCAACAAGGGCGAGGATATTATCGTTGACTTCAAGCCGGAAAAGAGCGAGCTCCGGGTCTATGCCGTCAAGAAGGTGGTGGAAGAAGTCTCCAACCCGGCCCGGGAAATTTCGCCGGATGAAGCTGTCCTCCACGACCCCCAGGCCCAACCCGGTAAAGAAATAGAGATTGAACTGCCAGCCGAAACCCTGGGTCGGATTGCCGCCCAGGCGGCCAAGCAGGTAATTTTCCAGAAAGTCCGCGACGCCGAGCAGGAGAAAGTCTACGAAGAATTTGCTCCCAGGATGGGCGAGATACTGACGGCAGTCGTTCGGCGCTTTGAAAACAACGGCCTGGTGTGCGAGGTCAACCGGACCGAAGTTTTTCTGCCCGGCAAGGACAAGCTGCCCCAGGACGATTTTCGCCCGGGCGACCTGGTCAAGGCCGTCATTACCCAGGTCCAGAAAAGCGGCCGGGGGCCCCAGATTCAGCTTTCCCGGACCTCGCCCCGGTTCCTGCTGAAATTACTGGAACTAGAAATTCCGGAGATTGCCTCCGGCACCATCAAGGTTAAGGACGTGGTCCGCCAGCCGGGCGAACGGGCCAAGGTGGCCGTGGCCAGCGAGGACAAGGATGTTGACCCGGTCGGAGCCTGCATCGGGGTCAAGGGCAACCGCATTCTGGCCATCACCAAGGAACTCGGCGGGGAAAAAATAGATATCATCCAATGGGCGGCTGACCCCATGGTCTATGCCAAGGCAGCCCTCAGTCCGGCCAAAATAAACAAAATCGTGGTGGCCAACAAGCAGGCCAAGGAGCTCGAGGCCCGGGTGGATAAAGAACAATTCTCCCTGGCCATCGGCAAGAAGGGCATTAACGTCAGGCTGGCCAGCAAACTTGTCGGCTGGAAAATCTCGATAATCCAGGAATAATAAAGATTAAAGAATAAACAATGGAAAAAACCAAAAGCAAAACCAGCACCAAAAGCAAAACCGGCCAGGAAGCCGAAAACAAGAAAAAGGCAGCCGCCGTGGCTGAAGACAAGACCAAAGCGGCCGGGAAAAGGCCTGCCTCCAAGAAGGCTCCGGCGGAGACCCGGGCCACCCCGGCAGCCAAGACCCAGGCTCCAGCCGCCAAAGCACAGGTGGAAGCCAAGCCGCAGCCGAAGCGCAAGCCTAAGGCCCAGGCTAAACCGGCTCCGCCGAAGCCGGCAGCTGAACCCAGACCCGAGCCCGCGGCCAAGCCATCTGCCCAGCCGAAGACCGCCCCTGAACCCAAGCCTGAGACCCCCAAACCCCCGGCTCGGGAAAAAGCCGCTGCGCCAGCCAAACCAGCCGCTCCCAAAGCCAGGCCCAAAATCCAGATTCAAGAAGGCATGACCATCAAGGACCTGGCCGAACGTTTCAAGATAAAACCCAAGGACCTGATTGAACACCTGCAGGCGGCCGGTTACGATGTCGGCGCTTCCGACCTGATAGATGAATCACTGCTGCAGGCCATCTCCAGGATAATAAAGGTAGACCTGGAAATGGTGTCGCTGGAACAGGACATAAGAAAGCTGGCCTTCAGCCTGAAGGATGATCTGGTGACGCGGCCGCCAGTGGTTACCATCATGGGTCACGTTGACCACGGCAAGACCACCCTGCTCGACGCCATCAGGTCGTCTAACATCGCCGAACGGGAAGCCGGCGGCATAACCCAGCACATCGGCGCCTACCGGGTCAACTACAAGAACCGCTACATCACCTTTATTGATACTCCGGGTCACGAAGCCTTTACCCAGCTCAGAGCTCGCGGCGCTCAGCTAACGGATATTGTCATTCTGGTGGTGGCGGCCGATGACGGCGTCATGCCCCAGACCAGAGAAGCCATCAGCCACGCCCAGGCCGCTAAGGTGCCGATTATCGTTGCCATCAACAAGATAGACAAGCCCGAAGCCAACCCGGAACGGGTGAAACAACAGCTGGCTAAGGAAGGGCTGATAGTTGAAGAGTGGGGCGGCAAAACCATCTGCGTCGAGATTTCGGCCAAGGAAAAGAAGAACATTGATGAACTGCTGGAGATGATCCTCCTTCTGGGCGACATTCTCGAACTCAAGGCCCATCCTTACGTCCCGGCCCAGGGAGTCATCCTGGAATCCCGGCTTGACCCCCAGAAAGGTCCGGTGGGCACGGTCATCGTTCAGCTCGGAACACTGACTCCAGGCCAGGCTTTCATCTGCGGCACTACCCACGGCAAGGCCCGGGCTCTGTTTGACGAGTTCGGCCGGCCGGTCAAGAGTGCCGGGCCCTCGGTTCCGGTTGAGGTGCTGGGGTTCGATTCGGTTCCGGAAGCCGGTAATTTCTTCCAGGTGGTGCCTGACCTGGAAATCGCCCGCCGCATTTCCCAGTTCCGCCTGGCCCGGGTGAAGAAAGAACCACAAACCCGGGAAGCTCCACTCACCCTGGAAGACCTGTTTAAGAAGATTGAAAAAGGACAGACCAAGGAACTTCCAGTCATCGTCAAGGCTGACGTCCACGGTTCGGTCGAAGTCCTGAGGGGACTTCTGCCAACGCTCAGCACCGACCAGGTCAAGATCAACATCCTGCAGGCTTCCACCGGGAACGTGACCGAAGCCGACGTCCTGCTGGCTTCGGCCTCCAGGGCAATAATCATCGGCTACAATGTCAAGCTGCCGTCCAAAATCCAGGAACTGGCCCAGAAGGAAAAGGTGGAAATCAGGCTTTACAGGATAATCTACCAGCTAACCGACGACCTGAAGAAAGCTGTGGCCGGGATGCTGGAACCGGTTATCAAGGAAACGGTCCTGGGCCGGGCCCTGGTCAAGAAAATCTTCCAGATTGCCAAGGTGGGCACGGTCCTGGGCTGCCAGGTAACCGATGGCAAGATCGTCCGTAACGCCGAAGCCCGGGTCCTGCGCGGCAACCAAATTCTCTACCAGACCCGTATCGCCTCGCTCAAGCACCTCAAGGACAGCGTGACCGAGGTCATCAAGGGCTATGAATGCGGTATCGGGCTGGAAAAGGCCGACCAGTTGCAGCCGGGTGACGTCATCGAAGCCTTTGTCCGGGAAAAGGTCAGTCCCGAATAAGGGGGCCCGGCAATGATAGTCGGTGTTCTAACCCTGGAATTTTTCCTGGAATATTCTCATTCACTCAAGGAAAAGCGCCGCTTTCTCCATAGCTTCACCGACCGCCTGAAACACCGCTACAACGTTTCAGTGTCCGAGATTGCTTTCCAGGACAGCTGGCAGCGGACGCTTATCGCTGTGGCCACAGTCAACAGCCAGCAGGCGGTGGTGCAGCAGGTCCTGGACCGAATCCTGGAAGAAGCCCGCGTCACCTCCGGGGCCCTGCTTTCGGGCCACGAGCTCAATTATTATTGAAGAAACTAACATGACCAGAGAAGGTTCTTACCGGCCCAAAAGAGTCAGCCAGCTCATTCTGCGGGAAATCAGCCGCTGCCTCCTGACTGAGCTGCCCGAAGTGGCCGGCTTCCTGACAGTGACGGCGGTGGACATGCCGCCCGACCTCAAGACCGCCCGCATCTCGGTTTCCGTTCTGGAGAAAGAAAAAAGAGAACCCATCCTGAAACTGCTGGAAAAGAGAGCTCCTTATTTCCGCCGGCTGCTTGCGACCAGGCTCAATTTAAGATATAATCCAGAGCTAATTTTTGTCCTCGATGTCTCAGCCGATTATGAAGAAAGAATCGACCGGCTGCTCGATTGGCTGAAGAAAAATGAGCCAGAAAATAAAACTTGAGATAGCCAAAAAAATCTCAGCCTGCCAAAGTATTGCTATCACTTCCCATCTCCGGCCGGACGGCGATTCCATCTATACCAGCCTGGCCCTGGCTGAGATGCTGGAGCTGCTGGGGAAAAAAGTCCAGGTGGTCAACCACGACCCGTTGCCCTTCCCCTTTTACGAGTTCCCGGAAACGGCCCGCATCAGGCAGGGCCAGATTGACCCGGAAGGAGTGGACCTGGTCATCCTGCTGGAATGCGTGGATGTGGCCCGCTCGGGCCAGACCCGGATCGACCACCTGCCCAAGATCAACATCGACCACCATTATTCCAACTCCCCCTATGCCGACCTCAACTGGATTGACCCGGAAGCCTCGGCCGTGGGCGAGATGGTTTACAAACTGCTGAAACCTCTGGGCCTCCAGCCGACCCCGCGGGTTGCTGAATTCCTTTATTCGGCCATTTTTTCCGATACCGGCTCCTTCCAGTTCTCCAACACCAGCGCCCGGGCCCTTTATACCTGCTACCGCCTGATTAAAGCTGGAGCCAACCCCAACGCCATTGCCGAAAAGATTTTGAACAACAACACCGCCTCCAAGGTCAAGCTGCTGGGACGGGTGCTCTCCAGCCTGAGCTTGAACCCGGCCGGGAACCTGGCCCTGCTGGTGATGTTCCGGAAAGACCTGGAAGAATTCGGCCTAAAAGATGTCGACGTTGAGGACATCACCACCATTGCCCGTTCCATCAAGGGCGTGGAAATGGTCATCTTCTTCAAGGAAATGGAGCCGGGAGTTTTCCGGGTTAGTTTGAGGTCCAAAGGTTCGGCCAGTTCAGCCCTGGTGGCCGAGAGTTTTGGCGGCGGGGGCCACCAGCATGCGGCCGGCTTCACCGTTAAGGGGCAGTTTGACCGGCTGTACCGGGAAATCCCCCTGGTGGTAGAAGACATCCTCAACAAGAACCGGACCAAGAGCTGAAGGCAGAGTGCTGCTGCTAACATCATGAATGGCCTCGTCATCGTTGATAAACCGGCCGGCTGGACCTCCCACGACGTAGTTCTAAAACTGAGGAAAATTCTCCAGCTGAAAAGGGTCGGCCATGGCGGGACCCTGGACCCGCTGGCCACCGGGGTGCTGCTGGTAACAGTGGGACAGGCCACCCGCCTTTTTCCTTACCTGGCCGGGATGGATAAGACTTATTCTGGCGAAATCAGGTTGGGTCTGGCCACCGATACCTATGATTCTCAGGGAAAGCCTCTGGGCCCGGAAAAGAACGTCTTTCCCCGGGAAAAAGAGCTTCTGGCCGCCGTGGCCTCTCTGGCTGGAGAAATAAGCCAGCTGCCACCGCCCTACTCGGCCAAGAAAATAAACGGGCAGCCGGCCTTCAAGCTGGCCCGCCGCGGACTCACACCCGAACTCAAGCCGGTTAAGGTCAGCATCCACCGCTTCCTGGTCCTGGATTACAACCCTCCGCTGGTTAAATTCCTGGTGGAATGTTCGTCCGGCACTTACATCCGCTCCCTGGCTCACGACCTCGGACAGAAGCTCGGCTGCGGAGCTCATCTTTTTAGCCTGAGGCGGCTGGCCGTCGGCCGCTATACCGAAGAAGAAGCCCTGAGCCCAGGAAAAATTGAAGAACTGGCCCGGGGAAAAGCCTTGGAGCAGTTTCTCCTCCCCCTGGAAAGCCTCCTTCCCGATTATCCGGCTCTCTGGGTTGACCGCGACGGAGCCCGCGCCTTTAACCACGGGGCCAGAATTGGCCTGGGACAGATAACCAGGGCGGTCATGGCCGGTTCCCGCCTTACTCCCACCAACCTCTTCCGGGTGTTTTCCGAACAGGGCAAGCTCCTGGGGCTGGCCCGGTTCGAGGCCCGGGAAAAGTTTTTCCAGCCCGAACTGGTGCTCAGAAGCGGTCAAGCGCCCTGAACCGCCCCAAATTGTCAATTTTTTTACCGCCGTCTAAAAAAAGTTAACAACCGTCCTTGAAATTTGGCCGGCTCTGATATATTTTATAAAGGCAATGAGGCTTAACCGGAACCAGATAGAACATTTATCCTTCGTCATCCTGCGAACTCTGATCAAAGAGAGTAAAATTCTGGTTGAAGACAAGACCCGGGTACTGGAAGAAATCATCAACCTTATCACCGAGGAATTCCTCAAGGAAGACAAGCTGGACCAGGAAGTCAGGGAAATCTTAAACAAGCACATGGATGAAATCCGCAAAGGAAATATCGAATACCAGACCATGTTCAAGATGATCAAGACCAAACTAGCCAAGGAAAGGAACATCGTCATCTGATGAGCCGACTATCCAAAGAAAAAATTAACTACCTGTCCAAACTTCTGGTCAATGCTCTCTACAAGAACGATCAGGTGGATTTCCTTGATGAAACGAACGAGGTCCGCCTGGCCATAGTCCGGGCCATAGAAGAAGAGATGAAGCTTTACGACCAGATTGACCGCAAGGCCAGGGAGAAAATAGCCAGCCAGAAAAAGCAGATTGAGGAAGGTTCTCAGGAATGGGAAATCCTTTATCGGAAATACTATAACGAAGAGCTGTCCAAGCTGAGCAAGCTCACCGAATAGGTTAAGACTGCCAGTCCCAACCTCCCTTATTTTTTTTAAGCCCGAATTTTCTTCACCGTAATTCTTTCTCTTCCTGTCTTCTTTTTACTACCGCCTTTATAGATATGCCTGGTCGCCGATGATTAACAGCCCCGTTATTTTCTCTTTCCTCTTTTATCGGACTGGGCCGAGGGGAAAAATAACAGCGGGGATCGGGCTGGCCTGATTTTCCTTAAAGATCCATGGGAAAAAAATTATGAGGCCAGGAGAAGGTGGTCAGGAACTTCAAACCGCAGCAGCCAGACCTAACCCCGGCCTTCGGATACCTCCGTCAATTAATAAGTTGATAAAATCTACCCAATCACTGGCTTAAGGGGCAGACCGGGGACTGGTTTTCTCAAGTCCAGTGGGATTAGACCGCGGTCTTATGGCACTTATCAGCCTGGTTTTAAAAAAGAAAAGGGGCGGCTCGAAGCCGCCCCTGTTATCAACCACATTTATTAGAAGCAGAATCTGAAGCCGACTCCCATCTTGTGATGGTCCTCAAAATTACGGCCGATGGGAGCCCTGAACTCAAAGAACAGGTGGCTCATCTGGAGATAGTTGTTGGAAAGAGTTACACCGAGCTGACCGACGGCATCGACTCCACTCTTTCTGTTGTAAAGGCTGCTCAGCTCCTTGGTAGTGAAACCGGGTCCGATACCCAGATAAACCTTGCCGAAGTGGAAGTTGGCCAGCAGTTCGGCCATGATTATGGCCTTCCAGGGGTCTCCCTTGAGCGGCAGTCCGGCTCCAGCGGTCAAGGTCAGGCTGACCTTGTCGGGATTGAGCCAGTAGAAGAAACCGGGCCTGAGATAAAGATAGAGAGCGTAGCTGGGCAGGTCATACTGGCTGCCGCCGTGGGCCAGCATCGGGCCAGCCTCAATCAGGCCGAAGAACTTCTTCCTGGTAACGGTAAAGGATTTCCTGGAATCTTCGGAAGCCGTGGAGACAGCTCCGTCGTTATCGTAGGCGGTAGTGCCGATGGTGAAGGTCCCTTCCTTGTACAGGGTCTTTTCCCAGGCGAAGGGCTTTTCGGTATCGTTATAGGAATCAATCACCTGGCCATTGGCATCCTGTAGCTCAAAGACCACCCTGGTCACCTCGCCATCCTGATCAGAGGAACCGGAAGCATCGAAGCTCAGAGGTTTACCGTACTTGTTGGTGCAATCGGTGCAGCTGGGGACAACCTTGGCCACCGGAGGATAATTGATGTAAACCTTGCCTTCGCAGGGATTGGCCGACGGTTTGCCCGCCAGGTTGAGAGCAGAACCCTTGAAAATGTATTCGCCGGGCTTGTCCAGCTTGGTCTGCCATTTGGCCGCCTCGGGGGTCAGGTCCTTGCTGACCACTTTAGCGCCCTGCTTGTCAAAAATTTCAACCTTCATGCTCTTGGCGTACTGGGTGCCACTCATATCAACCGTGATGGGGTCATTGATGTTGGCCTTGGCCGGGGAAACTTTCAGCGAGCAGATGGCCTCGGGTATTTCTTCCACCATATCCTTGAAGGCGATGTTGCCGCAGGGCTTGGGGATGATGAAGGTATAGGTTTTGAAACCTTCCTTGACCTTGACCGCAAACACCTCAACCGGTTTCTTGCCGGCCCATTCCAGCTCTCCCGAAACTTTGACTTTACCATGGGAGCGGAACAGCATCCACTTGACCGTTTCCCCGATGTTCCAGGTGGTATCCTCGAACTGGGCTGTTTTCAGTTGATTGATAAAAGCCTCATAGAGAAAACCATAGCCGGCCTGGTCGAAGCCGCTCTTGATGTCAGCCGAGTAGCGGTCGACCAGCATTTTCATTACCTCAGGGGTGGGAATCTTGCCCCTGACTCTGGCAAAAGTATACCGCCCAATGTTGTTGATCTTCTTAGCCTGAGCCGCTGCTTCCAGGGTAAAAATCAAGACCAGAACGATAACCATAAAAACCGCCAGCTTTTTGATTTTCATCTGTACTACCTCCTTTAATTTTCTGGCTATGCTTATTCATATTTAATAAAATTTTAAGATGGTTGTCAAGAAAAATAAACCAGCTTTTTATTAATTTACAGGTAAGCAAAATTGCGGCTGATGGTTTCAATCCAGCGGTCATCGCGGGGTTTGGTAGCCAGAGCCTGGGCGATGAACTCGGTTGCCGAAAAACCTCTGTCCCGCATTCCCCGCAGCAATTTGGTGGCCGAGACCGGGTCGATTTCGGGATGGGCCTGCAGCCCCCAGACCTTCTTGCCTTTCAGACGGAAGGCCTGAACCGGGCAGTGCTGACTGGCGGCCAGGATTTCAAACCGGCTTTCATCCAGGTTATAAACCTCGTCATAATGGGAAGAAAAAACATGGAGCCGCCCGGCCGGACCAAGGAGCGGGTCTGACCTCAAAATTTCCACTTCAATCCAGCCGATTTCCGGGCGGGCCGCCCGTCTGACAGACCGGGGGCCAGCCAGGGCCAGAGCCAGCAGCTGGTGCCCGTAACAGCTGCCCAGAACTGCCAGGTCCCGCTCCACGGCTTCTTGCACCAGGTCGGCTTCGGCCAGCACCCAGGGTTCCATGTTGACAATGGAAGCTTCCGAACCGGTCACGATGAGATGGGTATAGCCATCATCCAGGTCGGGCAGATAGCCCTCCACTGCCCGGAAGGCCCGGTAAGGGAGGTCCAGGTAAGCGGTCCAGTGCTCCACCGGGTTATAGATCTCCGGCCACAGGGAGTTGTCAATGATGGCTAATTTTTTCATCCTGACCTGCTTTTTTTTATAAAATTTGTTGAAATTATAAATGAATTGCGGTAAAAATAACAGGTTGATGAGGGCATAATTTTTTGCTAAAAACCGATATTTACCGCCTGAATCAAGTAAAAAGGAGAAATCAGGTGAACGTAGTCAGAGAAGAAACTGAACTGCATGTAATCACTCCCAACGAGCCGGGAATTTTCGGCCGCGTCCTGGGAACACTGGCCAACGCCGGCATCAACCTCAGGGCCTACTGTGTTTTCTCCGAAGGAGACCAGGGTCACTTCCAGTTGATCACCTCAGACAACAAGAAGGCGGAAGCCGCCCTGCGAGCTCTCCGCTATAAAATAAAGGTTACCAAGGTCATTACGGTCGAAGTCACCGAACGCATCGGCGTCGGGGCCGAAATCGGGGCCCTGCTGGGCGGAGCGGTGATCGATATCAAGTATGCCTATGGCTCTTCGGCCGGGGCCGGAAGAACCCTGCTGGTCTTCAAAACCAGCAACAACAAAAAGGCCCTGAAAACCCTGCAGTAAGACCTCCAGACCGCCTCAGGCCTGGACCGACTCCCCGGTTCGGCGGCGGGAAAAGGTCCGGACAAAAAGGAAAATCACCCCCACCGCCAGACCCATCAGCAGCAGGTCGGCTACCAGGAGCACGTAATTTTTCTTCTCCAGGTAAGAACGCATCAGAATGACCAGCGAGGCCATGGTGGTCAGCAGCATGAAAATTCCCGGGGCCAGGGTAAACCAGTTGGAGCGGCGGCGCAGCAGCAACCAGGCCGAAACGGCAAACAGAGTCAGGGCGGCCAGCAGTTGGTTGGCCGTTCCGAAAATCGGCCAGAGAACGTTGAAGGCGTTGGAATAAGCCAGCACCCACATCAGCAGCACGGCTATTCCCGAATTAACCCAGTAATTCTTAAGGAAACGGGGCGGGTTCTTGAAAACTATGGACCAGAGCTCCTCGAAAAGATAACGGTTAAGCCGGACGGCCGCATCCAGGGTGGTGACCACGAAGCCCTCCACCAGCAAAATCCCGAAAATCGTTCCCAGGGCCGCCGGTATTCCCAGGCCCAGGTTGAAAAGATGCCCGGCGGCCAGGGAAAAGCCTAAAATGGGGTTAGACCGGACGGCCGGGTCGGAGGGCCAGACAATGGCTTTATAATCGCTGAAGCTCAGGGCCGCCCCGACTGCCAGCACCACACAGATGGCCAGGACCGATTCCAGGAGCATGGCGTTGTAACCAACCCGGCGGGCATCTTTTTCCGAGGGCAGCTGCTTGCAGGTGGTGCCCCCGGCCACCAGGGCATGGAAACCAGAGATGGCTCCGCAGGCAATAGTACAGAACATCATCGGCCAGATCAGCCCCAGGTTCCGAACGCCTTCCTGAAGGTTAAAGGCCGGAATAGTCACCCTGAGATCATGAAAGCCAGTGTTGAGGACCGACAGCACCAGGAGCACGATCCCACCGTAGAGAATCTGGACGTTGATGAAGTCCCGCGGCTGGAGAATCACCCAGACCGGGACTCCGGCTGCTATCAGGACGTAAATGGAAATGACAATCATCCAGACTCTGGGGCTCAGGGTCACCGGGTAATGAATACCGACGATAACCGAAATAAAACCGATGACCAGGGCCAGGAGGTAAGCCAGGGCTGTGTTCATCTTCTTTTTATAAAGCAACCAGCCGAGAAGCGGTGAGGATAGAGTAATGATGATGACCGACATGGAAGCGATGCCGCCGATGCGTCCCATGACCACTCCGTCAACCACCACCGTTTTCAGGAAGGTCTCCCCTTCTTTCACCCCGATCTTGGCCAGGGGCCAGAGTGAGGTCAGGGAGATGGAGGTGGCGTTGAGGAAGGATGAGGTCACCAGGACAATCATGATGATGGTAAAACCGATGAACAGGTTGAAGCCAGTCTGACCCAGGGTGCGGCGGGCCACTTCGGCCATCGACCGGCCGCCCTCTCTCAGGCTGACAAACAGGGCGGTAAAATCGTGGACGGCTCCGATAAAGATGCCGCCGAAGACAATCCACAGCCAGGCCGGGACATAGCCGTAAAGCAGGGCCATGGTCGGTCCGAGAATGGGCCCGGCCCCGGCGATAGCCGAGAAATGATGGGCAAAAACTATGTAGTTTCTGGTCGGGACGTAGTCGCGGCCGTCGTTACAGGTAACGGCCGGGGTCGGCCGGTTGGG
Source organism: Candidatus Aminicenantota bacterium (assembly GCA_014360005.1). Classification (GTDB taxonomy): domain Bacteria; phylum Acidobacteriota; class Aminicenantia; order Aminicenantales; family Saccharicenantaceae; genus Saccharicenans. Next base: position 101,001 of record JACIYI010000001.1, on the reverse strand, counting down.
GTCTTCGCCCAGCTTGCGCGAAATATAACCGGCATAGAAGCGGGCGGCCAGGATAAAAAGAATGATGGCGATGAAGAGAAGGAGCAGAACGTTCATCTGGTCCTCCGGTTTGTAAGTCGCTCCCGGAAAAATAGACAGACATATACCACAGCCGGAGGCAAAAATCAAAAAGGGCGGCCGCCGTCCCGGGCCCTACAGGGTTGTAACCCGGAACCTGACGCCCTTGGGGTCGGGGCAGGTCAGGACCTCGGTTTCGGCAATCCAGTCATCCTGGGGCAGCTCGTCCTGGCGCTGCTTGGCTGTCAGAAAGGGAAACAGGCTGTTCAGGGCATACAGGCAGATTTTCTTGCCCTCCGGGATTTCCAGCATACCCTCGCCCCTGATGTAAAAACAATCGCCGGGCTTGTGCCGGGCGCCACAGCGGGAGATGACCTCCACCACTTCGACTTTCAGGTCTTTCATCCCTCCTCCTTTAATTTCAATATAAATCACCCAGCCAAAAAATTCAAACTGGCAATTGCTTTCAGACTCAGAATCTGGAAAAATAAGCCTTAAATATTCGATTGGAAGCTAAATTTAATTGACAAAGCCCGCGGTTTGCAATAAAATCAATTTCCTAACAATATTAAGGAGGAGAGTATGGCGAAAGCAGAACCCAATGTCGTTCCGCTGTGCGATGTCTTACTCGTCTTATTGATCATCTTCATGGTTATCACCCCCATGGTTCAGATGGGTATTGATGCCAAGCTGCCCGAAGTCCAGGCTGAGAGCAAAGGCGGCCAGGACCCTAACGTAATCGTCTTAACCGTTAAGAAAAATGACCAGGTTGAAATACAGAGAAACCCTCTGGAGTTGAGAATGCTGCTGGAAGAGTTGCGCCGTCTCTATGCCGCCCGTCAGGATAAGACCATCTTCATCCGGGCCGATGCCAAGCTGCCCTTCAGCAAGGTCATGGAAGTCATGGATATCTGCAAAGGCGCTGGTGTAGAAACGTTGGCTATCATTCCCGAGAAATTCGAAGAATAACCCCTGTCGATTCCTTCAATCGCTAACAGCTAATAAAAAAGGGGCCTGCGGCAGGCCCCTTTTTTTATAGTCTCAGAAAACTATTTCTTAATTATCGGGCCAATCACTTCCCGGGAGATGACCAGGCGCTGGATTTCGTTGGTGCCTTCATAAATCTGAAGCAACTTGGCGTCGCGCACCAGTTTTTCCACCGGGTAATCCTTCATGTAACCGTAGCCGCCGAGAATCTGCAGGGCTTCGAGCGAGGCCCACATGGCCAGGTCTGAACCGAAGCACTTGGCCATAGCTGAATTCAGGCCGCAGGGCTGCCCCTTGTCCACCATCCAGGCTGCTTTCCAGACCAGCAAGCGGGCCGCCTCAATCTCCATGGCCATCTGAGCAATTTTGAAGGCGATGGCCTGGAAGGTGGCGATGGGCTGGCCAAACTGCACCCGGGTCTTGGCGTAATCAACGGCGTATTCTAAGGCTGCCCGGGCCAGGCCCACCCCGGCCGCGCCGACAGCCGAGCGGGTCCGGTCAAAGGTCCTCATGGCGATTAGAAATCCCTGACCAACCCGGCCCAGGACGTTTTCGGCCGGGACCCGGACCTCCTCAAAGAAAATCTCGGCCGTGTTGGAAGCCCGGTGGCCCATCTTGTCCTCAATTTTGCCGATGGTGATACCTGGAGTGTCGCGAGGCACCAGGAAAGCGGTGATTCCTCTGGCCCCCTTTTCCGGGGCGGCATTGGCGAAGACTAGGTACAGGCTGGCCACTCCGCCGTTGGTGATGAAGCACTTGGAACCGTTGAGGACGTAATCAGAACCGTCCCGGCGGGCCAGGGTCTTGATGGCTGAAGTATCAGAGCCGGCTTCCCTTTCAGTCAGACAGTAAGACGCAAAAGCCATTTTTTGACTGAAGGGAGTCAAGAACTTCTTCTTTTGCTCTTCGGTGCCAAACAGGATGATCGGAGTGAAGGCCAGGGAGTTGGCCATCATGGTGGTGTACATGCCGGCGCAGCCCCAGGCCAGCTCCTCCGAGATGATGGCCAGTTCCAGGTCGCTCAAGCCGCCGCCGCCGTATTCCACCGGGACGTTACAGGTCAGGAAACCAGCCTCGAAAGCTTTCTGCATGACCTCTTCGGGGAACTTTTCCTCACGGTCGTAAAGGGCAGCTTTGGGCCTCATCTCCTTTTCGGCAAAGGAGCGGGCCATGTCCTGCAAAGCTTTAAGTTCTTCGCTAAGCTCAAAGGAAATCACGTCGCACCTCTCATAAATAATATGTTTTAAGCCCTGGTAATGGAGCTTTTATAATTTATCAGCCGCCATTTGTCAACCTGGTGGCGGCAGCTCCGCAGCCAGTGTTATTAAAAGCAAGCTGGCAAAGCACCAGGAAAGATAGGAGGGGAAGGTTTAACCAGCTTTAATCAGTCGGCCAGGAGCCTCGATTAAATTACCAATCTGAGCCTGTGGCCAGAGATTTCTTATCCTGTCTTCTGTCGACTTTCCTGGATTGAAAAAAGCTTCCGCTTATTATATAAAAAAGTTTACTTGTATTCATAAAATTGAGAAAGGATTTATAAGATGAAAATTTATGAATCTCTGGGTCTGGCCATACCGGATATCCTGCTTCCGCGGGAAGAAATCGACCTTCAGAAATGGGCAGTAATTGCCTGCGACCAGTACACTTCCGAGCCCGAGTACTGGCACCGGGTAGAAGAGCTGGTGGGCGATTCTCCATCCACCCTGCACCTGATTTATCCCGAGGTTTACCTGAACGACCCGGATAAAGACGGTAGGATCGCCAGGATCCAGGCCACCATGAAGGATTACCTGCGGCGGGGACTATTTCAGCCGCGGTCGGGGATGGTTTATGTCGAGCGCCAGACCGCCCACGGCTGGCGACGGGGGCTGCTTTTCTGTCTGGACCTTGAAGCCTACGATTATCATCCCCGGGCCTGCAGTCTCATCCGGGCCACCGAAGGCACCATCCTGGAAAGAATCCCGCCCCGGGTGAAGATAAGAGAGGGGGCGGTGCTGGAAGTGCCCCATATCATGATTCTGATCGACGACCCGGCCCACCTGACCATCGGACCGGCCACCGACCACAGCCAGGAGCTGCTGAAGCTCTACGATTTCGAGTTGATGTTTGAGGCCGGTCGGCTGCGGGGCTTCCTGGTCAACCAGCCCCGGGTGGAAAAGATGATTCTGGAGGGGCTGAGCCAGCTGGCCAACCCCAGGGAATTTGAGAAGAGATACAACCTGCCGGAAGGCACTCCCCTGCTGTTGTTCGCCGTGGGCGACGGCAATCACTCCCTGGCCACGGCCAAAACCATCTGGGAAAAGACCAAGGCCGCGTCTGGCCGGCCGGAGGAACTTAAAGACTCCCCTCTCCGCTACGCCCTGGTGGAAGTGGTCAACCTGCACGACGATTCCCTGGTCTTCGAGCCGATCCACCGGGTGTTGTTCGAGGTCAAAAATCCTCAGGACCTGGAACGGGAGCTCGGCCACTTTTTTGAGGGCCGGGTGGAATTCCGTGAACACCGCAATTTCGAAGAACTGAAGGCCGTGGTCAACGCCCGGACAGCCCAGGAACAGATTGCCGGGCTGATTAAATCGGATCGTTTCCTTACTATCAGATTCCAGAAGCCGGCCCACAACCTGACCGTCGGCAGCCTGCAATCATTCCTGGATGATTATCTCAAAAAGAAGGCGGCTTCGGGACTGGATTACGTTCACGGAGATGAATCGCTGCTGAACCTCAGCCGGAAAAACCCGAACAACCTTGGCTTTTATCTTCCGGCCATGGACAAGGAGCAGCTCTTCCCGACAGTCATCCTGGATGGAGCCCTGCCCAGAAAAACTTTCTCCATGGGCGAAGCCTGGGAGAAACGCTTCTACCTGGAAGCCAGGAAACTCGTCGACTGAAAAGATGTTTCCCCGCTCCGGTTCAACTGTAGTAACCGCTTCAGCCCTCCGGTCAGAACCAGGCGCCGCCATTGGTCTCAGGCAGTTGCTCAAATTTTTTTAGGAAGATTAGCCGAATTTTAGCCGGGGCCGAAGCCAGCAGTTTCATCTTAAAATATGAATAATTATTCATATATCAACCGCATCTGATTTTTTAGAAAGAAACAGAAGAAAGAAAGCTGCTCAAAGCAGTTCCTGAAATTCCCGGCTGGCCCGAAGCCTCTGCCAGAGAGTTTCTGGCCTGGTCTCGCCTTCTACCTGAAGTTTAATGACCGGAAGGCCCGACTGCCGCAGGAAATCAATCAGGGGCCCGGTTTTTTCCAGGTAAAGGCGATAGCGGCGGACAATTACTTCCAGGCGGTCATCTTCCCGTCCCTGGCGTTCCCCATCGAGGTTGGCCAGGATGCGTCTGACGGCCAGGTCCTCGGGACAATCAAGGTTGATAATCAGGACAATCTGGACCAGGTCCTTTAGCCAGGCTACCTGGGCCCGGTGCCGCGGCAGACCGTTGAGGAGAAGAATATCGTCGGGACCTCCCCCGGTCCTGGACAGATAATACCTGAAGATTTTCCGCACCAGCTCTTTATCGCCTTCTTCAAACAGGCTGGAGGTCTGGAGCGATTGCCGCACCCGGGCCAGCTCCGCTGGACTGAAGGCTTCAACCTGAGAAGCGGAAGTTCCGGTCCCCGTCTCCGCTGTTCCGGCCTCATTTTTCTCAGGCTTATCGGACTGGATTATTTCCCTCAGCAGCCGGCCGAAGTCAAAATGCCAGAACCTTTTTCCGGGCAGGGACTGTTTTTCCAGGTAGTCCCCGAGCGGACTCTTGCCCGAGCCGGGAGGACCTACTATCAGAAAAGCTTTCATCGGGCGGTAGTAAAAGAATGCGCCCGGCAGGGCTCGAACCTGCGGCCTACTGATTCGTAGTCAGTCGCTCTATCCAACTGAGCTACGGGCGCAAACGGAGAACTCTTAAATATTATCTTATGAGCCTTAATTTTTCAACCGACCTCAGTCGATTCTTAAAACCGCCGCCCCGTTGATCAGGCTGTGTTTGACATCATGAAGAGCCCGGTTGGCCTGGGCCAGCGGATAAATCCGGACTTCGGTCCGGACCGGCACCTCAGCCGCAATCTTCAGGAACTCGACTCCGTCCTGCCTGGTGGCGTTGGCCACGCTCCTGAGGCATTTTTCGTGATAGAGCTCGCGGCCGTAATCAAGCTCCGGAATGGGACTCAGGTAAATGCCGGCCAGGGCCACCGTTCCACCCCGGTCCACCGCTCGCAGAGCCAGTCTGGCTACCTCCCCGGCCGGGGCAAAGACGATGGCGCTGTCCAGCTTATCCGGCGGCAGCTCGTCGGGTTTTCCGGCCCAGCAGGCTCCCAGCTCCAGGGCATGTTCCCGGTGCTTCGGACTGCGGGAGAAAACATACACCCGACACTTCCAGTGAGCAGCCACCTGGATAGTAACGTGAGCCGAAGCGCCAAAGCCGTAAAGCCCCAGCTTCTCTCCCGGCTTGATGCGGCTGAGGCGCTGAGCCCGGTAGCCGATGATTCCAGCACAGAGCAAAGGCGCCGCCTGCTCGTCGGGGAAATTTTCCGGCAGCTCGTAGGCAAAGTTTTCCGGCACCACCAGATATTCAGCATAACCCCCGTCCACCTGGTAGCCGGTAAACCTGGCTTGAAGGCAGAGGTTCTCCCGACCGCTGCGGCAGAAGCCACACTGGCCGCAGGCCTGGTAAAGCCAGGCCACACCCACCCGGTCGCCTTTCCTGAAAAGCGAAGTGCCCTGGCCGCACTGCTCCACCGTCCCCACCACCTGGTGACCGGGAATACGGGGCAGGCTGACCCCCGGCAATTCACCTTCGACCGTGTGCAGGTCGGTGTGGCAGACACCGCAATACTTAACTCTGACCAGGATTTCACCGGGACCGGGAAGCGGTCGGGCCACTTCCCTGAGTTCCAGCGGATTTTCCTCCACCGGCTTGAAGCCGGTGATGACCATAGCTTTCACCGTCACTCCCCCTTCATTCAGATTTCAAAGTCTTTTTCCGGTTGAGCTTAAGGCACAGGCGGTCGACCCTTTTCTGGAAGTCCTGCTCATATTTTAAGTTCCGCCCCCGGGACAGAGCCAGACCATCCAGAGCATACTTCAGGGCTTCTTCCGGGTCTTTCCGGTGATGCTCAAAATAAATGGCCAGCTCGCGGAAGCACTCCAGGTCCTCGCTGTTTTCCAGGAGATCCCGCCAGAGCTGCAGCGACCTCTCCCACTGTTTCTTCCGCTTGAAATACTGGGCCAGGTTTTTTCGAACCCTGGTTGAGACCGGCTCCGGCAAAGTCCGGCTCAGGGATTTTTCGTAGAAAACCACAGATTTTTCCACCTGCCCGGCCCTTTCCAGAATCTTACCCACCCCCAGGAGCTCGGTGGCCTCGAGATCGACCTCGCTTTCTTCCAGGCTGCGGGAGACCAGCAGGGCCCCGGCCACCACCACTCCGTAGAGCGACATGAGGTCTTCCTGGTTGTGGTAAAAAATCGGTTCAATCAGGGAAAAGTCTCCGGTCCTTAAATACTGGAAATAGCGCCAGGGAATTTCTTCCGACGGGATATCCTCGGCCCGGTCCACTCCCAACTTGCTCAGGGCCAGGTCGTACAAACGACAGCTTTCATATTTATGCTTCCACAGGTGCCGGGCTGAAAACAGGAAGTCCAGGTGAGGCAGGGCGCTCAGCACCAGCCGCAGGCGATTAAGGGTAAACCTGGTCTCCAGCAGAGGCAGGTCAAAGCCCTTGCCGTTGTAGGAAACGACCGAGGTAAAGTTTTTTTCTTCCAGCAGCTGTTTCAGGTCGGCCAGCATCCGGCCCTCGGCTGCCAGGTCGTTAAGGAAATACTGGACAATCTTAAAAGTGTCGTTCTCGAAAAAACCCAGACCCACCAGGAAAGGCACGGTCCCGGTGCCCCCGGACAGCCCGGTGGTTTCCAGGTCGAGCAGCACCGCTCCGGCCAAGGACAGGCTCTCAAACTGTTGATCCCGGGCCAGGACGGCCAGCACTGGACCGGGAATATCCAGCCCGACCGACAGGGGAATCTGGCCGTAACGGGCGTCCAGCTTATAGCTGTTTTCCACCACCAGGAAGGGCTGCTGGCCGGAGCCGCGGGCTGGGCCGGGCGACGGCGGCTGCGGTCGGTCTTTTTTTTCAGTCTTCTGCTTTCTGGAAATTTCCAGCAGCCGTTCCAGCTTTTCCCGGGTAGTCAGGTTTTTCTGGGAATTGATATTCTGCCAGAGCTCCTTGACCCTGTCCCGGGACTGGCCCTTAGCCTTTTTTCTCAACGACTCCCTGAGGTCATCTATGTCCATTGTTCACTCTTCGCTTCCGGCCTTCTTTTTAATTATACTCCAGGCCCGGCCGTTATCACCTTTTTCCATTTTAAGCCGCCAGCCAACCCGCCGCCAGCTTTTATTCTCCCAGAAACTGCAGGTAAATATTCCTGCTCCGGGGACGGTTATCAAAATCCACCAGGACAATCTGCTGCCAGACGCCCAGTTGCAACCGGCCTTCAGCAAAGGGCACTGGCAGGGCTGGTCCGATCAGGGCCGCCCGCAGATGGGAAAAGCCGTTGGCATCTCCCCAGCGTTCGTCATGATGATAGCTGCGGTTGCTGGGCACCAGTTTTTCCAGCAGCTCCGACAGGTCCTTGACCAGGCCCGGTTCATATTCGATAGTGGTTATCCCGGCGGTCGAGCCCTGGACAAAAATCAGAACCTGGCCTGACTGCAGGCCGTGGGCCTGAAGCTTCTGCTGCACCTGGGGCGTAATATCCTTTAGATCGTTGTAACCACGGGTGGCTACGGTTATTGAATCATTGATGATTCTCATCTGAAACTCCATTTTTTCCGCTCTTTAATATAGACGATTACAGCCGCGCTGGCAAAATCCCGGACCAATCTCAGGCCAGATTTTTTTTAGCCGTAAAAGGTCGGCCAGAATAAAAATACTGATAACTAAGGCCCGGAGCCCCGGACACTGGCTCCAGCGGAGAAAAAGGCTCGGAGCAAAGACCTGATATGGTTAAAGCCGGTCAAACCAGATAAATTGGCCAGCGTTTCGGCCAGTTCTCAGATTTTCTGTGGCCAGGACAAAAAAGTATTCCAGGCTCTGGATTATTTATGGGCAATATGGATAGAATTACAATATAAAAAAGCTGAAAGGCAGCCATGATGAAACCTCACCAATTTTTGGCCTTTGACCTGGGAGCTGAAAGCGGCCGGGCGATGCTGGGCCGGCTGGAAGACGGCCGCCTGAAACTGCGGGAACTGCACCGTTTCCCCAACAAGACTCTCTATCTTGAAAACCACCTCCACTGGAATATCTATTACCTGTTTGAAGAAATCAGGAAAGTGCTCCAGGACTGCCGTAAGAACGGCCTGGAAATAACCAGCCTGGGAGTTGATACCTGGGGAGTGGATTTCGGCCTGCTCGATGCCCGGGGCAACCTCCTGGCTCTTCCCTATTGCTACCGGGACCGCGCCTTTCCGGCCGCCATGGAAAGGTATTTCCGGACTTATTCCCCTGAAGAACTCTACGGACTGACTGGAATCCAGTTCCTGCCTTTTAACTCCCTGTTTCAGCTTTACTCCCTGCTGGCCGAAAACCCGGAGCTGGTCCGCTCAGCCCGGCGCCTGCTGTTTACGCCGGACATCATCAATTACCTTTTGACCGGAAAACAGGCCAGCGAATTGACCATCGCCTCCACTTCCCAGCTCCTTTCACCCTTCAGCCGAAAGTGGTTGCCTCAACTCCTGGACAGGATGGGACTGGACGCCGCCATCCTGCCGGAAATTAATCAGCCCGGAACCAGTCTGGGGCGGATTTCCGGCTGGCTGCTGGACGACGGCCTGCCGGAAATTGAGGTCATCCAGGTAGCCAGTCATGATACTGCCTCAGCCGTGGCCGCAGCCCCGGGTGAAGGGCAGGACTGGCTTTACATCAGTTCCGGCACCTGGTCGCTGGTCGGGGTGGAATTGCCCGAAGCGGTAGTCAGCGCCGAGTCTTTTGCCGCTAACTTCACCAACGAAAGTGGCCTGGGACGGACCATCCGCTTCCTGAAAAATGTCACCGGGCTCTGGCCGTTGCAGCAGTGCCGTCGGGTCTGGTCGAGAAGCAGCCAGCTGAGTTACGAGCAGCTGGTGGACCTGGCGGCCAGGGCCCGGCCTTTCCAGTTGTACCTGGACCCTGACGCTCCTGATTTCCTGAATCCGGAAAACATGGTCGAAGCCATCAATAACTATGCCCGCCGGACCGGGCAAAAAGAACCGGCTGATACCGGGACCACCGTCCGGGCCATCCTGGAGAGCCTGGCCTTCAAGTACCGCCTGGTGGTGGAAGAACTCAGCCGGCTGACCGGCCGCAGCTTCCGCACCATTCACATAATAGGCGGGGGCTCTCGCAACCAGCTCCTGAACCAGTTCACGGCCGAAGCCACCGGACTGAGGGTGCTGGCCGGGCCGGACGAAGCTACCTCGGCCGGAAACGTCCTGGTGCAGGCCCTGGCCGCCGGCCGGCTGCGAAGCCGCCAGGAAATAAGAGAGGTGGTGCGGCAGTCGTTTGAGATAAAAGAATTTATTCCTGAAGAGCCTGGAACCTGGTCAGAGCATTATCGGGATTTTCTTCGGGTTATTGGAAAATAATAAAGGAGGTCCTGCTGTCTGCAGCCGGGGCTTGACACTGGAGCCTTAAAATTATAAAAATCTTCATTCAGGAGGGTTGGTAATGGACCTGACTCTGGTGGACAAACGTTACCGTGAAGCCCGGGAAAGATATGCCGACCTGGGAATAGACACAGAAAAGGCCCTGGCCCAGCTTGAGAATTTCCAGCTTTCAATTCATTGCTGGCAGGGAGATGACGTCCAGGGCTTCGAGTGGCAAGAAATCAGCTTCGGGGGCTCAGGGCTGCAGGTAACAGGCCACTATCCCGGCCGGGCCAGGAATGCCGCCGAACTCCGGCAGGACCTGGAGAAGGCTCTGTCCTTGATTCCGGGCCGCCACCGGGTCAACCTCCATTCCATCTACGGAGAATTCAATTCACCGGTCGAAAGAAACGAGTACGAACCATCCCACTTCCGGGGCTGGCTGGAATGGGCCAAGTATCTAAATATCAAGCTGGATTTCAATGCCACCTGCTTTGGCCATCCCAAGGCCGCCTCGGGCCTGACCCTGAGTCATCCGCGGAAAGAAATCAGGAAGTTCTGGGTCGAACATGTCAAGTGCTGCCGCAAAATCGCCGCTTTTTTCGGCCGGGAGCTCAAGTCCTACTCCCTGCATAACCTCTGGATTCCTGACGGCCTGAAGGACATTCCCTCCGACCGCTGGCTTTACCGCCAGATTCTTTACGATTCGCTGGAAGAGATCTTCGAGCTGGAGTTCAGCCAGACCCTGCTCAAGGATGCTCTGGAAAGCAAACTTTTCGGCCTGGGCAGTGAAGCTTTTGTGGTCGGATCCCACGAATTCTACCTGGCCTATGCCCTGAAAAAGGGCAAAATGGTCTGCCTGGACCTGGGCCATTTCCACCCGACTGAATCGGTGGCTGACAAGCTTTCGGCCATCCTTCAGGTTAGCAACGAGCTGCTGCTCCACATCAGCCGGGGCCTGCGCTGGGACAGCGACCACGTGGTTATCGGCAACGATGAACTGGACACCCTGGCTGAAGAAATTGTCAACTCCCCTTTTCCGGAGAAAATCCACCTGGCACTGGATTATTTCGATGCCTCCATGAACCGGGTGGGAGCCTGGGTGCTGGGAGCCAGGTCCACCCTGCGCAGCCTGCTGCGGACGCTGCTTCTCCCCTGGGATAGAATTAAGCAGGCTGAGCTGGCTGGCGACAGCCTGGCCAAACTGGCCTGGCGGCAGGTGGCCAGGGACCTGCCCCTGGGAGCAGTCTGGGATTATTACTGCCTGAACCACAATACCCCGCCTGAAAACCTGTGGCTGGCTGAAATCAAGGATTACGAAGACCAGGTCCTGAGCCAGCGCTGACCGTCCGTTCTCAGCCTGCGGTTTGACTATTCGTTCGCAGCTGCATTAAACTATGCCTGCCCCAAGACCATGACCGAAGAAGACAGGATAAAAGACCGGGCCGGTTCGGAACAGGAAGACGAGGCCCAGGCTTTTCAGCAAGCCCGGGAGCTGGTCCTGGCCCTGGCCAACACCATCTCGGCCCTGAAAATTTTCCCGGCCCATCATTCCTCGGCCATCCATTTCCGCCAGGACTTCATCTCCAGGCTAAAAGCTTTTCTCGAGCGCTACCAGAAACTGGAGCTGGAAGTCGGGGAGTTCGCTTTCTATTACCAGGGCAAGCCGGTTTACCAGGATGAAATTTCCAGCAAGAGCCTGCCGTTCTTTTTCTACAAGGACGGCCTGCGGGTCCTGGCTTTATACCAGGGGATGGACGAGCAGGAAATCGGCGAATTCCTGGAATTGGTCCGGAGCGAATCGGCCAAGCCGGCTGAAGAGTCGGACCTGGTCAATGCCCTGTGGTTAAAAGACCTGGCTAACGTTCAGTACTATGCCCCTGAAGAGTTCATCGAGAACCGCATCCTGGAAGAAAGAGCTGAAAGCCTGAACAAAAAAGGACTGCAGATAATTCCGCAGGAGCTGGCCAACAGGGTGGTGGAAATCAACGTCGACCGGCAGAAGATTTTTTCCGGCCAGGTTGAGCTGCGTCAGGAGGAAAAACAGGCCCTGGAATCTTTCCAGGATCAGGAATTTCCCGACCTGCCGGAAACCTGGCAGCAGACCCTGAGTTTTGCCGAGGGCGAGGCCAAGCCGGAAGAAATACCTGGCCAGGAGAAAGCTCCCGGCAGCCTGCCGGAAAAAGTGGCTCTCAACCGGGAAGAACTGAACACCCTGAACCAGCTGATCGAACGAAACCGTCAGCTCTTGCCCGAGGAAGAATTTGTCAACCTGATGATGGAAATCCTGGCCCTGGAAAAAGACCTGGAGCAATACCGGGCTAATCTGGAAATCCTGAAGGCTTTTTATCAGGAAAGCATCAAGGCCGGCCGGTTTGAAATACCTATTCTGCTCGACCGGAAAATCAAGGACCTGAAAGCCCTGATCAGCCAGGATCAGCCAGAAAAGATGCCGCTGCTCGAGTCTTTTGCCGACGCCACCTCCAGCCTTCAGATTCTGGACGAAGTCAGAAAACTGGTGGACCAGAAAGTCGAGCTAAATTACCAGGCTCTGTTTGAATACGTGAAGCAATTCGGAGACAAGGCCCTGCCTTTCTTGGCCGAGTTCTACGAAAAAATAGACAACCCGGAGTTCAGGTCCAGCCTGCGCCAGCTCATCCGGAGCAAACTCCAGGAAAACCCGGCCACGGCCGCCGCCTTCATCGACGACCAGAAACCGGAACTAACGGCCGAGGTCATTGAGCTGATGAGAGAGCTTCCCGGCCAGAAGATAATTTCGCAGTTCAGCAATTTCCTGACCCTGAGCCGCCGGGAACTCAAACTCCAGGCCATTGAAGCCCTGAGCTCATTTCAGGAGGACCTGGCCAACAAGATTCTCCTGGGCTTTATGAACGACAGCGACGGCCAGGTCCGGCTGAAAGCCACCAGCAGCCTGAGATATCTGGGCGACCCTTCCCGTCTGAAACAGCTCGTTAAGGATACGGGCACCCGGGCTTTCCGGCACAAACCTTTTGAGGAGAAGAAGGCCCTGTTTGAATTTCTGGGCCGCAGCCGCAACCCGGAAGCCTTTAACTTCCTCAAGAAAACCTACCTGAAAAAATCCATCCTGCCGGCCACCACTGAACTCCGGGTCTGCGCCGTAGCCGGTCTGGAAGCCAACCGCAGCCCGGAAGCCCTGGAGCTGCTGCGACGGGGAGAAAAATTCCTCAACCCCCGGGTACGGCAGGCCGCCAGTCAGGCTCTGGTCAGGTTGACGCTGGGCCAACCGCCCCAGCTGGAGGAAAATTCCAAATGACCGAAGACAGAACTCAAGCGGAAGAAAAGAATGTCAGCGGCCCGCAGCTGCAGAAATTGGCTATCAACTTCCTGGTCCGTTTTTACATAGTTTTCAAAATACTGAGACTTTATGCCGAAAATAACGAGCTGCTGCAAGAACAGACTGGTCTGCTCTACCAGAACCTGCAGGAATTGAAGGCTGCTACCCCCGAGATAAATTTCAAGATCAAGCGGGAATCAATTTTCTTCAACCAGAGCCGGCTGAAATTTTCCCTGGCTAACTACCCGATTTTTAAGTTCTTGCTGGAAGAATTCCGCAAGAGGGAAATCGGGCTGCTGTCGCTAGAACCGGATATCTCGCCGGAAGAACTCCTGACCGTGGTCAACATCCTCTGCCTGAAGAGGACTTCCAGTACCCCTTTTGAGGACATAGTCAGCGAGCTGAGCCAGCAGGGAATGGAAAAAGTCAGGCTGGAGAAACTGGAGGCTTCAGAAAAGCTGCCCAGCCCTGAGAGAAGCGCTGCCCGCCTGTTTTTCCTGAGCATCCTGCATCTGCGGGAGGTGTCCGAGAGAAATAAAGAGAACGAGCAGATCAAGCTCAACACCACCCGCCGCCTTATCCAGTCCATCTTCAACCACCTGGTCGATAACGAATCCTTCCTGCTGGGCTTGACCACCATCAAGAACCACGACGAGTACACCCTGAACCATTCGGTCAACGTCAGTCTGCTGGCCGTAGCCTTGGGCCGTCGCCTGGGTCTGTCCAGAGCTGAGCTGGTCGACCTGGGGCTGGCCGCTTTTTTCCACGACCTGGGCAAGATAGATACACCGCTTGAGATTCTCAACAAGCCGGGACAGCTGACTGAAGACGAGAGAAAAATCATGGAGCTCCACCCTCACCAGGGAGCGGAAAAGCTGGTCCAGCTGCGGGATTTCCGCCGGCTGCCGGTCAGTGCCATCCACGTGGCCATGGAGCATCACATCAAGGAAGACCTGACCGGCTACCCCCGGTTCCGGATAAAGCACGACCTCAACCTCTACAGCCGGATCGTAAAGGTTTGCGATTTCTTTGATGCTATCACCACCAAGCGGGTTTACCGTAAGAAGACCTTCACCCGGGCCGAAGCCCTGAGCCTGATGCTGGAAAACATCGGCACCGAGTTTAACCCGGTCATCCTCAAGACCTTCGTCCAGATGATGGGCCTCTTCCCGGTTGGGTCGCTGGTTCTGCTGAATACCGGGGAGATAGGTCTGGTGGTGGAAAACAACCAGGAAACCAGGTTCCTGCTGCGACCCAGGGTGAAGATAATTGTCGACAGCCAGGGCCAGAAGGTTGACGGCGAGGTGGTCGACCTGACCGAGGTTGACCCCCAGACCAAAAAATTCCGGAGGACAATCGTCAAGGAAATTAACCCGGAAGATTACGGTCTGGAAGTCCCGGATTATTTCCTGGCTCAGGCCATGTAAAAAGATGGATAGAAGAGATGGCAAAAAGTTTTCGGGCGACCGCCTTCGGGTTCAGCCCGCTTAACCAAAAAACAGGAGTGCTTCATGTCCCTACCTCAACCGTTTGACCTGAGAGTTGAATACCTGAAAGAACCGGAGCTTCTGGAAATACCCAGGCCGCGGTTTTTCTGGAAAATCAGAAGCGACTTCCGCGGCGACCGTCAGACCGCCTATCAGATCATTGTGGCTTCCGAGCGGGAATTCTGCGAAAAAGAAATGGGCGATTACTGGGACAGCGGGAAGGTTAACAGCCAGGATTCCACCCACATTGTCTACGGCGGCGAAGAATTCCTGAGCTGCCAGAAATATTACTGGCGGGTCCGCTGGTGGAATAGCTCCGGCCAGGTCAGCCCTTACAGCGATATTGCCGTCTTCAGCACCGGCTTTATGGGCAGCTCCAAGTTCAAGGCCAGCTGGATCACAATGGACAGGGCTGAGACCTACACCGGGCCGACCACCGTCCTTCTCGGCCGGAATGAAAAACCCGACGTTCAGTACAAGGGAATTTACCTGCGTAAAGAATTTAAGAGTCGGGGCCGGGCCACTAGAGCCATGATTTACCTCAGCGGTCTCGGGCATTACTGCCTGTTTCTCAACGGTCAGAAAATTGGCGACCGGGTGCTGGACCCCGGCTGGACGGATTACCGCAAGACCGCTCTTTATAGCAGCTATGAGGTCACCAGCCTTATCCAGGAGGTTAACGCCATCGGGGTCATCCTCGGCAACGGCCGCCATATCCAGAAATACGGTTACGGCCAGCCCCGGTTGATTTTCCGGCTGGAAATCTACTACGAGAAGGGCGGGCTGGACATCATCACCAGCGATGAAAGCTGGAAGGCAGCACCCGGCCCCGTCCGGGAAAACGGAATCTATTTCGGTGAAATTTACGATGCCCGCCTGGAACAACCGGGCTGGGCCGAGCCCGGCTTCGACGATTCCGCCTGGAAGAAGGCGGTCACCACTTCCGGACCGCCGCTTTCGGCCCAGAACATTCCACCCATTAAAATCACCGAACGACTGCAGCCGGTAGCCATCAGGCCGCTGGCCGGAGGCAAATATATTTTTGATTTTGGCCGCAATATTTCCGGCTGGGCCAAACTTAAGGTCAAGGCCCCGGCTGGCACAGAAATTCAACTGCGTTACGGCGAGCTTCTCTACCCCGACGGCAGTTTAAACCAGGCCACCAACGATAAGGCCAGGGCTACGGATGTCTACATCTGCCGGGGCGGTGAGACAGAAATTTATGAACCTCATTTTACCTACCACGGCTTTCGTTACCTGGAGCTGGCCGGCTTGCCCTCTGCCCCTGAAACCGATACCCTGGAAGCCTGCTTCATCCACAGCCAGGTTGAAAGAAGCGGACGGTTGGAGTGCTCCAGTCCGCTCCTTAATCAGATTCTGGAATGTTACCTTACCAGTCAGCGAGCCAACCTTATGAGCATCCCGACTGACTGTCCCCAGCGGGACGAACGCCACGGCTGGCTGGGCGATGCCCTGGCCACGGCTGAAGCCGCTTCTTTTAATTTTAACCTGGCGGCTTTCTATGCCCACTTTTTAAATCTGATCCGCCAGGCCCAGAAAGAGGACGGCAGCCTGCCCGACTTTGTTCCCCCCTACAATCCCCTGGCCTACCCGGCTGACCCGGCCTGGGGCTCGGCCTACATCGGGCTATGCTGGCATCTCTATGAATTCTACGGCGACCGCGACCTGCTGCGAAAGAATTTCCAGAGCCTTAAGAATTATGTTGATTTTCTACGGCGCCAGGCCACCGGCAACCTCCAGCTCACCCTGGGAAAATACGGCGACTGGTGCCAGCCGGGCAGTTTGCTTCCCAAGAAAACACCTCTGGAACTGGTGGCCACCTGGGCTTATTACCACGATGTCCTGACCTTCTCCCGAATTTGCGAGCTGGTCGGTCGGAAGGAAGAAGCGAAGGAGTACCTGGAGCTGGCTGGCCAGATTAAGACCGCCTTCAATCGCGCTTTCCTGGAAGAGCGGCAGTACAAGGCCCTGCGCCAGGGCCCGGTCGACCGCTTCCCGGACCAGACCGCCAACCTGCTGCCGCTGGCCCTGGACCTGGTACCGGAAGACAGGAAGAATGAGGTCTTAAAATCGCTGCTGGAAGCGATTACTGTTCACCATGATTATCACCCGGATACCGGGGTAATCGGCACCCGCTACCTGTTTGAGGTGCTGGAGAAATTCGGCCTGACCGAGGTGGCTTTGAAAATCGTGCTCCAGGATTCCTACCCGGGCTGGGGCTACATGATTAAAGAAGGGGCTACCAGCCTCTGGGAAAGATGGGAGAAACTCACCGGGCCGGGCATGAATTCTCATAACCACGCCATGCTGGGCAGTGTGGCTGCCTGGTTCTACAAGGGTCTGGTCGGGCTTAAACCGCTGGAAGCCGGCTGGAAGGTCTTTCAGGTCAAACCATTCCCGGGCCTGGAAGAAGTCAGGTGTTCGCTCCAGACCATCCTGGGAGAAATCGCAGTCAGCTGGAAGCGAACAGCCAGCGATTTTCGCCTGGAGCTGCAGGTGCCGGCCGGCAGCCGGGCCAGGCTGACTTTGCCGACTCTCTGGCCGGACTATCTCCTCCTGGAATCGGGACGCCTGATCTGGGAAAAAGAGGAATTCGTGTGCGAAGACCCGGACCTGGGTGTTTTCCTGGCTGAGCCGGACCGCCGGCCAGTCTTCTGGGTAGAGTCGGGTAAATACGACTTCCTGCTGAAAAAGGCCTGAGCTCCAGGCTGGCCGGTCAGAAATCATCAGGACCTTACAGGAAACCCGCTGCCGGCTGCAGTCTTTTGCTTATAGATAGCGCCGGAAGAGACGAGCGGCCGCGGCGTAAGCTTCAATCGTTCGGTCGACATCTTCCGGGGTATGGGCGGTTGACAGACAGCCCCCGCCGTGGACCACGTGAACACCGTTGATGAGCAGGGCCAGCTTTAGGGCTTCTTCCCGCAGGACGACACTGGAGCGCCCGGGATTCCAGAGGTCCTCCGGTGTGCGGTAGGTAATTTTTTTCTGCGGGAAATTGACCATGAAAAAGGAGCTGTCTTTAACCAGTTCGTTTCCGTATCCGGTGCAGACGGCTTCCAGGCCCTCATTCCGGAATACTTTTTCGATGCCCCTTCTCAGCCTTTCGGCCTGCTCTCCCAGATAGGGATAGACCTGGCCCTGGTGCTGCTGGAGGTAGTCAAGCATGGCCAGTCCGGCCCTCATGTATTCCTCGTGCGAGGAAAAGGTGCCTCCCTCAAACTGAACTCGCAGCCCGGCCGCTTTTGGCCGGTCGCAGCCTTCCATGATTTCTGACCGCCCGACCACGGCTGAAACTGCCTGGCCACCCCCGATCAGCTTGCCGAACAGAGAAATATCGGGCTGGACACCGTAGATTGTCTGCACTCCCGAAGGACAGAAGCGGAAGCCGGAAATGATTTCATCGAAGATCAGAACCACGCCGTATTTATCAGCCAGCTTCCGGGCCAGTTCCAGGTATTCCCGCGAGCAGAAGAGAAAGCCACCGACCCCGATAAAGGGTTCCAGGATAAAGGCCGCCAGCTTTTTCCCGTGTCGGCGGAAGACATCGGACAGGTGCTGGGCATCGTTAAAGCGGGTGACCAGAATCTTGCGGGAAAAATCAGAGGGCAGGCCGGCCGAATCGGCCGAGCGGAAACCGGTCGTCGGGTGATACTTGACGCCTTTGAGCAGGTAAGGAGAAGCCCCGTGCCAGCCACCCCCGATTTTCAGCACCCGTTCCCGGCCGGTATAAGCCATGGCCAGCATCACGGCGTAGGTAGCGGCCAGGGTACCGGACGTGGTGAAACGGACTTTAAGCCCCCGCTGTCCGAGGTTGGCTATAATTTTTTCGGCCAGCTCCAGCTGGGGCAGACTTTCAAAGCCAGTGTGAAAAGCTCCGCGGGAGAAGTGCGGTTCCACCTGTCGCCGGATGACTTCGGGATTATGACCGAGGATGTTGGCGTAATGACCCTGCCAGTAATCCAGATAGCGGTTGCCGTCGACATCGACCACTTCGGCCCCGCGGGCCGAGCTCAGGAAGAAAGGATAGGGTTTCCACAGCCGCAGAGTGTGGCTGCCGCCCCGGACCATCACCCGGGAGGCCCGCCGGAACAGGGCGGCACTGCGGGTCGTTTTTTTCTGGTACTCTTTTTCGAGGTAGCCGAATAACTTTTTCATTTTACTTTTGCCGGCCGGGGGCGTAATATTAAAAAGAAGTTTAATTTAAGCCCAATCGCGGCTGAAAGTCAATCCACCCGGCCGGCGGCCCGGGGCGGGGGGCTTGATTCCTTCCGGAATCTATATTAAACTTATAGGAATAGTAGGAATTACCAGATTGCCTGCCAAACCATTATAAAGGAGATTAAAGATGTCATTACTGAACGAGGAAGTCAGGGACTTCACCCGGAAAAAATTCGAGGCCGAGCTGGTCAATCCGGTTAACCTGGTGTATTTCACCAAAGAGAAAAGCCCGTTAATCGTCCCCGGGCACGAACCCCAGGAAGATTGCGGCTTCTGCCCGGAAACCAGGCAGCTGCTGGAAGAACTGGCCGGGTTGACCGACAGGATAAAACTGACCGTCTATGAGCTGGATAAAGAACCGGCCCGGGCAGCCGAATTCCAGGTGGACAAAATCCCGGCAATTATCGTTATGGGCGAGCAGGATGCCGGCATCCGCTTTTTCGGCATACCTTCCGGTTACGAATTCATGAGCCTGCTGGAAGCCATCGTTGATGTCAGCCGGGGCCAAACTGAACTCAGCCAGGAAACCAAAGAAGCCCTGAAAAAATTGACCAGGGAAGTGAACATCCAGGTTTTCGTCACTCCCACCTGCCCCTACTGCCCGGTAGCCGTCCGCCTGGGTCACCAGATGGCTCTGGAATCGCCGCTGGTCAGGGCAGCCATGGTCGAAGCCACTGAATTCCCGGAGCTTACCCAGAAATATGAGGTTTTCGGGGTGCCCAAGACCATCTTCAATGACAGCCTGACCCTGGAAGGAGCGGTCCCGGAAGAAATGTTCCTGGAACAGGTGCTGAAGGCTGGCGCCCCGGAAGCCTGACAGCTCCGGCTTAAATTTATAAATTATTATTTATCAATAATATAAGCAGCCGGTTGTCCGAGAAAAATTGACAGCTTCCGGCCTGATGTTATAATAATCAGGTCAATGGCTGTGATTAAAAAGTCCAAACCACGAAGAAAAGTCTGTGTTATCGGCCTGGACGGAGTGCCCCACTCGATGCTAATGGAGCTGGCCAGGTCCGGGGTCATGAGCACCGTAGCCCGGCTGATGGACATCGGCCATCTGCACCGGATGAAAGCCAGCCTGCCCGAAATCTCGGCCGTTTCCTGGACTAACTTCATGACCGGGACCAACCCGGGTAGCCATGGCATCTTCGGTTTTACCGATTTCAAACCCGGGACCTACGATCTCAAGCTGCCCAATTTCCTTGATCTCAAGGCCGAAACCATCTGGGACAAGCTGGCCAACCGGGGTCTCAAGAGCATCGTCATCAACCAGCCTTCCACCTACCCGGCCCGCAGAATTAACGGGGTCATGGTGTCAGGTTTCGTGGCCATTGACCTGTCCCGCTCGGTCTTCCCCCAGAACTACTTCAACACCCTGGAACAGATGGGTTACCAGATTGACGTGGATTCGACCAAGGTGGCCGATAACCCTACCACCCTCTGGCAGGAAATTTCCAAGACCATGGCCAGCCACCAGAAGGCTCTCAATTACTTCTGGGAGCAGGACTGGGATTATTTTGAATTCGTGGTGACCTGCACCGACCGCCTGCATCACTTTCTCTGGTCGGCCTATGAAGACCGGAACCACCCTTACCATCAGGCCTTCCTGGATTTTTACCAGCAGATAGACCGCATCATTGCCAAGATCATTAACACCTTCAAGAAAATGAACGAGAGCGAGGAAAATATCTTCCTGCTGTCCGACCACGGTTTCACCGGCATAGTCCAGGAAGTTTACCTCAATGCCTGGCTGGAAAAGAACGGCTATCTGTCCTTCAACTCGGCCGAACCCCGCAGCCTCAACGACATCTCCAGCAAGACTGTGGCCTTTGCCCTCGACCCCAGCCGCATCTACCTTCATCTGAAGAAAAAATTCCCCCGTGGCCGGCTGGACAGGTCGGATAAAAAAGAACTCAAGCAGGAGATTGCCGAAAAACTCCTCGAGCTCGAATATGACGGCCGGAAGGTCATCCGCCAGGTATTCAAGGCCGAGGAAATTTACGACGGCAAATACACGGCCCGCGGGCCGGACTTGTTGGTGGTCCCGGAACCGGGCTTTGACCTCAAGGGTTCCATCAGGAAAAAGGAAATCTTCGGGCGGAGTTCGCTCCAGGGAATGCACACCTGGGATGACGCCTTCTTCTGGGCGATGGAAGACCATGGACCGGACCTGGCCATCGAGGATTTAGCTCCCATAATTCTCAAGAAACTTAAATGAAGTTAGAACCCGGTGATAGCTCAGCCAGGACCAGCCGGCCAAGATTAACTCTGACCATCTTTCTGCTATTCTCCTTTCTTTTTTTTGGCCTGGCGGGCAGAGCCCTGGCTTACATCGGACCCGGAGCCGGATTCGCCTTCCTGTCGTCCTTTCTGGTTTTCTTTCTGACTTTCTTTTTAGCCGTTTTCTCCTTCCTGAGCTGGCCGTTCCGCCTCCTGCTCAGGTTAATTAGGGGACAGAAAGCCTACCGCCACAGCCAGGTGGACAGGGTCATCATCCTGGGTTTTGACGGGATGGACCCGGTGCTGGTGGAAAAATTCATGGCTGAGGGCAAGCTGCCCAATTTCAGCCGGCTGAAAAAAGAGGGCACTTACCGCCATCTCCAGACTACCACCCCGGCCATCTCCCCCGTGGCCTGGTCTTCCTTCATGACCGGCTGCGAGCCCTCCAAGCATAACATCTTCGACTTCCTCAGCCGCAATCCCAGGAATTACCTGCCCGACCTGTCTTCAGCCCGTATTGGCCCGCCGCGCCGCTTCCTGCCGCTGGGGAAATACCGCCTGCCGCTGGGCAAACCCGAAATCAGGCTGCTGCGCAAGAGCCAGCCCTTCTGGAAACTCCTCGGCCAGGAAGGAATTTTTTCCACCGTCCTGCGGGTACCCATCACCTTCCCCCCGGAAAAATTTGCCGGTCATCTGCTCTCGGGCATGTGTCTGCCTGACCTGAAAGGAAGTCAGGGTACCTTCCTTTTTTATACCAGCAATCCGGATAGGATGGCCAGAAAAGAAGGCGGCGAATGCCAGCTGGTCGAGGTAAAGGACCTGACGGTCAGGACCTATCTCAGCGGTCCGGAAAATTCCCTGCTGAAAAAGCCGGAGGAAATTCGCCTGCCCCTGACCATTACCCTCCACCCGGAGCAGGATGCGGCCATGGTCGAAGTCTCCGGCCAGCGGTTCCAGATTAAGAAGGGAGTCTTCTCCCCCTGGATCAGGCTGACCTTCCCGGCCGGCCCAGGGATGAAAATCCGGGGCATCGCCCGTTTTTACCTGTTGAGCCTTAAGCCTCATTTCGAACTTTACCTGACACCCCTCAACATCGACCCGGAAAAGCCGGCCCTGCCCATCTCCCATCCTTTCATTTATGCCCCTTACCTGGCCAAGCTATTCGGCAGCTACGTTACCCTGGGAGAAGCCAACGACACCTGGGCCCTCAACGAAGGGGTGCTGCCCGAAGAAGCCTTCCTGGAACTGGCCTATTCTTTCCATGAGGACTGGGAAAAGATATTCTTTAACGGCTTGAAGAAGACCCGCCGGGGGTTGCTCGCCTGCGTCTTCGAAACGACCGACAGCATCCAGCACATGTTCTGGCGCTACCTGGATAAAGGCCATCCGGCCTACCAGCCCACGGCCCGGCTGGCTGGCGGGGCCCGGGTGCTGGAGGACCTTTACCGCCGGATGGATGCCCTGGTGGGAAAGGTGCTGAGCCAGATGGGCGAGCGCAGCGCCCTGTTCATCATGTCCGACCACGGCTTCAAACCTTTCCGCCGGGGAGTGAACCTGAATTCCTGGCTGTACCTCAACGGTTACCTCCAGCTCAAGGACGGAGCCGACGAAAGCCAGGAATGGTTCCGGCAGGTCGACTGGAGCCGGACTAGAGCTTATGCTCTGGGCCTGGCTGGAATTTATCTCAACCTCGAGGGACGCGAGGCTCAGGGTATCGTCGAACCGGGCCAGGAAAGCCGCCGCCTGAAACAGGAACTAATTGAAAAACTCACAGGTCTCAAAGACCAGGAAAAAGGCGCCGTAGCCATTAACCGCCTGATAGACACAGAAAAAATTTATAACGGTCCTTACCGCGATAACGCTCCGGACCTGATTGTGGCTTACAACCAGGGTTACCGGGCTTCCTGGGATTCGGTGGTGGGCAAGGTCAACCGGACGGTGATTGAGGACAACCGCAAGGCCTGGTCGGCTGACCACTGCCTTGACCCGGCCCTGGTGCCGGGGGTGCTGTTCAGCAACCTCAAGCTGGATGGCGGAGAGGCCAGCATCATGGACATCGCTCCCACCGTCCTGGAGCTCTTCGGTTTGAAGACCCCAAGCTACATGGACGGTCGGTCGCTTCTCAGGTCCGAATCGGGTAAAATAAATACAGAAAAGCCGGGCGGCCGACAGAAAAAGGTAAAAGTCGATGAGCGAAAGAAAAAATGATGAGGCCCTGGGACGGCGGGAATTTCTGCAGCTGGTCCTGGGAACTTCAGCCGGTCTGCTGCTGGCCCCGGGTAAAGCTTTCTTAAGGACGGCCGGACGTAAAGAAACCGGCCTGAAAATCCTGGTGCTGGGCATGGACGGCCTGGACACCGTTCTGCTCCAGCGCTACCTGGAAGCCGGTAAGCTCCCCCACTTCCAGAAACTGGCAGCCTCGGGCAGCTTCAAGCCGCTTCGGTCAAGCATTCCGCCGCAGAGCCCGGTGGCCTGGGCCAATTTCATCACCGGCACCAACCCGGGCGGACACGCCATTTTTGATTTTGTTCACCGCGACCCGCAGACCTACCTGCCTGTTTTTTCAGCCTCGGAGAGCCTGCCGGCCAGGCACCAGCTGCGCCTGGGCCAGCTGACTATCCCGCTGTCCGGGGGCCAGATCAGGAACCTCCGCCGGGGTCGGGCTTTCTGGCAGATTCTGGAAGACTACGACATCCCGGCCACCATCTTCAAGATTCCTTCAAATTACCCGCCGGTGGAAACCAGGCAGCGAACCTTTTCCGGCATGGGCACACCCGACCTCAAGGGATACTACGGCCTGTTCAACTATTACACCAACGAATACAAGACCGTCACCGAAGAATACGGTGGCGGCGGCCGGGTGCACGACGTTTACGTCATCGGCAATCGGGTGGAAGCCAGGATTCCCGGGCCCAACAATCCCTTCAAGAAAGGCAACCCGGAAACCTTCGTTGACTTCAAGGTATTCATCGACCCGGTCCACCCGGTGGCCAAGATTGCCTACCAGGACCAAGAATTCATCCTGAGGGAAAAAGAATGGAGCGGCTGGAAGAAAATCAGGTTTGAGTTCATTCCTTCGCAGAGTGTCAGCGGCCTTTGCCTGTTCTACCTGAAAGAGGTCAGACCCAAGTTCAAGCTGTACGTCAGTCCCATCAACATCGACCCGGCTGACCCGGCCCTGCCGCTGAGCACGCCCGAGAGTTATTCGCGGGAGCTGGCCAAAAAATTCGGACCGTTTTTTACCAAGGGCTTGCCGGCCGACACCGCCGCCCTGGAAAACGATGTCCTGGACGAAAAGGAATTCCTGCAGCAGGATGAGCTGGTCTACCAGGAATCCATGGCCATGCTGGAGGATGAGCTGAATAATTTCCGCTCAGGTCTGCTTTTCTTTTATTTTTCCAACACCGACCAGCGCCAGCACATGTTTTTCCGGCTGATTGACCGCGACCACCCGGCTTACGACGAAAAGCTGGCGGCCGAGTTCGGCCGGGTGATTGAAAATACCTACCAGCAGATGGACCGGGCCCTGCAACTGGCTCTGGAGAAAGTTGACCGCCAGACGGTGGTGGTGGTCATGTCCGACCACGGCTTCTGCCCCTTCCGCCGCGGTTTCAACCTTAACACCTGGTTGCTGAGGAATGGTTACCATGTGCTGCGACCCGGACGACGACCGGAAGAAATCAGCCTGTTCCAGACAACCGACTGGTCCAGAACCCGGGCCTACGGGGTCGGGCTGAACGCACTCTATCTGAACCTCAAGGGCCGGGAAGCTCAGGGAATTGTCCGGCCGGAAGAAAAACTGCCACTGCTCAGGGAGCTGGCTTATAAGCTGGAACAGGTGACCGACCCCCTGACCGGTGAACGGGTAATACTTAAAGCCTACATCAGCCAGGAAGTTTTCAGCGGCGCCTATGTGGCTGAAGCTCCGGATATTATCCTCGGTTTCAACCGCAACTACCGCATCTCCTGGAATTCACCCCTCGGGAGTTTTCCCCGCGAGCTCATCGAGAACAATCCGCAGAAATGGAGCGGCGACCATATGACTGCACCCGATTTGATTCCGGGGGTGCTGCTGGCCAACCGTCCAGCCCGGCTGGAGTCGCCAGCCCTGGAAGATGTGACCGCTGGAATTCTATCCCTGTTCGGCGTTAAAATTCCACCTGAGATCAGCGGCCGTCCGGTTTTCTAAGACCCGGCCGCCAGTAGATTACCTGAAGAAAGGAGCAAGCCATGGGCAAAGCCAAGATCAAGCTGGAAAAAGAGCTCTACCAGAAAATCGAAAAAATCGCCGAGGTCGCCGGCTACAGCTCGGCCGAGGAGTTCATCATCCACCTCCTGGAAAAAGAAGTGGCCCGGTTTGAAGGAGCCGACTCAGAAGAAGAAATCAAGAAAAGGCTCAAGGGCCTGGGCTACATCTCCTGAGACCGGCGGGATTGAACACTCATGCTCTGGTGGCTGAACAGCGCGGTCGGAACCATCCTCAAGGTTATTTTTCTTCCCTTTTCTTCCTGGAATCCCTGGCTGGCCATGCTGGTCATTTCTCTTCTGACCGCCCTGCTGCTGCTCCTGGTCTACAAAAAGACTTCTAACCAGGCCGGGATCAAGCAGGTTAAAAACCTTATCAAGGCCAGCCTGCTGGAAATCAGGCTGTACCAGAGCGATTTCCGGACGCAGCTCGGAAGCCAGAAACAGCTGGTGGCTGCCAACCTGCGCTACCTGCTGTACAATCTCCAGCCCTTGCTGGTGATGATCCTGCCTATTTTTCTGCTGCTGGCCCAGCTCAACCTGTGGTTCGGCTACCGGGCGGTTCGACCGGGTGAAACTTTTCTGCTGAAAGTCCGTTTTATAACAGCAGTTGACATGGAAAGAGTAAACCTGGAGCTGGAAACCCCGCCCGGACTGACCGTGGAAACCCCACCGGTCAGAATCATCGACCTGAGAGAAGCGAGCTGGAGGTTGAGGCTGGAAAAACCGGTCAGCCAGCCGCTGGTCATCCAGGTCAACGGCGAAAGGTACCAGAAGGAAATCGCCGGAAGCAGCCGCCGGCTTTCCAGAATCTCAACCGTCAGGGTCAGGAGAAATCTCTGGCAGGAGCTGCTCTATCCGGGAGAAAAGCCCCTGCCCGGCGATTCGCTGCTGAGCCGGATAGAACTGACCTACCCCGAGCAGCGGCTGGAGCTTCTGGGCCTTGGCTTTCATTGGCTGGTGGCTTACTTCTTGCTGTCCATCATCCTGGGCCTGGGTCTTAAGGGCTTTTTCCGGGTCGAAATTTAATAAAAAATTTAGATAAAAGGAAAAACAGTGAAAATCGAAATCTTCAAGATGGAAAGAATGCAATCTCTGTGGGAGAACGTAGTCGATTACAACCTGTCCGAGAGCGGCGTCCATCCTCTGCGTCTTAAGGACTGGCTGCAGCCGGAGGAGCTGGAAGAACTGTCGGTGGTGGAAATCGGCTACACCCAGACCAACGGCACTCCGGCCTTGCGCCAGAACATCGCCCGGCTGTACCCGGGGCTGGACCCGGAGCAAATCATGGTCACCGCCGGTTCTTCCGAGGCCAACTTCCTGTTGATGTGGTCCCTGCTGGAAGCGGGAGACGAAGTGGTCTTTGAGCTGCCCAACTACATGCAGATGTGGGGCCTCAGCCGGAGTTTTGGAGCCCGGGTTAAACCCCTCTGGCTCAGGCCGGAACTCGGCTGGCAGCCGGACCTGGATGACCTGAGAAAACTGGTCAACGGCAATACCAAATTAATCATCCTGACTAATCCGAACAACCCGACTGGTTCCATTCTCAGCCGTGAGTCCCGGGAAGAGATAGTCCGGCAGGCGGAAAAAGTCGGGGCCTGGCTGCTGGTGGATGAAGTCTACCGGGGAGCTGAAAGGAACGGCCTGGAAACGCCTTCCTTCTGGGGCAGTTACGACCGGGTGCTGGTGGTGGCCGGACTGTCCAAGGCCTATGGTCTGCCGGGGTTGCGCCTGGGCTGGCTGGTGGGGCCGCTGGAGCTGGTGAAGAAAATCTGGACCTATCACGATTACACCACCATTTCCGTTTCCGCCCTGACCGACCACCTGGCCACCAGGGTGCTGGAGCCAGACCGGAGGCAGAAAATACTGAAGAGGACGAGGGACATTCTCAACAGCAACCTGCCGCTGCTCGAAGACTGGCTCAACAGTTTCAACGGACTTTTCAGCTACCTGCCGCCCCAGGCCGGCGCCATCCTTTTCGCCCGCTACAATCTGCAGATCAATTCCACCCAGCTGGTGGAAAAAATCCTGAAAGAAAAAAGTGTGCTGCTGGTTCCGGGCGACCATTTTGAGCTCGACCAGCACCTGCGTTTCGGCTACGGTTCGCCCCAGGCTTACTTGAAAGCGGCCCTGGCCCGGGTGTCGGAATCACTTTCGGTCTTAAAAGGCTGAGGCCGGCAGGAGGTTCAACATGAAAAACTCAGCTTCCAGAGCGAGAATTAAACTGACCTGGATAACTATGCTGGTGGTTCTGGTGGCTGCTCCGATCCTGGCCCAGAACCAATTCAAAGTGGCCATTGTCAACTCCCAGAAAGCCTTTGACCAGTCGCAGGAAGGCCAGAAAGCGGTGGCCATCTTGAAAGAAAGAGAGGACCTGCTCAAAGCCGAGCTAAAAAAGATGGATGAAGAACTGCGGAATCTGAAGGACAGGCTGGCCGCCCAGAAACTGACCCTCACTCCCGAAGCCCAGAGCCAGCTGCAGCGGGAAATCGACCGGAAAGAGGCCGACCGTCAGAAATACGAGCAGGAAAACACCCGGCTGTTTGAGCAGTTCAAAAACCAGCTGATTAAAAGAATCCGGGAAGAAATGCTGGCGGTTATAGACGAGCTGATAAAGGAAAGAGGCTATGAACTGGTCTTTGACCTCAGCACTTCCGGCTTGATTTATTACCGGCCGGAGCTGGACATAACTGATGAAGTAATTAAACGCTACGACGCCAGCAAAGGCAGAAAGTAATTTCTGACTGAGCTGCGGACAGATGACTTAGTCCCTGGAGTCTTACTTCTCTTCTTCCTTTCCGGCGCCCAGCGAGATCTTCAGCAGGATAATTTCCGAGCGGCTGCCGGTCCGGACCGCCGGGCCCCAGGTGCCGCTGCCCGAGGAAACATAGATATGGGTCGGCCCCTTTTTCAGATAACCCCAGTTTTTTTCGTAGACCAGGCGATTAATGATATCCAGCGGAAAAAGCTGCCCGGCGTGAGTATGACCTGAAAGCTGAATGTCCACCCCGGCCTTGGCTGGTTCCTCCAGGTAGAGGGGCTGGTGGTCAAGGACCAGCACCGGCCAGGACCTGTCCACCCCATCCCGCTCCATTATTTCTTTAAGCGACAGCCTTTTCCCGCCGGAGCGAACAGCTGCCCAGTCCTTCCGCCCTATGACAAACAGCCAGCCGTCGACCCGGGCGGCCTGGTCTAACAGAACGTCTACTCCCGCCTTTCTCAGGTAAGAAATATTTTTCTCAAAGCCGCCGTAATATTCATGATTGCCGGGACAGGCATAAAGGCCAAGCGGGCTGTGGATTTTTCCGAGCAACCCGACCATTTTTTCTTCCTCTTCCTCAGAAACGGCTTCATCCACAATATCGCCGGCGAAAAAGACTACATCCGGCTGCAGCTCATTAATTCTTTGAACCAGCTTTTCCAGCCGGTTGGAGCGGTTGATGATACCGAGGTGAATGTCAGAAATCAAAACTGCCTTAAGCTCAGAACCGGCCGGGGCGGTCTTGCTCAAGCTTATTTCCAGGACCTTGAGCCGCGGGTTAATGGCGTTGAGATGTCCAAAAAAAACAATCAGGAGAGATAGCCCAGCCAGTACCAGAAAAGAAGCCGGGTGGCGGACTGAAAGCCAGTTCACGCCGGCCACCCGCCAGCCTGGAATTTTGGCCAGCCAGCGCAGCAGGTCCTTGAGGAAAAGAAAAAGAAATAGATAGAGCATCAGGGCCAGGTGGTAGGAACCGAAGGCCGTCAGGTTTTGGGCCAGGTGGTGTCGGAACTGGCCGTTCCAGACCCGGCCCAGGGGAAAAGCCAGGACCAGGGTTGAAAAAACCAGGATGAAGGCCAGCCGGACCGCCGGCCGCCCGGACAGGGCCTGCAGTCCCCGCCACAAAATATAACCGTTAACCGAACCGTAGATTAAAAGAACTATCAGCAGGAAGATGATCAAGTCCGCTCTCCTCATTTCATAAACTCAATGCGCTCTGCTAATTTTAACCTCTAGCCAGAAAAGGGAAAGCTTCAAGCCTCCACCCGGTTAAACCAGGCAATCTCTTCCAGTTTTTTCCTGAGGTGGTCTCCCGGGGGCCGGCTGGCGGCATAGCCGAGAGAAATGATGGCCACCGGGCGGTACTTTCGGGGAATCTTCAAGAATTTCCTGACAGCCCTGAGGTTGAACCAGCCTATCCAGCAGGTGCTGAGTCCCAGCTCTTCGGCCTTCAGGATGAAATGCTCACCGGCAATGCCCAGGTCCAGCAGATAAAACTGGGTTCCCTGGACCACCCGGCCCAGCCGGTTGGCCAGAAAGTCCATTTTAGCCAGCAGCAGCACCAGGACCGGGGCCTGGGCCGCAAACCGGCAGGCCGAATAAATACCGGAGAAAGCCCTGGCCGCCACCTGCGGCTTGAACTCCGGGTCATCAATGACCAGGAAACGCCAGGGCTGGGCATTTTCGGCTGAGGGGGCCAGCCGGGCCGCTTCCAGGCAGGCCAGGATTTTTTCCCGCTCGACCGGCTGGTCGGTGTAGCGGCGGATACTGCGCCGGTGCCTGATTATTTCATCCAGGGTCATGAATTTTCCTCCTCTTTTTCTGACTGCCCGAGGCAGAAATCTATTTTACCAGAAAGTCCGGCCCGTCTTTAGCCAGGAGAAAAACAGAAACTGGTTCCCGGCTATTTGTTTCTTTTCTTTTCTCCGGTCTTCTCTCTTTCTCGCTGCAGTTCGACCAGGTCTACAGTCTGGGAAAAATCTCCCAGCAGATGACGGGCAAAGTAATCCGCCCTGACCCAGAACCAGTAATCATTCATATCCCCGTAACCGTGGCGCTGACCGGGGAAGATGAAGAAATCAAACCTTTTACCGGCCTTAATCAAAGCTGCCGCCAGTCTCAGGGTATTGGCCGGGTGAACGTTGTCGTCTATATCGCCGGTGGCCAGCAGCAGTCGGCCCTTGAGATTTCCAGCCAGCTCGGAGTTCCGGTCGATGCTGTACTCAAACTTAACCTGACCATCCTTATCCACCACCTCTTTGACTCCATGATGTTTCTCGCTCCACCAGCGGTTGTAGATGTTGTTCTCGTGATTGCCCGACGAGGACACCCCGACCTTGAAGAAATCGGGATAGACCAGCAGGGCGGCCGCGGTCATGAACCCGCCGCCAGAATGCCCGTAAATCCCCACCCGGTCAATATCAACAAAAGAATGGCGGGTGGCCAGCTGTTCAATGGCATATTTCTTGTCGGCCAGGCCGTAATCGCGGAGGTTGCCGTAACCGAAATTGTGATACCACTTGGAACGCATCGGGCTGCCCCCGCGGTTGCCGACTTCAATCACGATAAAGCCCAGCTGGGCCAGAGTTATGTTCTGGTTCCGGGGTGAAAAACTCTTGGAAACACTCTCAGTCTGCGGTCCTGGATAAACATAGGCGATGATGGGATACTTCTTATTCGGGTCAAAATCAAAGGGCTTATACATCACCCCATAAAGGTCGGTAATTCCGTCAGCAGCCTTAACCGTGAAGGTTTCCGGGAATCTGAAACCAGCCTCCAGCAAACGGCTGGTGTCCACCGTTTCCAGCTCCAGCAGCTTCCGGCCGCTGGCTTCATACAGGTCCGATTTAGGGGCCGTATCCACCCGGGAATAATTGACCACAAAAAACCTGGCCGAATCGGACATGGAGACGGTATGGTTAAAATTGCCAGGCGTCAGAAGCTTTAGCCCGCTGCCGTCCAGACCTGCCCGATACAGGTGAAGATAGTAGGGGTCCTCTCCCTTTTCCCGGCCGCAGGCCAGGAAATAAAGCAGGCGGCTCTTGTCATCCACCCGGACTACCTCCTGACTGTTGAACTCACCGGAGGTAATCTGGTTTTTCAGCCGGCCGTTTCCGTCGTAAAGATAATAATGACCCCAGCCGTCCCGCTCCGACCACCAGATCATTTCCCGGCCGCCGTTGACCAAACGCAGCGGCTGGTACTCGACGTAGGTATTTAACCTTTCGCTGATCAGAGTCTGGACTTCGCCACTCCTGGTATCAGCCAGACAGACTTCATAGCCATGAAGGTCCCGGGTCTGGCGGCCAAAATACAGCCGGTCTGAAGTCTCGGCCAGCCAGGTGGCCGGGGGTGGTTCATCCGGGTCTTTTTCCACCGCCTTTCGGGGAGCGGTAAAAATATTATAAGTTGGGTCCTTGAATTTCTCAGCTTTCACCTTAACCCGGGTCCTGGTTTCCAGGTCAATGACCAGAATCTCCGGTTGGGGCTGGTTTTCTTCGCCAGGCATCCCGTACTTGTAGGTTTCCAGGGTCGGCCGGGGATTAGCCAGGCTGTTAATAACCCAGAGGTCGCCCACCTTCCTCTGGTCCTGGCGGATGCAGGCTATCTTCTTGGAATCCTGCGACCAGAAAATCATGATGGCCGGTCGCCGGAAATCCTTTCGGTCCTTTTCATCCTTCTGCAGTTCTTTGATGTCCGCATCCCGCAGCCGGCGGCTGAAGCTGTAGAATTCTTCCCCGTCGTTTGTCAGCTGTATTTCCTGGATGGTTTTATCGTCAGCTTTTTTCAGAGCCCTAGCATAGTTATCGGCATCCATCAGGAACAGGTTATGGCCGCGGGCAAAGACCACCCATTTTTTGTCGGGCGATATAGAAGCCCAGCGTGGCCTCTTGGGACGGGCTTGATAATCTTTGAGCAGCGTTAGCCGGGCGGTTTTCAGGTCATATTCAAAGCCCAGGACCCTGGTCTTTTTTTCCGGCTCTTTGGGCTTTTCTTTCTCGGTCCTGGTCTTATCCATTTCGGTGTCCTGTTCTTTTTCCTTTTCTTTCTCACGATCCAGAAACCGCTTCTCCAGCTCACTGACCTTCATCACCTGGCCCTCAACCGCGACCTCATTATCCAGGGGAACTTCAATTTCAAACTGAATGGCCGTATCGTTCTTGATAAATTTGATGGTCTTTATGGGCAGGTGCTGGGCATCATACGGGGTCAGGAGAATTCTGGTCAGGTCGGCCGCCATCCGGGCCCGGTCGAATAGGGGTTTTCTGCTCCGGGCCACCGGGTCTACCAGGTACCAGTTCTTTCCCTCGGGCGTTTCATAACTGTACCAGAATCGGTCGCCACTCTGCAGCCAGTGAGGTGTCACGGACAGGTCAAAAACCAGCTTAGCCACTTTGGCTGAAGTCCAGCGGGAAGCCAGTTCATAGTTTGCCCTGTCGGGAGTGCTGGCAGCTGGGAGTGACATAAAAAAGACAAAGAATAGTGCCAGTAAGCCGAGGATAAGTTTTACCGGCCGCTGACCGATGGTGGGTGTAGTTATCATTTCAGTTCTCCTTATAATTTTTTTTGGCTTTTTATTGCCAAATTGCGGCCGCCAGCCCGACCAGAAAAATCAGCCGGAGGCCATTTCCCGAGCGCCAGCCAAAGGTTCTTTTCTTTAACAGACCCGGGCCAGCTCGGGCCGCACTCGTTTTTTTAGCGAATGACATGCAGGACTGTCTGCCGCCCGTCCAGGTAAATCACTCCTTCCCGGGTAAAGGCCGCATCCTGTTCCAGACCCATGACCACTTCCTGATTATTCCACTCGGGCACCACTGAGCGGCAGTTCAACTCTATGGAATAGCAGGTATCACAATACAGTTCATAATCACCCTGACCCGGGACGCCATCCTGTTTATCCCATAGGCCGATAGTCGGGCCAGCAGCATGCCCATGA
The DNA here is from genome assembly GCA_014360005.1 of Candidatus Aminicenantota bacterium. Classification (GTDB taxonomy): domain Bacteria; phylum Acidobacteriota; class Aminicenantia; order Aminicenantales; family Saccharicenantaceae; genus Saccharicenans. Next base: position 68,143 of record JACIYI010000001.1, on the reverse strand, counting down.
AAACCCAGGGGGTGAGTATAGATGCTGCCCTTTAAGCCTTCGCTCCGCATCCGAGCAAGAGCCGCCGCCAGAATCTGGTTGCCGCTGCGGCCAGCCTTGAACTCTTCCACCAGGATGTCCTGGAGGCGGTTAGCCCTGGCCAGGGCAGCCCGCAAGCCGGCCGGGGGTTCGGTCTCCCCTGGTTTGAGGACATAGGCCAGTTCCTGATGGTCAGTATTCAACCGCAGGTAGCTGAGGCCGATATCACAGTGGAGCAGGTCTCCCCTTCTTATTACCTTATCCTTATAAGAAGAAGATTTCGGCCGCTGAATATCCACCGTCGGCGAAAACCAGGTTCTGAGACCCAGGTCGGTGATCTTCTGCCAGAACCACCATTCCAGGTCATCAGTCGTGGTTACTCCGGGAGTGATGGCGGCGCCGGAAAAGCCCTCTTTAATAATCTGGTGGGCCAGCCGGGCCAGGTGGTGATAGACCTCTAATTCTTCGGGCAGCCTTCTTTCCAGCCAGCCGACCACCAGCCTTTCAGCCGAAACAAGTCTCCTGGCATAGTCCGGCCCGAGGTATTTAACCAGGAGCTGCTTATTGCTGGCGGTTAATCCATCGGCAAAAGCAAAGGTCACAGATTCGTCAACGGCGATTTTCTTAGGATTCCGGGCCCTAACCTGGGCGGCCAGAGCCTGCCACTGGTTGGGCTCTTTCTCCGGGTTCCAGACTCCACGGTAAAGCTGGCCGATGGGATAACGACTGACGGAAAATTTCTCCAGACCCTTTTCCTGCCCCTGATCAAAGAAAACCAGCATCGACAGGCGACGGGCGGAAAGGTGCTCAAACGGCACCAGGGTCGGGAAAACCGGGTCCTCGTTGTATTCCTGGCAGATGACCAGCCACATATCCAGGCCTTCTCTTCTCATGATCTCGGGCAGAATGACATCCAGCCTCCTGGTCAGCCAGTCGTTGACCACCCTAGCCTGCTCCCGCAGCGGCAGGATCTGCAGACGATAATCTCCGGCTCGGACCGCAGCAGAGATTAAAATTAATAGAATAAGGGCAACCAGCCCCGTGGTTATTATTTTTTTCATCCTACCTCCAGTTCGCTTAAATTCAGATTTTATATTTAACCTTAGTTCTGCTGCCTGTGGCAAGATATTTTGTTTTATCCCGGCCTGGGTTTCTGTTATGATAAAAACCAGGTGAACTTGTCAACCGCCGTTTTCGTATAAATTAAAAAGGAGAAAAACATGGCGCCAAGAAAGATTAAGGCCGTTTGGGTTTTTCCAGTGGTTTTAATTCTGACCTTATTTTTCGGGAGCTGCAGCCCTGGTCCCAGAATTCCGGTGGCTGGCCAGGCCCGCGGGCAGGACCTGCTAACCCTCCTGCCGGCCGAAACTTCGGCTTTCCTGGTGGCTGACTGGAACAGGCTGATCAACCTGAAAGCTGTCCAGAAAACGATCGAAGAAGAGAAGGAACTCAACGCCTATCGGAAGAAGGCCGAGGCTTTTGTGGACCTTCAGAAAAACGTTTATTTCCTGGCTCTGGCCGTGGTCGGCGACACCAAAAAAATAGCTGAAAACGCGGTGCTCCTGGTAAACCTTAAGTATGACCGGTCGAAACTAATTCCCGAAGAGCAGAAGAACGAATCCAACCTGGAATTCTATGAGGGCGTGCCCTATTTTCCTTTTATCGAACTCGAAGAATCGGCCGTGGCCTGCCTGGCTTTCCTGGATGACTCAAACCTGGCTATTGGTTCAGAACAGGCCATCAAGACAGTCATAGAGGTTTTCAAGGGCAAAAGGCCTAATTTGCTGGCCAGTAAGGAAAAACGCCACTACTTCAAGGATATTAACATGACGGCCCTGACTTTCGGCTGGCTGACGGTTCCTCCCGGGCTGTTTAAGGCTGAAGCCGCGGATAATCCGGCCTTCAAGCTGGCTGAGAAAGTCCGCTATCTCTCATCGTTTTCAGATTACCGTCAGCAGGCCTACAGCCTGGAACTCAAAATCTATGCCAGCACCAGGGAAGAGCACCAGAGGATCGGCGAAACTCTGAGTGGTCTCAAAGCCCTGGGTCTGGGGTTGAGCGGTGAGGCTCCAGAAATAGGCCAGGCTCTGGATTCTCTAGAAATCACCGCCAGCGAGCGCTACGTTAAAGTTTATCTCAGCCTTAAAGAAGAAATGATCGACCGGCTGAAGCAGAGTTTGAAAGAAAGACTGGCCGGCGATAAAAAGGTCCAGGCCGAAAAAATCTAAACCCGACTGCCATATCCCCCATTGCGGCTGAGGTGGAACTGAGAGCCGTCTTTAATCCTCGAACAGGTATTCTTTGTAACTAAAAATCAGACAGGCCAGAGCCAGGAAGACCACGGTAATAGCCGCCAGAATCAGGACGGCCAGCCAGGGTTTGGTGGGTTCCAGCCTGATAAACAGAAATCCCAGTTTGCCGCTGCTGCTGGCATACTGAGGCAGCAGAGACTTGAGATAATGGGCCACCGATAGCTTCTGGGTGGTGCCGGGGAAATACTGGATGACACTTTCCCAGCCGAAGCCGAAAGCCAGGCCCACCAGGATGGGTTTCTTGAGCCAGGTTCCGAGAAAGCTGAAAAAGGCCAGGTAGGCAGCCAGACCCAGCCAGAGAACAGCCGAGTAGCGGGCGACCGTCCCCAGGTCGCTCAGCTGGAAACCAGCTTCCAGATTTAACACCAGGTAAGAAAGCCAGACCGCCGAAACCAGCATGATGGTGGTCAGGCTGAGATAGGCCAGGTACTTGCCCATGACCATGGAGGCCCGGCCCAGCGGCCGGGAAGTCAGGTAAGGCAGGGTGCGGTTGTCAAGTTCTTCCACCACCAGCGAGCTGCCATAGAACAGGCCCAGCAGCACGATTAAAAACTGGAGGAAAAAGACCATCAGGAAATTCTGGAAAACGACCTGCCCGTCTTCTGTCCAGTGGCCGGCCAGGCGGTAGGCCCGGATGACCAGGGCCATCAGCACCGCGGCCGAGCTCAGCAGCCCGAAAGTCCGGGCCCGGCCCGATTTCTTCCCCAGGAAGAAGTAAAAAGAAAAAACTCGCCGAATTTCTTCTAACATCTTACCTTTCCACCAGATAATCGAAAACGGCCTGCAGGTTATCGTCAGGTGAAGTGATTTCTTCCAGGTCCAGCCCCTCCTCCAGGACCAGCTCGTTCAGTCGGTTAAAAAAGCGGTCGCGGTGATGGGTCTCCAAGGTGACCGCCCTGACCTCAGGCTCGAAGCTGATATTCAACACGTAATCTTCGGCCGCCAGCCGGGCGGCCAGTTCCCTGAACTGCGGCGATTTAATCCTGATCATGTGGGGATGGCTGTCCAGCAGCTCCCGGATGAAATGGATATCGCCCCGGGCCAGAATCTTTCCGTGATGGATCAGGATTATTTCCGAAGTCATGGCTTCGACCTCGGGCAGGACGTGGCTGGAGACGACTATGGTTTTGCCGGCCTCTCGAAATTCTTTGACCAGCTTGATGATGCGACGCTTGCCCAGGGGGTCGAGCCCGCTCAGCGGCTCGTCTAGGATCAGAATCTCCGGGTCATGGGCGATGGCCTGGGCAATTTTAATCCTCTGCCTCATACCCCGGCTGTAGCTGCGGATCGGCCGGCGGCTGACCTCCTTCAGTTCGACCAGCTCCAGGGCCCGCTCGGCCCGGGCCTGGCCTTCTTGTTTATCATAGCCGTATAGCGACAGCAGTCCGACCAGGAATTCCAGGCCGTTGAGCTCTTCATAAAAGGCATCTCCCTCGGGACAAAAGCCCAGCCGCCGGAAAAGGTGGCGGTTGTTCCAGACCGACTGGCCGTAAATCCTGACCTGGCCGAGGTTGGGCTTGAGCTGCCCGGTGACGATTTTCATAAAGGTCGATTTGCCGGCGCCGTTTGGCCCCAGCAGCGCAGTAATGCCTGGTTCAATCTGCAGGTTGATTTCGCTGATTCCCAGGACGTTGCCGTACCAGCGCGATAGATTCCTGGCTTCTATGACCGCAGTCACCGGATAACCTCCACTCCCTTGATTTTGCCTTTAATCACAAAATAGGAAAGAAGGCAGAATGACAGGATGATCAGGAAGGAGAAATACCAGGGCACGGCATAGCGAGTCTTTACCTGGAAAAAGGCTGCGGCCACCTGCTGCAGGTTGGCCGGTATCGACAGCAGGGCCGAGTAGGGAGAACGAAAAATCACATAGAAAATTCCCCGGGCAATCTCCGAAAGATAATAAGTGGCAAAAATCAGGGCGATGACATAGTTTCGGCTGCGGCTGAGGGAGGAAGCCAGCAGAATAAAACAGGTGAAAAATAGCATCAGGAAGGCCGAGTAAAAAATGATCGACAGAATCAGCCAGGGATAATCCAGGAAAAACCGAAAGCTGCCGGAAAAAAGAAGCTTTAACAGCAGCAGGATAACGGCCGGGACCAGGGTCAGGAGGCCCACGAAAAACATGACCACTCCGGCCTTGCCCAGCAGGTAGTCCAGCCTGGTGAGAGGCCGGGCCAGATAAAGCTGGATGGCTTTGTGCCGGAAGTCATCAGCAATCAGACCGGCTCCGCCCAGAGCCATCAACAGCAGGATCATAAAAAATATAAAATCCAGGCTGAGGTAGTTCTTGAAAAAAGCCGGGTTAACCTGGAGAGTCCTTTCTGCCCCCTGAGCCATGAACTTAAAATCTTCCAAACGCTCAGAGATATAGACTCCGACGGCAAAGGCAAAGGCCGGAATGAAAGAACAGGCAAAAAGAAACTTGAAGCGCTTGCGCTGAAAGGCCAGCTTGATTCCGGTCCTGGTTATCGGCCAGAAGCTCCAGCGCTTTTCCTGGAGCTGGCCCTCCCAGTGATGGTAACCTTTTTCCCTGACTTCAGCCATCAGTCAACTCCCACCACCCTGGCAAACAGGTCTTCGAGTGAAGTCCGGCTGCGGATAAAGTGCCTGACCTGAACCCGGTTGCGGGCAGCGCTGAGGAAAATCTTTTTATGGTCAAAATCGGGTGGAGTGTAAATTTTCAACAGACGGTCTTCGGTCTCTTCCAGGCGGCAGCCGGCCTCTTCCAGCTCTTTCCGGAATCCGTCCAGCTCACCCTTAATCTTGAGCTCGTAGAGCTGGTAGTTAATCATCTTCAAATCTTCAATCCGGCCGACGGCGGCAATTTCACCGTGGTTGATTATCACCACCCGGTCGCAGATTTGTTCAATGTCGGCCAGGATATGTGATGACAGCAAAACCCGGATGTCGCGGATGGAAGACACCTCCCCGATTAATTCCAGGATTTCCTGGCGGCCGGTCGGGTCCAGGTTAGAGGTCGGTTCATCCAGGAAGAGCAGCTTGGGGTCATGGACCAGAGCCTGGGCCAGTTTCAGCCGCTGCTTCATTCCAGCCGAGTAGGTGTCAATCAGCCGGTAACGCGATTCACCCAGTCCGACGTAGAACAGGACTTCATGGGCTCGCTTCATTGCTTCCTGGCGCGGCATCCCGGATAACTCGCCCATCAGGGCAGTGAAGGTGACGGCGTCCAGGCCCGGAATGAAACATTCATCCTCCGGCATGTAGCCGACCTGGCGCCGGATGAATTTTTGCTCGGTCCTGACATCATAACCCAGGACTTTACCCTGGCCCTCCGCCGGAGTCAGAAAACCCAGCATAATCTTCAGTAACGTGCTTTTGCCGGCACCGTTGGGTCCAAGCAGCCCGGTTGCCCCTTCCCCGATGGACAGGCTGATGCCGTTCAGGGCTTTAACCCGGCCGTAGGAAAAATGTATGTTCTGAAGTTCGATGCTCATCAGTCTGCTTTATCTTACTTTCCTTATTAATCCAATACGATATTTCTATAATTTTAGTTCATTTTAGCACTTTTTCCAGAAAAATCTGCGAACGAAGATTGGAGAGAGGCAGGTTGAGTGGGTGTTTCACCGGTTTTGGTTCCGGCCCGAAGTTGATTCCAGTCCCAACCCGGAAACAACGCGATGGCTAGAATTCTGGTTAAAAGAGTCAGGACTCCGATTCAGCCAGAACTTTATCGACAGTGAGCCCCGGGTCTGACCCATCAATTATTTTGCCTGCCACAGCCGGATGCAATATAATGCTGAGCGAGAAAATACCGAGCCCCAGGAGGAGACATGACCCGAAAAATTTTCCAAAGTCTGATGGTCATAGTGATCGGTCTGGGACTGGTTTTCACCCTGGCCCAGGCTCAGACTAAAAAAGCGTTGACCTTTGAAGATTTCATCAAAATCAAGAGAGTCTCTGACCCGCAGCTTTCGCCTGACGGCAAGCAGCTGGCCCTGGTTATAACCAGCCTCAGCCTGGAAACCAACCGGGGCAACAGCGACATCTACCTGGTCCCGGCCGGGGGCGGTCAACCGCTGCCTTTTGTCTTCAGCCCGGCAGCCGACTTTTTCCCCCGCTGGTCGCCGGACGGAAAAAACCTGGCCTTCATTTCCAGCCGCGGCGGTTCGCCCCAGGTCTGGGTCATCCCGCTGAGCGGCGGAGAGCCGAGGAAGTTGACCGATTTCCCGGGCGGCGTGGGTTCTTTCAGCTGGTCAAAATCAGGCCGGTTTCTGCTGGTCACCAGCTCGGTCTTCCCGGATTGCCCCGACCTCGAAGCCAACCGCCGGCGATTCGAACAGCAGGAGAACAGCCGGGTTAAAGCCAGGATTTACGACCACCTGCTGTTTCGCCACTGGAATTCCTGGTTTGACGGCACCAGAAGCCATCTTTTCCTGTTTCCCCTGGACGGCGGGCAACCGCTCGACCTGACTCCTGGCGATTACGATACTCCGCCCATTGCCCTGGGCGGCGAGCTGGATTTCAGCCTGGCTCCCGATGACAAAGAAATTTCCTTTGTCCGCAACATTGACCCGGAATTGAAGCTGGGACTTGGAACCAACAACGATATTTTCCTGACGACAACGGAAGGAAAAGCAATTGACAAGCTGACCGTCAGCCGGGCCAACGACATAGATCCGAAATATTCACCCGACGGTCGCTACCTGGCTTACCGGGCCATGGCCAGGCCGGGCTTCGAAGCCGACAAACTCGACCTGATTATCTTCGACCGGCAAAAAAAGGCTTTCAGCAACCTGACAGATAAGCTTGATTATTCCCTGAGCGAATTCGTCTGGGCTCCGAATAGCCAGGCCGTCTACTTTCTGTGCGAGGAAAAAGCCAGGACAGCCTTGTTCAAACTGACCCCGGCCGGCGGCAAAATCGAAAAAATCCTGGAAGGACATTACCTGAGTTCTCTGCGGATATCGCCCGACGGTAGGACTATCTATGCCCTCAAACAGTCGCTCAACCACCCCGGCGAGGTTTATGCCCTGGACCTGGCCACGAAAAAGCTGAAACAGCTTACCGCGGTCAACGCCGAACTTCTGGCCACCCTGGAGATGAACCCGGCTGAAGATTTCTGGTTCGAGTCAGAAGGCGACCGGGTGCACGGGCTGCTGCTCAAACCGCCCTTCTTTGACCCCAATAAAAAATATCCCCTGCTGATGTTGATTCACGGTGGACCTCAGGGGGCCTGGGGGGACAGCTTCCATTATCGCTGGAACGCCCAGATGTTTGCCGCTCCGGGTTATGTGGTGGCCATGGTCAATTTCCACGGCAGCACCGGTTACGGTCAGGCCTTCACCGATTCCATCAGCGGCGACTGGGGCGGAAAGCCCTACCGCGACATCATCAAAGCTGTCGGTTATCTGCACGGCAGTTACCCGTTCATAGACCAGAATAAGCTGGGGGCAGCCGGAGCTTCTTATGGCGGTTATATGATCGACTGGATTGCCGGGCAGACGGATATCTTCGACTGCCTGGTAAGCCATTCCGGCGTATTCGACCTGCGCTCCGAATACGGCGCCACCGAAGAGCTCTGGTTTCCGGAATGGGAATACCGCGGCACACCCTGGACCAACCCGGAAATGTACCAGAAATTTTCCCCCAGCTCCTACGTCCAGAACTTCAAAACCCCAACTCTGGTCGTTCACAGCGCTAACGACTTCCGGGTTCCACTGGAGCAGGGGTTGCAATTTTTTACCTCGCTGCAGAGGATGGGGGTACCCAGCCGCTTGCTTTATTTCCCCGACGAAGACCACTTTGTTCAGAAACCGCTGAATGCTCAACTGTGGTGGAAGACCGTCCTGGAGTGGTTAGCCACTTACCTGAAAAAATGACCTTAGCTATGGCAGCTGAATGTATAAAATTAAGGGAAATAAATAAGGTACGCCGAGTCTGACCTTTTAAGGTAAAACAGAGCCGAATAAACTCAAGCCAGCCACCAGAAAAGATTGGGGCTTCAAAATACCAGGACAAACCGCCTGATTTCTACCCGGAAACCAGGTCAGAAAGCCAGCTCCAGGAGAGATAGGGGATCGACTCTGGCTTCATAAATTTTTACCGCCCAGTGGAGATGGGGTCCGGTCGATAGGCCGGTGGAACCAGCCAGCCCGACCACCTGTCCGGTTCTGACCATCTCTCCCCTTCTGACCAGCAATTTCGACAGGTGGGAATAGCTGCTGAAAAGGCCCAGGCCGTGGTCAATGATAACAGTCTTACCGGAATAATATAGGTCCGAAGCCAGCACCACCCGCCCTGAATTTATGGACTTGATGGGATGCCCGGCCGGCACGGCAATATCCACTCCGGTGTGAACCGAGCGCGGGACGTTATTGTAAATCCGCTGCTGGCCGAAATTCGGGGTCAGCTTCCCGTCACAGGGCAGGATAAAGGGGCCTTCCACCAGCCAGTCGGGGCTGGTGGTACTATAAACCAGGGCCAGCAGCTCGGCTTCCCTTTTGATCCTGGCCAGAACTTCCCGGGGCGGAGTGACGTACTTCTGGTCAACGGTCAGCTTCCGGCGGGGAAAATCCCTGGCCGCAACTTCCAGCGAAACCGACAGTTTTTCCAGCGGCTGTCCTCCAGCCCAGAGCTCTATTTCCAGGTTTTTCTCACCGGGCCGGCTCATGACATCCAGGCCGAGGAGAAGCAGCTGCTTCTTTGCTTCATCCTTCTTGAGCCAGTAATTGCTATCGCCGAAATAAATGCCGGCGTAAGCGGCCATCTGATTCTTCCAGACCAGAACCAGGGGTTCGCCCGGCTGCAACTGGCGGTAGTGAAGCTCAAAAACATCCCCGCTTTGAGCTTCCAGCTGACGGACCTCGGCCCTGGCTGGAAGGATCAGGATTAAGCTAAAAACAGCCAGCAAAAAAAGACTTGAAAGAAACCCGGCTGGAGATTGGCCTTCCGGCTTCGAGCTGCGGCCAAATCCCCGATGCTGGCTACAAATTCTCAAGTCACCCATCCCTTGTAGTCCTTTCTAAGAATCTGCCCGGCCAGGTTGCCGGTAATTTTATCTTCTTCCACTACCAGCTGTCCATTGACCAGCACATAGGGCAGACCCTCGGGGTACTGATGCGGCTCGGGCCAGGTAGCTTTATCCTGGATTCTATCCAGGTCAAACAGGACCAGGTCGGCCAGGTAGCCTTCTTTTATCCGGCCGCGCCGCCGCAGCCGGAATTTTTCGGCCGGAGCCCAGGTCATTTTCCGAATCATTTGTTCGAGCGGCATGATTTTTTCCTGGCGGACGTATTTGGCTATGGCCCGGGGAAAGCTGCCATAATATCGGGGATGGGGCTTACCCCTGAACAGAATCCCTGAGGTTGAAGCCAGCTCACCGTCGGTGCAGAGAAAGGTCAGAGGATGGGACAGAATTTTCTTGAGGTTATCCTCGCTCATGGCAAAGCAGACCATGGAGACCTGCCCCTCTTCTTCCAGCAGCAGATCCCGGATAAAGGTGAAGATGTCTTTATTTTGCAGGCGGGAAGCCTGTTCCAGGTTGAGACCCTCCAGCCAGCGGTTCTTTTCCGTCCGGACTGAGGAAAGCAGCACCCGATCCCAGGAACCAACGTTCTTTTCTGCTTCGACAATGGCCTCTCGCAGGCGGCCCTCAAGTTCCGGGTTTTTCAGCCGGCCAAGGAAATCTTCCTTCTTCCCTTCCCGCACCCAGAGCGGGAAAAAGATGCTCAGGCCGGTGGCAAAAGCAGTATAGGGATAAACATCGGCTCCCAGACGCAGGCCCCGAGCCGCGGCTTCGTCAATTTTATTTAGCAGCTGGTCGATCTTGCCCCAGTTGCGGGGATAACCGACTTTAAGGTGCGAAACTTCCAGGCTGACTCCAGCCCGGTCGGCAATGGCAATAGCTTCATCCAGAGCTTCCAGCACCTGGTCCTCTTCATCCCTCATGTGGGTGGCATAGATTCCATCGCAGGGCCTGAGCACCCTGGCCAGCTCTACCAGTTCTTCTGTGGAAGCAAAGCTTCCGGGGGCATACTCCAGGCCAGAAGATAGACCAACTGCGCCCTGTTTCAGGGCCTGCCGGACCAGTTCCTTCATCTGCTCGAGTTCTGCGGCTGAGGGCTGCCGGTTATTATAGCCGACCACAGCCGCCCTGATGGTCCCCTGGCCAACCAGGGTGGCATAATTAAGGCCGATCCCCTGCCGGGAGAGGCGGCGGAAGAAACCGTCGAGGTCGGTCCAGTCGGCTTCCAGTCCGTACTCGGCCCTGAGGTACTCGTTCTCCTTCTCCAGCATCTCCGCTGTCAGGGGAAAGCGGGAAGAACCGCAGTTGCCGCCGATGACCGTGGTCAAACCCTGGCGCACCAGACTGTCAGCCGTAGGACAGACCAGCAGCTGGACGTCGGTGTGGTTGTGGACATCGATGAAGCCGGGAGCCAGGTACAGCCCTTCAGCCTCAATCACCCGTCGGGCCTGTCCATTCCCTGTTTTTCCGATATATTTAATATACTTTCCGCTGACTCCGACCTCAGCCTGGTAGGGCGGCCGGCCGCTGCCGTCCACCACCAGGGCCCCTCTAATAATCAAGTCAAAGTCCCTTTCCTTCCGGCAGCCGCCAAGAAGCAACATTCCGGCCGCCCCGGCTGCGGCCCGGCAACCGGTCTTAAGAAATTCACGTCTTGGCCATTTTTTTGATTTGGTCATTTTCTTATTCTTTCAGTCATAAAAATACCGGATTAACGGCCAATTATCAACCGGGTTTTCAGCGGGGAGCTGAGAGCCAGACGCTGACCCCCGAATTCCGCCTTTTTTTGGCAGAAGCAAAATAGAGATTTTCCCGCCAGAATCTCAATCAGTCCGGTCTGAAATTCTGGCCTGGCCAGTTAAGCTCCCAAGCTTTGGCCTGGAAGAATTAACAACTCTTACAATCGACAAATTTTTAAGTTTGGCTGGCCGCTCTGATTAAGATAAAATCAGGGAGTGATTTATTTGGGACAAGAGATAAGCCACATAAATAGCAAGAATAAACCAGCTTGTAGATTTCACCTGTTTTCTCTGCTGTTATTAGCATTTCTCATTCTGGCGGTCAATCCAGTCCTCCGGGCCGAGAAGTCAGATATTCCAGACCGCCTGAACCGCCAGTTTTTTAAGCATCTGGCCGGCAAGGCCAGCCAGGTCCTGACTTCCCCCGGGCAGTGGCGCTTAGATGACCGGCTGTCAGCGGCCGTGGCCTCGGTCGCCGTTCTGGCTTTTCTTCCAGCCGACGAGTCTATTCACCTCTGGGTTTCAGGCGAGCCCGGGGCCGCCGGGGCGACAGGAGCCAGGATTTTTTCCGGGCTGGGAGGACCGGCGGTCTTGCTGGGATTGGTTTCTTCTGGCTACCTTTTTGGCTGCCTGAACCACAGCCCAGAAACCAGGAAGACTTTCTTACTGGCAGCAGAAAGTTTGCTATTAACGGAAATCCTGGTTCAGGTCGGGAAAACGGGGCTGGGTCGGGCCAGACCCTATACCGGTGAGGGAGCCTTTTCCTTCCATCCGCTTAACTTCAGAGAAAAATGGAACTCGTTCCCTTCGGGGCACTCAGCCGCGGCCTGGGCCCTGGCTGCTACCATCTCCGAACGGGTTGATAATCCTTACCTGGAGGCACTTCTTTACACCTTCGCCACCGGGGTTTCTTTGTCAAGGATTTTACTCGATAAGCATTTTGCTTCCGATGTGCTGGCCGGAAGTGTAATTGGTTATTTTGTGGGGAAGAAAACAACTCAACCGTTGCGGACCCAAACCACTGGCTGGTCAGTCGGCTTGCTGGCCACCGGGTCGGTCATCGGACTCAGTCTCAACTACACCTATTAACTCATTTTAACTAAATACCCAGACCTTTATGGCTTAAATTCTTAGACAAAACTCGCCTTTTCTGACTCAGAACCTGGCCGGGGAAAACCCAAGCCAGGGAATCACCCAGAAAATATTGCCTAGCTTCGTTCTTAAAGCTGGCGACCGGTGCGGACGGGCTAAAGCCTTCCGGGCACTGATGTTGGCCCCAGCCCCCAGCCGACGGCTCTTGCCACGGCCGGGAATTTTTGCTATTTATATTAGCTCTTTTTATTCCAACGGAGGTAGTTAGATGGCTGACGGTGCTGCCGATAAAAGCCGGAAGAATAAGAAAATCAATCGTTTAACCCTGGCTGAGATTGAAGCCCGGCTGGAAGAAATCAAAAAAGCTGAAGGCCGCTGGCAATCCCGCTATGCCCGGGCCCTGCTGGCCAGGAAAAAAGTCCTGACCGGCGGCAATTGACCGGGACCGGCTCGGGGAAAACATCCTTTTCCGAAAACCCACCTTTTCCATATTTTACATTTAAGCTGATTTCTGGTATCATTAACGGGAAAAATAAGGAGTAGAAGAGAGTGTTAACGAAAGAAATCAAGACGAAAATTATTCAGGACAATCAGGTTCATGCTTCTGATTCCGGCTCTCCGGAAGTTCAGATAGCCATCCTGACTGAAAGGATCAACCAGCTAATTAGCCATTTTCAGACCCACAAGAAGGATTATCATTCGAGACGCGGTCTGATGAAGCTGGTCGGGCAGAGAAAGCGGTTGCTGGAGTACCTCAAGAAGACTGACAAGGACAGGTACCTGGCGCTCATCAAGAAATTAAACCTTAGAAAATAGGCCATCCGCCGCCTAATTGAGTTTCAAACATGTCAAATACAATTAATATTGAAATCGGTGGTCGAACTCTATCCATAGAGATCGGCAAAGTGGGCAAACAGGCTGATGGTTCAGCTCTGGTTCGCTACGGCGATACCATCATGCTGGTCACCGCCACCTGCAAAAAGGAAGTTTCGGGCGAAAAGAATTTTCTACCCCTGATAGTGGATTACCGGGAAAACACCTATGCTGCCGGAAAAATTCCGGGCGGTTTCTTCAAGCGCGAGGGTAAGCCGTCCGAGCGGGAAATCCTGGTAGCCAGGATGATCGACCGGCCCATCCGGCCGCTTTTCCCCGAGGGTTACATCCAGGACACCCAGGTGGTGGCCCTGCTGCTATCGGCTGACCTGGAAAACGAGCCGGACACCCTGGGAATCATCGGGGCCTCGGCCGCCCTGTATTTTTCCGAAATCCCCTTCACCACTCCCCTGGGAGCGGTTAAGGTTGGGCTGGTTGACGGGCAGTTCATCATCAACCCCCGGGCCAGCCAGCTGGAGAACTCGGCGCTGAACATGGTGGTAGCCGGAAACGAAGACGGCATCTGCATGATCGAAGCCGGAGCCAACGAAGTGGAAGAAGAAAAAGTGCTGGAAGGATTGCTGCTGGCCGAGGCCGAAGTTAAGAAAATCGTCCAGGCTCAGAAAGACCTGTTCAGCCAGCTGAATATCCAGAAACTCCCGGTCCAGCCCAAAACCCCGGACCCGGAAAAAGTACGGCAGGTTGAAGAGAGCATCCGGGCTGAACTCCTGGCCGCCATCCAGATCAAACAGAAAAAAGCCAGTGAGAAGGCCAGTGAGGAAATCCTCAACCGCCTGCTGGCCGCCATACCCAAAGAAAATACCGAAGAAATTTCCCAGACCAAAGAAATTTTCTACAACCTGCAGAAAAAGCTCGTCCGGGAACTGGTGATCAATGAAGGTAAAAGAGCTGACGGCCGGGCTTTTGATGAGCTCCGCCCCATCAGCATCGAAGTCGGACTCTTACCCCGGACCCATGGTTCTGCCCTGTTCACCAGGGGTGAGACCCAGAGCCTGGCTACGGTCACCCTGGGCACCTTTGAGGATGTCCAGCGCCTGGACGGACTGGGCGAAGAAGCCGAGAAAAGGTTTATGCTGCACTATAATTTCCCGCCTTTCTGCGTGGGTGAGGTCTCTTTCATGAGAGCTCCCGGGCGGCGAGAAATAGGTCACGGGGCCCTGGCCGAGAAGGGAATTCTACCGGCCATACCCGACGAAGAAACTTTTCCCTATACAATAAGAATAGTCTCCGACATCCTGGAATCCAACGGTTCGTCTTCTATGGCCACGGTCTGCGGAGGTGTCCTGGCCCTGATGGATGCCGGCGTACCGCTCAAGATGGTGGTGGCCGGAATTGCCACCGGGCTAGTTAAAGAAGGCGAGCGCTACGCCATCCTGACTGACATCGCCGGCCTGGAAGACCACTACGGCGACATGGATTTCAAAGTAACCGGCTCAGAAAAGGGCATCACCGCCATTCAGCTCGACCTCAAAATTCCCTACCTGCCACCTCAGATTCTGAGAGAAGCCCTGACCCAGTCGCGCCAGGCCCGGCTTCAGGTGCTGGAAAAAATGAAAGCCGTGCTGCCCGAACCCAGACCGGAACTTTCTCCCTATGCTCCGCGGATTATCATCCTGTTCATCAACCCGGAGAAAGTGGCCGACGTCATCGGACCGGCCGGCAAGATGATTAAGAAGATAGTGGCCCAGACCAACGCCAAGATCGACATCGAGGAAACCGGCAAAGTTACCATCGCCGCTTCCGATATGGAATCGGCCGAGAAAGCCAAGCAGATGATCAGAGAAATCACGGTGGAAGTGGAGCTGGGCAAGACCTACACCGGGAAAGTGGTCAGGCTGGAAGAATACGGGGCCTTCGTGGAAATCCTGCCCAACATCGTCGGCCTGCTGCATATCTCAGAAGTGGCTCCCTACCGGGTCCGGAACATCAAGGATGAAATCAGCCTGGGTCAAACCCTGACCGTAAAAGTCATTGACATAGATGAGGATAACAACCGCATCCGCCTGAGCAAGAAGGCCCTGGAGGAAACCGGACCACGACCGCCGGCCAGCAGCGAGCGTCGCAGCCACGGCTCGTTCCACGACCGCCGGCCCCACAGCTCCGGGCATTCGCGTTCCCGAGGTAACCGTAACAGGTTTTAAGATAAATAAAAAGATGAACTATTCATCCATGGGCATCCGGCAACGGAGGCAGCCGGGGTTTACCCTCCTGGAAATGGTCGTCACCCTGTCCATCCTGGCCCTGCTAACAGCCGTTGCCATCCCGGTCATCGAAACATCGGTCAAGCGCGAAAAAGAAATACAGTTGCAGCAGAGTCTGCGGCAAATCCGGGAGGCCATCGACCAGTACAAGAAGCTGGCTGACGAAAAGAAAATCAAGGTCGAGAGCGACAGCTATGGCTATCCGCCCGACCTGGAAACTCTGGTGAACGGGGTGGAAATCGAACAGGAAGTGCAGGAAGAATCCGGCCGCAAGAGCACCAGGAAAGTCCTGGTCCGCTTTTTGAGGAAAATCCCCCTCGACCCCATGACTAATTCCTACGACTGGGGGTTGCGGTCCTACCAGGATAAGCCCGACTCCGACAGCTGGGGCGGAGAGAATGTCTATGATGTCTATACCAGGAGCCAGGGGACGGCCCTGGACGGAACCAAGTACCGGGATTGGTAAAATGAAAATGATCAGACTGACTGCCAGCCGACCGGGTTTTACCCTGATCGAAATCCTGATCGTCCTGAGCATCATCGGTATCCTGCTGGGACTGGCTGTACCCCAGTACCAGATGTCAGTCAAAAGAGCCAGAGAAGCGGTCCTGAAGGAAAACCTGTTCATCATGCGCAAAATGATCGACCAGTATTACCAGGACAAGCACAGGTACCCGCCCAGCCTGCAGTCGCTGGTAGAAGAGAATTATCTCAAAACTATCCCCATCGACCCCATCACCGGTTCCAGCGAAACCTGGGTCGAGGTCAGGCAGATGCCGCCGGTTGACGAATACATCCCCGGCGAGAACCTGGGCATAGTGGATGTCAAATCCGGTTCGGAAGCCAAGGCCCTGGACGGAACTTTTTACAACACCTGGTAACAGGACCAGGAAAATGACCTGGATAAAAAGGCAGCTGGTAGGCAGCAAGAAGCGACAGGTCCGGCCAGGCCAGCAGTGGAAGCCATCAGTTAAGCTGAAAAAGCCGGCCGGATATACCCTACTCCTATTGCTGATCGTGGTTTTTGTTATGGGGCTGGGACTGCTGGTAGCCGTGCCGGTCCTCGAAACCCAGCTGAGGCGAGAAAAAGAAGAGGAGCTGATTTTCCGTGGCCGACAGTACCAGGAAGCCATCAGGCTTTACCAGCAGAAAAAACCCGGCACCTACCCCTCTTCTTTGGAAGAGCTGGTCAAAGAAAAATGCCTGAGACGAATCTATCCTGACCCTATGTCGGAAAACGGCCGCTGGCACCTGCTCTTACTGCCCTCCATGACCAAAGCCGGGCGCGGTTCAGTCCGAGCCGGTGAAACCCAGGCTGCAGAAAAATTGCTGGTGGTGCCGGAGGAAAACCTGAAGAAAATCAGGAATCCCCAGATAGTGGGGGTGGTCAGTTCTTCCCGGCAAAAATCGATTAAAATCTACCAGGAAGAAGAATATTATAACAAGTGGCTATTTTATTACGGTCAGACCAGGGGCAAAAAACCGCAACTCATCTACCAGACCGGCGATTGACTAGAGTCTGTTCCCGACTTTTCCCTGTTTTTTTTCTTTCTCTACTTTTCCTTAACCCAGTCAGGCAGAATGAAAGACAGGCGCTGGTAAAGCTGCAGATTGTTGGCCTCGGCCTGACCGGCCTTGAGTTCCAGCACATAGAGCGCCGGCAGGCGCGGCCGGTAGCCAGGACAGGGGTCCTGGGGGCAGGGAGGGACATTCTTTTCGATATGAACAATCTGCCGGTGGGAATTGAGCCAGATTATATCCAGCGGAATCAGGGTGTTCTTCATCCAGAAGGAGTACAGGTCCTCTTCTTCAAAGACAAACAGCATGCCCTGGTCCGGTTCCAGCTTGTCCCGGAACATCAGCCCCCTTTCTCTTTCGGCCGGGCTGACGGCCAGTTCAGCCGTTATTTCACGGCCGCTCGGCAGATAGACCTTGATGAATTTATCCCGCCGGCCGGCCTGGCAGTAAAGCTGGGCGATGACGGCCAGGATCAGAACAACCAAAACCATACCGCGCCTGATGAAAGCTGCTTGCTTCAACTTTTTTTCTCCTATTTTCATTTTGCCCCGAATCAAGGATTTTTTCAATGAACAGTAATCAGGGGAACAAAGCGCACTCCGATTAGCCTCTGCTCTTCCCATCCTTGCTCTTTCCTGGTAACCAGCACCAGTTCCTGAAAATCGGTGCCCACGGGAATGACCATCCGGCCGCCCGTGGTCAGTTGCTCCACCAGGGCAGGCGGCACAGCCGGAGGAGCGGCCGTGACCAGGATGGCCTCAAACGGAGCCTGTTCGGGCCAGCCCCTGGTGCCGTCACTGACCCGGAATTTAATATTCTGGTAACCGAGTTTTTGCAGCACTTCCTGGGCCCGGCGGGATAGTTCGGGAATCAGTTCCACGGTATAGACTTCCCGGGCTATTTCGGCCAGAATGGCCGTCTGGTAACCGGAGCCGGTACCGATTTCCAGCACCTTTTCCCGCCCGCGAAGTTTCAGGACTTCGGTCATGTAGGCCACGATGTAAGGCTGGGAGATGGTTTGACCTTCGCCTATGGGCAGGGGCTCATCGCCGTAAGCCAGCTCTTTCATCTGCTCGGGAACAAACAGGTGCCGCGGCACCTTGAGCATGGCTCTCAGGACTTTTTTATCCCGGACCCCGCGGCGTCGGATCTGGTATTCGACCATGTCCTTTCTTTCCCGGTCATAGGTCGAATCCTGGTTCACACCCCCTCCTCTCTTTCCGGCCGGTCCGGGCAGATGACGGTCAAACCCGGTTCTCAGTAGGCCCGGGCAAAATAGGCTATGGTCCTGGCTTCCTGCCCGCAACAAAGACAGCGGCCGCTCTGTTTCTCTTCCGACTCGAGAGGCAGCACCCTGACTGTGGCCATGGTTTCTTCTTTAACCTTAGCTTCGCATTCTTCCCGGCCACACCAGAATGCCCGGATGAAACCGCGTTTATCCTCAATTGTTCTCTTGAAGTCCTCGTAACTTTCTACCTCACGGGTATTTTCCTTCTGAAAAGAGAGAGCCCGCTCGAACAGGGCTATCTGGATAACTGCCAGCAACTCATTCACCCGTCCTTCGATTCCGCTCATATTTAGGGCGGTTTTTTCCTGGCGGTCGCGGCGGACGGCAATTACCTGGTTGTTCTTGACATCGCGCGGGCCAATCTCCAGCCGCAGCGGCACTCCCCTCATCTCCCAGTCCGAGAACTTCCAGCCGGGGGTGTATTCAGTTCGTTCGTCCAGTAAAACCCGCAGGCCAGCCCGCTCCAGAGCGCTCTTCAGTTCCCGGGCCCGGGGCAGGACCGTTTCCTTCCAATTGCCGATGGAGATGGGCACGATAACCACCTGGATGGGAGCCACCCGGGGCGGGAAAACCAAACCCGAATCATCGCCGTGGGCCATCACCAGGGCCCCGATCAAGCGAGTGGAAACTCCCCAGGAAGTCTGCCAGACGTACTGTAATTTCTGGTTCCGGTCTTCAAATTTGATATCAAAAACCCGGGCGAAATGCTGACCCAGGTTATGAGAAGTTCCCATCTGCAGGGCCTTGCCGTCAGACATCAGGGCTTCTATGGCATAGGTGGCCTCAGCCCCGGCGAATTTTTCCCGCTCGCTTTTCCGGCCGTAAAGAACGGGAATGGCCAGCTCGGTTTCGACAAATTCCCGGTACATCTCTAGGATACGCAGGGTTTCGGCCTGGGCTTCCTCCAGGGTCTCATGGGCGGTATGCCCTTCCTGCCAGAGAAATTCGGTGGTGCGGAGAAAAGGTCTGGTGACCTTCTCCCAGCGAACGACGTTGGCCCACTGGTTGATCAACACCGGCAGGTCTCGCCAGGATTGAATCCAGCGGGAATACATGAAACCGATAATGGCCTCCGAGGTCGGGCGGACAGCCAGTCTTTCTTCCAGTTCGTCGTCCCCGCCATGAGTAACCCAGGCCACCTCGGGGGCAAAACCTTTGAGGTGTTCCATTTCCTTGCGCAGAAAGCTCTCCGGGATAAAAAGCGGGAAATAGGCATTGAGATGACCGCTGTCCTTGATGCGGCGGTCGAGCAGCCGTTGAATATTTTCCCAGATGGCGTAACCATAGGGTCTGATGACCATCATGCCTTTCATCGGGGCATAATCAGCCAGCTCGGCCCGGCGGATGAGGTCGAGGTACCAGCGGGAAAAATCTTCACTCTTGGGAGTAATCTGGGTCACAAATCTTTCTTCCTTCACCGTGAATCTACCTCCAGCACTTTGGCTAATAATAGCCAGCCAGGCATTTTTTGTCAAGGAAAGGGGTGAGAGCGGTGCGGCCCGGACCAGCCCGGGGGTGAGATAAATTTAACCCGTTTTTTCATCCTCAGGGATGATTGAAAAGCCGCTCTGACCTGTTAAATTAAGGGCGAAATTATTTTTAAGGAAAAGGAAGCGGCGGCTATGAAAGCCAGAAAAACTCAGGTGCCTGGTGCCCAACCGGCAGCCGGCAGCCAGCCGGTCAAGGAATTCAGCCTGACCCTGCCTATGACCGTCTCCGGGCTGGACGCCCGGGGCCAGGAATTCAAGGAAAACTCGCAACTATCAACCATCAGCAGCGAGCAGGCCAGTTTCCTGCTGAAGACCAGGGTCGAACGCCAGGCCCTGCTGAAGCTGGTCATCTCACTGCCGCCCAAGCTAGCTGACGGCCAGCCTCTGGCTCTGGTAATTAAAGGACGGGTCCTGGCCACCGAGCCGGTTACGGGTCAACCTGAACTGAGGAAGGTGTTGCTGGGACTTGACTCCCGCTACTTCATCGGAGCCGGAGAAGCCTGAAGCATCACCGGCCGCCCGATGAGAATAAACCGGGCCGGCTGACGTCCTGTTTTATGATGAAGGCCATGAACAAAATTAGAGGGTTAAAAAGAGGTGAGAAGAGCCAGCCTAAAAATCACCCT
This sequence comes from Candidatus Aminicenantota bacterium, assembly GCA_014360005.1. Classification (GTDB taxonomy): domain Bacteria; phylum Acidobacteriota; class Aminicenantia; order Aminicenantales; family Saccharicenantaceae; genus Saccharicenans. The sequence continues at coordinate 47,977 of JACIYI010000001.1, read as the reverse complement.
TGGCTTCATCTTCTTGAGGGATTGCCAGTCGCAGGGAGGTAGTTGAGAATATGGACGGCATGAAGAACGGTATATTGAATAATATTGTGAATAAATCCTCCATCCAAGGCGTAACCGGAGAGCGGAAGGGAGAGCGCCTGCTGGAGCTCTCCCTTCCGGCTTTGGTCTTCGGTGAGAATGCTTCCGGCCGCCAATTCAAGGAAACCACGGAACTGCTGGCCATCAGCTCCGAAAGGGCCAGGTTCCAGTTGAAGACTCCGGTCAGAATCGGAACAGTGCTCAAACTCAGCCTGGACATCCCGGCCACTCCCCTGCTGGTTCATCCCCTGCACCTGGAAATTTCCGGCCAGGTTAGCCAGATAGAATTCAACGGCCAGAAGAATTTTCTGCAGCTGGTGACGGTCGAGCTGGGTAAAAAATTCCAGCTGCAGCCGGCTGTTCCTTCTTCCCAGTAATTTCAGTTCGGGCCCGAAATCCACCGCCCGCGGAATCATTAAAACCAATAATCCCAGCCAAATTCCTTTTTCCGACGTTTATCTGCAGGTAAGATTTTTGACTGGGTGTTTCCCATTATTTGCTTGACAGCCAGATTCGGTTATAATATTTATACTTAAAGAATGAAAATTTTTGGCAAGGGGTAAAAGGGCATGCCAAAGAAGAAAGCAACCAAGGCCGAAACCAAGACGTCAGCGCCGCGGCTGGAGAAAATCAGCCTGCTGATTTATTGTCCCTCCGACCTGCTCCTGACCGGCATCTTAAAAGCCGTGGAAGCGGATAAAAGGGTTGACATCCTGACCGTGGAAAAGGGCACCATTGAAAACTTCATGGAAGCCATCAAGCAGCTCCAGCCTCAGGTCATCCTGTTTGCCCACCTGGAGCCACTCCCCCATCTCAAGGAAATCTGCAAGGCTATTAAGGAACTGATCAAGCCCCAGATCAAGACCCAGCTGCTGCTGCTGGGCAACATCCCTTCTCATGAAGAAATCATCAACCTGATCAACGCCGGGGCCAGGGGCTATTTTGACCTGAACGACCCGGCTCACCAGCTGACCGAGGCCATCGGGGTGGTCAACAAGGGAGAAATCTGGCTGCCGCGGGATAAGATGTCTTCCATCATGGACCGGATTATCTCGGTGGTGGGCAGAGACATGAAAGAGAAGACCCTGGACCAGCTGACCCCGACCGAATTCCAGGTGCTGCGTCTGATCGGCCAGGGCAAAAGCAACGAGGAAATCGCCAAGATTCTCTTCATCAGCAAGAACACCGTTCGTTCCCACATCAAGAGCATCTACTCCAAACTGGACACCCACAGCCGGCTGCAGCTGGCGCTTTATGCCATCAATTCAGCTTTATTTTAAGATGAGCAAAGAGGGTAAATATGGTGGAAAAAACCAAAGCTAAAACCGGAAAGAAAAAAGTCACGGCCAGAAAGCAGGCCAAGACCCCGATCGATGTCAACCGCCGCCGGGAATGGAGGTTCGACCTGCCATTGCCGGCTGAGATTAAGGGCCAGCTGCCCCAGGGAAAGCAGTTCAAGGAAAAGACCGTCGTGGAAAACATCTCTTCAACCGGAGCCTACTTCACCCTCGACAGCAGTCTGGTAGTCGGGTCTAAGGTTAGCCTGGCCATCGAACTTCCCCCCGAATTGACCGAGGGCCAGAAAATTAAACTCTGTCTGGAAGGAGTCACCGTCCGGCTGGAAAAGAAGGGCGCCAAAGGAAGAAAGCAGGGAGTGGCGGTCAGGTTCAAGGATTACCGTTTCCAAGTGGAAGACTGAGCCGCCGCCCGAAGGAATAAAGTGCTGATTGCCGCCCTGACCGGAGGGATTGCCACCGGCAAATCTGTGGTGGCCAGAATCCTGAGCGAGAAAGGCTGTTTCGTTCAGAACGCCGACCTGCTGGCCCACGAACTGATGTCTCCCGGTAGTGAAATCTGGCAGGAGCTGCTGCAGCATTTCGGACCCGGCATTCTCCAGGAAGACCGGACGATCGACCGCCAGAAGCTGGGCGAAATCATCTTCCGGGAAGAGGCAGAACGCCTCTTCTTAAACCGTTTGACCCACCCCCGCCTCCTGGAAAAAATCCAGCAGACTATCAGCCAGCTGGAAAAGACCGGAGGCTATGAAATCTACATCACCGAGGCGGCCCTGGTCATTGAAACGGGATATTATCACTATTACGACCGGATCATCCTCACCCACTGCCAGCCGGAAATCCAGCTGGAAAGACTGTGCCGGCGAAACGGGATTACCAGGGAGAAAGCTCTGGAAAAAATAAGGGCCCAGCTGCCGGATGAACAGAAAATACCATTGGCCCACTATCTGATTAACACTTCAGGCAGCCTGGAAGAAACGGTGGAACAGACTGAACGAGTTTACCTGAATCTCTACCAGGATCTCCTGTTAAAAAAATCGGGACGGCTGAGCTGAGCCAGCGCCGGGAGCGGAGTAAGGGACAATCTGAAGCCGGTCAGAGCTTTAAGGTTCGCTGGGGTTATTAAGAAAACCGGCCGGAAGTCGGTCTTATTCTATCGACTGGCCTTTCAACTGTTTCTTGAAATCCTGACCCGGGCGGAACTTGACCCGCCGGCCGCCGGAGATCGGAATCTGCCGATTGCGTCTGATGTCCCGGCCGAAGCCGGATTTCTTGGGCACCACCTTGAAACTACCGAATCCCCTGATTTCTATTTTTTCCCCGGTCAGCAGGGCTTTCTTCATGGTTTCCAGAATCGTTTCCACCGTCAGGACAGCCTTGGCCCGGCTGAAATTAGCTTTTCTTTCCAATAGGTTGGCCAGGTCATTCTTGATCATCAACTGTCTCCTTGATAACCAGCATCGGGAAATTAATAGTCTAAAATTAGTTTATTAAAATGAAAATGTCAAGCTGGCCGAGGCAGTTTAATAAAATTAATAAATTGACTTAGTTAGGATGAGTTTCTATAATGAATTTGCCGTGAAAAAGATCCTTGCGTGGTTTATATCTCTTATTATCTTCCTGGCCGTTAGCGGCCAGCTGCCGGCTCGGGTATTAACCGTCACCATCAACGCTCCCATCCACCCGGTGACGGCTGAAATCATCCTCAAAGCCCTGGAGAAAGCCCGGGCAGAACAGGCCCGTCTGCTGATCATCAAGCTGAACACTCCGGGCGGTCTGGATTCTTCCATGCGGGAAATCATAGAAGGAATAGTCAACTCTCCTGTTCCGGTAGTCGCCTATGTCAGCCCGGCTGGAGCCCGGGCGGCCTCGGCTGGATTTTTCATCGGCGTGGCCTGCGACCTCTTCGCCATGGCCCCCGGCACCAGCACTGGCGCCGCCCATCCGGTCAGCATTGGACTCAACGGCCAGAACCAACCCGACAAGACCATGGAAGCAAAGGTGACCCATGACGCCGCGGCCTACATCAGGACCCTGGCCGAAAAAAGAGGACGCAACATCAAGATGGCCGAGGAGGCCGTCCGGCAGAGCCTGAGCTACACTGAACAGGAAGCCCTGAAAGGACGGCTGATAGACCTGGTGGTTAATTCTGAAACCGAACTGGTCCGGGCCCTGGACGGCCGACAGCTCAGGAGGTTTGACGGCCGGTTGGAAGAATTAAAGCTCAAAGACGAGGAGCTGCTGGAGGTGCCGCTGACCTTCCGGCAAAAATTGCTGATGACCATCGCCAATCCCAACCTGGCCTATATTCTGCTCATGATCGGGCTGCTGGGTTTGTATTTTGAGTTTGCCAATCCCGGAGCCATCCTGCCGGGGGTTCTGGGCGGAATCAGCCTGCTGCTGGCTTTCTTTTCCTTCCAGATTCTGCCGGTCAATTATGTCGGCCTGCTGCTGATCATCCTGGGCACGGTGCTTTTCGTCCTGGAAGTTAAAGTTCACAGTTATGGAGCCTTAACCATGGGTGGCATAGTTTCCCTGCTTCTCGGTTCTATCATGTTAATTCGCTCGCCCATTCCCGAGCTGCGCCCGAGTCTGAAATACATCATCCCGGTGGCTCTGGGCGTCTCCCTGGTCTTCATCTTCCTGGTTTATCTGGTGATCAGAGCTCACACCAAGAGAACCCTCACCGGGAAGGAGGGCATGGTGGGAGAAACCGGCCGGGCTCTTACTTCCTTTGAGAAAGAAGGTAAGGTTTTTGTGCACGGCGAAATCTGGTGGGCAGTAGCTGATGAACCCATTAACCGGGGAGACCGCATCCAGGTGGTGGAAGTCAAAAATAACCTGACTCTGAAGGTTAAAAAGATATAAGGGCAGGGCAACCTGTCCGCAGAAAGGAGGTCTGAAATGATTACCTTCCCTATTATAGTGGCGGCCATCGTTGTGCTTTACCTTTTAAACTGCATCAAAATTCTGAAGGAATACGAAAGGGGTGTCATCTTCCGGCTGGGCCGGGTTTTGTCGCGACCCAAGGGACCGGGGTTGATTTTCGTTTTTGCTCCGATTGACCGCATGGTCCGAATCAGCCTGCGGTTGATCGTCATGGATATCCCTCCCCAGGACGTTATCACCAAGGACAACGTTTCGGTGAAGGTCAACGCCGTCCTCTACTTCAGGGTGATGGACCCGCTCCGGGCGGTGCTGGAAGTCCAGGACTACCTTTATGCCACTTCCCAGCTGTCCCAGACCACCCTGAGAAGCGTGCTGGGGCAGGTGGAGCTGGATGAACTGCTGTCAGAAAGAGAAAAGCTGAATGCTCAGCTTCAGGAAATAATTGACCAGCACACTGACCCCTGGGGTATCAAGGTCCAGCTGGTGGAAATCAAGCACATTGACCTGCCAGAAACCATGATCAGGGCCATCGCCAGGCAGGCCGAAGCCGAAAGAGAAAGACGGGCCAAGGTCATCCACGCCGACGGCGAATTCCAGTCCTCGACCAAGCTGGCCCAGGCAGCCGAGATCATTTCCCAGAATCCCCAGACCATCATGCTGCGTTTCCTGGGTACCTTGACTGAAATCGCCACCGAGAAAAACTCTACCATAATTTTCCCTCTGCCCCTCGAAATTCTCCGGGCCTTTTCCATTGATAAATCAAAGGAGAAGTAGTCAAGACAATGGTCAGAGATTACAGGGAAATACAGGTATCATCAACCGCCCTGGTGATCATCATCCTGGGAATCATCCTGCTGGGCGCGATTATTTTTTTCATCGGCGTCCAGGTCGGAAAGAAACAGGCTGACCTGTTGATCCGGACCATGACCGCCCAGAAAGCCGAAGAAACGGTCAGCGCTCCGGTCGCTGTCCCGCCAGCGGAAGAAACAACCGCGGCCGTTTCCAGCCAGCCGGCTGAAACCTCCAGCGGAGCTCCAGTCCAGACTCCAACCCAGGCTGCCGTCCAGCCAGCTGGAAAACCGGCCAGCAAACCGGCCTCTTCGACCACCACTTCGCCACCCAAAACCACCGCCACTCCTTCCAGACCGGTGGCCCCACCTTCGGGCACTTTTTTTATCCAGGTAGGAGCTTTCACCGACCGGCCAAGTGCCAGGCTGGAAGCAGAAAAGTACAGAAAGCAGGGTTATAGCGCAGTGGTCAAGGAACCTTTTGCCAGGGACCGAAAACCTTTCTACCGGGTCTGGCTCGGAGGTTACAAAACCAGGGAGGAAGCCCAGAAAGCCCTGTCGGAGCTGGTCAGTCGGTCGGCCCGCAACCCGGGATTCTTCATCGTCCAGCAATAGATTGCAGTGCCAGATTTCAACCAGCCGGAGGCGACGGCACCTTCTGGCCGGTTTTTTGTGACCGCCATCTTGACAGAAGGCCATTTCTACTCTATCTTGCCTTTATCAGGAGAAATTAAGGTGAATGAGACTGGATGGTTAGAACAGCTGTCTGAAAGCCGGGAAAAAGCCACCGGCCTTTTTAAGAAACTGGAAGAAGTCCGAGGTTTTCTTTGACCTGGACCGTAAGATAAAAGAATTAGAAGAAATCAACTCTCAGTTAGCCAGCCCCGAAACCTGGAGTGACCAGAAAAAATTTCAATCCCTGCAGCAGAGAAAAAAGCAGCTGGAAAAAGACCTGCAATTCTACCGGAAACTGAAAAATGATCAGGAAGAGATTGAAGTCCTGCTGGAACTGGCTGAGGAAGGCGAGAAGGTTATAGACGATTTAAGCCAGGCCCTCCGGGCTTTTGACCAGGAACTCCAGGAAGCCGAGCTGCGGACATTGTTTTTCGACGAAGATGACCCCAGGAATGCCATTCTGACCATCCATCCCGGAGCAGGAGGGACTGAATCTCAGGACTGGGCCCAGATGCTCTTCCGCATGTACCTGCGCTTTGCCGAGAGGAAAGGCTTCAAGACCGAGGTCATCGATTTTCAGCCGGGTGACGAGGCCGGCCTGAAAAGTGCCACTATCCGGATGGAGGGCGATTATGCCTTTGGCCTGTTGAGCCAGGAATCGGGGGTCCACCGTCTGGTCCGGATTTCACCCTTTGACGCCAACAAGCGACGTCACACTTCCTTTGCGGCCGTATTTGTCTATCCCGAAATCGATGAAGACATCGAAATAGAAATCAACCCCGACGACCTGAAAATAGATACCTACCGGGCTTCGGGCAAGGGCGGACAGCATGTCAACCGCACTGATTCTGCCGTCAGAATCACCCACCTGCCGACTGGGATCGTCGTTCAGTGTCAGAATGAAAGGTCGCAACACCAGAACAAAGCCCGGGCCATGAAATTGCTCAAGGCCCGCCTGTACGAGCTCGAGCGGAAGAAGAAGCTGGAAAAAATAGATAAGCTGGAAGACCTGAAATCGGACATTGCCTGGGGCAACCAGATCCGCTCCTATGTCCTGCATCCCTATAAAATGATCAAAGACCTCAGGACCAGGCTGGAAACTGGAGACGTCGACCGGATTCTCGACGGCGACCTGGATGAATTCATCAAAGCTTCACTGATGCTCAGGAAAAAAGAAGCCCAGGCCGCGGCTAACCAGGATTGAGGTTTTTCCCACCTTTATCCACCGGAAGGCTATCAAGACTGAAAGCGGTTATTGTTTTTTTATAACTTTTCCGGCTGCCCGTTTGCCTTTATCCTTTTTATTTTTTATCTTCGGACTGCGGCTCTTTTTCTTGACTCTTTCCCAGGTTAGGTCGAGCTCTTCCAGTGAGCATTCCTTAACGGCCTGTCCCCTGGTCGTCAATTCTTTTTCTAGCTGCCGGAAGCGCCGCTCGAACTTCCGGCCGGCCTGTCGCAAAATAATCTCCGGGTTAAAACCTAGCAGGCGGCAGAAATTGACCAGAGAAAAAAGAACGTCGCCCAGCTCCTCGGCTACTGCCCGGCGGTTTTTCCGGGACAGCGATTTTTCCAGCTCGGCTATTTCTTCTTTTACCTTGTCCAGGGCTGAGGCCGGCTCTGACCAGTCAAAACCATGAGCGGCCGCTCGCTGACCCAGCAAGAAAGCGTAGACCAGGGAGGGAGCGGCGGCCGGCAGGCCGTCAAGGATGGAACTTCTTTTTTTCTCCGACTGCTTGCTCTTCTGCCAGCTGTCCAGTACCGCTTCCGGGCTGGTCCTGATCTCCCGTCCGAAAACATGGGGATGGCGCCTGATCATTTTTCGATTTATGCCATCCAGGACATCGGCCATAGTAAACAGTCCTTCTTCTTCGTAAAACCTGGTTAAAAAAACTACCTCCAGCAAGACATCTCCCAGCTCTTCCCGGGCTGCTTCTGGCTGATTGGCGCTGATGGCTTCCACCGCCTCGTAGACTTCCTCCAGGAAATAATTCAGGATGTCCTGGCGGGTCCTGGCCCTATCCCAGGGACAGCCCCCGGGCGAGCGCAACCGGGCGATAATCTCCACCAGTTTCTGGAAGCGGGCGCCGGCCCGGGTTTGGTGCTTCACTCTGCCCTCCACTTGAAATCTACTCCAGGAATAGATATGATTTAAGTCCGTAAGTTACCTTAAACAGCACTTTTTTTCAACCGGAGGTGGCCCCGGCCAGCGCGGCCAGGGCCAAGGAAGAACATGAACGATAAACCTAAAAACGGGCCGGAGTTTAACGATTCTCAAGAGTTCATGCCGCCCCTGGATTTCAGCTCCATTGTTTTCCCGATTTATACCCAGGCCCTGATCAAGCTGGGCCTGCTGGAAGACCCCAGGACCAACCAGCTGGAGACCAACCTGGAATATGCCAAGAGATTGATTGACATCCTGGACCTGCTCCGGGACCGGACCAAGGGCAACCTGGAGGCAGAAGAGGAAAATTTCCTGGAAGCCATCCTGTCCCAGCTCAAACTTAATTACCTGAAAAAGATCGACGCTATCAAGCTCTGAGCTCAATGAAAGTTTTTCGCCGCCTGTCACCCCGGCTCCAAAAAATCAGCCTGAATTCTGTCCTGGCCATAGGCATTTTTGACGGCTGCCACCTGGGCCACCAGAAAATTTTGAAAAAACTGCTGGCCAGAAGCCGGCAGCTCGGCGTTGCGGCCGGCCTGATGACCTTTTCTCCTCACCCGGACCGGGTTCTCAACCGGAAAAGAATCAGTTTGATCCAGACACCCCAGCAGAAGCTGAAATATCTCGAAAAAGCGGGCCTGGATTATTGCCTGATTCTTTCCCTGGAGCGGGACCTGGCTTTCCTGCCAGGTGAGGAATTTGCCAGGGAAATTCTGAAAAAAGCCCTGGGCATCCAGGAAGTGGTCGTCGGTCAGAATTTCCGCTTTGGCCATAACCGCCGCTGCGGGGTGCGGGAGCTCAAAGCTTTCGGTCGTCGCTACGGTTTCCGGGTTTCCCTCATCAAACCGCTTGGCCGCGACGGACAGCCGATCAGCTCCAGTCTCATCCGCCAATTTCTCCACAAGGGCCGGGTCGAACTGGCAGGCAGGCTCCTGGGACGGCCTTATGAAATATCGGGGCGCATTATCCGGGGACGCGGTTTTGGCCGCCGCCTGGGTTTTCCGACCATCAACCTGGAGACGGCCAATGAAATCCTGCCCCCGGGAGTCTTCCTGGCCCTGGTGATTATCAACAAAGAGACCTATCCGGCGGTAGTCAATATCGGTTTCCGTCCGACGTTAGGCGACCGCCAAACCTCGGTCGAGGCTCACCTGCTTGACTTCTCGGGCCAGCTTTATGGTCAATCGGTTTCTCTGCAACTTCTGAGAAAACTGCGGTCCGAAAGAAAATTCCCAACGCTGGAAGCCCTGCAGGAGCAGATTGGCCGGGACGTAGCCCGGGCCAACAAATATTTCCAGACCGGGCTTGGTTTTCTCCGGCTATCTTGACATTTGGGCAATTTTAGCTAACTATAAGTCTTTCAAATAATAACAGGCGAGGTAGTGATGACCAACAAAGTTAAAGCCCGGGTGATGGACAACGGAAAAATACGCCGGACGCTGGTGCGCATGGCCACTGAAATGGCCGAACGCAACCGTGACCTCAAGAATATCGTCCTGGTCGGCATCAAGACCAGGGGCATCTATCTGGTCAAGCGAATTGCCGAGATTTTGAAACAAGCCGAGGGCCTGGAAATTCCTTACTTCACCCTCGACATCACTCCCTATCGCGATGACCTGAAGGCATCCCAAAAAAAGAAAGCCAGCAGGGTTAACCCCATCAAAATTAAAATAGACGGTCGGGATGTCCTGCTGATAGATGATGTCCTGTTTACTGGCCGGACCATCCGGGCCGCCATGGAAGCCATTTTTGACCTGGGCCGACCCCGGACTATCCAGCTGGCGGTTCTGATAGACCGCGGCCACCGGGAACTGCCCATCCGGCCTGATTATGTCGGCCGCCTTCTGCCCACTTCCAGAAGGGAACGGGTTGAAGTCAGGTTGAAAGAAATTGACGAAACTGACGAAGTTCTGATTACCGAACCCCAGGTGAAGCTCAACCAGAAATAAAGTAAAATTACAGGCGGGAGAAAGCAGTTGAAGTTGCTGATCAAAAAAGGCAGGGTGCTGGACCCCGGCCAGAAAATTGACGGCCGGTTCGACCTGCTGCTGGTGGACGGCCTGATTGCCGAAATCAAACCGGAGATAGCGACTGAGGTCGACCGGACAATCCAGGCTGAAGGCTGGCTGGTGGTTCCTGGTTTTATCGACCTCCACGTTCACCTGCGGGAACCGGGCTACGAACACAAGGAAACCATTGCCAGCGGCAGCCGGGCCGCAGCCCGGGGCGGCTTCACCACTATTTGCTGCATGCCCAACACCAACCCGGTGGCCGACTCCCCGGCTGTCATCAACTTTATCCAGGAAAAAGCGGCCAAAGAAGCACTGGTCAACGTCCTGCCCGTGGCCGCGGTCAGCCTGGGGCAAAAGGGCCAGGAACTGGCCCCGTTCCAGGAGCTCAAAGCCGCCGGAGCCGTGGCTTTTTCCGACGATGGGCAGCCAGTCGGGAACAGCGCCTTGATGAGACGGGCCATGGAAGAAGCCAGCCAGCTGGAAGCGCTGCTCGTGGACCACTGCGAAGAAAAATCTCTGGCTGCCGGCGGCATAATAAATGAAGGTCGGGTTTCACGGGAGCTAAACCTTCCAGGTATTCCGGCTGCGGCCGAAGAAATCATGGTAGCCCGGGACATCATCCTGGCCCGGGACACCGGCTGGCCGGTTCACCTGGCCCACCTCAGCGCCGCCGGCTCGGTGGAACTGCTGGCCTGGGCCAGGGCATCCGGAATCCCGGTCTCGGCCGAAGTCACCCCCCACCACCTGCTTCTGACCGAAGATGTCCTGCTGGACCGGGACCCGGTCTACAAAGTCAACCCGCCTCTCAGAACCGAAGCCGACCGGCTGGCCCTGGTCAGGGCTCTCCAAGAAGGCTGGATTGAGGTTATCGCCACCGACCATGCTCCCCACAGCGAGCAGGAAAAAAGCCAGGGCCTGGAAAAAGCCCCGTTCGGTATAAACGGACTGGAGACCGCCGTGCCTTCTCTCCTGGACAGACTGGTCGGGAATGATCAGCTCCCCCTGGAACGTTTGATAGAAGCCTTGACCGCCGCTCCGGCCAGGTTGCTCCGGCTCAAGGACAGGGGCATGATTAAAACGGGGGCCAGGGCTGACCTCACTCTGCTGGACCTTGGGGGCACCACCCTGCTCACCCGCGAGACCTTCCAGTCCAAGAGCTACAACACCCCGTTTCTGAACAGTCGCTTCAACGGGAGGGTGGCTATGACTATCGTGGCCGGTCGGGTAGTTTATCCATTCAATGAAAATAAATAAAAATTCAAAAGGTATATATGGCAACCATGAATCTGGCCAGCATAGAAAAAAGACTAAATTACCGCTTCCAGAATCCCCACCTGCTGCAGCAGGCCCTGACTCACAGCTCCTACGCTTATGAGCACCTTGAAGGCAGGCTTAAGGATAACGAAATCCTGGAATTCCTGGGGGATTCGGTAGTGGGACTGGTGCTGGCCGATTATCTCCACCAGGTTTATCCCGGCCTGGGCGAAGGGCAGCTATCAAAACTCAAGGCGGCTCTGGTTTCCACCAGCTCACTCTCAGTCCTGGCCAGGAAACTGGGGCTGGATAAAGCTGTTCGGCTCGGGCGGGGCGAGGAAAAAAACGGCGGCCGCCGGAAAAAAAGCATTCTGGCCGGGACCTTTGAAGCCCTGATAGGAGCTGTTTATCTTGACAGCAGCTTCGACATCGCCCGCCAGGTGCTGCAGAACCTGGTCAAAAAATATTTCAAGAAGCTGCCGCGGGATAACTTCTTGATCAACAATTTCAAGTCAGCTCTGCAGGAATATTTGAGCCAGCAAAAAATACCAGGGCCGGTCTACCGGACCGTCACCGAGAGCGGACCAGCTCACGAAAAGGTTTTCACGGTTGAGGTCTGCTCCGGGGCCAAAGTCCTGGCCCGGGCCAGGGGGCCGTCTAAGAAAAGCGCTGAACAGAAAGCCGCCCAGAAAGCCCTGAAAAAACTCTTAAAGAATAAATTCAAGGTCTTCAGCGAAGAAGCTTTCATCCTCAAACCGGAAGAAGAGCACCAGGACCCGCTCTGTCTGCCGGAAAAGAAAAGCTAAAAGAGTCTGCCCCATCCTTAAAATTTCGTTGGGTAACCACGAAAGAAAAACGCCTACTGGTCGGAGTTAGTTAAAAGAATTGGCCCACTAACCCGTAACTCGGGTCTTTATTACCTTTTCTATTTGCTCATCAAGACAGCTAGGAATTTCAGGGAGGGGATGTTCTCAAATATTATTTTGAAAACAGCCAGAAGCGGGACCGCCAGGAACATCCCGGCTAAACCCCACAGCCAGCCCCAGAAGATAAGAGAAAAAATGACCAGCAGCGGGCTCAGGTCCAGGCTCCGGCCCATGAGTTTGGGGTCGATGAAATTCCCGATAACCGTCTGGATGAGGCCGAGCAATATCAAAACCCAGACCGGGGTCAGAGAATTACCAAACTGAAAGAAAGCCATCAGCCCGGCCAGCAAAGTGGCAAAAATCGAACCGATGGAAGGGATATAGTTCAGGACAAAGGTCAGGAAGCCGATCAACAGGGCGAAATCCACTCCAAAAATCACCAGCACCAGGAAGGTCAGGGCCCCGGTCAGCAGGCTGGTCACCGTCTTAACCGCCAGGTATTTCTGAATCTGGCGGTTGATCCCGATCACCATCCGGTTGAGGTAAAGGGCCCGGTCTGCGGCCAGGGCCAGAGCCAGCTTGGTCGGGAGTTTGTCCCGGCCAGCCAGGATGAACACCACAAACACAAAGACCAGCAGCAGGTTGGTTATAAAGGACAGGAAGGAACCCAGGGTACCCAGCAACCAGCCAGTGATTTTCTCCACGTTGAGCTGGGAAATTATGGTTGGCATACTGACCCTGACGGGCAGATGTTCCAGCCAGGACAGCAATTCGGACGTGAATGAATCAATCTGCCGATTATACTTTGGAAATTCAGAAGCAAAATATTTGCCGCTGGAGTAAAGCAGCAGGCCGAACAGGTAAAGAACAGAAAAGGTCAGAATCAGGATGAGGATAATGGCCACTGTCTTGGGCAATTTGAGTTTTACCAGCCAATCCAGCAGCGGTGAAACAGCATACGAAATGAACAAAGCCACCAGGAAGGGAAGCAAAACGGGCCTGGAAATTTTCAGGATGATACCGGTTATGAACAGAACGATGATTACCAGAGAGACCCGGGTCACCCTGGATTCAGACATGGCCGCCTGCCCCCTACTTCCGGCCGGCCAGAGCCTGGCCCAGCCGGTCGAATTGCTTCAGGGCCAGGGGCAGCAAGTTTTCTGGCACCCGGCTGAAACCGTAGAGATAGCCACCAGCCCGTCCCAGGATAACATGCTGGCCATAGGCATTTTTCTGGTGGTAACGGGAACCCTCCTTCAGGAAAGGATTCTTCTCCCCGGCATAAAACTCAACCAGTTTACGCAGGCGGGCTTCAGCTTCCGCCGCTGAACCGCAGTCAATTACCAGCCCCTCGTATTCAACCTGATCCTGCCGGTAGAGAACGATATAGCCATGGCTGAGGAAATCAAAGCCCATGAAATTCTTCTTGATGTATTTTTCTGAATTCTTAACCCGCCCTTCCGACGGAAAAAGGCGGAACAGCTCGGGCAACCCGGCTCTATCCTTTATCCTGGCTTCTACTTCCCGGGCCAATTGCTTCAGGTAGTCAGCCGTCTCCTCCCCGCCGTTATAACATAACAATTTGACGTAGAAGCGCCCGGAGATGAAATTCAGAACCTCTTCCTCCAGGTAGCCGGCATTGCCGAGATTGATATCAGGGTTGTCCGGGTAACGCTCGGAACTGAAAATGCCAAAGGCGTTGAGGGGCGAACCCATGTCATAGATTTCCAGGACGAGGACGGTTTCGGTACCGTTTTTCTGGTACTGGGCTACTACCAGTTCTCGGAAATCATAGCTGAGATAAGCCTCGGAAGCCCCGTTGATATATTCAAACAGGGTTCCTGGTGAAAAAAACTGGGGCTCTTCCTGAAACTGCCAGCCTTCCATCCGGGGCAGCAATGACTTCAGTTCTGAATCCGACCCGGGAGCCCCGGCTGCCGCGATCAGCAGCCAGCCCAGAGCCAGATTTATCAATAACATGGCCAAAAGAATTCTTATGCCTTTCATTTTTTCCTCCGCCTGAATCCAATATATCCAGTTTGAGCGGCAATTGCAACCAGCCACCGCCTTCTATTGACAACCCTGAGCTTAAAGGTCATTATAACTTTGACCAGAGATGAGCAAGTCAAAAGTGGTCATCGTAACCTGCAGTCGGAATATTCCCGACCTCACCCGGCCCGCCCCCGGCCTGGTTCTGGCCATGCTTAAAAAGGGCTTCCAGACCCTGAGCGGGGAAACTGAGGCCGCAGCCGCCCTGGCCCGCTGGTTCCGACCCGGGGAGACCATCGGCATCAAAATCAACACTATTGGCCGACGAGCGCTGAGCACCAGCCCGGAAACGGCCCTGACCCTCGGGCTGTGGTTAGGCCAGACCATTAGCCGTGAAGAGAACATTATCATCTGGGACCGAAGCAGCGAGGAACTGAAAGAAGCCGGTTATAAGCTTTCCACCACCGGAGGCAGCCTGAAGATTTTCGGAACCGACCACCGCCGGGCGGGTTACCAGCCAGAGCCGACTGCCCACCGAAATATCGGCAGCCTTTTTTCCCGCATTCAGGCTGAGTTCATCCAGGCCAGCATCAGCCTGGCCCTGCTCAAGGACCACGGTCTGGCTGGAGTCACGGCCGGTCTCAAGAATTATTTCGGGGCCATTCACAACCCCAATAAGTACCATGATTCCAACTGTGACCCCTATATCGCCGAGCTGTTTGAAACCGACCATATAAGGAAGAAGCACCGGCTGACCATTATTGACGCCCTCCGGGTGCAGTACCATCGCGGCCCTTCCTACCATCCCCAGTGGCTGGCCGGAGCCCGCCAGCTTGTTTTCAGCGGCGACCCGGTGGCGGCCGATGTCGTTGGCTGGCAGCTTATCGAACAGCTGCGGGCCAGGAAAGGGCTGCCCTCACTTGAAGAGGAAAAGCGCCAGCCGTCTTACCTCCTGACCGCTGAGAAACTCAACCTGGGCCAGGCCCGGCTGGAAAATATCGAGATTATTGAAGAAGAAGTATAATATAAAAAGAAGGCCCCATGGACCGCAGAGATTTTTTAAGATTTACTCTTACCGGTAGCAGTCTTTTAGGTCTGCCCGGGATGTCCCGAGCCACCCCTTTTTTTCCCGGGAGCGGTTCCCCGTCCGCCAGGTTATCACGGGTGGAAGCCAGGTATTACCAGAAGCTGCCCGACCGGGAGATAAGATGCGACCTCTGTCCCCGTTTCTGCCAGCTGGGAGACAAGGAACGGGGCTTCTGCGGAGTCAGGGAAAATCAGGACGGCAAGTATTATACCCTGGTTTACGGCCAGGTGGCCAGCCTGAACGTCGACCCCATCGAGAAAAAACCCTTCTTCCATTTCCTGCCTGGGTCGGAAGCCTTTTCCCTGGCCACCGCCGGCTGCAACCTCAGCTGCAAATTCTGCCAGAACTGGGAAATCTCCCAGATGAGGCCGGAACAGGTTAAGAATATTTACCTCCCGCCTGAAGACCTGGTGGCCTCCTGCGAGCGCTACCGTTGTCCGGTTATTGCCTACACTTACACCGAGCCGGTGATCTTCTTTGAATACATGTACGACAGCAGCCTGCTGGCCAGAAAGAAGGGCATAAAGAACGTGGTCGTCACCGCGGGTTATATCAATCCTGACCCCCTGGCCGAGCTGCTGCGGGTAGTGGAGGCCATCAAGGTTGACCTTAAAGCTTTCAACCAAAATTTTTACAGCGAGTATGTGCGAGGACAGCTGCGACCAGTCCTGGACACCATCAAGCAGATTGCCCGTTCCGGCTGCTGGCTGGAAATAGTTTACCTGGTTATTCCCACCCTGAATGACCGGCCGGAAGAAATAAGAGAGATGTGCCGCTGGCTGAAAAACGAGATCGGCCCCGACTTTCCCCTTCATTTTTCCCGCTTTCACCCGATGTACCTGATCAAGAATCTGCCCCCGACCCCGGTTTCGACCCTGGATCGTCTGAGGGAAGTGGCCCTGGCTGAAGGACTCCACTATGTTTACGTGGGCAACGTCCCAGGCCATCCGGGCGAGAACACCTTCTGCCCGAAATGCGGTAAGTTGATTATCGAAAGATATGGTTATATTATCAGGAAAAAAGAACTGAGTGGGAACAAATGTCGCTACTGTGGTCAGGTCATCGCCGGGGTCTGGAGCTGAATCGGGTCTTCTGGCCCTGTCTCCTGGGCTTCCTGGCCACTTCCTTCCAGGTTCTGATCCTCAGGGAATTTGAGGTCCGCTTCCAGGGCAACGAGCTGGTCTACGGCCTGGTCCTGGCTTTCTGGCTGCTGGGGGGTAGCCTGGGCAGCCTGCTGGCTGAAAAAAAATTTATCGGCTGGATTTCCCCGACCCGTTTTTATCGGGGCCTGATAATCATTTCTGCCGTTTTGCTGCTGTTGCTACGGTTTTCCCGGTTTTTCTTTGCCGTCCTGCCCGGAGAACTGACCGGACCCGGACCGCTCTTTCTGACGGCCTGGTTCATCGCCTTTGCCCTCAGCCTGCCGCTTGGAGTCCTGTTTGTCTACAATGTTCTCTGGCAGAACGGGAATCTGGTAGCCGTCTATCAATTTGAATCCCTGGGGGCGGCCGTCGGCGGCCTGCTGGTTTACCTGGTCCTCATCCCTTATCTTTCAAGCTGGCAAACAGCAGCTGTGATCATCTTTCTGGCCGGGCTGGGAATAGCCCTGGCTTCAGGGCAGAAAAAATTTTTCACACTGGCCCTGGCCCTGCTCCTGGCTGCTGGCTTCTGGTTCGGAGACCGCCCGGCTGAGAGACTTTACTGGCGGCCTTTCCGATTGATTGAGGTCAGGGATTCACCTTATGCCCGTCTTCAGGTAATCAAAACCGAGGAACAGATTTCTTTTTTCTCCAACAGCTCGATTGCTTTCAACTTTCCGGACCCGGCCGCGGCCGAAGAGGCCGTCCATTTCGCCTTCCTGCAACGACCCCAGGCCGACCGCCTGCTCCTGCTGGGGGGCGGTCTCAACGGAACCCTGGCTCAGGCCCTGCAGTATCCTCAGGTCAAGATTGACTACGTAGAACTGGACCCTACTCTGGTGGAGCTGGCCCGGAAAGTCCTGGCCGGAAAACACACGGGCCTGGATGACCCGAGGGTTACAGTACACCTGGTGGATGGACGGAAATTCCTGCGGCAGGACCCGGGCCGCTATGACCTTATCATCTGCAACCTGCCCGAGCCGGCCACAGCCCAGGTCAACCGCTTTTACACGGTGGAATTTTTTGCCACTGCCAGGGAAAAACTTTCAACCGATGGCGTTTTTTCTTTTCTCCTGCCTTCTTCTGAGAATTACCTTTCGCCCGAGAGAAGCCTGCTCCTGGCCTCGATTTTTAACTCTCTGAAAAAGGTCTTCCCTGTGGTGGACATTATCCCCGGAGACAATAACGTCCTGCTGGCTTCCAACGGTCGGCTGGACACGGACCTGGAAAGCCTGCTGGAAAAATATCACCTTTACCAGCTACAAACAGTCTTTTTCCGGCCAGAATTTTTGAGAAGTCGGTTCCACCCTCTGAAAAGAGAATACCTGCAGGCCAGCCTGGAAGAAATTCCTAACCCAGGTTTGAATTCGGACCGAGCTCCGGTGAGCTATTTCTACCAGACTATAGTCTGGAGCCAGCATTTCCCCGGCCGAAGTAGCCGCTGGCTGGTGCATTTGCAGCAACTTAAACGCAGCATGTTGTTCGACCTGCCGCTGGCTCTGTTTCTTTTTGTGCTCTTGATTTTTATCGTCCGCCGCCGGGCAACCCAGGCGGTTTTTCTCATTCCCCTGACCGTTATGGGATTTACTACCATCGTGGCCGAGGTAGCTCTGATTCTATCTTTCCAGAGCCAGCTGGGCCTGATCTACAGCAAGATATCGCTGCTTTTCACCATATTCATGACCGGGCTGTTCCTGGGCTCGAGTCTCGGGCGGAAGCTCAGGGACACACTCGGGGTAGAACACCTGGTAGCGGTCCAGACCGGATTTGTTGTCCTGCTGGTCCTGGCCAGGCTGGCGCCTGGCGCTTCGGCCGCGAACGTTTTCTACCTGCTCCTGTTGGCCATGGGTTTCCTGGGCGGTTTCCTGTTCGTGGTCAGCAACGTGATTTACCTGCGGCATAGGCTCCGCTACGGCCTTGGTTATTCTCTTGACCTTTTTGGCTCCTTTCTCGGTGCCCTGCTGGCCACCTCGGTTCTCATCCCTCTCCTGGGACTGGAGCTTCTTTTCAGCCTGCTTCTCCTCCTGAACTCCTTCTGCCTGCTTTTTATCCTGGGGCGGCTTTATCTCGTAAAATAAATCCCCGTGCAACTTTCTCTTTCGAGCGGATTTTCTATATAATAAGTACTCTGATTTTAAGGAAGAAGAAACTGTTTGATGAAAAAAATATGGCCCAAGCCAATCCTGGAAAACTTTCGAGCCAGGTGGCACCGGGTTGACCGGAGCGAAGTCAGGCTGAAGATAATCAGCCTTAGTATTGCTCTCCTGCTGCATATCCTGCTCGTTCTCTACCTGAGGCAGGCCAAGGTTATTGTTAAAATCCTGCCTTTCGCCAAAGAAACTGACGTGATCATTGCCACCTACCCTGAGGTTGGCCCGCCGCCGGTGATGCCCGAGGTCATCAAGGAACCACCGGTGGCCGAGGCCCAGCCGGCTGGTCCTCCGGGTGAAGCCGGCGGAGTTCCAGGCGGACGAGCCGCCGGGGCCAGGGCAACGAGCGGCGCCGAAACTGCCGGGCGTGGCCAGCCGACCATTCCCTTTGACCTTGAGGCTTACCTGGCCGCCGGCCGGAGGGATAGCCAGACGGCCTCTGGCGTCAGAATCAACCTGTCGCGGATCAGGCCCGTTTCTGGCAAGTACCATTTCAGCCTGAAACTGCCAGTCAGGCCGGAGCCTGAGCCGGGAGAAATGGCTGAGGCCCCGCCAGCTCTCAAGAGTGATGTCTATCAGTATGCCTCTCCCCGGGCCTACGAACAGCCGGGTCGCGGCCTGCGCTTCAGCCAGGGTGGGCGCCCCAGACCAGGTATACCGGGAGCGGTTACCCCGCAACCGGCTGCCGGCTACCGTTACAGCATTAAACCCTGGGCCGAAAAAGTAGTCAGCCTGATTCAGGCCAGGTGGGTTCTGCCCCAGCTGGCCAGCCTGCCCAAGAACAAAAACGTGGCCCTGATTCTGCTGGTTGACCGGGAAGGCCAGCTGCTGTCGTTGGAAGTGGCCTCCTCCACCACCTCCGAAATTCTGGATCAAGCAGCCGTTACCGCTGTCCGGCTAGGCGCTCCGTTTCCCCCATTGCCCGAAGATTTTCCCGGAAAAAGCCTGGAGTTCTATCTGGTGTTCACCTACCATGATTGAAAAAAGATGCCGGTCATTACTGCTTGTTCTGAGCTGTCTGCTCCTTTTCCTTTCAGCCCGGGCCGACTGGAAGTCAGAAATCAATGAACTGCTGAAGCAGCGGGAATATGAACCGGCCCTGAATCTGCTGGAAAAAACCCTGCCCGGGCTGGAACAGGCCGAACGCCAGGAAGCCCGGGGACTTCTCCCCTTCCTGTATTTCAAGAATAACCTGCCGGAAGAAGAAAAGAAGGCTCTGATTGATTATTTCGAAGAATACGGCGAGAGCCAGCCGCTGCTGTCCTTCCTGGACTTCAGCGTTTTCAACCAGGCCCTGGAATACTGGAGCCGCTGGCGGGAGGAATTTCCACTCATCAGCAACATCAATTTCCTGCTGCCGGCTGCGGCCGAAGACCGGTCCATACCCGAGGTTCTGAGAATCGGCTTCGACCTATCGGCCGAATCCTATTATAAGATCCAGCTGGAAGGCAATCCGCTGGAAGGTGGCCTGTGGACCAGGGGGCCCCACCTGATCCAGCTCCCCCTTCCCTTTTATTTTGACCAGTCCTATTCTCTTAACCTGGATGTCTTCCTGAAAACCAGGAGCATCACCATTAAGAAAAGATTGGTCCTGGAGTTCCGGATTGAGAAAAAAAGCCTGTCCACCCAGGAGCTGCTGGTGCAGCGACAGGATTCACCCCCCATCAAGAACGTGGAGGGCGAACTGGCCTTTTTCATAGGAGATACTCTGATTTTCAAGGCCACCAAATACCTGCAAAGACAGATCCCGGTCAAGGTAACCATACCCCCGCCCAACCCTCCTGGAACCAAGCCCTATATGGTGCCAGAAAAAGACCAGCCCTACTTTCGGGGGATTTCCATTCTGGATGCGGTCTCGGCCATCGCCGGGGTCCTCAAGGACTGGAAGAAAAAACCTCCGGCCCGGCTTCCGCCCAGCTTTGTGAAAAAACCGGAAATCAACTTTACCTTCACCAGCCTGGAAAAGCAGGAAATCCGCACCGAGGTAACCATCAAACTGCAGCCAGTTAAAGCTGAAGCTCTGACCTATTGAATCCCCAAATCTGTCTTTTTGACAAACCACATTTTCTAAGTTATAAATATAAGTAACATGTCTACGCCTGAAGATAAAACTCAGCCGGACATCTATCCGGAAGAAAAGCGCCTCAGTCAGAGGTTCGTCATTCCGGGAGCCACTGTCTCCTACCGCAAGGAACGGTGGCTGGCTCAGAAGAAGGAGTTCGACGAGGAATTCTGTCCGCTGCAGAACATCAGCCGGGGCGGGCTCAGTTTCCTCTGCCGCCAGCATTTGAAGCCGGGAACCGAACTGTCCCTGCAGCTGTCTATCCCCGGGGAAAGGGTGCCCCTCAGCCAGCTGGGCGCAGTCCGCTGGTCCACCGCCTCCGAAAACAAGAACTTTCCCTTCCGGGTGGGAGTTCAATTCAATGCTTACGGGAACAAGAAGGGCCAGAATTATCCCGGTAACCTGGTCAAGATCATTTCCCTGGAACACAAGTTCGCCGACCGGAAACCAACCGAGAAGGTGGATGAAACTGAAAGCGACGAATACAAAGTGGAAAGTTCCTGAAACCTGACCCCGGGTCAGCGGGAGTCACTCTCTACCACCACCAGAGAATAATCTGCCAGTTCGGCGGTGAGAGCCAGAATCTGCGACAGCAGCGCCAGCCGGTTAGTCCTTACTTTTTTATCCTCGGCCATTACCAGGACGCGGTCAAAAAACGCGGTCAGCGGTGGCTGCAGGCGGAAGATCATCTTCTGGGCCGAGGTGAAATCATTCCGGGCCAGCATCTCTTCCACGTTTTTTCTGATTATTTTCAGGGCTGAGTAAAGTTCCTTTTCTTCCTTCTCCTTGATCAGGGCAGAATTCAGGCGAGCTCGAGGTGGTTCCTTAACTATGTTCTTGACCCGTTTGACCATCAGGATGAAGGGTTCAAAGTTCGGACTTTCCTTGAGCTGGCTAAGTGCCTTCAACCGGGCTTCAGTCTGCACCAGGTTGTCCAGACCGGGAGCCAGAGCGGCGTTGACCAGGTCATAGCGATAGCCCTGTTTTTCCAGTATGTAACGCAGTCGGCCCTCGATGAATTCCAGCACCACCTTTTTCAATCGTTCCCGGGGAACGGTCAGCCGGTCCTGCAGCAGGGAGATGGCCTTGTCCAGCAGGCGGGGTAGAGACAGATGAAATTTCTTTTCCAGGATTATCTGGCAGATAGCCAGGGCTTGCCTTCTCAAACCGAAGGGGTCGCTGGAACCGCTGATGCTAACCCCAACTCCAAACACCCCAACCACCGTGTCCAGCTTGTCAGCCAGGGACAGAACTGCCCCGGCGGTTGAGGCTGGCACCGGGTCGTCCAGACCCGCCGGTAGGTAGTGTTCATAGATGGCCCGGGAAACCGTCTCCGGCCAGCCCTGTTCCCGGGAATAGAGACCGCCCATCTTGCCCTGAAGCTCGGGGAATTCCCGCACCATTTCGGTCAGCAGGTCGGCCTTGCAGAGCCTGGCCGCTTCCACCAGGTCTCTCTTTTCCTTCTTCAACTCCAGCCGGTCGGCCAGATAGGCCACCAGTTTCTGCAGTCTTTCCAGCTTGTCGCCGTAGCTACCCAGCTTTTCCTGAAAGACCACATTCTTGAGCTGGGCAGCCCGTTCGGCCAGGTTGACCTTGAGGTCGTTTTTCCAGAAAAACCTGGCATCTTCCAGCCTGGCCTTGAGCACCCGTTCATTTCCGGCGGCGATAAAACCGCGGGGATCAGCCGGACTATCGGCTATCCCCAGAAAATACGGCAACTGCTTTTTAGCCCTGACCACTGAGAACAACTTCTGCCCTTCTCTCATGGCTGTGCTCAAGACTTCCAGCGGCAGTTCCAGGTAACTTTCAGGAAAACTTCCCATGATTACCAGAGGGCATTCTACGTTCCACAGCAGCCTTTCCAGCAGGGCCTCGTCGGGATAGACCCCGGCCCCGACTCCGGCCAGCTTTTCCTGGAATTGCTGCCGGATGGCCTGTTTCCTCTCTTCGGGCTCCACCACCACCAGATGGTCTTTTAGGCGCTGGCGGTATTCTTCGAAATTAGACACAGCAAATTCAACCGGGGCCTGAATGAAATGGCCCGAAGTGCGGTCGGTAGATTTTATGCCGGCCACTTCCAGTGGCACGACCTGTCCCTGCAAAAGACACAGCAGGTTCTTTATCGGCCGGGAAAAACGGAAATTCTTATCGGCCCAGCGCATATTCTTGGGAAAGCTTAAAGAACTGATGACCCCCGGCAGGACCTCGGACAGGATTTCTCCGGTTGGCCGGCCTTTTTTCCGGCGCCTGAAACCCAGGTATTCACCCCGGGGAGTCTTTATGACTTCCAGGTTCTCCACTGGCACTCCTTGCGACCGGGCAAAGCCCAGGGCGGCCTGGGTATAACTGCCGTCGGCCTGAACTGCCACCTGCCGCGGAGGCCCCGTGACCACTTCCTCCTCATCGGGCTGGCCGGCTTCGAGCGAGGCCAGCACCACCAGCCGGCGGCAGGTGCCGACGGTTCTCAGGCTGTGAATCCCCACCCGGGCTGCCTGCAGTTCCTGGCTCAGCTTTTCCTGGAGCTGACTCAGGGCGCTGCGGAGGTGAGAGGAAGGCAATTCTTCGGTCATAATCTCCAGCAGGAATTCCATCAGCTTCCTCCTTCCCTCTCCACAAACTGGCGGGCGATCTGGTTGACCAGGGTTCGGATCTGGCCGATGAGCTTGACCCTTTCGGTGACGCTGATAGCCCCGCGGGAATCCAGCAGGTTAAAAAGATGGGAACATTTGAGGCACTGGTCATAAGCCGGGAATAGCAGTCCCTGGTTAATCAGTCGCTGGGCTTCTTTTTCGCTGGCGCTGAAAGCCCGGTGCAGCATCTGGGTATCAGCCTGTTCAAAATTGTAGATAGAAAATTCTTTCTCTTCCTGGTAGCGCAGGTCGCGGTAGCTGACTTCATCCGACCATTGCAGGTCGTAGATGTTGTCTTTTTGTTCCAGGAACATTTCCAACCGCTCCAGCCCGTAGGTAATCTCCACCGGAACCGGGAAAAGCTCCAGCCCCCCGGCCTGCTGAAAATAGGTGAACTGGGTGATTTCCAGTCCGTCCAGCATCACCTGCCAGCCGACTCCCCAGGCCCCGATAGTCGGCGATTCCCAGTCGTCCTCATCGAACCTGAGGTCATGTTCTTTGAGGTTAATGCCGAGGGCAGTTAAACTGTCCAGGTAAATCCGCTGAATGTCGAGAGGCGAAGGTTTGATAATCACCTGGAATTGAAAATGCTTTTGCACCCGGTGAGGATTTTCGCCGTAGCGTCCGTCGGTCGGCCGGCGGGAAGGCTGGACATAGGCTACCTTCCAGGGTCGCCTTCCGAGAACCCGGAAAAAAGTATCCGGGGTCATGGTCCCGGCTCCCACTTCCAGGTCGTAGGTGGGAGCCAGGTAGCAGCCCTGCCCGGCCCAGAATTCATATAATTTCAAGAAAAGTTGCTGCATGCTCATTGTTAATATCTTCCTTCAGTCAGAACAGCGGCCCCCTTGCCCGGCTCCGGGACCGGTACGATTCAAGCCTTATTATTTATTCTCCCACCTGAGAACCGGATTGCGGGCGGCCTGCACTTCATCCAGCCGCCGAACATAAGTAATATGCGGCGCCGTCCTCAGCAGATCCGGATTCTCCCTAGCCTCACGGTCGATGGCTTTCATAGCTTCAATGAACAGGTCCAGGTCGCGCCGGCTCTCAGTTTCGGTCGGCTCTATCATCAAGGCCCCGTGGACGATCAAGGGAAAGGACATGGTCGGCGGATGCAGGCCATAATCCAGCAGCCTCTTGGAAATGTCCAGGTTGGAAACCCCAGACTCCTTCTGAAATTTATCAGAAAAGACGCACTCGTGCAGAGTGGGAGAATCGTATTTCAGGTGGTAAACCCCTTCCAGGCTCTTCCGAATGTAATTGGAATTGAGCACTGCTATTTCTGTCATCTCCCGCAGACCGGCCGGACCCAGAGTCAGGATATAGGCCAGGGCTTTTAACATCACCAGAAAATGCCCGTAAAAGCTCTTCACCCGGCCGATCGACTGGGGTCGGTTATAATTCAGGTAGTAGCGGCCCTCTTTTTCTTCTATGACGGGCAGCGGCAGGTATGGTTCCAGGATCTTTTTGACGGCCACCGGGCCGGACCCCGGGCCACCACCACCGTGGGGGGTGGAGAAGGTCTTGTGCAGGTTGAGATGCAGCACGTCGACTTTCATCTCGCCCGGCCGAGCGATACCAGTCAGGGCGTTAAGGTTGGCCCCGTCCATGTAAACAAAACCGCCTCGGGCATGGACAATTTCGGCAATTTCACAGATTTCGGATTCAAAAACGCCCAGGGTGTTGGGGTTGGTGACCATCAGGGCTGCCACCTCTTCATTCATTTCCCGGGCCAGGTCTTCCAGTGAAATTGTTCCCTTCTCGTTGGACTTGATTTCTTTAACCGTGTAACCGCAGATATGGGCTGAGGAAGGATTGGTGCCATGAGCTGAATCCGGTATTAGAACGTACTTCCTGGGGTTGCCGTGGGCTTCATGGTAGGCCCGGATGAGCATCATGCCGGTGAGCTCTCCGTGGGCTCCGGCTGCCGGTTGCAGGCTGACCGCATCCATGCCAGTAATTTCGCAGAGTAGTTTCTCCAGGGTCTTCATCAATTCCAGATTGCCCTGGGCCAATTTTTCTGGAGCCAGCGGATGAACACCGGCCAGGCTATTCAGGGCCGCCACCTTTTCGTTAATTTTGGGATTGTACTTCATGGTGCAGGAGCCAAGAGGATAGAAGCCAAAATCAACGCAATAATTCATCTGGGAGAGGCGGGTAAAATGCCGGGTGATTTCCGTTTCCGAAACTTCCGGAAAACCCTCGATATCCTCCCGCACCGCCAGGCCCTCCAGCACCTCCAGCTTTTCCGGCACATCCAGGGCCGGCAGCCGGGTGCCAGTCTTGCCCGGGGAACTGATTTCGAAAATCAGGGGTTCGCGAATGAGGTTGATCATCTTAACACCTCCTGCAGCACCCGGGCATAGAGCTCGATTTTTTCCCGGCTGTGTTTCTCAGTGATGGTAATCAGGGCACATTTTTCCAGGCCCTGGTAATCCTGACCCAAGGCCAGGCCTCCCAGGATGCCCTGTTCCTCCAGGCGGCGGTTGATCTTGTCCCATTCCAGCGGGAACTCCAGGACAAATTCGTTGAAGACCGGGCCGCTGAATTTCCGACTGACACCAGGAATGGCTGTCAGCTGGTCCAGGGCGTAGGCAGCTTTCTGCAGGTTGACCCAGGCCAGCCTTTTCAAGCCCTGGCGGCCGAGGGTTTCCAGGTAGATGGTGGCTCTCAGGGCGCAATGAGCCTGGTTGGTGCAGATATTGGAAGTGGCTTTTTCCCGGCGGATATGCTGTTCCCTGGTGGACAGGGTCAGGACAAAACCGCGGCGGCCTTCGACATCGACTGTCTGACCGGCAATCCTTCCGGGCAGCTGCCGAACAAATTCTTTCTTGCAGGCCATAAAACCGAGATAGGGTCCGCCATAACTCAGCGGCAGGCCGAAAGACTGAGCTTCCCCGGTGACGATATCCGCCCCGAGCTTGCCTGGAGCCTCGAGCAGGCCCAGGGAAAGCGGCTCGGACACCACCACTGCCAGCAGGGCATCGTGCCCGTGCACCATCTGGCCCAGGGCTGGCAGGTCTTCGATCACACCGAAATAATTGGGCGACTGGCAGAGAAGAACTGAAGTATGAGAATTCAGGGCTGATTCCAGCCCCTTCTGGTCAATCCGGCCCAGCCGGTCATAGGGAATTTCCACTACTTCCAGTCCCAGGTTCCTGGTGTAGGTATAGATTACCTCCCGGTACTGGGGATTCAGGTTGGCGGCCACTAGCAGCCGCTTCTTATTCTTGATCCGGTTGGCCATCAACACAGCCTCGGCCGCGCCGGTGGCGCCATCATAAAGAGAAGCATTGGCGATATCCAGGCCGGTCAGCTGGCAGATGAGCGTCTGGAATTCAAAGATAACCTGAAGGGTTCCCTGGCTGACCTCCGGCTGGTAAGGAGTATAAGGCGAAACGAACTCGCCCCGGCTGCTCAGGTAATCAACCACGGCCGGAATGAAGTGGTCGTAGGCTCCACCACCCAGGAAGGACAGGTAGCGGTCGTAGGCATTCTTCCGCCCCCGCTCTTCAAAGTATTCCAGAATTTCCGGCTCTGACATTGGCCCAGGTAAATTCAGCAGGCCCTTCAGCCTGACACTCTCCGGGATGCAGCAGAAAAGATCTTCCACCTTCTCTATCCCGATGCGGGCCAGCATTTCCTTTTTGTCCTGATCGCTGATAGGAATATAACTCATTTTAGTTCACTCCCGTCTTCCCCTCCGCCTCGCCCGGACTGGAGAAGCAAGATTCAGTGTTCCAGGCCTTCCAGATACTTTTCGTAATCGGCGGCCTTCATCAAGTTATTGATTTCGGATTTATCCTTGATCTTCAGCCTGACAATCCAGCCCTGGCCGTGGGGATCCTTGTTGATCAGGTCCGGGGTCTGGGCCAGCTCTGAATTGACCGCCACCACCTCGCCCGAGACCGGCGAATAAACATCGGAAACGGACTTGACCGATTCCACACTGCCGACCGGCTGGTGGGCTTCCAGCACCTTGCCCGGCTGGGGCAGGTCCACGTAGATAATGTCTCCTAGCTGCTTCTGGGCAAAGTCGGTGATACCCATCACCGCTTCCTCGCCTTCCACTCGGAGCCATTCGTGGTCTTTGGTGTAATAAAGATTGTCAGGATACATGAATTCCTCCTCTGTCCTGATAATTATTAAAATCTCAGGTTATTTCTTTTCTCTCTTGTAAAAAGGAGTCGGAATAACCCGGGCTTTAAGCTTCCTGTCCCTGATGCCGATTTCAAATTCGGTTCCGATCTCAGTGAATTCTATGGGCAGGTAAACCAGGCCGATGGCTTTCTTCAGGTAGGGGGCAAAAGTTCCGGAACAGACCTCGGACACCTGGCGACCGCCGGCAAAGACCGGATAATGAGGCCGGGCAATGCCCTTGTCCATCACTTCGAAACCTACCAGCTTCCTTTTCAGTCCTTCCTGCAGCTGCTTCTCCAGGACGTCTTTGCCCAGGAAATCACCTTTCTGGAACTTGACGATCCACTTGAGGTCGGCTTCCAGGACTGTCGTCTGGTCGCTGATGTCGTTGCCGTAAAGCATCAGCTTGGCTTCAAGGCGCAGGGTATCCCTGGCCCCCAGGCCGACCGGCAGCAGGCCTTTGGGCGTCCCTTCGGCTATGATGGCTTTCCAGATGACCTCGGGATTTTCGGCCAGGGTGTAGATTTCAAAGCCGTCTTCTCCGGTATAACCAGTCCTGGAAACCAGACAGTCGATTCCGGCCACCCGACCAAAGGCAAAAGTGAAAGATTTCATCTGGCCCAGGTCAAGCTCAGTCAGGGGCTGCAGGATTTCCTGGGCCAGGGGTCCCTGGAGGGCTAACTGGCTGTGTTCATCGCTCCGGTTAACCACTTGAACCTTGAAAGGTGTGGCTTTTTCTTTGACCCAGGCAAAATCTTTATCGGTATTGGCAGCATTGACCACCAGCAGATACTTATCGGGCACTGAAAGGCAGTAAACTAGCATGTCATCGACGAAGGTCCCGGCCGGGGTGGTGAGGGCTGTGTATTGAACCTGGCCCGGGGCCAGCCGGCCAGCGTCGTTGGGGGTTAAATACTGGACACAGGCCAGGGCTTCCGGCCCTTCCAGGATTATCTCACCCATGTGGCTGACATCAAAAAGACCAGCCCGGGTCCTGACGGCCAGATGCTCCTCGATGATTCCCTTGTATTCGACCGGCATTTCGAAACCGGCAAATTCCACCATCCGGGCTCCAGCCTCTTTATGAACCGCATTTAATCTCGTTTTTTTCATCATGATTCCTTTCCTCTTATTTTAATAAAGCTAAGCTAAATTAGTATCACAAATGACGCCTTTATTTCAAGTATAGCGGCAACTTGTTAGCCTGCATATTTTTGTTATAATTAGTTTCACGATGTTTAGAACAAAGAAGGAACTCAAGGAAAAAATCCTGGCCCGGTTGAGTCCGGAATTCCCGCTGACTATGACCGAGCTGGAATTGACAGTCACTCCTGACCAGAAGCTGGGCGACCTGGCTCTGTCACTGGCCTTTCCCCTGGCCAAGAAATTGAAAACCAGCCCCCGGGTCATAGCCACCCGGGCGGCGGAACTGCTGTCCGGAATTGAGGGTCTGGAACGGGTGGAGGTGGCCGGGGCTGGCTATATAAATCTCTACCTTGACCGGCAGAAGTTCTTCCGGGAAAAATACTCCAACCTGAAGAAAACCGGACTGGAAGCGGAAGAAACCAAGATCATCGTCGAACATACCAATATCAATCCTAACAAGGCGGCTCACGTTGGCCACCTGCGAAACGCCTGCCTGGGCGATACCCTGGTTCGTTGTCTGAGACACAAAGGAGAAAGAGTTGAAGTGCAGAATTACATAGACGATACCGGAGTCCAGGTGGTGGACGTGGTCTTCGGACTGATGGAGCTGGAGAAAAAGTCCCTGACTGACCTGGAGCGGTTTGAGGGCAGGTTTGATTATTACTGCTGGGACCTCTACACCCGGGTTTCCCGCTACCTGGCCGAAAACCAGGATGCTCAGGCCCGCAAAGCTGCCATCCTGAAAAAGATTGAACACGGGGAATCGCCGGAAGCCAATTTTGCTTTTCTGGTTTCCCGCAGAATTCTCCGGGCTCACCTGGCCACGATGAAGAGGCTGAACATCAGCTACGACGTTCTGCCCTGTGAAAGCAGCATCCTGCGGCTGAAGTTCTGGGAAAAGGCCTTTGCCCGGCTTAAGGACAGCGGAGCCATCCATTTCTCCACCGAAGGCGAAACAGCCGGCTGCTGGGTTATGCCGCTAGAAGACGAACCGGAGCGAGAAAAAATAATCGTCCGCTCGGACGGCACCGTCACCTACGTCGGCAAGGACATTGCCTACCAGTTGTGGAAGTTCGGGCTGCTGGGTCAGGATTTCTATTACGAACCTTTCCTCGAAGACAACGGCCGGACGGTCTGGATCTCAACGGCCAGTCCCACCGCCCACCAGGTTCATTTCGGAGGTGGCAGCAAGGTTTATAATGTCATCGACGTCCGCCAGTCCTATCTGCAGAAGGTTGTAGTCCAGGGCCTGAAAGCCCTGGGTTACCACCAGCAGGCCGAGAAATCCATCCACTTTTCCTACGAGATGGTCGCCCTGTCGCCCCACAGCCTGGCCGAGATCAAGGTTGACCTCAGCGAAGGAGATAAGGATAAGGCCTTCCTGGAAGTGTCCGGGAGAAAAGGAGTCGGCATCAAGGCCGACGACCTGCTCGACCGCCTGGAAGAAAAAGCCCTGGAAGAGGTCAACCGGCGCAACCCGAACCTGGCCCCGGCCACCAGACAAGAAATCGCCCGGCAGATTGCGGCCGCCGCCGTTCGCTACTTCATGCTCAAGTATGCTAGGAATTCGCTGCTGATTTTTGATTTTGACGAAGCCCTGAACTTCGAGGGAGAAACCGGCCCTTACCTCCAGTACACCGCGGTCAGGCTGCGCAGCATTTTCCGGAAATTCGAGGAACGATTCGGCCGCAGCTTTCAGGAATTCATCGGCGGCCTGAATCCGGACCAGCTCAACCTGTCTGCCCTGGACAGGGATGAAGCCCGGGATTTCTGGGAGCTGGTGGTCTACGCCTGCGGGCTGGATGAAGAAGTGCTGCGGGCCATAGCCACCCTGGAGTTTTCCGGCCTGGCCAAGTTTACTTTTAACCTTTGCCAGAAATTCAATTCTTATTACCATCATTACCCGGTGCTGGCGGAGAAAGACCAGGAAAAACAGAATCTGAGATTGATGACCATACATTTCATCCACGAGATACTCTGTCAGGCTCTCGACCTGATGGGTATCCAGGTGCCCGAGAAAATGTAACCATTTTCTCGTCTGAGGCATTCAAATTCAAAAGGAGGTTGGCCGATGATTGAAACCCAACAGCTGACCAAGAGGTACGGTGACCTGGTAGCCATCCAGGACCTGAGTTTCAGGGTGGAAGAAGGCCGGATCTGGGGCCTGCTGGGGCCGAATGCCGCCGGTAAGACCACCACCATGCGCATCCTGACTGGCTATCTGCCGGCCACTGCCGGCCGGGCCTCGGTCGCCGGCTACGATGTTTTCGAACAGGCGGAAGCCGTCAAGCAATCGATTGGCTATCTGCCGGAAACAGTGCCTCTTTATCCCGAGATGACGGTCGAGTCCTACCTGGGTTTTGTGGCCGAGATCAAAAGAGTCCCGGCCAGCCGAAAGAAAGCGGCCATTGACCGGGCAGTGCAGATTGCCGGCCTGCAGTCGGTCAGAAAGAGGCTCATCAGAAACATCTCCCGCGGTTTCAAGCAGCGGACGGGCATTGCCCAGGCCCTGATTCACAATCCCCGGGTGGTCATTCTGGACGAGCCGACCATCGGCCTCGACCCGGCCCAGATCAAGGAAATCAGGGACCTGATCAAATCTCTGAAGGGCGAACACACGGTGATGCTCTCCACTCACATCCTGGCCGAGGTCAAGGAGGTCTGCGACGGGGTGGTAATCATCAACGAGGGCCGGCTGATGGCTTCCGGCTCGCTGGAAGAACTGGCCAGGAGCTACAGCCAGAACGACGGGGTCTACCTGAAACTGGACCGGGCCGACGGAGAAATTTTGGGCCTTTTTCGGCAACAGCTCCCCGGCCTCAAGACAGCCGCGGTTGAGGGTACCGAAATCAGGCTGGAATGGCCCTGGGGTCAGGATTTGAGGACCCGGGTCTTAAAGCTCTGTCTCGAGCGCAACCTGGAAATCAAGGAAATGCGCTCGCTGGCCATGAACATCGAGGAACTTTATCTGAGAATCGTCTCAGGAGGTATGGAACAATGAGTCCTGTCTGGTCGATTACCAAAAAAGAACTGGTTTCTTACTTTACCTCGCCCATCGCCTACATAGTCATTGCTGTCTTCCTCCTGCTGTCGGGCTTTTTCTTTTACAGCCTGGTCTGGTGGTTCAACACCCAAGCTCTGCAGATGTCCCAGAATCCTTACTACTTCCAGCAGATTAACATTAACCAGATGGTCTTTGCCCCGCTCTTTCATAATCTGAGCATCATCCTGCTGCTGATGCTGCCGGTCATCTCCATGAGGCTGTTTTCGGAAGAAAAAAAGATGGGGACCGAAGAGCTGCTCTTTACCTCCCCGGTTTCGGTCATCCAGATCATCCTGGGCAAGTACCTGGCGGCGCTGATTGTCCTGCTGGCCATGCTCGGGCTGAGCGTCATTCCTACCATCTTTACTTTTATCTACGGCAACCCGGAACCGGTGCCCTACCTGCTGGGCTACCTGGGCCTGTTCCTGCTGGGAGCAGCCTTCCTGGGGCTGGGAATTTTCTGGTCGGCCCTGACCGAAAACCAGATCGTCTCGGCCGTGCTGACCTTCGGCAGCCTGCTCCTGTTCTGGGTGCTGAGCTGGGCCGCCTATTCGGCCCGGGGGCTGTGGCAGAATGTTCTGAATTATTTGTCTTTCTTCGAACATTTTGACGGGCTGACCAAGGGGGTCCTGGATACCAGCGACCTGGTTTACTACCTGAGCTTTGCCTTTTTCGGACTTTTCCTGACCCATTCGGTAATTCAATTCCGGCGCTGGAGGTGAGACCATGAACTGGTTGAAGAATTATCTTAATTATATAAGCCTCGGGCTTCTGGCTGTGGCCATCGTCATCCTGGCCGTCTGGCCCCAGTACCGGACGGTGGCCTGGGTGAGCGGCGGGGCCGGCCTGGTGGCCCTGGTCGTTTATCTAATCGTCAATCTGTCAACGCTTAAGGAAGGGCTTAAACGCCGTTCCTTCATCTATTCCAGTAACCTGATGCTGATCATCATCCTGGTGCTGGCCATCCTAGTAGTGCTCAATTTCTTCCTGGCCCGGCATCATTACCGGGTAGACTTTACCGCGGCCAAAATTCACAGCCTGTCAGAGCAGTCGGTCAGCGTGGCTAAGAACCTGAAGCAGGAGGTGGTGATCAAGGCCTTTTTCCGCGACAGCAACGTTAGCCGCCAGACCATGGAAAACCTGCTCAAGAACTACGCCTACCATTCCCCCAGGATCAAGTACGAATTCATTGACCCCGACAAGAACCCGGGCCTGGTCAAGAAATATGACATTACTCAGGACGGCACCACCGTTTTTGAGTGCGGGGATAAGGAGAACCGAGTCACCACCACTTCTGAAGAGGACGTCACCAACGCCATTATCAAGGTAACCCGGGAAAAGAAAAAGACCATCTATTTCCTCGAAGGCCACGGCGAAAACTCGGTGGAAGACAGCGGTGATGTCGGTTATAGCACGGCCAAAGCCGAGCTGGAAAAGATAGGCTACGAGGTCAAGAAATTAACCCTGGCCCTGTCGGACAATTTCCCGGCCGATTGCGACCTGCTGGTTATCCCCGGCCCCAGAAAAGGGCTGCTGCCCAACGAGTTCCAGACCATCAAGAATTTCCTGGAAAAGGGCGGACGGGTCCTGTTTCTGGTCGACCCGGAAACTTCTTCCGGACTGGAAACCTTCCTGGCCGATTACGGGATAAAACTGGAGAACGACCTGGTAGTGGACACAGTCTCCCGGCTGCTGGGAGGCGATTACTTCATGCCGGTGGTTACTGAATACCAGAGCCATGACATCACCAAGAACTTCCGTTACGCCACTTTCTTTCCACTGGCCCGGTCGGTAGAAATTTCAGACACCAGGCCGGAAGGCTTGACCCTTAACAGCCTGGCCCGCACCAGTGCCAATTCCTGGTCTGAAAGGCAGCTGGACAAAGCCGAGGTGTCTTTCGACCAGGGCCAAGACCAGCAGGGGCCAATCTCTCTGGCCGTGGCCGGCAGCAAGAAAGTGGAAATCAAAGAACCGGCCGCAGAGAAAAAGCCGGAAGAAAACAAGGAAAAAGCTGAGGGCCAGGACCAGCCAGCCGGAGAACAGACAGAAGCAGCCGCCACGGTTACCCGGGAAGTCAGGCTGGCCGTGTTCGGGGATTCAGATTTTATAACCAACAAGTATTACAACCTCTCGGGCAACGGCAACTTCTTCCTGAACACGGTTAACTGGCTGACGGAAGAAGCAGACCTGATTTCGGTCCAGCCCCGGACCCGCTCTCCCCGCCCCATCAACCTGACCCCCAGCCAGGGACGGTTCCTGATGTGGTTGTCGGTTATCCTCTTGCCTCTGGCGGTGCTGGTGACCGGTCTGTCCATCTGGCTCAGAAGGAGGTCCCTATGAAATTCCGGACGACTCTCATCCTTCTGGCGATTTTCCTGGTGCTCCTGGCCGTGGTTATTCTGGTGGAACACCGCTCGGAAAAGGTCCAGGAGAAAAAAGAGGCAGCCGAAAAGCTGACTGATTTCAAAGCAGCTGAGGTGGAAAAGCTCAGCCTGAAAAAGGAGGACGGTTCGGTCATCACCCTGAAAAGAAACGACCAGGGTGGCTGGCAGCTGGTAGAGCCGCTGGAAGCCGAAGCCGACGACTACGAGGCTAACAGCCTGGCCGAAAATTTCGCCAGCCTGAGAATAGACCGGGTAGTGGAAGAACAGGCCAGCGACCTGGCCGCCTACGAGATACCCAAAAAGGAAGTTCGGCTGTGGTTAAAGGGACAGGAGGAACCGCTGGTGATTCAGGTGGGTATGGAAAATCCCCTGGACAACGCCCTCTATGCCAGGCGGGCTGACCGTTCTCAGGTGGTGCTGCTGCCTTCCTATCTAAAGTATTCCCTGGATAAAAAAGTCTTCGACCTGAGAAAAAAGGACATCCTGAAGTTTGAGACGGGCCAGGTCCAGGCGGTAGAGGTGAAAGCAAAAGACAGCAACTGGAAGGTAAAACGTGAGGGGGACAGCTGGTATTTTGTCCAGCCGCTGA
The DNA here is from genome assembly GCA_014360005.1 of Candidatus Aminicenantota bacterium. GTDB lineage: Bacteria > Acidobacteriota > Aminicenantia > Aminicenantales > Saccharicenantaceae > Saccharicenans. The sequence continues at coordinate 13,600 of JACIYI010000001.1, read as the reverse complement.
AAGCCCTGGCCTCAAAATACCAGGTTGACAATCTCCTCGATAACCTGTCCGGCCTCAGGGCTAAGGATTTTCTGGCCGAGGAAAAAGACCAGAAGCAGCTGAAGCTCTTCGGACTGGACCAGCCAGAATTTACGGTCAGTCTGAGCCTGCCCGAAAGTCAGGAACTCATTTTCTACATCAACCGCCAGGACAACAAGGTCATTGCCACCAGTTCCCTCACCCGGAAGATAATTGAAGTGGACAGCCAGATTGCCACTGATTTGGGCAAGAAAATCGATGACCTGCGGGAGAAAAAGGTGGCCGTTTTTAACTCCTGGGAAGCTACCGGGCTCAGCCTGAAAAAAGAGGGCCTGACCCTCAATGCCTTCCGGGAAAAGGCCCGGGAAAAAGGCCAGGAGCAGGAAAAATGGTTTCTGGGCGGGGAAGGAGCTAAGAAAGAACCAGCCGATGAAGCTAAAATCGAGTCGTTCCTGCGAAAACTGGAGTACCTGGAAGCCGAGGAATTCATAGACCGACCAGCGAACCTGAAGGACTACGGCCTGGAGCCTGCGGCCCTGGAAATTCAGGTCAGAGTGGCCCCGGCCGACCGGCCCCAAAAAGAAATCCAGTTGCTGGTCAGTCCAGAAAACGACCAGAAAAAGCAGGTTGTTATCAAGAACCGGGACCTGCCCTATCTGTTCCGGGTTAAATCTGACTTTCTGGCGGAAATTCCGACTAAAATAGAGGACTGGAAACAACCGGCCACGGACAGCAAAAAATAGGCAAACCCGAGAGCCACCAGTCCCGGCCGAGGGGCTGGCGGTTAGCCAGAAGGGCAGGCGGTAGCTATTTTCAGAGAGGCCTGGTTGCCTTAAGATTTCCCCCTGTCACCGCCTGGCTGGCCGGGTTCCAGGTCGGTAACGGCCAGTTGAAATTAAGAATTAAATTTGATACTTATATAGCCAATGGAAGAGTTAAAGGGCGGGACCGGTTCTAATCAGCTCCAGGTTTTTCCCACCGCCAGATTTTTTGAAGCGGCGAGAGACCTGTCCCTGGCCAAGAGTAGCAACGACCTGCTGGAACGGCTGCTCAAAAAAATTGAAGATTTCTTCGCACCCGAGGTCACGGCCTTTCTCCTGAGAGACCAGGCATCGCACGACCTGCGGTATGCCAGGATTGTTGGCGAAAATGCAGAAAAGCTGCAGGATAAAATAATCAAGCGGGGCGAGGGTATCTGCGGGCTGGCGGCCGAAACCAACCAGAACATCATCATTTCCGATTGTGCTCGCGACCCCCGCTTCAACCCAAAAGTGGACCATCTGCCGGGGCTGGAAGTTTACAGCCTGATGGCCGTGCCCCTGCGGCAGGAGAAAAAGGTTTTCGGACTGGTGACCCTGTTCAACAAGAAGAACGGACGGCAGTTCAACCTGGATGAATTCAAACTGCTGCTCAGCCTGATAACCTTAAGCGAGCTGCTGCTGGAGAGAATGGTCCTGCTCAAGCACATCAGCGAACTGGAAGAATTCGACCCCCTGACTGAAGCCTATAACACCAGGGCCTTTGTCAACTATTTCCAGCGGGAAGTGGCCCGCTGCGAGCGCTACGGCATAGACCTATCGCTGCTCAGGGTTGATGTAGATTACTACGAAAAAATCATCCAGACCTTCGGTCAGGAGGCCGGCGAAAGAGTGGTCAGCAACCTGTCCTTTATTTTGAGAAAGACTACCCGCCGGGTGGATCTGGTGGCCAGAATCGGTGAATATGAATTCATAATCATGCTGCCCAACACCAACCGGGCCGGGGCTCTGAAGCTCAGGGAAAGGATAATGAAAATTCTGGAGAGTCAGAACCTGAGGGCCACCGGCATTCCCTATACTGTGACCATCGAAGTCTATTCAGAGAGCGGCCGGACCGTATCGGCCCTGTCCAAAGTATCCGAAATCAGCGCCTGTCTGAACCAGGTCAACCGGAAGCAGATGAGAAGGAAATATCCCACTCCTGGCGAAGAACTGGAAGAAAATATATTAAGTGCCCTGTTCTCCTGGCCCAAATGACCATAAAGGGCCGGGACTGACCGCCCCGGTCCCGGTATTCGGGCCAGAAAGAAAGATGGAAATTGTTTTTCAATTTGCGCCCTACGGCCTGGAATTTGAACCCCGGCCGGCCACTCTCGTCCTGGATGTCGGTCTGAAAACTGTTCCCGGGGTAATTGACCATCACCAGCCTGAAGCCGAAGCCGAATGTGCCGCTTCGCTGGTGGTCAAGCATCCCGAACTGGTTCTGAGCCACCTGGGAGAACACCCGGACAGGATTACCATCATCACCCACCGGCTGCCTGATTTTGATGCTGTCAGCGCCATCTTCCTCAGCTTGAAACTTCTGGAATTGAGGACGGTGGATGCGGCCATGAAAAAAATTGCCGGCTACGCCCGGATGGTGGATTCGGCCACCGTTCCCAAGAATGTGGAGCTCAGTGCCACACCCTATGGTTTGCTCCGGGCCCTGTTTGTCAATATCCAGAAGCCGGAAGAGGAAGCCAACCTGGAGCGGGTGCAGGAAGGTTTGAAGATGCTGAGACTGCTTTACGAACAGGCTAGCCTGGGTCGAGATATAGTGGTCAACCGCCCCATATTTCAGGGCATTGACCGCTACGAGAAAGCCATGCACCGGGTGGAAGACGATTATTTCGGCTACCTGGAGGACCTGGAAAAAGCTGAGCTCATCCAGATTTATCTTCCCCGGAGCCAGAGTGGCCAGGGCCTGAAGCTGGTGGACGGACTGGTGGTGCAGAACCCGAAGAGCTTTCTCCTAAAGGAATGGGCTCGCCGGGATGTTTTCAATTCCCCGCTCGGCCGGGGTTTTTCCTTTCTACTGACCAACCTGGGCCAGCGGCGGTTCATCATCGGAGTCGATCCCGAAGCCGGAGTTAACCTGCGGGGCCTGGGCCGTCTGCTCAACCACCTGGAAAAGGAAAAAAGGGAGAAACTGGGGCGTCCAAGCGGCGAGCGCTGGTACGAGGGCGACTGTCCTTTCTTTGATTATCGCATCATAGATTCACCCCAGGACGGGCCGGTCCTTAACCACCGAGAAATACTGGAGGCGGTCTTTGACTACAGCCGCAGGATTAAGTCCGGTAACGTTGGGCCGGAATTTGTATAGAAGAGAGAAGAGCCGGGTCTGGCGGTCAGGTTAAAGGAGTCCGGCCGCCTGGTGTTTCCGGAAAATTTCTTCGGCCAGGTCGTCCACCAGCTTCAGGGCTGCCTCGTCCGGGTCGCCCTTAACCTGAACTGGATTCAGAAATTCAAAGCGAACGCTGTCCAGCATGGCCTTGAGCTGTTCCAGAGCCCGGGATTTCCAGCCGTAGGAACCCATAAAGCCAGCCAGCAGGGCTTTTGGTCGCAGGGCGTTAACCAGAAAAACAGCCTCGGCTGCCAGGGGATGCAGACCGGTTAAGACCGTGGGTGAAGCCACGATGATGGTGGCGGCGTCCACCAGGCTCATAGCCAGTTTGCCGGTATCGGTCACCGGCAGGTTAAAGGGCTGCACCTGGATATTCCGCTCAGCCAGGGCTTTAATCAGCCGGTCAACCATTTTTTTGGTTGAACCGTGCATGGTCACATGGACTATGACCACCAGGTTTTCAGGTTTATCGGCAATCCATTTCTTGTAAGCTTCGATGATAAACTGCGGGCGGGTATAGATTGGACCGTGACTGGGAGCTATATAAGCCAGAGGCAGGTTTTCCACCCGGCTCAGGTTCTTCTGGATTATTTTTCGGAAGGGCATCATGATTTCAGCGAAATAGCGCTTGGCTGGTTCCCAGGCCAGATGATCTTCCCGGAGGAAAAGTTCGGAGGAAGTCAGGTGGGAGCCGAACAGGTCGCAGCTGAAGAGAATCCGGTCTTCCTGAAGATAGCTGAGCATCGTTTCCGGCCAGTGCACCCAGGGGAAATGGATGAACTTGACAGTCCGGCCGCCCAGGTCCAGGATTTCGCCGTCGGCTACTGTCTTAATCCTCTTTTCCTCAACGTGAAGATGGCTGAGGGCCAGGTCCAGGGCCGTTGGCGTCAACAACAGTCGGGCTTCAGGATATTTTCCCAGGACATAGGGAATCAGGCCCGAGTGGTCCTGCTCCAGGTGGTTGGCAATCACATAATCGACCTGGGGAAAAGACTGAAGGTGTTCCCGTAGCAGGTCAAACTGGCTGGGGTCGACCGTGTCGACCAGGGCGGTTTTCTCCTGCCCCTGGACCAGGTAAGCATTATAACTGGTGCCGTCGGGCAGGGGGATGAGCGAATCAAACAGGCGCCGGTCCCAGTCTTCGGCTCCAACCCAGTAAATTCCTTCCCAGAGTTTCTTACTTTTCACCGCCACCTCCTGGCTGATCTTGGATATGTTTTATTTTACCATATTCCGATAGGAATAGTATATAATTATCAGTTTGTTAGATGTCCGGCGACGACTTGCGGGTGAAGTATTTTATTTCCGGATGATAAACATACCCCAGCTTCTCAAACAGCTTGATGGAGGGCAGGTTGTCTTCCTCAATCAGGGCGGCGAACATCTGCAGTCCTTCCTTTTCCAGTTCCTGTTCGGCCAGCCGGACCAGCTTCCGGGCCAGACCCTGTCCCCGGTAACCGGGATCAACCGCCAGGCGGTTAATCCAGCCCTTGCGGCCATCGTGGCTGGCCAGGACCGTGCCTATCACCCGCCCCCCAACCTCGGCCACCAGGAATATGATCTCCGGCCGCCGTAGCTGTCGGCTTATTTCTTCCCGGCTGTCGCGGCCTTTTGGTTTTAGGGGCAGGTCACAGGCCTGCCATAACTCTATAACCCGGTCATAATCTTCCATCCGGAAGCGCCTGATGATAACATCCATCGTCCCTCCTCATCGCAGCAGGACCAACACCAAGACCAGCCAGAGCAGATAGCTCAGGCTGGCCACCATAATACTGACCAGGTTCCTGGTCCACTTTCTTTTAACCAGGCTGGCGGTCAAAGCCAGCCAGCCGCTACCCACGGCCAGCACCAGAAAAACCAGGTATAAAGTCTGAAACCAGCCGGGGCTGGAAAGTAAATCCACCCATTCCTTCTGCGACATACCCAGTAGATAGAGAACTGCCGTCAGCAGGTGCGGCAGCCAGAGCCAGAACAGGAAAACAGAAAAACTCAACCCGTGCCAGATCAGGACTGTCTTGAAACTGACCTGGTTTTTGGCCAGCAGGCCAAGCATGCCCCTGGCCGCCAGACTGGCCACCAGCCAGCTGGCCATTACCCAGGGGATCAGGAGCAGGGCCTGCCAGAAAAAATAATTTTCCAGCCCCAAGGGCAGGATAACCGGGACCGCCGGGAAATGGCCGCAGGCAGCCTGGACGAGTGAAGTCAGAGAAAAAGCCAGGGCCAGGCCGGCCAGCAAAAAGAAAACTAGAGTCCCGACTCCGCTTGTCCGGTAAGCCTCGTATAGTTCCGGGTGTTTCCAGGGCTGGAAGATTGCCTTTAATATGAATTTCGTCTTGCCAGCCATTCTTCTTTTCTTCTTCCTGGTCATTCCCCGGCCTGAGCCTCAACCCAGGAACAGGTTCCTGGAAGCGAAAGCCGGGTCGCTGGTCAGGTTGATGCCCAGCCGGCGCAACCCGGTTTCATCACCCGGTGTCGGCATGTGGGTCAGGTGCATCTCACAACCCTTAAGCTCTTTCAGCTTGTCCAGAGCCAGCTGGGTGGCCGGGCTGGTGGAAGCGGTGATGGCCAGGCAGGTCAGAACCTCGGTTAAATCCAGGCTCAGAGCTTTACCGCCAAATATGTTCTTCTTAAGATAGGCAGCCTGCTCCAGGATGGAGGGCGACAGCAGATGAATATGTTCGGGAATGCCAGCCAGCTGTTTCAGGGCATTGAGCACGGCGCTGGAGGCAGCATGCATCAGGGGTGAGTTGTAACCTTTGACCATCCGGCCATCTCTCAATTCCAGGGCAGCCCCGACATAGACACCGTTGTTTCCCTTGCCTTTTTTCTGGGCTTCAAAGGCGGCAGCCCGGGCCAGGGGAACAACCGGTCGGTCCTCCGGCTTGAGGCTGAGTTCCTTCATCAGCAGCTCGGCCTTTTCCACCGTGGATTGCTCGGTAAAACCCAGAACATACTCGCACTGATAACGGAAATACCGCCTGATGATTTCCTGCCGGGCAGCTTCTTTGACCACCTCATCATCAATTATTCCCCGGCTGACCACATTGACTCCCATGTCAGTCGGCGATTTATAGACGAAGCCGTTCCCGGCAATCCGGCTCAGAATCCTCTTCAGCAGGGGAAAAGCCTCCACGTCGCGGTTGTAATTTATGGCCCGCTGATTGTAGGCCTCAAGGTGAAAGGGGTCTACCAGGTTGAAATCACCCAGGTCAGCCGTGGCCGCTTCATAAGCTACATTAACCGGGTGTTTCAGGGGCAGGTCCCAGATGGGAAAGGTTTCAAACTTGGCGTAGCCAGCCTTTATGCCCCGCCGGTGTTCATGGTAGAGCTGGGACAGGCAGGTGGCCAGCTTGCCACTGCCCGGACCGGGTCCGCTGACGATGACCAGGGGCCGGGTGGTCTCGATGAACTGGTTGGCTCCGTAGCCTTCCTCGCTGACAATGGTCTCAACATCGGTCGGATAACCCCGGGTATAGCGATGAGTATAGACCCTGATGCCCTGGCGTTCCAGCTTGTTCTTGAAAACCTTGGCCGACGCCTGTTCTTCATACCTGGTGATGACCACAGCCGTTACCTTCAGGCCCCTGTCCCCCAGGTCGTCAATCAGCTTCAGAGTATCAGCATCATAGGTAATGCCAAAATCAGCCCGCTGCTTCCTTCGTTCGATGTCGCCGGCATAGATGCAGAGGATGATGTCCAGGCGGTCGCTGAGTTCCTGCAACAACTTGACCTTGATGTTAGGGTCATAACCGGGAAGCACCCGGGCCGCATGAAAATCATTCAGAATTTTCCCGCCGAACTCGAGATAGAGCTTCTCCGGGAAAAGAGCCAGACGCCGGCTGATAGCTTCAGTTTGTTCCCGGAGGTAAACCTGGCTGTCAAAACCTATCTTATTCACCTGACGTTTCCTTTGTTGTGCTTTTCTACGATCAGAAAATCACGGAGACCGTAATCCAGAACATTATACTCGCTTCCGGGTGGTTGTCCACCGTCCGGAGCCTGCTTGAAAGAGCCGGGCCAGGCCCGTCCGGGCGGCGGGTTCAGGTGGTGCGGGCCAAGGGTATTTTTCAGAGTGCCATATATGACGAGCTCCAGCCGGTTAAGGCCCGGTCGGAGCCAGGAAGAAATTTCCAGAGAATCGTCGGGGCACAGGAGGTAGCCAGCTTTCTGGCCGTTGACGCTCAGTTCAGCCAGAGCTCCCTGCCAGGAGCCGCTCTTAAAAATAAAATTCCTGGACTGCAGTTCTTCCGGACTCACTTCCAGCCCGGAGGAATAGGCCACCCGGTGACCGTAAAAAATCAGACCCTGATTTTTCCAGGACCCGGGCTGGAGCCCGACCGCTGGAGTAATCAGGAAGCCACGGTCAGCCGGTTTCAGAGAAAAATCGCCCAGGATATAGATGGGTTCCAGTTCAGCCAGCAGGTCAAAGGGACTGACTGTCAGGCTGACCGTGTTCAGGCCGGTTCGAGCCGCTTCGAATAGAGGGAAAACGCCAAAATTGCGGTCGAGCCAGAATTCTCCGGCAAGGGGCTGCAGCCGCCGGCCGTTGACCGTCACCCGGAAAATCTCCGGTCTTTCTACCACCAGCTTCAGCGATTTCAGGTTCACGCCAGGAGCTATATGAAAATGAAAATCGGCCCGGAAGCCGCTGCCGGGAGCAAAGCGGTTCCTGGAGATCAAGCTGTCCTGGTATTGAACGCCCGAATCCCAGGGATTCTGGGACCAGCCATGTGCCTGGTAGGCTTTTTGCTGGGCCTGGTAAAAATAAAGGTTCTTCAGGCTCTGGCCGGCCACGGTCAGGTCGCAGTAATCAAGTATCAGGACGTTGGGGTCAAGCCTTTTAATTTCAACCGGTTTTATCTTTTCCACTTCATAATCAGAAGGTCCGGTTTCTGTGTCTTTTTTCAGGCCAGGCTTCTTGCCCCGATAAATAGCCAGAAGCAGGCTTTCCCCGGGCTTTAAGGAAAAATCCACTATGGCCTTTCCCCTCTTAATCCGGGCTGGATAAGGGACAGCCTGCCCGCGGAAGATTTCCCATTTTTCCACCGACCTGCCCTTTACTATCACCCGGCCGGAAGCCGGACGGTCTGGACTGACATTGGCCAGGAAAAGCAGCTGGCCGTCCAGAAGCTGGCGTCGGTGATGAAAGAGTCGGTCCTCCCCCACCAGGTTCTGAAACTCTATTTCCTTTTTCAAATACGGGGTGAAAAGTTCTGGAGCCACATTCTGCCCGGCAACTGACCTGAATCCGGAAAAAGAGGCCAGCTCTTCTCCAGTTGAGGAGGGCCGGCCGCCGGTATAGATTTGCTTTTCAGCCCAGGACAGGACCCGGCCGCCGTTTTTCAGGTAATCCCGGAGAAGTGACACAGTCCAGTCTTCCAGATTTTCGGTGCCCGGCGGCAGCACCACCAGGTCATATGTCCTCTGGCCCAATTTGAGTTTCTTTCCGTCCACCAGTCCGTGTTCTTTCAGGCTGAACTCGCTGCCCAGGTCATATTCCACCTGCAGTCTTTCCAGGGTGTGGACAAAATCCTGAAAATCCTTACCGATTCTTTCCAGGTTTTGATTTTTCACCGCCGGCGAATAATACATCCAGGCTGAAGTGGTCGGTTCTATGACCAGGATGTGGTTGAACTGCTGTCCAGAACTCAAGGCCAGAGACAGCCGGCCAAAATAATCGTTCATCAGGCGGTAGGCTGACCACCAGGATTCATGATAGGAGAAGGACAGTGGATGGTCTCTCTTCCGGGCACCGGCGATGGTTGAATAAACCAGATGCTGGTTCAGGAAATTTACCCCCAGGGCATATTCCCAGTCGCCGATTCTTTTCTGGTCAAAGAAGGTCAGGTCCCAGCCGCTGGCTCCGTAAGTTTCAGAAAGAGTTCTCTTGCGTCCCAGCTGGTTGGCCACACTCCCCAGTTCTCGCACCGCCCGCGAATTACCGAATTGAGCATGAACATCCAGACTCCACTCATTCATCAGAATGTCTATGCCCGGCATATGAGCATAAGCGCTTAAAGCCATGTTGTCTGGGTTAATCCGGGGCCGGGGCCAATCGTGCTCCCAGTAATGACCGGTGAGCTGAAGGTTGTTCTGAGAACAGTATTCATAATAGGGCCTGGCCCAGTTTTCTATGAATAGTTCCAGACAGGTCAGGTAAAAATCATGCCGCAGCCGCTGGAAATCGCCGCGCTCTTCAAACAGCCGGGGCAGCTCGGGTTTGAGGTCATAACCGCGGCGCTGCCGAAATTCCGAAAAGATAGCCGGGGTGTAGTTAACGGCCCAGGCACCCCCGGCCGGAGCAATTTCTGCCTCATCCTGGAAGGTGCCGGGAATGGTTAAACCGAATTCGTCCCCGGCCACCTGTTTATAGGCATCCAGGGTCAGCCGCAAAAAAGCCTGGGTGACACCAGGACGCATCAAATCAACGTAAGTGAAACCGCCGTACCAGGGAGAAGGCTCCTGCTTGACCACCTCCAGCAGCCAGTAACTGCCCTCCGGCCAGCCTTTCTCGCCGGCTCTGACCCGTTCGGTTATATCCAGGAATTCCTGGCCCTGTTCCTGTAGCAAGCAAACCAGATTTTCCACACCTTTCAGAGAAGGCAACCTGAGCCTGGTGGCTTTGAGACCGGAGCGGACTGCTTCTGGCAGGGCCGCCGGAACCAGCCCGCCGGCAAAACCGGAAGGATAGGAATTTTCATCGTAAATCCAGACCTTAAGGCCCAGCTCCCGCCCCAGTCTGACAGTTTCCTTGAAAAGGGATAGCCATTCTTCCGAAAGGTAGGGAGTGATTAAACCCGGGCGCGGATGAACAAAGACTCCCCCGAAACCTTTATCTTTGAAGTCAGTGAGCTGGGTTCTGATTTTTTCAACCGTCATATCCTCATTCCAAACCCAGAGGGGAGCCGGGCGGTATTCAGCCGGCGGGTCAGCCAGGAGGTTCAGGGTTTCAGACAGACTTCCGGCAGCCGGGGTCTGTCGCTGGCAGGAAGTAAAAAAAGGCAGGAAAAAAATAAGGCCCAATAAAAAAACAAACAGACTATAAATTCCCACCATCTGCTTGGCTAAAGGAATCAGACGTTTCATCCGGGCACCTCTCCGTTAATCGTTAAGCTCAATTTATAAAACCGTCCAGCGGCTTGTCAAACAAACTGTTGACGTGGAAGATGGCTGTTCTTCGGGAAAGCGGCGAGCCAGGGAGCGCCACCCTTGCTGCCCGGGCCCATCCTGCTCCTTGGTGCCTATGGAATGTCACTACCAGAAAAAACTATCGGCTTGACTTGGGCAAGGTCAGGCAAGTTATAATCATTACCTCATTCAGTTTTATTACTAAGTCCAGAAAGGAGAGTATCATGTCAGCCAATTTCAAGCTTAACCGATTATTGATCACAGGCCTTTTTTCAGCCTGCCTTTTGTTATTCTGCCTGTCGGCTGACCGGCCACTGGTGGCTCAGGAACAGGCCAATCCCTTCTTCTCAGCCTTCAACACCCCGTTCGAAACTCCGCCCTTTAACCTGATCAAGAATGAACATTTTCTGCCGGCCATAAAAAAGGGCATCGAGCTGCACCAGGCCGAGATTGAAGCCATCGTCAATAATTCGCAGCCGCCGACCTTTGAAAACACCATTCTGGCCTTTGACCGCAGCGGAAAATTTCTGGAAAGCGTGCAGGCAGTTTTCGGTGCCCTGCGAAGCGCCAACACTTCACCCGAACTGCAGAAGGTGGCCGAGCAGGCCACTCCCCTGACCAGCCAGCACCGCTCCAGCATCTATCTCAACGACAAGCTATTCGCCCGCATCAAGGCTGTTTATGACCAAAGGGCCAGACTCAAGCTGGGTCCTGAAGAAAAATTCCTGCTGGAAAAAATCTACCAGAACTTTGTCCGGGCCGGAGCCCTGCTCGGTCTAGCAGAGAAAGAACGGCTGCGCCAGATTAACAGCCAGCTTTCCATGCTGTCGCTTAAGTTCGGCAACAACGTGCTGCAGGAGACCAACAGCTCCCGTCTGGTCATCGAAAATCCGAAACATCTGGCTGGCCTGCCGCAGAATGTCATAGACAGCGCGGCCGAGACCGCCAGGAAAATGGGGCTGGAAGGCAAATGGGTATTCACCACCCAGGTTCCCAGCATGACCCCATTCCTGCAGTACGCTAAGAACCGCGAACTGCGGCGGCGGCTATTTGAGGCTTATCTCAGCCGGGGTGACCGCTACAACGAGTATGACAACAAGGAAATAATCAAAAAGATAATTGCCCTGCGCACCGAGCGGGCTAAATTGCTCGGTTATCCCACCTTTGCCCACTATGCCATTGAAGTCAACATGGCCAGGACACCGGAAAAAGTGGAAGAGTTCCTGATGGAACTCTGGCAGTATGCCCTGAAGCGGGCCAAAGCCGAGCTGGCGGAAATGCAGCAGATTGCCGATGAAGAAGGAGCCGATTTCAAGATTGCCCCCTGGGATTGGTGGTACTATGCCGAAAAGCTGCGTCAGAAAAAGTACGACCTGAAGGATGATGAAGTCCGACCTTATTTCTCCATTGACAATGTTCGGAACGGAATGTTCACCCTGGCCGGTCTGCTCTACGGCCTGAAATTCGAAAAGCTGAATAATGTTTCGGTCTATCACCCGGAAGTTGAAGTCTACGAAGTCAAGGAAAAGAACGGTCAGCACGTGGGGCTGCTCTATCTTGATTTCTTCCCCCGGGCTTCCAAGAGAAGTGGAGCCTGGTCCGGTGCCCTGCGGCGCCAGAGCTATGAGAACGGCAAGCGGGTAGCGCCGCTTTCAACCATAACCTGCAACTTCACCCGACCAACCGAAAAGCTCCCGGCCCTGCTGTCCTTGGATGAGGTCCAGACGGCATTCCACGAGTTCGGGCACTCGCTGGCTACTCTCCTGGCTAATGGCAAGTACAATAACCGGTTTGTTCCGCGAGATGGAGTGGAACTTCCATCCCAGATAATGGAAAACTGGGTGACCGAGCCGGAATTCTTAAAAATGTACGCCAAACATTATGCCACGGGAGAGGTCATTCCCGAGGCTCTGATTAAGAAAATCCAGAACAGTGCCCTCTTCAACCAAGGCTTTGCTTCGACCGAATACCTGGCGGCTTCGCTTCTGGATATCTACTGGCACAAAACCGTCTTCACCGAAGATTACGAAGTCAATGATTTTGAGCGCCAAGTTCTGAATCAGCTTGGTCTGATCGAGGCCATCGCGCCCCGCTATCGCAGTACTTACTTTCAGCATATTTTCTCGGGCGGCTACTCGGCCGGGTATTATGTTTACATCTGGGCCGAGGTGCTTGACAGCGACGCCTTTCAAGCCTTCAAGGAACGGAGTCTTTTTGACCAGAAAACAGCCCTGAAATTCAGAAAGGAAGTCCTGGAAAAATACGGCTCGGCCGATTTTATGAACCAGTATATAAAATTCCGCGGCCGGGAGCCGGTTAAAGAGCCTTTGCTCCGCAAGAGGGGCTTTATAGAATAAGAGCCAAGAAAAAAATTATAATAAATGCCTGTTGCCAGTGCGGGAAAAATCTGGCGGGATTATCCGTCTGATGATATTTTTCTGAATTACCTTTTGAAGACCTTAGCTCTTAATTCCTTAAGGGCATCATTGGCCACCCATCTGGCTTCCCTGGAATTAATCTTCTTTATCTCCACAGCCAGTCTTATGGCCTCAGTTCTCAACTCTTCGTTCCTTTTGCCTATCTGGCGCAAGGCCCAGTTTACCGCTTTTTTGACATAATTTCTGCTATCTGTGGCCCCTTTTTTTAATAACGGGAAAAAATCCAAAAACTCCTGGTTGCTCATTTCTTTATTGTGAACGGCCAGCACCGCCATCAGAACAAAGCCGGCTCTTTTGACAAATTCACGATCACTTTGACTCCATTCTACTGCCTTTTTATAGGCGTAATCTGTCCTATCAAAAAGGTTCAAACAGACCTGGTCGCAGACATCCCAGGAATCAAAGTCTTTAGCCCATCTGTTCATCTGTTTCTCAGAAACCAGGGCAGGTTCATCAATCAGGCCTGCCAGGATTCTGGCTTCATGGACTCTTGTCCGCCACAGGGCCTGGGCCAGGCGATGATTTTTACCCGCCTTCTTAGCAATCCTTCTGAGATCGGGTATTGAAACTCCGTAAGTGTTTTGAGGATTTATTCCGAACCTTGACATCCCTGCGACCGCCGCCGGGTCAGACAGAGCTTTTAGTTCCTTCAATATTGATTGGGCCTGGCGTTGGATGGGAATATTTTTTGCTCTCTCCTTCTGAATTCTTCTAACCATTGTAGAGAGGTTTTCTCTTTAAGAGGCGGAGTCGCGTGTAAATAAATGGCGGAGAGGGCGGGATTCGAACCCGCGGTACCAGCTTTCACTGGTACAATCGCTTAGCAGGCGACCCTGATCGACCACTCCAGCACCTCTCCGCGCCTGAAAGCAGCG